>NZ_AP043731.1:0-1903084 GCF_055398215.1 Thermocladium modestius | reverse complement strand
CCGATGCAGATGTCCTGGTCATCTATCACCCGCTGGTATTTCCTGAGCCCGTCCGGTGTAGTGGGTATCTCGGATCTCCTGGACATAATCGATCTATTTAAGTCACAAAAAATCCCCCTTAAAAACGCTTTCATAGTGACCATAATATTCTCAATAATGACAACGGTAACATTCTTCTAGTCTCATTAACATCTTTTGTAAGCGTTACCAAAAATTGGACACGCATTACATTCAACCCAACCAACAACTAAAACCAATACATCAACTTAATAAAAAAACACATTAAAATAAAGGAAGGCGCGGCGCCCTCCAAGCCGCATTATGCGGGGGCTCGCGTGGCGGTGAGTCGTTGCGGCGATTGTTTGGTGTCTTTCAGGCGGTAATTCTTTTTATGTTGCCGAGCATTGAACGCGTGGGTAAAATCGCCTCATTAATTGAAATGTAATCGATTCGTGCGGGATCATTGCCTCACTATGGTCTGTGCCTGTTCCCTCATGAAGTTGAGGAGGTAGTAGGGACCATTGACTCCCCTGCCCGTTGCTCCGCTTGCCTTCCAGCCCGTGAAGGGCTGGGCGCCCGGCCACGCGCCCGTGGTCGCGCCGCCCCTCCTGTTGGCGTACACCACCCCGAACTCTATGTCGTCGAAGAAGTAATTCACCTCGTTCATGTCCTCGCTGAATATGCCGGCCGTGAGCCCGTACTCAGTATCGTTGGCTCGGAGGATTGCCTCGTCCAGGGTCGAGAATCGATCCACGAGAACTATAGGTAGGAACAGCTCGGTGTACCATAGGTAATTGCCCCTCGGCACGTCTACCAGTATAGTTGGTTCCACGTAGTACCCCTTGCCGAACGCCCCGTCCCGCAGCACCTTGCCGCCGTGGATGATCTTCGCACCAGCCTTCGCCGCGTCCTCCACGTACTTCGCGTAATTCTCCTGGGCCGACTTGTTTATGACGGGACCCATGAATGTATCCCTGAGCCGCGGGTCGCCGATCTTTATTGATCTCGTCCTCTCCAGGAGCTTGGCTAGGAACTCGTCGTAGACCTCTCCCTGCACGTAGACGCGCGCGGCGGCGGAGCACTTCTGCCCGTCGAAGCCGAACGCCGCCCTCATCACTCCCTCCGCTGCCTTGTCTAGATCGGCCTTGGAGGTGATTATCACGGGGTTCTTGCTCCCCATCTCCAGCACTATGGGCTTTGGCCAGGGCTGTGACTGGGTGAACCTCCTATAGAGCCTCATGCCCACGTCCCTGGATCCGGTGAACGCTATTCCAGCCACCTTGGGGTTGGCAACTATGGAGTCCTCGAAGGCCTCCCCAGACCCTGTTACCAAGTTCACCACGCCGTCCGGCACCCCCGCCTCCACCATCAATTCATATAGGGAGACGGCCGATAGGGGCGCCTCGCTAGTCGGCTTCCACACCGCCGTGTTGCCGGTGATGAGGACGCCGGTCAGCATTCCCTTGGCTAGCGCCATGGGGAAATTAAATGGGGATATGACGGCCCACGCTCCGTATGGCTTCATGACGCTGCGCGGCTCCTCCCCGGGCACTGGGGAGGACATGGGCTCCTCGTACCCATTCATTTTAGTCATGAGGTCCGCATTATACCTCAACACATCTATCATCTCGTACACCTCCGCCAATGCCTCGTACCTATTCTTGCCCACCTCGTACGTTATTATGGCGGCGAGCCTAAACCTATCCCTTTCTATTAAATCGGCCAGCCTCCTCATAACGGCCACCCTATTCCTCCAGTCCTCCCTGGACCACTCCCTGAACGCGGTTACCGCCGAATCAAGCGCCTTTCCGAACTCGGCACCCCCGCCTCTCTGGAATCTTCCTATCAATATGCCCGTGTCTATCGGGCTTCGCTTTTCGAAGGTATGGCCGACCGACTCCTCTTTTCCATTTATATAGATGGGCCACTCCCGCCCCAAGATCTCCTCGACCTCCCTCAATGCCTTCTCGTACGATGGGTGGATCCCCTCATCCGCCATTATTGATACGTAAGTTATCTTTTTATCCATGGATCGGCCACTCGATTAGGGTTATAAAACGTTATCGGATGTCGATAACGCATCGCAATGGCGATTGCCCTGCAGCAAAACGCATCCCGGCAATAATAATTTAGGAGCAATCGAACAGAACATAGTCATATCACTGGGATGAACGCGGCGTTCGCATAGTTTTCTTCCAATTTATTGATTTTACTATAAATATTAAGTCCAATTTATTAATTGATAAATATTTTTTTATTATATTATTAAATGACTTAGTATTTAGCAGAAAGCTTAAATATATTTGAATTTAGCATGAATGCATGTCAGGACCAAGCCAACCTCAAAACCCAGTTCTGGGCAGCATAAGGACGGAGCTCCTCGTGGGCTTAATATTCGCGATACTGGCTATGTTAGGCTTCATAATAGTGGCCATAATATACTTCGCTGATGTGGCCTTAGTCAGCAGCATGGCACCATACGGTGCGCCAGCAGCGGCGGTCGGCGTCTTAGTAGGATTTGGCATAGTGTTTCTAATAATGTTCGCAATATCGATAATCGTGACGATCAGGATATACAGGATGTATAAGGCAGCTAACTCGGGCGACGTGGCCGCGTTGAAGGCAATGAACTCCCTGGGCTGGGCCATAGTGGCGCTGATATTCAGCGGATTAATACCGGGGATAATGCTGCTGATAGCCCACGGCCCTATACAGCAACTACAGTAATCGCTCAGGGAAGATCCCCCCATCTCGAGCCCCGGTCTTTAACATCAGAGTTATAGGGTTGTGAATTCCTAGTGAGTGGGTTTTGCTGCTTCACTAGTTGGTAGTATTGTTGGTAGTTTGATTGGCGGCTTCATGGGTTACGTCCTCGGCATTAATTCAAGGCCTAGGCTTAAGCTGTTGGGCGTCACCGGTGATAGGGTTGGCTCTACCGCCGCGAGGGGGTACCTGAGCTACGTCTTGTCTAGGCTGGGCGTGACCCCGGTTTACTCAACTGAGGAGGGGGAGGAGGTTTAGGAGGAGAGGCTTTGGCACGTTAATCAATTCGCCAGCGGCGTGAGGGGGGGCGGTTAACGAGAATAGCCACCTTTTGAGGTGGACTGACCCGGGCGACTCAAGCGTTTCGGCCAGGTTGAGGGAGCTCGTGAGGAATGGGGACGTTAACGGAATCGACCCCGTGATTGATGAAAACGGCGAGGTAGTGGGGCTTAAGGTTAGGAGGGGGGTTCATAGCGAAGTACACGGAGATTGGGAACCTTAAGGTTGCTTATGAGGGCTTGAGGAGCGAGTTAATGGACCTAGTTCCCTGCATTGACCAACACTTGAAGTACGGGGGTAGGGACTCGTGGGGCATGTACCTATACGTATCCTCACAGTTCATGAGCTTCATGCTCCGCGAATCAACGAGCATACCCTGCGGCAACGCGACCCCTCCAGCCCCTCAAGGTGAGTGACCATCCCCTCTTCTCCCTCCTCCCGATGCTCCACGGTGAGCTTCATGGAGGCCCCCCACGCACTACGTTTTGTTTCTACTGTGAGTTTGCGGCGGCCTCACCGCGGGGGCAAACCGTGAAGTAACACGTGAAGTGGTTGGTCATTAACCATGCAGTGAGCATCCAGCCACCGTGAAGCGGCACATGGAGCCGCTTCATGAAGCGGCGCGGAGGTGGGGCGCCTAGACGCGCAGCAGCCCTGGGAAATGCCTAAAATCCATTTCTATGAAATTGAAATTAATTACACTAAATAACTATATAATCTAGTTATTATGACTATGCTATGCTCCATGCTTTCGCATCCGCGGCTAGACATGGGTAAGTAATGATACGAGGCGGGCCCCGCCGCCCACGCCCTCTCTGGGGCACTTCATGGATCCGCTTCACGTGGCCGCTTCACGGCGGGGAACAACGCGCGACCGGTGAGTAACGGCTCCACTTCATGATCGACTTCATGGGGGCTTCACCATCAACCCACCGTAAAAACCACGTGAGGCACTGGATCAACGTTAGCCCAAGCCACGCCCCCGTAAAGCTAAGCCGGCAGGCCCTTCGCCGTGCCCATGGGGCTGAGCGCCCACCCGCTCAACATAGCCAAGACGCGGCGAACTAACCTCAACCACCTTAAATTTAACAAGGCCCACAACAAAAACCACAAAAACCTTTCAAATCAAAACCAAAATGAGGAAAGAGCCAAACCATCGCCTCGGCCTTGATGAACCGGTGAAGGAGGTTAGCCTCTACTGAACCTACCGCCGCGCCCAGGGTGGTTATTGTTCTTGGCGGGAGTGACCCCTCATGGGTATGGGAATAATACCTTCCCAGGAGTTTAGGGGTTGAATTTGAATTGATGAGTTTTTGGCGGACCCGGTGGGATTTGAACCCACGACCTACGGCTCCGGAGGCCGTCGCTCTGATTCCATGCTGAGCTACGGGTCCTTCGGAGAATCCAATGCCCCCGCTCTTTAAAAGCATTGGCCGGCGTCTTTGCCGTGGTTTAATCATTATAGCCAATAATTAGCCGGTCAATTCATCTATCTTGGCCAGCTTCTCCCCGTGCTCGCTTCTCCGCAGCTCGTTTACCTCTCCCCTATCGTACTTGTAGACGACGTCGGCCTTATTTGGCTCGAAGTCCCACGGTATTACCAATACGTAATCGCCCACCCTCATCCACATCCTCCTCCTGTACTTGCCCGGTATCCTGGCTATCCTGGCCTTGCCGTCCTCGCACATGACCTTAACCCTATCGTCCCCGACTATGTCAGTTACCTTGGCCAAAAGCTCCCCCTCCTCCGGCGTTCGCACTTTTTGACTGGACATTCAGGGAAGACCCGCGTCCCCGCTTATTTAACGGTTTCCCCATCGTGAGCAATGCCTTGTTACCATTAATTGCCGCCCACGTGCATACGTGCTGCCATGAATACGCATCAACGGCTTGGGAATGTTTTAAAACGCTGTTTTCAGCGATGTTCAAGTGAGGATGGTAATAGCCCTGGGAGGCAATGCCTTCTCATCCAGTGGCGCAAAGATAGGTTCCCCCAGCGAGCAGTGGGAGAGGGTCAGGGAGGCCGCTGGGGATGTCATGGATGCCGTGGAGGCGGGCTACGATGTGCTGGTCACGCATGGAAATGGGCCTCAGGTGGGCGCCCTGGCCGAGTGCGGCCTGCCGCTCTCGCTTGATATGTATGGGGCGGCGACGCAGGGATGGCTGGGGTACCTGCTCGCAATGGCTATAGACAACGAGGCCGTGGCGCGCAGAGTGCCGAAGAAAGCCATAGCGGTGGTGACTCGGGTATACGTGAACGAGGAGGATCCGGCCTTCAATGACCCCACCAAGTTCATAGGCCCCATCTACGGCGAGGACGAGGCCCGCCGCCTCTCTCAATCGAGCGGGTGGCGATTCAAGCCGGATCCGAGGGGCGGCATGCGTCGAGTCGTTCCATCACCGCTTCCCGCCTCCATAGTTGAGGCTAAGCCCATAATTCAGTTAATGGAGGAGGGTTACATAGTGATATCCACGGGCGGCGGAGGCGTTCCGGTCACGGGCTCCTCCCAGTTGAGGGGCGTGGAGGCAGTCATAGACAAGGACCTCGCCAGCCAATTGCTTGCATCGATGGTGGACGCGGACTCCCTGGTGATACTCACCGACGTGGACGGCGTCTACGTGGGCTTTGGGAAGCCGGATCAGAGGAGGCTGGGCGAGGTGGATCACCTAACCCTCAAGTCCCTGTACGAGAGGGGAGAGTTCCCGCCGGGCAGCATGGGGCCGAAGGTTCTGGCGGCCATCAGGTTCGTGGAGGGCGGGGGGAGGGTCGCCTACATAGGGAGGCTGGGAGAGCTGCGGGCCATCTTGGAGGGCCGAAGCGGCACAAAGGTAATACGCGGCGATCGCTGAACAGAGGAACTGTATTTTTTGAGGAACGGCGTAACTTTTTAAAGTTTACTCGCTGCCCAGCCGTTATGGTAACCATAATAGAGGGCGTGGAGAATGGTCCGAATCTCGTTAAAATAAATGGGGAGCTGAAATATGCGTTATGCAGGTGCGGTGGGTCCAGCAACAAGCCCTTCTGTGATGGGACTCATAGGAGGATAGGGTTCAAGGCGCCTCCTCACAAGCTTGAGCTCTAGCTGCAAAACCTTTATATAATCACGTACCCCCGCCGCCAGTGGTTATGGCAGTCCCGCTTATTCTAGGGCTGGGGGCTCGTGGGGTCGCCCGGCATCGGCATGGAGGGCCGAGGTGATGCTTAACGTCGAATCAATTGGAGTACATTAAGGAGGTCCCAACAATATATGAAGACATAGGCTCCAGCAGGGTGTTGAGCTTCGAGGTTCCCTACATGAGGTTCTTCGCCACGTATGAACTGGTGTACCTGGCGGTCATGTTGAACGAGGAGGGGACGGAAAGGATAGCCAAGAAGATAGAGGAGCTAAAGTTCGGCAGGAAGACGATCGAGAAGCTGTACGCCTACAGGTACGACACGGATCAACGTGGAAACCCAACTCCATGGCCGCTGGCCAAGCTCCCCCTGCCCATAATAACCGAGAACGACGTGGAGCCCCACGAGGTTCAAGCCCCGGATCCAGTCAGCTATAAGCTCAGCATAGACGTCGCGGGGATAAGCGATTTCCTGCAGTTGACGCTGCTGTCCTTTAGCAGTCATAAGGAATTGATAATATATAGGGGAGTGGAGCCTCGAGGAATAGTGAGGTATATAATAAACATATAGAATTAATACGGCGATCCGCGCGGAGACCCTCAAAGGGGATGGCGCGGCTCGCCGACCAACTGCCTAGGCGATCCCCCGGACGGGCCCTTCCTCCTCAACTCAGCCTGCGACGCATGAAGCCGGCCGCCATCGCTATCGCATCCGCCCCAGCATCCACGTATTGGTAGAAGCTGATGAATCCATGAATCACCCCGCCAAACCTAACCAGCGTCGCCCTGGACCCCCTGGCCCTCATTGCCTTGGCGAAGTTCTCCCCCTGATCCCTTAGGGGATCGTACTCCACGGTCACCACCAGCGCTGGCGGGAGACCCGTCAAGTCGGCTAGAATGGGGGAAGCGCGGGGATCCACGGCGTCCCTTATGTCCCTAAGGTACTGCTGGCCGAACCACCTCATTTGGTCCATGGTTAGGAACAACCCCTCGCCGTACTCGTAAATGGATGGAGAGCTGTCAAGCATGTGCGTGGAGGGGTAGAACAACGCTTGCCTCTCCACGAACCTATCCCCCGCGTCCCTGGCCATTAAGCTGACCACCGCGGCCAAGTTCCCCCCAGCACTGTCCCCCGCCACCGCCACTCCGCCCCCAACGTCGAGCCCCAGCGAGCCTCCGTTGTCCGCAACCCACTTGGCCGAGTCGTACGCGTCCTCCACGGCCGCGGGGAACTTGTGCTCCGGCGCCAATCTGTAATCGACTGAGACGACGGCCCTGCCTGAGAGGTTAGCCAATAGCCTCGCCACGCCATCGTGCGTCTCTATGCTTCCAAACACGAAGCCCCCGCCGTGGTAGTACACGATAACCCTGTGAGGAGGCCTCGCGCCGAGGGGCCTGTACACCCTTACCCGTATGTCCCCGTTCCTTCCCTGTATCACCTTATCCTCCACTCCCCCCACCTCCTCCGGGGCCCCCCTCAACTGGATGGACGCCCTGTCCGCCGCCTCCCTGTACTGCTGGGGAGTGATTTTCCCTAGATCCGGGGCCGGGAATGTTGCCAACATGGAGAGAAGCTTCCTCACTTGTGGATCGAGCGGCATTGATGAGTCGCTCCATGACCTCTTAAAAATGTTTGGGCTTATTCGCCTTAAGCGAGTTTTAAATTGAGGGAGGCGTAAGTGGGTTAGCATTTATAATAAAATTGCAATATAATTAGAAAAATGTTTTTTATTCATTCCATAATTGAAACCAGCATGAAGACAAGCACAATAATAGCCGCGGTAGTGGTGGTAGTGGTGGTCGCAGTAGTGGCGGCGGTTCTGCTCTCGATGCACCCGTCGACCACCTCGACCGCCACCTCCAGCGCTTCCTCGACCATGCAAACAACCACATCTACAATGCAAACCAGCACGCAGAGCTCCAGCTCAACGACCTCGTCGTCCTCATCATCGATGCAATCCAGCTCTTCCTCATCAATGGCTCCCGAGCTGATTCCGGTGTCCTCCGCCACGATAAACGTGACGGCCAGTATGGGAGGCACGGTGAGGTTGGGCAACATAATAGCGATAATACGGCCAGGCACCAACGTCACGGTCAACGGCGAGACGCTGACCTCGTACTCCTTCTCCATAATAGACTACAAGGTAGTGGACGTGGGGCTCCCGTCATCCATGATGGGAGACCCAGCGTCGATGGGAATGTACCAGGCCGAGCCCATATACGCGTTCGCATACGCCGTTAATGGCCATGTGTCGCCCGCCTACACTTTCTCGCAGCCAATAATAACCGTGGTCAGGATGCCGGACGGCTGGACCAGTTGGACGTGGCTGGGATACACGCAGGAGTCCAACGGCACGTTGGTGGGCGGCTCCTATAAGTTCCCCAACGCCTACTTCTACGCCGGTTCCGGCCTGTTCGTTAACGTTCAGTTCGTGAAGCCGGTACCATGGATATTCATATCCGGCGCGCCGCTTTCCATGAATGAAGCCACGTACTCGCCGGAGGTTCCGGTCAACTCATCGCTGATGAGCAGCATGGCCCCCGTCCTGGTGCCCGTGGGATCCGCCACGGTTCAAGTTAACGCGACGCAGGGAGCGGCCGTCTCGATAGGGAACCTGTTGGCCATAATAATGCCGGGGACGTACGTGGAGCAGGGCGGCCAAATGATGAGTCAATACAACTTCAGCCTAGTGTACCAAGCCATATACAACGTGCCCCCGCTCAACGCCAGCACTGCCGGGTGGCCTCTGTTCGCCTACTCATTCGCTGTTAACGGCCATATATCGCCGGCGTACACCTTCGTCAACTCCAATGGAAAGCCAACCCCAGTCATAACGGTGGCGTTCCTTCCGCCCACGTTCTGGACCTGGACGTGGCTGGGCTACACGCAGGAGCCGGATGGCGTATTGATAGGGGGCTCCTATAAGTTCCCCAACGTTTGGTTGCCGGGCGACGACTACATAGTTAACGTTCAGTTCGTGAAGCCGGTACCATGGATATTCCTGGGAGGAGAGACGGGCATAACTGGGCAATCCATGCCGATGCAATCCAGCACGATGACGAGCTCGACAATGCCCTCCACGACCACTACCAGCACCAGCACCAGCACTACCACGACCAGCAGCTACGTGTGGGGCGGCTAATCCTGCTCCATAAACATAATAATTAAAATCAATGCCCTTCTTTTTTATTCTTTATTATTTTAATGAATATGCATTTGCTTCCTACTCCTCCTGGCAACTCACGGCGATCAGCGTACTTAACAGCATCGTAAAAACCTTTCACTATTCCTTCGAACATTATTGTTTCTATCTTCAATTACTTCATGATTTCTTCCAAGGGTTTAATTATCCTAGGATCAGGAAGACCTCTACTTAAATCAGTATACGAAGTACTTGATTCCATTAAACTCCACCTCTTTTGCAACTTTCATAACTTCTTTCAAGTCTATATTATATTCTGCACAAACTTCCCTTATTTCTTCCTCTGTCATAGGCTGTATTTTTAACGTTAAAAGTAAGCTTTCTAGAGGATTCTTAGGATCTACGTAAAACTTCCCTCTTTCAACGTAATCTATTATGTTCACTTCGCGCACGTACTTAGAGAGTATTTTTCCTGCTTTAATTAACGACTCGGCTGAAGGCGGTGATGCCCATTTCTCTGCCGGTGGTCTTGTTGGAGCCATTATATGGACTTTATTTGGATTAAATGTTGAAAGAGCTTCACCTATCTTTTCAAGTTCCTCATCCTTATCGTTAATTCCTTTAATCAGCATTACCTCTGCCCAAATTTCTCCACTAAACTCTTTCCTAAACTTTTGAAGTCCTTCTAAGAATTTTGTAAAAGTGATTTCCCTACGAGGTCTATCAACTATCCTAAAAGTTCTCTCATCTCCTGCGTCAGTACTAACTTTAATAACATCTGCGGGACTTAAATCTTCTCTAACCTTATCTAGATAAAGCCTGCCGCCGTTAGTAAATACCGCAACTCTCTTATCTTGTATTTTCTTACTCCACTTAACTAGTTCTCCCAACTTGGAGTAAAGCGTTGGCTCGCCGTCACCTATGAAAGTTAGGTAATCGTAATCAAAGATCTTTACAGCTTCCTCTATCTCTTTCTTTATTTCTTTCTCTTCAAAAAAGTCCCTTTCCTCGTTTATGAAAGTCGTAGTTCTACCTAATTGGCAATATATGCAATTCCAATTACATACCTTGAGCGGAACTACATTAACACCTAGTGACCTACCGAACCTTCTTGAAGGTACTGGTCCGAAGACGTATTTCATAAGATGATATTCTTTCTCAGCAATAAAAATATTAGTATAAGTATTCTATTGATCTATTAATAAAATGAAATTAACTTATATTATAAAATTTTAATATATTCTAGGTTTAAATGAAAAAGCATTTATTTATAATGTGAAAGAAAAATATGTATGCAATTATCAAAAAGGATAGAAGACGCAGTAAAGAAGATAGATATAAAGGAATTGATGAGGAAGTCCTACTAATAGACAAGTTATCTAAAGACCTTGATCCTCAAACTAGATATAATTTATACAAGGAAAGAGCTAAGGAACTTTTAGCTGAGACAAGGAAGTACCTGGAAAATAAGGATTTTATCCAAGCCTCAGAAAAAGCTTGGGGAGCTTACACATAAATAGTAAAAGCTTATGCTGAAAAAAGAGAACTAGAACATTATAGGCAATTAGAGGAGATAATGAGTAACATAATTTCACAAATGAATGGAGAATGGAATTAATATCTGAGTTTCATGACGGAGAAGGATTTATATTAGTCAATAGAACTCACGGCGATCAGGGTTGTGGAGCTTAGTGGATTGGAGATCATCGTATCGCGATGAGATTATTGAAGCGATTTCCTTATGTTGGCCAGGTCCTCCTCCATCTTCTTCCTCCTCTCCATGCCGGCCAAGTACTGCCTCCTCTCTCCCTCAGTCGTGGGCTCGTATGGAGGCACTGGCTCCGGCTTCCCGGCTTCATTTATGTGCACGAACGTGTAGTAGGCTGTGCACATGTGCCTAGTCCCGCCGTACTTGTCCTCCGCCACCACGTTGAGCATTACCTCCACGGTGGATTTCCCAACGAACGTTATTCCAGCCCTCACGTTAACCACGTCCCCTATATAGGCGGGGGAGTAGAACGCCACGTCCCCTATGGATCCCGTGACCACGGTGCCTCCCGCGTACTCCGCCGCAACAAGAGCGCCCACGCCGTCCAGCCATGCCAGCAACCGCCCCCCGGACAGTATGTTGCCGAGCAGCGTGTCGTCCGGCCTGACCCATTGCCGCGACTCCACCCTGAACCTCAAATCCCTCGTTGGGTCCTCCACGTCGTGCTCCTCCTCCCTCCTATTCCCCACCAACAACTCCCTCCTCCTCCTTCTCTCCTGCGCCTCCGCGTGCTCCTCCTCTTCCCCCGGCGCTGGGGTTATCTTGGTTCGAACCTCCCTCGGCTTGCCGTAATCATTTATGGCGACGAAGGACATGGTGGATGCGACGACCACCCCGCTCTCCTTGCCCTTCTTCTCCGCCCTTACCCTGGTCTCCATTGATGACCGCCCCACGTAATCCACCCAAGCATCTATGGTGACCACGTCCCCCACCCTCACCGGTCTCAGGAAGAACAGCTCGTCCAGGTACGAGATGACGGAAGGCCCATTGGATAGCTTCGACGTGGCTATGGTGGCTGTCTCCACCATCCACTCCATCATCCTACCGCCGAATAGATTGCCCAGGTAATTCGCGTCGAATTGATTAACCACCCTTAGCGAGCGGATCCTCGTATCCCCTATTGAAACCATGCATTAATGGGTCGCGCGGCACTATTAAACTTAGCCTCTCCGGCGGAAATCTATGGAGCGGGAAATCGCCGATGCCTTGCTGACGGGATTGCGTATTCTGGGGTAATATTTATATATGCGTTACCAAAAATTGGACACGCACTAGATCCGTCAACACGATAGCCATAAATGATATGCAATTGGTCACGTGGTCGGCATAGTTAAAACGAGGCTTGAGGTCGGCGTTCCATGATTCGGCTCCTTATGTTGGATATAGATGGGACGCTTACCAGGGATAGGGGGGTTGATGAGTTGGAGCCCGAGGCCGTAAGGGCTGTTCAGGAGGCGAGGGGGAGGGTATTGATTGGAATAGCCACTGGGAACGCCATGATAGTCGCCAAATCACTGGCCAGGTACATTGGTATAGGGGCCTCCGCGCCGATAATAGCCGAGAACGGTTGCTTGATCTCTATAGGGGGGAGGGAGGAGCCTTTATGCAGTAGGAGCGTGAAGGAGTTGGGGGTGGAGCTGGCTCGCCGCCTTGGTCTTTCCCTGAGCTATCAATTCAATTGTAGGTCGTTCGACGCCGCGTTTGAGATAACGGGGGATGAGGATGAGATGGTGCGCCGCATAAGGTCGGCAATAAAGGAGATGGGCGAGGAGGCCCAGGTGGAGTCGAGCGGCTATGCTATTCACGTGATGCCGCCGGGAGTCAGTAAGTCCACCGCGATACTGGAGGTGTGCAGGAGGTTGGGCGTGGATTGCGGCGACGTGGCTTACATAGGGGATGGTCGAACCGACGTGGAGGCCGTCAAGGCGGTGGGGTGGGGGGTGGCCGTCGCCAATGCCGTGCCGGAGCTGAGGGGGGTGGCCAGGATCGTGACTAAATCGCCGAGCGGGCGCGGCGTGGCCGAGTTCATAAGGGAGCACGTGTTGGGGCGGTGACTGCTTGTTCTCATCTATATATCCATACCTACCCTCTTGCTTAATATGTTAAGTAAGCGAAATTTATTTTCTACAATAGCAGTAATTTCCACTAAAAATGCTTAAATAGATACTACATGTGAAACGCGCCATGTCTGAGACCGTAACTAAGGTGGAGATAACCACCACGGGCAAGGTAATTCAATCCCCCTGTGGCCCCATAATTCATGGCTTGGAGGACGTGCTGGTCAAGACGACCGCGATAAGCGATATAGACGGGAGGAAAGGCATTCTATGGTATAGGGGATATAACATAAACGACCTAGCCAAGTACTCCAACTTCGAGGAGACCGCGTACCTAATATTCAACGGCAGGCTCCCCACAAGGACGGAGCTGGAGTCGTTTAAGTCAATGCTGGCCAAGGAGCGGGATCTACCCGACGAGGTGGTGAGCACGATACGAGTCCTCGCGCCGAGGGCGCATCCAATGCACGTGCTGGAGGCCGCCGTGGCTGGGCTGGCCGCGTTTGACCCCGACATAAACGATAACAGTCCGGAGGCCAACTTCAGGAAGGCCGTGAGGCTCACCGCTAAGCTGCCCTCAATAATAGCTGCCCACTATAGGTTCAGCAGGAAGCTGGATTACATTAGGCCCAAGGAGTCACTGGCCCACTCCGCCAACTTCCTCTACATGATGTTCGGCCAGGAGCCGGACTCAACGTCGGCCAAGGCGATAGACCTCTACTTGGTCCTCCACATAGATCACGAGGTGCCCGCCTCCACGTTCGCGACGCTGGTATCCATATCCACCTGGACTGACCTGTACTCCGCAATAGTGTCCGGCATCGCCACACTGAAGGGACCACTGCATGGGGGAGCCAACGAGGCCGCCATGAAGCAGTACCTGGAGATAGGGAGCCCTGAGAAGGCGCGGCCGTACGTAGAGAAGCTGCTGGGGGAGGGCAAGAGATTGATGGGGGTGGGGCACCGCGTTTATAAGGCCTATGACCCTAGGGCCAAGATATACAAGGAGTTGGTGAGGGAATTGAGTCAATCCAAGGGCAACATGACTTACTACAACATAGCCTCCGAGGTGGAGGCCGTCGTCCTGGAGAAGCTGGCCAGCAAGGGCCTCTACCCCAACATAGACTTCTGGAGCGGCATAGCCATGTACCTATTGGGGATACCGTACGAGTACTACACGCCAATATTCGCAATGAGCCGCGTCGTCGGCTGGTCGGCCCACGCCATGGAGTACCTCAACCAGCACAGGCTCTTCAGGCCGAGGGCTTGCTACGTGGGCCCGCACGACGTGCCCTACGTGCCCATAGAGAAGCGTTGATGAAGCCCGCTCCCGCCCCAACCAATAATCCACTTCCCATATCCCACTTGACGGCCAACCCTAAAGCCTCAACAATGGATCCTCCCTCCTACCCCTTCCTTCCCCCTTCCTTGCCTTTGATTCGTTGCCGTAAGCTCATTGATCGAGCCGCTCCCGGTTCGTCTCGGCGATGAGGACCGTAATTGAGGGGGTCTCGGCTTGATGCGGGGGCAAGCCCAACCTCTTAGGGCGGGGGAGGGTTGGTGGAAGGTAAAAATTAAAAAGGCATCAACCTAGTCGGTGTCGACGCCCCGGTAGTATAGCCTGGTCAAGTATGCGGGCCTCTCGAGCTTTTGGGCAAGGAAAGCCCGAAACCCGGGTTCAAATCCCGGCCGGGGCATCATGGATTTTCAGAAGGAAAAGCTAAAAAATACCGCCTTGGCTCGGAAAATGGGCCGGGGTGGCCGAGTTGGCCCAAGGCGCGGGCCTGCTAAGTCCGTCCCCGAAAGGGGGCCCGGGTTCAAATCCCGGCCCCGGCGCCAATCATTTACTCAACGTTGATTGAAGCGTTTTAGATCGAGACGATGCCCAGCATCCCCGGGTTCGCCTATCGATTGTTGAGGCGGTGAAAAGGAATGAATCCACTTGAACGGAGATGGTCTTCTCCTTCGATGATAAAAACGAAGGGCAATCCTCGCCTTTCAGGGCGGGGATGGGTTTTTAACTTACCCCCGCCTCCTTCACTCCTCCCCTGGTCAACTTTAACGCGGCAAGGCAAGGCGGGGGTCGAGTAGCGCCAAGGGGGGCGTAACCCTCCAGACTCCGCGGGATATGCGATATTGTTTTAAAACTCGGCATATATCTAAGAATAGATATGATTAAATATAATAAGGGTTTCATTGTGATTTTATCGATTGCAGTGGTGCTTTCATTGGCGCTGCTTGGCATGCTCATATATGGCATTAACGAGAATGAGGCGGTGATCTCCGGGGCTCCTTCATGCGCGCTACAGTCCCCTGCCCACTTGATCGCCAGAACCCCCATCAAGCACGTGGTAATAATATTCCTGGAGAACCACAGCACCGACAACCTATTCGGCGATTACCCGGCGAATGCCTCGCTTGGTGTGTACATGCAATCGTTTGCGGTCAATTCATCCATCCGTGCGCCAATCAACTTGAAGCCCGTTCCCGTCGGGGTTTATTCCACGGAGGACCCCAATGAGGGCTACATACCGTACCACGCCGACTGGAGCGGCGGCGAAATGAATGGTTGGGAATACGGCTCCGGCCCTCAATCGCTTTACTACTACACGTCAGCTCAAGTGGCCCCTCTTTGGGACTTGGCGGAGGAGTACGGGTTGGGGGTTAACTACTTCTCGCCGTACCTGTCGGAGAGCGCTCCAAACCACCTATTCCTGTACGCGGCCTACTCGCCCGTCATAGATGATTATGGCCCGCCGCCGTACGTGCCTGTCCAGGAGAGCATATTCGCGGAGCTCTGCAGGTACGGCGTTGGTTGGGGTTACTACGTGGATCCCAGGGAGCCCGCCGATTACCTAGACACCAAGTACTTCTATGGGATCAACAAGTACTCCTCCCATATACAGTCGTGGGGGGACTTCATTGAAGAGGTTAGGAACGGCTCCCTGCCCGCCGTTGCTTGGTTGATCCCGAGCGCCTCGGACAGCATGGGGCCGCCCAGCAGCGTGCTTTACGGCGAGGCTTGGCTCATCTACGTCATCAATGCAGTGGAGGAAAGCCCCATATGGAACTCCACGGCTATTTTCATCACTTGGGACGAGTTCGGCGGTTACTACGACGGCGAGCCGCCCCCGATCGTGAACGGCGAGCCCCTTGGAATGAGGGTTCCCCTCCTCGTTGTGTCGCCGTACGCCAAGGAGGACTACGTATCGTACACCATGTTGACCCACGCCTCCCTAATCGCGTTCATAGACTACAACTGGAAACTGCCGGCCCTCAACAAATACGTGTTGAATAGCCGCTTGCCGCTGGACTTCTTCTATTTCCGCATAGCCAGGAAACCCCTAATCCTAAATTACTTCCTGGGCTTCCCATTCATAGCCAGCATATATTCCGAGCCCAACTCGTCGGAGTACCGGGATTTATCGCAGTTGTTTCCAATGCCTTTGCAACTACCCCCAAGCGAGCTGCCCTACTCCAATAGGGGCTCCACCAATGAAACCCTGGCATCGCTGGGAGCCAGCGTGTACGTGGAGCGGGACCAGCCCTACACTCCCCTCTACTTATCGCCGCTCTTCCTGTGGCTGCTCGCGCTGCTGAGCATCGACCTATTCTCCGCGTCGCTGACGCTGCCCAGGAATGCGTTTGGATCGATCAATATGAGGGTTCTGGCATTGGCGTTTGGGTCCATGCTCTCAGCTTCGCTGGCGGGCCTGGTAACCATCACCACCGGCTTCCTTGATTACCTGGGCAACACGGGCGAGGCCCCTCCCCTGCTGCTCGGCTATTTAATTGGGTTCATTTCATTCACCGCGCTGGGAGCCGTGGCTGGGAGGAGCTGGAAGGGCGTTATCTCGGCCATCGCCTCATCAATAGCCGTCCCGTTGCTCCTCTATGCATTGATATTCGCCCAGGCGATCCACTCGTATTTGACGTCAACCGATCCGCTGCTGGTCTATGGGTTTTTATCAACGGCCCCCGCCGCTCTCGTGGCTTCATTAAGCAACTACGCGGGCGGTTGGAGGGGTCTCCTCCCTTCGATCGCGATGGGGGTCTCCTCCTTCGTCGTGGTTCTATTTATAGCATTTGAGTACATAAGGTCATACCAGCCGGGCCTGGCCACGCTGTTGCTGCCGGCGGAGGTCATCGTCTTGGCGTTGGCTGCAGCGTGGTTCGCGCTAATCATGAGATCGGGTGGTCCTCGATGAGCTACGACGTGGTGATAGTGGGCGCGGGAGTCGTGGGGCTCTTCACCGCCTATGAGCTTGCGCATAGCGAGGCTAGGGTGTTGGTGATTGATAGGGAGGAGGAGCCCGGCTTCGGGGTGTCCAAGGGTCATGCAGGGGTGATACACGTGGTTCAACCCCCCTTCAACTCCATGAGGAGCAGGCTTGCCGTGGATGGAAATAGGCTTTACGATGAGTTGGCCACTAAATTGAAATTTACCCTGATAAGGACGGGCGCCCTATTGGTGGCTAGAAGCCCGCTGCAGTTGCTCGCGGTGCCCGTGGTTTGGCTGGCGTTGGCGGCGATCTACGGGAGGCGGGGTTTTAAGGTAAGCATGCTGGGCCCCAGGGGATTGCGGAGGGAGGAGCCCAACGTAAATGGTTTGGCCGCGGTCAAAGTTGATGGCTACGGCATCGTCAATTCATTTGAGCTAGTATCGCAGCTTTACCACTTCTGTAGGCTAAATGGCGTCGAGTTCTCGTTGGGGACAGAGGTTAGGGGCGTGAAGCCTATGGGCGATTACATTGCGGTGGAGACGGATAAGGGTGTGTTCAGGTCCAGGTTCTTGATCAACGCCGCCGGGCTGTGGTCAGCGGAGTTGGCCGGGATTACGGGGGATGGGGGGAGAATGGAGTTCGGCAAGGGCGCCATGCTGGTGTTCTGGGGGCGTCAAACCAAGAACATAATTGCGCCGTTGCAGTTGAGGCCGAATCCAAGGACCAAGGGAGGCGCAATAGTGCCCACTGCGCTTGGAACCACGATCTGGGGACCCAACCTATCTCCCGGCGGCAGGGATGACGCGTCGGTGACCGAGGAGGACGCGCGGGCATTGCTGGGGAAGTTCGGGCCATTGATGAGGAGCATCGACTCGATACCCATAAAGGCATATGCAGGCGTTAGGCCGGTGTTCGAGGACGGGGATTTCCACGTGGTTCGCAGCGGGAGGGACGAGCGGGTAATCCACTTGCTGGGCATTGAATCGCCCGGCCTCACGGCCGCCCCAGCCATCGCTAGGAGGGTTGTGAGCATGTTGAGGGACTCCGGATTGAGCATTAAGGAGAAGGCGGGGGTAAGGGACGTGGATCCCGTGATTCCCGCCAAGGAATTGATCAGGCGGGGCAGCGCGGTTGAGGGCGGTGATGAAGTCATCTGTCCCTGCATGGGAGTGACGCGGCTCGATGTTCGCGAAGCCATTAGGCGAGGCGCGCGCACGCTGGATGGCGTCGCCTTTCGCACCGGGCTGGGAATGGGGATCTGCCAGGGGGCTTGCCTTGGCAGGGCCATAAGGGTGATAGCAGAGGAGCTCGGCGTGGATCCCGTGAAGCTAACCAAGAAGGGTGGCGATTCATGGTTGGTTACACGGTGATTGGAGCCGGCATTGCGGGTCTCGTCTTGGCCCAGGAATTGAAGAGGCTGGGCGCAAGCGTCGAGGTTATTGAGTACAGGGAGCGCGTTGGCGGGATCCACGCGCTTCAACCGGAATTGGCCGGGCTCGCCGAGGCCGCATCGGCGGAGCTGGGGGTCAAGCTGGGGGCGTCTGCCGTTAGGGTGGGCGATGAAATCTACGCTGTTGGAAGGGATTGGCATGAGAAGCTAGGCTCGAGCGCTGTGGCGGCGACCGGCTTCAGGGCGGCAACGCTGCCGGAGCTGGGCATTTACGGGGATAGGCCCGCCGGCGTGTACGTTCATCAAGCGGTGATGGACATGATGCTGTATGGCTTGTTGCCGGGGAGGAGGGTCGTGGTGTACGGCGATAATCCATACGCTGCGATTCTTAGCGCTGAGCTGTTGAGGAGGGGTTGCGAGGTTAAGCTGGTGATCGCCGGCGACGCTGATGCCTCGCTTGGGGGACTCGATGTGATTCGCGGGTCCATTAAGTACGTTAAGGGCCGGGATAGGGTGAGGGGGGTCTTGGTGAATGGTGAATGGGTGGCTGCGGATTCATTGGTTGTATCCTTCTTTAAACCATTCAATCCATTCCCAGAGCTGAGGGGCGTCGGCCAGGCGGTGATCGATACGTATGATTCGAGCGTAGTCATGGAGTCCAGCAGAATATTGGCGCGGGAATTGGCGGCGGGGGGAGGGGGCGAGGCGATAGAGATAGATAGCGATGTCCCCATATATCCGGGAAGCAAGGTGAGCAGGGATTCGCGTAGAATTATTGTATTGATTAGGAGTGGAGTGTTATTTATCAACGATAAGGAGTACGTAGTACGCAATGGGCCCGCGGTGGTCGAGCTGCCGGACGTGGAGAGGGCCGTAATAAGGGGGGGACCGCCATGAGCCTCGGCGTGATAGACGTCGGCACCACCAACATGCGGTTGATAATATACGACGACGAGCTCAAGCAATCCTACTTGGAGGCGGTTAACGTACCCATGCTATTCCCCGGGGGACTCCGCGCGGAGCAGGACTCAACCGCGTTGAGGGCTGCTTTCAATCACTTGATCAAGGCATCGAGGGAGAGGGGAGTGAAGCTGTTGGGCATATCCACGTACAGGGCATCCATGCTGGCCTGGGACAGGGAGGGCAATCCATTGACCAACGTGGTGACTTGGCTGGATAGGAGGGGAATGGAGGTTGTGAGCAAGTTCCCCCTGTCGCTGCTCGCTCGCGTGCCGCCCCTCGGCAGCATCATGTCCCCCTCATCCCCGGTAGCGCAGGTTTTGTGGTTCATCCGCAACGAGGAGAAACTAATTCACCGCGTGAGGAGGGGGGAGGCCTTCATGGGAACCCTGAGCTCCTACATAGCCTACTTGGTGAGCGGGGAGTACGTAGACGATGCGGCCAACGAGGCGTTGACGGGGCTTTGGCACCCGGGGAGCTTCAGGAGGATCTCGGCAATCTACGATGTTTTGAGGATCCCCAGGGAAGTGGGGCCCGAGGTAGTGGATGATATTCACGACATTGGGGAGGTGGATGGGGTGAGGGTTGGCGTGTTGACGGCGGATCAACAGGCAGCCATGATAGGGGAGGGATGCCTAAGGCCCGGCTGCGTCAAGATAACCAACGGGACCGGTTCCTTCGTGGACATGGCTGTGGGTGGATTCAGGATGGTGGGCCGCGGCCTTCTTCCTCTACTAGTCCTTAAGGCGGGGGGAGAGGCCTTCTACGGCGTTGAGGGCTTCCTCCCGGCCACGGGCTCCGTGATGGATTGGCTGGTCCGGTTGGGCCTGATAGGCTCGCCCCAGGAGCTCGATGGATTGGCCGGCGTCGATGCTCGGGGCCTATTGGTGGTGCCCGCGTTGGCCGGCGTCAACGTGCCGCCGAGGCCATGCGCGTTGGGCCTGGTGAGCGGGCTTGGCTTGGACACCACCAGGGAATCGTTTGTGAGGGCGGTGCTGGAGGGCATGGTTCAATTAATTGGGTTGATATTTGACTCCATGCGCGGCATTGCCGAGGTGAGCGTGGTGAGGGTGGCCGGCGGCCTCTCCAAGAGCTCTTTATTCCTGAAGCTGCTCGCCACTGCGTTGAATGTGAGGGTGGAGAGGCAGAGGGATGTGGAGGCCACGGCCAGGGGAACCGCGGCGCTGCTCAAGGTGTTCAGGGGAGACTGGTCAATACGTGACTTGGTGGGCGGCGCCCAGGTGGAGGTGGAGACCAGCGTGGCGCCGGGGGAGGAGGGGCTATCATTAAATAGGGACGCCGTGAGGAGGGCCGTGAGGGGAATGAAGTGCAGGACGCGGTGAGCAAGCTCAAGGAAGCCCTTGGGGATAGGGTGGTCACAGATGAGGCGGCGTTGAAGCGGTACTCCAGGGATTTTTGGCCCCTCCTGATGATGCGCGACGAGTTGGGGAAGGAGATTCAAATGCCGTTGGCGCTGGTCATGCCCGGCAGCGTGGATGATATCAAGGCCGTGCTCAGGATAGCCAGGGAAAGCGGCTCCACGGTCGTGGTTCGCGGCGGTGGGTCCAGCGTGACGGGGGCCTCCGCCGGCGGTGGGTCCATAGTTATGGACATCTCCAATCTAAACAGGGTGCTTGACATAAATGAGTATGACTTGACGATAACAGTCGAGTCGGGCGCTAGGCTGAGCGACGTGGAGCGGCGGTTGAACGAGCTGGGATACAGCTTGAGGCACATTCCTCAATCATTTAATTACGCAACGATAGGGGGCTTGATCGCCACGTTGAGCTCGGGGCAATACAGCACGTTGTACGGCAACGTGGAGGACGCCGTCATAAACATGGAGGTGGTCCTCCCCAACGGCGAGGTGACTTGGCTGAGGAGGAACAATGCGCCGAGGTCATCCACGGGCCCCCCGCTCAAGTTCCTATTCACGGGCTCGGAGGGCATGCTGGGAGTGGTAACCAAGGCAGTGCTGAGAATAGTGCCGCTGCCCCCCTTCGAGAAGCACGGTTCCTTCAAGTTCGGTTCATTTGATGATGGGGTAAAGGCGCTGAGGGATTTAATGGTTAAGGGGATTATACCGGCGGTGGCCAGGTTGTACGATGATAGGGACTCCATGATTAGGTTCAACGAGGACAGGCCCCTCCTCATAATCAGCTTCGAGGGTCATTATGAGGACTTGGTCGGGGATTTATGGGGCAGGGCCAGGTCCGTGATTGAGGAGCACGGCGGCGAGTACGCCGGCGCGGGCCACTTCGAGGAGTGGTTGAGGACTAGATTCAATGTGGAGGATGATATGGAGAAGGCAAGGAGGTTCGGCCTGTGGTTCGACACGATAGAGGTAGCCGCGACTTGGTCAAGGCTGGCTCGGCTTCATGAGGATATGGAGAACTCATTGATGGGCATTGACGGCGTCGCCGCAGTGATGGCGCACGCATCGCATCTATACTTGAACGGCGCGTGCATTTACTTCACGGTGCTCTTCAAGCCGGACGAGGCCATTTATGGGAAGGTGTGGGATGCCGCCATGAGCGTCGCGGCACGTGATGGGGCTACCATAAGCCATCACCACGGCATTGGAATGCTTAGGTCGAGGAGCATGGGTGAGGAGCTCGGCGGAGCGATTTCCATAATTAAATCCATTAAGGATGCCCTAGACCCATGGGGGATCCTGAACTCGAGGAGGGGAATGTTCTTCCCGGATTAACCGCCCAGGACGTGCCGGGAAAATTATTAAGCGGCTAGGCACCGAGCCGCTGCATGAATGGAGCGCCGCGGGTGGTCGGGGTCATGGTTCCATTCCTGTTATCCGCGTACAGCGTATTCTCCCTTATATACGTGATCCCCCAAGTGGCTCAATCCCTTGGAGTGGGGGTTGGCCCAGTGAGCTTCGCCGTCTCCCTCTCCTTCCTGGGCGGGGCCGTGGGGGGAGTGGTCATTGGGGCGGCCGCGGATAGGTGGGGCCGCAAGCTGGGCCTGGCGGTCTCGATAATCCTCTTCGGCTCCGCCACCATGCTGGCCGGGCTGGTTGGGAGCATATGGGAGCTGTACATGCTCTGGTTCCTCGTGGGGTTCGGGGTGAACTCGGAGAACGGCGTGAGCTACGCTGTGGTGGTGGAGGCTTGGAGGAGCAATCAAGGGTTGTTGGGGAGCGCAATGCAGGGATTGTACCCCGTCGGCATGCTGTTGGACGCCGTCACGTCGATACTGGTAAGGAACTGGAGGCCCTACATGATTGTCGTGGGAGCGGTCAGCCTAATCGCCTCCCTGGCCTGCATCTACCTGATACCGGAGACCAAGGGGAGGATGGCTTCCGTGAACTACGGCGCGGTATTCTCGTCCCGCCTCAGGAGGGTGACTTGGCTGGGCACTGCCCTCGTGGCGTCCGCCTTCCTATTCACGGTCCCCTTCATAAGCCTCACGCCCACGTACCTATTGAGCCACGGGTTCAGGGGCGCGAGCTACGAGGCGGCCGTGATCGGCCTATCCATTGGGGAGGCAATTGCGTTCACGTCCGCTGGCTACGTGATGGACAGGCTCGGCCCCCTCACCGCAACGCTCTCCCTCGCCTCCCTGGCCCTCGCCTCATCGCTGGCGTTCCTCCTCCTCAACATGGTCAGGGCCGGTATGGCGGTGATCGTGCCCATAGCGCTGGGCTACGCCTCATCCTCCTTCTTCGCGTACATGGGCGTACTGATGGGCAGATTATACCCCCCGGAGGTTAGGGCGACGGGCACCAACTTCACCTTCCTGCTGGGGAGGCTGGCGGCGGGGGCAGGCGTGGCTCTGGCTTCCCTCATATACCCAAGCAACTTGGGGATCGGCCTCTCCATCCTCATGATCGCCTCCTCCCTTCTCGCCTTGGCCTCCGCCGTGCCCCTGCTGCGCGGTCCATCAACGGGTAATCCTTAAAAAAGGGCTCATCAAGTCCAGATCGGGGACCCGTAGCTCAGCATGGAATCAGAGCGGCGGCCTCCTAAGCCGTAGGTCGTGGGTTCAAATCCCACCGGGTCCGCCAAAAACCATGCCCTAACAATTCAACCCCCAATCCCGGGGGGGAGGGATCATTCCCATGCCCATGGGAGACCATTCCCACCAAGAATAATAACGCCCCCGGTGAGCCGCTTAAAGTGGTCGACTGCCAACTCCTCGACCTAGACTCAATAACCCAGGAGGAGAGGAGGCTAATAGTGCTCCACGCGGTGGACGGGAAGGGAGCGAGGCCAAGCGACCTAACAGCCTCCCCCTCCTACATAAGCAAGGTGAGGAGGGGAGCGGCGAAGGTTGGCGAGGGCCTACTATGCTCAGCGCTGAGGCTCATAACCCCCGAGGAATTAACTCAACTACTGAGGGGGGCGGTGCCTTTCAGGGAGGCAACGCTGGCGGACGCGGTCAAGGTCCTCGCCACCGCGAGGGTCAACGACGCGTTCCGGGAGCAATTCCTAGCCCTCCTCACCAAGTACCTAGGCGACCAAGCCCTAGCCCTGGGCAGGACCTGGACAGTGACCCAGGGAGACGTGGAGGAGTACGTTAAGGCGATGAGGCTGAGGGGCTCGAGCGAGAAGAACCTGAGGGATAGGTTGAGGTACGTCCAGAGGGCCTTGGCTGAGATGAACTGGACGCTGGAGCCTGAGGGCTTGATCGAGTACCTGGCGGGGTTGAGGGAGGAGAGCGAGCACGTGGCGAGGCACGCCTCGGTCTCTCTCAAGTCCTTCCTGAAGAACGTGTTGAGGCCGAGGGACCCGGCTCTCTTCAGCGTCCTCTACAACTCATTCACCACGGTCAAGCCGAGGAGCAGGGGGAGGGGCAGGCTCCCCACGATTCAAGAGCTTAGGGGGGTGTTCAATAACCTGCCCACGATAGAGGCCAAGGCGTACCTCGCCCTCCTCGCCGAGACCGGGCTGAGGCCGGGCGAGCCGTTCCTAGTAAATCTGGGCGACGTGGATTGGGGGCGCGGCTTGGTGAGGATAGGCGCCGTCACCGCCACCAAGAGGTCCTTCATTGCCTTCCTGAGGCCCGAGACCGTTGAGTGGCTTAGGGCCGAGTACCTGCCCCGCAGGGAGGAGGTGGTTGAGAGGATGGTTAGGCCCATCCGGGCGAGCGGTTGGTTCGGCGAGGACGTCCTGGGTAGGTTTAGGGGGAGGCTCCTCCCCTTCGACAGGGGCAGGTTGAGGAGGGAGGTTGGGGAGGCGGCGCGGGCCGTGCTGGGGAGGGGCTTCGAGCTTTACGAGCTTCGCCGCTTCTTCGCCACTTGGATGGTGTCGAGGGGAGTGCCTGAGAGCGTGGTTAACACTCTGCAGGGCAGGGCACCGCCCTCGGAGTTCCGTGTGCTCGTTGAGCATTACTGGTCGCCTAGGCACGAGGAGCTTAGGGAGTGGTACTTAAGGCACGCCCCCTGCCTCCTATGCCCCTAAAGAGAGGGGGAGGGGTAGGTCGCTCCCGCGGTGGATGGGTTTCCGCCCACCCCCCACTCCCCACCCCGCTCGCCCGCCCAACCCAACGGTTGGGTGTTTTTTTCTTTCTTTCTTTCTAGTATGGCCCTGCCCCGCGCGGTGAAGCGAGCAGAGAAGAAAAGGAAAAGAAAAAAGGAAAAGAAAAAGAAGGGAGGAATTGGGGTAGGCCTCGTCCTTCTAGGGGCGGGGCGGGTTTTAAGGAAGCGTTTTGGTCTTCAGCCTCCTCCCCGCCCAACTCTTAATGGGGCTGGGTCCGATTACCTCAGGCCGGGGGAGGATTTCCAGTGCTTCATGACTGGGCAGCCGGGGGGGGGACTCCCTGAACTCGGGGAGCCTCTTCAGGTGGTTGGGCCGGGGTTCTAATTACTTCTTCCTCCTCTCTTCGTTGATCCCAATGAGGGGGCGTATAGAGGTGTGTAGGTACGTGGTTTACGTCGAGGTGAGGGATGTGAGGGCGGAGATCCCGCTCGGGTGGAAGTATAGGCAGTGCGCACCGGTAAGCGGGAGGGGCGGGGAGGGCGTGGTTTGCTCAGAGGGGCAGGCCATCGTCTACTCCCCCCGCCACCCAACTGGTTGGCTCGTGGACGGCCCGGTTGCTGGCGCGTTGAGGTCCCTCGCCCTAGCCCTCGCCGAGGGCGATGCGAGGGGCGGGGACGCCGAGAAGCTATACAACATGCTGAGCAGGCTGTAGGCAAACAACCCCAGGGGGGCGGGAAGGAAAAACAACGCCGAGCCGAGCCTACCCGCCCCCTACTCCAACTCCTTTACTTTAATTTTTTTTTACTTCATTTTTTCTTTCTCTTCTTTTTTGTTTTTTCTTTTTTGTTTTTTCTTTTTTTTTTTCTTTTTCTTTTTTTTTTTTTTGTTTGTGTTGTGTCGTGGTTATGTTTATATTGTTGGTTGTGTTTATTGTCTCGTGTTTGGCGTGGTTTTGGTTAGGGTTTGCCTGGATGGGGAGGTGCGGGGCGAGGTTAGGGCTTCCCGCGGTTGGAGGGAGGCTCCCCCCTCCCTGCTTGAGGTGTTTAACCGCTACCCCCTAGTCATGGTGGGGACCGTGGATGGTGGGGACTGCGTTGGGTTGGTTGGGGCGGTAGCGGTTCCTCTCCCGCCCCCTCCGGGCCTCGCTTCATTCCTCTCCCCGGCGGAGCGGTTGAGGGAGTTGCCTGGGAGGCCCCTCAAGGTGCTGGCGAGGGGCACGAGGCTGGCCTCCTCCCCGCCTTGAGGGGTTCCCCGAGCGTTTAAGCCTTGAATTGAAACGCAATGCAACTAATTGTTAAGTGATGGAGACGTATTGGGCGCGTTTGATTACTTCTCTGATTCCTTGATGCTATAACCTTGGCGGCTCTAATCCCTTTTTGGAGGCGCCGCGGCGACTTCCCACGTAAGTGGGGGTGTTCAAATGGATGGGGCATCAATATCTTAGCGTTGGTGGAGCCGCCCCCATACCCTTAAATTATCCCGTCGCGATGTTTGAGTATGGCTGGATAACAGGATCACTTGGTAATGCGAATGTAGCTCCTGGTTATTCAACTGGATATTATGTTGGGATACCATTTATGTATTATTGCGGTACTGCTGGTCTGGATGCGGGCTTTATTCAGAATAGTTACATTGTTTTAATTAATTTTTCGGAAACGAATGGGGATGTTTGTTCATCAAGCATATCTTCGAGCTATTATTATGCAGGATCTGGATGGAGTGGGGGTTCATTGGAATATTTATTTGGGACAAACAATAATTATGCAACTAGTAGCGATTATATCCCGTTCACCCCATTTGATCAACAAAATAATAAAAATTACATGTATTATGGAGTATTTTATACATATTATTGGTTTTCCCCAGATCAAAGTAATAATTTAGATGTCTACTTCATGGTTAATGGAAATATTTACAATGATAATTTACCAATGAGCACTATTGATTATCCATGTAATTGTGGATTGTTTGGATGCTCAAAATGCGAAGCAAATGCACTACAACCAACACCACCATCAAAATATTTAGCGACAAGCTACCAAAACGCATACGAAACTGCATTTGAAGCTGAAGGAAATAGAGCATTAAATAATTATCAAGAAATAACTTATGAAGGAGTGCTTAATAATATCTATCCTGGATGGATTGATGGAACATTTGGATATAAGGAAAAATATCCCAATTTACCATATATTTTAAATCTAATAGAAAATACTCTTATCTACCAGAGTCAACCCTATTTATTTATTTCTACTGGATCTGGCGGAGGATATGGATACATGTATCTGAATTGGATAATCACCACCTTTGGAGTGCCATATATACTAATTATACCTTAAAAATTATCCATAATAGGGAGCGCCAGCTTGCATTAAAAATTTTAGATACCCTCCATAGCTATATTGGGTAGTGCTATCAAAAACACCCCAAGGAATTATCGTATTGTTATTCATTATTACTATATATCCACCTGTAAAGTATGGATTTTGTGCATAGTGTTGTAGGTTCATTGTTTCCTGTAGTACTGTTCCTACTCCTTGTTGGTACCAGAGGTTTGAGGTTCCCGATACTGTTGCTGCTTCTTTATACCCTACATCCAATGCGTATGCTAGTTTTGTTAAATCATTTTGGTCGCTTACCAGCACCGTCCAGTATCCTGGGTTGACTTTATCCAACAGTATCGTGTTTCCCTGTATTGGTATTTGGATAACTCCGCTTGAGTTTCCTATAACTACCTCGTAGCTTAGTGGTATGTATTGTTGGCCATTGATGATTGTCCCCATGTTTTGCTGATTAAATGAGTTAATGACATTAACTGCTTGATTCAATACACTGCTTGACGCGTTGTATGTCCCCAGGTCGTGTAGATCACCGTGTGGGCCATAGTAGAGTAAATCGTATTGACCATTACCCTCAGGTCTCAGGAAAACGTATGGGGCGTTGATGCTCATGAGGTTTATTTGCGGCTTGGAGGCTGGGTGCAGGAGTAGGGCGGCCGTGATGGCTATGACGACGACGGCGACCGCGGCGCCGATGACCAAGGCCCTAACCATCAAGCAATGAGGGCGAGGAAGCATTAAAGCATTGCGCCCCAAGACAAGACCAAAAACGCTCCCCATACAAGGCGAGAAACCCCCCCAAACCCAATTCCCCCTCAAAATTAACGATAAAAGATAGGGCAAGCCTCGCTCCTTCTAGGGGCTGGGGTGGGTTTTCAGGTCATGTTTTGTCGGTTTTTCACCCCCCCCCCCTCTCGGTTAATTCTTTGAGGATGGGGGGCTGGGGCCGACTACCCCAAATACCAATAGGGGAGGGGGTCAGTTATTCCCTCTCCGTTCCCCTCTTTTTTGTTTTCCTTTCTTTTTTGTTGGGGTTAGCGGAGGGTTATTGGGGCGCCCAGCGCCTCGAGCAGCTTGTTTATGGTTATGGCGCCTGCCTGGCAGGAGTAGCACTCAAGACCGCCGAGGATGCAAGGCCTCGCCGCCCTCCCCACCCCAACCCCGCGTGCCCCGGGCCACCCCATCCAGACGCGGACTGGGCGGCTGTAGTGGGAGGCGTAGTCCTCAACCCTCAACCCCAGCCTGCCCGGCTCCACGGCGAGTCGCCTCTCCCTCCTCACGAGGAGGACCCCGCCCCTCCTCACCCTATCCATCAACTCATCCACGGACGCGTCCCCGTCGGGGATTAGGCGGTGGGGGCAGGGAGCCCTCTCCAGGCGAGCCGCCACGACCCCGCCCCGCCCAACCCTCTCCACCCCATCAAACCTGATGAGGAGGAACTCCCCAGGACCGAGGAACTCAACCAAGCCAACCCACCCCGCCCCCCTCAATCGAGATTGAAGCCCCTGAACAGCTATCCCCGTCAATCACGCCGCGAGCGCGGCGGGGCCCTAATCAGAGCGCGCCCATCTCGAGGAATCAAGCCAAGCCGAGAAACGGCCCCTCCTCCATCCCCCCTCTACGCCTGGCGCGCCTTGGTGTCCTTGGCTCGCTTCCCGGCCTGCGGCTCTCGCGTGGTCGCGATTTCATTGGGTGACCCTGAGCGCGGCGGCGCCTGGGATTGTAATGTTAATGGCGGTTCCCAGGGCTTGGGGGCTCGGGTTCATTGCGAGCCGGCGCGCCCGGGCGTGGGCGATTCATGATCGCGGGGCCCATTGAGGCTCGTTCGGCGGCGAGGCCGTTGATGGTTTTAAAGGCGGTTCCCGCCCCTTTATGGGTTCCGGGCTTTGGGGGCGAGGCTTGTCTTCCTCTCCGTCACCTAAATGATTAACACAGGCAGCGGTATCTTAAGCACGCATCATTTCTACTCACCCTCCCCGCTAACCCTAACTTGAGGGCACTCGCCGCCCCACGTACCCGAATCTTCTTACCACCATGACCCGACATCAGTGGTAATAAGTCACGAATTAATAAAATTACACTGAGACTGCGAATGTAAGCTTAATTAAGGTGCCTCTCAGTAATTCCCCGGGTTAAAAGCCCACGTTTACGTAACCTGAAGACACGTGGCATGCATGTTTTACCGTAACATATGCATCCCTTTATTCACTCGACTTGGTGGGTTTTAGGTATGCGTGGTTACGTGGATTGGTGGTGTGTAACATTAATCCTTCGCCTCCGTCATGATCACCTTAGCCTCCTTGCCCTGTAAATCCTTCGGATCAATCCACCATCCGCTTAACGTACGCTTCGGTATCCTAATGAAGTAGTACAACATCTTACCACTGCTCCTGCCTGCCCCCACCTTTGCCTTGAAGGTTAGGTTGATTCCATTAACGTGCAGTTGAATGTTTAACTTCCTTCCCTTAATATCTAATGCCTCAGGCAGTATTGCCTTAGGTATCGTGATCCTGAGGTACCTTCCATCACTGTATATTCTAGTATAGTACACTAGGGCAAATTCATCTACGCCTGGTTGATTCACATCGTGCGTTATTGGTAAACTTGCTATGATTAAGCTCATGTTACGGATGTCGTCACCCGTGATGGGGATGGTGGTTACATGTTCAAAAACATTAGGGTTAAAGACATGTATAAACCCTAACATAGCACAGTTGCGTAGCTCATTCATAACCTCCTTAGTGCTACCCACCTTAATGTTGGTTTTACATAGGTAGAGTAGTCCAGCAATGTATTCCTCTGACCCACTCTTAACCATATTCCCCATGAAGCAGACGGACACAGTAACCCCACACCAAGTGTATTAAATCATTTAATAAATTTAGTGTTTAAACTGCTTATCAATTAAGGACTAATTAAGCCCTGTGCACCTGGCGTTTCAGGGTGCGTATGTTTGAAGGTGAAACCCAAGTAATATTGGCTAGAGCGAGAATCTGGAAGAGAAGGGCGCAGTACTTCGCAGTGGTTAAGGATGAGCTGGCCGTTGAGGAGCTTACTAAACACTTGGGGGATAGGGTCACACTGGTGATTAACCTCAATGGAGTTGAGATACCAATCGAGGCTAAGCCAATTAGGGATAAGGAATATATAGTCTTCACACTACCAAGGCGCCTAAACGCCCTGTGGGAAACTATAAATGAGACTAAGGCTAAAATTAAGGTGAGTGAATGATGGGGGCCTTAGGCCTTTTCGAATTTTATTTTGAATATAAGTTAACTAACCCCCCTGGCACGGGTGGTCGGCATGGCTAAGGGAACCGTGACCAGGGAGGTGGGGGGATCAGGAGCTAATAGCGGGGGATTATTAAGCATTCCCCTCGAGGCAATAGGACTGGGGTTAAGGGTATTGACCTTAGGGCTGCTGCTAAGGAGCTTTATCAACTAGGCTTTAACGTGCTGCCTGTTGATTCCGAGAAGAAGCCCCTCACTTCATGGGGGGCTGATAGGAGGCTTGAGCTTGATGAGCTAATGGGGCTTTTAGGTAGTGCCTCAGGGATTGCGGTCGTTGGGAGGAAATTATGGAATGAGGGCAATACGGAGTACGGTGTAATCATTATTGATGTCGACGATGTTGATGTCGGCAATAATGTGCTTACTCAAGTGTTCGGGGACGACTGGAGGAGGAGGCTATGTGGGTAGTCTTGGTCATTCTGTGGTTTGACTGGGCCTAGGCCTAAGGGGTATTGGAAATGCGGGGATGACGGTAGGTGTAAGGGCGCGAAGGGTGAGGTTGAGGACTTGGCTAAACTGCAAAGGGGCATGTACATCGTGGTTAGGGTGCCTACCCAATGCATGCCGAGCGGCTCCATCAGGGTTAACGTCAATGGCGAGAGGGCTATTGAGATTCTCGTCACTAACTACGAGGTTGTTTACGGTAGACATCCAAGCGGGGCATTATACCAGCCCGTTATGTGGGTGGGCAATGCTTGGAGCCCAATAGGCGTTACTGATGTTGGGGAGGGTGAGGTAATTACATGCAGTGAATTATCAAGGTTAATTAGCGTGTCCTCAAGCCTAAGCGGGACGGAGGGTAGGAGCCCTGAGGAGCTTGCCGAATCGGGTGAGGAGGTCATCAACCTGCCTAAGCCTGAGAGGCATTGGGAAGATGAGGAAAAGGACGCAATCTACAGGATTATTTGGCAAGTGTGGAGCATACCTGAGCCCCACTACCACGACTTCGCCATATTCGGCTTAGCTAGCCTAGCAAGGAGGGCTGGGGTGGCTAGTGAGGATGTTTTAAACATCCTGGATAGGATATGCACACAGGCGATTAACCAAGGTCTTGATAGTGAGAAGACTTGTAAAGAGCATAAGAGCGTGGTGGAGTGGGTCTACGAGAGGCCTAAGAAGCTCTGGAGCAGGAAGTCCTTTGAGAAGAACATTAAGCCTGCATTGGATAGGCTGGGGCTTGACGTGGACACGACATTGTCGACACTTTATGAGGCTATCGGATACCAGTCAGAGGCTCCGCTATGTATACCATTAGTCCGCCACAGAGAGGTTGGCAACTCGAGAATCGTGAGTTGGATTTGCAATAATCAAAAGATGGGGATTATAGTAAGGAATATTCAACATAAACGTAGGAGGAATGGCGATGAAGTGATTGATGTCATCGCCCAAGTGGAGAATATCTTGCTCCCATTTTACTTAACCTCGGTGGTGAAGTATAGAGATATTTTATTTAAATAGATTACTACTCCCTCCAGGCTATCAACGTGCATACTAGCGAATCATTAACCTTCACCATGTCGACTCTTGATGATATTGCAAACGAACTTAATAAGTGGAGGATCTGGTCATCACCGAACTGGGTACCCATCTTAACTAAGTGGAGGGCCACGGTCAGTGACGTAATTATTTCAGGCTTCGCCTGTGCACCGCATTTAGGCATTGAGTGTAGAGTCAGGGACTACTTCAACGTGGGCATCATTGAGCCTGACCCCGGTAAGGCTAGGGAAGCTATCGAATCGCTAATAAGCACGGTTAGGGGGCACCACCCCGAGCCTAAGGTTTGGCTCACTGCTCTAGCCTACAGCCCATTCACAGCCTTCACCCTGACTAGGAAGCTGCATGGCGTTAAGTCGATGATAGTGGCTTTAGTGGGTGTTAAGGATGGCGGCAAAACCACTGTGGCTAACCTGGCCGCAAGGATGCTTAACCCGAACGCCAACCTGCTAATGTCATCCTCCTCAACCCTAACCCCAGCCAGGGTGGGTAGGTTAAGCGGGATGGTTAGGGTAGTGACCACTGGCCCAATTGTCCTTGACGAGGGTGGCAGAGCTGGCCAAGGCTTCATCGAGATAAGCGGTGACGTGGCGCAGGTGCTTAAGAGCTACGTGGCGCCTGGCCAACTGTACGCCTGGCAGACGGCCACTGGGCAAAGGTTCCCGGCAGCAAGCGGCATAGTGATTACTGCAAATGAGCTTAGGGTCATTGACCCGGCTACCGGGGAGAAGATTGCCAGGGTTGAGTTCAGTAGGCCGATTGGCAGGAAGAATATTGACGCCTTCAATAAGTGGCTACTGGCTAATGAAGCAAATCTCGCCCACTTCGGTTCATACTACCTGAAGTACGCTGAGGCGAATTGGCAATCCGTCAGGGACATTATCCTCAACCCAGACTGGGTTAAGGCAGCGGTTGATTACTTTAACATAGTCCTCGCCAGCCTAGGCGTCCCTGCACAGAGGCTACTCACTGCTAGGGAGACTTCAAGCTATAGAGAGAGGCTTAGGGAGATCCTAGATATGTACGTCTCCAGGTATGTTTCAGTATGTAGAAGCACCTCCTCCATCTCCTACGACGAGTGCATAAGGATGCTTGCAGAAGGCTTCTATATACCGTGGCTCAGGTATGATGGAAACACGGACGTATTCATAATCCTCCCAAACTTCAAGGAATACAGTGGAATACCTGTAAAGGCAATATGCATGGAGATACCTGGAGCAGCCTACGACACTAAGGCTACACGCAATGTAAAATACTATGGAAAGTGCGCAGTACCAAAGGACTCACTATTAAAGTACCTAGAGTTAGCTTAAGAACCAGGGGGAGCAGGAGCAACTCAGAGGATAGTTAGTGTTAAAAGTTACGCTCCTATATATTCCAAGTATATTAACTATATTACTCGCTGCCTTAGTAAAACGCCTTAGGGATTTCCCCCTTCGCGGGTGTAGCCAGCTTGAGACCCTGAGAGGCCCGTGCCTAAGAGTTTCATGGGCGTCGGTGCCCATGACCTCTATGAGGACCTGAGGTTAAGAGACCCTTGGGGTATTGATGCCCATGGGGAGTATTTAACAGGCCTGACTTCCTCAGAGGTTACAGATATTATTATGCATTTGCCATGGTTGTGATAGGTAAGGCAGCCAAAGGTGCTTCCACATGTTCTCGAAAATTAGCTAAGGGGATTTACATTTACCGAAATCAACTGCATGGTTGAGGCTAAGGTGGATGTTCACACTATGGCTTCACACTATAGCCTCACGCTATTGGTAATTGAAAGGTAGGTAAGGTTGAATTGAAAGTTTCTCCATATTTATTTCTTTATTTCTTTTTACTTTCTTAAAAGAGAAAAATGATTAATTCTATGGCAGAATGGTGACTATGAATAGTGTGAAGCCATAGTGTGAATTAATAGTGTGAAGGCAAGTATGCATAGAGTGGTACAGTGGTGTTTATTGGAAAAATGTCTAATAGGGGGATTCCAGCGTGCCTGCCCCCACCCCACCAGCGCGGGGCTTTCACAATATTCCTTTCACACTATCACTTCACATCATTCTTCCATTTTATCTTTGTCGGCTTCACCTCATTTAGAGCGGGATCCTCATCCTATTCCCTTATCTTTACTTTCATAAATATTACCCTCATTCACCTTTACTAACATCTAATGAGCACCTCCTCAGGGGTTACAGCTTGAGACCCTGAGGCCAGGAGGCCCGGGGTCAGGGGGCTTATGCGCCTAGGGGCTGCAATATGAAGGCGCCTTTGATTATGGGAGGGTAATTATGGGCCAGCACTAGCCTTCACCCACTAGTGGCTTAAGCTGTGAATGGGAAAGTACGTCAACAGATGATTACCCGCACCCAGTGAATATTAATTAAGAATTTAAGGCTAAGCAACGTAGGGTAATGCCTAGCCTATTCATTACCCTACATTACTATTCCTTAGCTGGATTCACCCGTTAACCAGCTTATGCTCACTACCCTAGCCACACTGGTTGGTGACTGTGAAACCATGGTTAATGGTGAGTATAATCCAGTGAAGCTAGCTAAGGTGCTTAAATGTATAATGGAGGGTAAGTGCAGGGTAATAGCCGTTATTAGGAGGGGTGACGTGGTGGTTAGGTTAATTGAGGGTGACTGGTGCAACACTTAACGAGGAGGCTTTAACAGGCTCACTGTGGATTTAAATCCACGGTGAATGCTACTGCAGGCATCAGCATGGCTACGGATTAACCATCAGTCAGCCCCAGCCCACCTCACGTTCAACTGGATTCACCCCGGCGCATGTTTAGTAAGGCCTTAGACCAGTTCACTACCCTAATCCTAATCATGCGCCCTACGTGTAGTGGTGCTTAAAAGAATTGTATTCCTCGCCTTGAATAAACACGCCAACTATCATTAAGCCAATGGTTAATTTAAACAAGTCCAAACGCGAACAGTGCTTGGAGTTACGTGATTTTTCATTATTTCAATCAATACTTTTATATTGTTTTCAATTCCCACTTTTATGTTGCCTGGGGTTGAGGGTTTGCGTGGGGTTACGTGCCTAATTAGGCTGCTTGTTTAGGCATTCACGCTACGGATATTGAGTTTCTAATGGTGAAAGGCTACGGCCTCATCTATTAAGCCACTCCTCCAAGACCCTACGTGCATCCCCCTTAGCAATGTCGAGAGGCGTCTTGCCATCTTTATCATTTGTGTTTGGATCAGCACCATGCTCGAGAAGAACCTTAACAACCTTAGCTAAACCATCCTCGGCGGCCCTGTGTAGTGGCGTCTTGCCATACTTATCATTTGTGTTTGGGTCTGCTCCATGCTTTAAGAGTAATTCAACAACATCAGCATGACCCTTCATGGCGGCCCTGTGTAGTGGCGTCTTGCCATATTCATTCTTTGTGTTTGGGTCTGCTCCATGCTTTAAGAGTAATTCAACAACATCAGCATGACCATTCCAGGCGGCATCGTGTAGTGGTGTCGAGCCATCTTCATCCTTAACATTTGGGTCTGCTCCATGCTTTAAGAGTAATTCAACAACATCAGCATGACCATTCCAGGCGGCATCGTGTAGTGGTGTCGAGCCATCTTCATCCTTAACATTTGGGTCTGCTCCATGCTTTAAGAGTAATTCAACAACATCTAAGTGACCTTTCAATGCGGCCCAGTGTAGTGGTGTCGAGCCATATTCATCCTTGGTGTTTGGGTCTGCCCCAGCCTCTAGTAGTGTCTTAACCTTCTTAGCGTCTCCATATTCTGCGGCTTCTAGTAGTTCCTTATCTAGTTGGCTGGGTTGTCTTGGTTTTTGAACGACTTTGGCCCGTAACTCCTCGCCTAGTTGGCCTTTCTTAACTGGTGGTTTTTTGACTGCCTTGGCTTGTGTTGCGCCCCTCCCCTCCATTATTGCCTCTATTTGCTTTGCTACCTCCTCACTTGAAAGCCTCTCCCCCGGCCTGTAGTTTAGCATTTGCCTCAATAACTCCCTAACGTCCTCATTACTCACCTTGTTTAATGCTTCATTTACCCTAGCCTCATCGAGGGCATCATCACCGTTTATTGTCCTGCCCGTTAGGCATTCTAGCATTATGTTGCCTAACTGGTATATGTCGATCCTATTCTCAAAACCCCTACTCAAGGCCTCCCTCCTCAAGTCTGCGTAGATTTGCTCAGGTGCACAGTAGCCTGTGGTGCATGTGGTTAACCTACTTGATGAGGCTGTTGCAAGTAGCCTAGTGGCTGTATTGAAGTCTGTTAGCCTAGCAACACCGTTAACTATTAGGATGTTCTCTGGCTTAACATCACCATGAACAACACCCCTACTGTGGATGAATCTAATAGCCTCAGCAACCCCTGAAGCATACCTGAGGCAGTCAGACTCATTAACCCCCTTAACCATTAAATCCCTAAGAGTAGCCTCACCATACTCATAAACAAGGACTGGGAAGTCGACACCATAGCCGAGAAGCCTAACAACATTAGGGTGGTTGAGGCTCATTAAAACATCAAGCTCATTCCTAAAGGAGTCAAGACCCCTAGTGGCTGTTGGCCTAACACCACGCTCAACATAATTCCTAAGAGTATTCGGTACCTTGAAGACAAGCCTAGAACCACCATAATCAATAAGGTAGGCGCATGAGAATCCACCACAGGCAAGAAACCTAAAACAACCACCAACCTCCACCACCCTAAACCCAGAAACCTCCAAGGTATCACGTGCACTGGGCTTCAATGTATCATGAAAAATCCCCTCCCTTAAATACACCCTAAAAGAGGAATTAAAACAAGACACAAATAAAAAACAAAAAACCCTTTTAAAGCATTCACCACTGCGGTAGTAAAGGCCAGTAATATACTCACCATACTCCAATAGGGGATGCAGGCTAGGCTTAACAAGCCCTAACTCATCAATACTTAACCACCTTTAACATCTGTGTAAAGCTCCCTTAAGCAGTATTAGCCCAACATTTACTACTCCTCCAGCCACCCATGGTGAGGGAGCCTCACTGGCATAGTAGGCATGATGCATGCTTAATGTACCATTGCCTCAACTCCTCATGCCTAGGTGACCAGTAGTGTTCGATCAATACCCTGTATTCACTGGGTGGTGCCCTGCCCTGTAGGGTGTTGACTATTGCCTCTGGTACGCCTTTCATAATCATCCATGTTGAGAAGAATTTACGCAGTTCATAGAGCTCAAGCTCCCTATCCAGGACTTGCCTGGCAGTCTCCTTAATCTCACGCCTAAGCCTGGACTGATCGAAGGGTATTAGCCTATTCCTCAATCTCTCAATGACTTCATTATTGAACCATTTACTCGCCTCTATCGGCTTCACAATACCATCCACAAACCTATCCCTCCTGGGCATGTATTCACGCCTAAGCCACTCAACAGTCTCAGTCCTTAAAAACGCCACGAAGGCACGCTTAGTGGCCGTGACTTTACCAATGTGAATTAACCCATGCTCCCAATCAACATCATCCATGCTTATGAGGAGTGGTTCACCTGGCCTTAAGCCTGTTTCAGCTAGGATTAGGAAGTATGCCTTAGCCTCAATGCTTGGCAGTTGATTGAATATTTCCTTTAATTGATTCAACGTGGGTAGCTTGGCCTTGGCATGGTTCCTTGGCTTAATCGTAGTGAAGGCATTGTAGAGTAGGCTGAATAATGCTGGGTCCTTGGACTTCAGGATGGTTTTTAGGAATGATTTTAGGCTGTAGGCAGTGTGCTTGGCAGCGTATTCACTCTCCTCCCTCAACTCATCTAAATACTCCATGATGTTCTCTGGCTCCAGTACCCAATTTAACTCAGCTAGAGTCCTCTCAATGTAGCGGACTTCATCACTAATAGTCTTCCTACTTAACCCCCTAAGCCTCTTAGCCTTAATGAAGGCTTCAATATCCTCACTTGACACTACCCACCTCCTACCAGCGCTCCTAATGTAGTCACCTAAATAACGCTCGAGGTAGCTTAGTGGAATATCCCTAAAGCTTGGATCAGCCACAGCCCTTGCAACAACCTTAACAATGTCGTTAACGCTTGCTGGCTCGACCTCAGGTAATTGACCAAGTAGCCTAGCCAACTCCTCGGGAGTTAGGTAAGCCATGGCATGGCATAGTAAATCCTCGGTGACTCTACGCTTGCCACTCCTAATCATTGAGATTAGGTTACTCGTGACTCCAAGGTCACGGGCCCTAACCTGCTTAACCTCCATGACGTAGTTGATTATCCTAACCCTAGCATCATTAGGTATCCTGGCTAGGTTGTAGAGGCTGCAGTCAACCATCTGTAACAGGTGGTGCAGAGTAATGTATAAGCCTTACGTAACAAGAAGAACATTGAACCGTAACATGAGGATGAAGGAATTGAATTGGAGGTGGCGGGCCCGGTGGGATTCGAACCCACGCCCTACGGGTTAAGTGCCCGTACTGTGGTTCCGAGGATGTTGAGGTCGTTAAGACGTGGGGGATGCGTAGCTACTCAGTGACTCACTATAGGTGCAGGGCATGCGGTGGCGCATTCAATCGCTACAGGGACCAAGGCACGGGTAGGGAATTCATGCTTAGGTCCGGCAAGAGAAGCAGTCATTAATAGAATGAAGCCGCCACCGAATTCGCTGAAAAGGCGCCATGTACTTAATCAATCGAGGAACAGGCTAATGCCCCCCTCCCCCCTTCATTCTCGTACTGAGCCATACGGGCTCAAGTCGGGCCCGCGGGGGGAAGTAATAAGAACTCCCAACCACGCCCCATACCGGGAGCCAATAAGGGGGTTTAGAGGTTTTTAGGAATGCAGTTCAGGCTTTATAAGTTGAATAGATGATTAAGAATTTTAAATGAGCGCTTGGCTTAGACAGGGACGGGTTCTCGGAAAAGGCCGGGCCGTGAAGGGCGTGGGGAGGGGTTGACGGGGGTGGTTTGGGCCTCGCCATTGAGGATAATCCCTGGGTCGCGATTTTGAGGAGCCGCTCTTATTAGTGATGATGTGGCCGGCGGGGCGTGTTCACGGCCTTTGACTTCACGATCAACGCGAGCAACGTCTTGGCGAACAGCTTGGGGCAGTTCTCGACCCCGAGCGGGGTGGTCACGGAGCTCTTCTACATCGAGGAGCCGGGCCGCGTCACGTTCTACCCCAAGGACATGGTGCGCGGCGAGTTGAGCTGCCTCGACCTAGCCCGCGTCCTGCGGGACCTGAGCAGGGGCGTGCCCCTCCCCCGAGTCGAGGCCCGCATCCTCAGGTACGTGAGGGGCGGGGCTCGCGAGGAGAGCCGCGAGGAGGTTAGGCTGGAGGCGATCGCCGTGGCGAGGAGGTTCCTGCATGAGTACGGCGTGTTGACTCCCCTCCTGGAGTGGGAGGACTTGCAGGACCTCGCGGTGGATGAGGCGGGGGAGGAGGGGCTTCCCCGCGTCTTCGTTAGGGCGAGGGGCTTCGGGAACGCCTACCACCCCGTCGCCGTGACTCCAAGCAAGTGCGAGGCGCGGGGGGAGGGGAGGCGGTGGCTCCCAGCCTCGCTGGGGCTTGACGGAGTTGATTGGGGCGGGGGGAGGGCTTTGTCCTTTAACGAGTGGCTCCTGAACCGCGCGAGCGAGAGGACGGGCGTGCCCGTCACGGCGTTCAACCCCAGGGGGAGGGCGACCGACGCGTCCCTCCGCTTGAGGGTGTCCATGTTCGCCGAGCCCGTGGCGAGGAGCATCACCGCGTTCAGGAAGCACCCCCGCACTCCCTGGACGCTGCCGCGCTTGATTGGGGAGGGGAGCATCGAGGCGGGGGACGCGGCGCGCCTCCTCCTCGCGGCGCTCGGCGTGCCGCCGCACTCGAGGGATGGGGAGCCGAGGGGCGTCCTCATATACGGCCCGATGGGGAGCGGGAAGACGACCCTCACGGCGGCCCTCATGAACACGTTCCCCCCGTTCCTCAGGGTCGCCGCGGTTCAGGACGTGGATGAGTTCAGGATGCTGCCGGGGAGGACGCACGCGCTCCTCAACACGAGGGAGGCGTCCGGGCTTGGGGTGAACTCGATCGGGAAGGGGGACCTAATCATGGACGCCATGCGGAGCGGGGCCCAGTTCATCTTCGTGAACGAGGTGTTGGGGGAGGAGGACGCCTCGGCGTGGGTCAAGGCAGTGACCTCGGGGCACGGCGGGGCGACTAACCTGCACGCCGGTCCCTGGAGGAGTTGGTGGATAGGCTGGAGGCGTTGGGGGTAGCGTCAGCTGGCAGGATCCTCTCCGACTACATACTGCTGGTGAGGATGCGGGACGGGGCGGTCGCGGAGATCCGAGCCCCCGCCAGGGTTGACTGGGGAGTCGAGCCCCCCGCCCCCCTCACGTCCTGGCTGAGGGAGTTGGCGGGCGACCCCTCCCGAGGCGGGGAGGGCGGGGTGAACGCCATGTGGGCAAGCCTTAAGTGCGGCGAGGAGGGGAGCGGGAGCGGGAGCGGGAGCGGGAGCGGAGGGGGGGCGGGAGGGGCGTGAATTGAGGCGAAGACCACCTAGGCACGCGGGGGTGAGTAGGGAAGGAGGAAAGGGAGGGGAAAACGATAATGGATCGCTGTGGCTGAGAAAGTAGGCTGCGAGGTAAGGCTAAGGCACGAGATAATGAGGCGCCACGTGGCAAGCAATGGCGGAGACCCCGAGGGCGGGGAGGAGGTCAGCCCCGTTCCCTCGCTATTCTTAGCCTAGTATTTTTTCCGCATGCGATTCGAGCGCGTGGGGTTCTTATTAGTGTTTCTTTATTTTCTTTTCTCGATGAGGGTTCCCTTCGATGTCTCCATGATAGTCAACATGGGCGGCACCAAGGGCGGGGTGGGCATCAGCACCGTGACCGCTAACCTGGCGTACGTGTTGGGCGGCCCCGGGGCTCAGCTGGAGCCGATTGGGTTGGTGGACGTGGCGTACGGCACGAACAGCACAGTGTCGAAGCTATTCGGGCTCGACCCCAAGCAGCCCGGGTTCTGGGACTTCCTGATGGGCAGGGTGACGGGCAGGGAGGCCTCGATCTACGTGCACCAGATCTATAACCTCAGGATGATCTCGAACGGGAGCCTCAGCCCCGACCAGCTGAGCTGGATGATTGGGGAGCTGCACTCCGCGGCCAGGGGCGACCCGGACAGGGTGGGCTCCTTCGTCCTAAGCAATGCCCAGGAGCTCATAGTCTCCAAGCTCAAGCCATACGGCGCCTCCGTGGTGCTCGTGGACCTCCCGTCCCCCGTGGACTCCGCCGTGAAGTGGGCGTTCCTGCGGCTCGCCTCCGTGGTGAACGTCTTCGTGAAGGCAGGCAACACGCACGTGGATGAGGCCGCGGAGGTCCTCGACCTCATCTCCATAGTCAACGCGCAGAGGGCGAGGGATGGGCAGCCCCAGCTCGCGGTCTACGCGGTGGTGAACCAGTCCTTCCCCAACGACAACACGGTCAGCTTCCTAAAGGGGAAGGGGCCGGTGAGCAAGTTCATAGTCCTCCCCTACTCCCCCTTCGTCTCGGACAGGACGGATAGGGGGAAGGACATAGCCATAAAGTACGACGCCGGGAAGGGAGACGCGTTCTTCCAAGACTGGCGATCGAAGATAATCAACCTAGCAAAGGAGGAGTACCAAGTCGCGAGAGGCGCGGCCCCCAAAAAACGATTCTGGTAACAAAAAAACACCGCCGCCTCCTCCTCTCCTTCCCTACTTCAGTAAGCTACCAAGCCTTGAGGCTAAGGCATACTTCCTACTCCTAACTGAAACTGGCTTACGCCCAAGTGAACCATTCCTCATTAACCTAAGCAACGTGGATTGGGAACGTGGCGTAATTCACATTGGTAAGATTACTGAGACTAAGCGTGCCTTCATAGCCTTCCTAGGCCAGAGACCATTAATTGGCTTAAGAGCGTGTACATGCCTCATAGGGACTCCTTCGTTAGGCTGAAGTACGAGGTTATTAAGGCTGATTACCTAAACGTTGGGGTGAAACCAGAGGAGTGGGGCAGTAGGCTAACCCTTCGACAGGGATAGGCTAAGGAGGGAGATTAAGGAAACAGCCAGGACTATCCTGGGTAGGGAGTTTGAGCTTTATGAATTAAGGGAATTCTATGCTACATGGATGATTAGCCAAGGAGTACCCGAATCCATAGTCAACACGCTTCAAGGAAGGGCACCGCCAAGCGAATTCAGAATATTGGTGGAGCATTACTGGCACCTAGGCATGAGGAGTTGAGGAACTGATACATTAAACATGCACCATGCCTGCTGTGTTAAGGTTTAGGCCTTTGTTAGCATGACACCTAATGCTGCTAGTAGTGTTGGGATTACTACAATTGTTAACCACCTTAATACTCTATACTTGATTAACGATTCTTTAGGTATCACCACGTATCCGCTTAGGAGTAGAATAGCTAATGTAGTTATTACAGGTAGTGCTATTGCGGAGTAGTTGATTATGAGGCTTGGGTGAATTAGGCTAACCACTATTAAGAATAGTGAAACCCCTAATATGGCTAGGCTGGATAGGGCAATAACCCATGCCAGCGTCTTATAGAAACTACTTGAAGTGACGCGATACTTAATATCTATGGGTTCTGCCTTCGATACTCTAAACGTATACACGAAGCTTCTAGGCTTAGGCTCAGTCTCCTCTTTAAGCCCTGGAATACCAAGCTTTAAGTCCTCTATCTTTTCTCCCTTCCTTAAGTTATTTAAATTCTCCTGCAGATCCTTTAGCTTAAACTCCAAGTGCTCATTGTCGAATAGTATTTGGAAGTATTGCCTCTGTCCATGTGGGGGAATCTTCTCTATACCTATTATGAAGTCGCTGAGATCAGCATCATAATAGGGTTTAACCTTATCCCATGTCGTTACTATGATTGGGTAGAGTGATACTGGCCTATGTATGGTGAAGGTAGTTACATGAAGGCGGTTAGGCGTTGCAGGCATTTGAAGACAGATGTAATCCTCACCAGGCTTTAAATTAAACCACTCTTCAACGAAGCGCGTGGGCAGTATGCTGACCGCCTTACCATCCTCATTAATAACCCTCTCAATAAGCAGATACCCACCATCCTCACGGGCAAGGTAAGTACCCACCCCACCACTGTAGACTCTAGGAAAGCATACATAATCAGCGTCTTTACTACATGTAAACGTATACGTCACCTCTTCAATAGTCTCAATAGGACTCCTAATCCTAACATAACGCTGAACACGCACAACCTCAGGACTACAGTAATCAACCATATTTGAAGTCTTGAATGCTCTTTTAAGTATATTTAAATTAACTCCTATTTTGACTAGTATCTTGACTACACTTACTACCATACAATTTATTGGCGGTTTCATACAGTTTCCTATATGGATTAGATCTGGTGAACATAGCATACGCCTTCTTCTCCTTATCATTACCATCCTTCCAGGACTCGATGACCTGAAGCAATTTACACGCCTTATTGGCATCACCTTCATTAAGCGCATATGACAAGTCCCTAGCCATAGCCACTACGGCAGCCTCCCAATCAACAGCCCTCCCAACACCACCTACCCTAGTCCTAACCATTAAACCCTGTATGCGCTCCCCATCTACACCATCCGTAATAGTTTCTGTGGCACCCACACAGGGGAATAAATACTGAGGTTTTAAAATTCTATCAGATATTAATAGTTGATGAACTGGTACCTCATGTACCAATAGCCATGCCGAATCCCGTAAAAGATGAATACATCATTATTAAGCATCAACTGGGTTAAATCAACCATATTCACATTTAGCCAGCGAGTGTGGGGAAACCATACAGAGTGTATTATTGTTTTAGTGATTCTGGTAAGCAGTGCTATGCTTGTACCTGTTTAGGGTTGCGGTTTCATGCACTTGGCCTGTTTCTCACCCCTGTAGAGTTTTCAAGAGCCTTTAATGGGTTTTTAGCCTTGATTAACTTAACTGTCTGCCCATCAACTCCCTAACCTCGATTACTACATTGCTGTTAGCCTCCAGTAACATATCGTATCTGGCTTAATGCCGTGCTTCTCGGCATAATTCGAAGCAACGTTGATCAGCTCATTGATAGTGTAGTCAAGGTCGGTAGCCTTAACAAGCCTTAGCTCGTCGAGTTGGCCTAGTCTCCTGGGGTAGATGTGTAGTAGTCCTATGGCTGCATGTGGTAGGTATTTAAACTTGGTCATGGTGTTCCTGGGCCAGACCAATCACCGTATTGCCATTGCATGCACTGTGTGCAGACAATGGCCAACAATAATAATAGAGCAATCAGTAGTTTAATAATTAATAACACTTCATATCCCTAATTTATTTAATATATCAACTATTATTATAATACCGCTCAGCTTCCCATCCTGTTAAAGAATCAAGCCTAGCTTTTCACACCATAATAATACGTGCAGCTATCGATATGCGCATCAAGTAATGCATGCCTCGAGTTCATGATGTGCGCTTCGCTGCATTGCCTTAATCATTACATACGATAAAGCTAAACCGAAGGATCGCTCATGAGCATTTCATGGCTATCAGTGACGTTACTGCTTTGCCATTTGTTGCACCCAAGTAATTTCATTCATCCGAAACCAGGCAAGCCGCATCGGCGATCCTCAGCACATGACACATCCTTGATCGACATCATCATCTTTGATTATCAGTATTGCATTCATCGATTCTCATCAAGCTGGTGATGAAGCTCCGTATCTCTCTGAGCCGTCCTTTTAGGTTAGGCACATCTATTCTATCGGGAGAGGCGACGCTGATCATGGAAACTATGTTATCCAGTCTGTTATATAGATCATCCATTATATTGGCTTGTTCGTATTTATGCTTGGTGCGCAGAGCGTCCTTAGCGCCGCTGACGTCTCCTTTTAGTTGAGCAAGGGTGTTCCTCAATCCATCAAGGTCCTTATCCGTGAGAACATCGCCAAGCACTCCCAGATATGCGTTGATTGGCTCATAAACGTCACACAAGGCATTGAGTAGATCTGGATCTTGCTCAGACGCGTGTTGGGGGGGCGGAGAGACTGTGGGGGTGGGAGTCGGCGTTGAAGACGTCGATACAGTTGATAATTCAACTAGTTCGGGCGGCGTGAGCCCCGGGATCCTCATCGCCAGCCTACTCCCGAAACCCATGAATACTCCATCCCTGGACAACTCTTGGCTTGATTGAAGATACGTCTTGGTCCTGCCGACATGCCTGACCCTGATGCCGTCTCCCTCCGTCTCTACTAGCACATGCTCGTGGCTCACGCAGTCGTAATCGCCCTTGCTGGTATCGCACCCCCACCTACATCTAACGCCATTAAACTTGTACAGCAGTTTCCCGCTGGAGTCCTTTATTGCTAGGCGATCAAGTTCCTCGTTCTCCTCCTCCACGCGGCCTATTATGAATGGAGGACTAACCCTAAACGACTCGCTGCCGACCCTGACCTCCACCTCTACCTTATTTGTTTGATTTTTTATAGTAATGCGACTCATCTGCACTAGATTATACAATTACCCCTATTATTTTTTACGGTAAGCGTTTTAAAGTAGGACTGGAAGCGGTTGCGCATGGGCGAGGCCGAGAAGGTAACATTGCCGGCCGCCTTCGTATTAGGGCTCATGATTGGTCGCAGAGTTAAGGCGAGGGTCGAGTACGTTGAGCCTAAGATAACCTTCATACCCAGGCCCCAGGGCGGCCAGGCCCAGAGCATCGGGTTTAGGGAATTCACTAATAAACTCAGAGACGAGCTCGCAAAGATGGGCATTCCCCCTCAAGCTGCCTCAAGCATAGCCGGCGAGCTAGCCTCCTCCCAGGAGGTCAAGGCATTCATCGCATTGATGGGCGAGAGGGAGGACATTATCCAAATACTGAGCAGCGCGCCCAAGTCCCTTGAGAACGGCCAGATAAGCTCAATGACTTATCAAGAAATCACGAGGAGGTACATGAATAGGCTCATAGAGGTAGAAAAGGAGCTCAGCGACGTTCAGTCCAAGCTGGATGAAGCGATCTCTGGGATAATTAACAGGGCCGAGGCTCTCATCAGGCAGGGTTTTTCATCACCTCAATGATCTTCCTCCTATGGGTGGCCTCATCTATCTCCCCCGCCATCAACATCTTGTCCAGGTGCTTGATGTAGTCATTGTACATCACGGGCGCCTCGCCGTAGCCGAGACCATCTATAATAGCTCTGAGGAGTGGGTCTTGGAGATCATAATTCGCCTCACCCGTCTTCAGATCTATGAGCACCAGCTTTATGCTGCCCGCGCCCCTCCTTGCTTGTTCTATGGAGTTCCTAGCCCAACCACTTGGAGATGCCAGAACTAGCACTGCGTTCTCGGCTCCGGATCGCAGCTCGTCTACGTCTATCCCAAGTCCCTCCAGCGTCTCGTTGATGCTCAACGGTTCATGATCGTTTCCATAGAGGTATAGCCTCTCTATCCTGGCGTGCGCTCCGGCCACCAGTCTAAGCTTTGCCCTCTTCCTGATAGTGCCGCTCAGCCCGTACCTGACCTCCAGCTTGAATACTCTGGGCAGGACGGACATCAACTCTTCCTCCCTGACCTCCCTGCCCCTGTTCTTCTCCTTGTCGATGAGTCCCTCAACGTGGTTCTCCACAAGATCCTCCGCCCTCCAGTCTATGCCGCCCTCCGCGAGTCCCAGGCTGGGCAACACGTTGAGTGCCCTCTGCTTGAAGTCATCTATGAGGCTCTTTGCCGTCTTGAGGCTCACTTGGTTTATCAACTCGACCAGCTTGGGCCTCCTTATTATGACAACGTCGCCTTCATCCTCTATCACCACATTGCTTTGATCCTCGAGTATAATCGTAACCCCGTTCTGTGTAATGTATGGCACATCATCAACGTAGACGGGCTTCTCAAACTTCCTCACCTCCGGCATGAAGCCCCCCACCGCGAAGCCCGCAATCCCAGCCGCTGCATGTTTGAAAGCCTCGGCGATTAGGTCGCCAGCGTCGATGGTCTGTGGCTGCGATTGCTGGGGAGCCTGCCCGATCGTTTCCTGAACTGCCTGCCGCGGCTGTGGAACTGGGGATCTTGGCTCCTGCGTCGTCTCACGATCGGCGGCACTGCTTTCTCGGGGACCTGGCTCGTCCTTCTTCGGTTCCTCACTCTGCTTGGGGAAATCCAGCTCAATTATGTTCTCGCTCTTACGCGTGAGGACCTTGTTGCCACCATATGCGGCCTCCCACTCCATCGCCAGCGAGTAGGAGCCGGGGCTTGGGGCCTCAACATGTATTTTCACGCTCTTGCTGCTGTTCGCGGCGACGCTCTCTATGAAGCTTCCGCCTCTAATATTGAGATTCTTGCCCCCCTTTACACTGCCCTTAACATCGCAGCTCAGTATCTTGTTGTCGTTGCTTATGATAAGCTCTATTATGCCGGCCGGAGGATTTGACTTCTCGACCTCGAAGTCGTAAGAGATACTGACAGCGAAGTTGTCTAGCTCCTTTTCGAACTCCTCGATGTTATTTAGCCTCTTCTCAATTATCCCCAGTATCCTCTCCCTTATATCGGGCCACTCGATGTTTTTAGCGTTGCTCCAGGCCTTACCTAGCGCCTTCTTGCATTCATCGATGCACCCCAAGCCGTTCAGATCCATGCAGTTCCTTAAAGACTCCAAGCTATCGGCATCCTTGCAAGCATTTATTATCTCGCTGTATCCGCCCATTGGCGAAAACTTGACCGGAGAAATATAAGTTTTCCACGCTATGAGTCATTTATCGCTAACCCGATTCCTCGTTTCATCCGTGTATAGACTGCCTTTCAGCGGGGAATGAACAGCTCGCCCACGTGGCTCCTCACGTCGCTGGGCAGGTCTTGGGCTATTAGATCGGCGAGGCCCGATGCGTTCTTGCCGAGCGTCAAGGCGAGGGCCAAGGCATCGAGCGGCGGGTTCATCAATCCCTTCAGTTTCGCATCGTTAAACGAGCTGATTATAGCGTTCACTTGCTCCTCCTCCACTCCGATGCGATTGAGCTCCTTGCCATACCGCCCAAGCCTATCGGCATCTTTTAATTCCCCTAGCTTCCTGTAAGCGAAACGCAGCTCGCTTATGTATTTGTTGAGGGTCAGATCCTTGCCGCCGTTAATAATCACTATGTTCGGTAGTCTCCTGTATAGATTGACGGTTTCATAGTCCTCGGCCAAGTTATCCCCTACCTCGAATAATAGAAAGCCAAGGACCATTGATTCCTCCGCTTCATCGCTTATCTCTACCGTCACCCCGCCGCTGTTCGCATCCACGCCCTTTACCGCGTACTTGAAGACCCAGTGCTTTAAAACATAGAAGAAGCCGTCGTTGACCATGTCATTTCTGATTACGTCGAATATGTTCTCAACGCGGCTCCTATTGAAGTCCAGCGCATCAGCTATCCTGAGCAGGGCACCATACTTTGCCGTGTCCACCTCATACCCTTCAAAGGTGCTCACTCTGTTCCTTAGCTCGACCTTATTATCGTGAAGCTTGCAGATCTCGCCAACGAGCGATGAGAATCGGGCAGCCCCACCCCCCAACTCCCTTATCAGAGTTACGTCCTTGGGAAGCTTGTGCTCGACATACGACTCGCTGATCCATGGATGATACGCTCTGACGAATCTCAACAACCTAAGCCTGTAATCGATGCTCCTATTCATGCATGCCTTGCTGATGTAGACCGTGCCGAGGTCCGCCACATTGCATGCACTGCCTCTGCAATTGTCCTCGTTGAGGCATCCCTTGAAGAACATGCTGCTTTCAAGCAATTCCCTCTTGAAGTCCCCTATTCTGCTGCCCTTGAGGTCCTTGAGCAATTCATCAACGTGGATGCTCAGATCATCGATGCTCAACGCCCAAGCAGCCATTCCTATATCGTGAAGCCACGTAGAGCAGCCTATCAATGCCCTTTCAAAGCTGTTTCTGCCAACGTTGAACAGCGGAGCCAGGCCGCTGGCTATCCCCTCGACGTTCCTGAAGTGGCGGTAATCGTGTGGCACGAAGTAAGGCAGAATTATCTTCCTGTCCCAGGAGGGGCTCATGAAAATCGATAGTGGGCTCAATTCCCCACCTATCTTTACGCACTCATCCTTGATTATATTCCACCTAATTGCCATATTATTCATAGTACTTAAATTAATTTTAAATATTTTGACTTACAATACAACGAAAACTAAACTAAGTAAGCAAAGATAAAATTCGAGAATTACTTGCCTTTGGTGGACATCCATATGATGGCTCCTATCAGCCCACCTATGGCCGCTAATAAGGCCCCCTTCAACGTCAGTAATATCGGTATCAGTGCCACCAGAGGAAGCAACGCAGTGAACGGGCCCAGTATAGGGCTTAGGTAGCCCATAATGAATGGCATTATTGTCAGTATCAAGATGGCCAGCACTATGCCACCGAACATGCCAGCCAGCAGCCCCGCCGCTACCCCCCTGCCCATGCTCCTGCCTGCAATGTATCCGGCGACGGCTCCAGCAATTATGTCCGATGCGAAGGGTAGTAACGGAGATAGCGCCAGGTCGATTATGAAGCCTATTAGAACCGCCACCAGCAAATTGCCACCGCGCTGAGGCATTTATATCTGGATTAAGCACCATTTTTAAGCATTTCAGTTAGGAAAACTTTAAATATTTTATCCAGGAAAAATGAGTCCCTATGACTATAGTTAGGCTTTCAGGAGATTGGACATGCATAAGCCAGATCGAACTTGCCACAAGGAACCCCTATGACTATAGTTAGGCTTTCAGGAGATTGGACATGCATAAGCCAGATGCTCAATGCCATCGGCGATAGGGAGCCCGTCTTCGTTAACGGTCCCATGGATCATCTAAGGATTCCGTCGATCAACGTGGTCGTCATCAAGGAGGGGTTCTCTATATTCGGCAGTCCGACGCCGAGGGCGTTGGATTACTGCGTGAAGGGGGTGGGAAGGTATGCCGAGGAGCTGGAGGCGCCATTCAGGCTCAAGGAGCTGGAGGCGGCCCTGCCGGATGACCTGCGCGATAAGGTGTCCCAGAGCAACTGCATCAAGTATGCCTTCCACACCAGCAAGGTCAACTTCATGGATGTTCGGAGAGGCGTATACGTGGTTAATGATGTAGTTCTTTTCCTGAACCTAGAGAGGCACTTCAAGGCGTACACAGTCGGCGATCAAGTGCCCTTCGATAAGGTTAAGAAGGCGAAGTGTAATTCAAATGAGCCGAGTCCGATCAATCCTGTAATCAATTATATCGAATTGCCTATATTAAGCGATGAGGATTACATCAATTTGCTATATTACGGTAGCATCGAGAACTTCATATATAGCGTGATAATAGGGGCCTTTCTATCAAAGACCAGGCTAAGGATGCTGAGGCAATTGATTAGGAGGCTGATCAGGTTATGAGGAGCTACTACAAGGAATTGGTGAGGATCGGCGCATCTCTGGAGCTTACATTTGGTTTGGTGGACCTGATAAGGATGATGCTGTTCGCCGCGGGGCTTACCTACTTCTTCGCGGAGTTCATCCCATTAACGCTGCCCGTAATAATGATTCCAGCCGCGCTGGCGGTCGGCATGGGTCTATATACAGTCCTATTCATAGCCAGAAGGGCCGTGAACGATCCTGAATCTATAGGGATTGGCAGGATGCTGACTTGGTCGAAGATAGCCATAGTGGACGCGGTCACCGCCTTAATTGTTGCAGACGTGTTGACGGCACTGTCCAGCGGATTGTTAGCGTTATCATTATACCTATATGCCCGTGAATTGGTAAAGGAAGAAGTAAATAAGAGAAACGCTTAAAAAAATCCATTATAAATTATAATTATGAGGCAGAAGTATTTAGCCAATTTATCCGGCTCCAGCTATGGCGATATAGCCGAATCGCTATTTCGCGCAACGGGTTCCCTATATGAGGAGCCCCTCAATGAGTACAGGTCCCTCAAGCAACGTAGGTCTAATGTAATCGAAAAGATAAAAATGGATGAGGAGAAAATAGCGGACATCAACAACCATGTCAACGAGCTAAATAGGATGCTCGGCAGAACTAAGATGTACTTCATATCGGTATTGGCATTCATTATTGCATTACTGCTATTAACAGTGTTCACCCGCTCATCGCTGTTCATCATAGTAGCATTGATAAGCGGCGCGGGGGTGCTCTACTATGCCTATAATATGAGGAGGAACACATTACGGGATATATCTAACAGCAAGAGGGAGGCCCTTAGGATGGGGACGGAAATAAAGGAGCTCAAGGAGGAACTTAGCAGAGTCGAGTCCCTCATTTCTAACTTCAAGCTGCCCGACATTAAGGCCAGGATATATAGGGTTTACATACCAATAGGCCTGGTCAAATTCAAGGCCCCCACGGGTTCAAGTTACTCGCTCGGCATATCGCCCGCCCTTAGGAACGGCATCTCGTTGAGGTTCGCTGTGGTAGGGAACCCAGAGGATGTCAATGAGGCTATAAGCGAGGTCAGGCAGCAGGATGAGTACTACAGGGATAAATTGATCAGGGAAAAGACGGAAGGAGCCAAGATCATAGATGAGCTCAGGAAGATCAATATGTGGGAGGAGGTGTACAAGGCGAGGTCTCCCGAATCACTGCTCGTAAGGTCGTTAGGTCGCCTTGAGGGTGCGGTGAAGATGATAAAGTACGACGAATTCATGCTTCCCATCATAAAGCCGTCAAACGATAACGTGAAATTTATCAAAAAGATCATTGAATCCTCAACTGATGGCCGCCCACAAAATGTTGACATGGAGGGCGTTGGCATCCTTAGCGCCAGCGTGGGCAAGCTCGAGGACTTGTACAAAATCATAGAAACGCTGTCGAATATCAAGGGCGCCGTGATAGAGACCCATTACATGGCTGACTCAGCAAGTAACTACAGGGATTTAAGCGAAAGAATCCACGATTTAGTCGTTCAATCTATACCAATGGATTCCTTCTCAAGCTTCACCGAGAGCGTTTACTGCAGGAAATGCGTCGAGGGAACCCTAGAGGAGCATGTCAGGCGCGTCGATCTGAAGAGGTGGATAGAGGTTAATGTGCTCGGAGGAGTGTCCGAGGATCCAGACATAGTGAGTCTCCCACCTAGACTCAAGAAGGATGAGGACATCAAGGGACTCCTGGCCAGCATCAATAGGCTATTGATGGAGAAGGTTCCATTACCGGGGGTTTCATCAGAACCTGAAGGCGATCGCTCCATTGATGAGTACGAGAAATTGTACGGCGAGGGCATCATTAAGTACGCATTGGCAATTAGTGGTGCCGATTCTTACATTAAATACATTCTGGGCTCGCCCTTTGAGGAACCCAAGATGGCTTGCGAGGTCTGCAGCGGAGGCGTGAGGGTCGAGGACTTGTACTATATAAGCAACTTGGCGCTGCCATACATTAAGGGCTACATTGCAACCATTTATGAATTCCAGGATAGTTTATACAAGAAATCCGAGGGCGTTAGGTTATCAGTTAATCAATCGAGGCTCTCCAAGGAGCAGAGGAAGAGCATGCTGTCCATCGACGAGACAATGCGGAATGACCTAATAATTAAGATAAGGGATGTTGAATACAACATCAAGAATAATATCAAGTACATTGAGCTGTTGAAGGAACTACTGCTGAGCAGCGAGATCAGCGGCCTGCTGCGCGCATCCACTATATTCAACACGCTAGGCGATATTCAGCGTCTCAATATTCAGGAGCAGGTGATAGAGAGTGAGTGATACAGTACACGAGCTTGAGGAGATCCGCCGGCTTCTCGTGAACATTTATCAAAGCATCGGCGGCATGAGAGAGCAGATCAACAGCTCCACGAACGTTATAAGGACCGAGCTTGATGAGGTGAACAGTAGCATAGACAATCTGAAGGATAAATTGATAGAGTCAACGAACAGCATAAACAAAACCATAAATTACGGTATAACCATGACGATCAGCGAATCTATTTTAAGGGAGTACGCCGACGCCTACTCCAAGGTCGTTGTCTCAAGGCTTCAGCTAAACGTGCTAAGGGAGAGACTCGAGGAGGTCAACCAGAGATACTATAATAACTATAAGAACATAGTTGTCGATTACTTAAGGAATATATACGACTTCCTAAATCAATTCATCAACATGTCGGAGCAGGAATTTAATATCCTCAAGAAGCTCTTGAGGCTCGCCAAGGCTGCCGAGGACATCAATAATGAGGTGAAGCCTGACTGGATCAATAAGGAGCTGATAGAGGTGGTATCGGACTCCAACATCAAGAAGAGACTCGAGGATTTGAGCAACTTCACCGAGAGGTTAAGGGAGATTCACAGCAAGCTAACAGAGGCGGAGAATTCAATCAATAATGTGGAGAGCTCACTTAGAGACGTGCAGCTGCCCATGGACGTCGAAGATGACATTACAGTGTACGTCCCCATCACCATAGTTGAGGTAGAGGTCAATGGGAATTCCCACTCGTACTCTCTTAGGCCTGCTGAGCTCGATGGCGAGGTCCTGGACCAGCTGCTGGAGAGGGCCGGCAGGGTTAAGGATGGCTACCCGTGGAAAATAGATGAAAAGGACATAGACGGTACCCTAAAGATGTTGCAATCCATTGCCGAGAGCGATGATGAACACGAGCTAATTAGCAAGATCAAGGTGTTGCAGGTGAATTAACGTGTCAATGCTTAGGAGGTACCCCCAGGAGGAGGATGTCAGATATGATCCCATCAGCGACTCCGTGGTGCTGCTGGGCGAGTATAGGGGTACATCACCCGTGGTTGGCGTTCGCAAGCTTACCATGGATGCCGGGGCGGTGGAGTTAAACGACTTGCAAGCCTTCGACGAGGTGTACATAGGATCCGGCTGCATCGTTAAAGGCAACGTGGGCAGCGGGCTCAGGGTTATCATTGATACAGCCAAGGGCGATCCAACGGTGATAATTGGAGACGTCTCCGCCGTGCCGATCATCGATGGAAGGAAAACAGTGGAAACATCGATAACTGTGACAGGCAAAGGCAGCACGGTGATCCATGGCAATCTGGTGGCGTACAATATAAGGATTGATGGTTCATCCATAATCCTCGGCGACGTGGTTAGCGAGGGCGATTTAACAATAGATGGGCCCTCCTTGGTGCTGGGCAGGGTAGTCGGCAATAACGTGCAAATCAACGACGCGACCGTATTTCAGGTATACGCGAGGAGAGACGTGACGCTGGGGCCCGGCGTCACGCTGTTGTCACCCATAATCATGTCCAAAGGCGGGGAGATATACTACCTGCAAGACAAGGAGGGCGGTAAGGTGGCGATGAGAAGTGGAGGCGACTCCGTTAGAGTCAGAGTGTTTGGGCCCACGTGCTTGTTCTGCGGCAAGGTAGGTAATCCACTGCTCTGCGAAAAATACCGTAGCGAGGATTGCGGCGACTATGATTACCTGGGGCCTTATGATTACTTCGCGCGTGGCGATAACTATAAGCTGGTCACTTGGTACTGGAGGGCCTCGCCCTCAATGATAGTCCAGAACTTGATGGCGAGGAGGATGTATAATTTGGCCAGGATAACCAAGCCCTCCAACGTTGATTCGACGGCCAAGTTGATCGACGGCGTGGGGCTGGCGGAGCACCCAGGCAGGGTCGCGGGCAGGGTAGTGGAGGATCTGAGGAGCACGTCGGGCTCCTACGCCGAGGCTGTTAAGAAGGCTCTCTTCACGGTTACCGAAGAGTTCTTCAAGGCGAAGAAAATAGGGTATACCCGGTGCCCGAAATGCGGTGCACCGCTGCCCAACGGCACAAAGATATGCCTATTCTGCGGGCAAGTGATGGGTGAGGCAGATGGGCATGGAAGAGGCGGAGCTAGCCATTGAGTCGCTGTACGATGTGGGCGATGACATAATCGGCTTAAGGTGGCTCGGCGGTGAATTTATTATATTGACGGAGCACGGCAATGTCTATGGGTTCAACCACGGCGGGCTTAGGCGGGTTATGGAAAGTGGGTCGAAGGAGCCCATATCCCAATATTCATGGAATGTGCCTCACCTCATAGGCACAGCGTCAGCAACTGGCGACGGCACCATGATCCGATTGATTGACTTGAGGAACCAGAACAATGTATTACTTAGGGTGAATGATGGGATAAATGGATTATTGACCGTGAACGATGGATTGGCATACTGGGGAGGAGGCATTTTGGAGGGTTACCTTGGATTATTCTCGGGAGACGGCGGTTGGAGGATAAAGATCGATCCCCTCCAGGCATTGACGTATGATGATCGCGACGAGAAGCTTTACATGGTCTCGCTCGCCGGCTCGTTGATCGCCATCGAGGTGGGCAAACCAACAGTCCAGGAAACCCTGGGCAAGGTCAGCGGTCGGGTCACCAAGATAGTGAAGCATGGGGACGAGCTAATACTGGCCCAGCCCGACAAGGTCTCCATAATCAACCCGAGGCTCTCAACGAGCGATGCAATCGGGATTAGGCCATTGTCTCTCAACCTAAGCGGTGACGTCCTCGTCGTGACCACGAGAGACGGAGAGATAATTCTCAGGAACTTGAGGAACAATCGGGACAGCGTGGTCAAGGTCGATGGAATATACAAGGCTATCCAGCACGGCGATGAGGTTTACGTGTTGACCAAGGATGGCGTGGTCAGGATAGTTGGAGAAAGCATTGAGAAGCTGCCCCTCGGGGGATTGCCGGTGTCCCACGTGGCGATCGGCGATGGCGTGTCGCTATCTCTTTTTGACATCTTGATGCACGGCACGCCTCAACCGCCTGGGATAGATGTAAAGGCAATGTTGATCGAGGAGAGGGAGAGACCGATGTACTCCATAGAGATCAACGCGAAAACAGTGTCCAGTCTGACGCCCATTAAGAATGAAGAAGTTGTAGTGGAGACCGACGAGGGTTCCTTCAATCTTCAATTAGATGATGAGGGAAGGGCCACCGTGAAGCTCCCGGCTATAGGGCAGGCCAGGGTTAAGATAACGCTGAAGCGCTCTGGGGCAAAGCCGACAGTGATAGCCCTTCCCTCCCCTGATCAATTCGTGGCGGGGGGACACAGGTTAGTGAGAGGCAGTAGGCTCTCCCTTGATGAGCTCCATGAATTGATAATCCAAGAAATGCTGGGGGCAGGGGGCTTCGGGGAGGTGTACAGGGCGTACAGCGCGGCCGAGGATAGGTACGTCGCAGTTAAGCTATTCAAGCTCAGCCTAAGCAGCATTGAGGAGGGGCTGGAATCCATGCTGGGCGAGGTATCGACGCTGGGCAGGTTATCGATGGCGCTGAACACCGATAGGAAAAGGGTGGTCGAGCTGTACGGGCTCCATAAATTCAGGATAGTCACACCGGGCCGTGGATCGGCGGAGGAGGCGTACGGCATGGTGATGGAATATGTCGATGGGGGCTCCCTAAGGAACGTGATCAACTCCAGGGCATCGTTCACCGATAGGATGAGGCTGATAATACGCACCTCGGAGGCGCTGGCTAGGCTGCATGATGCGGGCGTTATCCACGGGGATCTGAAGCCGGAGAACATACTCATCAAGAACAGCAATCCACTGTTGTCGGACTTCGGCATATCGAGGGTGTTCAAGCACCTTGGCGAGAACGTAGTACCCATCGGCTATACAGCCGAGTACGCAGCGCCCGAGGTTGGGCTGGGTATTATCAATGACAAGTCAGACGTCTACTCCATGGGGACCCTAATCATCGAGTTACTCACTGGGAAATTGCCGTTGGGCAAAAGCACTAACTTGCCCGTGAAGATCTTCAACGAGATTAGAACGCTGGAGAGAGGCGGCGAATTGAGCGAGCTGGTGAGCCGCATGAGGGGGCGCGACCCCGATCGCAGGCCAAGCATGATGGACGTCAACGAATCGCTTATAAGGCTTTACGGTCAGCTGTAGAACAGCCGCGTTTGTTTAGGGCGGGGTTCCATAATCGATGCCTCCGTGGCAATGCCGTGGGCGTATATGGGAGTAACGCCCATCCACGATGCCCGTGATACATCGTTATATTTATTATATTTAACGATAATGATGCATCGCCCTCTTGGCCATTATTTAATGCCGGTCACTTTTTCGGGCTTGTTGGGCATTAGTAAACCATAATTCCTTAATATTATTACGATAGCTTAAACTATACCTATGACTTCCTCATTTATTGCGGTCAGCTATTTAGCATTAATTAGCGAATAATTTAAATAGATGTATTATTTACTGTAATAGATGAGTGGTCAGCAGGACCTTGGGATGGCCGTGAAGACGTTGTTAAATTACTTGGGGCAGAGGGCCACGGATGGGTTCCTGACTTGGCTTACTTTTAAGGGCATGGATAACGTAGTGACCCCTCTGCTTGGCCAATTAATCAACCAGATACGCTCCGGTCAACAGCCGTCGCCCTCGGAGATAGAGAAATTAAGGGCCCTGCTCCTACAGCAGGCCCAGTCGCAGTCCCCCCAGCAGGCCCAGTCCACGGATCAGCTGGTCAGCATGGTGATTCAGAAGCTGCAGCAGGCAGGGTATGTTTCCCAGCCTCCGCAGTCAACTCCTCAAGCAGCCGCTAATCCCCTCTACGCGCCGCCTCCAGGCGTTGATTATATAAGGAGTAGGATCAATCGGCTGGAGAGCGAGAGGGATAATCTTCAATCGATAAAGAATGACCTTCAGAGGCAGTACTACGGGGAGTTCGACGATAATAAGAGGAGGGAGATAGAGAGGAGACTTAAGGAGATAGATGATAGGATCAGGGAACTCGACAATGAGATGGAGAGGCTAAGGATGCAATTGCCTGGACAGACGTACTGAGTGGGCTAGCATGTTTGAGAGGCTGCAAGTAATAGCTGGGGCGTTGATCGCCACGCTTGGCCTCTCAATGTCCTATAAATGGTTTTTATCGCCTACCCCATCCAACGTCCCATTCATTGGATTAATAGTGCTGGTGCTGGGCTTGGCGGCCGTCGGCTCCGGCCTCAGATCCGCGTCTAGGAAGTCGAGGAGGAAGGGCACGGGAGGGGGCATAAGCCCCACGACCGCGGTCGCGGGTGGGATAGGCGCAGCGATAGCCATCGCCGGCATAAAGGCGTTAATCGACGAGATGAACAAGAAGTCGGGCGAGAACAAGTCGGAGGCCATCGTCAAGCTCAAGCAGCTCGAGGATGAGTACAACAAGGTTAAGTATCAACTTCCCGAGGACCAGCGCAGGCTATTTGAGAACGCGATCCAGGATTACAAGAGAAGGCTGGGGGTGGATCAATGATAATAGTGGAGGAGGACGGAGGAGTTAGGGCGGTTGATGACCCCAACGAGGTCGTGGACGTGATTAACAAGGCCAAGGGAAGGGTGGTGATAGTCAAGGTAATGGATGTTGGGGAGGATATCATTAAAAGCAAGTGCGCGGGTCAAATAGACGACTGCCTGGGCGAGATAGTTATACTCCGCACGAGCGATCCCGAACGCATTAAGCATAGGAAGGACGTGGAGGTGCTCGATGTTTTCGACCTCGGCGGCGAATATGCAGTCGCCGTCAGGGCGTCGATTGATGCCTTGATCGACATCATGGGCGACGAGAAGGTCAGGGAGGCGGAGAGGGATAGGATGGTGCATACCCTATGAGCGGGTCCGGCGGCGATGTATACGTTTTTTACGGAGACATAGACCTCCAAGCATCCGTGATGCTGAGTACCTCGTTAAGCGATAGGGCTGCCGCATCTGCCTTGGACAGGATGGGGCTTAGGGTGCTGGCGGACCTGGGCGTCGATGTGATGGACGTCTACGGAACAATCGGCGTGGCTGTGGGCAGGGCCGGCGAGCGGGAGCTGAGGGAACTTGATAGGTATGGCATACGCTATGAAAGGGACATCGTGATCAGAGCCCTATCCAGTCCGGGACTACCACCCCAATGGACGCTGAAGCTCATAGGGGTCAATGAGGCGCAAGAAATGGGGCTCAGCGGCAGGGGAGTTAAGATAGCCGTGGTGGACACCGGCGTTGATGGGAGTGCTTGCGGGCTGGAGGGCAAGGTCGTCTACTCCAAGTCCTACGTGCCCCTCGAGGACGCCGAAGACCATAACGGCCACGGAACGCACGTGGCATCGATAGCCGCCAGCAGCGATGATAGGTACAAGGGAGTGGCGCCGGGCGCGTCCATCATGAACTTCAAGGCAGTGAATAGTCGCGGCATAGGCTTCAGGTTCATCATAGCTAGGGCGGTGACGGAGGCGGCCAAGGCCGGTGCCGACGTGATAAACCTGAGCATTGGGGGGCACCCGGCCCGCAAGGATGATTTCCTGAGCCGCGTGGTGGACTCCGCCGTAGCGAGCGGTTCCGTTGTGGTCGCCGCCGCGGGCAACGAGGGGCCATGCAACGGGAACAAGGGGATCAGCACTCCCGGCTCCGCGCCGCTTGCGATAACGGTGGGCGCGGTGGACAGGAACGGCCGCGTTACGTGCTACAGCAGCAGGGGACCCATTGATGACCTACTCAAGCCAGAGGTGGTGGCGCCGGGCGGGGTGCTTAACGATGGGAAGGCTGAGGACGCCGTGATAGCCTCGAGGCCCCGGGACTCGGGTCATTGCCCGGCCGTGGGGGAGTGCTACATGGCGTGCGCGGGGACCAGCATGGCAGCGCCTCACGTGGCCGGCGTTGCCGCGATGCTGCTGGAGGCCATGGGCAAGGAGACGGCCCAGATGAGACCAATAAGTGTAAAGGCGGCCATAGTTAACTCCGCGCGGGATTTGGGCGAGGATAGGTACGCCCAGGGGTATGGATTGGTGAGGGCGGATAATGCCGTGAAGGGCATAAGGAGCTCGGTGAATGCTCAACAAATCCAGCAGCCGGAGTCGTTGGTGGACTCCCTAATCAAGGCGTTTCCCGCAGCGATCATGTTCGGCGGGCTCATGAGCGTCCTCTCTGGCGCGGCTTCCAGGAGCAATACGAGCAGAGACTCACTCGTTACGCTGATCAGGGACCTATTTAGGAGTGGTAGGATCACGCTGAACGACTTATACAGCCTAAGGAATAAGGGGATCTTAACTGAGGAGGATTTGAGGAGGATTCTAAGTTAGCGGATAATTATCAATGCTATCAACAGCATCGCCACGCCCATTATCATGAATGCTTGGTTCAACGCATTATCATTGAACCTGAAGTGACTGATGGCTCGCCTGCGCCCCCTCACGTAGATGCCGTTCTCCGTCATGGAGTCGAGCAGCAGGTGGCTTAATCCGGCCAATGCCCCGATCAAGGCAACGGCAGTCACATAGATGGGAGTCACTTTAGCAAGGAGGGCTAGGGGAGCAGTCGATAGTCCTGTTATCAATGCGCCAGTGGGGCTGTGGGTTCTAGGGATCCTGACTCCGCCCCTGTGCCCAAGCTGGTCAATGGCGTAGTTAACAATTATTGATTGAATGATGGCAATACCGATGATGGCCTCGCTGTCCAACGATGACGCCACTAGGGCGCATAAACCCATGGTGAAGATCACATGGACCTTCAGCAACATCAAGTCAAGAATGTACTCGATATTTTAAGCTTTCCATAATAAAGGGATAATATAAAGCTGTTATGCAGCATCTCCATCACTTGAAAATATATATGTTTGCCTGAGAATCTAGGGCTATTAAGTAACCCCCATCTAAAGCCAATGATACTATGGTGTATCCTGTTGAGTACTTAGATAATATTGCGCCATTATTAGCATTTATGGCATATACATTCCCATCCTCCGTACCAATATAAACAATACCATTAGTGGACACTATGGGAGGCGCCGTGATTGGGCTGTTAAACGTATCACCCCAAATGGTGGCGCCCGTGGCATCATTAATTGCTAAAAATGTACCATTACCTAAACCAGCGTAAAGCCTACCATCAGCAATTGCAGGTGTAGTAAGTACAGGTATATTTATGTCATCAACCCACTTCACCGAGCCGTTTGGCGATACGGCATAAAGCTTACCATTACTTGTCCCAAAGTAAAAGTATCCATCACCATAGGCAGGTGTAGCCGTAATAAATGAGGTAAGATTTAGACTCCATAAATACGCTCCGTTAACGGCATTTAATGCCACTAAGGCGTTAGGACTATTTAAACTAACCACGACAACATTATCCCCAACAGTAGGTATCATGGTAATGTAACCGGTGGTATTCACAGTGGAAGTTAAGTTTCTATACCATACCTTAGCTCCATTATTCAGGAAGTAGGCTATGATGGAGTTACTGCCTGCTGCTATCACTATATAATTATAAATTGTGATAAAACTTGCAAAGAAAGGCATACCTACATCCCAAATCACACTTCCTGCAAAGTTAATATATTCTATTCCTGGAGATGGATAATTACTACATGGACCCTCTGAAGTCATAATATATCCATTATCAGTTAAGTAAGTTAAGGAAAATACTGAGCCGATAGAGCAAAAGCCGTAACCCCAAACATACCCGCCCTGAGCTATAGTACTTAAACTAGAAAGTGATTTCAGGTTTAGGTAAACAATCCATTGCTGATTATCATTCGGTCCAGTATCTGATATTAAGATGTTGGAGCCGTATGCGGTTAAACCTGGTGTACTAACGGGGTTACCATTACTCCCATTCTCATTTAAATCAAGTATTAGCTTCGTTGGTCCAGTGCTGTTTATGAAGCCTGCATGGGCGTAGTCCCCATGGTATTGATTATCCAGTGTTGGTGCGCTGAATACCAGAGAGGCAGTAGTGGTCGTCGTATTTGTCGTGGTGGTCGTAGTTGGAGTCGTGGCCGGTGCCGTGATTGTTTTCATCATAGTCACTGTAGTCGTAATAGTGGATGGGTGAGCAGGCGAGACCGCCGCGCCCGCCGTAGTTACGTACGAGGTCACCGTCGAGTAAATGTATTCCGTCGCTGTGGAGGCGGTCGTTATAGTGGAGTAGACGGTGGATGGTGGGGCGGACGCCGCGGGCATGGGGATAAGGAAATAACTTATCAGGAATCCAATGATAGCGGCCACGATTATGGGAAACCCAAGCCGCCGACCGAGACTCTTATCGCTCAGCTAAACCACCAGGCCAATTATATCAATCCCATTTATAAGTATTTACCTATCCTAAATAAAGATACCTAGATTAGGTCTGATATAAGGCAATGTTTCAACAGTGGATAGTTTGCATTAATTTTATTAAAATGGGCCTTGGCTTAGATATGGGGAACGGCGGCGCTGAGGTGGAGCGCGTTAACGTAGATCAATGCGTGAAACACTGCTAACACGAGCAGGAACGATATGACGGAGTTCACGATATACGTCGACTTGCCGTGGCCCCTATACACCGGGCTCAATGCCTTGGATAGCGCGTAATCTATGACGACCATGGATGCAACGAAGAAGCCCAGGTACGCGACCATCCAGTACTTGAGGAGCCACCACTCCGCCACCAGGACTACTATTGTTATCGGGTAGATCACTACAATGCTTGAAATATTGTTGCCTCCAAGCGCATATATGGCGTAGCTGGCCACGAGGAGAGCCACTGTGATCATCCACTCGCCCATTGCCCAAAAACCCAGCGCCAATAACACTAGCGCGACAGTGGCGGTTAGCGGCAGGCTCCAGCGGCTTGGAGCAAATGCTGCCGCCATCGAGTTGATGGTTATCAGCGATAACATAGACAAGGGCTCCAGCGAACCACGCCCAATGTAGATGACAATGAATCCAAGGAACAATGCTGTGTATAGGGGCAGGTAGTTGGGGGCTTGGTTGCCGTAAAGCAGGCCCAGCAAGGACCTAGGAACCCCCCAATCCCTGTTTTGATAACGGTTAAGGTAATCAATAACGTCACGGCGCCTCCTCTTCATCGCTGCATCAAGGGGTGTCATACCATCCTTATTTCTAGCATTTATATTAGCTCCGTGTTCTACGAGGTACTTAACGACATCGAGCTTGCCTTCCATAGCTGCATCATGTAATGGCGTATTCCCGCCCGCATCTCTGGCACTTACGTCCGCTCCGTGTTCTACGAGGTACTTAACGACATCGAGATTCCCGCGAATTGCGGCGTAGTGCAACGGAGCATATCCATCATTATTCTTAACGTTCGGGTCAACGCCCAACCCCAGCAACTCCTTAACCCTCCCCACGTCGCCTTCCGCCGCTGCATTTAGCAATCTCTCGCTTAGATAATCGGGAACGCTCGCTGGCTTTACTTCAGTTTCTTTGTTCTTTTCTATTTTTTCTTTTGCTATTGCTTCCCCTTCCTTTATTGCTTTTATTACCTTCACTACCTCTTCGCTTGATGGTCTCTCCTCTGGCCTATAATTCAGCATATGCCTTATTATTAAACCTAACAAGGGTTGCCTCAACTCCTTATTGTTTACCTTGCTTAATGCCTCATTAACCTTAGCCTCGTTGACTGCTTCACCATCAATCGTCTCCCCCGTCAAGCATTCTAGCAACACGTCGCCCAACTGGTATACGTCGATCCTATTCTCGAAACCCCCCTCAACGGCCCCCCTCCTCAAGTCCATGAATAACTGCTCCGGTGCGCAGTAGCCTGCAGTGCATATTGATAATCTGCTTGATGATGCAGTGGCCAATAGCATGGTAGCCGTGTTGAAGTCAGTCAACTTAGCCACACCATTAACGATCAAGACATTCTCAGGCTTAATATCATTATGAACAACGCCCCTGCTGTGGATGAACCTAAGCGCCTCAGCCAACTGTGAAGCGTATTTTAGGCAATCACCCCCGCCGAGGCCCTTAGCCATAAGATCCCTAAGCGTGTGCTCGCCATACTCGTAGACTAGGATTGGGAGGTCAACGCCATAGCCGAGGAGCCTAACAATATTAGGGTGATTAAGCTTCGTCAGGATCTCCAGTTCCTTCCTATTGGCGTCGATGCCGGCAACGATGGAGGGCTTGTAACTCCCCTCCACGTAATTCCTGTAATCCCTCGGCACCTTGAATGTTAACCTAGAACCATTATAGTCAACGGCGTATGCGCAGGAGAAGCCGCCGCAGGCGAGGAACTTGAAGCAACCCCCCACCTTCACCTCCCTAAACCCGCCCAAGGTATTATGTACACCAGAACCTAATGTATCATGAACAATCTCCTCCCTTAAATACACCCTAAATGAAGCATTAAAACAAGCCACGTTAATTAAACCAAGCTTAGCCTTTAAAAGTATTACAATGTTGCCAGGTTTGTTTAATATGTAGATTCTTCTCAACTTTGTGTTTGGGGTGATGTGGTTAGCCCTCGCGCTGATTTCCGCCTCTACCGTTTCCCTACCCCCACCCGTTAACTGCATTAACTGTGCCTTTAACTCGCCTAGGGTTGATCTTTCTTCTGGGTTTGGTGATAGACACCTAGCCATTATTGGTCTAGGGCCGCGAGCGACTTGTCGTGGACTGAGGGAGGCTTAAACTCACCCCTGAACTTAGAGCTAATGCTCGTGAATGACGGCGTTCCTATCAACACCTCGTACATTGACTCATAGAGTTGGTAAACATCGGTCTGCTCACCAACCCTACCATCAAATTGCTCCGGCGCAGCGTACGTGGGCGTCAATGCTGGCCTACTTAACAATGTTGGGTGGCTACTCTGGAAAATCCTCGATGCATTCCAATCACTTAACTTAACAACCAAGACGCCATCAGCACCCCTCTTCACCAGCACGTTCCCAGGCTTTATATCACAGTGAACAACACCCCTGGAGTATGTGTACTCCAAGGCATCTATTAGGTTGTGGAATGCTGGGACGACCTCGCATGGATAACTTAACCTTATTATGATTCTCAGCTCTGATAGTTGTGAATGCATTGTAAAGTAGGCTGAATAATACCATATCAACAATATCCCAGTCAGGCAGGTTAATGTTTGTTAGGTTTAAGGATGAGATTGAGCTCTTGGATGAGCTTTTTGACAAGATGGTGCGTTCAACGCTCCAGTTTCCAGACGGTAATAAGCTGTCCTTTGAGGCTAGGTTCAATAAGGATAGCCACCTAGGCTGCGTCATCTATATGCCACGGAGGATGCGGCCAAAGATTGAACTGTATCGCGTCTTAGGACGTTTGCTAAAATAGAACCCATCTATAACGCCTAATTAACAGGGTCGGCAAGAGGTGATGCGGAATGATGTAGGTAAAACCAGGGAGGACTGGCGCTACTGTGAGCGCTGATGCTCCAAGTAATCAGATGAGGATGCGGTTAATGAAAATTAACGCGGAGATTCTGCATGCCATAAAATACCTGTGCTAAAATGAATTCAACGTTGTTTCCGTGGACGATGAAAAAGGCCGTTGTTATAGTGTAGTTCCGATAAAAGGATTGACTTCAAGGAATCGGGAAGAGAAGACTATAAAAACTGCCTCAGGGATTACCATTAACTAGAAAGAGATTGTGAAGGAATGAGGAGGATTACGGCGTGGTCGTAATTAACGTTGATGAGGTCGACATAGGTAAGGTGTTGTCTCAAGTATTCGACAATTGGAAGAGGAGACTGTGTGGACAAGATTGGAGCTTCCGTGAAATTAAGGGCTCCTGGGCCAAAATGGTATTTGCAACTCAGCGGCGATGAGTGCAGAGGTAAGAGATGAGACTAAAGGACTCAGCAGGTTGCAGAGGGGCTTTACATTGTCGTTAGCATTCCCAACTCAATGCATGTCTACTAACAGGATTAATGCTGAGGGCATTAGGGCTATTGAACTGCTTGTTAACAATATAGTGCACGGTAAGCACTCGTCAAGTGCTCATTACCAGCCAGCGAAGCGGAATTACGGGGAAGTGAAAAACGACCAACATTACTGAGATTGGTGATGACAAAACCATCACTTGCGGAGGAACTAGCGAGGTTAATAACCTTAGCCTCAAGGCTTAGCGGCAATGAGGAAAGAAACCCCGAGGAAATAGGTGAGTTAGGGAGAGGCTCCCGTTAATCTACCTGAGCCTGTCAGGTTCCTTGGTGAGGAGGATAAGGGCACCTTCATGCAATTCATGAAGGCACTGTGACAAATTGCTGATGGAGACATTCGCTACAATGACTTTACGGCATTCGGCATAGCTTCCTTAGCTAGGGCCGGCGTGAATAAAGTAATGATATCAATGAGCACTCCGCGCCTAAGCCTCCTGGCCCGACTTCTCCAGGTTAACCGGGCTTATATCCATCAATTAGGTCATTAATGGGGGATGTGATGCATCAAACTATGTAATTGCAAGTTCGGATTGCTTATGGACGCAAGGCAGGCGACAGAGAGTTCTTCAATCCTGTTGATTGTGCGAAAGGTATGCGGGAAAATGAAGGATGTGCGAAGAAGCAGCTCACTGTTCAAGGGCCAACTTCAACAAATGCCGGCATGGAGCTGATTCCGACATGAAGTCCAGGAGGAGCCCAAGCGGCAAGTCAAGATGGTCTGATGCAAGAGGGCGGACGGCTAGGGGGCTCCTTCTAGATCCAAGACATGGAAGTGTCGCAGATACCCCGGAGATGGCAGGTTGGGACGGTATTTTCATAGTTAAAGAGGTTGCTGGGAGAATGCCTCGCATCCGTCCTTAATTATTGAATAATCAGCGAATACAGATAAGGCCTATTTATAACATCATGGAGGCTCGCGGGAATTGCTCAGCATGCATTATAAAAACATAAGGCCGGTTGATAGTTAAAGGAACTCTGTCCACAAAAGGAACAAAGATTAAAAATATTCAACAAAGGAGCTAGAGGCAATTCATGATTAACTAATTGCCTAAGCTTTAAAGCAATGCTTTATAAGTAGTAAGCAAATTATATTAAGTGGCCTTCCCAGTCAACGTTGCCTTAAAGCCAGCCAAACCTGCCTCGCTTCCTAGGAGGCTTAACGTTGCTTCCCTCGAATGTAGAAGCCTTCTTGGCGAGGGCGGCTTCGCCGTGGCGATGCTCTGCGCAGATGACTACGGCGCCAGCCATGTCGTGAAGCTGCCCAGGGAGGTTTACTTCGCAATGCTTAATGGCATCGAGCGCCCAACCATCCTCACCAACACTGATATTGTCAATAGGGAGGTCGAGGTTCTCAGGAGGATTGATCATCCAAACATTGTCAAGTTTGAGGGCTTCGATAAATATCAGTTGGCATTGATATTCGAATACTGCGAGGGCGGCTCGCTTAGGGGAATACTCGAGGGTGGGCCGGTGCCAGTTAAGGAGGCAGTAGGGATAGCCCTCCAAGTCTCAGATGTGGTTAATCACCTTCATGGTCGAGACATAGTCCACGGCGACCTGAAGCCCGAGAATGTGCTGTTCACGAGGGATTCTATACCGAAGGTGTCTGACTTCAACACCGCAAGGTTTGCATCAACGCTGAGTAGAACGGGGCCAGGGTATACGCCGGGCTATGCAGCGCCTGAGCAGTTGATGGGTAACCCAACTAAGGCCAGCGATACTTGGGCGATAGGCATGATAATGCATGAAATGCTTACTGGAAAACTGCCTGAGGTGGATTTCGAGAGGGGCATGGTAAAGATAACACGAACTGGAAACGAACCTATAGATAATGTAATAGAGGAGGCGCTTAGAGTAAAGCAAGGAGAAAGAATAAGCATTAGGGAATTGAGAAGTAAAATAGAAGAGATCTACAATAGATGGGAATCATTGACGGGTAAGACGGCAAGGTCATTGAAGAAGACTGAAGTCGGCGAGACAAAAAAGGAAAATGAGGCTAGAACAACCAATCAAGAATTAAATAGGCAATTAATAGAAGCAGCTAGATATGGTAATGCAGAGAAGGTTTGGGAATTAATGGAAATGGAGGTAAGTCCAAATATTAAGGATGATTACGGCTTGTCACCATTACACCACGCAGCAATGCATGGTGAATTTGACACTGTTGAAATATTACTTGAATATAGTGCAGATGTTAATGCAAGGGATAATTATGGGGAAACACCACTACATTATGCTGCAATGAACGGTGATCTTGATACTGTTAAGCTACTCATCAAATATGGCGCTGATCCTAACACCAAGAATAATGATGGTAAGACACCGCTAGACTATGCCGAGAAGAACGGACACTATGATGTTGTAAAAGAATTGAAACAAAAAGTCAAGAAAGAAACTGAGACAGGATCTCCCAAGAATTTAAGACAAAAAGCCGGGGGAAACACGTAGATAAGAATAGAGGAAAGATAAAAGAATATTATGGATTGCATTAATACTAATATTATTTTTTACTATAACCAGGGCAATTTATATAATGCATTCACCTACTCCGCATGCATCGATCAGCGAGATTATTATTAACTCATGGTATGCGTTCCTCAAGCCGATTAATACTTCATCGAACTCATTCACTACGCCGGAAATGGTAGTCTTGTGGAACTAGGAATATATCATGTAGATAATTACTCTAATTCAGTAATACAAAAAGATGTAAACATCATCAATCAATTTAATAATAATCATGATGATAGCAAAGGTTTTATACTATTGAGTTATGTTATTGGTAATAACAGAGCATCAATAGTAGTAAAAATACCTGTAAAGGGAAACACAATATTATTAAATGAAATAAGTATGGGATACTGGACGATACTGGTTACAGAGCCACAATATATACAACTATTAATATATGCTCTAGATCATCCATGGATTGGATATATAGGTGAAAAAGCAGTATTAACATCAAATCCAGCAATACCCTCTCCAGGCCAGGATACATTAACTATTTTCCAAGATAATAAATAATCTGCAAAACATGGGAGGATTTATTGAAGGATTTATAATGAATGATATGAATAACTACTCAGCGCCAATAATACCATGGGGAATCGCAGTGTATTCAGCAGGTAATTATCTTCCATTGTATTCAAAAGGAATTGAAGTAGAAATTTAAAAATGAAACCGCTGAGAGGGTTAGTAATGGATCCCTTGTAAATACTTATGTGGTTGGGCCCCAGGCTTAACTAAACCTGCTTGCCTTCGCAGCATCCTCTGAGTTATGGTTGAGGAGGCGGGGATTCATGTCTAGAGAATTAGAGGAAGCAACAAGCGTTCCAGATTAAGCAGGGGCTGAGGCAGATGTGATTGGCGGTAAGCCCCTTGGCATTGTTGAGCCTGATGTGGCTAGGTTGCCCGAGGCTCAGAAGGGCCGGGCGCTACTGGATAGGGTCGGCAAGGGCGGTTAAGGTGTATGGGGAATGTTTCCAAGGACTTCGTTAAGGAGGTCGGTGTCTGGCTAAACCTGGACTACCTCAACATAGTAAAGCTACTTGATTACGACGTCAAGCCGCGCCCATATGTGATGATGAAGTCGATGGACGGCAGCTTGGGAGGTTAAGCTACCCCTAAGCGAGGCAGTCCCGACCCTCCTAAGCCTAATTGATGCATTGGAGTACGCCCACTCCAAGGGAGTGGTTTACGGCTACATCAAGCCGGATAACGTGTTGGTGAGCAGGGAGTGGTGGGGTGACTAGGCTAAGTTGACGGATTGGAACGTCTCTAGGATAATGCGTGAGTGCCCAACCCTAGGTAGCATTACGCAGAGCGGGCACACCATGACTCCAATATATGCTGCGCCTGTGCAGTTTGACGGCGGGATGAATGAGAAGACCGACGGCTACTAAATATGCGAGGTCATGTATTGGGTATTAACGGGTGCTCCGCCATTAGCCGACGTTAACTCTAAGTTTAGGGATGAATTCACGGCGTCCTCCATCCACGGCTGGCCGCCCCCGGCCCTGGTTTCCATCATGGTGGATTGCTTGTCGCCGGATCCCATGGCAAGGCCTGGTTTGGGGAAACTAAGGTCGCACCTAATAAACCTACTGCCAAGAGGCGGGGGCGACGCTAAGACTATAAATCACGAAACCAAACGCCGTCAACCTTGGATAAGGTTAATCCGGGATGCTGGACTATACTTGTAGGCGACCAGAATTATTTAAGTAAAATTGCATATGCATTTTGATGTTGGTTGCAAGGAGTTGGCGGGAGTATATGGTACATCTATACAGTACATTAGTTTGTGGCATACGCAGCCAACGGGGCAGTACTGCAAGAAGCAATGAACCTACAACAGATTAAATTGGCTCGTGATTTAATTAAATGATCTTTCTTCTTCTGCTTCGAATGCTGTTTCGTATGTGTTTTCATAACTTATTGCTAGGTATGTTATTGGTGGTTCTGGTCGTGGTGCGCCTGAACACGGCTAGGCTGTTGGGTTCTTTATGTGGGTAAGCATCGTTCACGGTCTCAATTGATCAATCCCCTCCTTTTTTCCTTAATTGAGGCTTCTTCTGCTTCGGAGCCGTAGGTCGTGGGTTCAAATCCCACCGGGTCCGCCAAAAACCATGCCCCCACATTCCCATTCCCTTGTCAGTCTATTCAATGTAATTGAACATGTTGCAGTAAAATATAGTGATTTGACTATTAATGAGTAATTACCGTTAAGTAATTTATGAATTAACATCACGGGTATTAATATGGAAGTGCAGGTTTATATAAATGAGGCACCTAAAGAAGTGCTAATAGCCCCGACTAAAGCGCTAGATTTATTGAATGTTATCTTATACAACATGCTTTTATGAATTTTAATTCTATTTCCAGTAATTGATTCCCAATGCATGGCTTTACTTAATGTTCTCAACGCTCACGTAGCTGGCATTCATTATTATGGCCCCCACGCGCTCCACGGCGCTCACCAATTCCCTCAGCTTTTCCTTACCCCCCCCCCGCTGGGTATATTATTAATGCCCTGCCCATTGCCTCCCCCGGGTTGGCGTACGCATACACCAAATTGGGGACGGACCCAACCACCGAGGACGCTGATTGAAGCACAGACGCCAGCGCACCAACCTCGCGCTTCAATGATAGGTCCAGCACGTAGATCCCGTTCGGGCTGGCCAGCGCCAGCCTAACGACGTGGGGGAAGACGCGCTCCATGTTTTCCAGCGACCTTATTAAATCCATGCCAATGCTCATAATTATCCAGTCCATCTAGCAGTAATTATACCTATCTGTTATATTACAATTATATCAACTTATTTGTTATTTGCATACATAGGTATATTATTACGCTCTCTTACTGCTCGCATTGCCCGTCTCCCTGCCGCGCAGCAGGGATGCGTGGGCGCCGGCGAAGCTGAGGCCCGCCGATGCGGCCAGCACGGTCTTGAGGCCGGCCAGGAATAATGAGTACGCCCCGCCGCCTGGGGCAGCCACCCCCGCCAGCAGGTAGAGCGCCGCGTACCTGCCCAACCTATCCACTAGCACTGCGCTGGCCAGAGTTATGCTCATCAATTGCCCAGTGAACCTCATCGTGCCCAACACCGTTTGTCCCTACGCTTTCATTTCACTCTTTTTGTATTCAATCATGATCGAGTGTAGGGACTTAGCCCTCAACCACCTACCAAACTTAATAATAGGTGGGTCATGGGACTCCTTCGACCCCAACGGCACGGGACTCACATCCTCAGCTCCCTTCCTCAAACTATACAATGCCGCAACATCCCTATGCCATAATTCCCCTCCCTCCCCATAAACACCAAATTGAGCGTTTCGCCTGAACAGGTTCAGGTCCAGCATGGGGAACTCGGTTCGAGTCTCAACGACGGCGAACGCGGCAAGCATGGCTATGGAAATGGCCGGCAGATAGATGAACCTCGACCATCCATACACGGCCGACATCACCATATACGCCACTGCTGATAGGAGCGCCGATCCAAACGTAACGGCCCCCGCCGCAGCCATTGCCTCCCCCCGCCTCCCCAGGTCCAGCTCCCTCATTGACTCCAGCGAGACCCCCAGGCCCAACACCGCCAACGCCGCGCTCATCAGCAAGACGTATCGCCAGCCCAGGAATTGCATCATGGCCCTGCCCAGGAAGGGGGCCGACGTGAGCCCCAGGTAGACCGACATGGCGTTGATGCCGAGGGCGAAGCCCCTCCTCCCCCGCGGGAAGACTTGGCTAACTACGGCGGTGGAGGTGGGCGACAGTATCGCTGAGCCGAAGCCCCATCACCAGCGAGGCAGCGATTAGCGTGGGGAGGCCGGTGGCCGCCGCCCCGATCAGCGACCCGGCCGTCATCGCTACGAAGCCTGCCCTGAATACCTTTATCCTGCCGTGGATGTCGGCCAGCCGCCCCAGCAGAATCATGAGCGGGGGGAGCGGTACTGGGTACGCTATGGGCACGAGGACGAGCGAGTAGAGGGACGCGTGGAACTCCCTCCCCAGGGTGGGCACCGCGAAGGAGAGCACCGTGGAGTTGAAGGGGGTTTGAAATGCGGCAAGCGACGTGGTCAGTAAGATGAGCCCCGGGCCTCGCCTGTCCATGCGAAGCGGCCTGGCGTGCTTATTATAAGGATGCCTAGAGCCCCGCCTCCGTTGGGAACGATTCACGGGCAACCCCGATGGCCTGTAATGATTTTTAACGGGGCCCGCGGTTAACCCGGCGTGGATGCCCTCATAGTGGTCGTGGCGGACCGGGACGTGGGGAGCATATCTATGCTGTTGAGCGATGAGACGGGGCTGCCCATAATTAGGGGGCCTGGGCCCGGGGTCATACCTGTGGTGAACGCACGGGATGGGGAGGCCGTTATCAAGTGGCTGGAGGTCGGGGGATCCGGGAGGGCCATAGCCGTCATGGGCAGGAGCGCTTGGGAGGAGTTGAGGGGGAGGATTCCTCCGATGGACTTGGCGCGGGTCCTCATGAGGGTAGGTCTAAGGGAGTTGAGGAGCGGAAAGCAATGATGCCCTCCACATGTCCTTCATGGCCATGCGCTTTAACGGCTTAACTCGCTAGGCGCGGCCCCGGCGCCCGCCGTGTTCGTAACCATGTGGATTTCTACGAGGCCAAAAGCCTTATATTGCCAATGCATACTTCATAATTTATGCAATTGTCAACTTACAGAGCCGCAATAATGGGATTGGCGTTTTTCTCAATCCTGGCCCTCCTACCTCTCGCGGGCACTATGATTGCCCAAAGCAATGCCGGCCAGGTCGTATCCAGCATAAAGACGGGAACAAATCCGTTTGTGATGATCTACGACCCATCCAACGGCTACATATACGTGGCCAACTTCGGCTCAATTACGATTTCCGTCATCACCCCATCCATCAATGCGGTCACGGCCAACATAACGGTGGGGAAATGGCCTGGCATAATCCTCTATGACCCGTCCAATGGTTATTTATATGTTACCAACGCCTCCTTCGGCTTTGGCTCCCACGCGGTCTCCGTCGTAGATCCATCCACCAATGCCGTGGTGGCCCACGTGAGGGTTGGGTTGTACCCGCTCGCCATTGCCTACGACCCCTCGAACGGGTACATATACGTCGCGGATTACGGCTCCGCCGCCGTCTCCGTCATAGATCCCTCGAACAACTCCGTCATATCGAGCATCCCAGTGGGGAAGTGGCCCATCGTCATTGCCTACGATCCCTCAAACGGCTATATGTATGTCGCGGATTACGGCTCCGCCGCGGTATCCATCATAAACTCATCAACAAACACGGTGATAACCAACGTGACCGTGGGTACTTACCCGGGCAACATATTCTATGACCCATCAAATGGTTTAATATACGTCGCCAACGCAGGCTCCGGTTCGATCTCAGTGATAAATTCCTCCACGGACGCCGTGATAGCCAACATAGCGGACAGCATGAAGCCGGTCCACATCTTCTATGATCCATCGAACGGCCACTTATACGTCATCAACCGCAACTCCAGCATGATATCCGTCATAGATCCAAGCACCGATTCAATAATAGCTGAGATAGCCGTGGGAAGGGAGCCCGTGGACGTGATCTATGACCCATCCAATGGATACTTATACGTGACCGATCACGGCTCCAACGCCGTCTCAGTGATAGATCCCTCAATTAACGCCGTGATAGCCAACATAACTGTTGGAGCGAATCCAGGCGATCTAGTTTACGATCCCTCGAATGGGTACATATACGTCGCGGATTACGGCTCAAACATGGTCTCAGTGATAGCCACGCAGAGCAACGCGGTGAAGCCACCCACCACCTCCACGTCCCCCCTCCCCACCGCGCCCACCCCAACAACGTCGCCTATCAACAAGGCCCAGTCACCCACCACCTCGCAACCGGCTTCAACCGGGGCAACCGGCATCGAGTTCACTCCGTTAGGCATAGCCTTAATAGCGGCCATTGCGGTGATCATCCTGGCACTAATAGCGGTTATAATGCTGTGGAGGCGACCCCACCCCGCCGCCTCAACGCTCAGCGGTTAGCGGCGCGTTAACGCGACTAGGCCCGCGACGGCCAGCGCGGCCCCGCCCGCCATCCCCATCAGCATGCCGAGCCCAAGGGGAGACGCCAGGCCCACCAGCATGGGCGCCCACCCCCCTATTAGGAGGCCCCAATTATACGAGACGCCCAACGCGCTGGCCCTATAATGCTGCCCGAACTCGTTGATCAGGACGTGCGGAACGAGACCCATGGGGAAGTTCTCCACGAACGCCAACGCCACGAGCGAGACTGGGCTGGGGTTGATGAGTAGCGAATAGGGGGCGAGAACCACAGCCGCGACCAGGCTGCCCACAATCAATGGCTTACTGCCCACGCCCGCAGCCAAGGAGCCCGCCAGCAGCACGGCCGCTGTCGCGGCCACAGTAGCGGCGAGGGTGAGTCCAGGAATCTCCGAGGCCCGTCCTAGGAACGCTAGGAGGTCCGGGTATACTAGGTAAGTCGAGTAGTACACGGTCAAGAGACCACCCGTGAAGAGGATCCCCCAAACCAGCGCCCCGCCTGACTTGAACAGCGCGGTTAATGGATTGACCCGGGGCGGGGACCACTTGGGCGACTCCGCCAGCCTGCTCCTGACAATCAACGTTATCAACGCCGCGACGGCGCCCGTCGCCAGGTAGATCCTCCACCCCACCGCGTAGAAGCTGGGCCCCATCATTGAGGCGAAGCCCGCATTCACGAGGGTGGCCATTATGACGCCTATGGGGTAGCCGCTCTGCGTGAAGGCCGATGCGAACTCGCTCCTCCACTTGCTCCATTCCATTATCATGGCCGTGCCGGGCCCGAACTCGCCTCCCAGGAACGCTCCCTGCAGGAACCTCAATGATAGGAACGACGCGGGCGCGGCTGCTCCCATGGAGGCATACGTGGGCATTAATGCCAAGCCCAGCGCGGAGAAGCTGTACCCAGTAACAGTGGCCAGGAGGCCGACCCGCCTCCCAAACCTATCCCCCACATACCCCATCACGGCGGCGCCCAGGGGCCTACCCACCAGCGTGGCAACGAGCGTGGATAAGCCGCCCAACAGCGAGTAGGGGCCGGGGAAGAACAATCGACCCAGCAGCGGCATTATGGGGACCACGAGCAGCGCGTCGTAGCCGTCCAGAACCCACCCCAGGTAAGCCCCGGCAATGGATCTAGCCCTCACCCCCTCCACCGAGTGATTCACGGCTTGCCGATTCCCCTATACTTTATTAAGCAATGCCCCTTAATGCCACCCATTGACCAGCCATGGGCTGTGCGCGTCGAGAGGCGGGGCCATGCCAAATCGCGGCTCATGAATGCTCGATGAGGAACGACGCCGCAGGGGATCCAGTTAAGGCGCGTTGATCACCTTGGGCCCTCCATCATATATCGAGGATACTATGAGGGAACCGCCGAAGCCTCGCGCCGTCCTCAACACATCGCCCAGCCTCTCCCCTCTCACTATGGCGTGTATTGCCTTCCCAATCATGTTCTGAGAAGCACCTATGGCGCCCGCCTCCACCAATGCATCCGCCATCCTGAGGAGGTCCGGGTCCCCAATCCCAGACTCCTCCGCGAACCTCCTGGCCTCTCTCAGCAGGGTCTTAACGGTGGGGTCAGCCCTAACCCTCTCCACGGCCTTCCTCCCCGCCTCGTTGACCCGGGCGAGGGCTTCCTGGGATGACAATACTGAGGACTTCTCCACCCCGCCGAAGTGGACGGAGACCACAGCCAAGCCCTCGCTAAACGGTATCTTATCTATGGAGCCGAACCACGGCGCCCCAGGCTCTATCACGACCCCAACGCCCCCCGCCAGCAACCCCTCAGCCGTGCCGAGCCCGGTGCCGCTGACCACGTCGGCCTCATGCGCTACCCTGACGGCGCCCACGAGCGAGAGGGGGCGGTTCAAGGCCAGCGAGAGGGCCAGGGCGGCTCCGAGCGCGCCGGACGCGCTCGTCCCGAAGCCAGAGCCTATCGGCACGCCAACCTCGTGCTCCACCTCAACTCCCCCCGCGTACCCAAGCAGCCTAGCCGCTATCCTCACAGCGTTCACCGTGGTCCTGGCCTCCTCCAGCCGCCCGTTTATGTAGACCCTCACGCCCGCCCCCTCAGCCAGGCGAACCCTAGTCCTCACTCCAGCGCTAACGGCGAAGCCGGCCCCCCGCGCGCCCACCCTCAACGGGTCCCTTATTGGATTGCCCTCCCCATCCTTGAGGCATGCCTCGAACATGCTCGACACGACGGCCGGAGCGAAAACCTCCGCTGACACGCCGGTTCCCAGTCATTCGTTTTTTAAGGCATTGCGTCAAAGGCCCAGGACGCCGGCCGCCCAGCGAAGCCGCCGCAAGGCTTTAAATAAATGGTTCCCCCTCCCCTCCGTGTACGGACTGGATGGGAGGCAGTGGATGCAGGTGCTCGCGGCCTGGTCCGGGTGGTTGCTTGACGGCTACACTACAATAGCATACGCGTTGGTTGGCGTTACCATAAGCTCGGCGTTCCTCCCCGCCGGACTGGGGCGGTTGGGGCTGGTGGTGACGTTCGCCGGCTTCGCGGTGGAGGCCCTGGCCAGGCCCATTGGCTCCCTAATCTTCGGGAATTACCTGGGGGACAGGATCGGTCGCAGGAACATGCTGGCGACCACGGTTCTCGGCTTCTCCATCTTCGGCGGCGCCAAGGGGCTTCTCCCCACGTACAGTGAGGTCGGCCTGCTGGCCCCCGCGCTTCTCTACGCCTTCCTATTCATCGAGGGAATGTTCGCCGGGGCGGAGTACGGCGGGGGAACGACGCTGGCCATGGAGAGCGTGCCCCCGGAGAGGAGGGCCTTCATTGGCTCCTTCATACAAAGCGGCTTCGGCGTGGGCTACTTCCTGATTGCCGCCGTTTTCGCCGTCCTCGGCGCGGCATTCGGCCCCGAGTTCCAGGCGTGTGGGTGGAGGGTTCTCTTCCTGACCCTCTTCATACCGGGCGCGCTTGCCTTCCTCATCAGGCGGGCGGCCTACGAGAGTCCAGCGTTCGAGGGCCTGCTCAGGCGGCGGGCCGTGGAGAAGACCCCCCTCCTCTCCATGCTCCGCGAGTCGGCGGGGACCGTGGCGGTGGGCCTCCTCATAACCACTGGCCTCCTGTTCGTTAACACTGCCACGCTCAGCTTCTATCCAGCATTCATGGAGCTCAAGAAGTACCCCAACGACTTGGTGGGGACCTACGTGGCCGTGATAAACCTCGCCTCCCTGGCGGGCGTGTGGATCGGCGGCGCGCTGTCAAACGCCGTGGGCGGGAGGCGGAGGAGCATGCTCCTCTACGGTGCCGTGTTCACCGTGGCCGCGGGTCCATTGCTTTACCTGGCCAGCGTGGGGAGTGCCGTTCAGTTATTGATAGCCTTCAGCATTCAAGCCTTCCTGGAGGCGGCAATATTCTCAGTGCTGCCCTCCTTCCTGGCGGAGAGCTTCAGCGAGCGGTACAGGGCCACGGCGGTTGGCTTCACCTATAACGGGGGAGCTATAGTGGGGAGCACAGCAGTGTCCGTTATACTGTCGCTGAGCGGCTCCATGGGCCTCCTCCCAGCTTGGGCGGTATCCATATACGCTTCATTAATCGCTATGCTGATGGGCGTGTCGCTATCCAGGGAGACTTGGAGACCCGGTAAGGATTAACCGCTAAAATATCTAAAGATATTAATTAATGAATTGAAGTGTTTCATCTCCTGGGGTCGCCGTTTATTGAGTACTGCTCGCTTCCTGCTTGGCCAGCTCTATCACAACCTTCTTTCCATCTATGTCCCACTCCTGCGACAAGCCGGTCCCGCTCGGCTGGTCCACCGACACCTCGGCCCGCGTCTCGCCCTCTATGTACTCCCTCATCTTGGTTATGGCGGTCAGCAGCTCCTCGTCCTTAGTGCTTATCCTAACCCTGGCCCTCTCCTCCATCTGTAGGTTCAACTTGCTCCGCATCACCTGTATCCTGCGTATCAACTCCCGCGCGAGCGCCTCGTGCAGCAGCGACTCATCCATGCGCGTGCTTAGGCATATCCTCAACCCGCCAACCTCGGCGGACTCGTGGTCCTCCCCGCACTCCCCCTCCTCCGTGAACCTCACGATCTTCACGTTGGCCAGGAACGCCAGCACCTCCTCGTGCTGCCTCAAGGCACCGGAGCCGCTGCCGGAGATAACTAACTCCCTGAGCGGCCACCTCAGCTTCACCCCCGCCTTGTTCCTAATGTTGGCCGCCTGGGATGCTATCTCGAATATCAAGTCGAACGTCGCCTCCAAGTCGTCGTTTATGGCCGGCTCATCCGGCTCGGGCAGCATCATTAAGTGAACGCTCTCGGGCCCTCCCTCCATGCTCCTCAGGAAGGCTTGGTAGAGGTACTCGGCAGTGAAGGGGACGAACATCGCGCCGACCACTATGGCCGCCCTGAGGGCGTGGTAGAGAGCCGTATAGGCGGCCAGCTTGTCCTCGTTCTCCCCCTCCATCCACGCCCTCCTCCTCATGAGCCTTATGTATCTGTGGCTGATGTCCTCCACGACGAAATCCATCCACTTCCTCGCGGCGTGGTGCAGCTCCATCCTTTCCATGCTCTCCCTCACCGACTTAATCATCTTGTTGGCGGCGGAGATCAGCCAAAGATCCTCGGGCCTCGCGGAGCTGGGGTTCCTCACCGCCTTGGCCGGGGTGAAGCCGTCCAGCTCCATGTAGGTCTTGGCGAATTTAACGGAGTTCCACAGAACCCCCAACGCGTTTAGGGTTAGCTTGACCTCGTCTGGGTTGAACGCCAACGCGTCCCCGGGGGCGGCCTTGGTCAGCAGGTAAAGCCTCAGCGCGTCGGCGCCGTACTTCTCCAGCATGTCGTTCACCCAAACCACGTTTCCCTTGCTCTTGCTCATCTTGTGGCCGTACTTATCCAGTATATGTCCTTGGATCAGCATTGACTTGTAGGGCGCCTTGCCCATCCACAGGACTGACGTGGCGAGGAGGGAGTAGAACCACCCCCTGGTTTGATCTACGGCCTCCGTCACCCAATCGAATGGGTAGAGCCCTCCCCACTCGGGGTTCCGCAAGCCGTCGGGCCCCGCTATCCAGGCGACCCCGCTGTCCAGCCAGACGTCCATGACGAAGGGCTCCCTCACCCACTCCCCGCACTCCGTCTCCATCCTAACCATGTCGATCCAGGGCCTGTGAACCAGCTTCTCGGGAGGCACGTCGGGCAGTTGCTTGGCGACTCTCCTCAGCTCCTCCAGGGACCCAATAGCCATTAACTTGCTCGGATCGCCCTTGCACCGCCATATGGGGAGGGGAGTGCCCCACACCCTTGACCTGGATATCGTCCAGTCCCTTATATTGGCTATCCAGTCATCAAACCTATTCCTCAGGGACTCCGGGTATACAGTCACCTTGCTCAGCTCCCTCGACATTGCATCCCTGAGCGAGGATATGCCGAGGAACCACTGCTTGTCCGCCCTGTAGATGAGGGGGGTGCCGCATCTCCAGCAGTGGGGGTATTGGTGGGACACCTCGTCCCTACGCAGAAGCAAGCCCCTCGTCTTAAGGTCCTTTATCACGAGGGAATTGACGTCCAGGAAGTACTTTCCCTTGAACGGGCCTGAGCTGAACACGCCGTTTATCTCTACGGTGTTGGTGACCGGTATTCCATGCCTCTTCGCGGCCTCGAAGTCCTCAGGGCCGTGGGCCGGGGCCACGTGGACGAGGCCGGACCCGTCCTCCAGGGTCACGAAATCCGCCGTTATCACCCTGCGCGGCTTCCCGTCGTACACGTGCTCGTATTGAAGCCCCTCCAGCTCCCTCCCGCTGACGCTCCTCAATACCCTGTAGCTCCCCACGCCGAACTTGTGCATGAGTTGATCCACGAGATTCTCGGCCACCACCAGCACCTCCTTCCCAGCGTCCACGTAGGCGTACTTGAATGAGGGGTTCACGGCCACGGCCTCGTTGTCTATCAAGGTCCAGGGCGTCGTGGTCCATATCACCAAGTACGTGTTCTCCTCGCCAATGACCTTGAACTTCACGAATATGGCTGGGTCCCTCCTCTCCTTATATCCCTGATCCACCTCGGCATCGCTCAGCGCGGTTTCGCATCTGGGGCAGAACGGCAGTACCCTGTAATCCTCGAAGAGGAGCCCCCGCTCCCACGCCTTCTTCACGAGGGACCACACGTGCTCTATGTACTGCGGCCTACGCGTCTCGTAGGCGTTCTCGGTGTCCAGCCACACGCCAAGCCTGTCCGTGCCAACCTCCACCCACCGGCTCAGGTAGTAATCCACCAACTCATTGCACTTATCGGAGAACTTATCCAGCCCGACCTGCTCTATCTCCTTCTTACTGGATATTCCGAGCGCCTTCTCCGCCTCCAGCTCAACGGGCAGTCCCTGCTCGTCCCACCCCCCCTGGGCCCACAGGGAGTACCCAGTCATGTGCTTGAAGCGGAGCACGACGTCCTTATACGTCCGCCCCCTCGCGTGCCCAACGTGGGGAAAGCCATTCACCGTGGGCGGTCCCTCGAGGAAGGTGAACCTCCCCCTGGGGCCGGCGGCGTCGAGCCACTTTCGCTTCACCTTATTTGCCCTCCAATACTCAAGTACCTTGCCCTCTATGGATTTTGAGTTGAACGACCCGTCCAGTCCAAAATCAATAACGGACACCGCCGCTGAGTCCGTAAAATGGACTTAAAAATATTGCCCGCCCCCGCTCCCCTTTCCGCTCCCTGCCTCAACTGAGGCCTACGCCTCTAATTGCTTGTACAGGTACGCCTTCTGGGGGTTAGTTAATTGAAGCAATGCGTTTATCAAGTCGCTGCTCACCTCGTTTGCGTTCTTTATTAGGAGCGTCCTCACGTAGTCGAGGAGCCGCGAGTCTATCCTCACCACAGTATCGACTGTGTCCAGTATGTATGGGTAGCCAGTGTCTGTGGTCTGCCCAGCCAGGAACCCCACCACCCTATCCACGCCGAGTCCCCCGAAGTCGAGCACCTCCACCTTTGTGGCTATTGATGAGTTGAACGCCTTATAGAACGCGACCACCACGTCCCTGAGCGATCTCAGCTCCGAGTTGAACACCGCCTCCAGGTTGCTCCTCCCCTCCTCTGCCCTCCTCCTCTTAACGTGCTCCTCCTCGTCCCAGCACTTCACGTAGTTCACGTCGACCCACTTGGGCAGTAGCTCCCCGAATGTGCCGAGCTCCAGGTACTCCCCCCTACCCAGCACCATGCTCATGAGCAGCTTATCGTTGACGGGGAGGCATTTATCCATCACGGCGGACACGTACCTGGACCTAACCCTCTTCACCACCCCCACCAGCGTGGTGCCCGTGGCCTCCGCCTCCTTGAGGAGCCGCTTCATTGTCTTCTCCACCAAGCTCCGCTCGCTCCTCCTGCTGGGCAGGTTGTAGGGGAGGGGGTGCAGCGCTATGTCACCGTCCAGCACTATTAAATCGACCCTCCTCTTCCCCCTCCTCTTCTCCCCCAGCAGCTTTATGGCTAGCTCGCGCTCCTTGATGGACGAGTAGATGGATACGTTCCTGTCGACCTCGTTGGTGTCCTCGAAGAAGACCGTGCCCGTCACGAACTTATCCGACTCGCCTCCCCCGTTCCCCACGTAGCCGTAAGCCACCACGGTGAGCACCCCGCCCACCAACTCGAGCGCTGGATCCGCGTAGCTGGAGTCTATGGCGTACGCCCTCAACTCGCCTGCCTCCCCTATCCTCCTGGCCCTGCCTCCCAGGGCTGCCTTGACCTCCTCCACTATCTTCGATGATTCAGCCTTATTCAATTTCTTCACGATCTCCTTAACGTCGGCCACTATGGATAGGAGGAGCGGCGGGTCTATCCAGAAATCAATTGAGTAATCCTCCTCCACCTTCACTCCACCTCCCTGACCTTGAGCAGGAGGGGCTTCCTAAGGGGATTCATCAGGCCGGCGACGAAGAACTCCCTCGTCCCCAGCTGTGACAGGGTGCCCTCGCTTATGTCCGCTATGTCCAGGTACGCGCCTATCTCCTTCAGATCCGCCTGGGCGGAGAGTCGCGAGAAGAAGACCGTGCCCAGGTTAGCCCTGACGCTGGACTTTATGTCCCTCGCTATTCTCTGGCTTGCCAGCAGTAGTGAGAGGCCCCACTTCCTTCCCTCCCTCACCGTGGTCTCTATGGGGTCCTTGCAGATCGTCCACTCATCCTCCGGAACGTAGTTCTGCGCCTCGTCTATAACGAAGACCAGGTTGGCAGGTATCTCAATGGTTCCCCTCTTAACCATATCCCAAGCCGCCTCTATGATGTCCGCTATTATGGCTTGCTTCACTGTGAGGTCCGTGTCGGCGCTCAGGTCTATCACGGCCAACCCATCGCTTGCGGCCCTCCTAACCACGTCGCCCGGCTCCAGGCTCCTCCTGTTCAGCTCGTCGAAGAACGAGTCGTCGACGAAGTACTCTATGAATAGCTTCGCCTTCTCCACGGAGGAGTCCCTCGCGCCTACCTCCCGCATCTTCTCCACCAGGTGCTTTATGAAGCCTTGCTTGCTCCACTTGACCTCCCGAGGCACGGGCTCCTCCAGCAGCGTCCCCCTCCTCTTGGGCTCCTCCGGCATGGTGTACGTTATCGTGGCGACCTCCATGTACTCCCCATAACTCTGCCACCCCAGCCTGGCCTTGCTCGCTATGACGGAGGCTATGGTCGGAGGGCTTATCCTTATCTGCTTGGAGGATATGGCGTGCTCCTTCATGTGGGGAACGTAATCCACCCCGCTGTGGTCGAACACCACGGCCCTATACCCAACCCTCCTCAGCTCCCCTATCAATCCCCTTATCAACCTCGACTTGCCCACCCCAGTGGCGCCGAACACGCCCATGTGGTAATTCACGAATGAGTGATCCAGCCTGATCGACCAATTACTGTACTTATGATCCCCCACGTGAATGCCGCCCCCGCTCCCGGCGTACTCATTGAGGACAGTGCCGTCCCTCACCAGGAACACCTTGGATCCAGGAGTGGCCACGTGGCTGACCTCCGTGGATAGGCCTCCGGGCCCTATCATTCCGTACAGCCTAACAATTCCGTTGGTGAAGGGCATCAGTATTGATTGATCCATTATCTCCGGCCTATCCACGAATGGATTCCTAACCCTATCCCTCACGAGGGGCTCCAGCTTCGTTATCCTCCTCACCACCCCGAAGAACAACCGCCCCTTCAGGGACGGGTCCCTAACCAACGCCAACTGCTCCTCCACCGCGTTATCCTCCATCCTCCTATAGAACTGTATGGGTATGGCCAGGGAGGAGGCCCCGCTGACGGTTATCCCAACCTCCACGCAGCACTTGTCCAGCATTGACTCAACATCCATGCCGGAATGGCGCTGTCCATCTATATAAACATGACATATATTTTAATTGAGGCAGTACTAATCGAAAGTATTATCTCCAATCGGCGCGAAACACCCACGACAATTAACTGGATTGAGGAGGGCAAGGACGGGGCCGGACGCCGCTGTCGTGAGGGGGGTCTCAACGAAGACCAGCGATGATTCTCCGCAATCACGCGATCGCCTCAATCGCTCCGCTTACTCCCATCCACGGCGCTCACCTGCAAAGCTTTTATAGGGGGAATAGAGATCGAGTCGATGCTTCCCATACCGCTCGTCAAGAGGCTGGAGCCCCTCGACAACATAGAGAACGTGTTGATGGATGAGCTGGCTAGGTACAGGAAATTCGACGTCCACATAGACGTGGAGTACATGGATGAGCTGAAGAAGCCCCTCAACGTGATGGTGGGCCAATTCATGGACGGCGGAGACATGAAGCTCGTGGAGGCCATGTACCTGAACGACTCCAACGAGGCCTACGATCACCCCCCGATCACGGTTCAATACGAGCAGGGATCCACCAAATTCATATCGCCCCTCTACATAATAGACATGTACGGCGGGGTACTGATAACGAAGCAGTACACCATTAATTTAACCAACAGGTCAGCATCCCTTGACGGCGTAAAGATACTCATGGTTGGAAAGAAATTCGAGAAGCTGAGGGACAAGGTGAGGACCGCGAAGGACCAGCCGGAGCGCAAGCCGCAGCAGACGTACACGATCTAAATTAACTCCCCCTAATGCTCCTAACAGCCAAGTAAATCAATGTTATGAAGCTAAGGACGGCCCCGCTGGCCGGGTACGCGGCGGCCGCGGCGGCGATCATCAAGGCAGCGACGGACGCGCCCACCCCCCGCCCCTCCGTCCAGCCCGTGTATGCCCAGGCCGCTGCCCCCGCTGCCGCGGCCCCTATCTCGGGGCGGGGCATCAATGCTACTGAGAAGGCCGTGAGGAGGAGCACCGCTGCCCATGCTCTCCTTCTTAGGAGGAGAGGCGATATCAACGCGGTTAAGTAGAACGGGAACTGTCCCGCGAACAGCGCCGCGGCCCCTATGGAGAGGCCGGAGCCGACCGCGCCTAACGTGGAGAACCCCCACTCGCCGGCCCGGGGAGGCTCTGCCCCCCTCATGAGCAGCGCGGCGGCGATGGCCGCCGAGTACGACGCTATTGACGCCGCCAGAGGGAACCAGTACCCCTTGATGATTGAGAGGAGGAGCGACGAGGAGGCCCCAGCAATGGCCCAGGGCTCCCGCGGCCTAATGGATAGGTACGCCCCATCCCCGATCCCCATGGCGAGGCCGGCGAAGGTCGTTGGAGCCAGGATGAACCACTTCGATGCCCCCATGTATTCCAGAATGAATATCGCAGCGTATATCCAGGCCCAGACTATGTTGATGAGGGGACCCACCAAGTGCGGCGACTTGACCTTCACCCGACCCATCAAGGGAATCCCCACGCAGTAAGTCAGCACTGTTAAGAGGAAAAGCGGCGTCGGCAGGCCGGCCTCCTTTATGGCTAGGGGAAGGAGCAGGAACGAGGCTAGGTTGATGGCGCGGGAAATCGCTGCCCCAACTCCCAGCCTAGGCCGCAACGCGTTCACCCTATGGCTTTAACAAGATCTTGCCCACCTTATCCCCCCTCCTCAATTGATCCAGCGCTGCCTCGAACTCCTCCAGGGAGTACTTGGTCACAATAGGCTCGATGGTCTTGACCCTCATCAACTCAAACGTTCTCCATATATCCCCCCTATTGGCGGCCACGTTTCCTATCACGGCTATATCCTTCATTATGGCGTAGCCCAAGCGAAGCTCGTACGCCTCATCTGGCTTTACGTTACCTATTAGCACCAACCGCCCGCCCATCCTCAAGCTCCTCAGGGACTCGCCCAGCGTTGGGGTGCCCACGTTCTCCACCACCACGTCGACCTCGCCCGCCCTCTTCTTCACCTCATCCCCGAACTTGGAGCCTATCACGACCTCATCGGCGTACTTAGCCACCGCCCCGGCCTTATCCTCGCGGCTCGTCACGCCGATGACCCTCGCCCCCATGGCCTTGGCCAATTGAACTGCATGTATGCCAACCCCTCCCCCAGCCCCGGTCACCAGCACCGTCTCTCCCTGGGAGAGGGATGCCCGCCGCAGCCCCTTGTATATCATAGCTATGACGCAGGGAACCAGGACCGCCAACTCGTCGTTGACCCACGTAGGCACCTTTACCAGCGCGTTGGCCGCCACGGCGGCCCTCTCCGCGAAGAACCCATCCACGTCCTCCCCATAGCTCCTCCTGGACCTGCAGTAAACCTCCTCGCCCCTCAAGCACATGTCGCACGTCCCATCCGGCTCGTAAAGCATGGGAACCACCCTATCGCCCGGCCTGTACCTGGGATCCATTGACTCCTCCACCACGCCCACCGCCTCGTGGCCCAGCACCACTGGGTACCGCATCCTGGGGTAATACCCCATCAACTCCAGCAAGTCCCTATAGCACAGGGACGCGTAGCTTATCGACAGCACTGCCCTGCCCGGCGCGGCAGTTGGGTTGGCGGCGTCGGCCACCACGGAGTAATCCATCCTCCCCTTAACCACGACAGCCTTCATGGATCGAGGATCCTCGGGAACTTTAAAGCATTGCCATGCCGACGCGGAGAACCGTGGAGAAACGCATTGATTTTAAGCAAGTAACCGGTTCCACTTATCCTATCCAACGTATATCAATTGATCCGTGTAGTTACTGTACCCCACTGCGGCTCCGCTGGGGTACGAGTACTCCCCCGGCCAGCCCGTCGTCGTCACCGTGGATCCGTTGGAGGCCATGTATTGAACCTCGGTGACAGGCGTGACGTTGTAGTACGCCCTCTCGGCCACTATGTATCCATGCATCGCCGCGTTGGAGAGAGGCGATAGAATCGATGGTGTGGCTGGGGTGTCCAGGTCGCTTGACGGGAAGTGGGTCACCACGTATATAGTCACGGCGGCCGCCCTATCCGCCGCCAGCACTCCGTGGTAGGTCGTCGGGTACCAAGGCGAGTCCGATATACCCCTTATTATGACCCACGGCACCCCCAGCTGGGAGTTTGCGTACGCGAACCCGGATCCCTCGTTCTCCCCAGCATCGGTCTCGTACAAGGCGTTCTGGGCCTCCATCCACGAGAGGGGCTCGGTCCATTGATTGGCGGAGCCTATCACGCCAACTATTAGCCGGGCCGGTATTGAGCCGGAAACATTCATGCCGGTCACGTCGGCCAGGGACGTGTTCCCAAGCACGCCGCTGGCCCCCTCCGCAGCCTCGACCAAGCCCAGCGAGGCCGGTAGGACCGCCACGTAGATGTAGTTGGGGCTGGGAGTGCCCGGCCCGTACCCATACGCGGAGGCGTTCTGGGGGCTTGGCCCGACCTCCCCGTGGGTGGTTATGAATTGCTCGCCGATGAGCGACTCATTGGTGATCACCATCTCGACGCCCGTGTAATCGCTCTGGAATCCCCTGTCGTGGTAGTGAATTGATGATTTATCCACGGCGAACGCCCCCACCACCACATCGCCGACGCGCACGTTGGGGTTCCTGGAGCCAGCGGTTCCGCTGAGTATGGCCGCCACCACGTGGAAGTGCGTATCCATTATATACGTAGCCAGCTCCGCCGCGTACTCCTTCTCACCGCTCCTCACCAGCACCACGGATCTATTGCCTATGGTGCCCAGGTAGAACGTGTATCCCCCTATCTCCGCCACCGCGTTCACCTTCATCGCTGCCAGTATGGGCGCCTCCTCCATCGCCATGGGAGTCACTATGCCTATGCGGGGCGCCTCGAGCAATGCAATCGCCTCCGCCGGCGTCACTGGGCTGCCGTTGACGGCGGTAATCCTCACTCCGCCCAATAGGAGCGAGTCCACGTGCTGCGCGTAGCCGTGCGCCGCTTCGTATTCATAGACGGCCACCGCCGCGGCCGCGGCGGCCATGATGGTTAGTAGGGCTATTGCTATCCACGTCCACCTCGAGCGGGGCTTGTTCTGTATCATATAAATATCTATCTTAATTTGGTTCTTATAAAAATTCCGGTTACAAATAAAATTTTACGATATTCATTTAAATGTATAATTACAGGAAAGCCCAAGACCCGCTACTCCTCGGTCTCAGGAATGAATCGCCTCAATATGGCATAGTAGAATGCCGCGCTGAACACGCCCACGAAGAAAATGGATGAGGCCAGCATGATGTAAATCGCGCCCAACGGGATCGGCATCAAGCTATCGAGCAGGTTGGACGCCGCCACTCCCCCGCTTCCCTCGACGAATATGTAGGGGTACCTGGCCATGTCGTTGGCGTACTCCATCAATAACATGACCGCCTCGGACAGGACGCCCGACGCAATGACGGCCCACCGCCTCACCTCGCCCCTAAGCGATGCATAGAAGGCGTACACGGCGACCGCTCCAAGCACGGCCGCCAGCGCCACCCCAGAGTAGAATGCTGGATAAACCATTGGGCTGCCGTTGGGGTAGCCGAGCAATGGACCGCCCACGTTGCCTGCGACGTAGGGAGAGTACCTCGTCAGCACCGCATAGTAATACCCCCCGGCCGCGGCCTGGGCCGGAAGAAGCGCCAGCCCAGTTCCCAGCGATATCCTCACTCCCCTCACGTCAAGATTGCCCTTGGTTGCCAGAACGGCGGCGATCACGAACGCGCCTATGTCCGTGGCGCCTATCAATGTATGAATTATGAGGGGCGGGTACACTGGATTAGCCAACGCGGAGCTGGGGTCGGCGTACGTCATCCCTGCGAAGAAGTACCTGAAGCCCATGGGAACCAAGAGAATCGACGCCAGGAGGGGCAGGCCGAGGAGGCTATGCAGTCTCGGGTTAATCCTCCCCCACAGGTGCCAGTATATTGCTATTAATGGAATGCTCACCATTATTCCAGTGATGGAAATGGCGACGGGATAGAAATAATCATACGTGAATATGGCAGTCATGCTGGGGTACAGTCCAGCCATCAACACCGTGAGTATCGTTGCCCAAACCCCGCCGAACAAGTCCGAGACAACCAATATCCTGAATGCCCTCCTGGCCAGCAACTCCAGCCCCGCATCACCCCTCCGGTAAGCCACGTACCTCATCACCACGGTCAACGCGGCGGCTCCTATTATGACATTGACGAACACCAAATGCATTAACAACGTGAAGCCCAGCAAGACGAAGGAGAACATGACCATATTCATTGACCACCACCCACCGCTCTCCTCAGCCTATCAAGCAGCTCCGGCCTCTTTGCGGCATATATCATGGCGACGCCCCCGCCTATCGCCACGGCGGTGAACACTAGGAACACGATTGCCTCGAAGGCGGGCGATATGGTAACGGGCGTGACCACCTCGTTCGTCGTTATCATGCCGTACACAGTCCATGGCTGCCGCCCCACCTCCCTGGCCGCCCAGCCGGCGGTGGACGCCACATCGGCGGCGATCGCCATGGCCAGCACCAGCAAGGGCAACACCCTATCCCTGCCAACCACCCGCCCAATCACGCCATAGTTAATCGCATCGCTTAGTCGACTGATGGCCGGGGCCCTCCAGAGGAACGTGAACAACGCGAGAAGCGAAGCGAGCCCAGCCACTATTCCCGCGACTATCATGGAGTAGTAGAATCCGCTCACCAGTGGGGCCAGGGATTCTATGGATTTAACGGCATCCACGCAGTTGTCTGCCAGGGTGGTGTTGGCAATGGGCGCCACGTACCCCAGCATCCTCGGGTCCATCGTGGAATAGAGCTCTCCAAACGTCGTGTTCCCCAGTTCGCTGCATTGATCTATATAGTATTGAAATCCATGTATGGGGTGGTACGGGTCGCCGTACGCGAACAAGGCCTCAATGGGGTCCAGGAACTCGGTGCCGTAAACTCCACTGCCGCCCGTCAACGCAACCATGGCCGTGAACTTAGTGGGCTGGTACTTCACCACGGCGTCGCCCATCAAGTGGCCGCCCAGCGTGGGCTGCACCAGGAGAACCACGACCAATATCCAGAGAATGGGCTTCAACAGCTTCATGTACTTTGGATCACGGCTTCTCGCGTGCTTGAATGCCAGGATAGCCGCCACCGTGCCGAGGCCCACCGCGTACGCCGCCAGCAGCGTGTGCAGGGTGGTGACCAATGCGTCGGGATTCATGAGGGGTAGCCAAGCATCGTCGAATAGCCTGCCCACCATTGAGGTGAATCCCACGTTCGTCACGGCCAGCGATCCGGATGGACTGGACGCCGCGTAGTGCATCAAAACCGCCATCAAGTTCAGCGCGCCCGTCTCATTCAACGCTTGTGGGCCATAACTTGGCAGGAAGGGGTATAGGGCCTGCGGCACGGTCCCGGCTCCCCAGGGCACGTTCATCCAGGCGTTCACCGTGAGGATGAAGTAGCCGGACAGCGACCCCAGGGCCCAGTTAGCCATTAAAACAGCCGCGCTCCTGTACGCGCTCCATTTGCCCAGCGTGGCTAGGTATAGCGTGAGCAGCGCGGCCTCCCCTATGAACGCTATGGTCGCCTCGAACGCCAGGGGGAGGAAGCCGGGGGCAGCGAAGAGAACCATGCTTGTGGGCCATATGTCCAGGAGTCCGAACTCCACTAGGGTTCCCGTCACGACCCCAAGGGAGAAGTTTATGGCTAGGACAACGCTCAACGTCTTTGCGTACCTCAAGTAATCCCCATCCCCGGTTCGCCTCCATTGGATTAGCCAGGCAGTTATGGCCAGCGGGATCCCCAGGGTCAGGGATAGGAAAACCGCGTGCAGGTATATTCCGTACGTGCTCATCGCTAGGGCGGCGTCTACGTTCTGGGTGTGGACGTATATGGAAGCTAGGGAGGAGTTCGTGGACAATTCCCCCATATTTATCCCAAATCTAGCATTAAACCGTACTTATATATTCATACTTCAACGGGATAACAAAAAATCAAAGGAAGAAGATTAATTAAGGAGATCGATTAAACCCAAAGGATTGCTACTCATCATAAAAATATACTATAATTCAACGTGATTTTAAGTTAATTCGACTTATGTGTTCGAATAATAATGGTACCTTTAACTATTAATTACGGTATGTATTGATCTAATAGTGAATAATGCGTATATATTATCCGGTCAACCACGGCCATGCCGGGCATATCCAAGTCCATAGATGCATTCAGGGAATCGCCCACTAGGAGGATAGATGCGATAAGGGAGCGGTTAAAGCGGGAGCGGCGGGACGTCATAGTGCTCTCCGCCGGTCAACCCAGCGTGCCGCCGCCCAGGGATGTGCGCATGGCGTTGGGCGAGGAGCTTCTGGGGGATGACATGGAGCTATTCGCGTACACGCCCAGCCAGGGAAGGAGGGAGCTTCGGGAGGCCATATCGGATGACTTGAGGCGGACAGGGGGCGTTGAGGTGGATCCAGATGACTTGACCGTGACCGCTGGGGGGCAGGAGGCCATGTTCGCCACGTTCATGACCATACTGAATCCCGGGGACGAGGTGATACTCATGGATCCAACCTACTTCGGCTATAAGCCGATACTGGAGTACTTCGGGGCCAGGATAGTTAGGGTGGGGCTCGACATGGATGACGGGTTCAAGCTGGACGTGGAGGCGTTGAAGGAGAAGGTGGGGCCCAGGACGAAGGCAGTGGTGCTGGTGAGCCCGGACAACCCCACTGGGTCGGTGATTGGGGTGAACGAGGTGAAGGCGGTGGCGGACTTGGCCGTGGACCGCGACTTCTGGATAGTTTCTGACGAGGCCTACAGAATGTTGATATACGAGGGAAGCCACGCCTATCCGTACACGTACGCCCCGGATAGGGTGATATCCATAAACACGTTCTCGAAGGACCCCGGCATGCCTGGGTGGAGGCTCGGCTTCGTCTACGGGCCGCGCGAGTTGATTGGCAGGATAAAGCTGGCCGGCGAGGAGATGACGTACTGCCCACCATCCATATCCCAGAGACTGGCTCTCCTCTACCTAAGGTCCAGGGAGAGGGAGGCCCACGTGAGGCGGGTGGTGGAGGAGTACAGGGCGAGGAGGGATGCCTTAATGCAAGCCATCAAGCGATTCCTGCCCGAGGCGAAGTTCCAAGTGCCCCACGGCTCCATGTTCGTCTTCATGGACCTGGGAAAGTACATTGATGATGGGGACTCCTTCGCCGAGCACGCCCTGGAGAAGCACGGGGTGGCCGTGGTGCCGGGAAGCTACTTCAGCGATAGGTACAAGCAAGCCGTGAGGGCATCCTTCGTCTGGGAACCCGCTCACAGGCTGGAGGAGGGGGCCAGGAGGCTGGGGGAGGCCGCTGCATCTTGGAAAGGCAATCCTGGACGGCGTGAGTGAATGAGCGAGCCAGTGAGCCGGTCCTCGACTCAGGGCTCCGCGCATGCATTGAATCCCTCATCTACCGCATCCAGCCTAATCAATTGATGCCGCCTCAGCCTCCACCCCTCGAACACGAACCTGCCGTATATGGGGGCTCCTCCCCCCAGCATTAGCGGGAACCATAACTTATCGTCCTCCCACATCCTGCCGTAGGGGATCTCGCTCAGCTTAAACCAAGCTGGCCTCGCCTCATCGCTCTCCGAGGGGGCTCCCTCGAACCCGGACGCCGTGAATAGGTGAACGAAGTGAACGGACTCCACGCTCCCCGACTCCCAGTTCCAGAACTCTAGCAGTCCCCTCCACCTGAGGCCGAGGGGGGTGAGCCCCACCTCCTCCCTGGTCTCCCTCACCGCCGCGTCGCAGACCCCCTCGCCAGGCTCCACCTTGCCCCCCACTCCATTTATGTAACCCGCCCCAAGCCCCCTCTTCTTCTCTATTAGGAGGACCTCGCCCCCGCGGATTATGTAGACCAACACCTCGAGGAAAACCATGGCCTACAGTCTATCCAAGCCTTTAATTTGATTCCGTCGATGACCCTGGCAAGCCTAGACGCGGCTCAACTTCCCAGCCCTGATTAGTGCTGAATCGATCGCGTAAATCAAAATTATTATGCCCAGCGCAGCGAGCGAGCTGGTCACGAATAGCACGTCGCTGAACCTAAGGTACGAGAATATGGTTAAGGCTATGGCTGGCGGGTGAGAGTACTCGGTCAACATAATGAATGCCGAGACAGCGAATACGTTGATTGTCATCGAAGCTATGGAGGGGCCCAGCAACGCGTGGAGGGCCTCCGAGGATGCTATGGCGAAGCCATACGAAACTGCCAACCCGCTCGGCTTGGAGAACTTTGTATTCCTCTCGAAGAGGACCAGGTAGGCGGATACCGCGTAGGGCGGGGCCAGCAGGAATACCTTGTTGTTGGCGCTCATGGCCAATATCGCGGAGACGGCGGCCATGTACTCCGCGAAGTATAGGAATCTACTCCTCACGCTCGGCAGCGTTTGCCGGCCATTAAAAACATGCATCCGAGCGTCGCCTAGCCATGAGGCGCCGGCCGGGTCATGGAATGCCTCCGGGGAAACCTTAAAAATCCAGCCATCCAACCCAAAAGCCGAGCGGCCGTAGTCTAGTTTGGATCAGGACGGCGGCCTGCCACGTCGCAGATCCCGGGTTCAAATCCCGGCGGCCGCATCAAGCCATTATGGGCGGCATTTATGAGTCCTTCAACAACGACATGAATCGCTTGGCAGCGAGGAGAATCTCCCCGCCGAGACCTATTGCCCCTCACCATTAATTGAGTCGACCCGCCTGCCCACTGCAACTGCGGCAGCAGTGCCCACGGCTATCGCTATCACGACCATGGCGGCGGCATAACCGTAGTTGAAGTACCCACGCGGTCGCGCTGCGCTGGATTCATTGAGGGCTGATGGCGTCTCGTATTTATTGATGGGCTCCACGACCGCTGCCGGCGCGTAGATCATGTAAGGCGGGAGCGGCGCTGGGTACTCGATTATCGACGCGTTTATCTCGGCGGCCTGGCCTGGAACGAATAACCCACGCCCGGTTGCCTCTATTACGCCGGGGCTCGACTCGTAGTAGACTATCTTCCTCACAGTCACGTTCACGTCGACGCCCAGCACGTGGATTGTCTCGTTGTATATGCTTGACTCGTTTGTTCCTGAAACGCCGAGCAGTTGATCGACGTTGACGGAGTAACTGTAAATCATTACGTACGGAATCAAGGGGATGCCGTCTATGATTGCCGCGCCGCTTGACACGTCGCTGCACTGCTGGGTCGGCAAGCTCAAGCCCTCAATGGGCGGCATTGGGATGAGCTCCATGGGGGGTATCGCGCATACGGTGCCATTGCCGGCGGGGCCGGAGGGAAGCATGACCCTCACCTTAACGTTGCCCCTCGCATAATCGCTTAGGGGGAGCATGGTGACCGCCCTCGTCCAAGCAGAACCGTCGTTGATTAAACTCAACGCCTCGCCGCCCGGCAGCCAGGCGTAGCCCAGGTAAGTCGACGTGGAGTTAGCCTCGTACACAACTAATAGGTACGGTAGACCCGGCTCGATGCTGGGCGCCTTAACCATCAAGACTGCGCCGCGGAGGTTGGGGATGTACACGGCGTACCCATCCAGCCAACCGCTTGAGTTGAGCAGCGAGGCCATGTAGATCGTGTGGTTCCCCGGATAAGCAATGGATTGAACGTTTATCAGCGTCTCATTGCCGGCAGACATCCGGGTGCCGTTGGAGTAGGGATTGATCACGTAGTAATCGGCTATCGCGGTGGCTCCATCGACTTGATGAGGGGGGCCTGTCTGTGATGCGGCGCGCGCCATCCATGCCATTGACATCACCACGAGGGCAACCATGATGCCCATCAAGCGGGCGAGCTCCGTTGAATTCATGATTGGGAACCGCCGCTCCCCTAAATATTACTAATCCCCCGCGCGCCTCGGCTGGGCGAGTTTCGCTCGGCATTCCAGGGACTGGTACGTGAAGGTCGAGCGGCTAGTTTTTTAAGTAGTTGAATCGGCGCAACGACGTGGGTAACGAGCTGGGGGACACAGCGCTTAGGGTTTACCTATTGTTGGTGAGCGAGGGCAGGCCGATGAGCATTAGGGAGGTCCAGAGATCCCTCTCTCTGTCCAGCCCCGGCGTCGCCTATCACCACCTGGAGCGGCTCAGGAGGCTTGGGTTGGCCGTGAAGGAGGAGGGCGGGTACGTCGCTGTTAGGAGGAATGGAGTGGTTGAGGGATTGATCATAATCGGCAGCAAGGCCCTGCCGAGAGCGGCGTTTTACCTGGGCTTCAGCGCCTCGCTGGCGGCGTCCTACGCCGTGGCCGTGGCCATGAAGGCAATAGCGTTGGACCCAATGGCGGCCATACCCCTAGCTGCCCTGGTGATATTCTCCTCTCTGGAGTTCAAGGAGCAATGGAGCAAGCTTCGCGGAGCCATAAAGTGAAGGGTCTAGCCAAGATACGCCAGCCCAAGCAACCCCAACGCGGCGTACAATATGGATGCCAGGGATACCGCGATGGTAATAACTCTATCTAACCCGCTGGGGATAGCCGCCCTGGCGCGCCCATACGCCGTCATCACGGCCACGGACCCCAGCGTGAACGCGGCCAGTGCTGCAATGCCGACATACACATCAGCGGCCGCGGCGAGAGCAATGACTAACACCTTGGTCGGCGTCAAGGCTAGGGCGCCCTGAAGCACTCCAAGCCCCTGCGCGCCCCGGGGCCCAAGCTCTAAGTCAATCCCCCTCGCCGCCGAGTAGACAGCCACGCAGGCAATGGCTAGGGATACAGCCAGAGCAGCATCGTCGACAGCCGCCTTGTAGGGCAGGGAGCGCATGGCCAGAACCAGGGGGAGGGCGATAATGAGAAAGCCCAAGCCATGGCCGAGCCCAAAGTGGAGACCGCCCATCGCCCCCCTCTTAGATAGAGATATTGAGGCCAAGTGATCGGGCTCAACTCCGTGGGCAACGCCCAGCAATAGTCCCGCGACGATTATATATAAATTAATCACGAAACGCTGGAGGGAACGGCATTAATAAGCAGATCACGCGCCGGCCGCGGAGCGCGGAATTCAAAAGCCATGCCTCGATTAACCCCACCGCAGTAAGGGATATTCAATATCCGTTGCAACTTTCGTTGTATAGTTGAGCACAGAAATATTCTCGATGCCCAGTATTGCCTTTATGATCATACAAGCAAAATGCGTTACCAAAAATTGGACACGCAATTAATCCCATCGCTCCCAAGGGATACGCCGTCTAAGTATCAAGAAAATCTGAATGTAAGGTGCTCCTCAGGGAAATGATTTGAATCCGCCGATCATGAGCAATGCCGACAATAGTACTGCCATTATTATTGATTCCAAAAGTAACGCGATGCCGATTCTCCTCACTCTATCTCGCAATCCGCGGCGATCCACCTTCCCCTCCCTGAGGGAGTAGATGGCCCTAATAGTTGGCTCCACGAGAGCCAGGTAAAGACCGGTGCCCAGGGATGCGTAGGCCAGCGGCGGAAGCACTGATAACCACCATATGGACGCGGCCCACGGCTTGATGGTTCTAAAGGGAAGCTTTCCCTCCACGTATATCGCCGAGAACACGTGGTATGCCAGCCATATGGATGCGGCATTTATGACGGCCAGGGAAGGCTTTCCCCCCATCATGGCTAGCCAAGGCAGGTAAGCCGATGCGAGCAGCGCGGTCCCGGCAACGTTGGCCACGGCCCCCCTCCCTCTTCCATGAAATGCCTCCCATAAAAACACGGCCAGGGGAATCACGGATAGGGCCAGCCATGGCTGGGGCGCGACGTATAGGACGTAGAGGTACGGCGCGACGTTGATTAGGAATAATGCGTAATCGGACTTCCTCGGCCTAGACACCAATCTAAGGTGAACCCTCACCAGGCTGGCCACATTGGCGGCGACCAAGAGGGTCACCAGGACGACCCTAACTGGGTTCAAGCCGCCCAACTCAACGGCGGTGGACAACGCCAACGCGTAGGTTATCATGATTGCGGAGAACGCCCCGCTGTCCACGTGAGGTGAGCGGGACTTCGATTGAATCGGTTGCTTTGACTGCATGATTCTGCTCACGGCCTGGCCTAAATCGGCGTTTCCCTAGGTACTGTGCACGTGAGGAAATTCAATCTAGGTAACTTGAGCTATAGCTTACCCATTAGCCTGAGCAGCCTTACCTCGTCGTCGGTGCGCTGTGTTTCCTCCACGAATAGTTGAAGCAAGCGGCCCAGCCGTTTCTTCTCTGATGGGGGGACGGTTCTCCAAGCGGGGCATGCCTTATCCACCACGGCCCCCTCCTCGTCATCGTAGTTGAGGGGATAGAGCCTGCAGCCAATTGGCCTGCTCTCATATATCCTGCAACGCTTGGAGTCGGGATCGTAGAAGACGCAGTGCCCATCCACGTTCCTCAGCCTCCACACGCCATCCGACCCCCTTGCCGCGAATTGATCCAATCCATACCCAAGCCCAACGATTCTCTCCATGTCATCCGTCAACAGCTCCATGCTGGTTCCCAAGCAGCACTCCCCGCACATGGTGCACTCGAACTTGACCTCCGCCTCGGCTGGGTTCCTCACTACCCGTATCATTGCCTTCCCTGGCCGTACCTCTTCAGGATGTAGTTATAGGCCGAGTAGGCGGCCAACGCGCCTTGACCGGCCGCCACCGTTATTTGCCTGAAGTCCAGCGGGGTTATGTTAACGGCATCGCCGGCGGCGTAAATGCCGGGCTCGCTTGTCTCCATCAAGTTATTCACAACGACGTACCCGCGCTCATCGGTCTTCAACCCGATTCCCCTGAACAACTCCACGGGGGGCTCGGCCCCTATCTCCACGAATATGCCGTCTATGGAGAGGCCGTACTCCTGCCCCGTATCTGTTCTTTGCAGGACGGCGGAGCGCAGGAGCTTGTCTCCCCTCAATTCCTTCACCACCGTGTTCCACAGTATCTCTATCTTGGGGTTTCGCCTCAGCATGTCCTGGTAAGTGGGCTCGGCCCTCAGCTTATCGCGTCTATGTATTATGTAGACCTTCTTGGCGTACTCCGTCAATAGGAGCGATGCGCTGGCGGCGGCGTCCCCGCCCCCCACCACGGCCACCACCTTGTCCTTGAAGAGCGGGGCATCGCACGGTGCGCAGTAGGACACGCCCTTCCCATCGAACTCCTTCTCCCCCTTCACATTCAGCTTCCTTCTCCTCTCCCCCACCGCCAGTATCACGGTCCTGCTCCTTAAGTCATCGCCGGATGACGTTGTAACAACGAAGGAATCCCCATCCCTCCTCACCGCCACCACGGAGTCCAGGAGAAACGGCACTCCGTAGCTCTTCACGTGTTGCTCGAACTTGCTGACCAGGTCGGGCCCCATTATCCTCTCATAGCCTAGGTAGTTCTCAACCCACCCGGCCTTCCCCACCTGGCCCCCCACGTCCTCGCTTATCACGGCGGTAGAGAGCTTATAGCGGGCAGCGTATAAAGCGGCATTTAGGCCTGCTGGTCCCCCGCCTACTATTATTACGTCCAGCAGCTTGGATTTAAGCTCATCAACCACATCTCCCGCAAGCTCTAGACTGCCGAGGGATAATGACATGGCCTTAACGAGAAAAAAACTCTATATAAACCTTTTTGGGGCGATTAATTCATTGACGAAGGGAGAGGCAAGCCTCCCTCCAGTAAGTCGGATCTGGGCAGGGGAGGGGGGTGATCTATGATCTCATAGATGAATTTTTATATAAATTAGTATTTATTAGGGCCGTGATCATTAATACGTATGGCCGAGAAGGTAGTCAGGGTAGACACGATTTACACTCCCTATCAATCAATTCATGATGTATCCATCATCATCCATCGTGGAGTAATAGCGGAGGTGCGCGATGCCGGAGGGATGCCCAGCGACGTGGATTTGAGGGGTTTATCCATTGCGCCTGGATACATTGATACCCACATACATGGCTGTTGCGGGTTCGATGTGACTAGGTCCGCGAGCGTGAAGGAGTTGAATGAGATATCAGTCAACTTGGCTAGGTTCGGGGTGACCTCATTCGTGCCCACCCTAGTCTCCGCGCGGCATGAGAACATACTTAGAGTTCTTGGCCTGATAATCAGTGGCCGAAGGGAGCTGCGGGGCGCCAAGGCTGTGGGAATTGGATTGGAGGGCCCGTACATAAACCCGGAGCGGCGAGGTGCCCAGAATCCAGAGGTCATACGCGTTCCCAACTTGGACGAGCTCAAGCAGTACTTGGCCTTGGCGGGCGACATGCCTCTTCTCGTGCATGTTGCTCCTGAGTTGAAAGGTGCGATGGAGTTGATACAGTACGCTGTCTCGCAGGGCGTCGTCGTCAGCGTGGGCCACACCAACGCGGATTATGAAACCACGACTAGGGCCGTAGCCCTTGGAGCAAGCCGGGCCACTCATCTTTTCGACGCCATGAAGGGGATACATCACAGGGACCCGGGCACTGTCATGGCGTTGATGGATAACGAGAACGTGTACCTGGAGCTAATAGTGGACTTAATCCACTTGAGGCCAGAGGCAGTGCTATTCGCTGTGAGGTACGCTGGTTCTCATAGGATTGTCTTGGTCACAGATGCGATAGCCGCCGCTGGACTCGGCGATGGGGAGTACGAATTGGGAGGGTTGAGGGTGACGGTTGCCAATGGCAGGGCCACCTTACCGGATGGAACGCTTGCCGGCAGCACGTTAACGCTGGATAGGGCTGTGCGGAACATGATCTCTTTGGGAATCAAGCCCACCACGGCGATTAGCATGGCAACCGCGGTACCAGCCCTCTCGCTTGGGCTTCGGGAAGTGGGATGCTTGAGACCGGGCTGTGCGGCTGATTTCGTGGCGCTGGATGATAAGTACAGGGTGGTCCGCTCATTCATAAATGGGGAGAACGTGTATTCCGCCACGTAGTTAATTTATTGATTATTGCCTTTTCTTTAAAAGGGCAGGTAAAATCTCCTCCTTGTCGTTTACATCATCCTCACCGTTATCTAGATCCCCATATCGAGGAGTTCCCCTTAATTTTCATCTTCCTCGGTTTGAACAAGTCATCTAACTGTGCCTTTAGTTTGGATGGAATAACATATTAATGTAAAATAGAGCTAAGGGGATATTAATGAACATATTTATTGAAATGAAAATTGATCAATGCTAATCTCTCCTGGCGATGGAATCCATTAATGTGTCCACGCTGGAAAGAACGGCCATTAATGCGTTCACCACTTGCTCTATGTCATCAATGCATGCCACGGATCTAGGTGAGTGAATGTACCTGGCGGGGGTCGATATGACAAGGGTCGGCACTCCGGTTCCATGAATGTGAACTGCCCCAGCATCGGTCCCGCCGTAGGGGTTTACCTGCACTTGATACTTGACCCTGCGTGCCTCCAACGCCTCCAGCGACTTGGATAGGAGCACTGGGTTCGTTATCATTGATCTATCCATTGCCCTCACGGCTGCTCCCCCGCACAGCGCAGTTATCCATTGCTCCTCGGGATTGCCCGGCACGTCGGCAGCCGTAGTCGTCTCCACCACTATCGCCAAGTCGGGATTCACCCTATTCACCACGGCCTGTATTCCCCTCAACCCCACCTCCTCCTGCGTGTTCCAAGCGAAGAAGAGGGATGCGTTTGAGTCGCGTGTCCGCCTCATGGCCTCGATCAACGCGTAGGCCCCCACCCTATCGTCAAGCGCCTTCCCCATTACTGCGTTTCCGAGCGCAACGAGTGATGCGGAGAAGGTTCCCGGCGTTCCCGGCATTACTCCAGCCCTGGCAGCATCCTCCCTGGAGGAGAAGCCAGCATCCACGTACAACTCCTCGAACTTGCTGGGCGGCCTGTCCCTCCTGAGGTGGGGAGGATCTACTCCCACCACTCCCCTCACCAACTCTCCCTCCTTATTCCTAAGCATTACTTCCTGGCCCAGCATAGTCCAAGCATCGAGCCCGCCAAGCGGGGCTATGCGCAGGAAGCCCCTTTGATCCACGTGCGTCACCATGAATCCCACCTCATCCATGTGGGCACTGATCAAGACCCGGGGCCCCGATTCACCGACTTGCCCGATTAAGTTACCCATGGCATCGATGATGCTTCCATTTATGTTGGCCGATATTATTTTTCTAACTCGATCCTCGAAGCCGGAGGGACCGAACTCGTCCGATAATGCTTTGAGTAGGCCTAGATCCATGCCTAGGGCCTAACTATGCAGTTTAAAACAGTCCCCGGCATTAAAAGGCAGGATACAGCGTTAAGGAAATTCGACCGCTCGTTCTTCATGGGTCCAATAATGCATTGCCGTTTCATGCAGGGATGAATTTTAATCAATTGCGCGAAATGCATCCAGTGCAATTCACGTTGGTAGGTAGAGCAAGTGATCCCTTGATGGAGATGCATAGATTAGAAGTGATTTTAGGCATGTAGAGATTACCTATATTACCTGGGCTTCGCTATGCATGGAGCAGGGATGCCAGCAGATCCATATTGGGAGTCTTCCTTTCTATGTAAAACCTCTCGTAATCCGCATTGAAGAATCGATCGATATAGCTCTCGTTAAGATATCTCAGCTGTGATTCGTGTTTCTCCATGCATTTGAATTTTATATCCTTGAAATCAGTCACCCTTACATAAATTGCTTTTTTGCGGAGCGTCTTCCATTTTATGTACTTCAACATGATGCCGACATCAATGGATGGTCTGGGCTCCCAATTCAGGTAGGATAACTGGCCCGGATTTAGCCTTGATTTGCCGATGGCAGCGACAATTATCTTTCCAGCAGCCCAGTGATCCGGGTGGATATCCAGCGTTGAGGGATAAAAAACTATATCCGGGGAGATCCGCTTTAGAACTGGCATTATGGTTTTCACTCCATCATAGATGAACTTGCTGAGCGCGCCGTCTGGGTAATTGAAGAAATATGCATTGCTTTGATCGATGCCGAGAACCGTTAACCCTTTCAAGGCTTCATCCTTCCTAATGTGCGCCAGTTCATCGCCCCTCTCCGCCGGGTTTGGGGATCCAAGCCGTCCATCGGTTAGGTAAAAAACATATATATCGTTATGCCTTGATAACATGGTCAACGTGCCGCCGGCGTTATCGCATTCATCATCCGGATGCGGAGAAACGTACAGTATCTTCATGTTCTTTCGCTGGCGTATTTATACGTGAAGCTCCATAATGCAGCGCTTCCTATGTAGTGATCCAGGAACGGCTTATCCGGTTGTCCATCGTCTCCATGTATTATGGAAGGATGGTTCCACGCCAGACCAAGCCTCACCAAGTTATCCCATTCCTTCTTCGCTATGTTGAGCCACTCCGTCTTTCCCATAGAATATGCCAATGCAGATAGACTGAAGACCAGCCTTGGCCATGATGACGTCAGCTGACTATCTATGTCGACTGGCCCTCCATCCTCCCTAGCCATGTTGGGTGTGCAGTACGTTGAGGAATTACCATTTACTTCCCGTATCGTATCCAGGGCAAGGCTTATCTTGCTTCGTTCTACTATATCCTCCATTCCTAATATAAACGCCCACCACTCCCCGAATATCTGGGCGGCAAATGATGCATTATGATGTTGAGGCTTTCCAGTCCAAGCGATGAATTTTCTCCCATCGAATAGGCGACGAAATGAATCCCTTGCCCTAACCAGTAACGCCGATAACTCCTCCGTAGTTTTATCATCGTTTAGTATCTTCGATACGTCGATCAGGGCTAGAGCTGCCGCAATGAAAAGAGACGAAGTATAGCTTGAATTGCCTTCCATGGGGACACAATCATATCCTGTATCGCATGATCCATCTAATTCAGGCAATCCATCTCCATCCCTATCTTGGCTTGAGATCCACTGCATTGCCTTCAACATATATGGGTACATTTCCTTCAAGAAATCCAAGTCCTTGGTTCTAAGGTAATATCTATATATTAATAAAATGAATGTTGTGTTTGTATCCTTCCACTCCGGGGGCGCAGTTGTTCCATCCGAGGGCGCATCCAGCGAGAACGTTCCAAGATCATGCGGTATATACCCGTTCTCCCTCATGTTGGCGGCCAGCATTTTAAGAAATGATTTCTCCAGCTCCGGGAACATCAATACTACCGGCAATGAACCGGCCTCGTAGGTGACCCCACCTATAGTGCCTAGCATGGGCCCCACCTCCGGCGCTTCATAGAGGGAGAATCTTCCTTTTTCATCCAACCATGTGCTAGAGGAGAGAATATACGTGCTATTTATCACTGCATCCCTTAACCACTCCGGAAGGCTTGGATCTATGAGGTTTTCCTGCCAGTTCAAGGTCTTTCTTCTAAATTCGTCGAAGTTATCCATGAAGTAATCCGCCACCTCCATGGAGCTCGAAAAGTAATTCGAGTAGTAATGCCTATACGGATAATAAACCCAAGGTCTGTTGAAGAACCACGAGAAGACGAATTTAACGTCATCCCCTCCCTCATACCTGCTCAACACCATGCCCGCCGGGGAATAATAGGATCCCCTGGATTCACCTGAATCCGCCCTTAATTCCCTTCCCTCAATTATCGCCATCCACGGCCTTTCATCCTCTATAACCCTATGCAGGTTTAACGCCTTTTCAAGCTTTCTATCCACTTGGAAGTTATACTGGGCCACTATGTTGCTGGGCGATTCTGCTATCAGGGTTATCTCTCCATTGTAGGGATCGTATTCGTTACTCTTGGCGTTCTTGGCTCTTATCCCATTTCTTACCTGCTCGTTGTATCTGCCTATCTTGCTTATGCCGCATATGTTAGAAAAGGAAATGCCAACTATCCCGCCTCGGCTTCCGCTAACCCGTATGGAAATACCAATCGCGGGCAGCGACGAATTAACTACGTCGGAGGGTATTATTGGAGAAAAAGCCTCCATCATAGCATTAACGGTGCCCCCTCTAATTCTCACAAACGGATATCTGCCCTCGAATATCAACTTGGTGGAAAATTTATTCAAATTAATGAAATTCAATTCATCCTGCAAGAAAAACGGATCCGCATCGTCTGGCTTTATGAATATGTGGAAACCCTGCATCTCCTTTATTGGAAATGACCAATTATTTGCTATGGTTATATTCACCATCTTTCCCTTATTGTTTATCTCCACCTTTCCCGCCCCTATTCCGCCCAGGGGAACCCCATTTGCAATCGGGTCATCGGATTTGTAAGTTACCATTTAAAATCAATAATATCTCCGCTTTATTTAGATTAAGCTATTTTCCCTTTGGAGGATTATACCTTTATATATATTGAAAAATGCTTTAAATCGACTCAGATTAATGCGTTCAATGAATATACATATATACGAAGATGGAAATACCTATAGAGTATTGGCTGGGGAACCCATCATTCCAGTTACCTTTGAGTTCGACGGCCGCGAATCCAGCAAGAAAATCAATGACTTGGGGCTGGGCATCTCGAGCAGTGATGGCAAGGTAGTAATAGAGAAGGGGCTGGGGCTCAGAGAGCACGTGCTCGGCCTGGGGGAGAAAGCGGTGGAATTAGATAGGAAGAGGAAGAGGTACGTGATGTGGAACCTCGACTGCGGGGTCTACCAGCGCTTCCAGGACCCGCTTTACGTTAACATACCATTCCTTATAACAGTCGAGGCGGGAAGGGCTAGGGGATACTTCATCAATTCCGCGTCGAAGTTGGTAATAGACGTTGGTTTTGAGGATTATGGAAAGATAAAGATATACGTGCCCGATAATGGAGTGGAGCTATTCGTGTTCGATGGACCAACGATAGAGAACGTAATGGAGCAGTACTCCAAATTGACGGGATTGCCGTTCCTGCCGCCGGAATGGGCGTTCGGTTATATGATATCCAGGTACACCTATTATCCGCAGGACAAAATAATAGAATTATTAGACCTATTAGCTAGCGATGGATTTAGGGTCACAGCCGTATTCCTCGACATAGACTTCATGGACTCATTCAAGATATTCACGTGGCATAAGGAGCGGTTCAGCGATCCAGCCAAGTTAATAAACGAGCTTCACTCCCGCGGCGTTAAGTTAATAACCATAGTTGATCACAGCGTTAAGGCGGACCAGAACTATAGCGTGTTCATCGATGGATTGGGAAAATACTGCGAAACCAAGGATGGAGGACTATTCGTGGGCAGGATGTGGCCCGGCAGCTCTGTGTACCCTGACTTCTTCGATGAGAATGCCAGGAGGTGGTGGAGCGATTTGATAGGGAAATGGGTTTCGCAGGGAGTGGATGGAATATGGCTGGACATGAATGAACCCACGGACTTCACCAAGGTAAGCGAGGTCAGGAATACATTGGGCGAGTCTCCGTTTGAGTTGAAGGACGATCGTTATTGGACGGCCTTCCCCGATGATGTGATGCATAGAGTCGGAAATCAACGGATCAGCCACTCCTTGGTTAGGAATGCATACCCCTTTTATCAAGCAATGGCCACGTTTGAGGGCTTGAGGAAAGCGAACGTGGAGCCATTCATATTAAGTAGATCCGGATACGCTGGGATACAGCGGTACGCCTTCGTGTGGACCGCTGACGGTACGCCTTCATGGGATCAATTAAGGCTTCAGTTGCAATTGGTGTTGGGGTTATCGATTTCAGGGGTTCCACTAGTCGGCATTGATATAGGCGGGTTCCAGGGGAGGGGTAGGCCCTTCATCGATAACTCCATGGAGCTATTGATGAGGTATTACCAGGCAGCGCTTTTCTTTCCGCTCTATAGGACCCACAAGGCGACTGACGGCATAGATACGGAGCCAATATACCTGCCTAGGTACTACAAGGACAAGGTGAGGGAAGCCATTAATTTGAGGTATAAATTCATGCCTTACCTATACGATACTGCGGTTGAGGCACATGAATTGGGCCACCCGATTATTAGGCCGCTCTTCTATGAATTTCCGAGCGATGAGGATACATATAGGATAGAGGATGAATATATGGTTGGAAAACACGTGCTCTTCGCGCCGATAGTTTATCCGCAGGAAAATAGGAGATTGGTGTTTCTGCCTGGGAATGAGAAGTGGGTGGATTACTGGACAAATAAGGTCGTGTCGGGAACAGTGGAATCGAGCAATGACTTGCCCATATACATAAGGTCCAACTCCATAGTGCCCCTCTCCGGCGGCGACTTCATAATTAATGGAAGCGGGGAGGTGAGGCACAAGGATGCCATAATAAAAAGTGATCCCAATGGGTTGTTTTTCTCCAAGCCATACAAAGTAGGGAAAATAACTTTCATTGGTTCTGCGGAACGCGTGTATGTAGATGGGAAGGAAACGGGCTTCGCCAGTAGCGGGGATGCTATAATAATAGATATAAACGGCGTGGTTAATGAGGTGAGGATGGAGTGATATTTCCGAAGAATCAAGGGGTGCCAATAGGCTCTTTGGGTTCAGGTAAGATAGATTTCTTCTCGGACCTAACTATAGATAACATAACAATAATGAATAATTGGTCCAATCCATTAAGGCATATAAGGGGTTTTCACTTAGTGGACCTGGCAACGAATACGTTTCTACAAGGTAACCCTGCCAGGGATTATAAGATAAAGACTAGGAATAAAACCCCCGGCTCGATAATGGCAGATGCATTGTTCCCGGAAGCCCGCTATAAGATCACCAGTCCTAATTTCGAGGTTAGGATTTATTCTCCATTCGTGCCAAGGGACTTGAAGAATTCATCGTTGCCGGCCATAATATTTGATATAAGGGGTAGGGGTGTGATCGCTTTATCGTTTCCCAATATAGTTGGGACCAGGAGGTGGGGACGCACTAATTATAGAGTGGAGGGGCGGGTTAATGGGGTTTTAATGACTAACCTACGGGCCTCTCAATCCGATCCCAGATATGGAGAGATCTTCATTGGTTGCAGCGGTTGCAAAAGTAAAATAGACTATGAATATTGGGTCCCAGATAGAGCGGAGGAAAGCATGGTAGAGGATGCATCGGTATTTGATGGATCCAGCATAGAGGATGGGGGGGAATACGAGTATCACATAAAGCAGTTCGCTAGGGAGGAGTTGGGGGGAATCGTTTGGAAAGAGATAGATGGGGAAGAATCGTTCTATTTAACATGGTTCTTCAACGGAAGGCCGCATCATTATCCATATGGCCACTACTACGAGAATTGGTTCAGCGATGCAATAGATGTCGCCGAATACGTTGACTCGGAGAAACCGCACGTGGAGTTACCCGATAATGGGAATTGGTTGAACGATGCGTATAGGAACAGCCTCTACGTATTGACGAGTAGTTGGCTCACCAAGGATGGCAGGCTCGCCATATATGAGGACCCCGAGATATCGTTGTTGATGAATACCATCGGCTCAATGACTTGGGACTCCATTTCATTCCCATTGCTGGAGTACTTCCCTGAATTAACCAAGAAAATGGACGAATACTTCTCATTATTTCTTAACAAAGGAGAGATTCCCCACGATATAGGGGAGGAAAGCATTGAGGACCCCATTTATGGCGCATCATACCCATACTCATGGAATGATCTAGGACCTACATGGATTCTCATGATTTACAGGGACTATAGGTATACCGATGATGTGGACCTGCTTAGGCGGAATTACCAAAAGATGAAAATGGTAATAGATTGGTTGTTGAGCAAGGATGAGGATGGAGACGGCATACCGGACTCGCGGGGCGGGTTCGATAACTCATATGACGGTACATATATGTATGGCGCATCATCATATATAGGATCGCTCTTTGCATGCGCATTGAGAGCATTCATCGATTCATCGCGCAGGCTTGGCATTGATGCAAGCATGTATGAGAGGCGCTTGGAGAAGACCAGGTCAACCCTTGAGTCATTATGGAATGGTCGGTACTTCATCTCATGGAAGAGCGACAAGGAACGACGGGATACTTGCTTGACATCCCAACTAATAGGGGAGCTTTGGTGCGATTTACTGGGGCTCGATAATGTTGTGGATAAATCAAGGATAAGGATGGCATTGAGAAGCATCTACGAACTAAACGGCAATGCATCTAAGTATTGTCTAGTCAACTCCGTTAACCCTGATGGAACCATTGATATGACCACGGATCAAATGAAATCATGCTGGCCACGGGTATCCTTTGCAGTGGCGGCCCACATGATATTGGAGGGCTTGGTTGATGAGGGCTTGAGCGTGGCCAAGAAGGAGTGGCAGACGATATCCGAGAGGTATCCATGGAATCAACCATCCAAGATAGATGCATTTAACGGTTCTCATTTCGGCCTGCCCTACTATATAGGAAGCGCGTCGATTTATTTAGTGATGCATGCCTTGAACTTAGTTAATAAAACGAAATGATCATATAATCGCTTTATCTTTTATACAAAGAATACATGATAGTTCTTATCTATGGTGAGGGCAATTCATTAAAATTCATCAATCAGCCAGAGACCCCACTAGGGCGGGATATTTTACTGGGCAAATATTAATTAGCTATTCTACTTAGTCCGTCTTATGGGAATTAATGGCAAGCAAATCGTGATAACCGGTGGAGCTAATGGAATAGGAGCGGAGACCGCCAAGTTATTCTCATCAATGGGCGCAAAGGTCTTAATATTGGACAAGGATGATGCGGCTGCAATAGGTCTCACCCGGAGATACGGCATTGATTTCATGCACGTCGATCTAGCCGATTCAAACCAGGTACAAAAAATATCAACCGATATAGAGAAAATGGATGTCGATGTATTGATAAATAACGCGTCCAGGAATTCCAGGTTCAGCGTGATAGATACGGAACTAGACGAGTGGAATTACATGATAGCCCTGAACCTCACGGCGCCATTCTTGTTATCAAAGGCAGCGGCCAAGAGCATGATAAGGAGGGGGACTAGGGGCAAAATAATAAACATAAGCGCGATCCAGGCAATAATGCCCCTAGAGTCCTCCTTTCCCTATGCAACAGTTAAAGGTGGATTAATATCAATGACTAAGAGCATGGCGGTGGACTTGGGCAGATACGGCATTCAAGTCATCACAGTGTTGCCGGGCCCCATATATACTGAGGGCGAGCCGCCCCAGGACTTAGATAGACGAGCGGCCACGGCGTTGGGCAGAATGGGTAGAGCAATAGAGGTAGCCAAATTACTGGCATTTCTATCGTCAGATGATAATACATTCATGACCGGCAATATCATAGTAATCGACGGCGGTCGCCTCATAATGAGGAGACAAGATCCAACCGAGATCTCGCAAGGAATTATATGAATGCATAAAAAGCCAAATAAAAATAGTATTGTTATTCGCTTGATCAATTCAATTAATCAATTCAAATACGACCGGCGGCAGGTCCTCTCTATTGAGTGATGCAAAGGTGCCCCTGGTCCTCTCAGCTATTCTATCCACAATTTCCATGTCCTCCTCCACCACCTCGCCTATTACGTTGAACCGCTGATCAGGCGGGGCATCATCTTTGAATACCCATACTTGTATGTAATCCGGGTTTTTGTTTATCACGGTAACCGATCCCCTTACACGCCTTACAATGTTCCTGGGCGTGATGTTGTTTGAGCCTCCGGCCGTTAACCCGACCGTAGTCTCCTTGACTCTAACATCATGGAAATCCCTATTAAATACCTTCGCCTCCTCCTCGGTTAATCCAGGATAAGCCTTTACCCTTATCTTGGTGTGCTTCTTGGCCTCGGCCACTTTCTTCATATCATCCAGCGGAGGCAATGGGTCCCCGATCAAAACCCTATCTATTACCCGCGTATTGAAAATTATGTTCGCTGATACCCCTATATCCAAGTATCTTAGATGTTCCACCGTGGTCCTCTCGCCGTTCTTGACGGATACGAAAATAGCAACGGGCATGCCTCTATCATGAAATGCCTTGGATTTCTTAATCGCATCGTCGAGGGCTATCCCAGTGTGCTGCCATGGATAAAAATCATGGCTTGCCAATAGATTTTCTGTGTTTTTGATCATCTTAAGCAAGTCATCCAAGTCATCTATTGGAAAAACGCTTGCGTTCAGCTCAACCTTCAACCCCAAGTCGTTATTAGCCATGGCTGCCAATTGCTCCAGGTTGAAGCCATAATCTGCCCGCACGCCTTGTACCCCGATTTTCTTGAAGATAGATAGATCAGTCGGGCTTGCGTCCAGGTTTCTCAGGACTACCGGGTTTATGTCCACGAAATAGTAATATCCAAGCTCATTGGCGGTGGCCGCCAATGCCTTAACCTCATTCACGGAGTCCTTATCTATTCCGGACCAAAGCTCAGTGAAGCCCAACTCGCTTGCCTCCTTTAATATGTGCTTGAACTCATCTATTTTATCTTTGCGCCATGGTTGAGCTATAAGGCCTACTTGTTTTTTCATTAATTGACCCTTTTTATCCAAGTATTAAAAACATTTATATAAATAGATCTCGATGCAGCAATAGTCATTCACGTGCCATTAAGGATCATTTTTAATTACATGTCTAAAAAGTAAATAGATTATTACATCAAGTATTTTGCGCAAGTATTTTAAGAAGAAAGAGGAGAATAGGCCAATGGGCGGGATCTTTGGCCTCATTTCGAGCACTAGGCCTGTTGCACCGATAATAAGGGCTGGACTGGAGAGGTTGGTTCATAGGGGAATTGATGGAACTGGGATAGTTACGCTGGATAATAATGAATTCATAGTTAGGAAAGACGCAGTTCGCGTCGATCAATTAATGGATAAGTCAAGCATAGATGATATGCCAGGCTACATAGGTCTGGGTCACGTTAGGTCGGCCACACATGGAAGGCCCGTTTACGAGAACACCCATCCCTTCATAGATTGCACGGGTAATTTGGCATTGGTGATGGATGGCGTAATCTCCAATTATTACGAGCTTAGAAAAGAGCTTGAGGATACCCACAGCTTTTCATCGAGGACGGACGCGGAGTTGATTGTTCACTTAATAGAGAACGAATTGAACGCTGGTAAGGACATGATAGGCGCATTACAGTCATTACAATCAATATCGGGTTATTACACTATTTCGTTAATAAATAGAACTGAAAAGAAAATATACGCATTAAGCATGGGAAACCCACTCATAATAGCCATCAACGACACTGAGAAATTCATTTCATCAGAGGAACAAGCGCTACCAATGGATCAATTGCAACTGTATTCCCTATCCACTGGCCAAATAGCGGTGCTAGGCATGGATGAACTGCAATTCGTGAATGCCTCCAATTTAAGCAAGGTCGAACTAAAGCCGCATAAGGCAATCATCACTAACACGGAGCTCAATAAAGGATCATTCAGGCACTTCATGTTGAAGGAGATATACGATATACCGGAGTCGCTGGCCAGGGCAGTGAATGCATTGCAGGAGGAGTATTTGAACGATGCTTGGTTATTGATCAGCAAGGCCCACAATATAATGCTGTTGGGGTCAGGCACGTCCTATCACTCAGCCCTCATAGGTAAGTATTACTTAAGTACATTGGCTAGGCTTCATTCGGAGAGCGTCCCCGCGGGCGAGTTCCTCTACGAGGAAATAAACGACGTGGAACCAGGGACCTTGATAATAGCCATAAGTCAGTCCGGGGAATCCGCGGACATAATACGATCCATCAGGGCAGCCAAGAGAAGGGGCGCGGTGATACTTGGCATAGTTAATAGGCTGGGATCGACATTGATGAGGGAATCAAACGTATACCTTCCAATAGGCGCTGGCCCAGAGATAGCCGTGCCGGCCACCAAGTCATTCACTGCATCATTGGCTGTGCTTCTTCAGATGGCAGCAATGTCGAGGGAGGAATTGGATTGGGCCAGATCAGAATTGAAGAAAGCCAGCGAGATCATCTCAACTCAGCTAAATGATAATGTAGATAAGATAAAGAATATAGCGAAGGATGTGGCCGGTTTCTCCGACATGTACGTAATATCAGGAGGACCAATAGGATTGCCGCTTGCCATGGAGGCTGCGCTAAAATTCAAGGAAGCAGCTCAAATACACTCTGAATCCATGAGCTTCAGGGAGTTCAAGCATGGACCTATGACTCTGATATCGGGCAAGTTCCCCGTTCTTGCCATAATGCCGGGGGGCGAGGTGGATGAGGATATGGGCCCCGTGCTCAGCGAGGTGTGGCATCGCGGTGGGTACGTGATAACTATTTCCCAGTCAAACAAGGTTAGAGGGACGAGCGATCATTTAATATTGGTAAAGCAAAACGTGAATAAGCTATTGATACCCATAATTTACTCGCCCGTAATACAACTAATAGCGTATAGATTGGGCGTTGCACGGGACATCGACGTGGATAATCCAAGGAACTTAGCCAAAGTAGTGACGGCGTGAGCCTGGAATCAACCATACTTTTCCATGTATTTATTGATTAATTTGGAAAGCCTTGGACTTGGCGATCGAATTGCGGCGGCGGCTCCTATAATTCCCGCGTCATCGCCATACTTAGCAAAATCTATGCGATATTCATGCACTGTAACAAATGAATTGATGTATTTGTTTATGCCCCTAATGAATGCGTCCCTATTATTCAGAGCAACGGAGCCCCCCAGCACGATCAATTGAGGATCGAATAGATTTATTATGGATGCCAGTCCCGCTGTATTAATCTTCATTATATAATCTATGAAATCACTGGCAATTGCGTCGCCATTGGCGGCCAAACCGAATATATCCTCGGCACTTATCTTGGATTCATCCATTGAGATGAGCAATCGATTGGCTGATTGATCAGCTTTCCGAGACGATACGTACTCCCTGAATATCTTGGGCATATTGGTTCCCGATGCAAATGCTTCCCAATGACCCAATCCGCCGCAGCTACACCTTGCCTTTGAATTAAAGTCTACTATAATGCATCCCGCCTCATGTGCATTACCATTCCGTCCCATCAATATGTCGCCGTCTATTATTATTCCAGCGCCTATTCCTGTGCCTATGCTTATATAGGCAAGGTCTTGCACGTCATCCTTCCTAGCTAGATATTCGCCGTATGCGGCTGCCGATGCATCGTTTAATACAACAACCGGTAGATGAAGGCTCCTTATCAAGGGCTCTGCCAGCTTTATTCTATGAATGGGCATGTTCGATGAGAACGAAACATCGCCGCTCTCTAGGTCCAACAAGCCAGCCGCTCCTATGCCTACTCCCCCCAAATTGCCGGCGTCTATTTTATTAATTGAGTCCAGAATTATATTTGCAACATCGTATTCATTTCGTATTTGTGGCTTGAAGAGCTTTTGCTTGGCGATCAGTTCTTGATTCTCATCAATGATGCCTATTCTGATGTTGGTGGCCCCTATATCTATTCCAATGTAATTCATCGCTTGCAATCCATTGGCCTGCCGGAAATACTTTGCTCCGTATATTCGGCGTAATATTATATATCAACTATATTGATCAATATATAAACCGCAGCTTATATATGATAGCTTTATTAATCTCATGTAGCGGCGATCCTAGATGGATCTGAGAATAGCGAAGGCAAGGGTGTTTTTTGACGATGGGTCAATCTGCTCCGCCGACGTATCAAGCGATGGGTCAATTAATTCATGCATTCAAGGCAGAATAATTAGAAGGGAATTAGGAGAAGCATATGCCTTTGAGATTAATGCATCCACAGTTGGAAATGTAATGCTGAGCTCAACGCCATTATTGTTGGAAATAAGCGGCGTGGAAATGGATGATGCCTTATCCCTAACATCGTCTGGGCAAGTAACTAGTCTGCTTGGAAAGCCCTACGGCTATTATAATAATTTATATATAGATAGAAAACCAACAACCCCGCAACCCCCAAGCGAGCCTGAATACCCAGCCCCTAAATCCACCGATTCGGGCAGCATTGATTGCTGGAGTTACCCAGTTATATTGAGGTCGCCAATGGATATATATCCATACACTCTGTTCCTATTGGTGAGAAAGAACGGCAAATACTCATCGTTGCTTGCGTTATCAAATGGCAATATAGCCAGCTCTATATTCGGGGGTCCCGCTGTGCAGCTCTACACGGGGAGGAAAGGTAATCATGTTAACGGAGTTTTTCTCTTGTCATCAATGGATCAGAGCGATCCATACGATGCAATAAATAAGGTAGTTGATTCATTATTTGAAGTGACTCCATCGAAGCATAGAAAAAAGAAGGCAGTTCCTTCCTTCATGGAAGGGCTTGGATGGTGTTCATGGAATGCATTGCTGGGAGTGGATCTAAGCCATGAAAGGGTAACCACAATTGTGGGCGACTTGATAAGACGAGGGGTTCCCATCTCATGGGTGCTAATAGATGATGGGTGGCAATTCTTAGTTAATGGCGAAATGGACAAGATTGACCCGCATCCAGATAAATTTCCACACGGCTTTGGTCAGTTGATCAGTGAGTTGAAATCAATCGGTGTGAAGCGTGTGGGCCTATGGTTCACGATAAATATGTATTGGAGGGGCCTCACGGATGGTTTCCTGAAGGAATTAGGCGCTCCTGCGGTGAAGTCAAGCGATGGGCACTGGGTTCCAAGTCCAAAGCTGGAGGAATCGCTGGAGTTATTTCAAAAATTCATAGGCCGTATTAAGGCGAGTGGGTTTGAGTTCATTAAGGTAGACAATCAATGCAGTCTGCGCAACACGTATAGGGATATATCCAGCATTGGAGATGCCGCTAGAAATGTAGAGCTGGGGCTTCAAGTGGCGTCTGCCATGCATGGAATGGACATACTTAACTGCATGTCTATGTTGCCTGAGAATTATAGCAATTATTTGGTCAGCAATTCCCTCAGGGTGTCTCAGGATTATGTTCCAATGTGGATTGGTGATGCTAGGTTACATATAATCTGGAGCTTTTACAATTCAATTGTATATAGCAAGGTGGGTTACCCCGATTTCGATATGTGGGTGACGTATGATCCATGGGCAAAGATAAGCGCGGTGGCCAGGGTATTCAGCGGCGGCCCAATATATATAACGGATAGGGATCCAAATAGATCGAGTATTGAATTGTTGAGCATGATGGTTATGCCGAGCGGAGAGGTGGTCAGAGTGGATGAGCCGGCCCTTCCAACAAGGGATGTTCTATTCAAGGATCCATATAATGAGGAGGTGCTGCTTAAGGTCTCATCTACTGTTAATGGTGTTCCCGTGATGGCGGTGATGAATTTGAATAAAAATGGAATTGAAATAGAGGACGAGATAGATCTATCCAGCATGGGCATGCCCAGCAATGGCGGAATTATTTACTATACAGTGTTCGGCGGGAAGTACGGGGTTGCAGATAACGGTAAATTTAACATTAAGTTGAAAAACCTGGATGCTGAGATAATAGTGCTCCCCAAGATGAGAAATGGAGCTGCCGTAGTGGGAATTGACGGCTATCTATTGCCCCCCTATCCGTTGACTGTACATGACTGTGGCAATTATTGCCTGACCTCGAAGGCAAGCGGTTCACTATTGGTAATAGATAGCCACCTCAAACTTAGGAGGCATTATGTGAAGAGCGGAGAACCCATCCGCGTCGAGGACTTGGTTAACAGTTCAATTCAATAATAGAGTGATTATTTCATGAGGTCCATAATCGAACACTACCTTATCGCCTGATATATCGATGGGTTTCCCGACATCATTCATTTCCAATATATCAACGGCCCTAGCGGAGCGGGGATTGAACCACAGCTTCACCCACCCCCTTCCCCTGCTATTCCTCACATTATATAGCCTGACCACGACATTGCCCCCCTCCTCTGATGCCTTAATGGACTCCACTATTAATTCGCTATTGCTCACTTCCACGAACGACCTCCTCCCAGCTCTTCCCTTGATTATTTTGAGGGGGGAATTCAATTCGTATGCCGCCCTGAATACTCCCGAGCTAAACCAATCGCCTGGGTGGGGGTAGATGGAGTACGTGAAGGTATTATACTCCATGTCAGTCAATGGGTCTGGGTACAGGGGTGACTTCGCCAGCGATAAACCTACCTTGGACTCCCTGACCGTCGCGCCGTACTTACTATCATTTAGCACGGCAACTCCATAATCGTCCTGAGAAACATCCAGCCACTTCTGCATGGGCACCTCAAACATGGCCCTATTCCACGTGGTGTTAGTCGTGGTTTCCCTCCGCAACACACCATACGGTATCTCGAACGTCGCGGCATCCGTGTTTAGGTTGAAGTCGAACCACGACTTAAGCAATAGCTCCCTGTCCACCAGCCTAAGCGTTGTCTTAAAGTCAATCCTTCGCTTGCCGGCGTACATGCAGATTGATTGCTTCATTACGGAGTTTCCAAAATTCATATCAAAATCAACGCAAGCCCTAAGCGGGCCATCCTCGCTTATCCCTCCATTGCTTCCATGTATTTCCATGTAGGTCTCCTCAAATGATGGCTCTATGTTCCAAGCATCGGCCCATCCAGGTATGTTCTCGTATGCAATTATTCTATTACTGGCGTTCCGAAGCGACTCCACGCCGTTCTCCTTATCGAACAACGACTCAAGCATGCCTTTATCATTTATCACTGCCCTCAGATACCTGTTTTCCAGCACAAAGCGATCCCCCATCCTATGCGCAGCGACTCCCCCGCCTGGATCGAGGGGCACGCACTCGGCATATCCCATGGACGGCGCCCTCAACCTAACCAGGTAACCCTCCATCACCTTCTGCGAGCCGGGCAGCTCCTCCTCGACCACGGCATAGTCCTCCCTATCCCATGAAAGCGAATTAAATGCAATGCAGCCGGCCCCATCGCCCGCTATTTTCATAATGGCGCTCCTAGCCATGGCCTCCGCGTCCTTTATCACCTTCTCGATCTCCGGATACACCTCCCTATATACATCGTTTATGGCGGAGCCCGGCAGCACATCGTGGAACTCGTTCTTCATGATTGTCATCCACAGACTCTTTATCGTTTCCCCATCATAGGACTCGGCCAACGTCGACCAAATCTCCGCATCCCTCAAGGAAAACTCGGCCCTGCGGTGTAGGTACTTCATCTTGGAGTGGGACGTATAGACCCCCCTGTGATTCTCCAAGTACAGCTCTCCTCTCCACCTATTGACTGGGCTTGCATGCTTAATGGCTTCAGTGATCCCGCCCAGGCTGACCCGCGGCAGGAGCGGGGCTTCGTCGACTGCCTTGGCCCTGATAAGCATCTCATCAGTCGGTCCTCCCCCTCCATCCCCGTACCCGAAGGCGTAGAGCATTGGTTTATCCTTGTCCCTCCACTCCCTCCATTGCTGCAGCAATTCATTGACGTTGAACGTGGAGCCGTATCCTCCCCCTCCATTTCCGAACGCTATGGATGGTATCGACGATCCATCTATGCCGACCCACTCAAACAGGGAGTACGGGAACTTATTCGTGTCGTTCCAAAACACCTTATGGGTCGCGAATAATTTAATTCCGGCAAGCCTCATCAATTGAGGCAATTGAGCCGAGAAACCGAACGTGTCGGGCAACCACAGCACTTCGGCGATTTTTCCGAATGTTTCCAGGAAGTACCGCTGGGAGTACAATAGCTGGCGGACAATTGACTCCCCAGAGGTTATGTTAGCATCGAACTCGATCCATCCAGCTCCTAATTCCCACCTGCCCTCCTCCACCAGTCTCTTCACCTCATTGAAGAGAGCTGGATAATAGTCGTGTAACCACTTATAATACATGGCGGAGCTCTGTATGAAGTGAAAGTCGTGCTCCTTCATCAACTTCACTACGGTGGAGAACGTCCTAGCTATTTTCCGCTTCGTCTCGTCGAAGCTCCAAAGCCATGCAGCATCTATGTGGGCATGCCCCACGCCCACAACCTGTCCCCGCTTGCCTATTTCCTCTCGCAGCGACTTGAGTCCATTCCTCAAGTAATTTAGCGCCTCCTCGAACCTTCCTTCATCTATCTTGGTCTGTAGGTCGTACCCATCTATGAAGCTGGTTAAGTGCTGGGGGAATTTCTTGTTGAGGCCCGCTGCCACCAATAATTGATCCCGAGTAATGCCTTGGAATCTACTTATGCTGAGGGCATTGCCCAGTAAGTTTAGGATTCTCTCCTTTATATACGCATCATCCACGCCGTTGGCCAGCTCCAGTAGTACGTTTCCGTAGCTCCACAGCTCACGGGCCGTCCTATTAACATGAATCAACACTGGGGTTCCTGGGTCTATTTTCACGCGCTCGCCGAATGCTTGATATGGTTGAAACTCGGCCGTTATCTCGTTGTTGCCCGGCGGCAATGGTATTTCATTATGGTATCCATCCAGTGCAAAGTACGGCCGTCCATTTAGCCTTACCAATGCAGATCCCGAATACCCAATGACGGCCAGTTCATCTTGATCGCCGGATGTGATTGATATAGTGTATGTATTAGCCTGGCTTGATTCATTCCATTTAAGGTATTTAATGCTTGACAAGGAATTGGCGAATATGAATGCCAGCCTACTGCTTAATTCATTTACGTCACGCATGAAGGCCCTACGTATATTTGGTTTTTAAATGATATTATAAATTTCCCATGTCGTAGAATAAATATCTGCAATTATATTTTTAGCATGCCCTATGAAGTAGCTAAACGGCTTGATATCGTCAATGGACCTCATCTTCTTAGAGCTGGAAATGGGTCTAAATTGTGGAATAGTTATCTTAAGGATGCACAAGTCAGGAGTATTTGGGAAGAAATCCTGCCCATTGGCTTTTTAGATCAATATTCATTGTTAGTAATGTAATTTGGAGTTCAATTTTAGCATTATATAAATAGGACAAGATTTTTATATTTCAATGAAATTAAATATTACATGAAGGTTCCATATTTGGCCAGAAGAATAGGAATAGCAATATCAACAATACTCTTTGCATTGGTGATAAGTTACTTGCTTTTCGAATTATCCCCCCTATCTCCCGTCAATTACATAATGCAATCGTTTGGATTGATGCCGACATCTGGGGTTGGAATAGGTGGAAGCAGGGCTGCGTCCACGGTGATACCGTCGTCCCTATCCACGCAGGAGTATAAGGAGTTACTAATGTATGTTAACTCGATAATGCCTCATGGCAATCCATTGATAGAGGTATTCATGTATATTGATAATATGTTCCACGGAAACATGGGGATATCGATTCTCTATTCCGAGCCAGTCACCAAGCTGATAGCGGAGAGACTCCCGTGGACCCTCTTCATCGTGGTTACGGCAAACATATTGAGCTTTTTGATAGGTATATATCTAGGACAACTCATGGCGTATAATAGGGGTAAGCCCATTGATCAAATAGTGACTCAATTCATCACGGTCAAACGATCAATACCGATATATGTGTATGCTGCCATTTTCTTGCTGTTCTTGGGCTTTTACCTGCATTGGTTCCCAGTGGCCGGAGCTTACTCCGCCGGCGTTGTGATCGGGTTTAACCTGCCATTCATAGCGAGCGTGTTATATCATGCATTCCTGCCCATTTTCACGTTAACGTTTGCGACATTTGGGCATTGGGCATTATCTATGCGGGGAAACACCATATCTCAATTGGGCGAGGACTATGTCTCATATGCAGAAATGAGGGGATTGCCCAGCGGTTGGATAGCGCATAATTATGTTGGACGCAATTCGCTCCTGCCATTATATACATCCATTATTATAGCGCTCGGTTTTTCTTTTGGAGGCACCGTGTTTGTAGAGACCACGTTCTCGTATCCAGGCATTGGGGAGCTTTACACCACGGCTTTGTCGAATAATGATTGGCCATTGGCAATGGGCATACTAATAATAATAGTATTTGCGATAGTTATTGGGATGATAATTGCTGACTTAACGTATTCACTGCTTGATCCCAGGGTGAGGCATTGAATGGAGGTGCGACTTGGGACTAGGAATAGAATTAAATCGTTGATAGATGCATATAAGTCCTTCACCAAGAATAAATCCGCCGCGTTTGGATTATGGGTTACCATTTTTTACATACTGCTCGCTACAGTGATTCAGTTTGTGCTTCCGTTGATAACGCTTAGGGAGTCTCCCATCAACGTGCTCAGGCCTCCCAGGCTTTGGCCTCCGGCTTACTGGTTTGGAACCGATTACGTGGGGCAAAGCACGTTGGCCGATATAATAGGGGGCGCTCCATTTATATTGGAGACCAGCTTCTTGGCGGGCATCTACACCACGGTGATAGGATTGATAGTTGGATTGGTATCAGGTTATATTGGGGGAATAGCTGATAACATAATAATGTGGATAAACGATACTTTGCTAACGCTTCCCAGTCTCTTGTTGGTGATAATGATAGCCACAATGATAAAGACTACAAATCCACTCGTCCTGGCGGGGGTCCTCAGCATAACGGGTTGGACTGGATTGGCTAGGGCGGTCAGATCCCAAGTCCTCTCAATAAAGCAATTGCCGTACATAGAGGTGTCTAAGGTCCTTGGCTTGGGTTGGAGCTACATAATGTTCAAGGAAGTGATGCCCCAGCTGATACCGTTTGTATGGATCAATCTAATATTAAATGTGGAGGGTGCGATATATGCCACGGTTGGATTATTCTATCTTGGATTAATGCCATATACATCCAATAATTGGGGATTCATGATAAGCAATGCGCTATCCCTTGGTGCGGCGTATGGGACCAATGCGATATGGTACTTCATATTTCCGACGCTATTCGTTACGTTATTTATGGTAGGACTGATAGAGTTAGCATATGGAATAGATGAGGTGGTTAATCCAAGGCTGAGAAAGGTGTGATCCACGTTGCTTCGCGTCAGGATAAGTCCATCAATATCTAGGGTTGCCTATACTTTATCGGTCATTTTCTTAGTGCTAGCGTTATTGGTCCTTCCATTTGACATAGGAAATAGTTCTTCCCTCTATATGGATCTATTGGTCATAGCTATGTTATCTGTATTTATAATATATATAATAATGGATGCACGTAGATCATAGTTCGTTAGTTATATTGAGTAAGGCTTATTAATACAAATCATTGCTTATAGGAGCTAAGATTATGTCAATTATGGATGTGAAAGATCTAGAAGTGGAGTATGTAATGCCCAATAATATAAAGGTCAAAGCATTAAAGGGAGTAACGCTCAGCGTGAGCAAGGGAGATGTAATCGGAATAGTGGGGGAAAGCGGGTCGGGCAAAACCACGCTTGCAATGGCCATGATGAGGATGATAAAGCCCCCATCCATTGTTAAGGGATCCATAATAATGGACGACGATATAATGAAAATGCCCCTCTCGGAATTCAACAAGAGGTATAGGTGGGTGAAGCTATCCATGGTACCACAGGCCAGCCAGAACGTATTGAATCCCACGATGAGGATAGCGGATCACTTCATAGATACCGCTAAGGCCCACGGCATAGCAGATAAGGGCGAGGTTATCAAGAAGGCGGAGGAATTATTATCGCTCATGCGGTTGGATCCGCATAGAACGTTAAGGCTCTACCCCCATCAACTGAGTGGGGGAATGAAGCAAAGGATAATGATAGCGTTGGCGATCTTGTTGGACCCGGAGATAGTGATTATGGACGAGCCAACCTCCGCATTGGATGTGGTCACTCAGTCCAGCATATTGGATACTATAAAGGAGCTCAATAGGAAGCTAGGATTGACTGTGTTATTTATAACCCATGACATAACGGTGGTGCCAAGAGTAGCAAATAAAATAGCAGTTATGTATGATGGAAATATAGTTGAATATGGGCCGATGACCGATGTGATTCATGAACCAAAACATCCATATACGATGTCGTTGATATCGTCGACGCCAACCATGAATACGAAGCTCAGCGATATAGTGGAATTACATGAAATAGCTCAGATAGGGGAGAACATAACTGGGTGTAGTTTCTGGCCTCGCTGTCCTCATCGCATGGACAGGTGCAAATACGAGGTTCCAAACTACGTGATGGTAAATAATACCTCGGTGAGGTGTCACTTGTATGAGCGAACTAATTAAGCTGGAAAACGTTGGCGTTTATTTCTCCGAACGAAAGGGATTATTCGGGAGCAGGATAATAAAGGCGCTGGATTCCGTTAACCTGGAAATACGGCAGGGGGAGGCCGTAGCAATAGTTGGGGAGAGCGGCGCCGGGAAGACAACGCTTGGAAGGGTTATATTAGGGCTTCAGAGACCGACCACCGGCAGGGTTTTATTCAAGGGAACAGATGTGTATAGAATAAAGCATAGGTATTGGGAGTTCAGGAGAAGCGTTCAATGGGTTCCACAGGATCCGTATTCCTCGCTGGATCCATCGCTTACCATAAAGGATCAATTGATGTCGCCCATACGAAGGTGGTTCAACGATGCCAAGATAGAAAAGGCGAATCAATTGCTCAACATGGTTGGACTGACTCCACCCAGTGAATACTTGAACAAATACCCCCATCAGCTGAGCGGGGGTCAGCGCCAGAGAGTTTCCATAGCGAGGGCATTAGCCCCCGACCCACTTCTAATAGTTGCAGATGAACCGGCTACCATGATTGACTCCACGTTGAGATTAATGATAATAAATGTTTTGACGAGGTTAGTAAGGCAACTAAATGTTAGCGTTGCATTCATTACCCACGATATGGCGCTTGCCCGTCTATTTCTGCTCAAGGTAGGCTCAGGGCGAGTCGTAGTTATGTATAGAGGAAACATAGTGGAGGATGGGCCTATAGACGACGTTATACAGCATCCCAGATCGGAGTACACGGTGAAGTTGATAAACGCAGCACCAAAGATATTATGACCATCCATTAGTGAATAAACCTATATATTATCTTCTTATGGAATATTTATATAAAAACTTAAATAGCCCTTCTGTAATCTATTCCGATGCGCATCCACAAAAGTATTCACATAAATGGCAATGAAATGCGTGCCTCTATAATCGCCGCGGCAATAATAGCTATGGGGTTGATGCTTCTGGCTCAATTAGCGATGGCTCAAGCAAATGGATTGCCTCCAATGTCTCCATCCAATACATTATACACAGCTATAATAACCACAGTTCCATTGACTGGGAATTCCTCATTTAATCCAAACGTATTTGCCAATACGTGGTCCCATCAGTATGGCTTGAATTATGCATATCTAACTTTATATAATGCGAGCAGTGGAACATGGATACCTGACCTGGCCCAGAATTGGACCATGCAATACATAACAAACGGCTCATTGGCTGGATGGGCTAAAATAACCATAAATCTAAGGAAGAGCGGCTGGAGTAATGGCCAGCCCTTTACTTGTTATGACATATATGCTCAAAATATAATTCAAGCTCTCTTCTACGATGCATTGGGAAATGTGACCATAGTCAATAATTACACGTGCATTCTATGGATTCCGCCGGACGCAACCGTCCTAAATAATGCCACGTCATTGAACTATAACGTCATGACCTACTACTACCCAAGCGATGGAGGATTGGGAATGTTCATCAATTATCAATTATGGAAGCCACTAGTAGATAACTTGACTAAGTACTGGAACATACTCTATGCGGCTAACTTCGGATACGGCACCAGCCAGGAGCAGAGCAATGGCAGCTCATTCATAAAGGTCGAGTTCGCCAAGTTCAAGAGCTACATACCTCAATTCACGTTCCCGCCTCCACAGAACGGCCCGTTTTACGTGTTTGACATAACTCCATCCGAGATAATACTTGCTAAGAATCCATACTACTGGGACGCAAATAATATACACGTGGATTACGTAGTGATATATCAATACTCATCTACCTCACAACTATACCCGGCGCTCGAGACTGGACAGTTATCCTTCTATTCCGGCAACCTGCCACCAAGCATAGCATCCAAGGTGGAGCAGAATCCAAACATGCACTTCGCATTAACCGCGGGCGCGCCGGGCGATACTCTATACTTCAACTTCTTATGGCCATACATAAACGATACCGCGGTGAGGCAGGCATTGATATATGCAATAAACTTCACCGAGGCAGTAGACATAGCGGGTCCACCATATGGCCCGCCCACTCCATATAATGCAATAGTGTACCCAACGGTTAATCCCCACTCCTATCAGAGAATGATAGAGTATTGGCAGGCACAGGGGTATCCATTGATTTACTACACGTACAACACGACGAAGGCTGCACAATTGCTTGAATCCGCGGGCTTCACTGAGAAGAGCGGGCAGTGGTACACGCCATCAGGTACTCCGTTTACGTTGACTATATTGATAAACAGCGGTGCCGCCTCCAATCCTCAATTAATGGCCATGCTTACGAACATAGAGTCTCAATTGAATTCGTTCGGGATATCCACCTCCATAAACATATTGCCGTCCAGCGAATTCCCAACCGCATGGCACACCGAGGAACATGATTATGCATTGGGCTACAATTACGGCCCACCCGGCTTCTCCATAATAATACCGGACCTCTTCCCCGTCAACGGTTACTTCGAGGGAGATCCAATAAACGTCACTCACTGGAACGGGGCGGTCACCCTGCCTAACGGAACCGTTAGGTTCCTATTCAGTCAACCCGGCATATGCCCTCCATCTGCGGTCACTGTTCCCCAGATACTGGACTGTGTCTATACGTGGGGCTGGGAGGCCAATCACGATCCATGGTTCATAAGCTTAGACACGCCGTATGACCAGATATGGTACAACACGAAGTACTTCAGCTTCCCGCCCAGCAATAGCTGGGTCTGGACAGAGTCACCTGGGATAGAGATAAGCGGCCCAACATATTGGTCCCTGTTGACCAGCGTCCAGCCCGTTACTGTAACTACTACCACTACGCCTCCTCCAACCACCACAACATCACCGGCAACGGTTACCGTCACTGCAACTACTACAGCTACTACAACTGCAACCACCACTGCAACTACAACCGTGCCGACCACAACTACGGTGCCGCCTCCAACCACCACCAGCACTACTACGATAGCCGTCATAATAATAGTTGTAATAGTGATAATAGCGGCAGTGGTCGCATTGTTGATGCGTCGTAGGTGAGTGAAATAGGCTAATTTATCGCTTAAAAATCAGCTTTTTTATTTCCATTCTAGCTTTATCATCATTGTTAAATATATATGTTAGGTTCGGGTTTTTGCTGCCGCACGTGATCACATCATTACCTACTATGGATAGCTGTACCCACTTTAGGGGAGGAACATGACTAGGCATCATGCGTAGCACTTCCTCTTGTATTTTCTTCATTATGGTAAGTCTCGTTACCGCGGATAATTGACCGCCTATTCTGGCCATGTATCGTCCAGGATTGTATAACGGTATGTACATGTGCTCCAGCGAAGTAAGCCGTGTCTCGTTTTTCTCGTTTCTTATCAATTCATCCAGTTTCACCTCGGCGAACAATCGTTTCACCTCATCGTAGGGCAATACAGCCTCGCGCGGCTCATCAACTAGACAATCCTCTTGAAAAGGCATCACTAGCCAGATCCTGTTTATGGGGTTCACTAAGCCCATTAAGTGGGCCTCTATCCACAGCTTCTTTCCCACCCTGTAAAGCGGAAGCATATGCGTTCATTAAGTTGTGGGTTAAATTACTTTGGAATATATCAATAGGTATCAACTTACATGAAATAAATAGTATAATTCTTAAATAGCAATAGGGGTTTTCCCAGTATGAGAATATCCAGCGCTAAATCCTCCTCCGGGGTAGTGTTGGGAGGATTGGGCACGGGCTCCATAGAGTTGTGGCCCGATGGAACTTTTAGGGAATGGCTTATATTCAATAACAAGCGGTGGACAATGCATGGACAGAACGAGTTCTACGTGTCGGATGCGGATCTGGCCTTTGCATTAAGGGTCGGCGGCGACGATATAGAGGACCCCCCAGTGCGGCTTCTTAGAACTGGCTTCTGGATAGAGAATGACCAGGATTTAACATATGGAGGATGCGGGCCTCATGCCATACTGGATCCATATCACATGCCTTGGCTTAGGCCTGTTAACTCCATAGATTACGATGGAAGGCCCCCCATGGCGATTCTTCGATTTAACGATTCGTCATTCGATAGATATGGCCTGGAGGTGTCGATGGAGGCATTCAGTCCATTCGTGGTGGGCGATGTTGTCAGGTCATCTATTCCAAGCATTATATTGAGGTTCAGGTTCAGGAATAAAGGCAGCAAGGAGTTATCACTGTCTTTAATGGGCATTATGCGCAATCCCCATAATATAAATGATCAAACAATGACCAGGAATAGGGCGATATCCAGCCCACGTTACTCTGGAGTAGCCATGAATGGGGTCAATTTGCCGACCAGCCATGGAATGCATGGAGGAGAATTGGGGCTGGTCTACGTGGATGGCGTGGACTCCGGCGCCTCTTTCGAACTAGATAGAAAAGATAGGGAAAGCCTGGTGTTGAGCCTAAGATCCATATTCGTGGATTTCAGGGGAGATGGATTGATAAATGGCTCGATTGATGCCGAGGCGACGGGCTATGATTTATATTCAATGCTTACAAGGCTAATTAGGTTAAAGCCCGGCGAGGAGAAAACGCTGGTGGCAATAATTGCCTGGTTCTATCCTAATCACATAGATCACGGGCAACGCGTTGGCCACTACTATGAGAACATGTTCAGTAACTTATCGGATGTTTTGGATTACGTCGCTGCAAACCATGATTCGCTATATGCGGATGTGCGGAAATTCGTCGATAATATATACAATATAAACTATGATGAATGGATAATAGATCTTGCGATGTCCCAGCTAACCACGTTTGCAAAATCATCTTGGTTCACAAAGAACGGCTTTTTCGGAATATGGGAGGGAGGACCCGGTTGCTGCGGCATCTCTACCTTGGACGTGGCGCTGTGGGGTTCGGTTGGGGTCAATTTATTGTTTCCCGACTTGGCTAAGCGAATCGTGATTGAATTCTCAAGACACATATTGACTCCCGAGGAATCTCCCCAATATGAGCTGTTCACGTTGGCGTTCCCAAGCAACATGAATATGTACAGGGAGGCCCTGCGCAGCGATCCATCTATACAGCATGATCGGGACAAGTTAATGAGTGTGATTAGATCAATAGCTGAAAAGGGAGTAGATCCAAGCGGTAGGGTTCCTCACGCATTTAGGGGCTCGAGCGAGATTGACTCCTATGATAGAAACGATTTGATGCCGGAATACATATTGTTGTCATTGCTCAGCTATCGTTGGACCGGGGATCGCGATTACCTGAGGAGCATATGGCCCAGCATAGGCATAGTAATGAATGCAATGCTTAGGCAGCATGATGATGCCAAAACGGGGCTTCCCTATCATACATTGCCCTCGGGATATGAGGGTTACTCTCAAGTGGCTGGAATGATTGGACGCAATCAACGGGAGGCGGACTTGTTGAGGCAATTGATGAGCGGGCCCATGTACTTCCCCACCACCGTGAATACATTCGACGCGATGAGCCTCTTCGGAATTGCATTGTTTACGTCGGATCTTTGGCTGGCAGCATTGCGGGCCATCAGGGAAATTGGGACCGAGGCTGGAGATGAATCGCTGAGCAAAACGGTAGATGAAATATACGATAGGGCAGTTTCGAACATGGTCAAGCTGCTTTGGAATGGCAAGTACTTCGATCTATGGCGTGACCCCGTCACTGGGTTACGGGATGAGGCATGCATGACTGCAGGATTGACCGGCGAGTGGTACCTGAATCAATTGCTTGGGATCGGCTACAGCATAGATAGGGATAAGGTGATATCCATGCTCCGTGCAATTTATGAGTATAATTACAAGGAGAATGAAGGATTATTGAATGCGACCTATCCTGGGAAGCCCAGGCCGTCGTTGAGCGGCGATATGAAGTACTTCAACGGACTTGGAATACCATACAGGATAAGCAGCCAAATGGATACTCCATGGACCGGCGTGGAAATACAGGTTGCGGAGCACATGATGTGGGAGGGCATGATTAAGGAGGGCCTGGAAATATTGAGGAACGTCCATGAAAGATATCTTCACTACGGCATTTATTGGAACCACATAGAGTGTGATGGTCATTACTTCAGGCCATTAGTATCGATGGATATACCAAATGCATTGGCTGGATTCAGGTATGTGGGTTCGCTTGGATTGGTGCTAATCAAGCCGCGGCTCCAGGACCTGAAAGGACCAGTATTAGCGCCTGGCTTCGTGGGATCATTAATATCAAGTGGGAGATCCATATCCATTAGCGGCGTGTTAGGGTCGTTGAGAATAAATGCCGTGAATGTCTTTAATGCGAAGGTAACCTCCATTTCAATCAACGGAAAGCCGGTTAAGTTTAGTTATGGCAAAGATGAAGCCATATTGCTCGATGAACCCATCACGTTGGGAAGCGGCGACTCCATTACCATGGAGTTGTAATGATAAATATTTATTTATATTTTGAGCCTAGATAGAGCTATTTGAAGCATATTATTTGTTTCAACGAATATAGATAAAGCTTATTAATGGGTTTAACCAACTGATTCAAAGATATGGGAAATGAATAATAGGTTCTTGCTGGCATCGTGGTTGTTTGGCTTTGGGAATAGCATTTCCTCCCCCTTGATAGCGTTGTTCATCTACGTTTCATCTACTATCTACTATTCATTGATATTCTTGGTTCTGAATTCATTTTTCATATTGGTAGGCTATTTAATGGTGGGCTTCATTTCCAGCAGAATAAAGGAGTCCATGATTTATTACAGGATAGGCATCTCCCTATATGTACTATTCTACCTTCTCCTGGCCATATTGAACAAGTCGGCATTCGAGTTCGTGTACGAATTGGCGGCGGTTTACGGAATCGCGCAGGGATTCTACTGGGCTGGTTGGGACATAATATTCTTCAACACGGATAACAAGCTTAAATTCTTCAACAGATCGGCGTATTTGGGAGTTATATCTTCAATAGCCTCGCCAGCGATTTATGGAGCGATCCTCTCGCTGCTTCGCGGATATGGATATGTGGTCCTCTTCATGGCATCTACTGCAATATTGACATCAATTCTCTTCGTGGTTAAGAACGTGCCTTTCACCAGCGAGAAATTCGACATGAATAAGGCAATAAAAATGCACGTGGTGGATAAATCGTACGGTTTATCGACCATCGCCTTATCCCTTATAGCTGGGGCTAATTATATACTGGGAAATATAAATTCAATAATATTGTATAAGTACGCCCAGGGCGATTACACCACGTTCAGCATAATCAATTATTCATTATCCATAGTCTCCATGCTATCGGTGTATATAGTAAGGGATAAATTGGTGAAGAAGCTGAATCCCGTGAGGCTACCAATGCTGGCGGCTCTGGCCTTGGCCATCTCGATTCCATTTATGTGGGTCTCGCCGTTGATATACCTATATTCATTCTCGCTGACCTCGCCATTGATCTATCCAATAATAGATGTATTCACGTGGAATTACATGAAGCGGGACAAGATGATTTATTACCTAGTCAATAGGCAGATATTCCTAAACACAACTAGGATATTATCATCCTTGACGGAACTCTACTTGATGAGCATAATGGTTGGTTCCACCGTGGTTCTGCCAATACTTCCGTTGATATTGATGGGGGTTTTCCTATTCATAAGGCTTAAGCCCAGGAAGGAGAAGATAACTGAATAATCAACCAAAAGGAGAATGATATATCTAGCGCTGGATCTCGATTCAACAATGGGTCGCTGAAATAGTTTCCGACGTATGGCATTGATTATCGTAAAAATTGTGTATCGGAAGGGATACAAATCGATATAAATTGCCGCCGATCTAATAACGCATGACGAGTGAAATACCTGTTTACAACCCGGCTACAGAGGAAATAATAGCTAGGGTTCCCATGATGAGCCGCGAGACCATTAGGGAGATAATAGGTAGAACGTATGACGCGAGCAGCGAAGTGATGGCCATTCCTGCATATAAGAGATCCAAGCTTCTCAAGGAAGTGGCCAGGGCATTGAGGGATCAATCTGATGAGCTGGCTAGATTGCTCACGGCCGAGATCGGTCGACCCATACGAAGCACCAAGTTAATAATAGAGAGGACGGCCAGCATCTATGAATTAGCCGCCCAAGAGATAAGCCACGTCTTCAGCGGCGAGTTCGTGCCGCTCGATCTATACGATTACCCCCCGGGCAATGAGAATAGGATCGCATTCGTGGTCAGGGAGCCAGTCGGCCTAGTGGGAGCGATCACGCCGTTTAACTTCCCACCGGACAGCATGGCGCACAAGGTGGCTCCAGCCCTCGCCGCTGGGAACTCAGTAGTAATAAAGCCGAGCTCGTATGCCCCGCTTACCATAACTAGGATAGTTAACATAATAAAGCAAACAGGATTTCCGCAGGATGCCATAAACGTGGTGACGGGCGATGCGAAGGAAATAGGAGATGAATTCGTGGATAACCCCAAGGTATCCCTAATAACCTTCACGGGATCCAGCTCCGTCGGCTTAAGCCTAGCTGGGCGGGCGGTTGCTCAAGGAAAGAAGGTAATAATGGAGTTGGGAGGCAGCGATGCAATGATAGTCCTCGAAGATGCGGATCTAAGCAGGGCCGCTCAAGCAGCAATAATAGGTAGGTTCGACTATGCTGGTCAATTCTGCAACGCAACTAAGAGGTTACTTGTAAGGGATGAGGTGTTTGATAAGTTCGTTGGCATGCTAGCCGATATGGCGTTTAACTTACGCGTTGGGGATCCATTAAGGGAAGACGTTGATCTCGGCCCCCTCATATCCAGGGATGCAGTGAAATTGATGGATTTATTCGTGAAGGATGCATTGGATAAGGGAGGCAAGGTACTATTTAGGTACAAGGAAGTGCCCAGCAAGGGTTTCTATTATCCTCCCACCATAATTGAGGCCACGCGTGATGCAAGGGTGCTTCGCGAGGAAGTATTTGGCCCCGTCCTCCCCGTGGTTAGGATAAAGGACGACGAGGACGCGGTTAGGGTAGCGAACTCGGTGGAGTATGGGCTTGATGCGTCCATATTCACCAGGGATTTTGCACGGGCCTATAGGTTGGCCTCTAAGATAAAGGCCGGGTCCGTGTTCATAAACGACACCACCAGGCTTAGGTTCGATAACCTGCCCTTCGGTGGATATAAGAAGTCAGGTATTGGAAGGGAGAGCGTCAGGGATACTATGAGGGAGATGACTGAGACTAAGGTTATAATTCAATCATTGATCAATCATTAATTTTGCCAGTGACGTTGATGATCATGGAATACATGGAATTCGTCATGCATTAATTGGAGTTGGCACCTAATTGTGCGTATTCGGAAAAGTATAAATAATTTTATAACTTTTCCAGGCGAATATGAAGATAACCAAAATAGATACCTTCTTGGTATCTGCGGTGTGGCGTAACTTTGTAATAGTCAGGCTTGAGACCGACGAGGGCGTGGTGGGGTATGGTGAGGGAACCATGGGTGACTTCGAGAAGACGATTGCTGCCGCCGTCAATGATTTCGCTCCATTTCTTATAGGCAGGGAAATCGAGATAAACAAAATAACCAACTTCCTTAACAGGAACTTCTTCTGGCGTCACGGCCCAATACTATCCACCGCAATAAGCGCAATAGAGCAGGCAATGTGGGACGCCGTTGGTAAGTCCCTTAAGAAGCCCGTCTACGAATTGCTGGGCGGGCGATCCATTGACAGGCTGAGGGTGTATGCGAATGGCTTCATATCCGGCGCCCAGGAGCCCGAGAAATTCGCCGAGGCGGCCGTTGATGTGGTCAAGCAGGGCTTCACAGCATTGAAGTTCGACCCATTCGGAGCAGCCGGTCCTACCATATCATCGGAGGATTTCAAAGCAGCCATTAAGAGAATAGAGGCGGTGAGGAATGCGGTTGGCGATAACGTCGATATAATGATAGAAGCCCACGGCCGGTTCAACGTTAGGACTGCCATAAATATAGCACACGCAATAGAGGAATTCAACCCATTCTGGCTTGAGGAGCCTGTGCCCGAGGAGAACATAATATCCATGAGGGAAGTAAAGCAAGCGTCAAGGGTGCCCATAGCCACTGGGGAGAGGCTTACCTCGGTTGGTCGCTTCTGGGACCTGCTCTCCAGCAATGCCGCTGATATAATTCAACCAGATGTTTGCCACGTGGGTGGGATAAGGGCGTTCAGCCACGTGGCTGCAATGGCAGATGTGAATAACGTGGCGGTGGCCCCCCATAATCCAAATGGACCCATAGCCACGGCTGCCTCCATCAATGCCTTATCAACAGTGCCGAATGCCCTAATATTGGAGTATTGGTTGGACGCGCAAACGGTTAGGCGTAGCCTAGTCAAGGAATACTTCGATATCAGCGATGGGTATCTCCACCCAAGCAGTAAGCCCGGCCTCGGCATAGAGGTTAACGAGGAGGCGTTGACCAAGTATCAATATAAGAAGATGCACTTGGAGTACTTCAGCAGCGATTACAAGTACTACGGTGATACCGCGTGAAGATAGTGAGGTTGCTGCCGGGAGCCGGCATTAGGAGCAGCATAGGTACTATGGGGGCGGCAGCGGTTACCTTGATCCAGGATGATATAAACGTATTGGTCGATACGGGCCACTTCGGCAGCAGGGATAAATTGATGGCTAGGTTGAGCGGTAATGGATTAACGACCAGGGACATAGATGCTGTGGTTCTAACTCATCTGAATTGGGATCATTGCCTAAACGTGGATCTATTTCACGACTCAAAGATAATTATCAGCCCAGCCGAGCTGGAGAAGGGCTCGCTCTCTGGCTCCATGGATGGCTTGACTCCTAAGTTCAAGGATTTACTGAAAGGCATGGATTTACTGCTGGTCAGCGATAATCAACGCATATCGGCCAACGCCAGCATAATTTACACGCCTGGCCACACGCCTGGCCACATTTCAGTGGTGGTGGGGGTGGATCGAGTAGTAATAGCTGGCGACGCTGTCCCGAATCTCCGCGCGTACAGGAGGGGAATGCCTGATTTGATCTTCTTCGACGCGGCCACGGCTAAGTCCAGCATTGAGCGGATAAAGTCATTGAAGCCCAGCTACATAATACCGGGCCACGATAGCCCATTCAACGATAATGGATATGTGGAGCGGGATGATATAGATATAATACTTAGAAAGGAAAACGAGGAGAACTTGGTCGTAATAATTAGAAATACGGAGGCGGATAAACCGCTCGTTCTAGGAAGTGAGCCTGGAACGCCCAAATAAACCTTCTATATATCTATATAGCCTATTTCTCGGATCCCCGCCATTGTGCGCGCCCGACCGGGCTCACACATTACAGGGAACGAGCGGGACAAGGGGGATCGCTCTCCCGGGCCACTGTATTGCGTTACGCCCAGCGCTCTATCCTTGCAGTTGATCCTAAGAGAGCAAGTGATCGCCCCCTCCCTCATTCCCGACGCGATTAGAAGCAGGCATTGCAAGCTATGCGTCCCTACTGTTCTCCTAATCCCGATGCTGCCGGGCTGGGATTAATGAGGGGGGCGTCCTCAAATGACGAGCATGCCCAGGCCACGGGCATAGGATTTGACGGCCCTAGTCATTCTTATCCCGGCCAGCACGCCAATCACCTTCTTACCCTTAAACTCCTTCTCCGCCAAACCCAGTTTGCTGAGCAAGTAATCCACGTCCTGCCTCCTGTGCCGTACCTTCACCTCCACCGCATACACAGTCCTTGACCCTATTATTAATAGGTCGAATTCCTTGTCGTCAATAGCGGCGTTGTACCTGATATCCACCACGGACTCCCCGGCGGAGCTCATGATGGATTCTAACCTCCTCAAAGCCTTATCCTGGAAAACGGCCTCGGTGAGCGACCCAAGAAGGGATCGAGTCTCCGATCCCTGCCTCTTCAGGAACGACACATCTGCCTTAAGCGACTTTATCTCTTCCGTGTTAGCCCTCATGGTCTCCCTCAGCTCGCCCACGGCCGCGCGTAGCCCATTGATCTCTTCTCGCATCTTGATCATTTGTTCTTGCATTGCCTTTATTTCCTCTTGCATCTTGATCATTTGTTCTTGCATTGCCTTTATTTCCTCTTGCATTTTAGCCATTTGTTCTTGCATCTTAATCATTATGCCGGAGTGCGTGTCCAGTCTCTTAAGAATTTCATGTACGCCTATCATGCCCATCACCGCGAATCTGAAATCATCATCGGTCTCCAACAATTCCAGGAACTTCTTCTTTAAATCATCCATCTATGTTGATATTGCATTCCTTGTTTAAATAGCTTTGCATTAATGGGAGGATGAAGCTGATAAAAAAGAGGACAAACCTCGCCTCTTTGAGGCGGGAAGAAAGTTTTTAAGCTTCGTCGGCACATCTTTCTTTATGACGTCCTCCCCTGGTCAATCTTCAGAGGATGGGGAGCGGGGGCCGATTACCCCCGCAATACCGGGGAAGGGCGTCCACGAAGTCAAACCTTGAGACCTCGGGGAACCCTCGCCCTTTAGGGCGGGGAGGAGGTCAGTTTATCGAGTTGACAGGGAAGCTCAAGGACGGGCCAGGGATTACATCTAGCCATCCCAGCTTCGAGACTTGCCCATTCCCATCATATTATTCAACTCAATAGTAGCCTTCCATATCTAGGTAGAGCTTGACAACCGCCGCGCTTCCACAAAAGGATTTCAAGCTTTATCGATATTTAATAAAAACGGCTGTAAGCATATTACCCAGCATGGCTGATGCATCTCCCTCGCCTTGCCCACCGCATCTGCAAACACTGTGGTGGCCACGCCGTGATTCAATGCGCCTCTCCGTAATTAACGGGGAAGGCAGTCTCGGGAAACAGTCGCTCCCGAAAGGATGGGTGATTCAACAGTATATACGATTTACTTTCTAATGGGAAATTAAATAATTATAATTGAGCTGCGTGTCCAATTTTTGGTAACGCATATATAAATATTGCGTTGAGCCACCGATGCAGAAGCGCCTTTAAAATAGGACAAATCGCCACGTGAATCGTATTAGTCGCTCACTGCTGCCTTGCGCGCTGCGTAACTACTCGGAGGGCGGCCTCTGGGTGTTGGTCTGGCCTCACGCTGAAGCCCTTGACCACGCCGGCTACCTTGCCCTCCGGGTCTATTACGAAGGTCACCCTATCGGCCATCCCCAGCATGCCGAGGACCCCGTACGCCTTCGCCACGCTCCCGTCCTGGTCGCTGATGAACTTGAAGCCGGCCCCCTCGGCCTCGGCGAACCTGGCAAGCGTGGCCGGATCGTCCCTGCTGACCCCCATGACCTCCACCCCCATCTTCCTGAACTCGCCCCACTCAGCGGAGAACGATCGCGCCTCCCTCGTGCATCCCGGCGTGAAGGCCTTCGGGAAGAAGTAAAGCACTACCCACTTCCCCCGCAAATCGCTCAACCGTACCCTGGATCCATCATGCGCGACCGCCTCGAAGTCCGGAGCAAGCTCCCCCTCCCTAACCATAGCGTCTCTTCCCGCTTGTGAATAAAAGGCTATGAAGCTAAGTTCAGGTAACAGGAACACCCTGCCTCCCACGGTCTCGTTTGTGCATTGTTAGCCCAGCATTAGCAATAGTAGCCTGGCTAGGTTGGCCTTGAACTTGACGGTCGTGGAGTAGGCCCCAACGCCCAGCTGAATCAGCGTTCCCCTGGAGTCCCGCACCTCCACGGCGGCCCCCATCTTGTACAGCGCCTCGGATGCCTTGCCCAGCAGGTTAATGACTCTAATGCTTAATCCAAACCGCCTTACCGCGGCCCTAAGCTGCTCGTCATCTATCGAGATCGTTAATTGATTGCCGCTCGCCGATATGATAGCCGCTGACCTGCCGTTCACGGATATGGCGGCCCTGCCCGATTCAATTGTTACTATCCTCGCTCCGTCGCCTTTCATTTCTGTTGCGACTGAAGGGGAACCGCCGTGAAGCTTATCCTGCCGTTTATGATTATCGATGTATTCGTTCCCTGAATTTTTATGGTTAGGTTATCGAAGACTATCTCGGCGGTGCTTTTGGTCCCCTCTATCGCCTTTATGAAGCCGGCCACGATGGATTCCTCGCTCATTCGATTCCAGCGCGGCGGATCTATTTAAGCCTATCCCTAATTGAGGCTGGAGCCGCGGTCACTGAACTATTGCGGTGAATGGGTACTGCCCGCTGTTTGGACCCACGTTAGCAATCAAGTAACCGGCTATGGCAGTGCCGGGAGCCGCAGATTGGACGCCGATGCAGGACGCGCCATCCCCATTGGGCACCGAGGCATTGCTGGACCCATATATGGCGGCCACGCCCGTCAAGTTACCGCCATTAGCCGTCATCTGCAGCGATAATTGGGCACTGGATCCATTATATACGACTATTGGGGCGTTGAACGAGCACATCATCCCGCCCAAGTCAAATCCGTTTATCATCACGTAGTACTGGGTGGGGTTGTCTATGGTTAGATCAAATGAGGGCGACGCCGTTCCCGTGCCCGTCACAATTGCCTGTGACACTATCGTGGGCATCGTAGTGGACTGCGGCATTGATTGCTTAAATAACTGGGTCCCGTTCACTGCAATGGATAGCAAGTGGTCAAGGGATTGACTGTCGAAGGTGGGGCTCATGCCGGTCAGGTTGATGGAGAACCCTACTCTTAATCCCCCCTGCCCCGGCTGTGCCTCCATCATGGCCAAGCTGCCCTCCATCTCGGTCGGCACTCCATCGCCCAGCAAGCATAGCCTAGTGATGTCTATGTATATGCTCTCGTTCAAGGCGAGGGATGGCGTTGATACATTGCCGGCGGCGGAGAGGTAGGGGGCCATTGACGACGTGAATGGCTTCAGCGTTGCGAAGCAGTAAGTGGTCTCCCCCCTCCAATTGCCCGTGCCCACATAGGTTAGATCCAGCTCGAACGGCGTCAGGTTGCCCAGCTCCCTCGCGTTGGTGGAGTTGCTCCTCCCGCAGAACTTCACCGCCGACGCGTTTATCGGCGTGCTGCTGAGCAGCGGGGACCCAATGGCTAGGCAACCGCTCGATCTATTCGACACTATCCCGAGCTGTGCTGGGATGGTGATGCTCATCTGAATCCCGTTGCTGGGCGCCGTAATGGATATGGTTGAATTTATGTACAGCTCTATGCCGGACGCGGTCCTGTAGTAGGAGAACTCGACGCTGGGCAGACTTATCTTGGCCGTCGAGTTGCCGGTAGCGTTGGTCGCAATTATCAAGGCGTACCCCGTGTAGAAGAGAGTCGCTTGCTGAATGGTGGAGTTGGCGAAGTTGTGGAGAGCCTCCTCATATGATTGAGAGGCTGGGGCTGAGGTGGTGGTAGTGGTGACCGTGGTGGTCGTGGTAGTTATAGTAGTTGAGGTAGGGGGCGGCGACGTCACGGCGGTCGTAGTGGTCACGGGCTGGGTTGATTGTGTCGTCGTGGTTGATTGGACCTGCTGCGAGGTAGTAGTTGCTGGCGAGGTAGTGGGAAGCGTCGTGGTAGTCGTGGGGGAAGTGAGGGATGGCCGAGTGGTCGTGGTGGTTGGCGACGTGCGCGTCGCGTAGTATACCCCGATCACCACAGCTACTACGACCACAACTATGACAGCTATGGGCAAAATCTTCATAATTAGCCTATGATATATATATTAATATACTTTTTTATTCATGCACAAATGTATGAATTAGAGGGATGAAGCGCATCGAGGGCAGTAGGCCCATTCACGGGGCTGTACTCCCGAAATTGGGCCGCTTCATCATGAGCCCCTATATTTGAAGCAGCTCACGTCACGTGCCTCCTCAACAGTTTCTCCAACGTCTTCCTGGAATCTCTCCAGACCTGTCCCGGGTCCTCCGATAGTCCCGGGTCTAACCTGACCATGTAGATCCTCTTCTCGTTGCTCAGAACTATCTCGGAGTATCCCTTGTTTTTTATCTTCATCCAAAGCCTTGCCGTCGCTTCATCCTCTTCATCGTATTTACGCGACTCATTGAGTCCCGGGAACATCACCATGCCTAGATCCGCGTTATACTCATACATGTACGCCATGACCTTGAATCTACCGGCCGTGATGTAAGCAGGGTATCTCGAGAACTTACCATCGATTACGATCAACTTACCTCCATTGGGGTTATCATCTTGTATGGATACATCGGGCCTGCCCCGTATTGAGGCAGCGATCGTTTCATCTCCATCCACTGACTTTATTATTGATGAGTCAAGTTGTCCATTGAATAATAACCGAATTGTTTTGCCGCGTCTGGTTAACTCAACGTAATTATCATTTAATTTCGCCGAGTACCCTAACTCGGCGAATATATCAAGCACCAACAGCATTATGAATAATTCGTATAATCTCCACCCCAAGAGCACGAAGTCCTTGCCTTCAAATCTACGGCTCATGCCGGCCTTATAATTGGGGTTCCCACTTACTCTGCGCGCAATGCTATATGCCTTGTACGCTCCGTGGAACCACGATGGTAGGTAAGGTCCCCGGGTTCTCACATATGAAGACAACTCGCCGACGCTTGTTGTTCTAGGCAATTCATTGATCTTTCTGGAAAGAGTCACACAATTGCTGCGCATTCTTCCAATTATTTCCCTTAATATTATGTTTAGGGGATTTTCCTGGAGAGCTTGATCGCCGACCAAGGCGATCGTTGAGGGCAGAGATTTACAAGCGACTCTTTTCACGAATACAGCCATTTTCCTCAGCATGGCGTACTCCGGTATGGCATTGCTTGGTACGTACGTTAAGTATGAGTATAGGCTGGGATAGGTAGCCACGGTCCTGGGGACGTCAAGGGCCCCCCAGATCTCCTGCCCCCTCTCCAACCTGAACTCCCTGCCGACCACGTAATCATTGATGGCTCTTTTAATCGCCTCAATCGTGCGCTTTACTGTCAAATCTAGGCTAAGCATGGATAGGTAATGCCTCGCGGTCTCGTTCACCTGAACCGCCGGCTCCCCGGCATTGCCGAGCATTCCCTCAATTATCCTGAATGTGTGGGGATTCGCTAGGTAGTACTTGGCAACTATGTCGGATAGATTCCTCAACCCAATGCTATACAGCCTCTTCATCTACCGCCCCTGCTTTCATTAATTAGATTCTTTTTGGCACTCTCCAATGCAATGCTCAATTTATTCGTCCTACTACTAATATAATCTATGCCCCCCATTGAGAGCTTCATGTAATTGATGAATTCATCTAGCAATTTCTCGCCGTGGAGCCCCCCACCTGAGATCGATGCCTTCAATAACTTAATTGCCATCTTAACTACGCCGGGCGATACGCATAGGCTGCCTTTCTTGTCCTTATTATTAAGCTCGCCGCGCAGTCCAGCCACGAATTGCTCCAATAACTTCTTGTCTTTATCGTCAAGGCCGCTTAACTCCCTCAATAACATTGATAAATCCCCAGCGTCCGTGGGGCACTCTAGCCTTATGACGATGAATCTCCTGAGCAGCGCTTCTCCTACCATGAATAGGTTCCTCATGTCGACCACATTCATTGTCCCAGCTATTCGCAGCAGCTTTAACGGGGCATCGCCGTACTTCTTGTAATATTGAATGAACTTCCTGGCCTCGTCGTCAACCGAGTTGCCGTAAGATTCTGCCTCCTCCAGTATGCCTGGATCCATCCTCCAATCATCGGGATCAGGCGATCTGAAGATGGTGAAGAACTCCCCAAATGCCTTGTCCACATCGGCTCTATTCAACTCGTCTATTATAACGAAGAATGGAGTTGCCTTGCCATTGATGAACCCCTCAACCACTTTGTTGTATGCTCGTATGAGGAAGCCGGCGCACCACTTAATTGAACCGCCCTCCAGCGTCTCTCCGCCCACCACGTCCCTCCTGAACCAGAGGGAGTTGGCAGTCCTAATCATGTAGTTACCCCGCCCTCCAATGTGCTCAGCCACCTCCATAGCTAGCGTTGTCTTGCCGGTGCCGGGCGGGCCCACCAACAGGAAGTTACCGAAAGAGGCGGCGTTGATGGTTTTTAATATATCGTCGTAATTTATGAATAGTTTGCTCTGAATATTCCTTACCACATCGCTCAGATTTATGTTAATGACAGCGTGAACAGGTTCGCTATTATTAAATGAAGCTTCTTGGCCCTTCTCGTTTCCATAAATCCTCTCCATATCATTCTTATCGCTCTTCAATATCTCCTTTATTCCGTTCCATGTATTGCTAATAAGTTCGGGATTTTCCATGCATGTATTGCCTTGAACATTAAAGTGGCCTTTGTCTAATATTTCACCTAATTTGCGTCCATTATTTGAAAGATTATTTATGGAATTCATCTGCTCCACGAAGTTGGTCTCCTTCAATATCTTTCTGATCTCGCCATCCAACCATAAAATCCTCATTCTCCATCTAATTATCCAATGCTTGCCATTATCCTCTCGCCAATATTTGAAATTATGTATTGCATCGAGCGTGACATCGGTGACCAAGCCCATGCCAACAGGACCTAGGCCGGTGATACGAAAAATGCCTATTAATGGTTTTACCTCGTTTATACTATTTAATATAAACTGGATTTTATTACCCTCATTTCTCGCGATTAGTAATGATTTTATATATTTATCCACCAAGCTTTTAAACGGAAAACCAACGTAATTGTTCACTCCCTTCACGCTTATGGGTCCACTTACTGCGTCCCCCCAAATCGCATAGCCATAATCGCCCTCCAAGGAGTACCTTATGGACCAAGCCCAATGTAATTTATTTCCGGGGAAATTACATATATACGGTGGCTTGCTAATATTAATGATCCAATCAATCAGCGGGGAATAGTTGGCTAATGTCTTATACTCATTACGGTATACGAACCAGTCCTGCACGCGCTTTGCTTCAGTGCTTCTTTTTAACTTTAGGCTTCAAAAACTAATCCCTGAAAGCTGGGACTGTAGAGCGAGTACTATTGTTTTTCGCGTCACTCTATTATTCGCTCGCCGCTGACCTTGGTGACGTACAGCTCCCTGCCCAGGGCTTGCGCGAACTTCAGGCTGCTGAGGGGCTCCGTGTGCACCAGTATTACCTTAGTGGTGGAGGAGAAGTAGTCTATGAACTTCACCAACTCCCTGAGGCCGCTGTGCGCGCTGAAGTCGAACCAGTAGACCTTCGCGTTGACCCTTATCTCCTCATTCCCAATCCTCACGGCCCCCCTGGACAGGAGCTCGAAGCCGGGCGTGTCAGGCGCCTGGAAGCTGGGCAGAATCACCGCGTTGCGCTTATCCCTCGCCAACCGCTTGAAGTAGTAAAGCGACGCGCCTCCCTTCAGCATGCCGGCGGGCGCTATTATCACGGCTTGATCCCTCATCACCTGCCTCCTGTAGTAATTCCCAAGCACCTCCACGCTCGCCTTCATGGCCTTCCCGTACAGATCCGGGTCCCTCAGGAACTGGGGGTGCTTCGCTATTATTTGATTAGCCATCCTCGCCAATCCATCCACCACTATCGGCACGTCCACCACGTTGTTCCTCACCAGCGTCATCAGGATCTCCTGGGCCCTGCCTATGGTGAAGCTGGGGATGAGGACGGAGCCCCCCTCCTCCAGCGAGGTCTTGACTGCCTCTATGAATGACTTATCCAGCTCCTCCTTCGGCGGGTGGTTTCCAGACGTGTAGGTGGCCTCCATCACCACGTAATCCAGGTCCCTGGGGAGGCGGGTCACGTCGGCCCCGTTGAGGAGGTTGGACTCGCTGAGGTTGAAGTCGCCCGTGAACACCAACCCCCTCCCATCCACCTCCAGGTAAGTCATCATGCTGCCCGGCACGTGGCCCGCGTTGATGAAGGTAGCCCTATCCCCGCCGAACTCCACAGTGTCGCCGTACCCCACGGGCACGACCCTCCTCAACGCGTTCCTCACCTCGTCGTCCTCGTACGGCAGGTAGTACCCGCTCAGCTTTATTGCGTCCTTGAACATCAACTCCGCCAGCTCCGTGGTGAGCTTAGTGGCGTAGAGGGGAGGGGGGCTGCTCACGTAGAGGCTCGGCAGGGCGCCGCAGTGATCCAGGTGGGAGTGGCTAAGCATCACCGCCGTCAAGTCCCTCGGCCTCACGTGGAGCGGGAAGACGGGGTGCCCCTCATCGTCGAAGTTAACCCCGTAATCCATGAGAAAGGCGTGGCTGGACCCCTTCACGAGCACGGCCATCCTGCCCACCTCCCCGCCTCCCCCGAGTATCTGTATCTCCATTGGTGAATAGGTGGACCAAGGATTTTAAACACTGCTGCCACGGCCAGTTCCGTGAAGTTCTACGTCGAGACCCTGGGCTGCTGGCTCAACAAGGCGGACAGCGAGTTAATCGCGCAGAGGCTGGAGGCGGCGGGGCACGAGAGGGTGGGGGACCCCAGCCAGGCGGACCTAGTGGTGCTCAACACGTGCGCAGTGAGGCAGGAGGCAGAGGAGAGCGCGGTGAGGTTCCTGAGGAGGGTTGGGGGCGGTGGTGATGGTAGGGGGCGTAGGATAGTGGCCTCCGGGTGCCTTGTGAGGGTGAGGCCGGACAGGTTGAGGAAGGCCGCGCCTGGCGTTGAGTTGGTGGATCTCCGCTCAGTGGAGGAGTTCGAGCGGGCAATAGCCGGGAACCCCCCCGCCGGGGAGAGGCCCATGAAGGCCCTCCCGGAGTTCCTCGGGGCGAGGGGGCACGTGCACGTGGTTCCAATACAGGTCGGGTGCATGGGCAACTGCGCCTTCTGCGCCACGAAGCTGGCTAGGGGAGGCGGGGGCTGGGTGAGGAGTTATGAGTTGAGGGACGTGGTGGAGAACGTGAGGAGGGCCGTGCAGAGGGGCGCCAGGGAGATATACTTGACGGGGCAGGAGACGAGCGCGTATGGGAGGGATAAGGGTTATGACCTGGTGGACCTGCTGGAGGCGATCCTCAAGATAGAGGGGCGATTCTTCGTGAGGATGGGCATGATGGAGCCCCTCGAGTTGAGCGGCCTCCTGGATAGGCTGATAGACGTCGCGAGGAGTGACTGGAGGGTGTACCGCTTCTTCCACGTCCCCGTCCAGAGCGGCAGCGATAGGGTGTTGAGGATAATGAAGCGGAAGTACGACGCCTCCCTCTTCAGGGAGGAGGTCCTCAAGATAAGGAACGCGTTCCCCGACTCCACCGTGGCCACCGACATAATAGTGGGGCATCCAGGGGAGGGGGAGGAGGACTTCCAGGAATCCCTAAAGCTGATAGGGGAGCTGGGCATAGATAAGGTCCACGTGGCCAGGTTCAGCCCGCGGCCAGGCACGGAGGCGGCTGCAATGAAGCAGGTCCCGGACCCCGTGAAGAAGGCCAGGAGCAAGTTGATGTCCGAGGAAGCATTGAAAGTCTCGCTGGCCCGCAACCTCAAGTTCGTGGGGGGGACCTTCAATGGAGTCGTGAGCCAGCCGGGCTATAGGGGGAGGGGATTCATGGTTAGGATAGGCAATTATAGGCCAGTGATAGTGGAGAAGGCAACCCCATCCGCCTTCGTCACGGTCAGCGTTGATGGCGCGACGCCGATACACTTGACCGGCCGCGTGGTCGAGTGATGCATTAATGTCTGCCCCTCACCATCCTAGGGGGCGGTGGTTTTACGGGGTCTCAAGCATTGCCCCTCCTTGACGGGAACCACTTCATCATTGGCCTACCATGTTTGATGGATAAAACAAAAAATACCGAATGAAAGCAATGAATCATAAAAGAAATTATAATCGCCTAAGAACAAGATTTCTCAACTTGAAGTTGCATGTCAGTTATGGTTCTAAAATAGTACTAATGATGAAAAGCATTATCAAGAATTTAAAGAGAATTGCTGAGGGGAAGGGAGTATCGGTGCCTAAAGTTATAGTAAATATAATAGTCGAAAATTTGGGCGATGAGGGGCAAGGCGTGCTTGCTGAAAGGGTAAAAGAACTGGAAGCAAAATATAAGCAATTATTTATTGAGGTAGGCAGAATGGAGAGAGACTTAGCGTTATTGCGAAAGAGGGTTTGAGAGGCACCAGTAAATATAGAATAGAATAGAGTATTCTCGTAGACTTTGAGCGATATGGTATACCTAGAGAACAATCCTTAATCCCCAATAATTTAAAATTGTACATTATGGGAACCCTTAACCTTGTTGATTATGTACCTGGCGATATAGATGAAGAATATTGAAGCTATGATTAGGGCCGTGAATGGGTCTACGCTGAGAAATTTGAGGGATGCCATAACGTAGTATAAGGCTATTGACGCAGCGGCGGCCGAGCTCAGTATGATTAGAAGGGAGAGCGAGAGAGAGTTCAATTCCGCGTTTACCTCCTCCTCATCAAAGCCCTTGATGCTTAACTCCCTGGCATACCTGCTATAGGACCTATAAAGGTAAGATAATGCTAGGGAGTACTGGGGGAAGAGTATAGATCCATCAAACACGGCGGTGTTCTGGACCCTGGCTAGGACCACATGGAAAAAGTAGGGAATATAGCCTTGGGAGAGCAGGGATATAAATGCGATCGAGATCAAAGATGCCCAGGATGCGTAGTTAAGACTTTCCCCTCTCCTAATCGCGCTGAAGGCCTCCACGAGGCTCACCAAGACGATCCCAGCTAAACCGATCGCCTCGCTGCCCTGGGCGAGTAACACTATGAAAGGCAGCAGCGGGAATATAACCGATATCGAGATGAGCACAGCCTTCATCATGAACCCCACATCATCATGCGGCTATTTATCTTAGCGACCACGGAGCCCACCCCCTCGCATGCGGGGTCCCAGCTGATCACCTTCACCGAGGCAGGCAGTCTCCTGTACACGCCCTCAACCCTGTCCCTGATGAACCATTCACTACATGGGGAATCGCCGACGATGTTCTTCATCAGTATGGTATCGGGGATTATATCTACTATTATTGCCCTGGAACGCAGTTCACTGCTTATCTTGCTGATCTCCTCCACGTTGCCCGTCGTTATGTTGGTCACGATCAATGTTACTGCCTTCAAACCCGCAATGCGCCGCACCATCGCTTCATCCAAAGCTGAGATCCCCGCGAACCCCTTGAGCTCGACGAGGGTTTTTAATAACCTGTAGTATTGATCGCTGTCAGAGCTGGGCGGAACCTTAGCTCCCTTCGGGAAAATCCATAGGCCAACGCTGTATCCATACCGTAGGAAAACCCTGCTTAGGGACAATATGAGGGATATCCCGTATTCCATGGGATTCTCAATGTCGGATCCATATCTCATCCACAAGCTCCCATCCATCAATAGAGCAATGGTCCTGGCCCCCTCCCTCTCGTATTCATTGACCATTAATTTATTCCCAGCGTTCCTGGCAGTCGCCTTCCAATTTATGAACCTGTAAGGGTAGCCAGCAACGTACTCCCTCACTGACCAAAACTCCGTGGAGTATGAACCTAACCTTGACGGTGAAAATCTCGGCGCCTTCTCCCTCGGCCTCACGCTTGCTGGAAGCCTCGATATCAGCTTCACCCTGGGCAGTACCTGGATTCCTTCACTTATTTTGACATTCTCTTTAATGCTCTCTATCATGCCGAAAGGATGGTAGTAAATGTAGCTCACCCCCTCCACGGGGTAGGACCCCCTCTTTACCGCCTTAAGGATGTACTCGTACTCCTTATGGACCCGCCTAAATCCCTTGAATATCACGTGAACATTGGTGCCCCTGACCAACTCGAAGCCTTCCGCCATGTCGGTCCCTGGAATCGGCGGTCCTCTAATCATGATCAAACCATAGCCCCTAGATATGGTGACCTCAACCTTAACCCCAACCTCCTCGCCTATATGGGCGATTCTCTTATCCAGCTTCAGTGAGAATGAGGCGTCGGGCTTCTCGCCGGTGCTTAATGCCGCGAAAATCACCAGGAGGGAGAATATTAGGGGCATGACGTAGAGCTTTGAGGTCGTCACTGTGGCTAGGATGACCATGAACACCGGGATTATTGCCAGAATTATTATTGCCCTTGCGCCCTCCCTCATCCTTTTTCACTTCGGTACAGGTATCTTGTTCAAGTACTCAATTATTATGTCCTCGCCCCTCACCCCCTCCAGCGCCATTTCGGGCTTCAGGAAGATTCTGTGGGACAATACTTCCACGGCCACCATCTTCACGTCGTCCGGGATGACGTAATCCCTGCCCCGCATCAACGCGACAGCCCTGGCCATGCTCATCAAGGCCAGTAACGCCCTAGGGCTGGGCCCGGCTGAAACCCTCTGGTCCTTCCTTATCGCGTTGAAGCTAACGATGTACTTCATGACGTCCTCGCTCACCGCGACGTCGTCCACGGAATCCCTGATCTTTAGGAGCTCGACGTCCGACAGCATCGCCTCAACTTTGGGGGATGGGTCGTTCGTCCTCCACGAGATCCTCCTCTTAAGCAGCTCAACTTCATCCCTGGGGTATCCCAGCCTTACCCTGATCAGGAACCTATCCAACTGCGCCTCGGGCAGCGGGTAGGTCCCCTCCAGTTCTATTGGGTTTTGCGTGGCGATGACTATGAAGGGGTTGGGCAATTGCATTGTCTCGCCTTCTATCGTGACCTGGCCCTCCTGCATTGCCTCCAGGAGCGCGGACTGAACCTTAGGGGAGGCCCTATTGATCTCGTCCGCCAACACGAAGTTGGAGAAGATGGGGCCTAGAACCGTTTCGAAGGCGCCCCTATCTTGCCTCCATACCTTGGTGCCCAGGATGTCGCTGGGCAGAAGGTCGGGGGTAAACTGTATCCTGCTGTACCTTAGCCCTAGAACTTTAGCCAGGATTTTGGATAGGAAGGTCTTGCCCATTCCTGGAACATCCTCCATCAGAACGTGCCCGCCGGCCAATATGGCGGCCAGGATCTTGACTAAGACCTCTCGATCCCCGATGAAGAGCTCGGATATCTTATCGATGACTAAGTTAATCCTATCACTTATATTGCCCGCCCCGCTCATCCCGATTAGAATCCTCGACTAGATTATTAAGCGTTTTACGGGACATTGCCTTCCTTAAAGTGCTCGATATTATGGCCATCCTATTGTTAATTTCCCGCTCAATAACTTTTTTACTGGCCCTACCAGGTACTTGGGGATTATATTGAATGATGTCCCCCAAGTAGGTGAGGATCTCGCCGTAGCTCAAGCCGTCCTTCGTCAGCTCCCGCGTTAAGTAAATTATCAATAACTCCTTCCTCGAATTCACGACGAACTCCCTTATGGCTGCCTCAAGTTTGGCGAACTCGGGGGAGGACGACACCTCTATCTCGCGTTTATGCTTCTCATAGAATTCCTCCATTACCCTCTCCACAGTGGTCACACCACCAGCATACAACCTGTATCCAACAAGTGATATGGAAATGGACGCCGCGAGCAGGAAGGCTATCAGGATATAGCCATTATAGATGGGGGGTTTAGGTATCGTCAGCAACACGTAAAACAGACCTAAGCCGAAGCCCACGACGCTCATCGCAGCGACGTTGGCCTTAACGCTGGAGTAGTCGAAGCCAAGCCTCCTGGACAAGACGGAAACGGGGGAAGCAATGAGGTAAACCAGCGAGGCGATCAAGAATGGGTAAAGGATGGGGCCATAGATCGACCTGAAGAGGAAACCCAGCGATGAGAGGAGGAAGAAGCGGGAGGCGTTGGTCAATGATTCATGGAGAAGGGGCTCTGCCTCCCTAGATGCCCTGTGAAGAAACAAGCCAATCAACCCCAAGGCGATGGATTCCATGAAATTGCTCACGTAGAAAGAATAATTGCCAAAATGGCTCGTGATGCTTGCGAGGATGAGGGATAGCGAGTTAAAAAGTAGGTAGATGAAAATGGACGGCGCCGCCACGTTCCTAAGGAGCCTGTACGCCTCCGTTACCCGGCGTATTGAGCCGGCGTTGCTTGCGAGGAGCACTGTGTTTACGGCGAGCAGTGGGATGGTAATTAAATCAATAATGTAGGAAGCCAGGGGGTAACGCGATATGAAGAGGAGCCACGTTAAGGCTAAGAGCGTGAGGTAGATCGCGGCGTATTTCCAGTAGCTAAGAACCTTCACACATTATCACCTTCGCCTCTTTAAAGGTTTTACCTAAAGCGATTAGGAACTCCTCATATGCCTCCCTGCTCAAACTCTTATTGCCGTACCTTACATCCTCAAACACCTTAACGACGAGGGAGGGATCGCTCGTTAATACCCCGTCGCCCTTAAGCTTCTCAATCGCCTCCCTTAAGGTGCGGGAGTCCTCAATTTCGTAGTTTTCCACGTTAATCCTGACGAAGTTGATGACGTCTTCCTCATAGGCGGTTGCCCTAATGAGGAAAGTCCTCTCCGATCGATCGCCCCTCACCACCAAGGCGTAGCAACCCCTATCCGGCATGTAAAGGCTTCCCCCATCCACGCGCCCTCTCCCCATCAATTCAACTGAGTGATTCATCTTCACGGAGAAGGGCAGGGGATGCCTGTGATCCCAAATTAGAGGCAAGTCCTTATTGATCGGTAGGTTCAAGACATCGCTGCCTCCCCATCCCTCCAATCTCTTGATGACCTCCCCAGGCAAAAGCTTAACTTGACCAACCCCCCTCACTTCTCCAACCTCCCCATTACTCACACCCCCTCTAGGTAAACCCAATTGGTTAGGTTGAGCATTAACCGTAGATCCGGAGTCAGGCCTGTAAGGAATTCCCCTCCGTAATATCGTTATTGATGCAAGTAAGGCAGTGATAATGAGCAAGAGAATTAAGAGGGTGAGGGGCATAATGAAATGGATCGCATTCGTGGCTGCATGCGGAGAGCCCATGGCGTGAGGGGAACCGCCGACTTTAGCTGATCCCGGGCCTTGACCACCGTTATTGCCCTGCCCAATGCCGTTGCTGCCCTGACCACCCATGGGCGCGATATTCAAGCTGAGGTTAAAATCAAAGACGCGCAAAATGGTTTTAAGCAGGTTAAGCAAAAGAGTGGAATTAATGGAATGGGGAAAAACTAGGTGAATTGAAATTAGCCTTTGAGAGAAGTTTCCAAGGGTTAGATTTCCATGCAATGACATATTGATCGGGAACGATACATTGATTACGGGAAATAAGGGCCCGCCGCCCCCGACTCCCCCATTACTGACCCCCCTCGCCTCGCCTCTTGTTACCAACGCGTTTATAGATGACGCTAATAGCTCCGCTATTATCAATCCTACGATCAATACCACTAACGCCAACTTATTCATCTACATGCCTTGATTAGTTACGTTATTACGATATATAAACGCTTGTCTCTTCATGCCTTGTGGATAGGTCATGTTTAGTATTTCCACGATAATCATCGTTAAAATAAACCTAACGCAGTCCCATGATGAAGATCAATCGCCCCCAAAACCACTGATTCGACTAGCGCCGCCATGGCATAATGACGCCCTCCCCTCCCTGAGGAGCGAGGCCTTCAGCGTTTGGTGACCGCATTGCTCGTGGGGATGGGTTTCTTTGGCCGGCGTGAATTGCGTGTCCAATTTTTGGTAACGCAGTCACCACAGCCATAATTCCACTAGGCCAAAACAAGCGATGGGAAAAGAGCCACCTCATCCCCCTCCCTAAGAACGGTGCGGAGCCCCTCCAGGAAATCAATGCTCCTCCCGTTCACGACCACCACGAGCCCCATCCTAACGGAGTCCCCATTTACGACCAGATCCACGACCCTCGGCTTCACCCTGCGGAGATCCTCCAATAAATCCCCCACCGTCGCGCCGTCCTCCACGTCTAGATCCACGACCAGCGCCCCCGCCGCCTGGAACAGGGTGGCCAGGAACTTAACCCGAACCCTCACGCATGGCACCGCAGCTAGGGCAATAAATGGATTGCCGTCCCCAGCAGCGCAATGATGATAGAATAGGGGCTCACTGGAAGGAGATGGCCACGGCGAGGAGGACGATTATTGCGGCCGCGTACTCCCTGAGAGTCGGTCTCTCCCTCCCCATGGCCCTGGAGAAGAGCTGGGCCGCCAGGGGCGCGGCGCCTGTGGCTATCACCGTGGGGGCCAGCCCCACCGCCACGCTGGAGTAGGCGAATAGCGCGGAGCCGACGCCGAGGTCCAGGACCGCGATGAGAGGGAGAGGCGTCCTCCACGTCGCCTTAACGGCGCCCCCCACCCCGCCCCCGCTCGCCAACGCCAGCACGGGAAGCGCTGCGGCCACGCGGGTGAACGCCGTCGAGACTGGGTTCAGGCCATGCATCCCGGCCACCCTGATAGCGGCGTACCCCATGGACCAAGCAACCGCGGCGGCGAGCGAGTAGGCCACGCCGACAGCCTTGCCGCTCCCCCCACCGCTCCCTCCCCGGCCCGCAAGGAGGTAGACGCCGATCAGCACGAGGCCGGCGGCGGCGAGGAAGGCGGGCTTGAGGGGCTCCCCGAGGGGCACCGCGACGAACTGCTCCATGACTATGTAGCTGTACGCCGCGGGGAGGGCGGTGGAGACGCCGGCCGCCTTTATCCCCCTCAAGTAGAGGGAGTCCCCCAGCGCGAGGGAGAGGACGCCGCTGACAGCGCCGTAGGCCGCGGCCGGGGTAATGCCGAGGACCAGGGAGGGGACTAGGAGGGCCAGGGACGCGTAGATCATTCGAAGCACGTTCAACCGAATAACGCCAAGGCCAACCATGAAGTCCCTGTACGCTATGGACGCGTAGGCCCAAATCACTGCCGCCGCCAGCGCCGGCGCCAAGTCCTCCACGGATCCACGGCTGGCTTCTCCTTTTAAGCATGTCCAGCGCCACTCAAGCCCGCCCCAGCCCCTCCAGCTGAGGAAGGCCCTCCACGCGGGAGGCTGGGCTTATGGGGGGTTGGTTCACCGCGTGGTGGATATCTTTGCTATGCTGGCCCTCAGGTTTCTTAGGTTGGGGTCGTCGGTGTTCGTTATCATGGCCTTCATAACCCTGTGGGGCTTGGCAGAGCCGATGCTGTTAATCATCTCCCGCCCCACCGCCGCGCATAGGGAGTTCCCGCCCAAGTTGAGAGGCGTCCAGTCCCCGGATACTCTCCTCAACTTGTCCTCGTTATCCTTCAAGGCGAAGCCAAGCGGCGCCACCAGCGCTATGGAGAGGGAGTAGACCGCGTTCTTCACGAGGCACTCCTGGACGGCCGCCATGACCTCCCTGGACTGGATCATTTGGGCCATGGACCGTATCGCGCCCACGCCGTCCCCACCCATGACGCTCATCAAGGCATTGCCATCCCCCCTCAACGCGTCGGCAAGGCTATTCATGGTTGCCCTGGCGGTGTTGAACAATTCCCTCTTATTCCTGTAATCCTCGGCGCATGACTTGCCCATCGACGCCTTTAGGTCCCTCAAGTTATCAGCCAGCGCCTGGTGACCGCTGCGCGCAGCGGTTATCTGCTTCTCCACCTTCCCCTTCACCTCGTCCAGCATCTGCTGGTAGTTCCTGCTCATGGTGCTGTCCAACTCCTTCATGACGTTCTCAACAACGTTGCTGCCGCTGAACGCGCTCCTCAATAGGTTGCCTATGACGACGGGGAGGCACTTCAGCGACTCATCTATGGCCAGGGATGGGTCGAGCAGCTTAGTCAAGCAATCCATTGATGCATCGAATGAATCCCCGCCCCCCGCGCCTGAGAGGCGCAAGCCGTCCCAGCGACGCGCTCGGCGTATTGCTGAAGCATTAACAACCCGTGGCTGTACGCCTTATTATTAAGGAGGAGCTCCGCGCTCCTTAAGTCCTGCTCCGCCAGCTCCAACTCGCCGGAGGCGGCCTTAATGGCGTCCCGCCCCAAGCCCAGGACGCAGCTCCTCAAGTCATCCTCCACTCGCATTGAATTATCTATTTTCCTGGAATAAAAGGGTTTCCACGGCTCCCAGGGGGATCAAGCATTAATCACGTCCTCAGCATCACGGCCGTTCCGCCAGTCAACTGCCCCGCCGCCTTAAACGCGACGCCCGTCACGCTAATCACGCTGATGATCATGATAAGCCCCAGGCCGGGCCTCACTATGCTCATTATGTTCAACGCGATCGTTGACGCGAGGCCAATGATGTAGCCTATCACCAATAGCACGGCGGCCACCGTGGCCAGGGCCCCGCGTATCCTCGTTAATAGGAAGGCGGATGCGAGCAGCCAACCGGCGAGAAACATTATTGGTGCCAGAATGAAGTAAGCAGGCAGCGATGGTATTCTCCCCACGTGCAGCGCGACGCGGCTATACTCAACGGCGTAGGCGCTGACGTTTATGATGCCTCCCAACAGCATCGCCAGCGAGGCCCCCAACAACAGCGGCTCCACTCCGCCCACCGCGGAGCCCACCATCAACAAGATTATCGGTATCAACACTATGGAGGCGAGCGCCAAGGTCATCGCCAGCAGGGCGGTTATGCTGTGCAGCATAGCGGCGACCAGGCTTGGAAGGATTGCCTGCAGCACCTCCACCGCGGCGTATAGAAACATGGAGGAACCCACCACAACCCTATTCATGCATGAATGATGTGGCTGGAAATTATTAAGCATTACGGGGGTGACCGCTTCATCATTAATGAGGGGAGGGAAAATGGATGCATTTCCTCGCAAGGTCCATTGATGGGCCTCCCGGTTAATGCGTGTAGGGAGAATCATGGCGAACAATGAACAGTCACACCTCAATGCATATGGAAGCGGCCGGCGAGCCGCGCATTGGATTGGGGGAGAGATGCGGTAGAGAGCGGCGGGGCTTCATGGGGAGCCCGGTGTGGCCAATCGTTGATTTAGGCGAGTCGCTGGAATTGTTATATGGTCTCGATTGCAGCAATATTTATAATTATGTTACTAAAAATTGGACACGCACTATCATTCGATGGGGAAATACAAGCTCTATCATTGTTGGGTCATCCCCAATTCGGTCTTCCGGAGGAACCTCTGCCATCGCCGTAACGGGTGGCATGCCCTTTGTGGGTTTGTCGAACCGCCGATTTCCTCCACGACGGGTAGTCATGTATTGCCGCTCCTGGCCTAGGGTTCGCGGGGCTTCGTTAATCCCTTAATAGGTTAATCACGTTATCTAGCCCCTTATCTAGTTCGGGGATCAGCTCTGAGCTGATCGAGCCGAGGCAGTGGTAAAAGCTGGATATGTCGGTCCAGTACTTGGCGTTGCCGATGCCGAGCTTCTCCCTAAACTTCCACGCCAAGTACATAGCTAGGTATGCCTTCTTCTTGCTGTCCTTATTGCTTCTCTCCGCGTTTAGGAGATTAACCGTAAACTCATCATCGCAATGCCCATGGAGCATGGTCTCAACTAGATCGAACACAAGTTCATCTAGGTTCAAGTGATTTAAGTGATGCATATCGGCGTCGCCGCATTTAAGGTTCGCTGCATCGCCGTCGAGCACGACGTGGATGTCCATCGACCCGCCCTCCTCCAGTAACTCCTCGGCCATTTTACATGCTTGATCCTTTCCATTGCCATTGCAGACATATGTGCCGCCGTCCACGGCGTAGCATTCATATTTAAATTCATTGACCTTCCTTTTCTTAGTTTCCTTCACTCCCATCAAGCCCAGCAAGAACATGACGTCGCTCTTCCCCTCCATTATGAACATCCTCTTCCTCCCGCCGTTTACCATACACAGTTGCCCCTCAAATCCTCGTTTAGCTCTTCGATCCTCCTCCTCGCCTCCTCGCCGTCGTAGGTTCTCAGCAACCTATTTCTACTGCTCTCGATAACCAACACATCATCAAGATCCGCGGCCTCAAGGATTGAGCTGAGCATTTCGCCGCTCTGCGTGGTTATTATCCACTGGACATCCCCCGTGCCCCCGATCAGCTTTGCTGCCTTCTCCATGAGCCAGGGATGCATGTGCAGCTCCACGTTGTCGTAGATGACTATTCCATTCGAGGCGGCCAGCGCCATAAGGGCCAGGCTTAGGTAGCCGCTGCCCAGGTACTGTATGGGCCTCTCGCCGTCCCTCGTGACGAACACAACATCGTGTCTGCCGAACTCATCCGGCTTAAGCCCCATGAAGCTGGCCTCCAGCCCCTCGAACGCCGCATTGAATAGCCTAATCGCCCTTGCGTAGTCCACGAGCTTCATGAGCGAGTCCGTGAATTGCTGAGTCAATGGATTGGGCGTCGATAAAGCTATGAAGTCGTAGTTAGCGTCATCAACCCTACTCACTGTGGCGAAGTAAGGGACTTGCTGGAGAGGCATGCCAGCTGGCGTCGCGTCCACCCTGAGAAAGCCCTTGGCCTCGCCGCCCTTTTCCACCATTGCAATTCTGGTGAACGGGGATGGCGGTAAGGGCGATTGAGACTTTATCCTGCCCAGTTCCTCGATGCCGGCGGTTCTGACCTCCATGCCGTCGATCTCCAGCTTAAAGCCATCGCCCAACAGCTTGTAGAGCCAGAACTCATCCATCCTGAGAGTTGCGGCAATTATGGAGAGAGGCTGGACGCGGTCCGGGCTAGTCAGTACAAGCATGGATGCGGTCAATGCCTCAAGAATTGATGTCTTGAACGTGCCGTTGCACCCAGTCAACACGTTGACCCTCCTAAGCTCCACCGCATCACCCTCCCCGCCGCGCACCCCCTTTACCCTAAACCCCATCCCCCTAATATTACGGACAGCCACGCTCCCAATCCGCACAGCGCCTCAAGCAATAGCGCAGCGCCGGTTAAATACATTGCCGGTGCGGGGATTGAGGCCCCTCCTCAGGGGATTTCAAACCACGGGAACCGCCTCAATAATCTCCTGTCAAGGCAGAAATAATCCAGTTACGCCGACTTCCGAAATAATTACGTTATCAAAAATAGAACACGCAATTTCTACATGCATTGATTGAGTTGTTTAATCGATGATTCCTATAGATACATGCGAACCATAGGCAAGACAGGAAGCGAAATTAACGTACGGCGACAGGGAAATAAGATGCGGTAGAATATAGTTCAATTTCGAATCATAGCAGCCCCAGAAAGTTCCTCCCCTACCTCCTCAAAGCGCTTGATAACTAAAAGGGAAGCCTCGCCCCCTCCAGGAGGCGGGGAGCCGTCAGCATGAATAGATAGTTCGAGACCATTCATGAGTCCCAGCCCTGATCCCTCCTCTTAGCCGAATTGAACTTAATGCAATGCAATGGTTACCTATCTTCCGAGTAAATTGGAATTGAAGGTTTCAAGGAGCCGGGCCTCGAACGCTATAGTTTTGGTGCGGCCGGTGGGATTTGAACCCACGATCTACGGCGTGGAAGGCCGTCGTCCTGATCCAAACTAGACTACGGCCGCCCGATAGTCCATTCACGTCGCTTTTTTAAAGATTATCGCCGGGCAACCCTCCCCCGACATTAGTGGAAAAACAAACCATTACCACCCATAATAGGCCCGAAACACGAGCCCCAGGGCCCCCATGAGGGCTCCATTAATCACGGCGCGTTGCCACCTGCTCACTGCTCCGCGTCGAGCCTCTTTATTATCTCGTATACATCGCTCGCCGTGCTGGCCACCGGAACCCCGGGGAACCTCCTGGTCCAGGACGCGAACCCGATCGAGTTAAACCCAACCGCGACGCCCGCCTCCACGTCGCGCGGCGTGTCAGTGACGTACGCGGCCAGCCTGGGGATTATGCCGTGGGTCTCAATCACGACGCGCAGCAGGTCCAGCTTAGTGCCCCTCCCCAGGTCTCCTAGGGAGTGAACGGCGTCCACCCCCGAGACCCCGGCCGCCTCCATCTCCCTCCTAACCAAGCCGCTCTCCATCTCCCTCCCCGTCGCCACTATAATCCTCCTCCCCTCATCCTTGAGCCGCTTCACGAGCTCAGCCATGCCGGGGATGGGCCTCCCCACCTCCCCCGCCTCCACGTAGATGGACCAACAACGCCTCCAAAACCGGAATGAATCCGCCCCACCCGGCACGTAGGACCTGAGCAGGTTCTCCTCGTAATCCGCCAGGAACGAGTCGAAGCTGGGCGGGGGCCGCGCGCCGTGCTCCTCCACGCACTTCATGAACGCGCTGTAGAAGCCCCTGAAGGTATCCAGCAACGTCATGTCCAAATCAAACACGACCCACTCAATCATCAACCACGCGAGACAAAGCCCCCTTTTATCCTTAACCGATGACCAGCTCCCAGTCGAGACGCGCCTAGAAGAGACGCCGCGGAGTCGCTCCTGATCCCCAGCCGCACCTCCCGCATTGAGCCCTATTCAAGGTCTTCCTAGAGTGATGATAAGAAGCATCACCGAGTAAATACCTACCACAGTCCCCACACAAATATCTCTGCCTTATATAAAACATAATCTGAGTAATTTAGTAGATGTACTTAATATACTTCAATGCAATTAGTAATGAAAGTATCAACCATGTTAACTCGGAAACTAAAGATAATTCAAGAACTATAGATGTTCCAATTTGATAAAACACAGTAATGGCAGAAGTTGGCAAAAGCATGGAAACAAAGACCATGTAGTGAGGTAATAACTTAACATTGTAATACACCGGAGGTAATAAAGTAATCACAGAAGCTATGATAAAGAATACCTCCCTAGCCCTATAAGCCCAGCTAATCTTCAAAGCCATGAACAACCCCAAATTAGACGAAGTAAGGTAAAGCATGAAGATCTCGACAAACATAGTTAGCAGTGTAGTTAAAGGTAATTTTACAGTGAGTAACAATAACAATACATAAACTAAAACGAGAGGTAATGGAAATAGGAGATTTACGAGATAAATACTTACCGTATAATTCCTCCTAGCGGCTTCGTCGAACCAAATCATGTCCGTAAACTTGACGACTCTAGTCAAATATGAGAAGTCACCTGCAGAAGAAAAGCCTGAGAGGGTTAATGTAGATGCAATTGACCCCATAAGTGCAATGTCGTTCAACTTCCCCTCTATTACACTTAATATGAAGAGGATTGCAAGTGAGTCGAAATAAAGGCTAAGTAATGTCAAGGGGTGTCTTATACTGAACTTAAGCCCGTAATAATAGCTGAAGATGATCCTACTCATAAAAGACCACTTTAGCGACTATATCATCAACGTTAGCCTTTCTAATTGAGTTATAAGAAGGTATTATTCCCTTCTCGCATAGATAGTTCTTCTCGTATAATTGATAGCAATTTTCAAGAATCTCATCGCTATCCACCACTACCTTATCCTCAGCCTCTTTAACTAGCTCTTCTGGGGAAAAATGTAGAAACCTCTTACTCTTAGTAATTATCAAGACTTTATCCAATACATCAATTATGCCAGATAATGTAGGAGACGAAATTATCACAGTCTTCCCATCTTCTTTCATCTTCTTTATAATTCCCTTTAGCCTTGTTATCCCTTCAATATCGAGATAAGTTAAGGGCTCGTCAAGGAGGTAAAGGTCAGCGTCGAAGGATAATACTGCACTTAGCAATACTCTCTGTTTTTGTCCTCCAGACATCTCGTCAACTTCTTTATTAGGTACGTTAAAATACTCCAACATCTCTAAGGCTTTTTGCTTAGCCCTCCTTGAGTCAAGTCCTCTCAAGGTGAGGTAGCTCACTATAAAGTCGACTGCAGACATTACTCCTATAGGCTCTGCGTCCTGGGGCAAGTAAGATATCCTCTTAGCGTTTACTGTAACCTTACCGCTGTCAGGCTTTAGGATTCCCAGGATTATCCTTAACAGCGTCGTTTTTCCGTAGCCATTAGGAGCTACGATACCGTACACTAGGTTTTCATCGAAGGAGAGAATTAGATCTTTAAATATTATTACGTCACCATAGCTTTTTGAAACGCTCTCAAGTCTCACTATCGCCATTGTTACTCGCCCATCTCGTTTAGTTTTTAACAAAATGATTGATAAAAGATGGGGCGGGCCTCGCTCCTTCTAGGGGCTGGGGTGGGTTTTCAGGTCATGTTTTGTTTGGGTTTTTTGTTTCTTGCTGGTCGACTCTCTGAGGATGGGGGGCTGGGGCCGACTACCCCAGCAATACCAGTAGGGGAGGGGGCCAAGTAGCCCTAAAGAGGCGTAACCCCCCAGACCCCGGGAAACCCCCTCAAGGGCGGGGAGGAGGTCAGCAAAGATCTTATCTACTCTACTTTTAGCTTTCAACTTATCAGTTGAAGAGAATAATCGCATCAAGAAGAGCAAGACGCTCAAAGAGTTCAACATTTATAAAGAGAACTGCCCTTCACCTTACCGCCTTGACCTCGCTTTTTTCCCTTTCATCAAACCCCCAGTTTAGGTCTGGTTTGGAATTAATCTAGGGGTTAGGCTATAAGCAGCATACTTAATATTCCAAACCTAGGTTAAATAGGCTCAGTTTTCCTCCACTGCCTGAAAGAAGTTATGAAGGCCCTAGGGGGTGAGCCTGCCGTTCCTTTCGTCATAAGCCCAGGACTGCCCTCCTCAACGCCTCCAGCGCTTCCCACTGCGCGCGGGTGGGGGATGCGTCTGGGTTAGCCCTCTTCACGGCCAGGAACGCCTCCTCCAGACTCAACCCCCTCCTCATTAGGTAGCCAGTCAATACGGTGGGGCTCCTCCCGACCCCGGCTCTGCAGTGAACCACCACCCCGCCGCGCTGCGTCGCTCTATCCATCCACTCCAGCAGGGAGATGAAGTCGCCCAGCGGCGGCGCTTGATTGTCTCGAACCGGGACGTGCAGCACCTCAATGCCAAGCCTCCCCGCGTCCTCCACGTACTGCCTCAGGGGGTACCCGTCCTCCTCCATCTCCCACTCCTCCAGCACCGCCACGGCGGCGGTTATCCCCTCTCCCCGCCACCGCCTCAAGTCCCTCATCCCCTGGGGAGCGCATGAGCCGGCCACCCCCTCAGCCACGAAGTAGGGACACCTGCTCGGCACTAGGCACCACCGCCTCTCGGGGTGAATGGCTCGCCCCCTACCTTATTGAAATCCTCCGCTGCCATGAGGAGGCCCCTACGCTCTGGTTTTAAACTTAAAAAAGCACGTCGGGTGGGTGACTTAATGGTTAAGGAATCATTATACAGCGCAAGGACGGGCGAGGAGAGGAGGTTCGTGTGCTGCGAGTGGTGGTGCGAGGGTTACTGGCTTAGCCTGGGCGAGTTGAATCAATGCGAGGGAGAGAGCGGGGGGAGCCCCAGGGTTCCCTTCCTCATGAGGTTGAGGGCGGTGAGGAGGATGGCGTCGCCGGGCAGGTTCCCCAGGAATAAGTGGATAATCAGGTTCTGGGGGATGGCGAGCAACATGGCCAGGCAAATGAATCACTTGGGCGTGGAGTCGCTTCCGGAACCGCCGAGGGCGGCCGTGAAGGAGGTGGCGGGGGACGCCTTGGTGGTGGGCGGCGGGCTGGCGGGGCTCTCCGTGGCGGGTGAGCTGGCCAAGCTGGGCTTCAGGGTAACAGTGGTGGAGGGCTTCAAGGCCCTTGGGGGCCGCCACGCGCTGGACTCGGGGAAGCTGGTGGATGGAAAGGTGCCGGCCGAGTTGATCCGGGACTTGGCGGGGAGGCTGGAGGGGGACCCCAACGTCACCATCCTGACGGGCGCGGCGTTCGATGGAAGGCTGGAGGACGCCGTGATAGCGCACTCGCTGGACGGCTCTACAGTGTTCAAGTTGAGGCATAGGTACGTCGTGTTCGCCACCGGATCCCGCGAGGTCCCCATAGTCTACCCCGGAAACGCCTCCGTCACCACATTCACGGGGTGGACTTACCTAACGCTCCTCAAGTCCGGCGCGTTGAAGCACAAGTCCGTGGCGGTCTACGGCTCCGACGATTGGGGAGTGAGGGTGGCGCACGCCATTAAGTCGGCCGGCGTAAGCGTCTCGCTGCTGGACAACTCGGTGCAGGTGAGGAGCGACGCGTACAGGGACTTGGCGAGGGAGCTCAACGTGGAGACCTCGGTCAACCTCACCAGGGAGAAGCTGGTCGGGATGGGGGTGGACGCGCTTGTGGCGGCGGCCAGGGTGCCGGCGATAGAAGCCGTGGTTCAGTGGGGAGGCGAGGCTTACTACGAGCACGAGCTGGGCGGCATGATTCCCAGGCACTCCTGGAGCGGGGAGGTGATGGGCACCACGGACGCCTACGTGGTTGGGGAGGCGGGCGGCTTGATCCCGGTGCACTTGATACCTCTCCAGGCGAAGGCGGTGGCGGCCGGCATAGCCTTCAAGGAGGGGAGGATCGGGGAGGCGGACCTGGATAAGGCCATCGCCGAGTTCAGGACGGCCATAAACGTGGCGTCGCCGAAGCAGTTCAACGCGTTCCAGAGGCTGGATAAGGGGTTGCACGAGATAGGCCTATTCGTGGAGCCCAACGTGATAAACGTGCCCCAGTGGGGAAGCGAGATGAACCTGGAGGACGCCGAGGAGGAGTTGATATGCCCCTGCGAGGACGTGAGCCTGGGCGACTTGCTGGAGGACGTGAAGGCGTTGACCGGGGTTAAGGAGATCAAGGTGACCGTGCTCCACGAGGAGACGCTGGAGGCAAGGAACTTCCGCCCGCCCTCCATGGAGAAGATAAAGCGAACCACGGGGCTGGGCACGGGGGCGTGCCAGGGGAAGCTGTGCATGATGACGGCCACCCTAATACTGGCGAGGATATTCCAGAAGAAGCCCAGGGAGGTGGGGATCTTCAAGCAGAGGTTCCCACTGCATCCAATCCCAATGGGAGTCGCGGGTGATGCGAGTGAGTGAGGAGGGACGCGGTCTCCAGTCCTTCGTGGGGGACGTCGTGGTGGTGGGGGGCGGCGTGGTGGGGCTCGCCACCGCGTACGGCCTCGCGCGGAGGGGCTTGAAGGTCGTAGTAATGGAGCGGGGATACTTGGGGGGCGGCAGCTCGACTAGGAACGTCTCCAGGTTCAGGGTTCACTTCGGTAACGCGGAGAACACGAGGTACGCCATCGAGTCCGCCAGAATAATGGAGAGGCTGTCCGGGGAGCTGGGGTGGAACGCCATCTTCAAGAGAAGCGGGTACCTCTGGCTGGCGAGGGAGGAGAGGATTTTGAATCAATACAGGGAGTTGAACGAGAAGGTATGGAAGCCCCTCGGCGTTCCAGTCAAGTTCCTCACCAGGGAGGAGCTCGCCGAGAGGTACCCCTACATAGATAAGTCCAGGTACGTGGGGGCAGTGCTGGGCGAGCAGGACGGGGAGTTCCACCACGACTACGTGATGGCTGGGTACTACACGAGGGGGAGGGACCTGGGCGTGGAGTACGTGGAGAACTCCGAGGTGACCAAGATAACCATAACCAATGGAAAGGTGAGCGAGGTGAGGGGAAGGAGGGCGTTCGCGAAGGCCAAGAGCGTCGTCGTGACGGCCGGGGCCTGGACCAAGGACTTAATGCTTCAATTAGGCATTGACCTACCTATAACCCCGGTGCGCAAGGAGATAGGCGTCACGGCGCCCGTGAGGTACTTCATGGAGCCATTCATAATAGACACGCAGACGAACGCATACGTCGCCCAAACCATGAGGGGGGAGGTGATTGGAAGCATTGAGGGGAGGGACGAGCCGGGCCTCAAGCCCTTCGAGAACACGCTGGACTGGTTGACGAAGTGGGCGAGGGCAATGGAGGAGATCATGCCATCCGCCCGCCGCCTCAGGGTGATGCGCGTATGGTCAGGCTTCTACGAGATGACCCCGGACCACAGCCACATAATGGGCAGGGGAAGGGACTGGCCCGAGGGGCTCTACGTGGCCAGCGGCTTCAGCGGGCATGGATTCATGCTGGCCCCCCTCACGGGCGAGTTGATGGCTGAGTACGTGGCGACGGGGAGATTAAGCGATCTAGCCGCTCCCTTCTCGCCCGATAGATTCAGCTCCGGCAACATGCTGAAGGAGGCCGTAGTGATAGGCTAAGAGCGGGTAGCTGGCGGCTCATCAAAAACCACCTATAAGTTTCGGCTTATCCCGCTTCCTCGCTTGCCCAATAGCGTTTTAAGCCTCTTCCCCGCTTAACGCGAGTGGTAGTGAGGATACCCTCCTCCCTCTGCGCGGAGTGCAAGGGCCGCAGGAGGCTGTGCGGGTTGCCGGAGTGCCCGCTGCTGGACAGGCAGAGGAGCCTGAAGCCCGTGCTGAAGATAGCGGGCAGGGAGATATACGGGGCCTCGCCCCCCAGCGTGGTGGTTGGGGAGAGCGGGTACCCGAGGGTGAGCGTGATGCTTGGAGTCCCCCCAGGCAAGTCAGGGGATGAGAGCAGGGAGTTCGAGGACCCCATGGGCTGGTGGGGGAGGGCCCAGCTAAGGGATATACTGGGGCTTCGGGCCTCCATGGTGGCCTCGGCCGCCAGGGTGGATGCGCGCAATCCATTGAGGCTGTACGAGCAGGAACTCAGCGTGGCCGCGTCCTCCCTGAGGCCGGTGGACGTGGAGGTCAAGGCGGACGGGCCGCCGGTGGGCGGGGTATCCATGGATCCCCTGGACCTCCCCCACCCGCCCCTAGTGAGGGCAGTGGGGGTGCGGGTCAGCGGCTCCCCCCTCCTGCCCCGGAGGCTGGAGCAGTTGATATTCGATGATTTAAGCGCCGATAGAGCGGTGCTGGAGCTGAGTGGGGCCGGCGTCGATGTGTACACCATAATAAGGGCGTTCTCCATGGGCCTCCTGGGGGAGCGGCGGAGGCGGCGGTTGGTGCCGACTCGGTGGGCAATAACCGCGGTGGACACCATCATAGGGAACGACTTGCTGAGGCGCGTTAGGTCAATGCCGTGGGTCACCGCTCACGAGCTCTATTTCACGGAGTATCTATGGAATAGATTCGCGGTACTCATAAGCCCCGGCCCGCTCAGCGTGGCGTGGGTGGAGATCTGGCACCCCTTCACTCCATGGGCCTCCGGGGAGCCCGCCGTGGTGATAGATAGGGAGAATTGGAGGGGGGAGGTGAAGTTCCTGGACGGCGGGTATCAAGCCGCTCGCCTCTCCCTCCTGCGGTACCTGGAGTCCAGGGGTAGGTCGGGCTCCGTTATAATAATAAGGGAGGTGCTTCCGGAGTACTACGTGACGGTGGGGAACTGGCATATAAGGGAGAGCATGTCGCACGTGTTTCAAAACATGGTTGCCAGGGGGGAGGGCGCGCCGGAGGCAGTCAAGGCCCTCTTCAAGTACGACGTGTCCGGCATATTGAGGCAATTGATGGGCAAGCAAGCATCCATTATGAATTATCTATGATCTAGTCGATGATTCAGACCATCGAGGCCAGCCGTGGCTCCATTAGGTAGGATTAGGTAAGCTTTATAATCGATTCGCCGCTCCATGGCGATGATGAGGGCTCACGACGCCTCCAATCGCCGCGAGTTGGATGAGGAATTGCTGAGGATCCTGGAGGAGGATTGCACGCTCACTTACCAGGAAATGGCGAGGCGGGTGGGCAGGAGCTTGTGGGCGGTTAGGTATAGAGTGGAAGCGCTGCGGCGGAGCGGCGCGATAAAGGGATGTAGGGCCGCGGTGGATTATAAGTCCATGGGGTATGACAAAGTTGTTCTGTTCTTTAATATTCCCCCGGAGCACATGAGGGAGGCCTTGGAGTTCATGAAGTCGCAGAGCATCATCAAGAGCATATCCATGATAAGCGGAGACAAGCGATTCGTGGTCACAATGGTGGGCAAGAGCATCGACGACATCAGGAAGTTCATAGTCGACAATCTAACCAAGTACAAGATATACGACGCGGAGCTCGACATAGTAATCGACGAAATAAAGTGACCCCTCCTTCCCCCCCACCCCCGCCTGGGTGTTCCGGCCGCGGGATCCGCTTTAGGGTTTTACATCCATGCCATGAATGGCCATCTCATCTTTTCGAGGCCAACTATTTCCTCCGCAATTCAGGGGAATCCCGGCCTTCCCGGCCCTCAAGCCCTGCGGCGCCTGTTCATTTGTGGCTCAAGGCTTTGCTGGCAATTATTATAATCCATGCCTCTCCATGGAAGTGCATGGGTTCTAGCATTGCTGGGAATCGGAGGGCGAGCGGGTTGGAGAAAATAAGATCTCACATGGATAAGTGGCTCGGCCTCTATGTGGGCTTGATGATAGTGATCGGCCTGGCCGCCGGGTATCGGGACGTGGGCTGGGTACAGCATCACGTCCAGGCGCTGCAGTTGCTGGAGATAGCCTCCATCTACGTCATGATATTCCCCATGATGCTCATGCTCAACGTGAGGGCCTTGGGCAGCGCATTCAAGAACTACAAGTTGGTGTTGGCCGTGGTGCTGCTGAACTTCGCGTATGGTCCATTGATGGCAGTGCTGCTGGGCGGTCTATTTGTTGCAAACCCATTCGCCAGGTTCGGCCTGTTCATAGCCTGGCTCGTTCCTTGTTCATCAATGAGCATAGGCTACGTGGGCCTCATGATGGCCGACATAAGCGCGGCGACGGCGATGGTCGCCTTATCGTTCATACTGTCCCTTGCCGTGATACCGCTCGAGGCGTCCCTCTACATAAGCGTGATGGTCCATCAAGTAAGGGGCGTTGCGTTGACGGGGCGCGCCGTCTCCAGCATAGAGGTGGGGCTCTTCATGACGATAATAGAGGTGCTGCTTGCGCCGTTGGTTCTCGCAATTCCGATTAGGGAGGCAATGATGAGGAGGATGGGGCAGGCCAGGTTCAGGGAGGTCAGCCCCCTCTTCCCGACGCTCACCATGTTGGGCATGATGATGATAATATTCATCATTTTCTTCGCCCATGCCGGCGTATTGATCTCCCATATAATGGACGTGCTGGGCATCTTCTACTCCGCAATGGTATTTGGAACGGTTTCCCTCACGGTGCTCACGGTGCTATTCAAGTATGTGGGGCTGAACAAGAGGGGGGAGTCGAGGTATGGTTCGGCCATGGTAGCCATACTGACCGGAGTGCCTAAGAACGAGGCCACCGCGATAGCCATAAGCACGCTGGCCCTATCCTCCCTCGGCCCACAGGCCGCCTTCCTCACCTCCATGCCGCCCTCGTTGCTGCCTGCATTCCAAGTCGTCTTCATAATAACCTTCCTAAAGCTGAGGGATAGGGTAATGAAGTACTACGGAGAGCGGGGAGTCGAGGTGATAGAGCGGGGAAGGGCGGCGGAGATGGGGATCCTCGAGGCGGCCCGGGGGGCGATGGCTATGCTCGTTCCGGTGGACTTCTCTCGGGGCACCGATGAGTGGGTCGTGAACGGCCTGGGTAGGTTGAGCAGCTACGCCAGGATAGGCAGGGTTAGGCTGCTATACGTGATACCGCTCGGCCTCTCCGAGGTGAGCGAGTTCATAACCGATAACATAATCTCGGAGGGCAGGAAGGCGGCGGAGGCCAAGATGAGGGAACTGGTGGGGGCGGTGAGGAGCAAGGTGATTGGGCTGGGCGGCGTCGACCTGGACTACGAGATAGTCGTGGGTGACCCCGCCTCTATAATACTCGATAGGGCGAGCGCCGGTGGATTCGATGCAATAATGATGGGGCACAGGGGCTATGGGTACGTGGAGGACTTGTTCGTTGGTAGCGTCACGTTGAAGGTGGTCTCCAGGTCTCCCATACCGGTCGTGGTGATCAGGAAGAGCGTCTAAGGCTAGGCGAGGGCTAATCACGAAGCGGGGAAAGGCCATGGCTAGGCTCAATGAATCAGATGAATGATTATCAAACGACGCTTGCTTCACGATTAGGGCGGCGAATCAACCCATTCTCTTCAAGCCGGGCCTCCTGCCCCTCAATAAAGGAGGGAGGAACCTAGCCCTCTGGGAGTAGTGGTCGGTGGCCCCGCTCATCTCAATGGGAACCTCTCGAGTTGCTATTTCAGCTTGGCTATTATGGGAAGTAACTCGCCGTAGGTGTTGGGTAGGTTGAATCCCCTGTATATTATAGTGCCGTTGGGCGACACCAAGTAGTACACGTCTAGTTGAAGCGTTGGATTGAACGTCTTCGTCAATTGGAGGCTTGCGTTGCCTTCCATGAAGTTGCCGGGCAGCTTGCCTGCGAAGCTCTGAACGAAGCTGGTTATCGGCATGCCTTGATACCCCAGGTCATTATACTGCTCCAGTATCACGACGTAGATGCCCCTCGCGGCGTACGCGGCGGCGTCGTGGCCAAGCATGGAGACCCCCAATGCGCATGCATCGCACCAAGTCGTCACCAGGTACAGTAGGACGTAGTGCCCCCTCAATTGATCCAGGTAAATGATCGTGCCATTCGGAAGCGTGAACCAATCATTGGGAGCTTGATCGCCGACGGTTATGCCGACGCCGTGGCCGGAGCCGTGGAGAGTCAATACGATCGACGCGGCGGCTATCAACGCAACAGCCATTAAGATGATAATTATTATTCTAAACCTCATTCCCACCAACCCTGCAATGCCCTCTGCATATGTATGTGGAGGCCCTATGGAGGCTTATGGCAGCCAACGCCACCGCCGCCAAATCCAGTAGGGGCGACAGCTCACCCAGCGCGCCCTGTATCTTTCCAGTCATGGAGGCAGCAAAGGAAAAGCCGCCCAGCGATGCCAATAAGGCAGGCACTAGCGAGGTGCAGCACGCGCCGGGCAACGCGCCTATAACCATTGATGACACGCCCAGCTTGCCTCTGGACAGCGTGCCGTATGCCATCAAGTTAACGGATATGGCCATGCTCACCATCACCGAGAGGATGGCTGCCATGGATATCGAGTACGCCGCGTAGTACTTGCCAAACAACAGGAAGCCCACCGCTGAACTAATGAATAGCCAGTAGTAAATCGCCATTAAGGCGGCGACCATCGACGCGAAGATCGCCATGTATCGAGGCCTCGACGCCAATTGCTTGATTGCGCCTCGAATGTCGTTAAACCCCATATGTCGCCATTTATAAAAGATCACTAAAAAATAACTATATTAATGCATATTATGCAGTGCGCAATGCCAGCTAAGATATCTTAACAAGACAATTCGATTTAACTGACCTCCTCCCCGCCCTAAAGGGCGAGGGTTCCCCGAGGTCTCAAGGTTTGACTTCGTGGACGCCCTCCCCCGGTATTGCTGGGGTGATCGGCCCCCGCTCCCCATCCTCTGAAGATTGATCAGGGGAGGACGTCATAAAGAAAGATGTGCCGACGAAGCTTAAAAACTTTCTTCCCGCCTCAAAGAGGCGAGGTTTGTCCTCTTTTTATCACGGCAAATTTCGCCTGGCGATATTTCCCGCCCCCGGGAGGGGGGAAGGCTTTTAATTGAGGGAGGAGCGGTGGGGCAATGTTTAAGCCATCCCATGAACAGCCCAGGGTGGAGCCAGTAATAGGAATTATAGTGGTGAGCGATTCCAGGTTCCGCAAGTACTTGGAGGAGGGGAGTTACGAGGACGAATCGGGCAGCTTGGCCGCGGGCCTGTTGAGGGATGTTGGGCGGGTCTACAGCCCGGTGCTGGTTCCCAATAATCGGGATTACCTGAGGGGCGCCGTGGCCGTTCTTCAATCCATGGGCGCCAACGTAGTGGTAACCATAGGAGGGACAGGCGTGGGGAGGCGGGACTTGACGGCTGACGTGGTTTCCGAGATGTGCACGAAGGACGTGGAGGGGTTCGGGGAGACGTTCAGGAGGCGCAGCGAGGCCAGCCTCGGTCCCCACGCCATGATGAGCAGGGCATGTGCCTGCGTGCTGGGTGATTCCGCCATAGCGTTCTGCCTCCCGGGCTCCCCCGACGCTGTCAAGCTGGCCGTGAATGAATTGATAAAGCCCGTCCTGGGCCACCTGCTGGGGGAGTTGGCTCGCTGATCTCGGAGGGGGATGGGGGTGGAGGTGAGGGTTAGGCACAGGATTTGGATAGAGGTGGGGGGCCAGAGCGTTATCGGGCCGGGGGGATACGACATACTGGCCGCCATAGATCGCACGGGCTCCATATCCAGGGCGGCGAGGGAGCTCGGCATGTCTTATAGGTTCGTGTGGAATTACATTGATAAAATGGAGCGGAGGCTTGGGGTCAGCGTGGTGAGGGGGTGGCGCGGCGGCTCGAGGAGGGGCGGGGCTCAATTGACGCCGGCCGGGCGTCGACTGCTCGAGATATACGGCAGGATACTGGACGACGTGAACAAGTTGACGCCGGCGTGGGAGGAGGAGGTGCGGGGGCTTCTGGAGGAGGGCGGTGCTGGGAGGGGTTAGGGCCGGGTTTGTTTTTTAACCTCGCCAGGGCGCGGCGCAGGTGAGGATAAAGTGGCGTAGAGCGGCTGGACCGGATCCGCGCAACTACGTGGAGTTAATGGCCCTCCTCGCGGGGGTGGATGACTTGGATGAGGTGGTGGGTAGGATCCCCCTGGGCGTGGACTTAGCGGTGCTGGGAGGGGTTAGGCCGGATGAGTTGGTGAAGTCAATTATAGCGCTGAAGTCCCTCTCCAAGATGCGGAGGCCGGACTCGAATAAGGTGCCCGTGGCCATGTTCGTCAGGTGCTCCGCCATGCATGGATTCATGGGCTCGGATAGGAGGTGGGGGTCCACCATGAGGGACGTCTTCTCCCAATTCATAGGCTCATCGCTTCACGACTCCCTAATATCGGAGATCCAGGCGAGGCTCGGAGTCAGGGAGTCGGGGGAGGCCGTTCATGAATACCGCGGCTTCGCCTTGATGGGGAGGGCCGACCTATTCGTGCCCGAGTGGGATCACGTGGTGGAGATCAAGTTCAAGAAGCTGAGGGGGAGCGGGCCGCCCATGGAGGACATGCTGCAGGCAGCCGCGTACGCCTCCCTCTACGGCAAGCCCAGGGCGGCGCTGCTGTACGTGTACGATAACGACGTGAGGGGGTTCTTCCTGCCCTCCGCGTTGGGGATGGAGGTGGTGAACGCGTTCCACGAATACGTGGATTCAATGATTGAGGGCAGGCCGGCGATAACGTTGAAGACGATAAACTGCAGGGAGTGCCCCGTCAACTCGATTTGCCCGTACAGGGACGACGCGGCGAGGCCTGTGATTCCCCCCGTGAGGCTGGACGAGTACCTGGACCCCATGGGGTGAGCGCAACGATAGCGATAGCCGACATAGCGATTCGCTCCCCCTACGCTCCCCCCGGGTTCGCGGTGAGCAGGGCAGGCAATGTCTGGGTGGTCAGGGGATCCGGGGAGGGGGCCGTGGTCGTCCCTGTTGGGGATCGGCTTCACTGTCCATGCGAGGCAGGCGCGAGGGGGAAGGCGTGTCCCCACGCGTTGGCTGTGGTCGTTGAGCTGTTGAGGTCCGTCGCCGTGCATGGATTCTCCTTCTGGCTCGAGGGGGACGCGTACGTGGATGGGGAGGGGGAGTGGGTGTTGGCTAGGCGGGGTCGAGTGGGTGGGCGGGCCTTGAATTGGTTCTTGGCGGTGAGCGGCAGGCCCTTCTCGGCAACCATAAATGCAGTGGTGAACGGGGAGTCCATGGTGGTGAGGGGCGAGTCTCGACCCATGAATTGCCTCCAGGTCTCCCTGTTCGCCTTGGACTCCCATCCATGCATTAAGTATTTAATCCGGGATCGCTTCATCGATCATGTTCAAGGAAGCTAGGAAGCTGTTGGACTCCTTAATGGGGAGGAAGGGCGCGGCCTCGATCGAGGTTGGAACCCCCGTGCGGCTTGGGTTGGGGGATAGGTTGATCCTCGGGAGGGACTCGGCCGTATTGATAAGCAACCGCATAAAGGAATTGAGGGCGCCGGCCAAGCTGCCGCTGAGGCGCGTTGACATTGCCTGCGTGAGCGGGTTGTTCATCGGGAGGGCAGAGGAGCTGGATGAGTGGATAGCGGGTGGGGGTTACATTGCGGTGGAGCGGGCGCGAAGGGCTAGGCGCAGGGCGTTTCCGCCGGGGGACTTGCCGGCCGGCTACATGGTGTCCCTCACCGCTTGCCCCGCCGCCATCGGGCTCTACGCGTGGGGCGGCAGGGATAGGCCGCTGGGGAGCGTTCTGCCCAGGTGCCTGGTTCCCTGCGACGTGGTGAAGAGCGGCGTTGCGCGGTACATGTCGCTATCAATGAGTTGGTCCCAATGATGCTCTTCGATTACTTGCCAAGGCTGGAGGGCCACGCGTTGGTTCTTGGAACCACTGGGACGGGCAAGTCCACCCTGATAAAGGAGTCCCTGTCCAGCGTGAGGGGGGATTACTCGGTCGTGGTGTTCGACGCGTTCGGCTCCTATGAGGGGTACACGGACTCGCACGCGCCCTACCCGCTCAATCCATTCGACTTCGAGGACAATCCCCTGGCAATGCTTGATTCACTGGATGAGGCCTTGGCAATTCGATTCCCCAACTCCAATTACCGCTTCACCCCGGCCATGGAGCTGCTGTTCGTGAGACACGCCAAGTCAAGCAAGTCCCTCAGGGAGGTGAGCGCAGGGTTGTCCAGGGAGGTGGAGGAGCGGAGGCTGGGCACGGATGACGAGAACGCGGCTAAGGGGTTGATGAGGAGGCTGGCCTACTTCACGGGCGACGCGTTCTCCTCAACCCACCCCCTCCTGCGCGAGGTGATTGAGAGCAAGACGCGCGGCAAGTCGGTCGGGATAGACCTGAGCGGGCTCAACGAGACGCAGCGCGTCGCGTTCGTGGTGTTCTTCCTCAAGGCCATGGAGTCCGCCGGCACCACCAACGTGATTGCAGTGATCGATGAGGCGCACCTATTCTTCCTGAGCGGGGAGTCGAGCACGCTGGCTGTGCATGTGAGGGGCGGCCGCAACTTCCGCAGGTTCTACGTGATGATAACTCAATCCCCCCTAGACATACCGAACGAGGTGGTGGCCAACGTGAAGCTCCTCATCAAGTTCAGCCTCTCCTTCACGGACCCCTCGGACTTCCTTCTGGGGAGGGAGGAGTTGGTGAGGAGGTTGAGGGATAGGGTCACAGTGAGGCCGAGGAGAGCCATGGCGATCGCCGTCGCCACGAACGGGGAGGCAGGGGAGGAGCCGTGGGGTATAAGGGAGGAGGCCGTGGTCGTCGACCCAACCGCGTTGAGGCCGAGGAGCGGCAAGACACTGGGGGAGTGCTTATCCAAGGAGTTCGGCGGCTCCGCCCCCGACATAAAGAGGGGGGTGGTGAGGAGGGGGTTCGGCTACATAAAGGACGCGGCCGCGAGGGATAGGGTATGGAGGTGTGTGGGGAGCACCTAGCCGCCCTGGTTCTGTGGGGCTCCATAACAGTGAGGAGCGCGGTGGCCTGCGTGGATTGGAATTGCCGCGTAGACGTGGAGACCGCCGACTCCGTCCCCCCTCTCCCCGTTGAGACGGCGTCGCTCTTCAGGAAGCCCTTCCTGTCCAGAATGCTCGGCCTGCCTCCCCGCTCCATAAGGAACATATCCCTCAATCCATTCAAGGTACCGACGCCGGCCTCCTCCGAGGTAGATGCCCTGCGCAACGTGGTGCACATGCACGCCTTGATGCGGTTATTAAGGGGGGTCAAGATGGGGCTGCCCTCCTCGGTTTACCTATTGAACGCGGTGCTCCACGACTTGGGCCTCGGCTTCGATGAGTCCAAGTACGGGCGAGCGGCGGCTACGCTGGGCGACTCAATCCTGGGCTGCGGGTTCTTGCGGGAATTGATGAGGAGGCGCGCGGAGGGACAAAGCTAATAAAGCGTGGAGGGGGTTCATGCATCATGTCGTTGGCAATAAACGGGGGGGAGCCCGTGAGGAGGAACCCCCTCGAGTTCAAGCCCTGGATAGAGGAGGAGGACATAAAATTGGTGGGGGACATAATAAGGAGCGGCAACTTATCCTCGCTTCACGGGGAGTACAATGCCCAGCTGGAGGAGGAGCTGGCCCGCTACTTGGGGGTTAAGCATGCATTCACGGCTAGCAGCGGCACCTCCTCAATTCACCTGGCCCTCAAGGCGGTGGGGGTCGGGCCGGGGGATGAGGTCATAACGACGCCATTCACGTTCGTCGCCACGGCCTCCACGATTCTCCACTCCAACGCCGTGCCCATTTTCGCCGACATAGATAGGGAGACGCTTAATCTAGACCCCAGCAGCGTGGAGTCGGCAATAACTGATAAGACAAAGGCGATACTGGTCGTCCACCTGGCCGGCCACCCGGCCGACATGGATGGATTCACCAAGATAGCCAGGGAGAGGGGGCTGTACGTGATAGAGGACACGGCTCAATCACTGGGCGCGGAGTATGGGGGGGTTAAGGCTGGGGGGTTGGGGCACGCCAGCACCCACAGCTTCTACCCCACCAAGACGATAACGACGGGCGAGGGGGGCGCGGTGGCCACTGGGAGCGATGAGTTGGCGGCCAGGATTAAGTTGTTGAGGAGCCATGGGGAGACGGAGAAGTACCACTACGACGTGCTGGGGTATAATTACAGGTTGACGGAGTTCCAGGCAGCGCTGGGGCTCATGCAGTTGAGGAGGATAGAGAGGATAATAGAGAATAAATCGAAGTTCGCCAGGGCGTTGACGGATGAATTGAGGGAATTGGACGGCGACCTCCTCTACCTACCCCACCCTAGGCCGAGGGTTAGGCACGCGTGGCATATATACCAAATGCTGCTGACGGACAGGGCCGGGATAAACAGGGACAAGCTCGTGGACGCGATAAGGGCGGAGGGGATTAGGGCAGTCACCGTGGCGTACCCAGTCCCGCTTTACAGGACGAAGCTGTTCCAGGAAATGAGCGGGCACGGCCTGGGCTGTCCCTGGTCATGCCCATTCTATGGGAGGAAGGTCCAGTACAAGCCCCTCCCCAACGCCGAGTGGGCCTCGCAGAGGGTCTTCGGGATACTCGTCTCCCCCCACTTCACCGAGTCAGATGCAGTTGACGTGGCGAGGGCCATAAGGAAGACAATAAAGGAGTTGAAGTGATCGGGGGCGCCTCGCGTCATCGTGAAGTTATTAAAGGCCCTCCACGGGCTCTCTCCATGATGCTGTCAGGGGAAGCCATAAACGGCCTAATAAAGTCGGGCGCCCTCTCAATACAGCCCCTCTCCCCCGACACGGTTAGGGAGAACGGGGTTGACCTCAGGGTGGGCAGTCAATACGCGATCTACTCGTTCAACGATCAAGTGATCGACCCGTGCAATCTAGACAACGCGAGGGACCTCTACAGCATAGTGGAGGCCAAGGACGGAAAGATAGTGATCCCGCCCAGGAACTTCGTGCTCCTCACCACGACGGAGTACGTCAAGTTCCCCAACGACGTGATTGGCTTGTGCAACCTTAGGAGCACCGTGGCTAGGTACGGCTTATCCAGTCCTCCCACGGTCATAGACGCCGGATTTGAGGGTAACGTCACGATAGAGATAGTCAATTCAAGCAGCAATTACATAGTGCTGAGGCCAGGCATGAGGTTCCTCCACGTGGTTCTCTCCAGGACGGAGGGGGCGGCCAAGTACTCCGGCAAGTACCTGGGGCAAAGGGGGGTTACTCCCCCCAAGGGTCTCCGCGATGAGTGCAAGTGACGGGGCCGTCTCTCCGCGTCAATGCATGGAAAGATATATTAAGCATGGTGGGGGCGCAGAGCCATGGCGTCGAGCGATCCAGTAATACGTAGGATGGCGGAATTGATGAGGGAAGGCGCCGCGTTGACGCAGTACGCGTGCCCCACGTGTGGGACGCCGCTGCTCAGGTTGAAGAGCGGCAAGTACTACTGCGCCAGGTGCGATAAGGAGGTGGTCCTCGTTAAGAGCGAGGAGGAGGAGCGGTCGGTATCCATAAGGTATGGGCTGGTGGGGGTCCGCGACGTGGTTTACGGTAAGATAATGGCCATATCGAGGACCCTCGAGTCGTCCAGGGAGGTGGATGACGTGGATAGATCGACGGCCGCGCTCATAAATCTCCTCCGCGCGCTTGACCTCCTCAACCATTTAATAGGGGGAGAGCAGGAAAAGCACGCGGATTAGCTTCAGTTCGTGGGTTCCCAATCATTGCTCATCACTTAATGATCGTCATCACGCGGCGCCGGCCGCGGCTTCGCTTAAATGCGTTTCCATGCCAGGGAACGCGTTGGGCACGCAAGGCTTAAATATCGTTGGCGTTGTCCCGAGCATGGTGATGAAGCTTCACCTCACGGATCAATGACGAATCCTTTAAGTCCTGATGAAGGACCGTAAGCGAGGAGTCAACGGGCACACTCCACGCGTACGTTAGATGCAATGCGCGTCTTCAATTCATAAATTACCCTCAACTCATCCATTGATGGATCCAGCCGCGGGGCCTCGTTGGTGCCCAACTCGCTGATCGCCTCTGAGTACCGACTCAAGTCCCTCAACACCCTGCTTGGATCGGCGTAAATCGTTGAGAAATTCCTTGCGCAGCCGATGACGGGGACGGCCGCCATCCTGGTGGACCAGTGAAGCGAGAGCGGCACCCTCAACATGCCCACCTTCAACATGGTGTTGCTCCCTATCGTTACGCCGCCCATGTTATCCCTGAGCACCCTTATCTTCTTGGCGGCCCGCTCAAATGCCTCCCTCGTCGCCTCCACAATCATGCTGGCCACCCCCCTCTCCACCCCGCCGTCCAGCGGCGCGATCACCTTGAATCCATTCATGCCGTCGAAGAACGCCAACGTATTCCTAACCCCGAAGAATGAGAGGGACTCCCTTATTGCCTGGATGGCCAGGTGGAAAACCGTGGATGAGTCCTCGCTCAGCCATAAATTGCTCGTTCCCTTCACGTCGAATACGAACGTATCTATCAATCCATTCCTGGAGACGCTCGTCATGACGTCTATCCAGCCCTCCCGCACCAACTCGAGGAGGGACTCCGCGCTTGTTATATCCACCACCGCGCTCCTGCTGGCCTTGCTAGACCCCCTAACCACCGCGCTCCTCCTCCCAGCGGTGAACCTCACTATCAAAGGCGCGACCGACGCGTAGTACGCCTCCGCGCTTAACCCAGCCCTCACCGCCATCCCCATCACATCACCCCCGGAAGCGTGTAGTACCCTATCTTGCCGTCCACCCAGTCCTTGAGCACGGCCTTGGCCGCCTCATTAATGTTGGGCCTCCCGCCCTTCAACAGGAAGCCCCGCCTCCTGGCCACCGCCTCCAGCACGGCCATGGGGTCGCTCAAGTCCTCCACCCCATACCTATCGCTCAACGCCGTGGAGCCCGCCTCGCGCAGCCTGCGTATCAAGGCGACGGCGCTCACCACGGGGTCCCCGCCGCTCACGTGGGACTCCTCCCCCCTCACAACCTTGGCGGCTGGATCCCTGCTCTCGCCAGGTATAACGCCTGGAGTATCTATCACGGTCAGCCAGGGCCTCGCCTTAACTATCTTCTCCCCCCTGGTCCACCCCGGGACGGGGCTCGTGGGGGCGGCGTACCTACCGCTGAGGTAGTTTATTATCGTTGACTTACCCACGTTGGGGTACCCCACCACCAGCACAGTCACCGGTATCCTGGGCGCGATTCTCTTTATGGTTCTCGTAAGCATCCTGGTGCCCAGCCTATGCTTTGCGCTTATGAATATGGTCGGCGCATCGCGCTCCAGGTACCGCTTCCACCGCAGCATTACATTCATGGGAACCAGGTCCGACTTATTAATCACTATTAGGAGGACCTTGCCCATCCTGCGCACAGCTCCTCTGCGGCGAGGCTCCTCGTGGCCGCGGGGTCCCTGGCGTCCAGTACCTCCATCACCACGTCGCTGGCCTCCATCATCCTGGAAATCCGCCTCCAGCTCTCCCTATTGAATTGGGTGACGGCCATTGAAGTCGAGGTCGCCCCGCTCTATATAAAGTTTCATCGAGGATGAACCCAGCCCCTCACAGGAACTCGGCGGCCAGCATACTTACCCCCGCCCAGGGCGCCTCCTCGCCCAGTATCCTAGCCCTAGCCGTGCCGGCCGCCCCCACCGCCACGTAGAGAGGCTTGAGCGAGCCCTCCGGCTGCGCCTCCATCCACTCCCTAGTGCCGTGGAGCCCCAGCAGTGAATTCAAGTCGCCGGCCTCCAGGGTCTTCCTCAGCAACTCGTCGAACCAGCTTCGCCTGGGCCTCGCGCCCAGGGACATCAAGTCCAGCCTATGCGTTGGGGATCCCGTGCCCAGCACCACGACCCTCTCCTCCCCGACCGACTTGGCAATGGCCCTCCCCATCTCAATGTGGTCCACGAGCGACGCCTCAGCGGATATCGACACGGGCACCGCCCTCACCCCGCTCGGGAACATGTACGAGAGGGGGATCCACGCCCCGTGATCCAGTCCCCACCTCTCATCCCCCCTCACCGCCAGCCCAGCGTCTCTCCCAGCCTCAATTATGCGTCGAGCCAGCTCCGGGTCATTATCGGTCGAGTAGCAGTAGGTGTAAAGCTCGTCGGGGAATCCATAGTAGTCCTGAATGCATGGAAGGCGCTGCTGGGTCTCCACCAGGAACTCCCTCCTCCACGACACGAAGTGGGGGCTTATTACGACCACGGCGTCCGGCCTGAACTCGCCGCTTATCCTCCTCCCTAGATCCCCCAGCAATTGCTTCCATGGATCGTCCTCCACCAATATTGTAGGAGACCCGTGGGATACGAATATGGACTTCACGACCACAACTTCATTGAAGCCGGAGCCATTTAAACGCGTCTCGACCGTTCACTTGAATCGATGCGCGGCCGGAGGCGGGGCTCCAGAGATGGGAGGCTATCAACCGCTCACGGCGAATCACTCCCTCCTCCCTCGCCTTGCCTGGTCTGAACGGGATGGGATTATTCCGGGTCCAATAAAGATTAAAACCGACGGGATTATGGATGCATGCATGCATAAGGTTAAGTTAATGGCGTCAATAGGGCCGGCTACGGATGATGAGGCGGTGTTCCGGGAATTGGCCAAGCACGTGGACGGCGTTAGGGTGAACTTCTCCCACGGCGACCCGGGGGAGTGGCGGCGCAGGGCGGCGATGGCTAGGCGGGCCGGGCTCCCCGTGCTTGGGGACCTGCGAGGCCCGGGGGTCAGGACGGGCGTGCTGCGGCAGGATCTCAGGGTGGCGGCGGGGGACGTGGTTCAATTTAAGTTGGGCACGGAGGGGTCGGGATCAGTGCCCGTCCCCGTTAGGGAGTTCTTCTCCTCCATAGATGTGGGGGATGTGTTGGTCATGAATGACGGCAGGCTCAAGCTAGTGGTGGAGGCCAGGGGAGATGACTGGGCCAGGGCAGTGGCTCAATCGAGCGGCTCCATTGGAAGCAATAAATCAATAGACGTGAAGGGCAAGGATTACCCCCTCCCGGTCCTGGATGACCATGACAAGGCAGCGCTGTCGATAGCGGTGGAGGCGGGGTTCGAATTCGTTGGGGTCAGCCACGTGAGGAGCGGGAGGGATTTGGAGGACGTGCGGAGGGCCTTGAAGGAGCTCGGCGGGAGCGCCAAGCTGATAGCCAAGATGGAAAGCAAGTCAGCCCTGGACAACTTGGATGCCATAATCGACGCCGCCGATTACGTAATGGTAGCGCGGGGGGACTTGGGCATGACGTTTGACCTGGAGGAGGTGCCGGTGATTCAGCAGAGGATAATAGATGAATCGCTGCGGCGGGGGAAGCCGGTCATGGTTGCTACCCAACTGTTGACGTCGATGACCATGAATCCCGTCCCCACCAGGGCCGAGGTGGTGGACATAATGACAGCGGTCAAGCAGGGAGTGGATGCCCTGCTGTTGACCGATGAAACGGCCGTCGGCAAGTACCCAGTGGAGGCCGTCAAGTGGCTGGAGAGGATCGCGGCGAAGTACGAGGAGGAGAGCCCCACGCCCCCGGTTGACCTGGCCCTCTTCGATGAGAGGATGAGGTTCGCGCAGGGAGTCGCCAAGCTGGCCAGCGACATGGGGTCCAAGATAGTGATCTTCACCAAGAGCGGGTTGACCGCGGTGAGGGTGTCCAGGTTCAGGCCTGGAGTGCCCATCCTGGCCGCCACGCCAAGCGAGGAGGTGGCTAGGCAGTTGCGCATGATGTGGGGCGTGGAGGCTATCGTGGTGAAGGCGAGGGATTACGGGGAGGGGTTGGAGGAGGCGTTCTCCAACTTCCTGGGGATGGGCTTGATAACTAGGGGGGAGAACGTCGTGTTGACGTACGGCATGCAGGACAGGGAGGGGGAGCACTTAATAAAGGTCAGGAGAGCTTAGCTGCTATTCTATACTCGCCGATCCTCTCCCTGGCCTTCTCCCTCGCCTCCCTGTGTTGAACCATGAACTTGCTCAGCCTCTCGTGCAGCATTAACTTGCACTCCCCGCATAGGAGCCTGCCTCCCCTGCAGTCATCGTATATCCTCCTCACAGTCTCGTCGCTGTCCTGGAAGAGCAGGTGGTACTTATAGACGGGGCACGCATCGGGGTTACCCCCCAGTCTCCTCTGTTCCTCCACCGTGGCCTGTCCCCCCGTGAAGGCGTTCATTACCTTCCGCCTCACCGCTTTATCGTCGTCCGTGATGTATATCGATGACTCCGGGTTGGACGCGCTCATCTTATCCTCGCCTGTCAAGCCGGGGAGGAACTTGCTGTATATGGTGGCCGGCTTGGGGTAGCCCAGCAGCGGGGCCACGTCGCGGCCTAGCCTGAAGTACGGGTCTTGATCTATGGCGGTCGGTATTAGGACCGGCACCTCGGCCCCGCTTACTCGGGAGGGCAGGAACGCCATGGCTATCTCCAGGGTCGGGAAGAACGCCGCGCCCACGTTAGTGGAGTCGGTGAAACCGAAGGTGTGCTTCAGAGTGGATAGGGTTAAGTGCTTCCCTATCCTCACCGCTATGCCGTATAGCAGCGATATATCCTCCGTATCTATTATCAAGTGGAGGTGCTTCGGGTCGAAGCCCAGCGCTATCAAGTCAAGCGCGTTCTCGTATGCCAACCTGTTCGTGTCCTCCAGCGAGTACCCCTCCTTAACAAGGAACTTCTCGTCATCCGTTAACTCGAAGAAGAACTCCACGCCGAATCTATCCACGAACCACTTAGCCAGCATCCAGGGAATTAGGTGGCCTATGTGAAGGTCCCCGCTTGGGCCGCGGCCCGCGTAGAGGGCCCACCGCCCACCCCCTGCCTGCCGCTCTATTATTTGATTCAGGTCCCTGTGGGCGTAGAAGTAACCGCGCCTCAGCAATGGGTGGACGTCCCCTGCCAGCTCCCTCAACCTGCCCAAGTCCTCATCGGTTATTAATTGAACCCCGAACTCCTTCGCCAGCCTGAGGTAATCCACCTTACCCGTCACGCTCCATGGAGTTACCGAGAAATTACCATTGCCCTCCAGATGGAAATCACTGAAGGCCTTGGAGGGGCATTGCCTTAAAAATTATTCCCCGCCCGCTATCCCGCTCGACCCCGATTCCGGGGGATGGTGATGAGAACGGCGATCGACCTTCGGAGCGGGAGGGGTCAATTAAGTAATCCATATAAACCCGTCCCGAACGCGGTGAGCCATGCCATTAAGACCGGGAAGATGCTATAGGAAGCTGGAGCGGCCCTACACGAGGACCAAGTACATACACGGAGCGCCTTATGCTCAAATACCTAAGTTCGAGATGGGGGCCACGAAGCCCAAGGAGAGGGAGAGGTTCACCCACGTGGTTGCCCTCTTCCCCCTAGCCTCCGGCCAGATAAGGGTTAACTCGCTGGAGGCGGCTAGGCAGATGGCGTATAAGTACCTCTCCGCTACTTTGACTGATCAGAACTTCTACTTGAAGCTGAACAAGTACCCCCACCATGTGATCAGGGAGAACAAGATGTTAGCCATGGCTGGAGCCGATCGTCTACAGGAGGGGATGAGGCAATCATTTGGAGTGCCCACGGGTAGGGCGGTCCAGATAAAGAGGGGCGACGTGCTCTTCTACGTGGAGGTCGAGGAGAAGAACGTGAACCACGCCAAGATAGCCTTGAAGAGAGCAATGTCCAAGCTAGCCATAACTTGCCGCATGGTTACAGCCAAGAAGGGAGAGCCCCTGCTCATCCTAGGCAGAGAAGAATCCCTCGCGTGACGTAGGCCACCTGCCTTACAACCTCGCCGGTGGAGTATCCCCTCCTCATCACGTCCACGCTCACCCAGAGGGTGACTTCATCATCCCCGTTTGACTTCACCATGACTCTCCCAAACCTGGACTCGCTCATCTTCCCCTCATCCTCCTCCCGCAGGCCCAGGTACCTCAACAGGTACGGGACGGCGCGCCCAACGCCGCGGCCTCGGTACTCGCAGGGCACGTAATTCAAGCCGTTCATGGAGTAATTGCCGTAATTCATGTCGCACCGCACGTTCAAATCATCCGCCTCGAATTGCAGCACGCTCATGCGCGGGGGATTCCATGCTTCTCTATAAAGCTTTATGGTCATTGGACCCGCAGGCCGCCCAAGGGAGCGGGGGGCAATGTTTTGGATGGGCGATCGATGAAGGTTAACGCCGATGGCGTCTACTGATTTTTTAAATTAACTTGTTAAAGAAAAACAAATAATTCATGGTAAAATTACGTGAATGCTTCCCCGAAATTATGGGGAACTAGTGTTCATATTTTGCTCAACTCAACGCAAAGATTAAATAGTATTTACGTTTATTCATCTACCACAATGTCGTTTAACAGCATATTTAATACCAAGACGGATGCGGTGGGGCAAGCCATCTCCTCGCCCAGCTCCGGTGAGGAGAGGGAGGCCTACGTCAATCTTTATTGGCTGTTGGGGGGCTCCAAGGGCGGTCCAACGAGGCTGAGGATATTAATAGAGATAAAGAGGAACCCCATGAACCCCAACCAAATATCAAAGCTGCTGGGCCTGGGCTATAAGACTGTGATGTATCACTTGAACATACTTGAGAAGAGCGGATTGATCAAGAGGCTGGGCAATAAGTATGGATCCCCGTACTACACGACTGAGGTCGTTGACGCCAATTGGGCCAAAATTATTAAATTGGCGGGAAAGCTTGGAATAGACGCTGGATGGGATTAATAGATCTGGCAGTGGACACGGTCCTAATAGGCTGCCAAGCAATAATGTCGGGCCTGATAGTTAGGAACTACTTCCACATATTCAAGCTAAAGGCCCCATTAAGCTTCGCCTTAGCCGCTCTCTCGCTAATACTGCTCGCGCACAGCATCACCATGTTCGTGTTGGAGGCCGAATTGTCCGGCTCCCTGGCCACGAGGGTGGTGGACCTCCCCTTCCTGGTCCTATGCGTTCTAGACCTAATTGGTATATGCATAATATACTACGTGTCCAGAATTTGAGGCTCTCCCCGCTCCCGTCGAGGTGATCCCGCAACGCAAGCACCTCCACGGCAATATCTCCAATCAATGCCCCGTTCTTCCAATTCCCGTAGGGCCTTAAGGATGGCGGAGAGGGAGGGATGAGCCTCGCCCGGCAGGGCGGGGAGCGGGGGTAGGCTTGGGAATACATATAAGTCGGAAATTCCATCAGGCTTATGCGGCTGCGTAGGATTGAGCTTTATCACGTGGCGATGAGGCTTAAATCAAGGTTCGAGACCAGCTTCGGCGCGTCCGTGGATAGGCATGGGATTCTGGTCAAGGCGTCCTTCGATGGGGGATTGGAGGGGTGGGGGGAGGTGACTGCTGATGAGGGGCCGTGGTACAGCTATGAGACGGTCGGCACGGCGTGGCTGGCATTGACGGAGTACATGCCTCCCATCCTCAGTAAGGCAGAGGTAACGGAGCCCCGCTCGTTTATTGATCTCCTGAATAGAGTGAGGGGGCATAATATGGCGAAGGCCGGCATCGAGGAAGCGGTGTGGGATGCCTACGCCAAGTCGCTGGGCAAGCCGCTCTATGAATTGCTGGGTGGGGTTAGGGATAGAATAGTGAGCGGCGTATCGGTTGGCATACAGGACAGCGTTGATGAGCTCCTCAAGGTGATAGGGTCGTATCTTGAGGCGGGGTATAGGCGAATTAAGATAAAGATAAAGCCGGGCTGGGACTTGGCTGTGGTGAGGCGAGTCAGGCGGGAGTATCCGGACGTGCCGCTTCAGGTCGACGCGAATGCGGCCTACTCCTTAAGCGATGCGGCTACCTTCAGGGAAATGGATGACTTGGGTCTCCTCTTGATAGAGCAGCCGCTCGATTATGATGACTTGGTGGATCACGCTAAGCTACAGAGGGAGCTGAGGACGCCGGTTTGCCTGGATGAATCCATAAAGACGCCGGCGGACGCGAGGAGGGCCTTCGAGCTGGGTTCCTGTAGGGTGATAAACATAAAGCCGGGCAGGGTTGGCGGGGTAACGAATAGCGTGGCCATACATGACTTCTGCAGGCTTGCCGGCATGCCCGTCTGGATAGGGGGGATGCTGGAGACTGGGGTCGGCCGCGGCGTTCAGGTTGCGCTGGCTACCCTCCCCAACGTGAAGCTGCCCAACGACATAAGCGCGAGCGATAGGTATTACGAGGAGGATGTAACGGAGCCCTGGGTCCTCAACAGGGACGGCACGATAAGCGTCAGGAAATCGCCCGGAATAGGGGTGGAGCCCATAGAGGAGAGGCTGGTCAAGCACGTGGTTAAGCACGTATCGATAGAGCTGTGATTGCTCCGGGAAGCGGGGCAGTAAGGACTGGCTTTTTACTCTCCTCCTAGGTGCTGGCTTCAATAGCCTTGGTTGACTTGTTGATGGGCCTTCGTTAATGAGTCTCATTTAATTATTTATTTAAATATTTACACGTATTACGTGCGGAACCTGCAACATTATTTAAAGAAAAGTATTTAAATGCAGAGGGAGAGGCAATATTCATGGGTGGCAGCGACATAGCGGGCGATTCCCCCAAGGGCGAGGGAAGCAATTCGCGCGCATCCAATACCAATACTGGAAACGTGGCTAGGGGTTCCGGTAAAAGCGAGCTGGCTCCCGCTAAGTTTCCCTGGGGAGCCATAATAGCATTGGCAATGGGCATGCTGGTCTACGGCGTGGCCGAGAGTTACGGACCTGTGGCGGCCATAAGCGGCGTGATACCGTCGAGCTACGCCTTCCTGGGCCTCAGCCTTCCATACGTGGCCGGGGGCTTCGGCGCCCTTCTCTCCGGCTACTTGACGGACGCCGTGGGGAGGCGGAATTCCTTCATGTTGACGGCGGCAATGATACTGGCCGGCATAATAATATACGTGTTGGCCGGCACCAACGTTGCGGCCCTGGTGGTATCGTTTATTTTAATAGGAATGGCTGCCATAGGGCTCGAGACGCCTATCCTCTCCATAATAGCGGAAACGGTGCCCGCCAAGTGGCGTGGAAACATGGAGGTGATAGTCCAAAACTTCGGCAATTTAGGCGTCGCGATAGTGTTCATACCCCTCCTGCTTGGCTTCAGCGCGGCGCAGACGGAGGTAGCAATAGCGCTGCTGTTCCTGGCCCCGCTAGCCGCGCTGGTAATGGGTTACTTCATGGTAGAGGAAACCCTACCGTGGAGGGCGGCGACCGGCAAGGCAAACATAGATGCAGTGAATGCTTGGAAGGCCGTGGATGGAGACGCGGAACCGGTGGCGCCTACCATGAGCCTGCCCCTCAGATTCCTAATAATAACCCTAATAGGGATTGTACAGGACGTCGCGTTCGTCTACATAACGTACGACCTAGGATTCCTCTACTTCTCCAGCAGCCTGGCCAGCGAGATACCATTGATTGGAGGATTGATAATGGTGGCGGTCGGGATAGCCTTTGGGCTGGCCGCGGTCCACAAGGCATCTAGAAAAGCCGTATCGCTCGCCTCATACGGGGCCCTCGCCGCTCTATGGGCGGTTCTCTGGGCCTATGAAGCCATAACTAGGGATGTTGCAAGCAACACTCTGCTCTTCCTCACCGCGTTGCTGTTCATACCGGTGGAGACGACTTGGGGAGTCAGGGCAATGCTGGAGCCGGAGATGTTCCCAACCCAGAAGAGGGGGAAGTACGTGTCCTACGCGAGGACATTGGTTTGGATAATAGCCGGAACAATCACTGGGCTGCTCTCCGTCTACGTAATGTCATTCAACGCGGAAGCGGCCATCGTGATGGCCATATTCCTGGTCGGGCTCGCCATGACAATGCTGTGGTATTTCAAGGGATTCGAGACAGGCAAGAAGAGCCTGGTAGGGCACGACGTAACTCAATGATAGTTGGGCCTCCAAGTCCTCATTAAAACAATCTCCTCTCCCCTCAAATGCCTCGCTTCTCCGATCGAGTCGGGCAGGGGGTAAAATTAAAAAACGTTGAAATCTACGGTAGGGAAGAGGGCCCGTGGCTTAGCCAGGTGGAGCGGCCGGCTCATAACCGGTAGGCCCCGGGTTCAAATCCCGGCGGGCCCATCATTCTAACGGAGTAACATCATCGATTGGCTCGGGGCATAGCGGGGCCTCAATGAAAGAGGAGGGGCGAGTACTTCCGCTCGTACTTATATTTAGTCAATGCATCCTCCATGACCCCCAGCCCAACCCCGCCTCGGCCAAGCAGGGGAGCCACGTCCACCTCCCCGTTCCTGACCTCCAGGTTACCATCGTATAATTCGTTCAGCCAAGCCAGGGGCCACTCCACGGTGGTTACCTCGCTCACGGCTGACGCCACGTGAAGCGTGAATGCATGGGCCAGCACGGATCTGTGAGGCCTATGATGGGGAGCGATGTACTTGCCCAAATCCTTTATTCCCCTCACCACAGCGAAGAACCTGGCCACTCCCCCCACCTTAGATATATCCGGTTGGATGTAGGAAACCCCCGCCTCGGCCAACTCCTTGAACTCGTTCACGTAGTACTCATTCTCTCCAGCGGCGATCGGCACGGGCGATTCCCTGGCCACAGCGCGCAGTGAATCCTTGTCGTTGGGAGGCCAGGTTGGCTCCTCGACCCAGCGGGGCTCATACCCGTGAATCTCGTTCAGGAACTTAATTGCCTTACCGGGCGAGTTGAATGCGGCGTTTAGGTCAAGGGCGATGGCCACGTCGCTGCCGAACTTCCCCCTTATGGCCTTAACGGCATCCAGCGATTCATCTGGACGTTGATGTAGCTTAACCATAGTGAACCCCCTTTCCACGGCCTTCCCAACAGCCTTAATTATCTGGTCCACGTTAGAGTAGCGGGGAAAGCTGGCATACACTGGTATCCTGGTCCTAGTCCTGCCTCCCAGCATATCCGACACGGGCCTTCCCAATTGCTTGCCCAAGGCGTCCCAAAGGGCCATCTCCAATCCCCCCATCGCGCCGGTCACTATGCCGCACAGGCCGCCTGTGAACAATAACTTCTCCAGCTCATTGGTTAACGCCACTATGTCCTCTACGCCCTCAATGTTCTTCCCCACGGTGGCCGGCACTACCACGTCGTTCAAGACACCCATGTACGCATCCACTACGCCGCTGCCGTAGACGAGGACCTCTCCCCAGCCCACTGAATCCCCAAGCTCCACTTTGACGTATAATTGAACCCCCCATGAATCTCGAAACACCGTGGGCGGGTCATCTATGAATGGAATGGATAGTGGAAATGCCGTGATTCCCTTTATTGGCGGCATGCATTATTAAAGCCGGCGTCAATATTTAAATATCATTGGTTATTAATATCGCTGCATCCTTAAGCGGATGATTTAGCGGCTCAAATGCCTCGCTGGCCTAACATATCGGCTTTGTCCAGTTAATTAAGTCTAGAATAGTATAAAAAGGCCCATACATATTCTACTCGATGCCGTCGTTATCCGAAAAAGTGTACAAGGAATTGTTAAGCAACATAGTGGCCGGCAAGTTCAGGCTAGGGGAGTCCCTGCGAGAGGATACTCTGGCCTCCATGCTGAACGTCAGCAGGACCCCCGTTAGGGAGGCGCTGGCCAGGCTGGAGCGGGATGGGTTGGTGGTAAAAAAGGGTAAGTCATACACCATAATACCGCTGACGAGGGACGATGTATTACAACTATACGAGGTGAGGAAACCCCTTGAGGCACTGGCGGCTGAGCTGGCGGCCCGCCGCATAACCGATGATCAAGCAAGGGAGCTCCAAAATCTTGCGAATAGGATGAAAGAAGAAGCGGCCAAGCAAGATCCGGATCCAGTGTTGCTGGCCGATCTTAACGGGAAAATACACAATTCGATAGCTAACATAGGCGGGAATAAATACTTGGCTGAGTTCCTCAACGAAATACGGCTTAAGTTGATGATAGTCAGAGTGACGCTGTTCACAACATATGGCCGGCGAATCGAGGAGGTCATGGAGCACTCCGCCATAATAGACGCCGTGGTATCGAGGGATGCCAAGCTGGCCAGGGATAAAATGGAGATTCACATGAGTAATGTCGTAAAGGACGTGGAAAGCAAAATACTGCCCCTCCTATTCCCGTCGCGGATGTGATTTAATCGGTGCATTTTTTGTATACAAAAAAGTATATAAATATCAATTCAAGGAAGCAGCAATGACTGTCAAATTCGTGATACATAATAGGGCCGACAATGTGGGGGTCGCCATAGATGATATAAGGGAGGGCGAGGAAGCCGCTGGGGTCTATATAGAGAACAGGGAAAGCGGGCCAGTCGTGAAGGCATTAAACGACGTGCCCCTGGGCCACAAGATAGCGTTGACCGACATAAAGATGGGAAGCAAGGTGATAAAGTATGGACGAACCATAGGCGCGGCTACCAGGGATATAAGGGCTGGGGAGCACGTGCACGTCCATAACATTAAGTCCCTCAGGTGGGGTGGCTCTAAATGAGCGGCATCAAGGTGAAGGCATACGTTAGGCCAGATGGATCCCTGGGGGTCAGGAATTACGTTGCTGTGATACCGGTTGACGACTTATCCAACACGGCCGCGGTTGGAGTGTCAAGGCTCATTCGAGGCGCCGTCGCGATACCCCACCCATACGGTAGGCTCCAGTTCGGCAAGGACCTTGATCTCTTATTCCACGTGCTCAGCGGGACCGGCGCGAATCCCAACGTGTACGGCGCCATAGTGATCGGCATTGAGGATAACTGGGCCAATAAGGTCGCTGATGGCATAGCTAGGACCGGGAAACCAGTCTATGCATTCCCGGTGGAGGGAAACGGCGATCTCAGGACAATTGAATTGGCCTCCCGGAAGGCGAAGGAGTTGGTCCAGGAGGCAAGCGAGCAGCAGAGGACAGAGGTGGACTTGACGGGCTTTAACTTCAGCATAAAGTGCGGCGAGTCCGACACCACGTCTGGCCTTGCCTCCAACCCGGCCACGGGCTACGCAGTAGATGAATTGGTGGATTTAGGCAACACAGTCATGTTCGGCGAGACGAGCGAGTTGACGGGCGCGGAGGACATAGTTGCCGAGAAGATAAGGGATCCATTGCTTAGGGAGAAGTTCTGGAGGATCTATAGGGAGTACACGGGAGTCATTGAGGGGCAGGGCGTTGACTTGCTCGGCTCGCAGCCGACTGAGGGCAATATTAAGGGTGGCCTCTCCACTATTGAGGAGAAGGCCCTCGGCAATATTCAGAAGCTCGGCACCAAGCCCGTATCGTGTGTACTGGATTACCTGGATGAACTGCCTAAGGGAGGAGGCAAGCTCTGCTTCGTGAACACATCATCCGCGGCAGCCGAGGCAGTCACGCTGTTCGCCGCCAAGGGTTCCATACTCCACTTATTCACTACGGGGCAAGGCAACGTGGTTGGCCACCCATTGATTCCCGTCATAAAGATATCGGCGAACCCCAAGACGGTCAAGGCGATGGGGGAGCACATAGATGTGGATGTCTCCGACCTACTCCAGTTGAAGGCGGACCTAAGGGAGGCCGGCGAGAGGATATTCCAACACGCCATCAAGACCATTAATGGGAGACTAACCGCCGCCGAGGTGCTTCAACACGACGAGTTCTCCCCCATTAAGCTATACATAAGCGCGTGATGCCTTTACAAAAAGATGGTAATCGCTCCTTTAGGGAAGAAGAAGGAGATCCGTTTTATTGGGATTGATTTCATGCATTAGCCTTGGCTAGCACAGGGCACCCAGTGCCATCGTTAGAGCAGTACTGTTGATAGTACTTGGCCCGCACGGCTCGCCACTCCTCCGGCGGAAGAAAGGCACATCTATCTCCATCAACGGTATGCACGTAGAACGCGCACTTCATGTTATAGCCCGGGGAATCCCCTTTAATTAATGTATCGAGGAGCCCGACAGATCCTCGTACACCTTTATTAAGGCCTGGGTACCCTTATCGCCGAGCCCCTTTGCCACGAGGGACTCGTATAGTTGAAGCAGTATGCTGGAGCCCGGAAGCGGCGCATGTATCCTGCTTGCCAAATCCATGACGTACCGCAGATCCTTCCTTAAGTGCGCCGCCTTGAAGCCCGGCTCCAGGTCTCCCTTCATTATCTTGGGCAGGTAGTATTGAACCGTGAATGAATTCGCGGCTCCCGAGCTCAACACCGTTAAGAGCGCCTCATCGCTGACGCCGGCGCCTCGGGCAAGCGTGAGGGCCTCGGCCACCGCCATCATATCGATCCCAACCACTATCTGATTGCACAGCTTAAGCAATTGGCCTGACCCAACGTCGCCGCCGTACACTATCACCTTACCCATGGCCTCCAGCACGGGCCTCACGGCCTCAAACGTCTCCCGCCTCCCTCCCACCATTATTGTGAGGGTGCCCTCCCGAGCGCCCTTATCACCGCCCGTCACGGGGGCGTCCAGGAACTCGATGCCAGCCTTAGCCAAGCGGGCCGCGAATGACTTGGCGTGCTCCGGCGAATTGGTGCTCATATCAATGAATACCAATCCCTCCCGAGCGCCCTCCACGACTCCCCCAGGGCCGAACAGTATAGCCTCTACATCGGGGGCATCAGTTACCATTCCTATCACCACGTCGGATGACCGCGCCACCTCGCTTGGGGATGATGCTATGGAGACCCCCATCTCTGCCAGCGGCTCTGCCTTGCTTTTGGTCCTGTTATAGACGGTTAAGGGAAAGCCCTTCCTGGCTATGTTGGTAGCCATGGGTGAACCCATTATTCCCAACCCTATGAAGCCGACCCTCAACATTATGAGCCACACGCCTCCCCACTTAATTAATTTGCCTCAATCGACGATGGATCTATTGCTCGGCCCCTCCCTTCCCGTACACGCTTTCCTCGATCCATCTAAGGTAATCCTCATTGCCCGCTATTATGGGCATGGCTATTATTTCGGGAACCTCGTATGGGTGCAACTCCTTTACCCGCCTCACCAAGCGATCCAGGGCCGGCCTCGTCGTCTTTATTATTAATAGGGCCTCCTCGTCCTCCTCCACATTGCCCTTCCATCTATATATGCTCCTAATCCCCCTCACCACGTTAACGCAGGCAGCCAATCCCTCCTCGACCAGGACCCGCCCAATCCTGATCCCTTGATCCTCGGGCGCAGTCACGTTGACCAACACGTAATCCATGGTAGGCAGGCAGCGGTCGACGTTTTAACTTTTGAGGAGGTCAACGGGCGCGGTGACTTATTGCTTCCCGCTCATAGTGGGAGCGGAAGTCCGAGCACCGCGCGGTACATGATTAATCCAATCCTCCAGGAGATCACGCCTATCAATAAACCCCCCACGCAATCGCTTGGGTAGTGGGCCAGCAGAAGCACGCGGGAGGCGGATACCAGGACGGCCTCGGCGATTAGGGGCAGAGATAATTGGGGTCCAAGGAGGGAGAGGGCAAGCAGCGATGCGCCCCACACCACTGAGCAGTGATTGCTTGGAAACGATGAACCGCTGGCCGTGACTGCATTTAGGGGCATCCTCTCGTAGGGCCTCTGCCTCTTCACTACCTCCTTGACTGCCCTCCCGATGATTATTGATGTCAATATGGAGAGCGCGATGGAGATCGCCATCGCCATCCTGCCCAACGCCGCTATTGCTATGACGACGGCCGACCAGAAGGGCAATCTGCCGTACTTGGTGAGCACAATCATTGCTTGCCTAGTCCAATTCCCGCCCACGCCCGCCGCCCAGGCCATGACTGGGTCCTCCAGCTTGCCGTACCGCGTCACAGCCATGGATAGCGCCGCGAGGACGGCGGACGCCATTATTATGATCATTCATGCTCAATCCATTCCCCCATTTTTAAGCGTGGCGCTACCACTTGAGGGGGTCGGCCTCCCCGGCTGATATCACTCTAAGCCGCTCCACTGATTTCAGCTCGTCAAGTATCTTAGCCACGGAGGGCGGCACCAATTCCCTCCACGTCTCATCCCCATCCATCATCTTCTTCCTGACCAGGGTCGACACGTATATATCCCTCGAGAAGAGCGGTTGCTGCACCACCCTGTAGCCCGCGTTCCTGAGCAGCATGGCCACGAACTGGTTGCCCGTGTACGCCACGTCGAATGGCGGAACGTATGATTCCAAGTACTTCACCCAGGAATGATTGTTCTCGAAATTGTTGAGGGGAATGATTATCACGCGTCCAAGATCAACTCCAGCCTCCTTGAGGGCGGCCCTAAGCATTAACACCCGCTCCCCCGCGGTGAATGGATCCTTCTCCGAGTAATTAAATTGAGCGGACCCTACCACTATCACGAGTTCATCTACCTCGCCCAATATGTGCTGGATGGCCTTCACATGACCCCAATGAGGGGGTTGGAACCGTCCTATGAATAATCCCCGCATTGATTCGGCGTAACGGCGGTGGAAATAAGCTTTGAGGAGCATTTTTCCCCTTTACGCCCATCTGGAAAGCATTGATCACTCCATGGGCAAATGCTTAAAATATACGAGCAATTCATTGAAATCCGATGAGGGTGGTAACGATTGGGGATGATAGGACGGTCACCGCGCTCAAGCTGCTGGGCATAGAGGGCTACGCCGTCAAGTCGCCGGGAGACGCCGTCAAGCTAATCAATTCGTTCCTGGAGGACCCCGACGTGGCGGGGATCTTCATCTCATCATCCATAATGGACGGCATAAGGGATTACGTCGATAAAGTGAAGGAGAGGCGGAGGACCCCCATGTTGATGGAGTTTCCATCCCTGGAGGGAGCCGAGTATAAGCCAATTGATTACTTAAAAACCCTCAGGTCTGCATTGGGGATGTAATATGAGCGATAGAGTCATTAATTTAATAGAGGACGTGTTCAAGAGGCTTCGGGACGAGGTGGATACCTGGTCATCAGACCTAAACCTGAAGCTGGAGGCCGAGCTGGGCGGGTTCGTGGATTCCCTGCTGTCAAAGTACAGGGACGAGGCGCGCGAGGTGGATAGGGCGGCCCAGTTGAAGCTGGAGCAGGAAATGTACGAGGCAACGCTGAAGCTTAAGGCGGAGCGATTGAAGGTCCTGGACGGCATATACTGCGAAGTGACCGCCGCCGTGAGGGGGGAGGTAATGAAGAGGAGAAACACGCCTCAATACGCGAAGCTATTGGGTTCCCTCCTCGAGGAGGCCGTTGGAGTGATTCAATCAAATGAGATTAAGGTGATGTGCTCCCCCTTGGACTTCGAGGCCATTAAGGCGCTGGGATCCGAGAGGGGGCTGAGACTGACCCTGGAGGCGGGGCCCGAGGATATGGTGGGATTCAAGGCAAGCAGCATGGATGATTCCATAACCTATGACGCCACGCTGGACTCGATAATTTCATTGATGAGTGAAAACATTAAAAACATCATAGAGAAGGCGGCAGAGGAGGATATGAAGTGAGCCAGAACGGCAAGGTATTAATCATAAATGGACCGGTGGTAAAGGCGGAGCTGCCTGGAGCTAAGCTTTATGAATTGGTGTTCGTGGGCAGCATGGGATTATTCGGGGAGGTGGTTAGGATACAGGGAGACGTGGCGTTCATACAAGTCTACGAGGACACCACCAACCTAAGCCCCGGGGAGCCCGTGACTAGGACCGGGGAAATGCTCAGCGCATGGCTTGGCCCCGGCATAATAGGCCAGGTATATGACGGGGTTCAGAGACCGCTTAAGTTGATTTACGACGCGACGGGGCGGCCCTTCATAGCTAGGGGGATCAATTACGACAAGGCAAGCCCGCTTGACTTCAGCAAGAAGTGGAGGTTCCAGCCACGGGTTAAGGCCGGCGACGAGGTGGATCCAGGGCAAGTGATAGGCGTGGTTCAAGAGACCCCCTTGATCGAGCATAGAATAACGTATCCCCCGCTCCCAGGCAATAGGCGGGGCACGGTGAAGAGCATATCGCCGGAGGGGGACTACTCAATAGATGAAGTCGTGGCGGAGATCGATGTCGGCGGAGGCAATACCGTGGCGGTGAAGATGTGGCACAAGTGGCCGGTGAGAGTGCCGCGGCCCTTCAGGGAGAAGCTGCCGCCCAGCGATCCATTGATAACGGGGGTCAGGGTTATAGATACCATATTCCCCATAGCCAAGGGAGGCGCAGCCGCTATCCCGGGGCCGTTCGGAAGCGGGAAGACGGTCACAATCAGGACGTTGATGATGTACGCCGAGACCCAGTTCGGCATACCGGTCCTCTGTGGGGAGAGGGGGAATGAGGCGGCCGATGCGTTGCAGGGCCTCCTCAAGTTGAAGGACCCCAACACGGGACGGCCGCTCCTGGAGCGGACCACCATAATAGTGAACACCTCCAACATGCCCGTCGCCGCGAGGGAGGCATCCATTTACATGGGCGCAACGATAGCCGAGTACTTCAGGGATCAAGGGTATGACACGTTGATGATGGCGGACTCCACGTCCCGCTGGGCCGAGGCAATGAGGGAGGTCGCGCTCAGAATTGGAGAGATGCCGTCCGAGGAGGGCTTCCCGGCCTACCTACCCACCAGGCTGGCCGAGTTCTACGAGAGGTCGGGGAGGGTGAAGCTCATGGGGGGCGGGGAGGGGTCCCTCACCATAGCCGCATCCGTCAGCCCGCCGGGCGGCGACTTCACGGAGCCTGTCACATCCCACACGCTTAGGTTCATAGGGGCCTTCTGGCCGCTGGATGCTAGCCTGGCCTACGCTAGGCACTACCCCGCGATAAACTGGTTGAGGGGGTTCAGCAGATACGTGGATACGATAGCTGAGTGGTACAGGAGCAAGGTGGCTGAGGACTGGGTTCAGATAAGGAGCGAGGCCATGTCGGTGCTCACGCGTGAGGCGGAGCTGCAGGAGATAGTTAGGATACTGGGGGTCGAGGCGCTCAGCGAGGGAGAGAAGCACATGCTTAACTCGGCTTACATGATAAAGGAGGGATTCCTGAAGCAGGACTCCTATAACCCAGTCGATGTCCACTCGCTGCCCCCCAAGCAGTACTGGCTTCTGAGGCTGCTGGTTGATTTCTATAGGAAGGGATTGGACGCCATAAAGTCCGGAGTCCCCGCCAATGCGTTGAGGGAGATGGATATCGCAAAGAAGCTGCCGAGGCTGAGGATGGAGGTGAAGAACGAGGATTACAAGCTGCTGGAGAAGTACGACGAGGAGCTAATCAATGGGATAGAGGAGTTGAAAAAGCAATCAAGCAGGGGCGCCCAACTCAACGCTTAGGATGGCCATTATATTGATGAATTCATTATCGCCGCAGACCCCTATCAATGAATCCCCGCACTCCGATGCCTCCTTTAGATTCCTGCTCAGCTCCGCATCCATGTCGCTGACCTTGAATGGAGTCATGGGTATCACCACGTCCCCACACTCATTCCTCATTATCACGGCTGCCTTACATCCATGCCTCACCAACTCATCCCTGAGGCCAACCACGTCCTTGGGCACCATCTTGGCGACGGCTACCATGCAGGCCGCGTGCCTGGCCCTTAGTAATCGCGAGAGGTCAATCTGAATCAATTTCCGTATCCCGACCTCATCCAAGTACCTCCGCAGCTCCATCCTCCCCCTCTGAGTTAAGTAACTGCCCGACCTCTTGGACTCCACCAAACCCTTAGCCCTCAACTCGTTTAATCTATCCCTTATGAAGCCCTCCCCCAAGCCGCTGAGCTTGGCCAGGTAATACCTGCCCGCCCCCTCGTGGAAATCCATCATTATTAATATGGCTGCCTCCACGGCATTCATGCTCCATATAGAATTGCAAAGCTTTTTAAAAAGCGTGTTAATGGAGGCATCGGGGACCTGCTTGTATGGAATAAGCAAGGATAAGTACGCCGGCGCCATGGAGCTGCCGCTATCCATTTTCAACACAGCCACCAAATCAATGGAGAAAGTCACCTTACTGAAGGCAGGGCTGGCGAGGGGGTACGTGTGCGGCTTGACTCCACAATCATCGATGCACGTGGGGCACGCCAGGACAATAGTGTTCTTCGACGTATTCAGGAGGTATCTGGAGTACCTGGGCCTTGACACTAGGCTGGTCACTAACTTCACCGACGTGGACGATAAAATAATAGAGAAGGCCAAGCAGGAGTTCGGGGGCGAGGCGATAGAGAGGTGGTACGATGTTCCGAAGCGGTACATCGAGGAGTACTTCAAGGTGGTGGATGCGCTCTACGTGAGGAGGGCCTATGCTTACCCTAAGGTAACAGATAACATAGGCGATATGATAAAATGGATAGAGATGCTGATAAGGAAGAACGCCGCGTATGTGTCCAACGGTTCCGTTTACTTCGATATAAGCAGGGTTCCCGATTACGGTGATTTCTCGGGCCAGAAGATACAGGACCTAGAGGCGGGGGCCAGGGTGGAGCCGGAGCCGGGCAAGAAGGGGAGTCTCGACTTCGCTCTCTGGAAGGCTTGGAAGGAGGGGGAGCCGTGGTGGTCCAGCCCGTGGTCGCCTGGACGACCTGGGTGGCACCTGGAGTGCGTCACCATGTCGACGAAGTACTTGGGGGCACCGTTTGACTTCCATGGAGGCGGGCAGGACTTGATATTCCCCCACCACGAGAACGAGGTGGCCATAGCTAGGATTGCGTTCGGCGTCAAGTACTTCGCCAAGTACTGGATGCACGTTGGGTACGTCACCATGGGCGGCGAGAAGATGAGCAAGTCCGTCGGCAACGTGATAACGGCAAAGGAAGCGCTCAGCAGGCATGATGGGGAGGCGCTCAGGCTTTACTATATGATGACCCACTACAGAAAGCCCATGGAGTTCACCGTGGAGGGGCTGGACTCCGTTCAAGCCACCTTGAGGGGATTATATGCGAGCTATGATTATGTGGTTCAACTGATAAACGAGGCAAGGGACGAGGGGGGAACCGACGATGAGTTGGTGAAAACTGCAGTTGACTACATGATAAAGATAGAGCAAGCCTTGAATGATGACATGAACACCCCCCAAGCCGTGTCCAATTTGGTGTCATTATCCAACTACGTAAATTCACAGGTGCTGTATAAGGGAGATAAGCTGACCAAGTACGCCTTATCCACTGTCCTCAACGTGCTTGGATACGCTGGCCAGATATTCGGCATATTCAACAGGACGATGCTGCCGCCGAAGCTCGTTGATGCCGTGAATGCCATGATTAAGGTGCGGCAACGGCTCCGCGAGGCGAAGCTATTCGATGCCGCCGACGAGATACGGAGAGAGCTGGAGGACATGGGGGTTGTGATCAACGACGCGGGAAAGCGAACCTACTGGTTCATAGACAGGGAGAAGCTATCCCCCGCATCCTGACCAGCAACAGTGGCTCCAAGCTGGACGTGGACGTCAATATATTTATATACGTGCCTTGAAGCCAGCACGGGAAATGCGGATAGGCGTTGCAGGCGCTGGGCCCAGCTCGCTGTACTTGTTGAGGATCACCAAGAATCACGACATCACTGCATTCGAGGAGGACCCCAAGCTGGGCCTGCCGAGGCACTGCACCGGCTTGGTCAGCATCAACGGGGCGATTGGGCTCGGGATATATAGGAGGGAGATAGTGATTGGGAGGTACTCGAGGGTTAGGATAATCAATGGAGAGGACGGAGCCGCGGTGGAGTTCAGGCTACCCAGGCACTCCATAATTATGCTGGATAGGCCGGGACTGGAGGAGTCCCTCTATGAGGGGGTGGGCGTCGAGTTCGGCCGCAGGGTCAAGGAGGCAACGCGGGGGGGCAGCTTAATTGATGGGGAGGGGGCTCACGGCTTTGATGCCGCCATAATTGGGGAGGGGGCGCGCGGCAGGTTGTCGAGGGCCTTGGGGATGAGGGGGGAGTACCTGTTCGGCATACAGGGGGATGGGAGGGGGAGGGGGAGCGGGGATGCGTTTCCGTCATCAACGGATGAGATAGCTGTGATTTTCGACAGGAGGATAAGCCCCTCGTACTTCTCCTGGCTGGTTCCATTGGGTGAGGGCGAATACAGGGCCGGGGTGGTAGATGAGCCGGGCAGGGTGGCCTCCTCGCTCAATTACTTCATGAAGAGATTCAACATACATTATAGGCGGAAGTTCGGGGGGAACGTCATGGTGTCGTCGAGCGGGTACATAGCGGCTGGGAGGCTGGCCGCCATAGGTGATTCCACGGGCCTTAATAAGGCGTTGACCGGGGGCGGCATACTGACCGGGGTGTTGAGTGCCAGGCTTCTGGGGGAGGCTTTGAACTCCGCTCAGGACCCCGCCTCCGCGCTTCGGGCTTATGCCAAGGCGCTTTACTCAGCCATAGGGGGGACGCTGAAGCTATACTCAACCGTGGCTTCCCTGCTGTACCTCAGGAATGGGATTGAGGCCGTGCTGGAAGTACTGGACTCCGTGGGGGGCTTGTCCATCGAGGTGGACGATTACGATAATCACGCAAAGGCCGTGGCAGCCATCCTGCGCCGCCGCCCCTCCCTAATCCTGACGCTGTTGAGGCTACTGCCGAGGCTTGACTTGGGGCCGCCCACCGATGCCGTGAAGCTTCTGCTCAATGCTGCTTATGCAGTCAATAATTAAGTTTTTAAGCTTGACATTTGGAAGGCGATCCATGACCATAGCCACCCAGGTATCCCCCTCCGGTCGGAGAAGCGTCTTGTTGAACACGTTCCTGGGCTCGTTCGTCGCCGCGATGAATATATCCATGTTGATAATAGCGCTGCCCGCCATATTTGACGGCATACGGGTGTACCCATTATCGCCCCTCGGCTTCACGTCAATGATATGGTTGATAGTGTCATACCCCCTCGCGCTGGCCGTGGCCATACCGATAAGCGGGCGGCTCTCCGACATGTATGGAAGGGGCAAGTTATTCACCATAGGCTTCCTGGTATTCACGCTGAGCTCCCTGCTCCTCGGCTTGGCTCAGGGAAGCGGGGAGGCCGCGGCAGCGGAGCTTATAGTGTTTAGGATAATGCAGGGAGCGGGCGGCAGCTTCATGTTCAGCAATAGCCCGGCGCTCATAATGGACGTGTATCCCCCACGCGATCGTGGCTTTGCCTTGGGCATCATAGGGATATCATTCAGCGCCGGATCAGTGATTGGATTATTGGTGGGAGGCGGGCTAGCCGTGATTAATTGGAGGCTCGTATTCCTGATAAACGCAGTAGTGGGCTCGATTGGAACTTATTGGTCGTATAAGGTAGTGTACAAATTATCGCCGGGCTCCAGCTCCGTTAAGGTGGACTGGGGCGGCGCGGTGCTGCTGGCTGCAGCGCTGGTGTCCGTGCTGACCGCCCTTAACCTGGGCATGCTTCCCTACGGCGACCAACCCCTGGGCTGGGGAAACCCGCTTGTGTGGACCCTATTAGCGGTGGGCGCGGCTCTACTGGCGTTGCTGGTCCAAGTGGAGCGCAGGATCAAAGAGCCAATGCTTCGCCTGGACTTGTTCAAGATAAGGCAATTCACGTTCGGCGTGATGAGCGCGTTCTTCCTATTCCTGGCCCAGGGAGCCAATATATTCGTGTTATCCATTCTACTGCAAGCGCTTTACCTACCAATGCACGGCGTGCCTTACAGCGAGACTCCATTGCTGGCCGGCATATACTTGATACCGAACAGCGTGGCCAATGCCTTGTTCGCGCCCATAGGGGGGAGGTTAGTGAATAGGCTGGGGGCCAGGCTCGTGTCCACGGCCGGCGCCGTAATAGCGGCCACCAGCTTCGAGCTGCTCGCGTTGCTTCCCATCGACTTCAACTACGCCGTGTTCGCGGCAATTCTTTTCATGATGGGGGCCGGGTTCGGTCTCTTCATGTCCCCCAATCAAGTATCGATACTCACCCCAGTCCCTCCCAAGGATCGCTCGGCGGCGTCCGGCATGAGGGCAAGCATGCAGAACGTGGGGTCCCTCACCAGCATAGTGGTCTTCCTATCCCTGATAATAATAGGCACCTACTCAACCCTATCGGCCGCGTTGATGAATGCCCTGGTGAAGGCCGGCCTGCAAGCCGCCACGGCCGGCCAGCTCAGCAGCATACCACCCGCGATAGCCTTATTTGCCGCCTTCCTTGGGTACGACCCCATCAGCACGCTGGCCAGCCTCACCCACACCTCCATCCCTCCGCAGCTCCTCGCAGAACTGACTAAGCCCAGCTTCTTCCCAACCGCAATAGCTCCAGCCACCATAAATGGATTTCACTATGCATACCATGTTGCTGCGCTGATGGCGTTCACCGCCGCGGTTCTCTCGTTGTTGAGGGGCCGGGAGAGGCTGGAGTGAGTTCATCAATCAATTCGAGCAGAGTTTCAATTCTTATGTGCGGCAACGAAATGAAATCCTCGCCCCCAACAAGCACGGCATTCATCCCAGCGGCAACGGCCCCCAACACGTCGCTTGCCCTGTCTCCCACGTACATGCAGTTCTCCACCTCCACGCCGAGGAGCTGCGCCGCCAAGAGGAAAGGGGCAGTGTCAGGCTTCGTCTCCTCAGTGTCGTCTCCCGCCACCACCACCACGTCGAAGTAGTGAAGCAGCCCGCTGCTCTCCATCCTAGACATCTTGAAGCCGGGAATGCCATCGGTGTTAGCCACTATCCCCAGCCGGTGGCTGGGCCTCAGCGATTTTATGACCTGCTCCGCGTCGGGAAACGGCTTGCTGTATCTAATCCACGAGTCCCAATACATCTTGACGAGCCCAAGCACTTCACCGCGTCTCTCCTCTCGTAGTCCAAGCCTATCCAATAGGTCTAGGAACCACGCTCGTCGATCGAAGGATCGCCTAGCTTCCATTCTACCCTCTATATACTCCAACATGGCCAATGCCTCCTCCGCGGAAACCCCGTGAAGCGAGGCCACCGCGGTCGCCACGGCCTCCCTAGCCCTCCTCCTGCCATCCGCTACGTACATCAGCGTATCGTCGAAATCAAACAGGACCGCCTTTACCTGCACCGGGTTGCTTTTCAATGCGGTGGTTAAAATCTATCGGGCGAAAAAGAGGCCGCGCCCCATCACTCCATTATTGAAACTCCAGTCTCGGTGCCTATTATGGCTTTGCTGACCTTGGATCCATTGAATATGCCAACCTCGACGACCCCCGGTATTGACTTCAACTCCCTCTCCGCTCCTACGTCGATCTCCTCGAGTGGGTGAACGTAATCCAGCACGTAATTTCCATTATCCGTCACCACCGGGCCCCTCTTATCGCTCCCAATCCTCAGCCTTGCCTCCCCGCCCAGCCTCCTCTCCACGGCCTCCTTGACCGCCCTCCACGCGAAGGGAAGCACCTCTATGGGAATTGGGCGGCCGCCCGGTATGTTAGCCACCACCTTGCCCTCGTCCGCTATGACTATGAAGGAAGAAGCCCAGTAATCCACTATCTTCTCCCTCGTCAAGGCCCCGCCGCCCCCCTTTATCAGGTTTCGGCGAGCATCTATCGCGTCTGCGCCGTCTATGGCCACGTCTATTCTATCCACTTGCCACAACTGCCTAACGAGGCCTCCAATGCCTAGCCTCACGGCGTTCACCTCCACCTCGCTTGAAGTGGGCACTATGCTCACTTCCATGCCCTCCTCCCTAATCCTCCCCGCCAGCATCTCAAGGAATACCTGGGCGGTGCTCCCGGAGCCGGCGCCCACCACCATGCCATCCCTCACGTATTGCAGCGCGGCTGCCGCGGCCCTTTCCTTACCGTTCATGGATTCCACCCACCGTGGGCCTGCCTATTCCCATGTATATCACGTTCCTGGGGGGGTTCCTCCAATTCCTTATTACGTGCCTGGCGTCCACCACCGCTGCCCTGGCGTTTCTCTTACCTATATCATCCAGGCTAAGCTTGAAGTACTCGCTGTGATCGGTCAATATGGCTATCACGTCGGCCCTCAGGGCCGCGTCGAGGTCCTTGGTCAGCGGTATCCCCAACTCCCTCAACACGTCGTCCTGCTCCACGAAGGGATCATGCACCAGCAACTGCTTGAATCCATTATTCACCAAGTGCTTTATAACGTCATAGGACGGGCTCAGCCTCGTGTCGTCCACGTCGCCCCTGAAGGCCAGGCCCAGCACTGATACGCGCGGATTCGCCTCCCCCACTAAGCCGGCCGCCTCCCTTATTAGGTCGAACACGTACTTGGCCGACATCACGTTTATCTGCCTGCCGAGGGCGGTCAGGTCAAGCTGGGCCCCTATCCTCTTAGCGGCGTACAGCAGGAACTGGGGATACACGGGTATGCACGAGCCGCCAACCCCCGGGCCTGGCTTGTGTAGGTGGGAGTAGGGTTGGCTATTCGCGGCGTCCCTCACCTCGTCGAAATCAATCCCAAGGCTCCTGCACAGCCTGGCCACCTCATTAGCGAGGGCAATGTTTACGTCCCTGTACACGCCCTCCACCAACTTCTCAGTCTCGGCCACGGTGGGGGAGCTCACCTCCAGGACCCCCTTCCTGGCTATGACCCCGTACAAAGCCTTGGCTACCCTCGCGCTTCGGGGCCCCACACCCCCTATCACCTTCGGGTAACGCTCCTCTATGTCTTGTATCGCTCTCCCAACATATATGCGCTCGGGCGAGTACACCAGGCCGAAGTCGTCTTCCGCGGTCAAGCCGCTGGCCCGCTCAAGTGCTGGCTTGGCTATATCCACGGTGGTTCTGGGGGGGACGGATGATTCTATTATAACCAAATCGCCCCGCTTGAGGCCCTTCCCTATGCCTTCCATTGCTGATAGAAATGCCTCGAACCTGGGCTCCCCGTCCCTTATATAGATGGGAACGGTGACTATCTTGACCTGGCTATTGGCCGACGCCTCCTCGCCGTTCATGGTGTATGAGAAGCTCTTGGAGAGCCTCCTCAGCTCGGCCTCGACCGTTGAATCGCTTAGCTTGAACGTGCATGACTTGAACGCGGCCACCTTTCTCTGATCCGCATCGACCCCTATTACCTTGGCTCCAGCCCTAGCCCAGACGGCAGCTATGGCGGTGCCCACGTAGCCCATGCCATATATGGCAACCGTCAACTCGCCGCGCTTTAATGAATTGATCAAGTCCTCATCGCTCATCTCGAGCAGGTTAACCATGATAGCGACGGATCGGTAGAATTAAAAACTTAACCCATCCAAATCGATCCACTCCCCCCCCCCCCTTAAGGGGTTCTCCCGAGGCCTGGGGCTGCGCTCCTTAATGGGCGATGCCCCATCGTGATCCGCAGTAAATGATAATGACTACCTCATCGCGGCCACAACCCCTCCCACGGCCCCCTCACCACGTTCAAGGCACTGTTCAAATCGCTATGAGGCTTATTGCTTGTTTCATTGCGCAGAGGACGAGACCTCTAGGACCGTAATGCTGGAGGAGGTCGATGATTTGCGAGAATAGCTGAAAGGTATTGTCAATTCATTGGGAAAGCCGGGCCCGGGGGCAAAAATTTTTATAAGCACATAGGAGGCAGTTGTTTCGGTGAATTAGGTGGAGTACGTATACGCGACGCTATTGCTTCACTACGCCAAGCAACCCATAAACGAGGAAAACATAGCCAAGGTGCTGCAGGCGGCAGGAGTCTCCGCCGATGAGATAAAGGTGAAGGCCCTAGTCGCTGCAATAAAGGACGTCAACATAGACGAGGCAATAAAGACGGCGGCATTCGCCCCAGCGCCAGCCGCGGCCGCGCCGGCAGCTCAACCCCAGGCAGCAGCGGCAGCCGCCGCCCCCGCTGGTGCCGAGAAGAAGGAGGAGAAGAAGGAGGAGAAGTCCGAGGAGGAGACCATCGGCGGGCTCGCCAGCTTGTTCGGCTAATAATTAATTGCTCTCTCAAAAAATAAAATAAAAATATCGATGGGTATTATTTGATCTAGTTATCTAGTCCTTCCTCAACAGCTTCAGGACGAGCGGCAATAGGAACCAACCGTGCTCCACAATGCCTAGACTGCCCTTCAGGGCATTCACCTCATCAAACCTTGAAAAACCATCTCCCCCGCTTCCCGTTTTAACCATGAATGGAACGGGATCTCCGCTGTGGGACCTGAGCCGCCAGGGAGTGGCGTGATCGCTGGTGACCAGCACGGCCAGGGAGTCGCTGTTTAATCGCTGGACGTAGTACTTATCGATGGCCTCTATCTCCTCCACCTTTCTCTTGAAGTCCCCATCGTGGCCCGGCTCATCAGGCCCCTTCAGGTGAACGTACGCCACGTCCACCCTATCCAGCAGCCTCAGCGTTGCCTCCAGCCTCTCCCCCAGCACTTCCTCCTTCGTGCCGACGTATTTGGAGACGGGCATTGAATCCATTCCCAATGCGATGGCTATGCCCCGCTCCACCGGCATCTCGGTCACCGCGCCGAACCTGAGCCCGAACACCTTCTCCGCCGGCTCTACGTGGGGAATCTCGTGCCCTGCATCCCTGATCAATATAACGTTACCGGGCAGCTTACCCTCCCTCTCCCTCCTCTTGTTCACCTCGTGATCGGCGAGGATCTTTATAGCCTTATCCACGAATTCATTGGCCAACTCAGCGGTGCGGCGGGCCTCCTCGCTGGAGTCGAGGGCCTCCAACGGCGGCAGCTTCTTTCCTGGATTGGGGACGGCTATGGATATCTTTCCCTGCCTCGCGTAGCCGGGATCGTTATTGCTGACGTAACCGCTGAGCCTATCGCTTGATCCTATCACGACGACAGCCCTGTGCCCTATTGTCGGTATTACCCTGGCGTACCCCCTCCCGCCTCCCAGCTTCATGTTGTCCACCGCCCTGGCCAGCTCCGCGGCCTCCTCGCTGGATAAGTTCCGCCCAACCCGCCTATCCACTATGTTCCTTGATGCATCTATTGTGGCGAAGTTAGCCCTAAACGCCACCTCGTAACCCTCCCTTATCTTGTACCCAGCGCCCAGGGCCTCCAGGGGCCCCCTTCCCGTATAGTACTTATTCGGGTCATATCCCAGTATCGACATGACGGCGGAGTCGCTCTCAGGCGCCACCCCGCGCCCCAGTGGGTAGTGAACCCCCATCCTGGATTGCCGCGCCAAGCCATCCAAGCCCGGCTTGTTCGCCGCCATGTAAGGGGTGGGGACATCGTTTGCATTATCTGCAGCGCCGTCCAGAACTAGGAAGAGCAGTTTCATGTATGGAGAGTCAACTCCCTTATTTATAAATGATGCTTGGGGCATTGACTTTCAATCAACTGGCCACGATGATTGCGTCGACATGAAGGAGCCGCAAGCCCCGCCGCGCAGCGTCAAGCATTGCATTCACTTGGCGTGATTGCTGCCCATCAATAAATCGAGTCGGGAGAGGGGGTGCCAGCCGTGAAGGGAGCTCTGCTTGAGGGGGCTAGCTACTCCCCGCTGAAGTTGGGTTTTCTCTTCTCCAGGAATGCCGATACTCCTTCCTGGGAGTCCCTGGTCGAGAAGACCGCGGCGAAGCCCTCCGCCTCCGCCGTTAATCCATTCCGCAAGGAGACGTCCAGGGACTCGTTGACCAGCCTCTTGGCAAGCAGCAATCCAATGGGGGGCCGCTCCGCCAATTTACGCGCCATGGCCTCCGCCTCACTCCACAGCTTGTCCTGGGGAACCGACTTGTTGACCAGGCCAATCTCCGCCGCCTCCCGGCCAGTCACCGCATCCCCCGTAAGTATCAATTCCTTAGCCTTGCCGATGCCCACCAGCCTGGCGAGTCTCTGCGTTCCGCCCGCGCCCGGTATTATGCCTAGGGTGATCTCTGGGAGGCCCAGCAATGCATCATCTGCCGCGATTCTGATGTCGCACGCCAAGGCCAGCTCCAAGCCTCCTCCAAGGGCGTGTCCATGTATTGCTGCTATCACGGGCTTGGGCAGGTTCTCTATCCTATCGTATAGCCGCTGAAGTCTATCGCTGAATGCCAAGGCATCGCTTGACTTGAGGCCGTGGAATACGGATATGTCCGCGCCCGCGCAGAACGACTTGCCGTTTCCCTTAATCACCACCACCCTCACGGAATCGCTGGGCATTCTCTCAACCTGTGACACAGCGTTCTCCAGGTCCTCCATTACTTGGGGAGACAATGCATTCCGCTTCTCCGGCCTATTCAATTCGATCCAAGCAATGGGCGGCTCTACGCGGAGCACCACGGTGCTGAACCTCTTCTCAAGAGGGTATGCATAGAAGCCGATTCCAACTGCCTTCCCAATCCGCCCCTCCCGAACCATGAGTTGAAGAAGCGGGTCGGGCCTTAGGGACGGGTGGCCAACGGACGCTGAGAGGCTGTCCAGCTCCCTAACTATAGCATCTATTCCCAGCTCGTCCGCGTACTCCAGCATGCCCTTCGGCATGTTAAAGCCCAACTTCATGGTCTTATCGATATCCTCCTTGGACGCCACTCCCTCCCTGATAAGCCATGCAGCCTCATTGACGGCGGGCGCCAATAGCCTCACCACGTTCACGCCCCGCCCAGCGTCCCTCTGAATATCAGCTCTAGCGTACTTTCCCGGGGCTGGGTATGAGTAGAATCCCCGGCCTGACTTGAGGCCGAGCTCCTTTGCCTTGACCTTATCCTCTATCAACTTGCACGGGACCCTGCTGACTCCCCTGGCCGCCATTGCCCTGGCTATGAAGTCCATCACGTCTATTCCCACGAAGTCCAGCAGCTCGAATACGCCCATCGGAAAGCCGAGCGAGTATCGAGCCGCGCTGTCTATGGCCTCTATGCTGGCCTCGCCTCGCTCAACCATTAGGCACGCGGAGTCGGATAATCTAAGGAATACCCTATTGGCTATGAATCCTGGGACGTCCTTGTTAACCACGACGGGCTCCTTTCCCATCCTCCTCGCCAGGTCCAGCGCAGCGCCGAGGGTCTCCCGGCTGGTTGCGTTGCCCATTATTATCTCCACTAATTTCATGAGGGGCGGCGGATTGAAGAAGTGCATGCCTATCACGGCGTGGGGCCTCGACGTGAACGCCGCTATTTCGCTTATGGGGAGCGAGGAGGTGTTGGTGGATAGGATTGCATGGGGCGGCGCGTGCTTATCCACTTCAGTGAATATCTGCCGCTTCACGTCTATGTCCTCGAAGGCGGCCTCTATCACGAAGTCCGCCTCCTTGACCGCCTCGGCCAGGTCCACGGTGGCTCGTATCCTCGACAATACTTGGGCTGGGTCCTCCCTCAATTGCCCCTTCTCATGCAGCTTCTGGAGGCTCCACTTTATGTTATCCATGGCCCTGGACAGGATTTGATCATTTATATCCCTCAGGAATACGTTGAAGCCCGCCAGCGCCGCGACCTCGGCTATGCCGTGACCCATTGTGCCCGCGCCCATCACCGCTATTGTTTTCACGTCCATGGGCCATGAACGTCACATCAAATATTTAAGCATTACCATGGTAGCAGGGGGCGGATTCGAACCGCCGACCACGGGGTTATGAGCCCCGCAGGATACCAGGCTTCCCCACCCTGCTGATCAACATCTCGATTCACATGATTTAAAAATTTTTCCCTTAGGGTGAATGCATCACTTGGATATGCCGATCAATCGAATCTCTCCATTGCCGTGCGTTATCTCATTGGCCTTAGAGAGTATGGAGTCCTGCATTCCGGCCGGGGCCTCCAGCTCCAGCACCAGGTTGCCCTCCGAGTCGTAGTTCTCCTTGACTATCCTGCCCATGTGCATCACGTGCGACTTAACCTTCTGCGCGTATTCGGCGGGAACCCTCAACTCGAACACGGCAACGGCTACCTTTATGGGTAATGTCCTCTGGAGGGATTTAATCACATCGTTGACCTGCTCCTCGACCGGCTTGAATGGGTCTACTGCAACATCGGCTTGCTGCATGGCTAGCTCCACCCTCTGAGGGGGGACTGGGGCCTTGGTCCTGACATCGATGCAGTTCCTGCTTATCCACTCAACTATCTGCCTCCTCTTGTCGTCCAGCAGCCGCTTTCTCTGCTCGGAGGTCAGCGGCACCTCCCCATTCCTTATTATCTGCTCCGCCACCTTCCTTGGATCCACGGTGCCGAACACCTTCTTAAGCGATGAATCTGACGCCCTAAGGCCTCGTCTCGAGTCCTTGTAAATTACATCGCTTATCAATACTTTATCCATGCCCACGGGCTTCCCGAGCTTCATATCCAGCGCCGCGTCTGGGTCAACGAGTATCTCGAAGTGCTCTCCCTTAGACTCGTATTTGACCACCACGGCTTTACCCATGTGATTTCACAGGCATTCGGAATTAAAAATGTTTGTCTCAATGCAATTGAGGAATGGGGAATCCGGCGTTCACTCATGAATCGCTAATCAATCGCTATCAACCATGACGACGCGCCGCACCGATGCGGGCTCCACGTGGCTTAACGCGTCCTCTATCAGCTTGCGTATCCTGGCCCTATCAGCTGGGTCAAGACCGGTCGGCTGGGGTAGGGGCTTCGGCTCCCTGGGTTTCTCCGGCATGGCCTCGTTGGGCAGGAAGTGCATATCCGTGCTTCTTCCAATCACCAGCATCGCCGTGGAGCCGTTTATGTAAAGCAGGGATGGGGGTGGATTCCTCACCCTATCCATTAAAAGCATGGCCTCCCTCAAAATGCTGGCCTCCCTAGCCAATGCCTCGGCGAATGACCTTATGTAGTCGGAGTAAACTGATGGAGTGATGGCCAACACCACCTCCACTCCATCTATCTCGGTCGACGGCGCATCGCCGTAGCTGATCAACTCAGCCTTTATCTTCCGCTCGTTTAGCTCCTTCAATAATTGATCTATATCGGCCCGGCTTGGAGGGGAGGGGCCCCCTATGCTCCAGGCCTCCACGTAGCTCGATAGCTTCCCAAACGCATCCCGCAGATCCGCTGGGCCTATCTTTGTAGTTATTATCACTATCAAGTCACCTGGAGTTCTCCCTAATCCTTGGCAGCAGCACTATCTTGGATGGAACCCCGGCCAGCGATAGGTACATTATGGGCGTGTCCTTGCTTACATTATTTTTAAGCAACACGTCCAATTCCTCGCGGATGGCGGTTAACTTCTTATGCTCCAGTTTATATAAACTGAGGGATTCAAATATGTAGTAGGCCAAGTTCTCCGGCTGTGATTCCATTATGGTCACAGGAAGTTCAGGGCCTATTCCTCCGCTCAGGATTATGTACTTTCCCTTAGGCTTATCGGTGAATCTTTCCGTCCCAGCCTTAGTATTGTACAGTTCAGTCAACTCGTTTATCCTGGCCTCCGCATCCTTTATATCCCTATCCAACTTCTGGGCCAGCTCGCCTAGCGTGCCGTAATTAATGGTCTTCTCGTATATATCATCACGCAGCATTCTTGGCCTGCTCACGGCATTATCACCACCTTAGGCTTCTTATCCCCAATCATGACCAATATGAACCCGACTTGATCGATGTTATCTATCTTGGAGAGGAGGTTCCTTACCTTGTCCAGTTGGTTTATGTATTCCGTAATCTCATCCCTGATCGTCTTTAATTTGCCGAGCAAGTGCGTGGAGGCCGGTATTATGTAGATGCTGAGGTTCCCGCTTATCGATGAGGAGGTGTACTCTATGTTCCTAATACTTGTTATGCGTTGTAGTTTCTTCTCGAAATCCGAATTAATCTCCTCCCGCTGCATCAACGACTCCAGCCTAACCTTGACCTCGCTTAACTCGGCTAACTCGTCCTCTATCTCCTGCAATGCGGTCGATGCCTTGTACAGCCTAACGAGCATTACTAGCCCTATGATTTGTCATTGCTTATAAATATTTCTAGGAATAACTGCTCGAATTGATTGAGCCGATCCGCTGGCTTTGCATCATTCGTATTTCCTGGATAAGTAATTTATCAAGTAATCCGGGTTATAAGATTCCCCGAACGATCTCCTCAGCAGCGTCTTAGGATCATAGGTAGCCCCGTATCTATGTATCTTCTCGCGGAGCCATGCCTTCAATCCATCGAACTTAAGCTCGCTCACCTCATTCATTAATTTGCCGGCGAAGTGGCCCACCATGGCCGCCACCAAATTGCCTAACGTATAGGTGGGGAAATAGCCTATGGAGCCTTGGCTCCAATGTATGTCCTGGAGCACTCCCTCCGCATCGTTGCTTGGCTTCACGCCTAGGTACTCCTCCATTTTTCTATTCCATAGCTCCGGCAAATCACCTACCTTTATTTCCCCGGTAACCAATAGCTTCTCCAGCTCGTACCTGACCGCTATGTGCATGTTATACGTTAACTCATCCGCGTCCACCCTTATCAAGCTCGGCTTCACCGTGTTGAAATAGGCGTACACGTCATCAACGGAGTAGCTCCCCAGGAAATCCAGGTATCTCCGCATTATTGGGTACATGGCCTCCACGAACGACTTGCTGCGGCCCACTATGTTCTCCCAGAACCTGGACTGAGACTCGTGGATGCCCATGGACGCGCCGTCGAAGATAGGCGTCATTGCCAGCGACTCATCTATTTGAAGCTCGTACAGCGCGTGTCCACCTTCATGTATGGCTGAGAACAATGCTCGCTTGAAGTCATAGCCCTCATACCTAACCGTTATCCTCACATCGTTGGGGCCCAGCCCTATGGTAAATGGATGCGGGGATATATCCATCCTGAACCTGTTGAAGTCATAGCCCATCACCTCGAGCACGTTCCTCAGCATGGCCTCCATGCTGGAGGTATCATACTTCACGTCCTCCAAAGCGCTGTGGGACGGCATCCGTTGCTTATCCAGTATCCTCCTCAGGCTGGGCACTAGCCTAGAGAAGACGACATCGGCGTCGGATACGGTGAAGCCCTCCTCATACAGGTCCAAGAGCGCGTTGTATGGATGCCCCTCGTAGCCCAGCTTCTCGGCAACTTGCCTAGTTAACTCAACTATTCTCTCCAAGTGGGGCTTGAAAAGCGAGAAGTTAGACTTGGCACGCGCCTCTCGCCAAGCCACCGTTCCCTCCTGCGTTGCCACCGTCAACTCCTCCAGGAGCTTGGGGGGTATCTTGGTGTAGTACTTTATGTCTCGCTTCAACACCCTCACCACTCCCCTTTCTTGATCGTTGAGCTCCATTCCATCGGCCTTCTCCACGAGCGCGATGAAGGAGGGATCCGTCATGAATTTCTGCCCCAAAAGCGATAATTGGGCTATGGCGGCTCCTCGATGGGATATGCCCTTCTGCGGCATGTATGTCTGCACATCCCAATCCATTAATGCGGAGGCATGTCGTAACGCCCATATTTGCTTATATTTTTCCAGTATCTCCTTTATGATGGGGTTATCGAACGTCATCCAGTCAAGAACCAGTTCAGGATTTTAACGCTTTCGCCCATTGGCTTCGGCCGTTGCCAGCTCATTGCCGTACCTCTCCAGGATATCCCTCATCTTAAGCGCGTCAACCTCTATCAATGGGGTCTCGCTTATTATGGACACCGTTAATTCCCTCCTCCTGCCCAACTCCTCGGCCAGGGGCTCGAATGGGGGAGCGGCCGCATCGAGGGGTTCATGCTCGTCCACCCACTTACCGTTCCTGAACTTAACGCAAGTGAAGTGGGAATGCAAAACCTCGCCCGGCAGGGCGGTTGACCACTCGTCCAATATGCGGGCGAAATCTATGCTGCCGCCGTTGCGCGCGTAGACGTGCCCCCAATCCACCACCGCGGTCACTAAGGGGCTCGACAAGCTCCTCACCAGGTCCAGTATCTCCTCGAGGGGGCCCAACTGGGATTCCCGAGCCATAGTTTCAAGCCCCAGTTTAACCGATATGTCGTTATCCTCCATCCAGCCAATCAATCCCCTCATCTCATCGCCTACCTTTTTGATGCATACATCATGCCCCAATTTGCCGTAGTACGCCGAGTGAAACACAACCACGCTGGCCCCCATCGTGTTCCCCCTATCCAGGGAGTCCCTCAACCGCTCCACGCTGCTCCTCACCTTGCTTTCCTCCTCACTGCATAGGTTTATGAAGTAGGGAGCGTGAATGGATAGCCGAACCCCCGCCTCCTTGGCTGCCTCGCCCACTTCCCTCGCGGACTCCCTGCTCATTCTGACTCCCTGCACGAACTCCACCTCCATGGCGTTAAGGCCGATTTCCCTCACATATGAGACGGCGTCCGCCGTTCCGGCGTTCTTTTTCCGTTGCCTCAGCGTTATTGGTATGCCGGCGGGACCCAAGTATACCCTAGCCACGCCTGCGCTTGGGGTATTGCCATTATTATACATTGCCCTGAACTGCAGCCGAATGCCGGGAAGGACTTAATAATTTGGGCCTGCCCAGCCTGTGGGGATGGGCGTGACAATGCCGGTCTTGCTTTAATCAGTTATAATTCAATCTCTTGGTCATTGCCTATCTATATCCAGCCCCTCCACTTCATTGCTTGGTATATTCTGTCCAGCGCGTCTATGTACGCTGCGTCCCTTATGGTTGCTCCACTCATCTTCTGCCACCTATCGTAGACCCTGTTGAAGGCATTGGTTATCATGTAGTCCAATTTCTTCTTCGTTTCCTCCTCGTCCCAGATGAACCACTGCAGGTTCTCCACCCACTCCAGGTAGCTCATGACAACGCCGCCCGCGTTGACCCCTATGTCGGGGAACACGTATATTCCCCTCTTATATAGTACCTCCTCCGCGTCGGCCGTGACGGGCCCATTGGCGGCTTCCATTATTATCTTAGCCTTCACGGCATTTGCGTTGGAGTAGTTTATCACGCCCTCCACAGCAGCCGGCACCAGTATATCGACGTTGAGCGTTAATAATTCATCCATCCCTATCTTCCTGACCCCGGAGCCCGAGTAATTGGCCACGGTTCCGGTCTTCCGCTCCGTTGCCTTCACATCATCTGGATTAAACCCGTTGGGGTTGTAAATGGCACCGCCTATATCGCCGATGGCAACTACTTTGGCTCCCATCTCTGTCAGGAAGTGGCTCAGCCAGTAACCTACATTACCGAATCCTTGAACCGCCACGGTGGCCCCCTCTATTCCCTTCAGGAACCGACGCGCTGCATTGCGGGTCCAGAGGGCCGCGCCATAGCCGGTGGAGTACTCCCTCACTGGGTTTCCCCAGAGCTGGACCGGCTTCGCCGTGAACGTGGCTGGCGCGTTCCTCCCAACCATCTTGCTGTACTCATCAACCATCCAAGCCATTATCTGGGGATTCGTGTTTAGATCCGGCGCTGGTATGTCTATGTCGGGCCCAATGAATTGAACCAAGGCCCTCGCGTACCCCCTGCTGACGGCCTCCAACTCCTCCTTGGATACCTTGGCCGGGTCTATCCTGATCGCCCCCTTAGCCCCTCCGTAGGGCAATCCATTTAGGCTGTTCTTGAGCGTCATTATTGTGGCCAGCGCCATGTCGTCCTCAAGAGTCACCTCGGGGTGGAACCTTATCCCGCCCTTAAACGGCCCCAGCGCGTTATTATGCTGAACCCTGTAGCCCTCGTATATTTTAATGGTTCCATTTATCTTGACAGGTATGCTAACGCTGACCGTGCGCATTGGATGTGATAGGTACGTGAAGAACTCCTCCCCGAATCCGCCCAAGTCAATAGCTCTCTTTAGATTACTTAGAACGCTATTTAAGAACAAGTTATTGTATCTAGTTATAGAGCTATTTAGCCCCATGAAGGGGTGCACCTACGGCCATTTTTTAAACCTTTTCTTTCGTTAATTAACGAATAAAGAGAAGATTATGCAGTTAATTAATTATTAAAGAAGCATTACATAGATAGAATACAAAAAATAATGGATTAATTAACATTCATACCATTTAATTATTTCCTATTATATGAATTACTAATGTTGGCCAGGCGATCAATGGAGCCGCTCCGGGCAAGGATGAGGTGAGAGTATTGCGCAAGCGTGTTATGACTGATCAATCCATCAAACCCATCAATCCCCTTGCCCCGGCGAACTACGTAGGCGAATTCCGCTGGGCCCAGCAATAATGGGCTCGAGTAGTGAAACTCATGCCCCCTCAACTCACCTCCCCTTGCCGCAATCAATGAATCCCTCGTCGCCTCCAGCACGGTATAGCCCAGCGTTAATCGCCTCCCCATTTCTATCCCAACATCAAAGAGGCCGACCATATTGACACGCTTCCCGCCGTTATCTATGTACTTGGAAAGGTACATCAATCCACCGCACTCCGCATATATGGGCAGGCCAGCCGCGGAGTCCCGGCGCAATGCATTCATCAAAGCCTGGTTTCCGGCCAACTCGTCTAAGAACAGCTCCGGATAGCCGCCGCCGAAGATCACTAGGCCAGCATCGCTCCCGTAGACGTCCCCCGCGGTGGGGCTGAAAAACCTCACCCTAAACCCAGCCCTCTCCAGCGCATCTATGTTTTCCTGGTAATAGAAATTAAACGCCGAATCGAACGCTATATAAGCCGCAGAATCCGTTATAGTCACGCGATCCGCGCCGTCGGGAGCCGCATTGATCTCGGGCGACTCATAGGCTATCCTGACCAATTCATCCAGGTCCACGTTATCCTCCACGAGCTTCGCCAGCCCCTTAATGAAGCCCGGCGGCACTTCATGAGCCATTCTAAGCCCCAAATGCCTCTCCGGCACTGTAACCGCTGGATCACGTGGAACGCAGCCAAGCACCTTGACCCCCGCCAGTTGCTCCACCCCCCACCTACACATGTCGCAGTGGGACTTAGATGATGTATTGTTCAATATGACCCCCCTAATCACGTCCCTGAACCCCCTCACGACGGCACCTGCTGTTTCCCCCATGGCGCTGCAATCCAACACTAATATTACGGGCGCTGAAAGCAACCTTGCCACCCCCATCGTGCTGTTGCCCGACAATTCCCCATCGAACAGGCCCATCACTCCCTCTATTATCGAGATGCCCGCAGCGGGTGCGCTCCTCACAAACGAAGAAATAACCCCGTCACTTCCCATGAGCCAAACATCAAGATTAATGGATGGACGACCCGTGGCCGATTTATGGAAAGTTATATCAATGAAGTCGGGACCCACCTTGAATGGCTGAACCACGTATTTCTTGGATAATGCAGCCATTATTCCGGTGCTCACCATCGTCTTCCCAACGCCGCTGCTGACCCCCGCTACGACTGCCCTAGGGAAATGCATTGCTGCATCGCCAACGGCCAGGCTTAAAATCACTGCCGCCGGCGACCCAACGCCGCTGCATCGACGGGTAGATGCATGAGCAGCTCCTCCGTTAATCGCCCCAACGCCTAATCCTAGCTAAGCCTTAGGTTGCTCGTCACGTCGATTGAATTATTGAGCTGCTCGAGCGGAAACACCTTTAGTTCCAGGCGCTTCATTGTTAACCGTTTCCAGTTATCCCCAGATCGCTCGGCAGGAGCAAGCGAGGGGCGGCGATGGGTCACGTTGCTCAGCAAGCATGCAGTTATATCTATTTGCGCTAGCCCACCAAGAATTTCCTCAACGTGCTGGGAACGTCGTGAACCAACGCGGCGGCACCTATTATGCCTATATCATCGCCGAACCTGGTCAATTTGATCTCGGGCAATCTATTGGCTGCGTACTTCTTCATTTTTTCAATAATGCTGGGCATCAATAAGTCGCTGTTGTTTAGGATCACGCTTCCGCCCAGCACTATTAATTCAGGATCATAGGAATTCACTATGTTGGCCATGCCCATGGCGTGCACCTCGGAGATGTAATCCACGTACTGCACGGCGAAGTCATCCCCCTCCTTTGCGTATCTAAATATCTCCTGGGCGGAAGGAGGGGGGCCGGACACCGCTCTCCTGTAGAGCTCCGTATGTGGGCCGGCGTACCTCTTCTGCGCGAATAGGGAAATGCTCCTGGGCATGTTTCCCCCGCTGGCCACGGCTTCCCAATGCCCCACCCCGCCGCAGCCGCACTTTATGCCCAGCTCAGCATCCACCACGAAGTGGCCGACCTCGTGAGCATTGCCGTCCTTGCCCATCAATAAATTACCGTCAACTATGACGCCCGCCCCTATTCCAGTTGATAGCGTTATATACACCATGTTATCCACGCCGCGTCCATCGCCGAACACATGCTCCCCCCACGCCGCTGCAGCGGCATCGTTGCAGAGGATGACTTGCTTGCCCAACGCCCGCCGTATTGGCTCCACCACCTTGAACTTCTTGATGCGCCACTTTAGATTAGGCGCTATAATAACGTTGCCGCTCCTCAAATCCAGCGGACCAATCGATCCGATCCCCACCGCAATAGATGCCTCCACCTGCTCCTTCGGCAGCTTGTTTCTAATGGATCCCGTTATCAGATCAGCCATTGTATTCTCATCCCCCTCAGGGGGCACGGGCACCCGCTCCTTAGTCAAGACGCGGCCATCCCTGTCTATCACGCCAACCCTTATGAATGATGCACCTATGTCAACTCCCAGGGCCAGAGCCATGCATTGAAGATCCAACGGCGGTTTTAAAGTTAAGCCCCTTGGAATCCCCTCCCACGTCGAGGTTGAGCCAGAGGCAATGCATCGATTAAACAGGGCGGGAATGCTGGCGATGCATTTAATCGATGAATTAGCTCCCGCCTCCATGTGCTGTCAATCAATGCGTTGAGGAATCATAATTCGCAATGAGCGGGTTGAGGTGTAAGGATGAGCGGGCAATTGCCTTATCTCACAGTGACTCATCAAGCGCGCATAAGCCTCAGCGAGTTGAGCGTCACCGATATGCTGCTCATTGCCATCGCTATCGATGCGAATTCTGGCCTGATCATTATGCCGAGCACGCCGGCGGCCAACGGTATCAGTGCGGCGTTGTAGATGAAGGCATATGCTATGTTAAACTTTATGTTGGACATTGTCTTCCTAGCAATATGGTGGAGCCTAATTATCTGCCTCAAGTCGTTTCTCACCAGTATTACGTCGCCGGCCTCCTTGGCTATATCGGTTCCGCTTCCCATGGCTATGCCGACGTCGGCCGTTCCAAGCGCCGGAGCATCATTGGTGCCGTCCCCAACCATGGCTAGAAATCCATTCGATAAGCTCCTCCTCAGCTCATGAATTAAGTCTCCCTTCTCCGCCGGCATCACGCCGCTGTAGAACTCCTCAATGCCCAACTCGCTGGCCACGCTTCGCGCCGGCCCCTCGGAGTCCCCAGTCACCATTATTGGCTTAATTCCATTTCTCCTCAACCAGTCAATCAATTCGCGTGCCTCCGGCCTTATTGAGTCCCTCAGCTCTATGAATCCCAGCAACTCGCCATTCAGAATCACGTAAACCAAGGTCCCCAGCCTCCCCTTGGCCATCGCCTCCACCCGAGGCGGCAGTTCCAGTCCCATGCCCTTTACCACCCTCTCATTCCCCACCGCCACTGTATTTCCATCTATGCTTGCTACAATGCCCCCATCCACCACGTCCACAGATGCAGGCCTGCGGACCTCTAAGCCCAGCCTCCTGGCCTCCGCAATTATGGCGGCGGCGATTGGGTGATTGGAGGCGGTCTCCGCCGACGCCGCCCACTTTATGACATCCACGCCGCCGCGCACGTCGTATACGTAGCTAACCGCCGGCTTGCCTGTGGTGAGCGTGCCCGTCTTGTCAAGAACCATGACCTTAACCCGCGGCATTCTCTCAATCGCCTCCGCATTTCTGATCAGTATGCCCAGCGATGCAGACCGACCCATACTTACCATTATGCTGAGCGGCGTGGCCAGTCCAAGAGCGCATGGACAGGCCACCACCAGAACGGAGGCCATGTATATCACTGCAACAGGCAATGTGACGCGCATGATGAATAGCCACGTGATTAACGTGATTACAGCCACCGAAATGATGGCCCACGAGAAGTAGCCGGATATCTCATCTATAATGGACTGAATGGGTAGGCGAGATGATTGGGCCTGCCTCACCAATTTCAGCATCTGAGACATAAATGAATACTTACCGGTCCTGGTGGCCCTGATAACTAAGTAGCCGTTCAGCAACTTGGATCCGCCGATCACGGCATCGCCGATTCCCCTCCTCACCGGCGTCGATTCACCGCTTATAGCCGATTCATCAATCAAGCCCTCTCCTTGATCTATTACACCGTCCACCGGCACGGCCTCGCCGGCGGCCACAACCACCTCATCCCCCGGCCTCACGTCCACCACGGGTATCTCCCTGCCATCCACTAGCCTAGCAGTTAGTCGCGATGAACCCAGCTTCCCAATCGATTCGTGGGCCTTCCACCTCATCCTAGCCTCCACGTATTTCCCAATCAATATGAACGTTATGATGGCCGACGAGTCGAAGAACGTTGCTGAGGCGAGGGAGCGGGCAAGCAAGTATATGCTGAGGAAGTAAGCGCTGAGGGAACCAAGGGTGACCAGAACATCCATGTTGGCCGCGCCGTGCCGCAACGCGAATGCGGCACCCCTCATGAATCTCCACCCGGAGTAGAACTGAATCGGGGTGGCAAGCATAAATCCCACCAAGTTGTACAGTTCATTCCCAAGCACGCCCAGGTAATTCAACGATGCAGCCACGAACAGTGCGGCGGTCAGGGGCAGCGCGATCATCAGCCTAGTCCGTATATCGTTTAGATCAATCAAGGCAGCCTTCTCATCGATGTCCGCCTCATCATAGCTGGACACGGCCACCACATCCAGCCCCATCCTCCTCAACTCCTCGGCCAGCTCTCTTGGCTCCACCTCGAGGGGATTATAAGTAACCAGCACCTGGTTGAGACCCAAGTTAACTCTAGCCTTGAATACCCCGTCCATCCTCGACGCCGCTGTCTCTATCAGTCTAGCATCGTCGGCCTCCAGACGCCTGAGCGATATAACGGCATCCTCCCTGTATATATCGTACCCAACCGCTTGAACTGCCTTCAACAACTCGCCCCTGTCGAATTCCTCGCCTACCACCACGCGAGCCTCATTTGAGGCGGCGCTGACGTCCGCCGATAATACCCCCCTCACCGACCTCATGGCTTTCTGAACAGTTAAGCTGCAGGATGCACAATGCATTCCTATTATCCTGAACGAGACCTCACGGCCCCGCTCCCCGCTCAGCTTCACCTTAACCTCAGGCAAATCAACGTTCATCTCGATTACCGCCCTACCATCACTGCATGGGCTCAATGTTCCCGCTCAGGTACTTCTCCGGGTTCGAGTCGAACTTGCGCTTACAGGACTCGGAGCAGAAATAATACACTCTTCCCCTGAAAAGCGATTTGAATCGAGTTGTCGACTCCACCATCATGCCGCAGACCGGATCCCTATTTCCCGCGTGCTCCATAATGAGCCGGATGCACGGCGTTAGATATCTCTTTCTTAGCGCACTCTGCTCTCTCGATTCATATAAAGCTTAGCAGAGTGTTTTTAACTCGTCCCCGCTTTGGAGATACATGCCTGAGGGACTAAGCGAGGTGGAGTACAGGGTATTAAATGAGCTTATCCACGATTCAAGAGAGCCCACCGCTCGCTTGGCGAAGAAGCTTGGCTTATCGCGCAACACCGTATCCAAGGTAATAAGGGGTCTAGTAAGGCGTGGCGTGATAAGGAGGTTCACCGTGGAGGTGAGCGAGGAGTATAGCGGGGGCAGCATCGTGGCCTTGATAATGAACGAGAAACCCACAAAGCTGGATCGCTTTAATGAAGTATACGAGTTGATAGATGGTAAATTCCTGGGAGTAGCCAAGGTCGCCGATATGAACGAATTGGAGTTTCTAATCAAGGAAAACGGAGCATCGCAGACTCAATTTTTCATATCTAATAAAAGGATGTGGAGACGCGACTCAACCAGCATCACCCCAAGCGAGCTGCACTGCGATTACTGTGGGGGGTTGATAAAGGGAGAACCGCTCACCGCTAGGTATCATAACAGGACTTATTATTTTTGCTGCAGTAATTGCCTCGGCGATTTCAGGAAGAAACAGAGAAGCCAGTCTAATTGAGGAAGCCCAGCAATGAGCGACTACCCCCCCCCCCCTTCCCCCGAATTAGGTTGCTTCCCACTTAAACGCGCCGCCACGTTCCTCACTTCCGGGAAGCAACGAGGGCCACTCAGCTCCTCCCAGGCATGATGAGGGAGGCATTGTGATCGCCATGACAAAGCCAACCGCGTCCAGGACAAAGCGCAGCTCCCAGGATTGCAGATTAAGATCTCCCCAGCCCCTCAACCACATTAATTACCTCATTAACCTCGAGCGCCTAGGTAGCTGTAGAAATGCATGACCACAGCAGGGCATTGATGGGGCTTCCCAGCTATTTTCCAGCCCAGGCCCTCACCGAATTAATAGTAGGCCTCAAGCCCATGGCGGCAAGCCATCTAATCGTATCTTTCAGCTCAACGCGGTCACGAGCAATGCGAGGATTCACTCAACGGATCGGTGCCTCATGCTGCGAGCGCGTCCGCCCCATCAATGATCAATCTTGAAGGGGAGGGGATTAACTCCATTCACGGCTCTTCGCCCTCATGACGCGCGGACCTCCGTGGCTGATCCTATTGATCACCGGCCTTGTCTTGGTCATTTGAGCGGCTCTGATCACTATATCGACGTCGTCATCCGTGGCAAGCGTCACCGCCCTTCCTCCCCTATTCAGCCTGGCGGTCCTGCCTATTCTATGTATGTACGTCTCGGGATCTTGGGGCACGTCGAAGTTTATTATAGTATTCACATCAAGTATATCTATTCCCCTGGACACGAGATCCGTGGCTATCAGCACCTTACCTCTCTCCCTGAACTCATCCATCACCCTCTCCCTCACGCGTTGATCCACCCCGCCGTGGGTGTAGAACACGCCGCTTAATCTCCTCCTCAACTGCCTATGAAGCGCGTCCGCCCTTTTCCTGGTGTTAGTGAATATTATGGTCTTTCCATTAATTTCCTTCACTACTAGGTCCATCTTCTCGTCCCAGTCCCCCGACACCACGTAAACCACCTGCTCTATCTGGGGCACGTCGTACTCATCCCCCACGCCTATGAACGCGGCGCCCGGCATGAAGCTCTTTATCAATGACTTAACCTCCGGGGGAACCGTGGCGGAGGCCATCACTGTCTGCCTCCTATTGGCGGAAAGGGATAGTATTGTCTTCACGTCGTCTATGAAACCCATATCCAACATCCTATCCACCTCATCTATCACGAGGAACCTAACCCTGCCCAAGTCAACGCTGCCCCTCCTCACCATGTCGAGCATCCTGCCTGGGGTGGCGAAAATGAACGTGGCGGACCGCAAGCCCCTCTCCTGCCCCTGGTACCCGACGCCTCCGTAAACAAGGACCTTCCCGTAGCCCAGGTACTTGTTAAACGCGTCGAATTGATCCGCTATTTGCCTGATCAATTCCCTGGTTGGCGCCAGCACCAGGACCTCGCCTGTCCGCCCCTCAACGGAGTTCATTATGGGGAGGAGGTAGGCAGCGGTCTTGCCGCTCCCGGTCCTCGCCCTCAGCACCGCGTCCCCGCCCCTCATTAGGCGAGGCAGAGATGCGCTTTGAATCTCCGTTGGTTCTTTGAAGCCTGCATCAAGCAAGGCATTAGCCAATTCCGAACGTAGTGATTGGAACATCTTTCCATCAAACTTGACCACTCATCGTTATGCGTTTTATAAATGTTTCGTAAGGCCTCGAACCCGCGAGGAGGAAGCCATACATAGCCCCTAATTAATCGGGAAACGCCGTTCACCAACAAAGCCGTCGCCGAAATCCGCCGATGGCCTCAAAGAACGAGAAAAACAAAACGCTGACCTTTATTGAAAGAATAACGTGCCTACTGAGTGCTTCCGCGCTCCTCCTTTATCTTATCTATGAGCGCCTTGATCTCATCAGTGTTGAGCTTTCTATACTTCTTAGTGGCGGTCTCTATCGTCCCCATCTCTATCCTATCCACCTCCAGCGACTCCACCACAAGGCTAAGCGCCTTAACGGCGAGCTTAGTGCACTCGCCTATATCCATGTCATACGTGTAGTTCTTCTCCAGGTAATCCAGTATAGCGGAGGAACTATTCCCCAGCGCGGTGGCGTAGTACCCGAAGTAAATGCCGCCCGGATCGGTTTGGAACAGCATTGGCCCGTGACTATCCACCCCGCCCACTATCAACGCTGCCCCGAACGGCCTCACGCCGCCATGTTGGGTATACACCTGCTTCAGATCGCTTATCTTCTTGGTGACGTACTCCACCTCCGCCGGTTCATCGAACAGCAACCTATACGTCTGGGCCTGCTCCCTGGCGTAATCTATCAATATCCTGGCGTCCGCGTGGAGGCCGGATGGCGCTATGCCGATGTGCTCGTCTATCATGTATACCTTATCTATGCTGGAGAGGTCTATGAGGGGACTCATTTTCCGCTTCTCCGCGGCCAGCACCACGCCTCCCTTGCACTTTATTCCCAAGGTGGCCCATCCCCTCTTCACAGCCTCCCCGGCGTACCTGACCTGGTATAATTCGCCCTCCGGGCTAAATATCGTTATAGCCCTATCATACCCAGCCATCTGTGGCGAAAACATTTCTATCAAGAGATCGCGATTACATGGGTTTTTTAACGTTTCTCAGCAACCCTATTACGGCGACGAACCCATGGCTAGATCGATTCATCGATTGACTGCTCGCCTATCTTCTTCTGGTTCCTGAACATCTCCATCACCTCCCTCACTGTGGTGGCTTGCTCCGGGGACTTATCCGTCCTATACCTCCCGGTGAATCGGGGGAACCTTATGGCTAGCCCCGTGCCTGCCTTGGGATCCATGCAGCACGTATGTATGGGCGACTGCGTTATCTCCGCGCCTATCACCTCTATAACCAGCCCGGGCACGAACCAGACGTCGGGCTCCATCTTAGACACGACCCTGGGATGCTTGTGGGGTAGCTTGTATTGATCCAGCATCTCAGGCAGTTTCTTGAGGTCCTCATCCGTGAAGCCGCTTCCCACCTTGGCCACGGTGTAGAACTGATCCGTGTCCGGGTCATACGCCGCCAACAGCAATGCCCCATACAATCCAGCCCTGCGCCCCCGGCCCCAGAATGCCCCCACCACGGCTAGATCCAGGGTATCCGTCAACTCGCTCTTGTAGTCCCGCTTATACTTTATCCAGAGCCAGCCGCGCGCGCCCAACTCATAGATGGAGTCCCGCTTCACCGACTTGCACATTATACCCTCGCAGTCATTGCTTATAGCCTCCAGGAAGAATTTATCCGTCTCCGCAGGGTCGTCCAGCAACCTCCACGTGGCGTGGTGGACCTTGGGATGAGGCTTCATCGCCCCCCACAAGGCCCTTTTCCTATCTATTAGTGGGAGGTCCGTCAAGTCCACCCCGTCCATGTATATCGCGTCGAATAGAAAAACCTCCACGGGGTACTCCTCCACGGCCTCCTTTATGTCGTGCTTCCTCTTCCTATGCATCAATTCCTGGAACGGCTTGATCTCGCCGGTGTCCGGATCCACCGTGACTATCTCGCCCTCCACTACGAAGTCCCTGGACTCCATCGCCTCCATCACGTAGCCAACCACGTCGGGATATTCATGGGTTATATCCTCCAGCCTCCTGCTGAATATCCTCACCGAGTCCCCCCTCCTGTGTATCTGCGCCCGCTCCCCATCGTACTTATACTCGCAGATCGCGATTCCCCCCAGCTTGCCCAGTATCTCCTTGGATGAGGATAATCGCTCGGCCAGCATGGGCTGGATCGGGATGCCGGGAGTAACCCGCAGCTCAGCCAATGCATCGCGTCCCCTCTCCGCCAGCAGCCTAGCTATGTGGCCCAGATCAGGATGAACGTGATAAGCCTTCTCCAGGGACTCCTTGGGCACGTTGAAGACATCGGACAGCGAGTCCAGCACCGTCATGTCGGCGACCCCCAGCCGCAGCTTGCCCACTATGAACCTAGCTATGTACTTGGCCTCGTCCGGGGACGCCGCCGCGAAGAGGGACGACAGTAGCCTTACCTTGGCGTCCTGGGCCCCCTCCCCCGATGCCTTGGCAACGTTCATCAAGGATTCATACACCTCGCCCACAGTCAATGCCCTGGACCGCTTAGCCCCGAAGTAATCCAGGATGGTGGATGCGCCTTTCATGGACATCACCTGCCTAGCAGCCTCCCCCAGGTCGCCCAGCTTCTTGTAAGTCTCCTCTACCTTCTTGAACGGCAAGCCGCTGGCTGTGGATATGGCGCGCATGGCCAGCTTCTCGCCAACTCCCAACTCCACCCCCTCCCAGTCCGGGCGGAGCTGCCCCAGCAGTATGTAGACTACCTTATCCATGGCTTGGGGCGGCGCCTCCTTGAAGATGCTGGATAGGAGCTTCGCCATTACTGTGCGCTGCGTGGTGGCCTCTATCGCCTCAAACACCTTGACTACCTCCGAGAACGGCAAATCATTTTCCATACCTGTCCAACTCATCAGCAAGTTAAAAAGCATTCCCAAGCGTGAATGTTTGGAGCCCCGGCCGGGATTTGAATTCCCGGGCGGATCCCCGCCACCCGGGACCTCTCGCTCCCTTGATGGGAACTTACAAGGTTCGCCCCCTCCGCTTCAGAGCAGGGTCGAGCGCTCCACCAGGCTGAGCTACCGGGGCTCATGGACCCCCCAGCTAAGCCCGTTTTTACGGTTTACGGCAATTACTTGGGGCACAGACGCCGTGCCGTCATAAGGGGTAATGTTTATAATCCATTTCACGGCTCAATCAATAAGTGGATTTCAAGTCCCCGCCGACCAGCGATGGCTGTCCAATAAGGGAGATGGATACCCTCCACTTGATCCTTTTCATGCTGTACAGGCGGGTGATCACGTGCAACTCATTCAACTTGAGTTGCATAGATCTGCCCCTCATGGCCACCACGCCGTTCCTGGCTAGGAATTGCGAGAGGGAGGACGTGTATAGATTGCTCAGAAGATTGAGGAGACTATCCACAAAGCTGGGCGGGGAGGTCGAGATATTCAGCCATGGGGGAATCACGGCGTCGCTGAGGTTCAGCTTTGAGAGGGGAAGCATATACGTGCATAACGGCGTGATCGTAAATAGGAGTGATTGCAGTAGGGTGGACTGCGAGCTGGTTAATAACGTCAACTTGGCGTTCATGTACTTGGTAATCAAGCTGAGCGAGAGAAACGAGGCGTCGCTGAACGTCCCCGATGCATTGGTGTGGCTGGCCAAGATGGTTGGAGTGGAGGGAGTGGTGGGGCTTTTATCGTTTGTCCACGACTACGTGGAGAGGGGGGAGTTCAACGATAACGTGAGGCTGCTGGTTGGCCTTATATCCAGGTGGGGGGTGCCCATCACGGTGGAATCCCTCAGCAATGCATTGCTCCCAGCCAGGAGGAGCCTCAATGCCTTGAGGCAGATAAGCTATTGAGGAGGTTCCCTGTGAAGCAGTTGCTCGTTGAACCAGGGAACTAGGGCGTTCCTTATAGCCGTAACTATGGTGCTTAACCTTCCATGCAGCATCTCGCTCAGCAGGAAGCCTAGCCTGGCGTAGTACCTTATGTAGGCCCACTGAAGCGCCTTCTGCGCCTGCTCCTTGGTGAACCTGTACCCCCTCATCACCGCCGTTAGCGTGGTGTAGTGCTCCCAATTCCTGTCCTCTATCAAGCCCTCGCCCTCCGCCTCGGCGTAAAGCGGGGTTCCGGGGTATGGAGTGGCCACGGTGAATTGAGCATAGGTTGGCTTGAGCTTAATGGCGAACTTGACCGTGTTCTTCATATCATCCACGGTCTCCCAGGGAAATCCAACAACGAATGACCCGACATGGCTTATCTTTACCTCCTTGGCCCACTGAAACACCTTCACTGCTCTATCCAGCGTTATCCTCTTCCCTATTCTGTTTATGGATTCCTGGCTCCCCGACTCCACCCCGAAGTAGAGGGCCGAGCAGCCGCGCCTCTGTAGTGCCAGCATCATTTCCTTATCTATGGTGTCGACCCTAGAACCGCATGAGAACGATATGTCGAGGCCCCGCTCGTCTATCTCCCTCAAGAACTCGTTCACGAATTTCCTGCCGAGCGTGAACTCATCATCCGTGAATGCAATCACGTTGGTTTTATACCTGGCCATGGCATCCTCCAATTCGTCCACGACGTTCTTGGCGGATCTATACCTAATCATTCTCCCCCAAAAATACGATGTAGAGCAGAAGGAGCAGCCGTAGGGGCAACCGCGGCTGGCCATGGCGTGTATTATCCTGATGGGCTTGCCGAATAAGGTATACCTATCCATGGGAAGCAGGTGACGGGCCGGCGGGGGCAGGTCATCCAGGTTCCTCACTATGGGCCTATCCCTGGTCATCACCGGCTTGCCGCCATCCATGAAGGCTATCCCCTCCACCTTCTTGAGAGCGGCTGGATCAAGCCCGTTCCTCTCGATGGCGTTGATCAACTCCAGAGTCGTTAACTCGCCCTCCCCCCTAACCACCACGTCGACGCCGCTTCCCAGGGATTCCTCGTACATGAACGTGGAGTGGGGCCCTCCCATTATTACGGGCAAGTCAGCATCGTATTCCTTAATGGCCTTCACCGCATCATACGCCTTATATATGGTGGGCGTCATGGCGGTGAGACCGACCACGTCGGGATGCCATGTCTTCACCTCGTTCATGAACGAGGCCATATCCAGGCCAAGCGTGGGCGAGTCAACTATCTTGACGTCGTGCCCTCCCTGCTCCAGCACTGCGGCTATCCAGGCCAGGCCAAGCGGGGGCGCTCTTAGGCCCAGCACCTTATACAGCTCCAGCTTCTCTATGCCGGGCGGGACGGCGAGAAGGACCTTCATAGTTGATCACTTGATGGCCATGGGGGCCTTCACCTTTATCTTGGATACGTCTCCCATCAATTTACGCCAATCCGATGAGTTATAGATGCAGCCCGGGTCCGGGGCCAGGACGTCCCCGAAGTAATTATACGCCCTAGCCCTGCATCCTCCGCATATCAGCTTATAGGGGCATTGGCCGCAGAACCCCTTAAGCAAGTCGCGGTTCCTGAAGTTCTCCATGAATGGATCCATCCATATGTCCCAGAAAGACTTTGACCTCAAATTGCCCACGGGGTGGGGCAGGAAGACGCATGGCGTGAGCGTGCCCTCCGGCTCTATAGCGGCGTAGACCCTGCCCGCGCCGCATCCGCCGATGAACTCAGTCAACTCCTTGGTTATGGGGTCGCTGGCCACCACGAAGTGAGTTGGGGAGACATCGCTGCCCGCGCTGAGTTGATTGACTACCCTGCCGTACTGCGGCGCCGTGCTTATTATCTCCATCTTAGTCCTCTTCATTTCCCCATAAATGTGCCTGAGGAACTCCTCCCGCTCCTCCGGGGAGAGGTCTATCTCTAGGTTCTCGCGCCCCCTTCCCACCGGCACGAAGTTGAAGAAGATCACCTTGGAAACCCCTATCTCCTGGGCCAACTCTATCACCTTATCCACCTCGTCCAGGTTAACCTTGGTGACGGTGAACGCCAAAGCCGTGCTGAAGCCCAACTTGACGGCGTTCCTCAACCCGTTAACCGCCTTAGACCACGCGCCGTTAACCCCCCTGAACTTATCGTGGACCCGCGGATCAGCCGCGTCTATGCTGATCTCCACGTACCTCAAGCCTGCCCTTCGGGCCTTCTCGGCGAACTCCATATTGGAGAGCGTCAAGCCGTTCGTGGCGATTGCTGGATAGAACCCTCTCCTAGCTATCTCGGCCAGCACGGGCCAGAAGTCTCTGTGCACCGTGGGCTCCCCGCCTGATAGGGCTATGGCGGGCACCCCAGCCTCGTCCAATTCCTTTACTACCCTCAGCTTCTCGTCTAGGCTCAACTCGTTTGGGAGCGGGCGGCCCGCGTTTTGGTAGCAGTGAATGCACCTCAGGTTGCAGGAGTTCGTGAAGTTCCAGACAATGAAGAAGGGAGCCGGCAGTTTCTGGGGAGTGGTCACTCCGAAGAGCGCGATTCCCCTCAGCGTGGTGACGAGCCCTCTCCTCACGGCCGGATCGCCCAGCATCTTCTTTACTGCCTCATCATCAGAGTGAAGGTACGCCGTGGCCAACTTCATTCCCGCCTCAAAGAATGGAGCTATCATGTGGGCCACGATTGGGCACTGCTTCTCCCCCGCGTACCTAGCCAGCACCCACTCCATGAGGGGCTTCCTCTCCCCATTCAGTTCCACCTCCCTAGTCAACGCCCTGAGCGCCCACCGCACCGCTCCCCTGTTAAGCAATCTAATCGCGGTTATGATGGTTCCGGTGGCATCTACTTGAGAGGCCTTCTTCTCAACCAAGGAATCTATTTCAGGCATAAATGAGAATACGCGTTATGGTAAATATCGCTTTTTCGCCGTGAAACGACTTAAGCTCATCCATTGGCTTCACGACGCAGCCGGTCCCCGTCAAGCGATCACGGCCGGCCGCTGAGCTGCAGATATGAGCGGGGAAACGCTTAATCCAGCGATGACCGCGGCTCCTGAAGGGTATCCCGGCAAAGACTGGGGCTGAACTCGACGCAGGTAGCGCATTGCATTACTGCAATTGAACCAACATGCTGCCGTGGCGGACATCTATCAACGCTTCATTCATTAGGTGAACCTTGAACTTATGGATTGTGTTGAACCTCCTGCCGCATACCGGGCACTTCCTGGTCCTCGGAACTTGCTTGCACTCCATCATTACGTGCCTCACGTATTCATCCACAGAGTTCATGTTCTTTCCGCAAAGCTTGCAAATCATAACCATGCCATCAACGTCCTTCCCACCGTTTAAAAACATTGTGCAGCCAAATGCCGACCGCGGCCCATACGCGTCATGGAAACGCCGAGAAGTTTCCCTATTAAATTAAACATTTATATTCAATGCCGTGAGTGGTCAGTTATGAGAGTGAGCATCGCCGATGAGTTGGCCCGCATGGGCATTCAGCTTGGGGTCGCCTCGGCAATGGAGTTGAACAATAAGGCCAGCGTGGATTTGAGGCTGGAGTGGGAGCAAGCGGCGGCGGAGATCAACGGCTCAACAAAGGACTTGCTGGCCGACCCAGTGATACGCTCCTATAGGGACTTCTATTGGAGAGTCCTAAAGATAGACCCCACCAAGCAGAGGCCGGCCCAGGAAGCATTGATTCGCCGCATCCTCAATAATGGGAAGATACCAACCATCAACCCAGCCGTGGACATAGGGAACATCATCAGCATTAAGCACAAAGTCCCCATAGGGCTTTACGACATGGATAAGATAAAGGCCGACAAGTTAACCCTTAGGTACGCAGCGGAGGGGGAGGTATTCATACCCATAGGCTCCCCCAGGAGAACCCTGACCAGCAATCAAATAGTGCTGGCGGCCAGCGATGGCACAATCCTCCACGTATACCCATACAGGGACTCCGAGTTAACCATGGTTGAGGCAAGCACGAGGAACATACTGATAATAAGCGCCGGCGTGCCTGGAATAAGCGGGGACCTGCTCATAAAGGCGGCAGCGGAGGTGGGGTTGCTGTACGAGAAGTACCTGGGAGGGCGGTTGGTCAAAGTCGAGTTGGCCAGCGGAGAGCGGGAGGTCAGCGTGTAAGTAAAACGAGGCGAAGAAGATCCATTTCTTGGTTACATGGATGGTATGGGGAACTTCCTCTGCCTCAGGGTTATGGTGGTCCACCTATCATACGTTGATTCATGGAAGGAGTACTTACCCCCCTCCCTCCCTATGCCGCTCGCCTTTATGCCGCCGAAAGGCACGTGGGACTCCTCCAGGAACGTCACGTCGTTTATATGGAACATGCCGGACTCCACGGCCTCCGCTATATTCATTGCCCTATTTATGTTGTTGGTGATCACCGCGCCGGATAGCCCGTACTCCGTCTTGTTGGCAACCTCTATGGCCTCCTCGTCGTTCTCGACCACTATGAGGGGCCTGATTGGGCCGAACACCTCCTCGCGGAGGACCTTGGCGTTCTCGTCAACGCCGCTCAGAACGGTGGGTTCGAAGTAATTCCCATTTACCCCTCCCCCAGTCTCCACCTTGGCGCCGCGGCTCACCGCGTCTTCCAGGAACCCCTTCATTGACTCCACTTGGGATTTATTAATGAGGGGGCCGAAGTCTATATTCCTGTCCGCCCTGGGATCCCCCATCCTGATCCTCCTCACGTACTCTATGAATCGCGGCGCGAATCTATCGTATATGCCCTTATGCACTATTATTCTCTTGGATGACGTGCATATTTGTCCCTGGTGGAAGAAAGCTGCGAACACCGCTAGTCTAGCCGCGTAGTCGGGATCGGCGTCGTCTAGAACTATCAATGGATCAGAGCCGCCCAGCTCCAGCGTGACGGTCTTCAACCCGCGCCCGGCCTTCTCAGCTATCTGCCTCCCCGTCCCCGTTTCTCCGGTGAAGGTGAGGTGGTTAATCTTCTTGCTTGTAACTATCTCGTCGCCAACCACGCCGCCCGAGCCGAACACCACGTTCAAGACGCCCTTCGGAAGCCCAGCCTTGTGGGCTATCTCCGCTATCTTATACCCTGTTATGGGCGTGTCGCTGGCCGTCTTCAGCACCACGGTATTGCCTATCGCAATGGCGTGGATCACCTTCTTCATGGAGATGGATAGAGGGTAATTCCAGGGAGTTATTATTCCGACGACCCCCTTGGGCTTCTTGAACACCATGGAGATCGTGGCCTCGCTGTCGGAGCTCAACACCTCACCCTCATAATGCCTAGCTAGCTCCGCCGCGTTGCGCATCAGCCTCTCCGTGAACACCACCTCGCCCCATGCCTTCTTGTAAACGCCGCCGCCCTCTACAATCAATGTATTTATGAGGTCCTCCTCCATCGACTTCGCCACCTCATACATCTTGTATATATAGTCCGACCGCTTGATTGAGGTTAGCCTCGACCACTGCTTGACCGCGTCGTACGCAGCATCAATGGCTGCCCGAGCATCATCCCTGGTCCCCCTCGGCACATCCGCTATGGCCGAGCCATCCATGGGGGACGCCTTAACGCTGAACTCCTCGTTGGTTGGATTGCGGAACTCGCCATCTATATAATGTTGTAGTTTCATTCGTTGCATCGTTGACAAATGACCCCCCACTTAATAAGCATTACCTTGATCAGTTAATGGACAAATACCAATTAATTTGCTTGATTACCGTTCAATATCTTCATAATGGTCATTATCTTGCCGGCCAACTCGCTGTCCATTTTGCTCACCAACTGCATTGAGTTGCTGCCGAGCTCCCTAATGGTCTCGCCGAGCTCCCAGGGAAACACTATCCACATGGTGGTCTCCCCACCATAGTAATCCGGCTTGAATTTAGTCCACGGCTTTAACAGGAGGGTGGCCGTCTTTACCTGAAGCGGATTCATGCCTTTTATGTAATCTATGGCCGTCCTCATGGTGTTCCCGCTATCCGCTATGTCGTCTATGACCAGGACCCGCTTTCCCTTCACGTTAATAGTTAATGGCTGCGTTATTCGAGGCTCATCTCCCTGCTCTCCTATTCCCTTGTAGAACTTTATCTCCATCAATGAAATGGAATCCACCCCCAACAAGTCGCCGATCAATCGGGCAGCTATCACGCCGCCCCTCATTATTCCGACCACGACGTCGGGCCTAAATCCATCGCTTCCCATCCCCTCAACTATGCGAAGCAAATAGGTCATCACATCGCTCCAAGAAACTACCTTGAGCTCTACCATTATGACCAACTTAGACGACCAAATATAAAGTTTTCTTTTATTTTATTTTTAGCAAAGGCAAAATCTAGGGCCAGCTCCATATGCAAGAAAATATACATTAAGCAATCCAGGAACAAAATCATCTACTACTTCAACCATGATCAACTACTAATAAATAATTCAACTGAGCATCAGTGAAGGAAAATCCTCGACTGAGAAGGGGAGGCGGGGGCTCTCAATAATGGGGAGGGAAATCCCCCTTAAAGCGGGGGCGGTTCACTTGCCGCAGCGATCCGGAGGCTGGTCAGGTAGGAAGCCTGCAAGCAGGTTTAATATTTGATCAATATCAAAATCGAACTCTTCCCGCATTAAGGGCGGGGTTTCTCGTTCTATTTCATTGTTATTCCAGCGTTGCTGGGAATCTATGCTTGGGCTGAGACCCGACTATGCTGTAGGCCTCTGCGTATATGAAGGCGAAGAGGAGCCATAACAAGAAGACCTCGACGTAAACTGAGCTTATTTTCGTGAACGCGGATATTATTGAGTATATCGTTATTCCAGACGCTATTGTGGATATAGCTATCCATTTCCTAATGCGTTTCTCGATTCCTATCCTGATCAAAGCTATGTTGGATACCAAGTGCACAACTATGCCGGCCATGGTGGATAACGCGCCCAGCACCAGGAAGGCCCTTAACGGACCGTGGAAGTAATTGGACAGCAACACCGATAGCGCCAACATGGATATCGATGATAGCAATACCGCGAGCACGGGATTACCCTTGGGATTGACTTGGGATAAGGCCCGCGGCAAGTGACCATCAATGGACATAGCATATATGGTTCTCGAGGCTGCCAGCGAGAAGGCAAGGGTGCCCAGCACGCCGTCGCTTAGCATGGCGAATATCAACACTGGGTCTAGGTAAATGCCCATATAGTGCCGAAGCACGTAGAGGACGGGAGATGGCGTTGATATTATTTGATTTATGTTGTCGTGGAACAATACCATGCCGGCATTGGCAAATGCATACACATCGAAAGCAGCCAGCAAGCCGCCGGTCAATATCACCGCTATGACCGCCCTTGGAATGGTTGACTTAGGGTTCTTAGCCTCGCCGGAAAGGGGCGCGATAGCGCCGTAGCCTGTCGGTATCGCGGCTGCATATATCACCGCCAAACCCAGGTTGGACAGCGATACTCCCCCTACGAATGGATTGCTCAACTTGAAATCAGCCATGTAAAGCAGCACAACGCCTATTGTCACCAGCACCGCTATCTCTATTGAGCCGGCCACCACGGCGTACTTGGTGGATGGCTTGATGCCGCTGACCGCCAAGACCACGGTTAGGGCTAGCACGGCAATCATGGTGAGGGTGGGATCCCAATTGAATAACCAAGCGGAGAGGTAACTGACGCCGAATGCGTACGAGGCTCCATATAATATCGAGTAGAACAAATAGAGGAAGCCCGTCTCTATTCCGACCCTATGGCTCAACAATAGGTGCGCGTACTTGTAATAACCCCCCGTCCTCGTTATCTGCTTGGATAATTCGTACACTACCAACCCATTGAATAGGACAAGCACCGTCCCCAACAACGCGGCCAGCGGAGCCATTATCCCAACGTATATTATCATGGCAGTGCCATAGGTTAGAATGCTTAGGAATGGCGATTGCCCTCCTATCGAGGCGAAGTAGACATCCATGAACGATAACTGCCTCTTCAACGCGGCCCTCTCGCCGTAGCTCCTCCTTGTGGTTCCAGTCATATTACACGACTATTACGGGCCATGGAGAAATCCACTTTAAAAACTTATCTTTCACGATGAAGTAGTCAATGAAAGACAAAACGGAATAATGTCCTCAACCGAAAAAGCGGAGGTTATGAGCAAAGTATTTTTATCCGCTCGATAATAGCTAATTATGGAATTCAAAGAACTCGATAAAACTGGAATAAAGATTCCGGTCATTGGGCTGGGCACTTGGGGCATGGGAGGCGGCTTCTGGATACCCGACTGCTCCAACATGGACGTCATGATAAAGCTGATCCGAGAGGCCATAGGAATGGGCTACACAATGATAGATACGGCGGAGATGTATGGAGGAGGATGCTCAGAGAGAATAATAGGGGAGGCCATAAAGGGATTGCCCAGGAATGAATTGTTCATAATAAGCAAGGTATGGCCCACCCATGCCCGCCACGACGACGTGTTGAAGTCAGCCAAGGCCAGCTCAGATAGATTGGGCACCTACATAGATCTATACATGATCCACTGGCCGGCCAGGGATGTGCCGATAAAGGAAACCATGCAAGCAATGGAGGAGCTCGTCGACGAGGGAGTGATAAAGTACATAGGCGTGAGTAACTTCGACGTCGTGGAGCTGGAGGAGGCGCGGCGCTCCGTCTCTAAGTACGGAGTGGTGGCGGATGAGGTACGCTATAATCTGCTGGACAGGGACGTGGAGAAGGACTTAATCCCCTACGCCGAGAGGGAGGGCATAACCATAATAGCGTACAGCCCCCTTGGGACGGGGTCCATATTGAGACCAGGCAGCAGAGAGCATAAGCTGCTGGAGGAGGTGGGAAGCAAGTACAACAAGACGCCGGCGCAAGTGCTGCTTAACTGGGTGATAAGCAAGCCCAACGTGGTGGCCATACCCAAGGCAGCGAAGATAGAGCACTTGAGGGAGAACATGGGGGCGGTTGGGTGGAGGCTGGACGATGACGACGTAAAGAAGCTGGAGCAACTATACACAATTGAGTGGCAATCAAAGGAGCAACATTGAGCTCAACGCGTTCAGGAACCCCGCCTATTCAGCCAAGATCCTCACGGCCAGGAGCAATTTATAGATGACGCGCCGCGTCTCCTCGTCGTTGATCGCGCTCAACAGCCTTGCCAGCGATACGCTGCCCACGTCGCTCCTCATCAACGATGCTGCCAGCCGCAGCCTCTCCATATCTACCTGGCCCACGGCGTCCAGGAGACGCAGCAGCGCGTTTGCCTTCCTCTCATCAATGGATGACGCAATGGCGATCAACGCGCTCCAGTCCACCTCCTTGGCTGCGTCCAATAATTTGGCGATAACCTCCATTAGGCCGACCCCAGCGGAGGCGAGGCGTTGCAGTCCCTCATCGGTTAATGCTTCATTAATTGCGTCCAGCAATCCCAGCTCGTCTAGCCTGGCCAGTATATTTAATGCCTTCAACAACGCGTCCTGATCTCCCATGCGGGAAACACCCCCGCCAATTTAATTGATTTTTGCTTTGCCTCTAAATAGCAATGCATTAATAAAGAAAATCAGCTCGCCCGGCGTGTATAGGCTGACCAGCGACTCTCTGCGGCGGTTAATGGCGGTGCCGTTTGCCGTATCGATACCCCGGGAGCCACCGGCATCAGTGCACCACGCCAAGGCGGCGGCGGAGGACTTGGGATTGCAGTTGCTAATAACTGTGGGCGACGTCGTCACGAGCAACGTGAGGAGGTATTGGAGGGAGCCGGATGTGGCTATAATTGATGGAAGGACCAGGAGATACGGGATCGGCGAGGCTGAGCGGACTGGCACGGTTATAGATAATCCCCCCGCCACACTGATTTCGGAATCGTTCATAGCTGTAAGGAATGCGGTGGAGGAAGCAGTGAGGGGTAGGAGAAGCGTGATTTGGGTGAACGGGGAGGAGGACTTACTGGCCATACCAGCCGTGCTGGAATCCCCCGTTGGCAGCGCGGTAATGTATGGGCTGTACACCGGCTACTTGGTTCTGGTGCCAGTCGTGCCGGCGTATAAACTGCTAATGCTTAAGCTGCTGGCACTCATGGAGCCGAGCCCTCGGGGCAGCGGCAAGGGAAAAGCTTAAAACGTCGTAGATCAAGATCCACATCGAGCCTCGGTCGTTCAGCCTGGTCTAGGATGCGGGCCTGTCGAGCCCGAAACCCGGGTTCAAATCCCGGCCGAGGCGCCAAGGTTGGATTTACACGCTATTTTCGATTTTGGAATTGAACTTGAATATGCCAATGCATCGACGCTGAGTAGTCTGTTAACCCCCATTCAGGGCTCTTATTAGCGGATCCTAACCTTGTTGACTTGGATGAGCTGGGGGGTTAGGAAGGGGGATTCCTGGACGCGTGCCTTCTAATGGTGTTAAGCCTAGTGACTTGGGCTTCAACCGCATTCATTTACAAGGCTAGGACTGATGAGACTCCCGTCACCGATGAATTAAGGCTTGCCTCAAGTATCTAAACATTGATGAGCATGCTAAGCTCGCTGATGGTGCCTCCATCGGTGCCGCTCTCTATGATGCCATTAAGGTCGTTTTGAAGGCTCGGGGTTATCCTGCCTTTAGAGACTTCCTATTCCAGCTACTACGTCAAGTCTTCGGTATCATCATGCCTTCTGGCTTTAAGTATATTGTTGGTGAGGATGATTTTGAGGACTTTTCAAAATGCGCTAAGCCTTGGGAAGGGGGACGCGCTGGGCAGTGACTTCAAGCTCTATGGGCTTAGGAGGCTCTTCGCCGCATGGATGATCAGTCAAGGCGTGCCGGAGAGCGTCGTTAACACCATACAGGGCCCTCCAGCAAGTTCAGGATATTGATTGAGCACTACTGGGGCCAAATGCATGAGGAGCTTAGGGGGGTTGGTACATCAAGAACACACCATCTCCGGATTGGTTTAATGCTTATACGCCTTAAAATGTTGCATATTTATGACCGATTTTGAGGCGGTGGTTAGAGACTGCCTCGTTGAGGTCGGCGTTCAAATTAGTGAATGTAGGTTTGGCGTGTATGATTGTAGCAATGTCGATGCTGTCCATGAGGCTGGCATCTACGTATTCTTCGACGAATCTGAAGCATATTATGTTGGTGAGTCTAGTGATATCGCCAGGAGGCTTACTAAGGAGCATTGCTCAGCACATATTGGTGGCTCTGAGGGCATTGTAAGATTCCTAATGAATTACCTAGAGGATATTTGTGAGAATAAGAATGCGTGGACTGGGCTTAATCCGAAGAGCAGGGAGGATTTCGTAGAGGGATTGGTAAGGGAGAGGATTGATAAATTGAAGATATATGCGGTTACATGTAATACATTGAGGAATGAGGGTAGAGTGAAGAATAGGTTAAGGATTGAGCTTGAGAAATGCTTGAAAGCAAGGCTGAGGCCTAAACTAAACTAGTCATGACTACCTAGTTGGTTGATGAATGCCCACAGAACTAGAGTGCTTGGTCCAGATAAGCATGATATTGAGAATTTAATCAATCCACCCCAGGCGGCTTTGGGCTAAACCATGTATGGCAAACCATTGAATTGCACTACGCCATCACTGCAGTTAAGGCTGATTACGAAAACATGGCATGCATAGTGAAGAACATCACAAAGCATAGCGATGCGAGGCATCCCGAGCCTAAATCCAGGCCAAGGCGTCATTCAGAACAATTATATGATTAGTCATTCTCGACCATGCATCGCCGTTGAGGAGGGAGAGTTTTTAATCGAGCCAGGCGGGGGCTTTAGCGTTGGTGAGTCATGGTAGCTGTTCCAGGCGATGAGTTGGGCGTGGAGGAGGAATACGTGCCGGGCGAGTTCACCGACCTCGATTGCAGGGGAAGGATAGTGTCCACCGTGATAGGCGTGCCCAGTTACGACGTGAAGGCGCATGAGGTGCGGGTCAACCCAATAAAGTTGAAGCTGCTCCAGCAGGGCGCCGTGGTTTACGGCAGGGTCGTTTCATCAACGGATAAGGTGGCGGTCGTCAGGATAGCCGCGGTGCTGGATAGGGGGAGCCTAACCAGGATAAATGCCACGGGCTTCATATACATAGCGCATGCTGGGGAGAATAGAATTAATACCGTGTACGACGCGGTGGGGATAGGAGATTTCGTGAAGGCCAGGGTAATATCGCGCGGCCCACCCTACCACCTCAGCATAAGGGGGCTGGGGCTTGGGGTGGTGGAGGCGCGGTGCCCCAGGTGCAGGGCTTACTTGAAATTCAAGGGAACCAGGGCCTACTGCCCCAATTGCGGCGTTAATATTAGAAAGAAGGTAGCCCTGGAGTGAGGGAAATGGGCAGGAGGGCGGTGCTTAAGTTCAAGAGCAGCGAGGACGCGATAACCTACGTGGACCTCCTGACTCGCAGGATAAAGGTTGGCGAGCTTATCATAGATGTTAAATCCAACGTGGTGGAGCTGAGGGTGAGGGGAGGCAGGGAGGCCGGCGACATAATGATGGCTGAGGCCCTCAAGATATACGGCGCGCTGAAGGCCAGGAATGGGGGTTCCCTCGACCTATCAGTGTTGATCACCATGGCTCAACCCCCCCATCCAGTGCCGTTCGACGTGGTGACCACCGCATTGAACTTGAGGGGCTTCCCATCGGAGCTGAGCGGCATGAAGCTCAGGACAAAGGCCCCCCTGGACCTCGTGATCTCAATAATTAAATCCACGTCGTCGCTCTACGCGGAAATGGCCAGGATGAACATAACCCAGAACGCCAAGAAGATAATAGCCACCCACGCATTGCTGCGCGGCCTGGACGTGCCTGGGGCGATCCAGGAATTAATGGAGAAGGGAGCGGTTAGGGAGAACGAGAGCAGCGGGTCAGCGTTGATCACCGCATCCTCCTCATTTGAGGATTACGTGAGCACCATAAGGAGAGGCAAAGGCATTGCGCGCTAGGGAGTTCTCCAACGCTGCGGGCTCAACGGGCCGTGGCGGGCTTTATCCTTTTTAATGCCTCGTCTGCATGATCGCTCGCATTCTTCAAGCCGCTTATCCTGTCCATTATGGTGCCATTCTCATCTATTATGAAGGTGACGCGCTGGGCAGTGGATCCCCTCAACACGCCGTATGCCTTGGATATAGTCTTATCCCTATCCGAGACCAGGGGGAACCGCGCGCCGTACCGGGAGGCGAACTTGACCTGGGTGTCCAGGGAGTCCACGCTAACCCCTATCACCTCAGCATTGCTTGCCTTGAACTCATCATATAGCTCCACGAATCGCTTCAATTCATTGGTGCAGCCGCTGGTGAATGATTTTGGATAGAAGTAAAGAACCACCCTCCTCCCCCTGAGGCTCGAGAGCCTTATCTTTCCCGTCGTCGATTCGGCCTCGAAATCCGGAGCCTGTTCTCCCACACTCATGATAGGGGCCCCGCTCCAATTAAGAAAAACGCTGCGCCCAGGAGCAATGCGATTATCAGCGGGATGATCCGCTTGGCATGACCACCACGTCGTCCCCCAGCTCCAAGTAGTCGTCGAGCAAATATGTGCCCCACGTCGTTCTGCGGCCCTTAGTTGACTCGCTCCCCCTCCTAATGATTACCAGGCAAGCCGAGGGGTCTGGGTCTATCTTGACCTCAAGGGGCCTGATGTACTTCACGTTCACTTGGAACCACCTAGCTCATTCATTAGCTGCCCCTTAATCGAGTCCAAGTCATTCATCATGGACGTAACGGCGGCGTTCAGGGCCTCCATGGGCGGCTTACCGTGGGTCCTTATCTTGAGCGTGACCCTCCTTATCAATGGGTGATCCATGTCGTACATGGCCTGCTCCACTCCATCCTCCCGCAACAGGTACTCCAATAATGGGGCGAACAGGGTGTAATCCTCCCCCTCCACCACGGCCTCCAGGTACTCATCGCTGGATTTAACGTTCAATACCTTGACTCGCATGCGGCGCTCATTGACTTCCGCTTTAAAAACCTCGCGTCGAACCCAATGGCCCTCACTTATTGTCAACGCGGGCTCAGCTAACTCTAACGAATTCATCCATCATTCATGCCAGGTCTCATCACTGGCCTGGGCAATTCCATCGAGTTATTATTCTTTATGCATTACGGGTAAGCGGATTCCGCCGTCAATTGCCTCAAGACATCCCTTATGGATAGGACCCCCACTACCTTCCCATCATCATCCACCACAGGTATGTGGCGGATCTGGTGCTCTATCATTTTCATGCCCACGGTCAGCATGGACTCGCCCTGCCTAGCTATTATCAAGTTCCTAGATGCGATCCTGCTCACCGGCGCGTCGAGCGGAACGCCGCTGGCCACCGCCCTGACCAGGTCCCTCTCCGTGAGTATTCCCACCACCTTACCGCCGTCGACCACCACCACGCTGCCCACATTGTTTTCATTCATCTTCTTGGCCGCATCCCTGAGCGGCTCATTAATGCCGCACGTTATAACCCGCGACCCCAGTTCGAGTTGCTCCATAATAGTAAATAAACTCAGGTGTAAATAAGCATTACGGTATAACCCAGTATAACCTAAGTATAACTAGGTAAAACAAAAACAAGAACAACACAAAAAGCCTTATCAACGAAGAAGCCAATGCGCTGTGAATGCCGTACAGATTAATCGCGATAAAGGCGGATGAGAGGAGGTGGTGGGAGGAGACGGGCGATTGGCTGGGTCCCCTGGACGCCGCGGTGGACCTGAACAAGAGGCTCCAGACTTGGAGGATGAAGCCGCTGGACCCAGGAATACCATTCCTGGTGAGCTGGGGCAGACTAGTTGGGGGGAACTTCATAGGAGTGCACAGAGCGGTGGCCGTCTTCAGAAGCCCACAGACGGGCGCCCTCCACGTGTCCGCAATGGGTGGAGCCGCCTATAGATTCATGAGAACCGGCGTGAATGGGCTGGTAATCATCGGTAAATTCAACAAGCCAACGCTGATATTGATTGGAAGCAAGGCCGGCAAGTTAAGCGTGGAGTTCCAGGAAGTTGACTTGGATAGGTTGTGGGGATACGGGGGCCGCACCGGCATAGAGTCGGCGAAGCAGTTCCTGCTGGATAATTACTGGGACTTCATCTATGAACATAAGGCACGGCCCATAGTGACCGGGCCGGGGGCGGCCAGCACCATAATGGGAGCCATCGCCAGTTACGAGGTGGATTACGCCAAGAAGGCATACAAGCTGGGCGCGGAGGACTTCGCGGCCAGAGCCGGCGGGGGATCCGCATTGGTGAGGGGACATAACGTGGCCGCCATGCTGCTGGGCGGCGACTCGGAGGTGGGGGGTCCCAAGATGGGCGATATAGACAAGATATTCATTCAAAAGCTCGGTAAGACCTACATACAGGTCCTCAACGAGAAGACCATCAAGTACAGATTCGATCCACAGCTGGGAACGGGAGGAACCTTCGGCGTTAACTATGTCCATTACAGGGAGTTGATTCCCATGTTCAACTTCCAGTCCATTTACCTACCCCTCGAGGAGCGGCGCAAGTGGTCGGATGCCGCCATAGAGCACTTCTGGAAACCGTTCCAGGAGGAGGCGTTCGTCAAGTCAAGGAGTTGGTACAACTGTGGAGAACCGTGCCCCGTTGTGTGTAAGAAGGTGTGGCGAGGCAAGAAGATAGATTATGAGCCGCTGAATGCCGTGGGCCCCTACATAGGCGTTTTCACGCTTGGGAGCGCGGTTAAGGTGGCCGACATGGTGGATAATTACGGGCTGGACACCATAGAGGTCGGCTACGACTTGGGCCTTGCATTCGAGGCAGTGGATCGGGGATTAATTGAGCCGGAGGAAGCTGGGCTGAGCGGTAGGCCCGTCATGAATCCCCTGGTCTATGACGTCTCCAGCAGCGAGTTGAATGCGTCTCTGGCGGAGGAGGGCGTGAGGTCATTAATGAGCGGGGTCGGGCTGTTGGGTAGGATTGGGGCTATCGGGCTTAGGAGGGCGGCCGAGGAGGCTGGAGTGGTGGATTACGCGGTTTACGTGCCGCTCGGCGACTCGAACTACATGACCCCAAATTACTACTGGGCTCCCGGAATGGTGGCTCCCATATACATGCTGGGCAGGTACTGGACCAATTACAATCCAACCTTCATGGATCCAGTTGATTTCGCCAAGTCCGTATACTCCAGGGCGTTAATGGAGTTGATGATAGATGAGGCCGGCGCTTGCCGCTTCCACAGGGGCTGGCTGGAGCCCACCCTTAAAGAGGTCTATGGCCTGGTAGGCGTGGATGTCGACGTGGATAAGTTCGCCGCGGCCGTTTACAGAGAGTTCGCCGATTACGCGCAGAAGGCCGGTTCCACCCCCAGGTTCTGGGAGAGCAAGAGGACTAGGGATATGGTTACCACGATGGCTTCCGAGCTCGGCGCCAAGGATTGGGCAGGCAAGGATCCGCTGGAGTGGTACGAGAAATTCAAGACCGCATTCGATGGGCTAGTCTACGGGGGCCCGAATCGCTGATGCTTGAATCTAATTTATAATCTCTTTATGTTTATGGATCCGTTCTGTATGCTTACCTCCACGTAGTCGCCCACGTCTAGCCTACCGCCGAGGTACTCTATCTCATCATCGGTTAGCCAAATGGTGACTCGGGGAACCATTACCTTATTGCCCAGGGCTTGATTGAGTATCGGCATGGACTTGAGGACTTGCTGCATCATATTCATTACCTCACGGGCCATCATGGCGGACTCATCCGCTCCCGTGACGACGGGGCCGGGCGTTTCCTTCTCCTCAACTATGTCTATCTTTATCAATTTATTGCCCAAGGGATCCGGCATGAGCGTCTTGCTGAACACGTATCCCTTAAATGAAACCATGAGTAAAGCTCCAATCGCTGGTTTTAAATGTTTGGGCCCTCACGAAATCAACCTGTAACTGCATTTCGATTCTACGCGTTTAGTCAATTGAAGACAACGTTTTTAACCCTGTCATTCCAGGTCCGTCTCCATGACATCACCCCCTAAACTCCTCTGCATAAAGGCGAGACTAACGGATAGAATCACGATTAACACGAAGATGATAGCGATATGCCCCGTCACCAAGACCCTCGATAATTACTCGATCACGATAGAGTATAAGCCTAGCTGCGACGAGCGGGATGGATGCACCTACATAGAATTGAAGTCCCTCAGGGAGTACCTCGACTCGTTCCGGGACAGGGCAATATACCACGAGGACTTGATAAACGAGCTATTAAAGGACATACAGGACTCCTGCGATCCCGAGGAGCTCAGGATAGTGCTTAACAGCGAATACATGGGGATTAGATACACGGTGGAGCTGACCGCATAACCCGCTCCACCATCTATGGGCTCAATGCAGCTTTCTGTTGGCATTCAGTAAATTGATGATGAAATCGGCGGACGCCTCCGCATGCTCAAATGGCTTGGATTGAGGCTTGTTTCTGTAATCCAGTACGTACACGCTGCACTCGCCCGCATTGGCCGCCGCGAAGGCGTAGTACCTATTCGCCAATTGATGCATCTCTATTTCAGCCTCGCCCTCCGCCTCCCTCACCCTCAAGCTCTCGTCCTTGCTTCTCCGCTCAATTATGTCCCTGGGATTGAACTCCAGAAGAATTATTGCGTCGGGCCTCAGTTTCGCTATTATTCTGTCGGGCAGGCCGGGGTAAAAGCCTCCCTGCACCCTTATGGAGGCATGGGTATCGATTATCACGTCTCCCTGCATCTTAGATATCTCCTCCGCGGCCAGTTCCTGCACCTTCCTATACTCATCCACGGGTATTCTACGCCTCATTTCATCCCTATGGGTTATGCCGTACATCCGCTTCGCTATATCCAGCATCACATCGCCGTAGTTGACTATGAATACGTCGGGCATCCTCTGCTTTACCAAGCCCAGAGTAGTCGATTTGCCGGCGCCTGGCACGGCTACCAGGACTATCTTCATATACAGAACCAACCAATTCCCCTTTTTAAGCGAATCGAAGGTATTACGCCGCATTCAGCGATACGTGGCAAGGAAGCAAAAACTCGCCCCCTCCTAAATTAGGGTCACTGCCGCCTTATTATTACCTTGGTCTCCCCCAACCACAGGGTGACTGCGTCCCCCATCTCTACCTCGCCCGACACGTCCCTTAACGAGCCCTCAGACTCCATCTTGGCGCCGCTGCAGTAAATAGAAAGGGATCCACCTCTCTGTGCTATCCTAATCCATGTCCCCGCAGGGGCTGGGACAACTATCGTGGAGCCGGGGCCCCCTATCGTCACCGCTGATCTGACCTGTATCCGTTTCTCGGAGGCCACTCCGCCCGGCGGTATTATCGTTATGTACACGGTCGGCAGCGACACGCATTTCACGTCGACCACGGCTCTTCGGTATATTGCCAGTATCAGAATAGCTATTATGACGAGGGAGGAGAGCATCATGTAGGGAGATTCATAGAACTCAGCGCCGGCCACTATTATCTCTATCAGCCCCACGACGGCGGCCAGCAGAGTGTTGGCGTGCTTGCAGCTTATCAAGTCCTCCTGAACGTATATCCTCAATACCGGGGTCAATAACACGTATATTATCAACCCTATCAACATCAACGGCAACGCGGCATATACATACTGGGTCACGTGGAATAACTGAGCGAATATGCCGGCTATCAAGCCCAGCGCCACTATTAAGGCCAGCGGAAGCGCGTTGGCCGATAATAGCCTGACCAACTCATCGAACACGTCGTTCTCCGCATTCATCTGCCCATGTCGGCTATTGTACTTTATAAAAGTTTCACAGATAAATAGAGGACCAACCGCAATGCTGACTATCAATTCCTTAGTTAAAAAACCGACCCCCACCCGCCCTAGAGGAGCGGGACTTATCATTAGTTTTGTCGATCAAGAACCGATTCAGAATAGATAGGCAAGCAGTGAAGGGCGAACAGCCGCACTGCGCGATGAGGGTTGAACTAGGGATTCAAGTAGGGATTGATTGAATCGCACTTGGAGGCCAGCGTTGCCTTAAATCCATGACTGATCAACGAGTTAACGGTGTCTTCATTATCGTCACAATGAATCACGTCGGGCAACCCCACGCCGGCCAGGGCATCCACCTTATACTCTGGATCCGGCCTATCGTCGTGATCCCCCCTCATGACCAACATGCGGATCCCACCCACATCCACGCCGAACTTCATCAATTGAGACAGGGTGCATTCCCTCATCCTCTCGGGCCGACCGGTTACCAATATAACGGCGAGGCCGGAGCGAATGGCTTTATTGATTATCGATATGTTGAGCGGGATTGGTTTATCCATGCCGAGCTTCCCGCAATCGAGGAAGCATTTCCAATCAACCTTGCCGTTCTCCATGCACGATATTAATCTACTGGTGGAATCCACCAGAGTACCGTCTATGTCGAACGAGAGCACCACCATGCATTACATGCCTGGCTAGCTGCATAATAACGCTATCGCGGAAGCCCCCATGCATTACAGGGAGAGGGGCTGAGACCGCTGTTGGTCGAAATGCGCGCCGTCTAGAAAACTTTTTAATGCGAACATAGATCCGTCGGCATCATAAGGGGTAAATGGCTCATAGCATGGATTGCGGCCATGATGGTGCTCGCTGCGTTGGCGCCAAGGGTATTCAACTCCTTGATATATAATGATTCCCAACTATTGCCGAGCAACATACCTCCAACAATAGTTGAGCGCTACGTGGGGAGCGCGGCGAACCAATCATACACGGCGATCATAGTCAACTCGAGCGGGAACGTAATGGATGAGCTGGCCGCGTTGGACGGCATGATAATGGATCCCCACGTCGATCAATTAACTATATACGAAAAGTACGTGGTTTCACGGTATAATGAAACCGTTGATGAGTATATAAGGATGGCAGAGGCAAATGCCACGGAGGAATTGCTGAGTGCATGGAACGCAATGAATTCCACTTGCATGGAGCTCTCCAAGCTAAACGCGGAGTATTATGGGCAATTAAGCCTGTTGAGATCCACGCAGTCAGCTCTGAGCAGGTACGTGCAGTCGTATAATTCCATTTTAATTCAACAATTACAGAAGGCGAACCCCAACGGGAACTCCTCCCTAATCGCAATTACCGCCCTGAATCTATTGAACGAGCCGACCAATTACTCCAGCTACATGGAGGAGTACGCGGTTCAAGTGGCGAAGGCATTGAATGGATCCGCAGTGGACGAGTTGACCCCAAGCAAGCTGGAAAACGCCCTCATCCACGGCTACCACGCGGTGGAGGCCTCCCTGAGGTCCAAGTACCCACTGCCCTTCACCAAGCCCAACTCAACCCTTGCTCTGGCGATAGCCCTAGGGCCATCCAGGTCCGGCATTAACGCCGCCGTGGCCGGCCTCTACATCAACGACTCACCACCCCTCATCAAACCCTTCCTGCCCCAAATAGCATGTAGTTCCAATATAACTGGGATCGAGTCGCAGTTGAACAACAGCATTAGGAAGCTGATCATTCAGGAGAACCCACTCCCATCACCCACATCGCTGAATTATGGATTAATAAATGGAAGCTATGCATTGATATTGGTGAACTCCTCCTCCACACGGCTCTACTCGCTTCACAATGACTCCATCTTCGTATTCAATCCATCATTGATAAACTTACAATTGATAAACATGGTGGAAAACGACGTCCCGACGATAGATAAGGTAACGGGGACCGCCGTCCTCTCGATGCTGTTCTTCGTCCTGGGGACAGTGATGGGGCCCTTGCTGGTCTTAGCCATGCTGGGAACCGCCGACGCGGCGTCGCTCGGCTCCATATACCTGCTCTCCAAGGCTGGGCTGCCCGTTTATTACTTGACCGTCTACTTAACATCCCCGATAATATTGGGCATTGGAATAGATTATAGCCTACTGATACTGGGCAGGTACTTGGAGGAGAGGAGGAGGGGATTGAATAGGGAGGAGGCGCTGGGCGTCGTGAGGAGGGTTACCATCCCAACAATACTGTCATCGGGAGGCGTCGTGGCGGCGGGCCTGGGCTCCTACGTGTTCTCCACGTATCAATACATACAAGTGATAGGCATTTCCTACATAATATCCGTTGCGCTGGTCTTATTCACGGTCGTGCTGGTGCTCCCCGACGTCATAAGCCTGTTAGGGGATCGAGTGTTGTGGCCCATGGGCTTGAAGGCCAATACCAGGGAGTTAAGCACTAAGTTATTGGTTAGATTGAGCAGGAAATCAGTGGATAGGCCCAAGACCGTCATAGCCATATTCACCGTGATCACGCTGGCGTCGCTGCTGCTCATCGCTAAGACAATAAACATATCATCCAACCCTGTGAACATGATGCCGCCCAGCAACCCAGTCACCGGGCTCCGGCTACTGGAAACGCGGTTCCCAAACTACCTGCAGTCAACTGCATACGTGCTAATTAAGCCAGGCAACGAGGCGGCTTACAGTGCTTTCATTGCAGAGCTGAGCACCATGAAGGGCATCGGCAATGTGACCCTCCTGGACCATAATTCATCGATTATACTGGCCAAGATCCCAATAGATCACAGCGTGTTCTCCGATAAATTGATAGGGGTCTACGAGGAGCTGAGCGGGGCGGCGGGAAACGTGTCTAGGCAATACGGGGTGACCGTGCTGATAGGCGGGGATCCCGGCTACAAATTCTTCTCTGTTCAAGCCTTCGAGGATCAATTCTACCACACGATATCGCTGGTAGTGATTGCCCTCGTGATGCTAATGCTATTCATAATGCTGAGGTCAGCGCTGATCCCTGTGAGGCTGGTCATCACGGTTTTGATGAGCATGTCTTGGTCCATAGCATTAACCATAATAGTGTTCCAGCTGATCCTCAGAATACCAACGTACTACCTCCTCCCCATAATATTGTACTCATTATTGATGAGCGTCGGAACGGATTATGACATTTTCATAGTGTCCAGGGTCAGGGAGGAGGTGATGCGCGGATTAAGCGATAAGGACGCCATAGTGAAGGCAATCGACTCCACTGGGCCTATAGTCAGCGGGGCAGCCATGGTCCTAGCGGCTGCGTTCGCTGGGTTAACCGTATCCAGATTATTCATATTGAAGGAGATAGGCTTCGCCGTGGCCGTTGCAGTGGCAATGGATGCATTAATATTGAGACCAGTATTGGTGCCCGCTATACTGGTTGTGCTGGGCAAGTGGAATTGGTGGCCTCTCAAGGTTGAAAGAAAAATAGAGAGGGCGGCGAATTAATTGATCCTCCATAAGCGAATCAATCTAGCGTCTCTAAGTTTAAATAGGCTTGAATTGATAATTGTTTTATGTCCTCCATACGGGACCTGATTAGAAAGCCGACGGTGGTGGTTGGATTAAACGATAAGCTATCCTCCGTGATAACCTCCATGAGGGAGGGGAGAGTATTCATAGCACCCGTGGTCAATGATAATAATAAATTAGTCGGCATTTTGAGCTATAGGGAGTTATTGAGACGGCGAGTGCCGATTAATTCCAAGGCATCAAGCGTCATGTCCAGGCCATTCTCAATAAGCGAGTCATCCAGCTTCGAGAGGCTAATTATTAAGCTGCATGAGACAAAGGCGCGGGAAGTACCGGTTGTGGACGACAAGAACAACCTGGTCGGCATTATAAGGAGAATAGACGTGATTAATTCGATAGCTCCATCCCTTCCGAAGGTCGACGTCAGTCGAGCAATGTCCTCTCCCCCAATAACCATAGGCAGTAACGAGAATGTAGCCACCGCTAGGTGGCTGATGGTTAAGCACGGCATAAGCCTGCTTCCCGTAATACAGGACGGCAAGCTGATTGGAATGATTACTCTAACCGATTTGGTGGAAAAGATATTCTACGCATCGACGCCGAGAAGGGCCCGCCGCGGGGAGGTGGAGGGCGAGGAGGAGAAGATACTGGCGGCTCCCGTTGCCTCCGTAATGCAGGAGGCGGCTACCATAGATAAATCAAGGCCTATTGCGGATGCCATCGAAAAATTGAATAAACATGATGGATTGATAGTGACGGGAGACGGAGTGGTCGGGGTGTTGACGGGCAGTGACATAGTGAGACTCTACGTGGAGTCCAGCAAGGTATCTATACCTATAACCGCCCGCATCAACGATGTGCAAGATAAGTACTTGAGACAGATGATAGAGAGGGCAGTCAACAACCACCTAGAGAAGATAGCCAAGATAACCGACATAATAGACTTCAAGGTAGATATAAGGGCCAAGGCGATGGGCAACAACGATAAAAGGACAAGATATGAAGTAGCCGTGCGATTGAAGGACTCCAATAATTCATTCTCAGTAACATCAAATGGATGGGACGCCGTGGAGACGATAAAGGATGCCATGGAGACGCTGCTCAAGAGAGTGGAGAGAAGCATGGATAGAATGAGAAGCATCAAAAGAAGAGAAGAGAGACCAAGCGAGTGAGGCAATTAAATAATATAATGTAATAATCCATCCACTAATCCATAAACACTCAGTAACGCGCTTCTCCCGAATTTCTGCCCGACCATAAAGAAGGGAGCATGCGGTCCTGAACGATAGTGCAATCAACTATAAAAGAACAAGCATAGATCCACATATTACAATGGATGGGAATTAATAAAAATAATAATAATTTATGTTTAGTTGACCTCATCAAAGCGGTATTATGCTGACCACGGTATATGTGCCCACTATCACCACTAGAAGGCCCAGCGCTATCACCAACACGTCAACGAATGTCGTGAATGCCTTCCCACCGTGGAAGAGCTCCAACATTATGGTTCGTAGTCCATTCATTGCATGATAGGATGCAGCATATATTATTATCAATAGAACTATATCGTACCAAGCCATTCCTATCTGGCTCTCAACGGCGGGCCAGCTTATGGATACATCATAGCTGGGCCATCTATACGCTATATGTATCCCCACCACCACTATCATTATGAGGCCAGTTATGTAATGCCACTTCATTAAAGTTGACTTGGCTACCATCATTACCACCCCAGCAGTGCACCGAATACATCATAGGTGGCCAATATTATGAATACTATGGTAACGATTACCACCGCGTACTTATAAGCCCTCTGAGCCGCAGCGCTGGGGGATGGGGTTGCGCGGGGAAATGTGTGCCTGGACGGCTTTGGCAATCCAATGCCGAACCACTGCATAAGTATTAACCTAAACCCATTGGCCCCATGTATTACGAGCAAGACGCCGACCAAGTACTCCAGCAATGCGCCCACGGATACCGGGCCTATGTGGGGCTTCTCCAGGACGCCGAATATTATGGCATTCCATTGCTGCTGCGTAACGTTGTGACCGAAGCCCAGGGCTGCGGAGACCGCAAGCACGTGGCCTATCAAGTAGAGGGCCAAGGCAAGACCGCTGACCTTCTGGAAAATGACAAGCCATTCATCCAATCCACGAAGCCAGAGACCCCACCTAGGAGAGACGCGCTTCGATTTCTGCATGCTCATCACCTCCTCTTACCGCTTAATAACATTTTTTTAACCATGTTGATGGCCAGGGCTGGATCGACGTCCTTGGGACACACCTTGCTGCACGTACCTGAGTAATTGCAGCTCCACACGCCGTTATCCGTGTCGACTATCTTCAACCTGAGCTCCGCCCCCTCATCCCTTGAATCCGCGCTCCATCTATATGCCTGCGCCAATGCCTGAGGCCCTAGGTATTCCTTATTTAGGAAAACCAGGGGGCACGCGCTGTAGCAGAGACCGCATTTTATGCAGTAAGAGAATTGCAGGTAATAGTTCAGCTCCTCCTCGGTCTGCGGGTAATACTCCTTCAAATCCTCGAATTGCTCCTTCTCATCCTTCCTTATCAACCATGGCTTTACTTGCTTGTGATTATCGAAGAATTTATCGAAGTCCGTCACGATGTCCTTCACGGGCGGCACGTTGCTCAGCGGCTCCACGGTTATGACGCTGGTGCCCAAGTCGTACGGCTTGGTCTCGCAAGCGAGCCGGGGAGTGCCGTTTATCACCATGCCGCACGAGCCGCAAATTCCCATCCTGCAACTGTAGCGGACGGCCAACGTTGAGTCCTGGGTCTCCTTTATCCGAAGCAGGGCATCCAGTATAGTAGTTCTATTAGTTATTGTTAGTTTGTACTCCCTCCAATAAAACGAGCCCTTCTCAGGATCGTACCGCTTAACCTTGAACACCACATCCCGCTTCTCTATCTTCACCTCGGGCAATTTTATCTTAACCGTTTCCACGCTCGCCTCGGCGGAGGATGCGGATGCCATTTGGTGAGCAGCACTTCATGTTTTTTAAGCATTGCCTTCGAATCTAGCGTTACCCAATCAATCGAAAAGCAGCTCTATGCCGGGACTAACATGCATAAAATGCACTAATCGACGGCTCTATTTCATAACCTGTGAAGGCCAGCTCATGCAGGAGCAATTAATAAAGAAGGAGGGTAGATACGTGCTGGACTTGAGGGGATTCATATGCCCATATCCCCAGATATATACCGTTAAGGCGCTTCAAAACGTCGAGGGAGGAGCCATAATCGACGTATTGATAGATAACCCAGCGTCGTGCAACACCGTCCCCAGCATAGTGACTAGGAATGGCCATTCGGTGCTGGAGAATGTGAAGGAGGGAAACTACTGGCGGATAACCATTAAAAAGAAGGAATGAGATACGCCTGACAGTCTCCTCGCCTTTTGGGGTTTCCCGGGGTCTGGAGGGGGGTTGGGGGTCACTGCCCTTTGTGTGCGTTGCTCGCCTTCATCCTTACAATCGGCATTGCGGGGGAAAGCCGACCCTCACCCCCAAGGAATTGACGAACCGAAAGCCCAACACAATGCCCCCTCCCTCCCCCCTCATATCCAAGCTTTACCCTACCCCAAAGGACGGAACTTTACATTCGCGTTATCAATGGTGAAACGCGGGATTATCTTAAATGCTGCATCACCTCCTCGGGCGGGACATTACTAGGAAATCCAAGCAACTGGAAGGAGGGAGCGGCCGCGATTCATTAAATGACCTGGGGCCTGGTTCCTGCAATTATGGGGGAATAAAGTATTTATTTAGTGATTGGCCCGGCATCGTCATGATATTCAACGGAGACTCCCTTCATAAGTTCCCGTCCACTAGACCCAGGCGATTAAGGCTCAATAGATTCCTGAGGAACTCGGTTGCAGAGACGTCCCTATCAACCAGCAACTTGATAATGCCCATATTCGTGACAGACTCTAGTTCGCCGCAGCCCATAAATGCCATGCCGGGCCAATTCAGGTGGCCGTTAAACGAGGACTTGCTGAAATTCGTTGATGAGTTGAAGAGCGCCGGCATTCACAACGTTATTTTGTTCGGCGTCACCGGCAAGAAGGACCCGCTTGCCAGTGAGGCCACCAGCAAGAATGGAGTGGTGCCCAGGGCAATAAGGCTGCTCAAACAATCATTCGGCAAGGAGCTGGTCATATTCGCTGATCTATGCATGTGCGACTATACCGATCACGGGCACTGTGGGGTGGTGAAGGGATCTGGGGAGGACTACTATATAGACAATGATACTACTCTAAAGATTTATGGAGAGATAGCCGTAAATTACGCTGAGGCCGGCGCCGACGTAATTGCTCCCTCCGGCATGATGGATGGGCAAGTAAAGGCAATACGCGATGCATTGGACGGCGATGGATATGAAAACGTGCTCATAATGTCGTATAGTGCGAAGTATGCCAGCGTCTTTTATGGACCGTTTAGGGAGGCGGCCGACAGCGCGCCCCGATTCGGGGATAGGAGGAGCTATCAGATGGATCCCCGCAATTCGTTTGAGGCGTTGAAGGAGGTGGCCATGGATGTGGGGGAGGGGGCCGATATAGTGATGGTAAAGCCAGCAATGCCGTACTTGGACGTGGTGAGAATGGTTAAGGACTCTTTTCCTCAAGTTCCGCTCGCCGCATATCAGGTGTCGGGCGAGTACTCCATGATAAAGGCAGCCGCCGGGGCTGGGTGGATAGATGAGGGGAGAGCGGTGATGGAGAGCCTGACCTCGATAAGGAGGGCTGGGGCGGATCTAATACTGACGTACTTCGCGCTGGATGCGGCCCGCATGTTGAGGAATTGGGATTCTCTTTTCTAATTATTATATATAGATAAAAATATGAAAAGGTTTAAATACAGAGCATAAATTGACGAATTGATTAATGATGGAAGTCAAATCCCTCTTGTCGGAACGAACGCAATTCATGAAGGCAAGCGATATAAGGGAATTATTGAAGTGGGTGACGGAGGACGTCATATCCCTCGGCGGCGGAATGCCGGATCCATCCACGTTTCCAAAGGAGCTGGCCGACATAGCAAGGGACGTAATAGCGACCAAGGGAAGCAGTGCACTCCAGTATGGAAAGACCGAGGGAGTGGATGAGCTCAAGGATGAGCTGATAAGGTTCATGGCAAAGGACGGAATAAAGGCCGACCGCGACGAGATAATAATAACCACGGGAAGCCAAGAGGCTCTGGACCTGGTGGGCAGAATAACCATAGATGCTGGGAACGTGGTTATTACGGAGAGACCGACCTATCTAGCCGCGCTTCAAGCATTCAAGGCGTATAGACCCAACATAGTTGGAATCGACATGGATTCGGAGGGAATGGTGATGGACAAGCTGGAGGAAGCGGTGAAGAAAAGCATAAGTGATGGACGGAGGATCAAGTTCATATACGTCATTCCAACATGCCAAAACCCGACCGGAATAAGCATGAGCATTGATAGGCGCAAGCACTTGATGGAATTGGCCAGCAAGTATGATTTATTGATAGTGGAGGACAACCCATACAGCTACTTCCTGTTCGACGGCATCTACGTCCCCCCACTCAAGTCTATGGATTACGAAAATAGGGTGGTCTATATGTCGACATTCAGCAAAATAATAGCACCGGGAATACGCGTTGGCTGGGTGGTTGGGAATAGGGAATTGATAAGATGGATAGCCATGGCTAAGCAAGCCGTTGATCTGCACACATCCACGCTCAGCCAATACATAGCCCTGGAGGCGCTAAGGAGAGGCATAATAGAGCGCAACTTGCCTAGAATACGTGAAGTGTATAAAGTCAAGAGGGATGCGATGCTGGATGCCTTGGCAAAGTACATGCCGGAGCAGGTAACGTGGACGAGACCCATAGGGGGGATGTTCGTGTGGGCATCCGTGAACGGCGTGCGGACGGAGGACATGCTTCCGGTGGCGGTCAGCAAGTACAAGGTGGCCTACGTGCCCGGCAAGTCCTTCTACCCAGCCGAGGACGTCCACACGTCTATGAGGCTCAACTTCACCTACCCATCAGTCGACATGATATACGAGGGGATCAGGAGGCTGAGCAACGCAATCCGCGACGAGTTGAAGAGAAGCGGGAATTAAATAGCTCCATCCTAAATTATCTTCATCTCCCTCATCGTCTCAAGCGTCAACACAGTTATTCCAGCAGCCCCCCTAACTATATTATCGCCCAACACAACCATCCGCAAGTAACCCCCCCTCAAGCTCAACCTACCCACCGATACAGCCATGGGGTTTAAATCACGCATTGGCTGGGGCCCATCGATATCGTTAATCAATATTATGGGCCTCCGAGGAGCTGATGGCAAATCATGGAGCTGCGGAAACGACGTGAAGCTGCCCAGCGCCTTAACCACGTCATCCAGCCCCAACTCGGTCTCCGCCTCTATGACGGCCATATGGCCATAGCTGACTGGCACCCTGGTGCTGGTCACGTGAACATCCATTTCCCTCCCCATTATCTTCCCCAGCTCCGCCGCTATCTTCTCCTCCTCTCCCTTGATGTATGGAATCACATTGCCGTTAATCGCCAGGAACGGGACCCCCATGTAGCCGGCCCCGGAGACGGATTGCATGGTGGTTATGAATAGGCGACCAAGGGACTCAGCCAAGGGAGCCAGAGACAGCGATATGATGGCCGTGGTGCAGTTTGGATTCTTGACCAGCCACGCATCCCTCCCCCTAACCTGCTCCAGCGATTGCCAATTGATTTCAGGATTAATCAAGGGAACGCCGGCATCCATACGGCGAGGCGATGCGTTTGAGATGACGTTCACCCCGCTCCTGACCAACTCATCCTCAACGCGTGCAGCCACTTCATTCGGCAATGCGGAGAGCACCACATCTACATCCTTGTGATCCCTGGGCTCCGTGGATACGAGCCTCATATCGCAGACATAGTCGGGTACCCCGCCGCCCACTACCCACCTAACTGAGTCGCAGTATCTCTGTCCTACCTTGGCGGGCGACGCGGATACCTTTACCAATTCAATAAATGGATGCTCCTCCAGCATCCTTATCATGGATTGACCAACCAAGCCCGTGGCGCCCAGCAGGGAGACCCTTATCTTGCCCATGATATCACCCAGTCATGAAGCTCCTTGGCGGCCTCCACGGCCCGCTCCTCGTCGTCGAAGACCTTGCCGAACGCATTGCCATTGCTGTCCTTGAAGTCTGGATTGAACGGTAAGTCCCGGGGATCTACCTTGCCTATAATGGCCACCGCGCGGCCGCGCCGTCCTATGCGGAGCGCGTCGAAGAGTGCTACCGCCTTTGGCCCCGCCCCCGCTTTCTTGGAGATCAACGTGCCCGACGTGCTTCCGGGGGACGTTATGAATGCCGTTATTCTGGTTCCTATTAATGGCTCAAAGGTCCTCGGGTGGAACTTCTTACCTCCCATAGCCGAGAACACGTACGCCTCCTCCACGTTCATGCAGTTTATTACCTTGGGGTTTCCTATTATGTTGGGATCGCCGCTATATATGCCGGGCACATCTGTGTAAAAGAATACCCTGGATGCACCTAAGTAATTGGCTAGCAGGGACGCCGTGTAATCGCTGCCTCCCCTGCCCAGGGTGGCTGGCTTGCCGTCGGGCGTCCACCCTATGAAGCCTGGAACGACGGGGGTCACGCCTCTCTCAATTAAGTGGAGCAGCCTCTGTCTCACGTAGAACCCGCTCAATCCACTCACGCCTCCCGGCCTCTCCAGCACAATGCCCGGATCGTAAACCGCGGTAGATCGTGTTCCCCTAGCTTCAAGGGCTGCCGCCATGACGGTTGCAGAGAGGAGCTCTCCATGGGCCGCCACGGCATCCACGTCCCCCACGGATAGATACCTACGGGCCGACCCGCCTATGATGTCCAGCATTGAGGAGTACCTCACGTAATCGCTAGGCGCAATGTACCGCAACGCGTCCTCGTAGGACCCAAGCACATCCGCCAAGTCCTCGCGCCTTCCTTCCTGGGCCGCCCGCATTAGCTTATCGGTGACTCCCTTCATTGCGGAGATAACGACGACGCAGCCGTCCATAATTGAGGCGAGCCGCATGAAATCGAGCCCGCTCCTCAGAAGCGAGCCGCCTACCTTACATATACTATAGTCGCCCAGCCACAACTTAGTGTTTCCATTGGGGTCAATAAATAGACTCAATACCTAAGTTTTTTAAACATTGCTGGACAATGCGACGAGGGCCAACGCCTCCCCCAAACAATTACCGGAGCGCGGCGACGGAGCCGCATGATTGCTCAACATCTAATCGAGAACGCCCGATTCACTGTCTGGACACCACGGCAAGGCATTCCAGCCCCCTCCACCCGCTTCCAGCCAAGCGATTAATGCCCGCACAGTCCAGTCCTTCTCCTCCTCGCTGAATTAGGCTCAAAGTATTAAAATGGGTTATTGAGCGGCGAGCGGCGTGGTCAGGGAATTCAGATGCGAACCCAACTGCGCGTTATGCTGTAAGTTAAGCCCAATAACCGTGCTTCCCCACGAAGTTTACCTGCTGCAAAACGAGGCAGAGGAGTTGGGGGTGAGGCCTAGATTTGTTCCCTCCTATATGGTTGCCGATCAATTGAGCGGGGTTCGAATAGCCCTCTCATATTTGCTCTTGCTCGACGAGGAGGGGAAATGCCCTTTCCTCAGGGGAACTAAGTGCTCCGTTCACGATAAGTACAAACCGCTTACATGCAAGTCGTTTCCCTACCTGCCCAGGATCATCAGGTACACCATGGATGCGTCCACAAAAACAATAGACTTCGATACATCATTTGCCGCGTCATATGCGTGCCCCGTGGTTAAAAGGGATGACCCAAGCCACGGCAATGGAGACCTGCGCATTTACTTTAGGAATGAGGCGCCCAGCGCACAGGAGGCGATTTACTTGAGGAAGTTCTATGCAGCCACTCTCACCCAAATGTGGAGGAACGGTATGATTGAGCTAGTTGACCCCAGCGATGGACTGCCTCCTTACCCCGTGGTCAATGGCTACTCATTCATACGACAGCGGCTACCCATGCTGACGCTGAGCGCGCTGGATATAATTCAATTAAACAACAAAGATGAGTAGGGCAGGTCTCGATATCGATCCCTCATTACTTAACTTGCGTGGTTTTCACGTTGAGGATTGGGAAGCTGCCGGCAATGCTTAAAACGCCCAAGGACCTGTTTCCCAATGCGATTGCTTTTAATTCACGCGGAGGACTTTAGCTATAGCGTCAAAGATAAGGCAATACGCGAGCCGGAGCCCCTTGAGAGGCAAGGATATGAGGCAAAGAACGCGCTGGTGGTGTTCACCACCGTGGAGAGCGGGGACAACGATTCCCCCGAGTTCCTGAGCTCCGTGGCCGACGACATAATAGACGTGGCCAGGAAGGTCAAGGCCGGCAGCATAGTAATATACCCATACGCGCACCTGAGCTCGGACTTGGCTCCTCCCGATAAGGCCATCTCTATATTGGGCAAGTTATTTGAGGTGGTTAAGGAGAGGTCCGGCCTCAGCGTGGAGAAGGCGCCGTTCGGCTGGTATAAGGCATTCAGCATAAAGTGCCTTGGGCATCCGCTCTCCGAGCTGAGCAGAACCATAACTCCCTCGTCAGTGAGGAAGCAAGAACAGAAAGTAATTAACGATTTCTACGTTGTGTTGACGCCGGATGGGGGGGAATACCCAGCCGAGAAGTATCAATTCAAGCCGGGAGAGGAGGACTTGAAGATACTAGTGGAGAAGGAGGTCTTCAAGCGGGAGTTGGGCGGGGGGAAAGCCCCCAGGTACCTGGATTACTGCAAGAAGTTCGGCTTTGAGTGGGAGCCCATGTCCGACGTGGGCCACATGAGGTATGGACCGATGGCTACCTTAATGATGGAGCTCGTGGAGGACTATGCCTGGAGGGCGGCTAATGACCTGGGCTTCCCCGCATTCAAGATAAGGGGAACCAACATGTTCAGAACCGACCAGCGCGCTATAGCGGAGCACGCCAAATTGTTTGGGGAGCGCATGTACATGACGGAGGCAGACGAGGAGCTTCTAATGAGGTATGCGGCATGCTTCCAGCAATTCGCCATGATAAAGGACTGGGTGTTGAGCTATAGGGATGTCCCAGTGGGAATGCTGGAAATAGCCGATAGCTATAGGTACGAGCAGCCCGGCGAGACTGTGCTCTGCTTCAGGTTGAGGAGGTTCTACATGCCTGACCTCCACATATTCGTGAGGGACTTGAGCCAGGCCATGGATGTCGGGCTGAGGCTTCACGGGAAGATATTCGAGGAGATAAATAAGATAGGCAGGAATTACGTTAGCCTCTATAACGTGACTAAGGGATTCTTCGATGAGCATAAGGATTATCTGTTCACCTTATCCAAGAGGGAGGGGAAACCCATACTAGTCCGGGTTCTGAATGAGTCGAAGTACTACTGGGTCCTCAACGTGGAGTACCACATAATAGATCAATTGAAGAGACCCAGGGAGATAGCCACCTTCCAGTTCGACATAGGCAATGCGCAGAGATTCGGCATAAAGTACGTTGACGAGGAGAATCAATTGAAGTACCCCGTGATTATTCACACCGCCATACTGGGCTCCGTTGAGCGGTTCATATTCGCAATGCTGGATAAGGCAGCCATAGACGAGGAGGAGGGCAAGATTCCCAAACTGCCCACCTGGTTATCCCCTATACAGGCCAGGGTGGTGCCCGTCTCCAAGGATTACCTGGACGGCGCATTGAGCATAGCAAATAAATTGGCCAGCATGGGGATTAGGGTGGACGTCGATGATAGGGACGAGACCCTCAACAAGAAGATAAGGGACGCGGAGACCCTGTGGGTGCCCTATATAGTGATAGTGGGGGATAAGGAGCTCAAGAGCGGCACGCTGAGCGTCAGGGCGAGGGGGAGGGGTCAATCATCCATGAGCGTTGAGGAGCTTGGCAGGGAGATACAGGAGGAGACCAGGGGTTACCCCACCAGGCCGTTGACTATGCCGATGCTGGTTAGCAAGAAATCCTTCATCTGACGTGTTTCCACGCCCAGTAGGAGTGGAACCGCGCTCCCCGGTCCTCAATCCAAGTAAATGCCGGCCATTTCTATTCGATGCCTAAGCGACTTCCTCTCATCGCTTGGATACTCGTTTATGAATGATAATATCTTCTTCTTGTCCAGCCTAATCGATGAGTCGCCTAATCTTTCATTTAGTTCCTCCAGGAACTCCTCCGCCTCATCCGTTGCCTCCCGCGCCTTGAGCACTATCAATCCCTCAACGCGCATAACCTTTATCTTGTCCTCCCCAACCGCCGCCGCTAAGCTATCCTCCAATAACTTACTAGGTATGTAGACGTCCAAGGCGTTCTCCATCAGATCAACCCTAATCATGGAGTCGCCGGCCAGCACCTCCATGTACATGTTGCCGAACGCCGACGTGCCCACGTCCCAATCATTCCTTCCCGCCAACTCCTCGAATTTATCCGGGTTCATGAATGGGCTCTCGCCTATCACGAATAGATCAACATCGTGGACGTCCCAATACATGCCGTAACCCACGGGCAGCACCATGCTTCCAATCAATTCAAAATCAACCCCTATGCTCCTCAATGCCCTAGCCACGCTGGTCAAGGCGTAGAAATACTTTTGCAGTTCCTCCCTCATGAATGGCAAGCCCTCGCCCGGTATAAAAATTATGACCTATAATTCAGTTAATAATTAACCAAAAACACACGCCATCCAGCGCCGCCTATTCAAGGCCTAGCTGGACCTGCTGGGATTGAATATCCTCCACGTACTGCTCGTAGAGCCTCCTCAGGAGCTCCTCATCGTTCACCTTGATGTGGCTCCACGGCAGTGGATCCCCCGGTCTGCGGGCGGCATAGACGTACTTCTCCAACAGATCGGAGTGGGAATTAATCAATCGCCTGTAGTCTCCCTTATCTAGCCTGTCCTTGCCCACCCTAGCCGCGTCAACTATGAAACTGGATACATCCCTATCGCCAAGCGAGAGCAGTGCCTGCACGGATGCATGGATGGGGTCATAATAAGAACTATCCCCGAACCCCTTAACAACCACCCCTATCCTACGCCTAAGCTCGTCTGGCCGCTGCATTGGAAACCACTGAAGCGGCGTGTGAGGCTTGGGTATCCATGGATTGACGGAGATGTATACGGGGCCTAGACTTGAAACCGAGAGCGATAACTCCCTTACCTGTTTCAAATCATGATCTAGCTCGCCCGGCAGGCCTACCATGAAGTAAAGCTTGATCCTCCTCATCCCTGACTCGAACGAGCATTTCGCCACTTCCAGCAAATCGGAGTCGGAAAACCCCTTGCCCAGCGCCCTCCGCAGCCTCTCCGACGATTCCGGCGCCACGGTCAGCGTGCGCTGGCCTGACTTGGCTATCATCTCTATGAGACCGCAATCCAATGTATCCACTCGAAGCGATGGGTAGCTTACCGATATGCCGGCATCCATCAATTCCTTAACGAACCCCCTAAGGAGGGGATGATCGCCCACAGATAATCCTATCAACGCCACCCTCCTCGCGCCGCTAGCCTTGACGAGGGCAGCCGCGTTGGATAGGTCCCCGAACCTGGGCGGCTTATTCATGTAGCTCTCCAGGCAGAAGAGACAACCATGAGGACAACCACGCATTGCCTCCACCATCACGTCGCTGCCGAACAGCGATGCATCCACCCTGGACACGACGAAGGGCGAATCCCTTATGTCCCTAACATAAACCCTACGGACCTCCCGCTTCCCCAGCGAGGGAGCGTAGAAGCCGTCCACCTCGCTAAGCGATTCAGGACCCTCCGTCAATCCATCAATTAGGGAGGGAAGCACGGCCTCCAAATCGCCCAGCGTAACTACATCGACGAAATCCGCTATGGGCTCTGGATTGGCCATGACGGGGGGACCTCCCACCACCACGAAGGGGGAGGACCTCCTGGATGACTTGGCGGGTACCTTAGAGTAAGCCAGCATTTTCACCATATTGATGTAATCCAGCTCGTAGTGAAGCGTGAATATGACGGCGTCAAACGCGCTCAGCGGGGCCCCACGCTTGTGGCTTTTTGGCGGTACTCCATTCATCGATATGCCGTCAACATCGAAGCCGGCCTCCTCTAGCCTTGATTGAATTAACTTGAATGATAGGGATAGGTTGGCTATGGATGGGGATGACGGGTATGCTACTGCTACCTTCATTTACTCACTGCCCATTTCCCTGAGATAACTGTAGGTTCACCACGACGAGGGGCCTATCCATGGATCTGAGCTCCGCTATCTTGCTTATTATCATTCTCTTTACGAGCGCTGGATTGCCTTTAATGGCATCCACCGCCCCCTTAACCCCCTCCTCAGCCACCAGTTCTTGAACCACCGATCTAGCCACGAAGTCCGACACTATGCTGGTTCCGCATATCTCTCCCTCCTCAACTAGTCCCAGCATAGCCATCCTATTCAATTTACGCATCTGCCTAGTCCCTATCATGCCAATGGCCTTCTCAGTATCGGCATCGAAGTTCCTCTCCTCATCGGTGGACCCAAAGCTGAGCTTGACCCGCTGCCTCCACTTGAGCAGCCAGTAATCCAGCCAATCGGGTAGCCACGATGAGAGCGGGCCATCAACTGCCTTGCATAGAGCATCGTGATTCCTGGGGTTTCCCTTGGTTATGTAATTAACCAAGTCTTGATAAACGAAGTCGCTCAATATGCGGATCTCGTCCTGCTGGAAGCCCATGTCGGTTAACCTGAGCGTCAGCACGTACTTGAGGCGGTTCTCCACGTTCTCGCATTCATTGATATCCCCACTCATTACTTGTGTATGGACGCTGACCTGCTTTTTAATCTTTGCGGGCAAACTAACTTCACAGGCATGTAGGAGACACCCGCTGAGGCAGGCAAAGTAAAGATTAACGGCTGATCCGCTACCAGGGATTTAACTCATCATTCCTGAACCAGTAGCTTATCTCCCTAGCGGCGGACTCGGGGCTATCGCTGGCATGAACTAGGTTGCGGATGGCCCGCTTCTCCTTATTGGCCAGGTCGGGGCTGTCCGTCGAGTAATCGCCCCTTATTGTGCCTGGAGCCGCCATGTAGGGAAGGGTATGGCCTATCATTTTCCTCACCACATCGATGGCATGATTGCCCTCCACGACTATGAGCACTACGGGGGTCTCCGTCATGTAATTGACCAGCCACTGCTTAACCATTCTCCCCACTTGCACTGGATCATCGGTTCCCATGTCCTTCCTTATATCCATGTTCATTTCCTGGTACGACTTGATCGATTTATTGCCGACGCTCCTGAACCACTCCTCGTCGCTGGGGTAAAACCCAGCCATCTGCTCCACAGTTGCCTTAACCATCTTAATTCCTATTATTTTAAGGCCCAGCCGCTCCAACCTGCTTATAACTTCCCCTATTATCCTGGCCTTAACTCCATCAGGTTTAACTATGACGAGCGTCCTCTCAATCATGGCCGCGACTAGGATGAGATCCTTTTAAGCATTGTCCATTTCATTCCAGCTCAAGACAGGCCTTGAGGAAAACGAATATTTAACCCCAAACTCGTCATATATTGGTGTATTACTCCGTTGACCCGAATTACGGTAGCCTGAGAATAAATAGAATAAGGGCCGCGGTGAGGGGGGTCTCGCTGGAGCTAATCACTGCTCCAGGCGTCTTCTCGCCAAGCGGGCTGGATAGGGGATCGCTAGCGCTGGCGGAATCAATGGAAGTACCAAGCCAAGGCAAGGTGCTGGACCTGGGATGCGGATACGGTTTCCTAGGAGTGCTGGCTGCCCTGTTATCGCCGAAATCAACTGTGACCATGATTGACTCGAACAAATTGGCGGTTAAGTTGGCGTCAATAAATGCAAAATTGAATGGAGCGACCAACGCCGTGGCTAGGCAAGGAGATGTACTGCAAGGCATGGATGAGTCCTTCGACCTAATAGTGACTAACCCCCCATACTCGGCGGGCTCCAGAGTCGTCGAGAGATTCATAGTCGAGTCAGCGGTGCACCTATCCAATGCTGGATCGCTTCAATTGGTGGTTCCATCGAAGATGAAGAGAGGCATTCAAAGGCTGCTGGAGGACGCGTATGGATCCGTGGAGGAAATCGGCGGCACGGGATCATATAAAGTATATAAAGCAATGCATCCAAAAACCTTGCATTGAATGAGGGGAGACGCTCAATGCGGAAGCCCAAGGTCATCAATTAATGGTTAGGCTCAATTCAAGGCAGACGCGTAATTGATGGCGCATTCACCCAAACGCGAGCCCCCACTGGACCCAGCTGGGATCTTCGATTGAGACCGACCATTGCCGCTGAACGCGGTGAGGGTTTAAGGCATCCTCTTAAAGGCGGGGAGCCTCATATATATTTAATAATCTCCTCTTAAATCCCTAGTTTAATGATCGCAGCTTTAATCGGATTGATAGTCCTGCTCATAGCGTGGCTAATAGCCTCTATACCGGTGTGGATAGGGGCTAAGGTGGCGGGTGGCGATGCATCCATTGGTAAGGCAATGCTGGCAACGCTTGCCTCAGTGATTGTATTCGCCATAATATTTGCTATATTCAGCGCATTCTCGGGAGGCGTTGGATTGATAGCCGGCTTCATAGGCATTCTGGCCGTCTTCAAGGCGATATTCAACCTAGGATGGGGAGGCGCATTCCTGACAGCCTTAATAGCATTTATAATAGTGATCGTGATAGCTATGGTGCTCGGCGCAATAGGGTTGGCAGTGCCGTTAATGCATGGCCAATTCATAATGATACGTCGCTGATGGAAAGCTTCACGAACTACTCACCGCATGTTCTCGCGTCTCATTGAGGCCGGGCGGGAACCTAATGACAGGCGAGGCAGCTTTTTAATTCGGTCCGCCGATTGATTTTCATGGCAGTAATAACGTTGCTCACGGACTTCGGCTTGACTGATTACTTCGTGCCCTCAATGAAGGGGGTCATACTTTCAATAAATCCATCGGCCACCATTATTGATATAACCCACGATGTGCCCAAATTCAACGTGTTGAGAGCCGCGTTCATACTTAAATCGGCCTATAAATGGTTCCCTAAGGGAACAATCCATGTGGTCGTGGTGGATCCAGGCGTCGGCACTCCACGGAAGCCCATAGCTATAAGGGGACGCAGCCACGTATTCGTGGGTCCAGATAACGGCGTGTTATCGCTGGCGGCCGAGGAGGACGGCGTGGTGGAGGCAAGGGAGATTAAGTCAAGTGGAAACGCGTCGTTCACGTTTCATGGAAGGGATATATTTGCGCCGATTGCCGCCAGGCTGAGCGCCGGAATCGAGTTCAGCGACGTGGGGCCCGTTACTGAGTTCCAGCGGCTTGAGTTGATGAAGCCGCATTGGGCCGATGGTTTCCTCGCGGCGATGATAATATACGTTGATTCCTTCGGCAATGCCTTCACTAACGTAACTGCAGACCAACTGCAAGTGGATTATGGAACTGCCCTAGACGTGGAACTGCAGAGTGGATCGCGCGTGAGGGTCAGGTTGGAGCGATCATATGGGTACGTCCCCCCAGGGGAGCCGCTGGCATTGATAAATAGCGAGGGTTACCTTGAGTTGGCTGTTAACCAGGGAAGCTTCGCGGATAGATTCAAGGTAGTCTCCGGCGCGTCGATTAGGATAATCCCTGTCCGCTAGAATCCTCTTGCTGCTTTTCTATCTCGCGTATTACTTTAACCGCCTCAGTGAGGCTTCCGTTGATGGCTATGTTTTTTATGTAATTGATCACGGGATACATGGACTTGAATAGAACTGACTTTGTTACCACGTCTATGCCTTCATCGCCATCTATCAATCCCTTGCTGCGGCCCTTCTCTATCTCCTCGAGCCTGAGCCTTTCCATTCTAGTCATAAATGCGGAGAGCTCGATCTCAACTATCTTTCGCTTATAGGCTAGCTCGAATCCCCTGAGCTCCTTCTCCACGGCCGCCTCAGCTTCCTTTATGGCCTTAAGCCTCTCCTCGTTCAATGCAGCCATGAACTCCTTCAATTCATCTATGGAGATGGCCGGACCATCGACGTTCCTCGGAATGCCCAGGTCTATCACCAGGGAACCCGGAGGCATTAAGTTCAAATCATCCCTGCCGAGAATGGGCTTGCTGGTCTTCACGGCGGTTATCAGGGCGGCCAGGCTTGGAATGCTGCCGCGCAGCGAGTCGATGGGTTCATAGTCATAACCCAGCCTAGTCGCGAGCCTCCTCGCGTTCTCCAAAGTTCTATTGAATATCACCACGTTCGAGAAGCCGCGCTCGTGGAGCTTCATCGCGATCAGCGAAGCCATTGCTCCCGCTCCAACCAAGCCCACGCGAGACTCCTTGCCGATCCCCCTCTTCACCAAGTAATCCACAGCTGCTCCCCCCAATCCATTCGATGATTTGGATAATTTGGGGTTCGCTGTCCTAATTCTCTTCCCAACCCCTATTGCACGCTCGACTACGAACTTCAGCTCCGCCTTCAATGCCTTCCTGGCTATTGCGTCCTGGAAGGCCTCCTCCAACTGCCCCAGCACCTCGCTCTCCCCGATCGCCGCTGATTCTAGGCCGGCCGCCACTCGGAATAGGTGCCTCACCGCATCTAATCCCCTGTGGACGTCTGCCAGCGATCTCGCTAGGCTGGCCTTATTCCCATAAATCTCGAGAACCCCCTCGACCCCCCTCCCCGCCGTATCCAATGCGTAAATCTCTATCCTATTGCAAGTTTGGAAGATAAATGACTCGTCATACGAATCGGCCAAGCGTTTGTATGCCTCTCCCTCGTTCAAGTAAATGCTGCTGAGGATGACTGTATTGGCCCTCTTATGGGTCACGGCCACGGCGATCAGAGAGTTGAGCCTCCTGGCTAGCTCCGGATCATCCATTGCGGATCACCTCATCCACGTACTTCAGCACGTCATCCACCCTCCCGCTCTTGGCCAATGACTTGAAGGCATCGTCATCCCTCAACCGCATGTATAACTGCATCCTCCTGCCCGGAGAGGCGACCTCCTTCTTTATCTTTTCCTTAGCGGCGTACCAAGCAGTGATGAAGCTGGCCATATCCCCGCTGCCCTCCAGTACACTCATTAAGTAATCCCGAACCGCCCGCGCCGCCACGCCGCTTTTCCCCTCCGTGGTGACGGCGAGCCTAACGCCCATGTACTCCCCCTCAAATGGAACGACCACCTCGGTTTCCTCGGCGTTGGTGGCATCGTTGAACAATGCATTTCCAGCGGCCGCTGCGCTCCTGGCCTTAGCCCGTAAGTCCTCATTTGGCACCGCATACACAACCAAGTCGAACCCCCTCGCGATAAAGTTGAGATCCATGAGCCTCAAATCCCCTATTATCAAGTCAATATCACCTTGAGCCCCCAACCCCCTTAATTCCTCGGATGCATCCATGGCTATCGCGATTACGTGGGAACCGGCCGATAGGAACTTCTCGACCCGCTTCGTCGCGGCATATCCACCGCCGAGCACGAGCACCTTCTTTCCGCTGAATTCTATGAAGAGGGGGATCCTCACTGGCATCGCCATGAATTAATTAAATATTAAACTTTTCCCCGCAATTATTGGGTGGGAATAGATGAGGAATCCGTTTAAATTCAAGGTAGGTCCATGCATTATTATGCATGGTTCTCCTCGCCGTGATGGCCATGTTCATGGGTGGGCCCCTTGGCCGGCATTAGTTTCCCCTCTATTAACATAGTCAAGGCATCGTTAACTGGAGTTCCATCAGGCACTACATAAATATTGAGGCCCCAGCTAAGCGCTGCCCTGTAACCGGGCGGCCCTATCTCCGTCACTATTATTGAGGAGACCCCGGCATCCTTGGCTCTCCTCAACGCGTGAAGACCCCTATGCATTGTGGCATTAATAGCCGGGTTGGGTTCCATTGATACCTCCTTAATGCCCGAGGGGCTTACCTCGTATATTAGTATGTATTCCCCCTCTCCAGGGCCGGTGACCACATTGTTGCTGGCCACGACCGCTATTTTTTGCATCATCGGAACCGATATCAGAAACCCTTAATAAGCATTTCGCGGCTTGGTAACACGGCGGCCGTGTATGGTTAGGATTGATCTCGGCTCGCTTAATGTGAGCAGGAGAAGGGATCCCCAGGGCTTCTACGTAGCCATAATAGGAAAGGAGAGGGCGGCGATCATAATCGATGCCGTGGAGGAGCTTGGCCTCGACATAGAGAGTAGCGGGGACGTGATAATGATAAGAAGCAAGTCATGGGCCAAGCTGGCCAGCCTGATGTCACGGGCCAAGGCACGAGGCCTGAGAGTAATCAATGATTGAGGTGAAATGCTTAATAGGCGACATGCCGCAATGAGCAAGTGGAGTGCGGCGGCCTTAAGTGCAGCAAATCCGGCGAACACTTGGAATGCGCCAGGGTGGAGCATTGGGTCCATGACTTTGACCTACTGATAGACGCATTAATCAATAGAGGTAAACTGATGGTGCTTACCGTGGAGGGACCCATAATGAGATCCGGCATTTGCAGGTTCATCAGGCTTGAGATTCACGTGGAGCCAGGAGGCAGACTCAGGGCATTAGTCAGAATAGATACGTATAAGGACGAGCCCATAATGCTGGAATACCCGGTCAAGTCGATCCCCGATGAATGGAGGAAGGCCGATCCATGTCAATTGGTGGATAAGTTAACCAAGGAAGCAAGAATAGACACAATCACTAAGACGATAGCGTACATCCTTAATGCAATCAACGTGGATCCAAGATTGCCGTGCAATTAGCAAGCGCCGAGACATCATGGATTTCCACTCCAACTATGCATTGCGTTCCGAACAATGAAGCTAAAATATAATAACTCAGGAGTGCTGAGTACTCAGGAGTGCTGAGCAGTGATCTTTGACATAAGACCTAAGGAGGACTTAAGGGAGCTGCTTTTCCGAGATGATGAGGCTAGGAAGCTGGCCAGGCTTATGGATGAGGGTATCTGGGCTGTAGTATTGGGGCCTAGAATGGTAGGAAAGACTAGCTTGATTAAGGCCACAGCCAAGGGATTCAGATCAATCTATGTCAACCTATGGGGAGCCAGGGGATTAAACGATCTCCTTGAACGAATGATAAGGGGACTCCCAAGGGACTCTATGGGAAGGAAGATGCTCTCCGGCTTGGACTCAATCACGCTAAGCCCAATCCCGTCGATAACTATAAAGAACAAGAGCAAGATAATAAGCGATATACTAGAAGAACTTGGGAGCAGAGGAAAGGTGGTGATTATACTGGATGAAGTGCAAGAACTTAGATCCGTCACCAAACCACTTTGGGATCTCCTATCATATATATTTTACACGTTTCGGAATATTTCCTTCGTGTTCACCGGATCCATGACAGGCCTAATCAAGGTGATACTATCGCCGCCAAATGGCTCTCCCCTAGTCGGGAGAAAACCAGTCAAGCTTGAACTCAACCCATTCACTGAGATCCAGTCAAAAGAGTTCTTGAGACGCGGATTTAGCGAGGCAGGCATGTCAATCCCGAATAATATAGAAGAAGTGCTAGTCGAGTTGGATGGAATACCCGGCTGGCTCACTCTTTATGGCCATCTAAGGGTTAATCAAGGATTAGACCATTCCAGAGCGCTGGAGGAGACCAAAATAGAGGCATGCAAAGTTCTCAAGGAATCCTTTCTCCACTTTCTAGAGGATAAGAGAAACAAAGAGCTCTACCTAGAGGTAATAAGAAGGATGCCGGGCAGATGGAGCGAAATAAAGAGGGGACTAGACGTGAGCGATGAGATTCTAAGCAACGCGTTGAGATCCCTTCAGGATTGGTTTTTCATAAAGAAGGTAAATGAGGTCTATGATTTACATGACAAGATTATGAGGTACTGCGCCATAAATGACCTACTTCGTTGAACTTTCGATTTCAAGAACAACTATTCATGAAATTAATGCACAGTCATTCAATCACCCATCAAGTTCTTCACGTACTCATGTGTCTTGACCAATTTCTTTCTAGTCTTCTCGTAGTTTCTAGACCCTTTCTTTTTTCTAGATAAAGACCTTTGCAATATCTTTATCCTCCTCTTCACTTTATCGAAAACTTTGGGGTTCCCTATCGCCACGCCGTCCGAGGTTTACGAGTTTCTCCACTCCTAGATCTATCCCAACCACCCTCCCAGTCTTCTCAAGGGGCTTCTTCTCCACCTCAGTCTGAAATATGGCGTGCCAACCAGTGGAGCTCTTCTTTATTATGACTCCCTTTACCTTGCCTTCCAACGGTCTGTGGAGGAGTACTTTTACCTCGCCTATCTTAGATAGAACGAGTCTATCTCCCTGAACTTTGAAACCTGACTGGTTGTAAGATGACCTTCATGGCCTTCTTATACCTCAGTTTCCTCACTCTCCTCCCTTTCTTCTTCAGTTTGTGAAGAGCGTTGACATTATACCAAAGCTGATTGTTCACCATTTGGAGGGCTTTGGAGTGGACCAGTTCCTTCCCTTCTATTTTCAAGTCCTTCAACATTGCCTGAGTTTCCCTGGGCGTCATCTTCCTACTCTCTTTCCTCGCATTGCTCACTGCATCTAGCAAGGCGTTGTATACTTTAGCTTCGATTTGCATTGTTTTGAGGAGTTTCTCCTCTACTTCCCTCGCTGGGTAAACTGTACTTGAACGAGAGTTGAATTACGTCGCTCTTTTCCCTTGGCCCTCCATGCTTTCTCAATGCCTCAAGCGTTGCTTGTCCGCTTTTTGGTAGCTATAAGAAGGTTTCTATGAGGGGGCTATCCATCCCCTCCCTGACGGAAGGGGACTTCCGCCCCCCTTAACCCCCAGAAAGTTAAATGGGAATTAAGCCATGATTACTGACCGCGCGGCCAACGCTAAGGACTCCACCGACTCATCTGACTTAACGGGCTTCAGCACCGTTATCCTTCCATCCTTCAGATCTATGAAGCCACCGCTCCTCAACCTCTCAACCACGTAGTCCGCAAATTGAGTACCAAGCCAATAATTCATGGTTCTATATACCTTGGAGTACCTCAGCTTCAAGTTGCCTCGCTTGGATGCCTCCTTTATTAAAAGCAATGCCAGCTTAGCGCTGGCCTGTGGGGACAGCATGAATTCCATAAATAAAACAATGCTTAAAATTGTTACTGTCGACTTAATGGTTTGATAATTGAAGGTTAAATCCATTCATTGAGGCTAGACGCCCCAACGGCAGGCCTAGGTTGATGGAGAAGGATGCAGTCGGTTAAGGCGGCGAATCCCCTTTTTAAATAGGCATTAAAGCACGTACGGCGGCTCCAGCTATGAGGAGGGGATGGCTGGCTCCCTCACCGCCTTAAAGGGGCGAGGCTTGCTGTTCTTTATCAATGTTTATCTAGCATTTCCCTCAGCGTCTCGTGAATTGCTATCGCGCCGTACCCCCGCGCCAGCTTGGATATGGATAATTTGACGTATTTGATCACGTCGCCGCTGAGCTTGGACAGTCTATCCACGACGTAGAGGGGAAGAGGGTATCCCTCCCTCGTCGTCAATTCCCCAATTAGAGCAAGAACGGATGGATCTAAGGGCTCGGTTGCCTCCACGTACATGGGCAGTAGGTGGGGCTTGTATTGAACATAGAAGGACGAGAGATCACCGTCGGAAATGGGCACGGTGAGCATGACCCCGGCGTACCCATCAGCTCGCCTGTTCTCCTCCATAGCCACGAACAACGGCATCCTCTCATCAACATCAAGCCCCGAGTACCTATTCACCGTAACATCCTTCGAGTGAGCCAGCACGGCTGCCCCTCTATTTCTGGCCGTGGATAACAATACAGACTTGGCCCTCAAGTACTCCCCGCTATCCGTGTTGAGCCTCACCGTTCCATCCAGCAACACGACGCACTCACCCCGAGAGGCGGAGAGCAGTTGAGCAGCCACGTCGAATTCCACCGCCCTCGCCTCCACCGACAGCTCGATCGATTTCCCCAACAGGAGGGGCTTCAATACGGTAATCCTGGACTTACCCATGAATTCCATTCCAACGGCATTTATAATGCCTAACCTAGCGCCCGCGTACGTCACCTCGGCGAACCCGGAATCCACCGCTATGAGGCACTCGACGCCGTTGGGAGGGGCTTGAGGCGCCCTGATCAACTTGCCTTCCAGCTCATGAATATACGCCCTATTCTCCAGCCCCGGCAGCTGAACCTCCACGAACTCGTATATACCCCTCACGAATTGGTCAAGGATAGACGCGCCGCCTCACCTCCCTCAATATGGCGTGCAGTAGTCCCGAATCGATTAGGGATTCGCCGTCCACCACGCCGGCCTCCCTGAGCACTTGAAGCGTAGGGCTGGGCAGATCAACTTCAACCAGGCTCTTCGACTTCAAAAGGGACTCCAACCCCATCAATGTCACGGAGGCGCCGCGCCTTCTCTCCCCGACTACAATGCCGACCAACTTATCGACGCAGTACTTAACCCGCTTGTCTCCAGCCTCCCTGACACGCGCGTTCATTAGCTCGGATAATTCGGCTAGCAATTCATCGAATAGGGCGGATAGGTAAATTGTGAGGGGAACACCATTCACTATCAATCTATCCCCAACCCATTCAATGCACTTATCCTTGACGGTGCAGATTATTGACTTGAGGGGAACGCCGTCTATTATCAACGGCGCGGCGTCGCTGCCCCTATTGATCACCGTGACCAGCCCAAGGCCTGGGTTCTTGCCGGTCATGTCTATGATCACATCATGGGGTTCAGATGACTCCAGGCAGGGAACTCGCTTGCATATGGGGTACCGCTTCGCAGTGATTATCGCCACATCAAGAGACATACTTCTTCTCTACCAACTTGGCCCTCCAGAGAACCTCCAGGTAATTAATTACCTGTTGGGACTCCATTCCCAGCGATCTGCCGGCCTCTATCTCATCGATGCCAACGTTGGGTCCCTTAAACGCTATGTACCTGACCAGGGGAAGCGGCGCGTTGAGCTTCACCGCTATTTCGCGCAGCTTGGCATCCACGTCGGCCTTGATCTTGATCAATCTATCCAACTGCTCTCCCCCGTCTTGATCCACCGGGCCTAGGTCTATTACTGGGGCATGCATTACCGCCTTCGCCTCCAGCCACCGTGCAGCGTTGGAGTACCTCGCCAATACCTCCCTGGCCCTCTCAATGCCTGTAGCCAACGATCCACGTGCCTGTCTAACCTTGCTGCTTAAATCGGCATATATTCCATTTAATTGATCGACGACGCCCATCCTGGCCAGCTTGGCTAGGTCATCCATTATTCCATCCATATCTATGTCCTCCAGGGAGGGGGCCCAGTCCTCCGCTAGCTTGGAGAGGCGGCGAGCGGATTCCGCAAGCGATCTGTATTCGTTTAGCATAGATAATATGCTGGAGATGGACTTAGCGACCTCCAGGATTTTGGCGTACTCCTCCTTGGCATCCTCCATTATGGCCTCCAGGGACTTGCTTGCCGCGTCGAGCGACATACCGTTTAGTTTTTCAATAGAATCGGCCATTGTAGACGCAAGCTCATTATATTTGGAGCGAAGTATATCCATTATGCTGGGGGGAATCAAGGCCGCGTAGCGATCCAGCTCCGACTCAAGGGCATTGAGCAGCGACGCGCAGGATTCCAACGATGCCTTGGCCCTCCCCAACTCATTGCTCAGCGATTCCCTAGCCTCATTCAATGCCTCCTCCACATCGTCCAACGCGAGCCGGAGCGAGGCGTATTTCTTCAATTCATCCTCGCCGGGTTTCACGACCGTGGCGAGCATTTTGCAATCATCAAGCATTCCCTGCGCCCTGCGAATCAATTCCCCGGAGCCAGGCAGCTTAACCCGAACCCTCCAATCCCCAGCCTCCATAGTGACCTGCTCCTCTCCATACGATGAGATGATGCCATCCAATTCCTTACACATGGCGTCGATTCCAGCCTTGAATGATTGCGAGGAGATGGGAAGCATCTTATCGCCCACCTGTATGAGGAGGCCCCTCATCCTCATTAATTGAATTAAATCGCCCTCCCTGAATTCCCTCCATAATTGAACCGGCAGTATAGCCGCTATTATGGACTCCAACTCCCTCTGCGTCGCTTGCCTCCCCGCCCTGCTCAGGTAATCCAGCACAACTCGCTCCACCAGCGAGATGCAGGGCTTATCGCCGCACTTGAATGAGTCGGGGAGGTCCCTCGCATCGCCGCTTATCCACTGCTCAACTATCCTTCGAATCCCCTCCCTCTTGCTCTCCCTGCGGCGCATGCCGATCGTATACCTCAACAGATCGCTCCGTAACTCCTCCTTGAATGAGTTAAGCCTATCGAGGAACGCCCGGGCTCGCTCCACGAACACCCTATACTCCGCGGGCGGATTGGGCTTGTCCATTAATGCCAGCCCCATAACGGTTTGCCGCGCCTCATCCAACTTATCGGAGCCGATTGGAACCACCATGACGTGGCCATCAACTGGAAATACGTCCTTCCAGCGCAGCTTGGACAACGACTTCTTAATCAAGTCCTCCAAGTCCCTCGTCAAGAGAGAGGAGCTGGCCGCGATAAGTATCAATCCATCCACTGGCTTGATGGACTGCCCCATCCTCACTTCCCCCCTAAGCACCACCTCATCCATTACCCTCTCCGCGGCTGGGCCCCACTCGATTCCTACGAATCCAAGCCTGGCATCCAGGGATTGCTCGCTCACATTTATTACCATGTTTCCCTGGGCGCCGAGTTGAGCGGAGCCGGAGATCAACCTAATCAAGTGCTTCAGCACAGCCGGCGCGCCCTCCTGGGCTAATTCCCGCATTATCGGCTCCACGTCGCCCAGCCCAGTCGACCCCCTCTGCTTGAACATAGCGCGGTGTATGTCCTTCTTCAACTCATAGGCCCTCACGTACTTGATGCCCAGCCTTCGAAGCTCCTCCTCCGCGGCGGTTGGGAGAACGGCGTGCAGCATCACCCGCTCCCCGGAGTAGCGGGTGTAATGGGAGCCGTACTCTATTGATAGGTCCCTTAAATCCTTGAATGCTATGGGAAGCAAGCCAAACAGCATCCGTACTCCATTTAGCCCAGCAACAGCCTTGGAGTCGCTTGGATCGATCTCGGCCACCAATACCTCCTCCGCTATACCGCTCACAGCCAATGCCTGGGGAGAGACTCCCAATGCATCGATAGAAACGGGGATCCCGCTCAATATAAGGGGAGATAGGTCCACGTACGTCTCCAGCAATTCTCGGAGTAGGTCCGAGTCCATCCATTTCAGTTCATCCAACGCAAATGACGCCAGGACATCCGCCGTCAATTGGCGGCCGGACTCAACGACTCTGTCCAGCAACTTGGCGGTGAGCTTAATCATGTTCCTCGGCGTTACCGTGCCCCCCTCCCCGCTGGCCGCTGCTAGGTAGAGGAAGGAGAGGGCCTCCCTGGTGAGAGGCCATAAATCGCCTCCCCCCGCCGCTGTCTTGAGGTCGTTGAATGATCGTGTTGAGTAGGCCGCCAATCTATTGGATATTATGGCCTCGTAGAGCCAATACGGGAACCTCTCGTCTATTATGATCTCCCTATACACCCTTCCCTTGGTTATATCGAAGAGGTCCGGCACATTGCTCTTGAGGATGTTATAGTAGAGGTGTGGAGTGAAGGCGGCTATAACCATTACCCCCGATAGATCCGCCGCATCTATGCCCAGCTGGTGCGCGTAGTTGCGGGGCTCGAGCAGCGCCCGCATTATGGTGCTCATGTTTACTATCAACTTCTTCACGTCGTCGTTGATGCCGCCGCTTATTGAGACCAGCCTCGTCAATTCATCGGCTTCATCCAGCATCACCACCAAGTGCTTGCTTCCACGCTTTGCGTCGAGTATCTTGCCCATTATGTTGAAGTCGAGGCCTATGCTCAAGCTGAGCCTCACCACCTTGATCCCCCGTCCTTCTATCAATTCCTGCGACGCATCCAATAACTCAGTCTTTCCCCAGCCGTAGGGGCCTATTATCACGGCCAATATGTTGTCCTGTCCCTGCAGGAAGGCGGAGAGCACCTTCTCCACCTCCCCGAGCTCCCTCTCCATGCCCACCGCGGAGTACCTCCGCTTTATTGAGGGCAATCCACTTGGGTTGAGGGGCCTATCCACAAATCCAAACGCGGAGTAGCTCATTATCGAGCAATTCTTGCCTGTTGAGTTAATTAAGTAAACATTTAAAATCGAGACGAGGGGGAACGGCATGGATATCGGGATACTCAGGGCATACGACTTGGATTGGACCCCCGAGGAGGTAAGGGATCTGGAGGACGCAATAAGGAGTCGAGGCCATTCCCCGAAGAGGGTTTACGTGGACCTCCTAAGGATCGACTTGGGGAAAGGCATCAAGATACGACAGCAAATAGGCCATCACTTGGACGACGACGTGACCGGGCTTCCCGGCGCCGTGTTGAGACACATGGGAACGATAAGGGACTTCGAGCAGTTCCACTACAGGATATGGGCGGCCAAGGCAATGGAGCGCGCCGGCACAGTCATCAGCAACCCCGTCGATGCCTGGGTCACCGCCGGCGATAAGTTCGCAACCGGCTTGGAGTTGGCGAGGCAAGGCCTCCCAGTCCCCCCACCACCGTGACGGAGAACATAATAACCGCCTACTGGGCCGCCAAGGAGTTGGGGCCCATGGTGGTTAAGCCCCTCAGGAGCGCAATGGGGTACGGCGTTGCGAAGATCGATGATGCAGATGAGGCCATGCATTTCTTCAGCTTCCTAACCAACATAAGCAAGCCAATACTGATCCAGAAATACATGGAGAAGGCAGGGGGAGGTGATTACAGGGTGGTGGTGGTGAATGGTCAGGCCATAGGAGCCGAGTTCAGGAGGGGAACCGGGTGGAAGAGCAACGTGGCGCAGGGAGCCACTCCCCTCCCAGCGAGGCTTGGCAGCGACGCGCTGGAGCTGGCGGTGAAGGCAACGGAGGCGCTGGGGCTCGATTATGCCGGGGTTGACTTAATGGAGACTCGGGAGGGGTTCATGATACTCGAGGTGAACCCGACGATGGCGTGGGCAGGATTCAAGAGGGCCACTGGCATTAACCCGGCCGGTCACATAGTGGATAACTTAATAAGAAAGATAAAGCGGTGAACTTCAGTTGCCATCCACCGTGAATATGGAGGCATCCAGCGATTCGGCGGCTAACTCATCCATTGATTTAAACGGTCTCCTAAGCAACACCTTGTTCACCCTATCCCTCGTGAAGCCGGGAAGCATTGAGAGCAGCTTGCTGGACGCCTCGTTTATGTTGATTGGAATGGAGATGCCTACAACGCTCCTGGGCCCGTGATCCACCACCACGACGTCCACCCAATCGCCGAGCCTAAGCCCTTGGGGGATAAATATCAACAAGGGGTACGAGCCCACCTGCCTCGCGTAAACGCCGCCCGGCGCCTGGGCCTCCACGTAGGCCTCCCTCAGAATGATTCCCCTTGGAACTACGCGCCTTATCATTTCCAGGTCAAATCTAGTCCTGACCCAGTTCTTCAACGATAGGAAGTACCTCTTGTGCTTCTCCAGCATTGACCTAATGGATCCCCGCTTGCCCCATAGGGGGGTTGGCTCCAGGACCAGAACCTGACGTAGATTCACCCTCCTAACCAACACGTTTGACTCCAACACCTTGCTCAGGAACTCCCTGTTGAGCATGTACGTTTCCTTGGTTTCCCCGGGCAGGCCGGCCACAAAGTTGATTCCAGGAAGCAAGTGAGGCAGGCCATTATGGCCGAGGACCCTCCCCACCTCATCCACGAGCTTCATAGCGGCCAAGGCCTCGTCCGGCTGCGTCTTCAAATTATTCAGCTTAATCACCTTGGGATCAGCGCTCTCAATCCCCATGGCCGCCACATCCCCCGGCGTGTGGTGCCTAATTATTGCCTTCAAGGCCGCCCTGCTCTCCTCCGGCCAATTATATATCGTGCCTGGATTCACGTTATCTATGTGAAGCACCCGTAGGCCCGGCGCCGCCGCCCTTATGCCTCTAAACAACCGCTCCACCGCGTCGGGGTCTGGGCGGGGGAAATCCAACCGTCCCGTGTCCCTTGCCTTATATGAAAGTATATCTGCCTGCCTCCCCACCCTGAAGTGCCTAACGCCGGCGACGTGGAGGGCCGCCACCTCGCGCGCAATTGCCTCCTCATCCCTGTACTCAACGCCGCCGTACCTGACAGTGGCGCAGAAACTGCATCCGCCGCTGACGTATCTTGGGCATGACCTGTAGGTCTCCAGTTCAACTATTAAATTGCGGCCGTGATTTGGGTGCTGAACCGCTATCCTGGCCCCCCTCACCGCGAACTCATTGATGGCAGCATACGATGAGTGAACCATAGCTGGGCTAACCCCCTCCAGCGAGAACCTCCTCGACGCTATCTCGTGAACCACTAGATCCAGGTCCCCGCTAACCACCAAGTCGTAATACTTGGAGAAGAAGGATCTGGGCACCGCTATGGATCCACCGCCGGCCCCAAATCCAAACCGGGCCACGGGGCCTCCAAGTACCTTGGGAACCCCCAGGCCGCCCACTCGAATCAACTCCCTCAACGTTATGGGCTCCCCGCCCAAGTATTTCCCCGGAGTGACTATCCCAGCCATCACCACCAACAACTTGGAGCCGCTTACCAGATCGGCGAAGGCATTCCAATCCCGACGAGCCTCGTCCACGGTAATGTATCTGACATCTATTGATGGATCCACCGACCAGATGGCGCCCGCGACGTACCTGGCATACACGTCGAGGTACGGGGGAACCCCCAGGCCGGCGGGCTCATCATCATACCCATCCAATAATACTACCCTATCCACCGATGCCCGGGGCAGCATAAGACTTAAATCTTGCTCCTGCACGCGAACTTGGATGAGGAAGTGATTATAAGGAGGTGAGCTGAAGCCGAACTCGTGATGATGAGGCATTTGGTTGATGCGATGATATGCGCTGGAATTGCTGACCAAGCTAATGCCGACCCCCTTGAGCGGTGGTTGCCGTTTTGCTTTGTCACGTAGCTATGGCGGCTTGCCTAATGCTCCTCAACACGGATCTAAATATGTCCCGGGAGCGGTTGGAGACGACCAACGTGACGACCAAGTAGACCAGCGTCGTTAACAGGAACGCGGCAAGTATCTCGACTATCGTTATGTAAACATCGTGGACCAGCTTGAATCTTACATGCTGCGCCGCAATGTACACCAACGCAGCCGACGCGAGCGTTGGCGCCACGTAGTCCCGCAGTAAGTGGTGGAGCGGGAGCTCCACTTGCATCTTGCGTATCCTCATTGTCCTCAGCGTGAATGATGTGGAGAACGCTATTATATTGGAGATCGAGAATGCCATCACTATCGCGAAGGGCAGGTGCTTTATCAAGAAGTAAATGGGGATCGCAAGCACTATGTAGAGGGACGCCCTAACCAAGTGCAATAGCTTCGAGAATCCTATATGGGTCCCCCAGTATGTGCCGATGCCCACCTCGCCCTTGAAGTCCGACTTATCCACGCCGCTGATCAGGTTATCAGTGAAGGTATTCACCAATGACACGGTATTCGACACTAGGAAGAAGAGGATTGGAAGGTAGAGGGGACCTATTAAGTCCAAGTCATTAGGCCGCAGCAAGTCTATTATCAAGGGCTCGAAGCTCGCCACCGTCAACACTATGGACGTGTTTATGAAGAGGGAGAGCAGCATGTCCCTGTAGACAACCTCCAGCCTGCCCCGCTCTAGCAGTTCCCCGTACATTATGCTGGGTATCACGTTGGGCATGCTGAATAGCCTACCTATTGCGCGGAGGACGTTCCAGACCCCCAAGTCGATCAAGGACCCAAGCAATCCTATGACCTCGGTGCTGAGGGATGAGATCGTATCCGCTATGGAGCTCATCATGGAAACCCACGACGCGCCTGCGGACCACTTGAGCAACCGCTTGAAATCCATTGATGGCTTGTGAAATCTAATGGTAATGGCAAGGGAGTAGGAGGCTGAAGAGAGAACTATCAAGAAGGTGCTCCAGAGCACGGCGTATACTGACCAATCCAGTAACATTATGAGGGGGATCACCAACAGCTTAGCGGCTGATGAGACTAGGCTGGACGCCACGTAGGCCTGCCTGTTCTTTACGAGGAGCACGGAGCCCGTTACTGATTGAACGTAGCTGGTGAGGGCCGTCAGCAACGTGATGGTCAATAGCAGGTATGCATACTCGCCTGACTCTCCCCATAGGGGAATCAGGTAGGCCACGGACATGGCCGCGCTCACTACATAGAAAACGCCCACCAATTTCATAATTGCCACCACGTTGATCGATCCATCCTTGGCCACCGCCCTGGACGCCGTGAATGATGGGATAGTCACGGGAAGCGAGGAGAAGGCAACGGCCGAGTTAACTATGTTGAGGAGCCCCAAGTAGTCCAGCGTCAATTTCCTGGTTATCGCTATGTTATAGACGGCGCCGCTGAGCAGCGAAAGCACGGTGGCCATGAAGCCCACGGCCCTGGGGCTTAGCCTCATTAAGGCGCGAGGGCATTCACTCGTTTTAAGCCTTTTCATAGTCATGATAGCCGCATGTAAAGAAGCGGATTTTCCCCTATGCGCTAGAAATCCTTATAATATATTGAATTGAGGCGATTTTATGTTATCCATATCGGGCGAATTGGCGAGGAGGATAATTGAGGAGGCCGATGCACGCGGGCTGGATCCCCAGCAGTACCTATCCATCCTATTAAGCAAGGCCAGTCCACAGAGAAGGCTGGACCTGCTTCCGCTCAAGTATAAGGCCGAGATAGCCGTGGCCGTCGCCAGGGCTGCCCTAGAGACGTTCAAGAAGGCCGCGGTGGTTTGGAGCGCTGGGAAGGATAGCACTGTGGTGCTCCACGCCGCCCTAAAGGCTAGGGAGGCGACTGGAAGGGATTTTGACGTGGTTTTCATTGATCACTTCATGCATTTCGAGGAGACGCTGAAGTTCATCGAGGACGTGGAGAGGCAGTGGGGCTTGAAGGTTATATTCAAGGGGAACGAGCGGTTGAGGGGGTATAAGTATGGGGATGAGGTTAAGGTTGATGAGTTGGATCCGAGGGATAGGGAGGAGTTGTTGAAGATAGGGTACACGGCGCCCAGCTTCAAGTACGCGTTGAACAACGTGGCCGCCAATCACTTGTTGAAGACGGTGCCCATGAATGAGTTCATCAGGGATGGCGGGTATGAGGGCGTGTTCGTGGGGATTAGGTGGGATGAGAACCCGGCCAGGGCTGGTGAGGTTTTCTTCAGCAGGAGGCAGGAGCCTCTTCACGTGAGGGTTCACCCAATCCTTCCATTCACTGAGAGGGACGTGTGGAATTACACGCTTGAGAATAAACTGCCCATAAACCCGCTCTATTATAGGGGTTTTAGGAGCATTGATGATAAGTACGAGTCCAAGCCAACAGGGGATAAGCCGGCCTGGGAGCAGGACTTGGAGGGGACGCCTGAGCGCGTGGGGAGGGCCCAGGATAAGGAGGGCATAATGGAGCTCCTCCGGAGATACGGATACATGTAAGGTTCCACGCGTTCCGCTGAGTTTCAACGGTGTACCTTAATAAGAAATGCGGAGGGGATTAGATGAATGAAGAGGCCCAACATAATTCTATTAATAATAGATACGCTGAGGGAGGACCACGGCAAGGGATTGGAGGCACTGGAGCAATTTGGTTTCGTCAAGTATGAGAATGCCATAGCCCCCGCTCCATGGACCTTGCCGAGCCACGCGTCGATTTTCACAGGCCTTTACCCGTCAATGCATGGAATACATGAATCGTATGGGGTCTACGTGGGCGAGAAGATGGCAGAGCTATCCTCGGCTAAAATGGAGGGACTACGACTGGGATTGCTGGGAGAGTTGGGGGACTATGGCTATGATACATATATAATCACCGCCAACCCATTCATAACTCCACTGCACGGCTTTCGCGGAACTAAGTCAATCCATTTACGCGGCTTCCTCTACTCCCTGGATAATGCCTATCTCAATGACTTGTTGAGGCTGTACAAGAACCACTTGAGGCTGGCCAGGGAGTTGATGAGGAGGGGCCAAGCGTGGCTGTCAATTAAGGGCGCGTACTACTTCGCAAGGAGCAAGATAGACCAGGCGCTGGTGAGGGCTGGAATTTACGAGAGACCGATACTGGAGAAGGGATCTAATCTAATACTGGAGATATTAGACGATGCGTTGAGGGGAGGGAGGAGGACCGGGATTGATCTGCGGAAGGACGAGGGCAGCTTCTTCCTGTTCATAAACATGATGGAGGCGCATGCTCCCTACGTGGCGGGTGACATAGATGACTCCCTATCCGTGAACGCCTATCTAGAGGCAGTGTTTAAGGGAGAGGCACCAAGAGAGGCCGTGAACATATGGAGGAAAAGGTATCCGATTCACTCTGCCTATGCCGTGAGTCGCGCCTTGGATATAGTCAGGAAACTTAGCCTTGTGATCGATGATTCCCTCTTCATAGTCACCTCGGACCACGGGGAACTGCTTGGGGATGGCGGCTTCAGCCACGGTTACTTCTTAGAGGATGGGGTGTTAAGGGTTCCCCTCTACATAAGGTGGCCACGCGGCATGACGGCGTTGAAACAGGAGGGGCAATTAATCAGTTTGACCCAGGTTCCATCATTGATTAGGGGCGTCGTAGATGGGTCGACCCCCGTGATCGGGAGGAGGATCGCCATGGCGGAGAGCTTCGGATCTAACTTCAACTATTCGGGACGCATATCGGTAACCGAGGAGGAGGTGAAGAGGGTATTCTCGCATAGAGTCAAGGTTTACTTGCAGGGAGGGAAGTGGTTCGTATACAATGAGGGGACAGATTCCATAGAGAAGGTGGAGGGAATGGGCATGGATGAGGCTAAGGCCACGGCCAAGAACTTATTGCAATGGTGAAGCATTCATCCAGTTCTGCCTGAGCAGCCCCCATCAATTTTACCAGTGATAGATGCAGCTGATCTCATACATGGATCGATTCCATGATTAAATTTTTAAATCGCTATTGAGCCCTCTCTCAATGATCTTGGTAACATATATGCCTTTTTATAGGATACATGAGGTATTGGAGTACTTCCAGAAGAACGTGGAGGCCATAAAACCAAGTTCAGCCATTGTCTACGTCGATAATGTATTTCACGATAGGCAAAAAGAGATGCTACGGAATATAATTCCAGGCAATATGGATGTGAGGGTTGGGAATTGGCGCAGCAGGAGCGGGACGTGGTTCACCATGCTGAGGGACCTGCAGGGAGCCGGCGATGTGGCGATAATGGATAGCGATAACGTGATTGATCCCATGTTTTCAGCTGTTCATCCGCTCATGAACTATGATATGTATACCATATTGGATAGAGAGGCGTGGGGCAGGGGTGCTCCGAATACCATGATGAGGAGCCACAAGTTGGGGGAGTTAAACGTTAACGGCACTACAATAACGGTGTTTGGATACAGGATCTATGAACCTAACCTAATGAGGAAGGGGACTGTCCTCTTTATAGGGCCCAAGCAAGTAGTTGTTTATAGGAAGTTGCCTTCATTGGATGTAATAAATAAGGTGGAGGAGGCGTTTCTCGATGTTCCGCCGGAGCTCCGTCCATTCATAAATGACGAGGGCGTATTGGGGATACTGGCCTACTTGAGCGGCATCAAGGTAACTCCATGGATAGTACTCAGCAATCACATGCATCACGGATCAGAGCATCCAGCGTCTAGGACCAGAAAGGCAATAGTTGCCAGTGCCCAGTTGAAGTTTGCTAAGTCCCTTCAGAAGAGGTTCAAAATGAAGGAGTTCACCCTATATAGAACAAAGTATTTCTTGTCGCTCATCAAGGATATTTGGTACCTATATTGATCCTCACTCCCGGGATGGAGCCGATCCTCCGCTAGAGCCGATCACAAGCACTGGATTCCATTAACGAACAGCATCACTATAAATACAATTGAAGGCGTGAATTCGAGCGATAGCCGCATTATGTTGCTTTTTCCTTGGTCTTTCTGTGATTGCGTTCACCGCATGGTCATACTTATTTTCAATTAAATAAAAACCATTCCATGAAGGGCCATTCCTTTCCCGGCGGAAGAAGACCTCCACTCTCCACTAAATTAAATTAGGGCTTAACCAAGCGAGCCCTCAATGGATGCAGTATTAAGCGCAGCGTTTTTCCCAGCTCCGTGTGGAGGCAGTGCATCTGGGTTCAGAGGCTGGCATGTTTACGCAGCTGCTGGATTGTCAAAGCAGGGATTCCGCTCCATAGCAATGAACCCAGTAAGCTGTGGATCTGTATCGCTGGACGTAGTTGATGGAGTGCCTGTGTTGGGCATTCCCATAGACGTTGGACGGAGCTGGCCTCTCAGGGTAATTAATGGAGCAATAAAGGGACTGCTTGGTTATGATATGGAGTTGAGCGGGTTATCGCTCCATTACGGGGAGGTCCTACGTGATCTATCGGAGGGAGCCGTGCTTTACCTACACGGGTATCACAGGAGAAGCGAGGCTTGGTTGGCTTTGCGGAAGCTGTCACCATCCATGAACGGGGAAACGAAGCTTATCCTTCAAAACCACGCATCCCCCCCTCCCCACGGCTTGCGCAATGGGAATCCAATCCGTAAGTCAATATGGTATGTTAGAGAGGACGAATTACGGAGGCTACGGGCCTTCTTCTTTGCGTTGACTGAGGCCGAGAAGAGGTACTTGGAGGGATTGGGAGCGGAATTCGTTAAGGTTAGGCCTATGGCAGTTAACTTCGACTCCCTGATACCAGCAAGTGAAGAGCGAAAAACAATTATCAAGAGAGAGCTGGGATTGGATGAAGATTCCATATACGTGGTAATGTACGGAGGCGGGCTGGAGAAGGGAGTGCACTACGCTCCATTAATACACGGCGAGCTTCAAAGACGGTTCAAGTCAAGGCTAATAGTGACGGGCATACCTGATCACCAGGAGGGAATATGGAGGTGGCTGGAATCGCATGGGGTTACGGCATTCCTAAAATCAAGGCTATCCCACTCCGATTACCTGAAACTAGTGTCAGCATCTAGCGCATTCATAATGCCGGCTAGGAGCAGCATCATATACGGCGGAATAACTGTTTCCGTGATGGAGGCATTAGCGATGGGCATTCCAGTAGTGTCTCCAACCCTAATTCACTTCCCCGATCTTCATAGAATGAAGGAGGTGGGCGTCGCCACTCGTTTCGTAGATGAGCCAAGGGATTTACTGGACTTCTTGGACGAGGTAGTATGGGTATTGGAGAACAGGGACAGCTTCAATCCAAGTAGAATACATGAATTGGGGCAGCTCTATTACTCCTGGGAGGCCTTTTCAAGGGACTTCAGCGAGGCGGTGACAAGCCTGAGCTAAAGATAGCTGACTCCCCTACCCCGGAAGCAGCGATTACCTCTTCTTTTTTTATCAATTCATGCTTCAGTAGAGGCAATCAAAAGAATGCGCTGACCAACTTTAGAAAACCAAGAAGCACAACAATAAGGAATACAGGCCTGAAACGCTGCTTCATATGTACCTCAACATGTTTTTAAAGCGGCACGGAATGATTTTGGCGATCACCGCATGCGGGATTGCAATAACATGGATGTGCTGTTCTCTCCGTGGAGGTATGATTACATAAAGAGCGCCGTGAGGAAGGAGCTTGGATGCTTCATTTGTTCTTATGTTAAGGATGATAAGGACGACGATAATCTAGTGGTGTTCAGGGGCAGGAAGTGCGTTGTATTGATGAATAAGTATCCATATAATAGGGGGCACGTGATGATTGCCCCGTACAGGCATGTCCCCTCGCTGGAGGATTTGAGCGATGATGAATTGATGGACTGCTCCAACCTAATTCTGGCCCTTATTAAGGCGGAGGAGGAGATATTATCTCCGGATGATTTCAACGTGGGCATAAACGTGGGGAGAGCCGCTGGGGCTGGGTTGGAGGAGCACATGCACGTGCACGTCATACCCAGGTGGATTGGGGACGCAGGCGCCATTCCGTCCAGTTACGGCTTCAGCGATGTGGAGAGGGATATGAGGGAGATAATGCTTAAACTGAGGAGCAGGCTGGGGGGCTTGGTCTACCGTGATAGTGACGGCGAAGAAATTCATACCCATTGAAACCAAGCTACAGGAGGTGAGGCAACCGGTTATGGAGGCGGGGAAGTTAATCGATAGAATCGGGGAGGTGATAGACTCCCTGATAAACGATGTAGAGAAGAAGGGCAATGTGATTAACTTGGGAATATCCGTGTCGCCCCTGAGCATAGGTAGCATTGATGGATTATTGGTGGTCGTCTGGGCGATGCTTCAATGATTCGCAAGATCTGCGCGAGCAACTTCAAGGCGATAGGCGAGAAGTGCATTGAGGTGGGACGAGGATTGAATTTGGTGGTGGGCCCCCCGGCCTCGGGCAAGAGCAGCCTCATGGAGTCCCTGGCGTTCCTTATGCAGAGCAAGGGAGAGGATTGGCTGATCACTGAGGGAAATTTCCTGGTAATACATGATTTACGGGACGTGATAAACGGGATGGATGGGTCGAAGATCATGGGCATTGGAATCGGGGTCGATGTGGATGACTTCATGAGAAGTTTCCTCGAACCAAGCGGGGTGATGGCTAGGACCATAGAGTATGAGTATAAGTACAGGCACTCAGATGGGTGGGTTTCGCAGACTGTGAAAATAGATGGGGAGGAGATCACATTCGAAAAGGATGGGGATGGCGGCATGATGACCAGGCCAAGGCCCCTAAGGCTATGCACTCCGCCGGCCTACGTAATGCACGAGGATGCATTGATGCCGTGCGAGAATTCAAGCGAGGTGGGGAGGGCTCAAGCTGCTTTATTCGCGTTAAGGCAATCCCTGCGGGATCGCTTCTTCTTCCTGGGCGAGAACAGGGTGGCTTGGTGGAAGAGAACCTTCGAGACCACGGTGGACTTACCAACTCATTCTGTGGGGGGAGACGGACAGTACACGGTTCATTTTCTATCCATGATACTGACCAAGCCAGAGTACTCGGAGGGGGCTCAAGCCATTAAGGCCATGCTATCCAGGCTTGGGGTGGATGACGTGACGGCCGGATTTGTGGAGCCCAATAGGGTGTCGGGCTACTTATCCATGAAGGGACGATGGGGCCCCCTCTACCACGCGGGGCTAGCCATTAGGTCGCTGCTCCCACTGCTGGTCCAATTGGCTATATCGCCCAGAGGATCCACAGTGGTCGTGGATGGGGTCGATATTGGGTTGAACGAGGAATGGCTGGAAATGATAATTGACATTCTATTGAGGGCAAGCAAGGATATACAGATAATAGCTACGTCCAGGTACGCCCCAAAGAGTAGCGGGGTGAATTTGGTGACTTTATGATGGACGCCGATTACGCCTCCAGGAACATGCCTAGTTAAGTGGCATGCCTATTCGAGGAACCGCCGCGCGCCTTATACATCAATTTCCCCCTTTCATCTAGCTTCTTTATGAGGAGGCCGGCGGCCGTTAACTGCTCCACGGCGGATAGGAGCTTCGCCATGCTTAGACCCCTTTCCTTACCCCAAGCCATTAACTCCTCCTTACTCACTCCTCCCCTGTTTACTATGAAGGACAGCAAATCATCGGCTATACCCCCAGGCCCCGAGACTTGACGCTGCTCCTCCCCTGGGGAGGGGAAGAGAAATGACGTTATGCTGGCATCACTGCCCTTCTCCTTCTTGGACTTCCTAGGCACGAATTAACCCAGTCCAGCTCAATATAAACTTTCCTTAATGACCTACAGATGCCCATGAAGGCCAAAGGGGAGGCACAAGCAATTGCGACGCACTCCAAACCACCCTCAACGCCGCGAAGCATGCAATAGAATTAATTATACGTATTCGCTTCTATTAACTAAGTTTCTGGCATCCCTCCCCTCCAAGAATTTTACCACATTGGTCACCGCGCTCATGATGACCTCCCTGCTTACCTCGTCGCTGTAGGTGGCGCCGCCAGCTATGTGGGGGGTTCCAAGCACGTTGGGAAGCGAATGCAGCCCCGTCTTTGTCTTCATAACCGACTCGCCGGATCCGTAATTCCACCAAACATCCGTGCCGAACCTAATGCCGGGCCGCCTCTTTAATTCCTCATACAGGTCCTCCTCAACTATCACCTCTCCCCTGCCCACGTTGACCAATATGGATTCATCCTTCATATTACTCAGGAAGTCTCTCCCTATGATGCCCCTCGTCTCCTTCGTGAGGGGAAGAGACACTATAACCACATCGGCCCTTCCTGCCAGTCTTGGCGCGTCGGTGGATGGGTGGACCTCATCGATGCCCGGCGCCGGCGCTCCGCTTCTGTTTATGCCTATCACCCTCATTTTGAATCCCTCCTTACCTATCCTGGCCGCCTCACCGCCTATACCCCTGGTTCCGAAAACCATGAGGGTTTTCCCATGTATTAGGTAAGGTTTGGAGTAAGGACTTGATATGTACGCGGACCTGTTCGGCGTCGTGCCGTTCAATCCCTTGGCAAGCGCCAGCACCAAGCTCCACGCAAACTCCGCCACGGGCCTTGAGTAGGCGCCTGCATTGCTCAGCACAGCAACGTGGGGAGGTATTGCATTAAACGGTAGGTGATCCACCCCCGCGGAGAACGTCTGTATGGCGCGGAGTCCCCGTAGCTTGCCGATCATGGATAATAGGTCCAGGTCTCCCATGCACCAACAAAGCAGGGCAACGGCCCTCGCCATTGTCTCCTCCTCCATATCGCTCACCATCCTTGCTTGGAAACCATGATTCTCCAAGTACTTTATGGCCTCCCCAGGTAAGGGAATCGTAGTCAAAACGATATCCATCGCTGCCATAGAAATAGCTGGCTATTAAGCATTTAGGGCTAGATGACCATTATGAATTGCCTGCCCCATGAGCAATACAAGAGCCTAGACCCCTGGGAGCCATCCAGGTGAAACCGCATGGTTAACTTCATCATATGGTGACCTCATCATCGATACCGCCGCTCGAGTGCTTCCTGATCGCGGCCGAGACGATCCCTATCAACATGATCATTAACAAAAAGGAGAGCACAATCATCGATTTAAAGGTGAGCGGCCATAGAACTGTCACGTGCACGATTGGGGCTATCCTCGCCACGTAGTCCTGCCCATTCACTTGCACCACGACGAAGGAGGCGGAGGAGGGTACGCATATGGTCCTCGCGTCAAAGTACGTTAAATTGCCGATCACCACCACATAATTGGATATTGGGAATCCAAGTATATCTGTGACCTTGACCTTCATCGAGTTGACGGGCATGTAAATGGACTCATTGGTGCCATTGATCACCACGCCGCGTTGAGATAAGACGGCCCCATCAAGCGCCAACGCCACCGACACGGAGGAGCCGTTCCTCACGTAGCCCAGCGATACGGGGAAACCATACTGCTCCCTCTCTCCGTTAACCAATAAGTATGGAGAGCCGGGGCACGTGGTGGCATTGGTCTTGATGGTGATGGATGTCCTGTAGAAGAGGGGAACGGTTATGTATGGATCCAGCAGGGTCACGTTTACGTGCCCGAGCTGGAATGAGTAATTATTGACGACCACTATGGCGGAGTAGGTGCCGGGAGGCACGCATACGCCTGGGCCTGGCCTTATGGTTGACCTACCATTACTGAGAACAACCGTTCCATTGAGCGGTTGACCGTCAAGCGACACTATGTTTATGCCATCCGATAACACGTTCAAGCTCAGCGAAGCGGAGCCCGTAGGTATGGAGCTGATGCTTAGGTTCATGAAGGGAACTCCGTTGAGGAAGAGCGTCACGTTGCTGGGCACCCTAACTCTCAATTTTCCACCGGAGTACTGTCCCCCGCTTATTATTAGGTTGCTGCATGCGGGAGTTATAGATATCGAGGCTGGTTCCGTTGTTATCGATGAGATGGAGATGTTCCTAACCAGCAATTGGGATGGAAATAATTGAATTAACGGAGTAAATGAAGACCCCCCGTACTCCACGTCATAGAACGGTTGGCCGATCACGTAGGCCATCCCCGTGTTGAAGACCGTGGTGTAGTAGACTGGATTTATGGAGGCGTAGGCCAATCCACTTGTGTTTAGATAAATAAGGACTTGCGGTGTAAAGGCTATTATTGTCTCCTGCGTGACGGGCAATTGGAACCCGCCCACCTCAGTGTAGTTTTTAATCACGTTCATTGGATGAGTGAATTGAGACTTGATCACAACGCCGCCGGGACCTATGAATACCACCTTAATCAACGCGTAGAGGAAGGAGAAGCCCGGAGGGGTTGGTATCGTTATGTTATCGCTGCCGGGCGAGAGCTTCACTGTATAATTGACGCCGGGCTCCAAGTAACCATAGGGAGAGGGGGGTGGGTACTGCCCCAGCGTCACGTAGAGCCCGTACACGGAGCCGCAGGGAGCGGTAAGCGAGGCGTACTTGGGCGAGTAGAAACCAATGTAAGGGGCGGCCGTGCCATTGCTGTATATTATCTGTATACTGGATATGCCGATATAGGACCTGGGGTCGGGGTATATTAACCAATTAATGGAGCCGCTGGAGCATTTCTGTGGAAGCAGCACTGCATTGCCCGTTAATTGATATTGATACGAGTAATTGCCTTGCTGCACGTAAATATAGCTGAGCTGAGTCGTCGATGCCAGCGCTATGGGCAAGCTAAGCAATGCTACCATCAATGCCAGCAATGGTCTTGCGTCCACTTGGCTTTGATCAATCATTGCAAAAATAAGATAACGTTTAAAATCTCCCTCGGCTCTTCACAGCCATGAAGCTGGTGTACGCCGACGCCGCCGTGACCTTAACGGCATTCTTCCTAGTGGTTAACGTGGCCCTTCCCTCCTTCTCCGTGGCCGAGGCCGGCCCCATAAGCTTAGCTAAGCCGTACACACTCAACTCCGACGTGTTGGCGGTGCTGCCGTGGCTAGTCTCCATGTTATTGACGATACTCACCATAAAGGAGACTTGGTTCAATGCAGCCATAGCCTACACGCCGCTGGAGGAAGTCACCAGCAGGGTTTATAGAATAATGGCGTTCTTCATGTTGTTCCTCAACATAGCTATACTGATAATATTGATCAATTATCTTCTATCTATGAAGCCCATCTAGCCTCCTGGGCGGCGGCGCTATCCAGTCTATTACCTTGCCTGGATCTACAGCAGTTATGGTTATTATTATGGGGCCCATGGGGCTCTCCCCATCTTGCGACACGAAGGAGACAGCGCCGGCAAACGCCGCTTGCTTGTGGAGTTTTATCTCTATGGTGTCCCCCACGGCGCTGCTGCGAAGCACCTCCCTGGCCAGCCTAGCTATGCCAGCCTTGCCGATCAATTTTCTAAGCGGCGACAGCGAGGAAAGGGAGTGGCTGACCCCCACAACGTAGCTCTGACCGTTCTCCTCCACCATGGTTAATTCCATGTCCACCAAGTTCAGCACGGCCGCCTTTACTTTATTTGGATCCTCCGTTGGATTCACCGCCGCCTTTACCGAGAGCTCCATCGAGCCTACACAATGGCCTGGATTATATTCCTTACTGACTCGCGTAGCGACTCCAATCCATCATCGTTCAAGATAATCCTATCCGCCCTGCTTATCAGCTCCGCCAATCCGAATTTCAACTCCCTGTAATCCCTCGCAATCAAGTCGCTTGGGCTCCTTGGATCGTCCGGCCTCCCGCGGTTCTTGAGCCTACTGAACCTGACGCCCATGGATGAAGCCACGTATATCAAGAAGACGGAATTAAATCTCTCCCTGAGGGCGTCCAATTCATCCACGCTTCTCAACCCCTCAACCACGGCATTGCCCTCCTCCATCTCATTAATGAGGTCCACCACCACTGCCCTTGCCCCCCTTGTTATGCGGAGGTACACTGATGCCTCATCGGTGGACATGCCCAGCTCAGCCGCTCGGCGCCTAACTATATCACCCATTGAGTACACCCTGAACCCAGCCTCCCCGAGGAGCCTGCTCACCGTGGTCTTGCCGGCCCCTGGAAGCCCAGCTACGCCTATTATCACTGGTCTAGGCGAGGGACGGCCATTTAAAGCATTACCGTTGATTGAAGCCCCACGCTCAGCGTATAACCCATCCAACTGCCATGTATTTAAACGCCTATTTCAACAACTCATCGGTGAACATCGAGGAATTAGTGGAGGTGGTGGAGGGCAAGGCCAGGATACTCGTTCCCAACCCCATGAAATATACGGTGGGAGGCAGGCCGGAGCCAGCCAAGGCACCCGTGTTTTTCAATCCATTGATGAGCAACAACAGATCAATATCCGTGGCCGTCCTCCGGGCATTCATGGACTCCAGGGGAGGCGGGGCCACCGTGTGCGAGCCCCTCTCGGGAAGCGGCGTTAGGGGGATCCGGTACTTGCTGGAGGTCGATGGAGTCTCCAAGGTAGTGATGGGAGACCTAAGCCGGGAGGCGCATGCCTTAATTATGAGGAACTTAGAGAGAAACGGGGTTAGCGATAGAGCTGAGGCGGTTAGGGGAGACGCCAACGAGCTGCTGTCCAGGGTGAAATGCGATGTCGTTGATCTAGACCCGTTTGGATCCCCTGCGCCGTTCATTTCATCCGCAGTAAGGGCGCTCCGCGATGGTGGATTACTATGCCTAACAGCAACGGACTTGGGCGTGCTTGAGGGGAGGCATTACAATAAGGCGGTTAGGCGGTATGGAGTATTCCCATTAAGGGTGCCCTTCTCAAGGGAGGTGGGGCTTAGGGCATTGATTGGGTTTGTTGTGAGGGAGGCATTGGTGCTGGATGCCGGCGTGATTCCCTTGATTGGATACCACGAGAGGCATTACTATAGGGCATGCGTTGTGGTATCCAAGGACAGGGCGGATGCCGTGGAGTCGCTGAGGAACATGGGCTTCTATGGATATAACCCAAGGACGCTGAAGCGGTGGTTAACGCGCGGATACCCAATAGGAGCCCCCGGCTTGGGGGGGCCGGTGTGGATAGGTGGATTGATGGATCCGGAGTTCATGGATGGGGCAGTCAGGAAGGCGGGCGATGACGTGAAGGCATTCATGGAGGCATTGAGTAAGGAATCCATTGCCCCCCCGCTCTACTTTAGATTAAGCGAGTTGGGACGCGTAATGGGCTTCACCCCATCCATAGATGCATTGATGGAGACAGCATCATCTATTGGAGTAAGGGTGTGGAGGACGCACTTCGCAGTGGATGGATTTAAGATCGAGGGGGATCACAAGCTCGCGAAGCTGATTTCAGCGTTAAGTGGCTCCCCACATTAATTTCGAGCGGCTTGGCTGGGCCTGATTACCTCTATCTTTCCATCATCCACAACGGCATACCCTATATCCAGGATCTCGCTTATCTTTACCGCCTCCTCCCTCACGTCGTAGTCCAGCAGGCGGAGGTTGGAGAACTCGGCAAACCGGGCGTGCGCCGATGCAAGGAGGTGAGCGTTGACCACCACGTCGCCTGCGCACAGCTTCGTGATTCTCTTGTTGATAGAAGCCCCGGGATCCCTGGGGGTCAGATCGACGTCCTCAAGCACCTCCTCCCCGAATAGCTCTGCCAACGCCAGCGCATGCTCGCTTGCCGCTTCCATTCCTCCCTTCTCATACTCATAAATGGTCCGCCTGCCCACTGACAGGGCCTCCGCTAGATCACCCAGGCTAAGCGAGTGCTCCTGCCTCATCCTCCGCAGGACGCGGCCGTTTACCTTGGCCTTTATCATGCCTCTCTCCTTGAATAGCTTGGGCATCCTGCCCTCAGCGATGTTGCCCAGGGTCTTTGGGTTTATCATGGATATCCCATCCCTCCGGTACACCGTGTCGTCCTCAAGCTTCTCCCCGCCATTGCTCTCCGCCACTATCATGGTCATGATGCCCAGCTTGGAGAAAGCCAGGAGATCTATGGCGTTATCCTCGCTCACGTCGCCTCCATCGGTGGTTACCTTAATTAGTGTGGGGCCTTTCTTGGTCTTGGAGGCTATCGTATAGCTGTACTTGCCGTCCGATACAATAACGGTCCTTCCCGTCCTTGATAGGTATCTAATGGTTTCCTCCAGGACCTCCACGTCTATGCATTGATGGACCGAAATATAAGCCTTTCCTTGCATGACGATGTTGATGCATGTGATTCCCAGGATCCTGCGGCTATATCTTCCTGCCGACCACCAATGCGTGAGCCACGTCGTAGGGCTCCAAGTGAACCGTGGTCTCTACGTCGAATCCCCTCTCCTTTAGGGCATCTATCTCCCGCTTGAACGTCTCAGACGGCTCCTTGGTCACGTCTATCGACATGGCCTTTATGACAAGCACCACCCTCCCGTCCTTGTTGAGAAACACATCAGCGTTGTCAGCCAATACCTTGGCCTGGAAGGGCTGGGCCACGTCTATATAGACTAGGTCTACCTTCTTAACAATGGATATGTACTGCTCCGGGTACCTGGCGTCCGCCAGTATAGGTATCACGTTGCGGCGGCCCTGGTCTATTATCCTCTCCATGAACTCCCTGAAAACCCTGGGGCTGAACTCAACTCCATAGATAGTGCCGCTGGGCCCCACTATGTCACTCATGTGGCTCACCGTGGTTCCACTGGCTGCTCCCAGGTATAATATCTCGCTTCCCTCGCCGAGGGGCATTACTTTCAGCCCATTCATCAAGGCGGCGGCCAGCTTCGATCTATATGGATTCCACACCCTGTACTCCACGCCGTTCATGTTTATCAATTGCTCCCCATACACCCGCCTCCCTGGAGTTAAATTGACCGTGGCCAGCCTGGCGCTGCCGTCCTCGAAGTGGACCCAGTAAACGCCCTTGAATTCATGCTCCTCAACGCTCACTGCCTTTATCGACATCTATATCGCCCATCCCCCCGCTCTTATTATCTCTTTCCCCTCCATTGCCTCCTCCCCCCGCTCCTTCCTCCCCCTACATGCCGCTCCTGGTGCTGCTCCGGCTTCTTCGCGGGGGGCTTGGCGTAGAGGGTCTTTATTTCCTGTATCCTCTTCATTAAGTCCTCCTTAAGTTTAGGCGCTATGAAGTTCCCAGTGAACGCGTCCGCCTTAGCCGCTATAGCCAGCTTGGCGGCCAACGCCCTCGCTATCTTGCCGCGCTGCCACCGGGGCGCCCTGAATATTTCCTGGAACTGGAATAAAATGCCGTGCTTCGGTGGCCTGCTGCCGGTTCTCAATGCCCTGAACAGCGCCTTCTCCGCGCCCAGCACTTGAATTGTTGAGGCCGGCATCATGGATAACCTCATCAAGCCCCCGGCCAGCATTATTAGACGGGCACCCAGCAGGGAACCCACAAGTTCGCGTATGTTCGGCGCGACGTCCTTCATGGCATCATCTATGTACTGCGTCACCTCGTTCCTGGCGTTATATAGATCAATGAATTGCTTGGCTATGTATTTTATTTGTTGTATATCCCAGTCAGTCATGGATGCCCCGACGCTCCTCCTGGCAGCCTCGGCTATCTTCTTCGCCCTGTCCTCCTGCAGCTCTGGAACTGCCTTGAGTATATTATCCATGGTGTAGTTATCCCGCTGGCCAAGCTCGAACACCAACTTGGCGTATTCTATTTGCTCCCTAGTCAATCCATCCAGTTCAGGGAAGTGGAGACCATACCACTCCTTCATCCTAGAGGCGTATAGATTCAGTATCTTATCCATATCATCAACTGCACTTATGGCTTGAGCAATGAAGAGGTCCCTCTTCTCCGCGGTCTGCCTTATCTTTCCCCTGGTCTGCGCCACGGTGGCCTCGAACAATTTATCCTTGTACTCCTCAAAGCTCAACCCGTAGAGGGAGGCGACGTATTTATCCTTGAACTGGCTTCTGAACATGAGGCCTACCTTGGACGGCAATTCCGCCTTCACCTCAACACCGGTCTCCTTCAGGCTCACATTTCGCGCCATCTCCTTATGCTCCAGGGATACTGCGGACACGCCTCTTCCCTTCAACCTGCTTATCAATGCAATTACCTCATCTATCGCCTGTCCCTGCTCCATCGCCGTCAATTTACGGGCTATCTCATCCACGTCTCCCTCGAATAATTCCTTGTCTATGACGTTGCCATTCTCGTCCAATGCAGCAACGCCCAATGCATCCAAGACGATGTATGCCATACTCATAGCGAATCAATTCCAACGTCGATTAATAAACATTATCCTTACATTGCTGAGCAAGTCGAAACACCCCCGGAAAACGCGAAACAGGGAAATACTGGAGGCTATGCTTGAAACTAGATGGGATTAGTCCTAGACCCGCTGGAGTACGAGCTCACCAGGGCCATCTACTCGCGAATACCGGGGCTCAACTTCTCCGGCGACGCGGTTGCCGCGCGGGAGGCGCCCCAGTTCTGCAACTCGCCGCTGAGCGATCTGCGTGGACTGGATTGGAGCGAAGTAACCATAGTCATGCCAGCGTTGGCCGAGAAGCCCAGGCAACGGGGATTGATTATTGCCGTGGAGGGCAGGTCCCTCTCCATTTTATCCGGGATGGGAATAAGGCCCGACGTGGTGGTGACGGATTTCGACTTCGAGCCGGAAAAGTTGATCGGCTATGATGGTGTGGTGCTGGGGCACGCGCACGGCGATAATATGGGCATCTTCAAGGGTTACGCGGGTAGAATGGCCAGAATAATACCCACCGTCCAATCATGGCCTACGGGATGCTCAATACTTCCGCCCGGGTTCACCGATGGAGATAGGGCGGCCTACATAGCAGCGTATATGGGGGCACGAATCATCCATGTCTATGGGTTCAAGCCCGATGTGGTGATAAAGCGAGACGATGCGGTGAAGAGGGCGAAGCTGGACGTCGCAAAGATATTCATGAATAGGGTGGCCCGCATCGTTGATGTGAAGATTTATTGACATATATTTATGATAATATCAATTTAATAATGGCGAAAAGTTTAATAAACTGTGAAATAATAAGATACTGGAGTAAAGATTTGGGCACCGCCCAGTGCGGGGGTAAACCCAAGGGCGGTAAAAATCGACCTCCCCGGGGCCCGAGCCCCGGTGGAGGAAACCAAATCTCTCTTTTCCATGTAAAATTAGTAATAATACTCCATAACTATTACATCAAAGAAGGCACTCCCTCTCCGCACCTCCCGGGGGAACACCCCGATGCGATTGAAGCCGGCCCTCTCATACAGGCGAATCGCAACTTCATTCACTGAGAACACTTCCAATCTAACCTTGCTGAACTTCGATCTGCCCTCCTCCAACGCGCTTCTCAAGAGCGAGGAGCCCAACCCCTTCCCCCTATACCCCCTCCTAACCAATATGCCGAGCACTCCCACGTGTTGAACCTCGGAGTTAATCCTGAGGGGCACTATGTCGCACCAACCCACTACCCTGCCGTCGACTTCGGCGACCTTCATGACCACGCGGCCGGCACGTACATCGATTATCCTGTCAGAGAACCACTTCACCTCATCCTCGAACGAGGGCTTGCTGGAGTAAAGTATTAAACCGAGGTCCCGGTTATCATTCACCTCATCATAGAATGAATAATACGTCTCTATTACATCTAAGAGATCCGTCCACGCGATGTCCCTTATCTTGTACATATTCGCGAAAAACCGTTTCAGTTTAAATAGTTGCAGTACACGAGAAATGCAGTTTTCGGCTCTGCCCGCTCTAAAACCGCTTTCCTTCTTGGTTCGCCTCATGATGGTTTTTGCCGCTGCCAGCGAATCTAGGAGTCGCGGGTGGGGGGCTATTCATGGAGAGGCTGGGCATCGAGCACGTGCCATCCTCTGAGAGACATGGAAATCCCATAAATCAATTCACTCTATGGTTAGCCAGCAATTTAACCGTGGCCGATTATGGCCTGGGCGCAATACTATACTCGCTTGGCCTGCCCATACAAGTCCTAGTCTCCATAATGGTGATTGGAAATATAGCGGGCGGCCTCCTCGTTGGGTTGTTGGCAGCAATGGGGCCTGAGTTCGGTTATCCTCAAATGATGATTTCGAGGGGAGTATTCGGAGGGCGGGGGAACGCCGTCTTCGCGGCGGCCAATTGGGTATCCACCATAGGTTGGTTCTCCGTGAACGCCATAATAGGGGGTTACTTAATATCATTCATGCTGCCGCGCATTCCGCTTTCCCTCTCAACGGTGGCCTCGGTTGCAATTCAATTTATTATAGCATTATACGGATACGATGCCATACATAAAATGGAGAAGTGGCTATCGGTGGCGCTGGGGGCTTTGTTTGCCGTGGCTGCCGCGGTGGCCATAATCACAGCGCGGCCAGTCGCCGCTGGGGGAAGCGTTAACCCGGAGCTGGTGGCCGTGGGACTGGCCACGGTGTTCAGCTACATAATGTCGTGGGGACCATATGCCAGCGATTATAGCAGGTACCTGCCGGAGAACACAGGAAAGGCTAAGATAGTCGTGGGAGCCATGGCTGGCGGGGCGTTGGCTAGCGCATGGAGCGAGGCGGTGGGCTTCCTAGCCAGCGCGGCGACGGGGAACTCCACTGGCTCTCCAGCCGTCTTGGCTCAATTAATGGGGAGGTTCGGCGGTGCATTCTCCGCACTGGCAATTATCGCCCTCTTCCTAGGCGCGCTGGCGGCCAACGTGCTTAACTTATACACCAACTCGCTGTCGGCCATGGTTTTGTATCCACGCATGAAGAGGCAATCCGCCACTATATTGGCAGTAACGGCCGGAATCGCGCTGGCGGTGGTAGGAGGGTTGAATTTCGAGGGTTACTTCGAGGGATTCCTATTGATGCTGGATTACTGGATAACTCCATGGATAGGCGTAGTCATTGGGTCCTACTACATCAAGCGGAGGGTGACTAAGCAAAACGTGGAGGAGCCGGTCAAATTCAACTTTAAATCCATAGCTGCATACGCGATCGGACTTGCAGTGTCGATTCCATTCATGAACCTCAGCGCGGCGACGGGGGGATTAATCCCCTTCACGGGTCCCATATCATCAATTATGGGAGGGGCCGACGTGAGCTACTTCATAAGCTTTGCTGTGGCAATGGCGGCGGCAGCAGTATAGCATTTTATGCACACTATCGTATTTTCTGCATTCAATTAAAAGTATTTTAGCCATGAGTGCCGTACCGGTCATATGGAGGAGAAAAAGCTCGGGATAGTGTTCGCGTCTGGGGCCGCCAACAGGGTGTGCTGCGTCGTGGTTTACACGGCCGCGGCGCTATCAATGGGGTGGCGGGTAACCATTCACTTAGTCAACGAGGGGCTGGTGGCGTTTAGGAAGGACACGGCAAACAAGTTGTGGAGCGATGATATTAAGGATTATTCAATCGTGCTTAAGGAATACGAGAAGTACTTGAGTGCGTTCCTGGGCAACGTCAAAGAAATGATAAAGCAAGGCAAGTTCCAGAACTGGCCAGAGGCCTTGGCAGACCTAAAAAACACGTTCGGGGACAAGCTTCACATATATGCTTGCCCGCTGGCAGCAGCCACGTATGGCGTGAAGAAGGAGGACTTGCTAGACATAGTGGACGACATAAAGGACGCAAACGCCTTCTTGGAGGAGGTATATGGAGGCGTAACCATGTATATATGATCAAGCCGATCCTACAATTCCCAGCAATGAAGCAAATGAACCATCATGACTCGCCTTCCATATATTATGGAGACTGCGATCTCAAGTCGTGGGGCCCACCCACCTAAATCCATGTTTCTCGTATATTTCCCTCACCCTATTTGACTTGAGCATGTTATATGCCCGCCGAGCATCGCTGCTGGCCCACGGCATTAATGCCATGGCTAGTCTACCCACTAACCTAGGCTGCGGCGCCGAGTAATCCAGGCGCCAGTAAATAGCCTCCGTCCTCCAAACTATGCCTGCATCTATCATGCCCGCATTGATCAAGGCCGGTATTTCCCTGTGGTGTATTTTGGTTAAGAAGGCACCCCCGGCGATTAATTCATCGTAGCCGCCGCAATTATCCTGGAAGGCCTTGGCGAACATAGCCCCAATGCCCTCCGTCATCGGGTTCGGAATTGCCACTCGTCGATCTCGTAGGTCACACCACGTTAGCACGGGCTTGCCCACGTAGGCGATCACAACATCGTTTTCCACGTATTCAAACGAATCGGCGACTTCAATGCCGTTTAGCATTGACGGAGGAAGCGACGCTATCTCGGGTCTGTAATCCATCACTAGTCCTCCAATTCTCATGGCTTCCCCCAGCGCCCTCCTCCTGGCTAAACCGGGCGGTATTGTCTCAATAACCGCCTTAATTCCGCTTGAGTTCAAAATGCTCAACACATCCCTAGCTGCAAACCATTGATTGCCGGCCATGGTTATTTTAACCCCAGATAAGTCGCCGACTACATCCTCCAACACATTAACGCCAGCAAGAGTTACGTCAATCACCATGAAATGAGCAATTAACGGAGATTTAATATTGCTTTGCCCAGAGCCAGCGCCGCCAATGGGAGAACCAAATCCTTATTTACCATAAATGCGTAAGGAAAACATGGTTCATAGGGTAATAATTCAAGTATCCGATCTAGATAAAGTGGACGGGGCATTGGTTTCGTGCCGGAACTTGTTGGACGACATGCCGGATGCTGAGGTAGAGGTGGTATTCCACCAATCAGCCATAGAGGCAGTAAGGAGGGGAACTCCTAGAGAGGGAAGCGTGATGGACCTAATGAGTAGGGGAGCCAGGATCGTGGCTTGCAAGAACTCGATGAGGACCAGGAACATGGGGGAGGAAGAATTGATCGCTGGAGTCTCCATAGTGAAGGCAGGAGTTGGCGAAATAGTTAGAAGGCAGGCAGAGGGTTGGATCTACTTAAGGCTGTGATAGAGAGGATAAGCCTTGCCTTTTAAGGTGGGGTTATGTTTTTGTTAAGTGTGTAATTGTTTCGGCGGTTGGTTGATTCTTGGGAGCGGGGGTGTACCCCCACAATGCCGACCGCCGCGATGAAGCAACGAGTAGCCCTAAAGGAGAGTAAACCCCAAGACCCCGGGAACCCCAGCCCCTCAAGGCGGTGAGGAGGTTGGTCGAATCCCCTCTTACTCAATCGCCAGGAGGGGATCATTATTTCCATTACCCCTCAAATCGTTTAGGGTTGGGCCGAGAGGTGGGGTCGTCCTTCCTCCCCTACATGTCGTGTACCCATTTGATGAGTTTCTTAGAGGATTGCTTCACCGCCCTCCTGACTTTACTGGAAAGATGGAGTAATTACCCACCTTACCGGATTATTCCAAGTCATTCCCACCGCACTGAATTACACGTAACCTCATCGCTTCTAATTAAGCCTTCACTGCCCTAATCGATTATCCAGCGGCGAGGCATCACTGCTTTCGCTTCTTTATTTCCTCATAGGTGTCCAGTATTCTCCTCGCCATTTTGTAATGCATGTAATCCACCAACTCATTGTCGACTCGTATGGCCCCGATCCCCGTTGATGCGGCCTTCTCATATTCTTGGACAACCTTCTTGGCCCAATCTATCTCGGACTCGGTGGGGGCATACACCCTATTGGCTATGGGCACTTGATTGGGGTGAACCACTTGGCGGCCCTTGAACCCCAACCTCCTGCTAATGCTTGAATCCCTCTCGAATCCCTCCAAATCATCTAGATCCATGTAGACCCCATCCAAAGCAATCACCCCAGCGGCGGCCGCGTCCACGGGGATCTTCATCCGCGCGTAGCCATACTCAAGCCCATCCTTGCTCCACGTCAAGCCCAGATCCACGGCCAAATCCCCGGCCCCAAATCCCAATGCCATCACCTGCTTCATGGAGGCCATGTAATGCGCGTTAACAACGCCAGCCGCGCTCTCGACGAGGGGAATCACGGGAAGAACAACGCCCAGCGAGGCGAGTCTTCCGATTACGGCGGCCACCCCCTCAGGAGTGGCCTTGGGGAGCAGCACCCCATCGCAATTCACCGCCGCCTTCAAGTCGTCCTCGAACCACGGCGATCCATACGAATTCACTCTTATGAACACCCTATATGATGATCTCAACGCGGCGACTTCCTCGGGAATTGATTGCCTGGCGGCGTCCTTCTGATCGTTGGGCACGCCATCCTCTAAGTCCAATATAATCGCATCCGGTTTCTCCGTCATAGAGAGCGCGCTCTGTATGTAGCGGGGCTTGTTTGCCGGTATATAGAGCAGGGACCTGAGCAGCACTAGCCGTCCCTGCCCGAGCTCTTTTTATCTTTTCTTTTATATCCATGGATATCTCTATATATTCTAATATAGTAGTACTTAACTCGTGGTAGTTATAATTGGAGGGTCTAACCCTAAAACCGAACGGCTTTTAAGCCGGTATTTTCTCTATTTTTCCCGAACGAGGTAATAAAGAGGTGACCCAAATGACATATATAGGGAAAATATCTCCCAACGACAAGAAAAACAAGATCAACGAGGCGATTAAGGAAAAAATATGGCTGGCCAAGTACCTGCTCAGCGGTGAGGCTCTGGCCGATGCAAAGAAAATGAACGCGAGACGGCCGCCAACCGAGGCGCTGGACCTCATATACGGCGATCCGACGCTGGCACTGCCATCGCAGCGGCAGCGAATGGATGCGTGATGCGATTCAAAAGAAACAAATTCTCAAAATAAAACTCATCAATCACGATGTACTTGATTCCATTATTTTCAAATAGGTGTTAATGCTAGGTGAATTCATCAACGCACCTATTCGGGGATGATGGCTCCCCTGCTCATCAGGAATAAATTATCGCTTTCCCTGGGCGACACCGCGACCACTAACGATCCCACCCGCGCCGCCTCCCGCATCAATGAATCCCCCCTCTCGGAATCCACCACGTTTATCATGATCACTACATCGAAGCTGGAATCGCGGAGCGGCAGCATCTCCCCATCCCCACACACCAAATCGGCGTCCCAAGCCTTGGCGAGCCTCAACATGCCCAACGAAACATCCACTCCAACGTAGCGGGAACTCCCAAGGAAGTAACCCGCGCCGAGCCCCATGCCGCAGCCAAGATCCAGCACCCTGGACCCCCGCCTAACCAGGTAAGCGGCCTTATGATAACCACTCAGAGACTCAGAGCCGTAAAGCTCCAGGTAAGAGTTGGCCAGATTATCGTAATACTCCACAACGTAGGCCTTACCCATCATCGGCTCACCCCCTCATCGGGGAAGCGCCGCGGGACTTTATGGAGCGCACCAATAAACCCATCACCCGCTCAACGCTCGCTCCCCTAACCGTCAATGCAGCCGCCTCCCTATGCCCGCCCCCCTCGCCGCCGCTTGCCTTGCCCATGACTTGAAGCATGGAGGCTATATCCATTCCCCTGCTCCTCCCTATGACTCTGACCTCATCATCGTGGTCGGACACGACGAAGGCCGCCGTGCACCCCAGCTCCAACATCTTGCCAGCCACGAGGGATTCAAAGGCATCCACCTCAGTCACGCAATACACATCATCCCCATGCCTATACGCCCTCATCCTCAAGACCCCCTTGAGGAGCGCCATCCTGGTAGACCTATCCTCCTCCCTCCTCAGCATGGCCAACGCATCTCCATAAGAGGCGCCAAGCCTTATCATGGCCGCGGCGGTCTCGAGGGTCCTCGCGCCAGCCCTCAGGAACCTCCCCGTTTCACCCACCAACGCCAGCAGCCCTAGTTGGGCAGTCCTTTGGTCAGGCCTGAACCCGGCCGCGCTGGTCAACTCGAACACCAGCTCAACCGTGCTTGGAGATAATGGATCGACCAACTCCACGTCCCCGCTTAGGTTCCTCACCGCGTGGTGATCGATTATTATAGTTGCAGTGGGGCTCCCCCTCACGGATTCGCCCAATTGGACTTGCGATGCCGTGTCAAGTATGACCAAGACGGAGTTAGAGGCATCGCACTTCCCGTAATCTACGGAGAGGCCCACAGACTTCAATGCAGCTGCCGCATCAGATGAGGGCTTGCCCTCCGCTGCCATGCAGGTCCTCTTGCCGTTAATGGTTAGGTAGGAATTCAGGATAACGGATGAAGCGACTGCATCTAAGTCAGGGTTTCGGTGAACTGCCACCACTGCCTCTTGACTCTTCTTGAATAGATCCAATGATCTCGCTATCGCTTCTTCCATCTAATTGGCCCCTTAGGTGCATGCTAATTAAGCTATCCAAGATGTTTAGGCAGTACTGGGACGCTTCATCTGCAAGGGACTTGGCATCGCCATCCGTGACCTCTACATCCACATCAACGGAGATCAGGAGGGATTGTGGATCCATTACCTCTATATTCACATTAAAGCCCTCCAGGAAGTCCCTGGGGACCTTGGATACTATGAAGTCGGCAGTGGCCTTGCTTGCTATCTCTATTATCCTGGACAGCTCAGCCTCCGCCGGGGGCCGCTCCTGCCCCAACGGAACCACCCTGCATTAAGCTATTAACCCTGGTCTCTATATCGCTCATCTGCTTCCTAAGCATTTGCTCCTGCTTAGCTAGGGTCTTCACGTGTAGGTCCAGCAATTCCTTCCTATCCTTCAGGTCTTGGAGCGCTTGGTCCTTGTTAACCGATATCAAGAACGTGCCCACCGCCTTGTATAGCTTCGCATCAGGGGTTAGCTTCTCTATCTCGCTTATGGCTCTGTCTATATCTTTCAGCTCTGCTTCATATTGTTGTTTCTTCAACAATAGCTGCTGCAGCTGCGTGTCCAACTCCTGCAGCTTCTCCAAGTCCGCCCTAACTGATGGGGGCAACGACGACATAGTAGAGCCGGGCATTCAAGGTTTAAAAATTTGCCCACCAAGTACCAAACCGCGTGCCTGAGCGATCAAATCAATCCCTCCCGGCTCCCGAGTCGCCTCCCCCGCTGGAGATTATAGAAATGGATGCCTCAATCAAGTAAATGCTCTTGGCCACCCCATTCACCAAGCTTCTCAGACCGGTTAAATCTTTGGCCGTCGCGATCACCTCCAAGCAGCCGTTCGGCATCAACCTAGCCTCTACTAATCCCTTCCCGGACTTGAACTCCTTCTCCAATGCCCGGAAAACGGATGCCATCAAATCGGCGTTATCGCCGCACACCGTGAATATAGCCCTCATAGCGTCACCGCCTCGACGCCGGATATGCTGATGGCCGGTCCACATGGACCCAGGTCTAAGCCATCCAAGAACTCCAATCGCCACCCATACTCCGTTCTCATCATTACCGCAATTGCATCGCTTACTCCTCGCAACTCCCCTGGATCAACGGATGGATATAATTGAACCCCCAGGGCCTGGCTTAATGCATCCGCCACCCACGCTGTGCCAACCATCACCAGGGACGAGGCGGGGCGATGCCTTACCACGTGCATGTCTTGAAGAAGCTTAACTCCTCTTAATTCCATGCCGATCTCGAGCTTCCCCCTCCTATATACATTGATCGCCGCCGGGTTCCCACTTCGCTCTACCACCTGAATTACAGTGTCATCAACGGATCTCCCCAGCAATAGCCTAAGCGGGGTCTTGCCCCTATTTAACTTGGCCGAGCCGGGGATGCACTTGATCAATTCATTGATGAAGTGCCGAGTTCGCTGGGATGGATTTCTCGACGTCGTTATGAGGATCATCATCACTTCTTATTCTTAACCTTCCACTGCGCCTTGAGGTTCTCAACGTTCTTCAATTCCTCGGGAGCCACCGTCTTCCCCATGATGGTTTGAGGAGCCCACGCGCCTCCGGCAAACGTGAAGCCGCACTTGGGACACTGCCATATGCCAAGGGCTATCCTCTTCATCCTGGTGACAGACTTACACCTAGGGCACCTATGCCTCCCCTTCTGTTTAACCTCTATCTGAACAACTCGGCGCCTTATGCCAACTCCATACCTAGCCCCAAACCTACCGGCTGGACCGACGTCCTTGGTGTGGCTGAACGGCATGCGAAACACGGCACGAAATCTCTTATTAAATTTTTACCTTAACGGAGTTAAGGAGGAGAAGGACGCGTGGAGCTGAACGCCATCGAGCGCTAGGTCCATGGCGTTGCTTGACTTAATGCGAGCAAGCCCACTCCGAGGGGCTGGGAGAGGTTAGTTATGGATTAGGAAAAGCATTATTAAGTCCGGTTCGTTTGGCATTGCTCAATGAGTTATGAGGACGCGGAGGACGCGGAGGCCCAATATCAAGCATTGAAGGCGGCGGATGAGGAGGCCCTGGAGATGGATTATTCGTTGAGGTACGGTAACGGCTATAAGACGCTATTTGATAGGTACAGGAAGGAATTATCATTGGACGAGGAGAAGAAGACGATAAAGCTGAAGGAATTGGAGGGAAGGCACGGATTAATTGAAGGCTTGGTTAGGAGGAGACTGGATGATTTGGGAGTACCGGAGGACGCGCTGGGCTTGTTGTGGCACTACATGAAGGCCCAGGCTAGTGAGGTAAATCTAAGGATGCAGTTATTAATGGCTAGGCGGGACTGCAGCATGACCGATCTATTGAGGGCGGGAGTATTGATGCACGCCTCCAAGAATTTATTATTCATACCGGAGTACCTAATACCATTCCTGATGCGGACGACCGCGCCAAAGCCCCTCAGGGCCAGCGATGTTTTGGCGAAGTACGTGGATAGCCCGCTGGACATGGCGCTCGCGGAGGTGGCGGCGTGGAACATGCGCCCCAATAGGGCATTCATGACCGCGATATACGGAGTGGATCCCCTCAAGGCGTTGGATGCAGAGTTCATAGGGGACGTGGCTAGGCTGGGGGATGGGGAGGAGCCCGTCTTGAATCCCCTCCTGGACCCAATGGAGTTGAGGCGGGAGTTGATTAAAATTAAGGACTCAATGAGTCGAGAGCTGAGGGGCAGGATAGGCATTCATGGGGAGTACGCGTTCAATAAATCGATTAGGTGCGGCGCCACTTACATGCTGTTCTCGGAGAATAGGAGGGGAATAATGTTTCTCTGCCCCTGGCTTGCCGTGTTCAATAAGTTGCTGCGGACGTATGTGGGCACGCCCAAGCTAGTGGTGATAGAGACCCCCTACAGGCCGGAGGCTGGGGATTTTTACCGGAGGCGGGTGGCAAGCGATTACGGCCTGAGGAACGTGGCTTTCGCGTTCATGGAGGGAAACGACGTTACCATCCTAAAGCCGCGGGGCAACTTCTTCGAGGAGCTGATAGATGTATTATATGAAGGCAACTTCAGCGTGACCGAGGAGTGAGGCCGCGGGTAGTGGATCTATTTGCCGGAGGCGGCGGGTTCAGCGAGGGGTTCAGGGAGGCGGGGTTCGATGTGTTGCTGGGGCTGGAGGCGGATTGGAGCGCGGCCAGAACCTTTAGCTCCAACTTCCCAAACGCCGTCACGCTGCCCCGAGATGTAAGGGAGATCTCCGGCCGCGACGTGGCCAGGTACGTGGGGGACGTGGATGTAGTTATTGGAGGACCCCCATGCGAGGCGTTCACAACGGCCAACCCGAACAGGATGAGGGAACCCCTGGATAGGCTTTACGTTGATGAACTGGGGCAGCTAACCCTTAACTTCATACGGTTGGTAGGCGAGCTACGGCCAGTAGTATTCGTGATGGAGAACGTGGCGGCCATAATGGAGGGGGGACTGGAGAGCGCGTTGAGGAGGGAGTTCGAGCGGATTGGGTACCCCGTCTTCTTCAACGTGCTGCATGCTGAGGACTTCGGGACGCCCAGCGTTAGGCGGCGAGTCTTTATTTCCAATATAAGGATAAATCCTCCCAGGCACGGCAGGATGATTACCGTCGGCGAGGCGCTGGAGGGATTGCCTCCCCCGGACTCCGGCTTCCCTAATCATGAGACCGTCACGGTTAGCAGCAGCAAGATGAGGAGGATACCCGGGGTGCCGAGCGGCTCCTCCCTGTATAAGTTCAGGGGCGCAAAGCACCTGCACTCAAACTTCGTTAGGCTGAGCATCAATAAGGTGGCGCCAACCGTGATGGGGAGCGTGAGGTTCATACATCCCCTGGAGGACCGCGTGCTCACTGTGAGGGAGCAGGCGAGGCTGATGGGGTTCCCCGACTCCCACGTATTTCATGGAAGCAAGGATGAACAATTCAATCAGGTAGGGGAGGCCGTGCCCGTTCCATTAGCCAAGGCAATCGGGACCGAGGTGATGAAGGCATTGATGGAGGAGGGGGCTCGAAAACCTTAAAAAGGCATGGCTCTCCAACCCATCGAGGGCCCGTAGCTCAGCATGGTGGAGCGGCGGTCCTGGCATGGAGGCCGAGGCTCTTAACCACCGAATCGGGAGACACCCGTAGGCCGTGGGTTCAAATCCCACCGGGCCCGTCAAGCTTTAGCTGCATTCAATCAAGGAGGCGGTTCTTGGACTGTGCACGTTAGATCCAAGTGAGGAGTACACGAGGAAATTGTTATTAACGGGGAAGCCCTTCCCCATTTGACCAACTATGTCCGCACCAACCGGTCAAGATCTGGCAAAATACGAGAGGATAGTAATAGATATGGACATCTGCATCGGCTGCGGCGCATGCGTGTCCGTCTGTCCCTACAATGCCTTGGAGCTGGACGAGAATGGTAAGGCGAGGCTAATATGGGAGGCATGCCCAGACTCCTTCGAGTGCATCAAGGTGTGCCCCGTGAACTGCATGTGGAAGACAAGCGAGGCCCCGGAGGAGGCGAAGTCGAAGCAATGGTACAGGTTCAACAGGGAGCTGACGCCGGAAGAGAAGCAGATATTCGAGCAGTGGAAGGCAAAGTACGGCGTCAAATCAGACCCGATAAAGGCGTAATCCGGCGTTAAATCCGGAAACACAAATCAATTTTTACATTCAATTTTAAAGGGACTCCTCGATTTAATGGCATTGGCTATGCCGGACTTGACGTCGCCTAAATCCACGCATCCAATGCGTTGCTCACTCCATAGAAGCTCCATGGATCTTCTGGCCAATCTATGGAAGCCCACCTCCGATCCCTCCTGCAGCTTGGCGAAGGCCGCCGCCAGCACTATTAATCCCTGGATCAATTCATTCCTGTCAATTCGCCAAACTCGCTCCAGCACTTCATGGGCCTCCCAGAACCTCTCTGAGTTGAAGAGCGCGACAAAGCGGCGGAACGGGTCTGTCACTGCCTCCTCGCCGTCCAAATTCACCACCTCCACATCACCGCCAAGCGCGGCCCTCAGCCGCGCGGCGTCGGTCCCAGCATCATCGGATCTCGCATCTATCTCCAAGTGGTGACGGCCCACCCTCACATTGATTACTCGAAGGCCGGCCGCCCTTAATTCGCTCATCAACCTTCCCCGTACCTCCGCGGGGGGCCCGCTTGGGACGGCGGTCACCAGGAATAAGTACCTGCCCATTGCTTACCGCATCGGAGAGGGCAATTAAATGCCTCTCCCTGGTCTCCACTGGACAAATATTGGGAAGGATAATGCTTAAAAGCATGAATTAGTTTTAATATTATGGAGCGAAGTGAACTTGAAGTATTTATAGAATCGCGTGATATATTGTTAAAAGAAGAAAACTATGAGGAGGCCAGGAGAAAATTCCGCTGGCCCAGCGTCCGCAATTTCAATTGGGCATTGGATTACTTCGACTCCAGGGATGCCGGACGACCCGCTCTTGTCTGGATCAATGATGAATTGCTTGACTCCAAGGATAAGAAGGTATTCACCTACGGTAAATTAAGGGCTCTGTCCAACTCCATGGCTAATGGATTAAGGGAGCTGGGGCTTGGGCGTGGCGACGTGATCATGGTTATGATGGGCAATAAACCTGAGCTATTCATCTCGTTTCTAGCCATTATGAAAATAGGGGGTACGATATCGCCCGCCACCACTCTCCTCACGCCAAGCGACGTGGAGGATAGAACCAAGAGGGCAAACATAAAGGCCATAATAGCGGATTCCACCGTAGCCGATAGGGTGGATAGCGTAAGGGATAGATTGACCACGGTCAAGGCATTCATATCCACGGAGGCCAGAAGGGGATGGCTGGATCTAGGGGATGTATATGAGGGGAAGCCGGAGAACTATAGGCCGGACTTCACGACTGATGCTATCCACGACCCGCTGCTCCTCTACTTCACGTCAGGAACCACGGCTAAGCCCAAGATAGCTCGCCACACGTATGCATCGTATCCTGTGGGGCATTTGACAACCATGTACTGGACGGGAACGAGGCCGGGCTACCTTCACTACAACATATCGTCGCCCGGATGGGCTAAGTGGGCTTGGTCCACGTTCTTTGCGCCCCTGAACGCTGAAGCAGCGTCGTTCGTATACGAGCAGGGAAAGTTCAACGCGGCGAGGCAATTGATGGCCGTGGATGAGTACGAGGTGAACACCATATGCGCCCCGCCTACCGTGTGGAGGATGGTGCTTCTAGAGGATCTATCCAAGTACGACTTCTCATCCCTAAAAGGAGCCACGAGCGCGGGAGAGCCCCTGAACCCGGAGGTCATAGAGAGGGTAAGGAGGGGGGCGGGGATAACGATCAGGGATGGATACGGGCAAACGGAGACCACGCTCTTAATAGGCAACTTTCCCGGCATGATGGTGAAGCCGGGCAGCATGGGCAAGCCAGCGCCTGGATACGATATTGTGCTGGTTGATGAGGATGGAGCCCAGGCCAGGCCTGGAGTGGATGGACACATAACCGTGAAAATGGAGCCCAGGCCCATCGGCGTGATGACGGGCTACCACGACGATAATAAGAGAAACGAGGAGGTTTTCAGGCTAGGGCTTTACTGGACGGGCGACGTAGCCTTCATGGATGGAGATGGCTACTTCTTCTTCGTGGGGAGGGCCGACGACGTGTTCAAATCAAGCGATTACAGGGTAAGCCCGTTCGAAGTGGAGAGCGAGTTATTGAAGCATCCAGCCGTGGCTGAGTCGGCCGTCGTTCCATCGCCGGATCCACTGAAGGGATCGCTGCCCAAGGCATTCATAATATTGAGGCCAGGCTACTCGCCCAGCAGGGAATTGGCCCGCGATATATTTCTTTTTTCTAAGAAGAACATAGCGCCCTATAAGAGGCCCAGAATAATAGAGTTCGTGGATGAGTTGCCCAAGACCATCAGCGGAAAGATACGGCGCGTGGAGCTGAGGAGCATTGAGCGGAAGAGGAGGGAGGAGGGGGCTCGGGGTAATTGGGAATTCTTCGAGAGCGATTTCCCAGACGTGAGGGATATGAGGGTGTAGATTCACGGGCAGCGGCTTCGCAATCCTTAAAAGCGGTGGTGGTTGGCGCGATCTAAGGCCCCGGTAGCTCAGCCTGGTCAGAGCGCCTCACTGGTAAGGGGCCTTTCCAAGAAATGAGGAGGTCCCGGGTTCAAATCCCGGCCGGGGCTCTTCCGGCTTTAAAATCGCTTAAGCGATTAATTCTCCATCAATAATGGAATCAAGATGGGTGGGGCATACATCATTACATCAATGATGGAGTGGGCAGTACAGCGACGCGGAATTTCTTTCTATTAGTAGACGTAAGCCAGGAGGACACCGCCGAGGCCCTGCTCCTTGGCGTCCACGTGGGAGAGCACTCCATGCGACGTAGATAGGAATAGAAGACCTATCTGCCGGGCTGGTAGGTATTTCTCCTCCCACGCCGGTATGTCCCTGCTATCAATGAAGAACCGCGGCTTCACCGGCCCTATGGAGTTTATGCGCCCCAATAGGTTAACCACGTATTTGCCGCCGCGGCCATCATCTATGAACTCCACCTCCCCCACATAGCCGTACTTCTGCATTATGCGCAATACATTGCCCACCAACTTTGATGAGGGCCACACCACTACCTTGCTATAGCCCCTGAACTCCGCGTTCCTTATGGTTATCAATGCGTTGGACAGCACATCCAACATTACCATGGAGATTCGGAGAATCTAGCTGTTTATTAATTTTATGCCAGGAGCCGGGGATTCAAATTCAATTTGACAGCGGCAAAATTTAAATACAGTCCACCTATTCATGGCGTAATGAGCGATAAGAAGGAGGAACAGAGCGGCGGAGAGGAGCTGTTGGTTCCCATAGAGAAGTACATGGCGGCCGGAGTCAGGCTGGGCGCCAAGATATCCAATAACTACTTGATAAAGCGCGGCTTCATATTCTCAGTTAGACCAGATGGCCTCAGGATATTTAACTTGAAGAAAATAGATGAGAGGATAAGAACCGCGGCGAAAATGATTACCAGATACGAATCATCTAAGATAGTGATTCACTCGGCTAAGCCGTATGGGTTCAAGCCCATAGAGATGACGTGTAAATTCATAGGATGCAAGGCAGTGGCGGGCAGGTTCATACCGGGCTCGTTCACTAATCCATCCCTGGATAATTACATGGACGCGGAGCTTCTGGTGGTGACGGACCCGAAAACAGATATTCAATCCCTAACGGAGGCGGCTCAAGCCGGAATACCCGTCATAGGACTTGTGGACACGGACAACGAGCCGAGCTATATTGACCTCATGATACCATGCAACAACAAGGGCAGGGGCAGCCTCGCTTTGATCTTCTGGTTACTCACAAGGCAGGTCCTCCGCGAGCGCGGAGAAATACCGCCCACAGGGGACTTACCGGTCACACCGGATGACTTCAAGACCAAGGCAACGGCCCAGCTCCAATGAGTGACCCTACCCGCCGTGGACCGCGTGCCTAGGCATTATTTATAATTTCCACTAAAGCTCCAGTCCCTCCGTGAGGACGTTAATATTTGGATTGGGCTTCATAGCGACCCATATCGCAATTAAGCTATCGGAGTCAAGCGATGTAACGGTTACTTACAGAAGCCTCACTCCGGTAAAGAAGGTGTACGCCTCTATTCTGGAGGGCAGGGCTAGATTGATCAAGGTGGATCCAGTCAAGGATGAATTAGTTGACCTGGTCTCGAGCGCGGATGCCGTAGTGAATGCTGTGGGGGCATTAAGCGGGAACCTGAGGATGGCCCACGTCGATGTGCCAAGATCCATAGCGAGCGCGATGGCTAAGGCGGGAAGCGGGGGCACGTTGATACACATAAGCGCGTCCAACGCGTTGGGGCCCCGGGGTAGCTTAGTGAGGGAGGAAGAGCGTCACTGCGAAGGCGCTCGGCCAAGCAATGAATTCGAGGAGACCAAGTGCGAGGGGGAGAGGGTCGTTTTCGAGGAGGCTGGGCGGGGTGGGTATCCATTTGCTGTGCTCAGGCCAACACTGGTTTACGGCAGGTATGCTGCCCACAGCGAGTGGGGACTCATGTATAGGGCGGCCAAGGTTGGATTCATACCCAAGATAGGGGTGAGGGTCAGCGCGGTAAGCGCTGTTGATTTGGCAGCGGCCGTGGATGCATTGATACGGGCCAAACCGAGGGGGCTCTACATGTACCTCACAGAGTGCGAGCCGGTGCCCGTGGAATCGTTCATAAGCATAATGGCGGCGGCATTGGGCAGTCGCCGCATTGCTGTACCCATGCCCGCCCGGCTTGCCATGCTGGCGCTGCCCGGCAGCGTTAGGAGACTGGCCAAGTACGCTGGGGTGCGGTACGATTGCTCCAGCACCAGGAGGCTGTTGGGAAGCGTTGGGTTTAGGGAGGACGAGGTGGCCGGCAACGCGTTATTCCTCAGGAGACTGGAGGAGGCGGGGGTTGGGCTGGATTAGGCCTCCTCCCCAATAATCCTCATCCCCTTCACGTCGCTCAACTTAACTTCAGTGTAGTTGGAGAACAGATGTATCGGCACTTGAACAAACCTATCCTCCCGCCACGTCGGCTTCAGCTCGCCCTTAATGTTTATTGCCGCGCCGCAGTACTTACATTTTCCATTCTCTATATTCCACTCCAAGATCCTGAAGCCCCACCTGCGCACGATCACCCTGCCACAGCTTGGGCACCTGGTGTTCTCCAGCTCATGTCCAGGCACGTTTCCTATATAGACATACTTCAAACCCTCATCAATGGCTACCTTAGCATGCTTCTCCAATGTCTCCACAGGCGTCGGAGGCACGTTCATCATCTTGTAATCCGGGTGGAACCGGAGGAAGTGAACCGGCGTCTCAGGCCCCAACTCATCCACTATCCACCGGGAGACCCGCCTGGCATCTCCCAAATCATCCCCCACCCCAGGCACCACTAAGTCGGTTATCTCCACATGAATCCCCCGCTCCTTGAGGGCCTTAATCGACTCAAATATGGGCTCCGGGCTGGGAACCCCAACGAATCGCCTTAGAAAGGACTCATTTGCGTTGCCCTTGAGATCCACCGTCACGGCATCTAAGAACTGAGAGGCAACCTCTATCGCCTCATCCGTCATGTACCCATTGCTCACGAACGAATTGAAGAGGCCCTTCTCATGGGCTAGGAGCCCCACGTCCCTCGCGAATTCAATGAATATAGTCGGCTCATTATAGGTATAGGCAAAGCCATGCGCCCCATAGGCGGACGCCAAATCCACCAACAATTGAGGCGTCACCTCAAACCCCTCCACCCTCCTTCTCTGGCTTATGTCGGAGTTCTGGCAGTATTGACAAAACCAGGAACAACCCGTGGTCGCTATTGAAAAAACCGCGCTGCCCGGATTAAAGTGAAACAGTGGTTTCTTCTCTATTGGATCTATGTGGGCGGCGATTATGCGGCCGTAATTCATCAAATAAAGCTTCCCATCTATGTTCCACCTAATGCCGCACGCGCCCCAGAGACCGGGCGATACCTTGCACCTCCTCGGGCAGGCAGTGCACTGCACCACCCCACCTCCTAAGCTCCTATAGAGCTGGGCCTCCTTCATGAGACTATGAACCGCGTTCCTCCTTATTAACCGTTCCCTCCAGTTCACGGGCTATCTCTATCCAGCTCTTCCCGCGCCGCGCCATTTCCAGCACCATCATCCTGGTCTTCTCAGCGCAAACAAGGAAATCCCTCACAGCCATGTCCTTGATCAACGGATTCACGTCCATCATGTTATCCAACTCCAACGCCTCAGCCAAGAAACGTGCCAGCACGTATTCATTGCTGAGCTCTATTATTCGCCCCATGACGAGCCAGGCATCCCGCGGCTCCCTAACCCTAATGCCAAGGCCCAGAAGCTGTGACGCCGAGTCAAGGATCTTCAGGCATATCTCCCTCGCATTATCAGGGGATACGCTTGCAAGGTCCGCGTCCAAGTCCCTCTCCAGGTAACTCACTTCTTCTCTACCACTATCACGTTCTCGTCGATGAATATGTTCTCAGGCTTGAAGCCGAATTCCTTCAATATCTCCCTTACCTTATATCTATGATCTCCCTGTATCTCTATTCTATTATCCTTTATGGTGCCCCCCGCGGCCAACCGTTTCTTAAGCTCCTTTGTTAATTCATCTATTTCGAGCTTCCTTATGTCGCTGCTGTCTATATCTATCACGGTGACGTAATGACTCCTACGCTTCTCCGCCCTTATCCTTACCGTGGCTTGCTCCTTGGCTATCTCCTCAGTTACCTCTTCATTTGTTCCCAAAAGGGATGAGAGCAGGCTCTCCACATCGTCCTGCTTATCTCCGATTATTCCCTCATCGGACATGCCTTACTATACCCCCATGGCTAAAACAATTCACTCATTTAAAAGATTTTCGCCTCCCCCACGAGAGCCCCCGCGAGCGCCTCCAATGGGGAAGCTATAATTGATTTGAAATAATTGTTATTTTCATTAACATTAAAGGAAGCATGCATTTATTTGGCGGACAGCTTGCGCGCTTCGCGTTCAGTCTCCTTCAGCATGAGTATGTCGCCAACCCTCACGGGACCCTTTATATTCCTTGCTATTACCCTGCCCTTATCCCTGCCCTCAAGTATCTTAACCCTAACCGTGCTGACCTCCCCAGCAATTCCCGTCCTATCCAGTATCTGCACTACGACGGCGGCCGAGGCATCCTCATAGGGACTTAACTTCTCCTCGGCGGACATCTATCACCGCCTCTGCCTGCGCGGCTGCTCCTCCTGTCTCTGCTGTGGCTGAACTGGGTTCAAGCCCGCCTTGGCCCTGACATCATTCAATTGAGTTATCAAGTCATCCAATTGCTGGGAAGCTTGCCCCGGCTCTATTATTACAGCGGCCGCCGCCGTGGCCTCTATTCCAGCCGACTTGCCGAGCTTTTCCTTGCTTGGAACATATACGTAGGGCACGCCCCTCTCCTCGCACAGTAGGGGCAGGTGGGCCACTATCTCGGGCGGATCCACGTCCTCGGCTATTAGGACCAGCCTTGCCATTCCCCTCTCTATCATCTTGGTGGCCTCATTGCTTCCCTTCTTTATTTTACCGCTCTGCTTAGCTAGGCTGAGCACCTCGTACGCCTTCTCCGCCAACTCGGGCGGCACCACGAACCTGACATAGAATGGCTTGCCCTGCGGCGGATTCCCGTAGAAGGTCCTCGGGTCTATCGAGCTCATCTACCCTCAACGAGCCATACAATAAGCAGTTAAAAATTTTCCGCACAGAGGCAACCATGGAGGCTAATGGAGGGCAGATACGACGAGTCGTGTAGATGACCATCCCCTCCCCAAACCTGAACTAAATAATTGACGCGCTCCCTCACAGGTCTAGACTGTTCATGGAGGCGCGGAGGCTCGGCAATGCATCGGGCGTTGAATCGAGGGCTGACGCCAATCCGTTTAGAGAAGTTATGTCAACGACGGGCAGTGCGAAGCTTCCCTCCTCCCTCTTCCACGACACCACCACGGGATAGATGCGGGCCTCGCTGAGGGGTAGGCCAAGCTTCCTGGCTACCTTCATCCAATCATTCCGCATCGCCTCGGCTTTCCTTAAATGCGCCTCCACGACTCCCTTCATGGCATTCCTCCTCCACCTCTTTGCCTCCACCAAAACGACCCGGTCACCCTTTATCCCCACCACGTCTATCTCCATCAGCTGACCTCCGAGCCGCAGCCTCACGTTATTCATGGTCCTATAGCCCCAGCGGCCCAGTATGAAGGCCACCAATCCCTCAAACTCCCTCCAATCAATGGAGTCGATCAAATTGCCGATGCACGATGGATCCAGCTCCAGCGCGGCGAAGAGGCGGGGAACCGTCAATTTCCAATAATTTCCAATCCTCGATGCCTCGCTTCCCAAGGTATTCAGCACGGACATGACCTCCTCCTCGTCGAGTAATGACTCATTCAGTATCGACTCAATCGAGAAAACAGTGTTGGATTCGCTTGTTAATTTAAAAAGGGCCTCCACGAATCTATGCCTCACGTGATGACCTACTTCATTCATGAATGGATGATTTGAGGGTCAGGGTCTGAGAAATACTTTTCGCCCTTAATCCAGAAGCCCCTCCTCCGCTATGCGGAAAAGCGCCTCCTTCTCCGGATGCATGGGCGAGTCGAATATCTTAGCTATCCTGGTGTTCTCCTTGCTCTTCCTCAGCCAAAGCCTATAAGTCGCTCCATGCGCGACCACGTTACCCCCAGCCGGCTTTTGGGGATTGCCGAAGAAGACGTCGGGCTGCGCTATTACTTGGTTGGTGAACACGACGGCTATATTGTATAGATCCGCTATCCTGAGCAGCTGCCCAATGAAGTGATTCAGTTTCTGTTGCCTCTCGGCCAAGTTCTCCCTGCCTGGATACTCCGCCCTGAAGTGAGCCACCAGAGAGTCTATCACTATTAATCTTATCCCCTCAGAGTCTATTATCTTCTTGGCCTCGTCCACTATTATCATCTGGTGATCGCTGTTATAGGCGCGTGCGTACAATATGTTGCGAAGCGCCTCCTGCGGATCCAGTCCCCTGTACTTGGCTATTTGAACCACCCTCTCCGGCCTGAACGTGTTCTCCGTATCGACATACAACGCCTTGCCCCTCAACCCGCCCTTATCCTCCGGTAATTGAACCATGACGGCCAATTGATGGCACAACTGCGTCTTGCCGACCCCGAACTCGCCGACGAGCTCCGTTATGGCACGGGTCTCTATGCCGCCCCCCAGCAGCTCATCCAATGCCTTGACGCCCGTGGATATGTACTTAACGCTCCTCCTGTTCTCGTAAACCTCGAAGGCCGTTACAAATGACTTCAGCCCTATCAACCTCTGCGCTGACTGAATTATTTGCTTCGCCCTATCCTCGCTTCCAACTACCCCAAGCAAATCCCTTATGCTAGCGTAGGCAACGTCCCTAGCACTCATGAAGCCGGCCTCCCGCAGCTTCTGCGCAGTTACCTTACCCACGCCATCTATCTCCTCCACATCTATGGCCTCCTCAGTTGACGACCCGGACGACTGCTCCTCCACAACCGCGCTTCCATCCTCACCAGTAGTCTCGTCCTGCAACTCCCCTTCCTCTTCTCCCTCTAAGGAATCCTTTCTTCTAGGCATTGTCCTCAACGATAGGTTGATTTAAACCCTTGTTTAAAAACCTAACTAGGAAAAGGAACCAGCCCCGACCTTCAGCCTCGAGGGGTTCCCCGATGCCTTGAGGGCTACATTCCATTCACTGGCGATACTTCATTGAGAAACACAAGGACATCAGTGCGTTAATTTGCTCGTCACTGCATCCACAAAGACCCGTAGCTCATCATTTGCTAGCGGAGGACTCTATCTCGTTTATTAGCTTGACGGGGGTCATCTTTGTCTCGCTTCTCTGCTTGCTCATGTTCTCCACTATCTCATCCAGTTGATCCTCCAGCTTGCTGACCCTCTTATCCACGTAATTGATGAAGTAATTAACCGCGGCTCTCACGGGGGCATTCATGGCTCCCTTTAGGTAGAACTTGTTCACTATATCCTTCGCCCAGTATATGCTGTGGTGGAAGACCGCCTTCAATAACTCTATGTGCTCCGGGAGCAAGTTGTACTTATAAAGCCAACCGCCCTTATCGCTCCGCACGTGATTCATTGGGACGTAGAATAGCGGGACCAGCAAGCTCCTGTAGGGTCTCATCCTATCCACTAATTCTATGGTTTCCATGACGTCGTCCGGCGTCTCTCCGGGCAGTCCTATTATCATGGTAACGGCGGGTATCAGCTTCACCTCATGCATTACGGAGAGGCCCTCTGTTACCACGGTCCACCAATCCTCTATCTTATAGGGAGCAGCCTTGCCTGGCATTATCATCTTTGCCAGCCGCCTAGAGCCGGTCTCGAGGCCCACCTCGGCTCCCCACCAGTCCTGGTTCTCGTCCTCTATTATCTCCGCCAGCCTGGTCCCCATCTTGTACTTCGTCTCCCCATACAGGAAGCCTCCCAACGTTGTATGGCTCCAGGCAATAGTCTTGTAATAGGATTTAACCAGTTTGTGAAGGGCGATCAATTTATCCATGTCTGGCTCTATGGAGTCGGAACCATATAGGGGAACATCATCTGAGTGTATCAGCCCATTAACGACGCCGTTCCTGACGTTGACCTTCAACTCCTCCTCTATCTTGCTGAGGGGATACCAACGCATGGGTCGTAGGGTAACTGAGCAGAACGAGCAGCCGCGTGGGCAACCCCTTCCTATCTCTATTAATCCATTCACGCTGGCTCCCTTTATTGTGGATATCTCATCAACGCTGGGCACGTCCCTCCTGCCCACGTATAGGTACTTGGGAATAGGCTCCCCATTAATGGCTCTCTCAACCATGTCTACAACCAACTTCTCCGCCTCGCCGTCGAACACCATATCTATTCCGAAGTAATTCATCAACTCCGGGAAGTAAAGCCACTGCCATGCGGAGGGACCGCCGACGAATACCTTCAAACCATTCTTAGCCTTTGCCTCATCTATCTTCGGCTTTATTCTCATCATGAATTTCTTGAAAGTCAATGCATTGAGGGGCTCCTTCCCAACTATAACGGCCCAAGTAGAGGAGGGGGGATTCAAGCCGAAGTAATCATGGTGACTCAACATCAACACCTTCGCCCTATTCAGGTACTTGTCGACGTGATCTGGGTCTATTATGGCAGCCCTTATTCCGGCATCTATCAACGCCGCCTCCACCTTCCTCATGCCATAGGGAGCCTGCACGGGCCTGCCCAACTTATCCGTCTTCACCTTAGGCTCTGCAAGCCACTCATGGAACTTCTCAGAGAGGAAGGAGAAGGGCCCAAGCGTGACAAATATGGGACCGGTGGATAGGAAGCCCAGGAATTCCTTGCCGTGATAGTTACTCATCATGGATCTATCTGTTGTCAAAACAACATCAAAACCATCGTTCGCTAAAACCATAGATTTGCTTCCTCATACCCATAATAAATATTTTTTGCCTCTAAGCACGGAAAGCGGGGACGGCGGGATCAAGGTAGGACCCCCCTCCCTTCCCAAGGAACGACCTCATCCTTCCTCCACAAACATCGATTAATTTGTTGTAGGCAGTTTGCCGCAGGATGAAACATTATTTTACTTAATTTTTGCATTGTTAGCCGAGTTATGGATGCGACATTATTAGGATGGCAATGACTATGCCGTATATGGCTATGGTCTCAACGAATGCCAGCACCAACAGGAACATCACCATATCCCTCTTCTCAAGGGATGCTGATACTATGGCGGCTCCGGCAGTCCCCATTCCAACGCCGGCCCCCCCGGCTGCCAACCCGAAGGCCAGGCCAGCTCCAATTAGTTTCTCACCGCTGCTGGAGGCGGTGGTAGAGGAGGCAGTTGCATTTGAACTGGCGCTAACCAACATGGCGGCGGCCAAAACGGCCAGCGCGGAAATCATTAATGCACTCCTCCATTTATTTCGACTTATCATACTATTCGCGTAACCATCCTCATCCGATTTTTAAGCATAACTCTTATGCGGCCACACGAGGCGAATTTTGATGAGCCGATTGCCATCAAGCAAAATAATAGGCGCGTCTGACCCCTTCCCCGCCCTTGAGGGGGGTTCCCGGGGTCTGGGGGTGGGGGTTACGCCCCCTTGGCGCTACTCGGCCCCCTCCCCTACTGGTATTGCTGGGGTAGTCGGCCCCAGCCCCCCATCCTCAGAGAGTCGACCAGCAAGAAACAAAAAAACCCAAACAAAACATGACCTGAAAACACACCCCAGCCCCTAGAAGGAGCGAGGCTTGCTTTTTGATCATTTTTTGTCCCGCTCCGCTTCAGCATCATGCCGTTAATGCTTAATTGCTGCGGGCTGGGATTCCCGTGATGGAGTGCCTGGAGGAAACCAATGAGTTGATGGAGGAGGCGCTTGAGGCGGCGGCCAATGGAGGGGACCCCTCCTCGGTAGCCGATAAGTTGGCTGGATTGCCTTGTGGAAAGCCCTACCTGGATCTGCTGAGGGGCGGCGAGCCTCAAATCAATTCGGTGCTGGCCACCACGCATTATGCGCAATACATGCGGGGACGGCCCAGCCATGCATTGATCGAGTTGGTTAGAAGCGGGCTGAGCGAGGCGGGTCTCGCTAGGTACGTGCTTGGAAGGCCCAGCGACGCCGGAATAGCGGTGGACCTCTTATTTCACTTAGTGATGCTGAGGGTGACGGGGGACCCCATCTGGAGGAGGAGGCTGGAGACCAGACTTAGGCTTGTTATCCGCAACGGCGACCGGTAGCTCGTCAACATTTTCAATAACCTTTATAAAGTGCCGCCGGATAATTGAATTTCCATGAGCGAAGTGGATTGGAAAAACAGGGTCGGCACATTGTTGGAGAGAAACGTGAAGGATAATTATAAGCAATATATAGACGAGTTCCTCCTAAGCCTGGAGAGGCTGTACCAGAAGTGGTCCAGGGCCGATAAGGAATTGATGGAGAAGTACGCGTATAACATAACGATTCTCTCCAGCAACTCCGATAAGCCCAACGTGGTTAGGGCTAAAATGAACGCGTTCTACGCCTACCTAGTGCATAGGGGATACATAACTGCCTATAAGGCCATGAGAGAGAAGCTGGTGGCGGGCGGGGAGAGCCTGTACACTTGGCTAAGGATGTATAGGGCATTGTCGCTGTGATGTGGGTTCCCTTTGATGAGGAGTGATTGGAAAGCCAACGGCTGAGTCGTTCAGCTCATGGACCGGGGAGCAAAAGCGGCGTGGGTCGCTAGCCCTCCTCTTTCTTGCCTAGACCCCTCAATTGCTCCAGCATTTCATCCATCGGCATGTTTGTTATGGCGAGGGGCACCCTCTCCTTCCTAGCTATCTCTATTCCCAAGTAATCAGGCCTCTCGACGTTGTGGAGTATAATGACCGATGGCCTGAAGTTGGCGAACGCCATCATGGACTTCAGCGCTATTAGAGGGGAACGGCCGTACTTCACGTTGATGAATATGGCGGCGCGCTGCGTCGTGGTTCCGTATAGCTTGAAGTATTCATGGGATGGAACATCCAGTATCAACTTAATGCTATCCACCACCGTGTATCCATGCACGTCCATGTAGTCGACCGGCGGGGGCACTATAACGGTTCCCCTTATGCTCCTCAGGAACGTATCGAAGGGTATGGGGGAGTAGAAATCCCGCATGTCTATCACTGCGAGCCAGTACTTCTCGCCCAGGGATAGTTGCTGGATCAGCAATTGTATCTTGTAACCGCCCCTCTCCAGCTCTATGCCGAGGACGGCGTCCACGAATTTCTTCAAAAACCTAGCCCCCGGCGACTTACGGCGGCCCGACTCATAATCGCTTATCACGCTCGGCGTCGTGTTTAGTCTCACAGCCAATTCTATCTGGGACAAGCCGAAGTACTCGCGCCACTTCCTCATGGCCTTCCCCGGGGACTCGGAGAGAACTATTTCGCCCGCTATTCGGGCCGCTATGTCATCCACTATGCCCTTATCTATGTTGTGCACTATCGACTATTGTCTATTAAAAATATAAATATTGCCCTCCGATTTCGACGATCTCTCAAGAAGAGCTTATTATCTTTCTCATCACGAAGGGCAGTATGCCGCCATGGCGGTAATACTCGACCTCCACCTCCGTGTCGAGCCTGGCAATCACGTTGAACTCGATTACCTTACCATCGGGTCCCGTCGCCCTTACCGTCAACTCCTTATGGGGCGATATGTCCTCTATTCCAAGTATGTCGAAGACCTCCTTACCGGTCAAGCCGAGCGACTTCCATCCTTGACCATCCTTGAATTGAAGCGGCAGGACGCCCATGTCAACCAAATTGCTCCTGTGTATGCGTTCGAAGCTCTCCGCTATCACTGCCTTCACCCCCAGCAAGTAAGTCGCCTTGGCCGCCCAATCCCTGGAGCTGCCGGTGCCGTACTGCTTTCCAGCCAGTATTATGAGGGGAATCCCCTGTTCCTTATACTTCATGGCCGCATCGTAGACGCTCATCACCTCCCCCGTTGGAAGATACACGGTCCAACCGCCCTCCCTATCCACCAACAGGTTGCGCAGCCTCACGTTGCTGAACCCACCCCTCATCATTACCTCGTGATTGCCCCTCCTGGAACCATATGTGTTGAAGTCCTCAGGCTTCACTCCATTGGCCAGCAAGTACTTGCCGGCTGGGCTATCGATTGGTATGGCGTTGGCGGGCGATATGTGATCCGTGGTTATCCTATCCCCCAACAACAAGAGGACGCGGGCGCCCTTTATGCTGCTAACCTTACTGGGCTCCAGCGACACGTCGTCGAAGAAGGGCGGCTTCCGTATGTAGGTGGACGATGGATCCCAAGCATACAGCTCACCGCTGGGTGCTTTCAATTGCTCCCACAATTGATTGCCCCTGAATACGTCTGAGTACTTCTCCTTGAACAGCTCGGGGACTAGGGCATTCTGTATGGCCTCCTTTATCTCAGCCATGGTTGGCCATATATCCCTCATATAGACGGGACGACCGTTGGGATCGATGCCTATGGGCTCGTTATAGAGGTCTATATCCATTCTCCCCGCCAAAGCGTACACCACTACAAGCATTGGGGAGGCCAGGAACGCGCCCCTGGCCAATGGATGTATCCTGCCCTCGAAGTTCCTATTGCCGCTAAGAACAGCGGTGGCGTAGAGATTCCCATCCCTCACGGCCTTGGCAACGGGCTCCGGTATTGGACCCGTGTTCCCAATGCACACGGTGCAACCGTACCCCGTCACGTGGAAGTTCAAGGCCTCTAGGTAAGGCAGTAGGCCAGAGTTCTTCAGGTACTCGGTAACCACGGTGGAGCCCGGCGCCAGGCTAGTCTTGACGTAGGGCCGCGCCCTGAGGCCCCTCTCCACCGCCTTCTTTGCAACCAAGCCCGCCCCCAGCATCACCGTGGGATTCGACGTGTTGGTGCAACTGGTTATGGCGGCTATTATAAGGGACCCATGGGTCAGCGTCGACGTGGTGCCGTTTATCTCGACCGGAACCTCCTTCTTCTCCTTGCTGAACGATAGTATCAACTCAGTCATGGCCTGCTTCGCCTTCTTCAACGGTATTCTCTCCTCGGGATTCCTTGGACCCGCTATGGATGGCTCTACCTTATCCAAGTTCACCTCAATCACCTCGCTATAATTGGGCTCCTCATCTCCTGTGTGGAACATTCCCTGCACCTTGAGGTACTGCTCCACCAGCTTGAGGGACGCCTCATCCCTGCCCGTGAGCGCCAAGTACTTCATGGTATCCTCATCCACAGGGAAGTATCCCGTGGTTGCCCCGTACTCGGGAGCCATGTTCGCCACAGTTGCCCTATCCCAAGTGGGCAGGTACTTCAAGCCGGGACCGTAGAACTCAACTATCTTGCCGACCACTCCCCTCTTCCTTAGGAGCTCCGTTATGGTGAGCGCCAAGTCCGTGGCGGTGACTCCCTCCTGCAACTCTCCCGTCAACTTCACTCCAACCACTTGGGGAACCTGTATGTAGTGGGGCTGGCCCAGCATCACTGCCTCCGCCTCGATCCCGCCCACTCCCCAACCCAGAACCCCTATGCCGCTTATCATGGTAGTATGCGAATCCGTTCCTATTACCGTGTCCGGATAAGCAATTGGCCCCGAGCCGGTGTCGGAGACGAACACGACCCTGGCCAGGTACTCCATATTTACCTGGTGAATTATGCCGCGCCCAGGCGGCACTATCCGCATATTATTGAAGGCGGATTGAGCCCACTTCAGGAACATGTATCTCTCCCTGTTGCGCTCCATTTCCTTCTCCATGTTCATGTCGAGCGCGTATCCCGTGCCGAAGTAATCAACCTGAACCGAGTGATCTATGACGAGCTCCGAGGGGACTATTGGATTGACTCGACCGGGATCCGAGCCCAGCCTCTTCACCGCGTCCCGCATTGCAGCCAAGTCGGCCACCAATGGAACTCCGGTGAAGTCTTGCATTATGACGCGGGCCGGCTTGTATGGGAGCTCCTTATCGGAGCCGCTGGGGCTCCAGTTGGCCACCGCCATCACGTCCTCCTCCGTCACGACCTTTCCATCATAGTTCCGCAACATGTTCTCAAGCAATATCTTTATGGTTATGGGGAGTTTCGATACCTTGGCCAAGCCCTCCTTCTCGAGTGCATTTATGCTCCATATTGTTGGCCTTGGATGCACGTCCATCTTTTGCTTTACCAGAGAGGTGTCGAACATGATTTATCGGGCGAAAGACGGGCTCCCCGAATTAAAAACATTTTCCAACGGGCGTTTCAGTTGGCGGGCGTTTTCCTGCATCGATATGAACCCAACCTATGTCATTTCTCCATTACATTCAACCTGACCCCCTCCCCCGCCCTTAAGGGCGAGGCTCGTCGTCATTTCATCAAGGCCTGTATTCATCTCATTTTCGAAATTAATCCCGTGGGCCGCCGCGATCCATATGCATTGGGCTGTGCTGCAATGCTTATAAATTATTTATTTGACATAAATAACCTATGAATAATAACGAAAGGCCGGGCTGGGAAGAACTGGAGTCGCTGGACGCCGGCGGATTGGGCATTAATCAATGGATGGCAATAATATCGATATCTCTGGGAATGTTCCTATGGGGCTTCCTGCTGGCGCTGGCGCCCCTGACCACTCGATGGCCCTTCGTGCCGCAAGACATGGTTGAATACGTCCTACTATCGGCGCCGACCGCATTAACTGCGGGTAATCTAGCGGTAGGCAAGCTCTCGGACTCGTATGGCAGGAAGTATACCTTCATGGTGACGCTCGCGCTCTACGGCATTGGTGCATTGCTCATATTATCCGCCAACAACGTGTATGGATTAATGGCTGGAATAGCGATGGCCGAGTTTGGCCTAGGAGGAGAGGAGCCCACCGCATTGGCCTATCTGGCCGAGATGATGCCGACAAGAAGGAGGGAGGAGGTGCTCATTGGTGTGACCAACTCGGCTAACATAGGCGCGGCAGTGGCCGCCGTCTTGGCCTTGGTAACTAGCATGTCAATTAACCTACAGAGGGAATTCTACGGCGCGACCATAGGGGTGGCCCTAGCCATAATGCTGTTGACTAGATTTATGATACCGGAATCCTACCGCTGGATGCTGTTCAGGTCAAGCAGGAAAAACAACTTAATTGGTTCAAGCAGCCTAAGGCTGAGGATATTCGTCCTTGCATCCATGGCAATAACAATCGTGCTTACCTACGCTCTACTGGCCTTGGTAATGGGACCCTACTTATTTCCGAGGTTAACATCATGGATAGTGTTCTTATATAACCTGGGAGAGGCCGTGGGCGGCGCGGTAGGCATAATAATGCTTAGGAGGATCGGCGTCAAATCGTTTACCTTAATGGCTTACCTGGGGGGATTCATAACGATGATGTTATTCATACCTCAATTGCTGCTCATGCCTAGCAACTTAATGACCTTCCTGCTACTGCTGCTGATCAACGGCGTATTCGGAGAGCTGGGCTGGGCCGCTAGGGTTGTGCTTGAACCGGAACTATTTCCGACCAGGACCAGATCCATTGGGATTGCGGCTGTTAGGGCCTCGGCCTATGTCATATACATGGCGTCTATCTTCTTCACGGCTGGCTTCACAATAAATGAATATATAATCTACAACGCCGGATTATGGGGACTGGGTTTCGCTGCCGCATTGACGTGGTACCTAGCCGGCGTGGAGACCAGATTCAGAACGCTTGAGCAGGTAAACGAGGGAGCAAGGAATGCTTGATTCAACGCGTGCATGCACGGAATGCGCGGAGCCCCATCGATCGCAGCCAAAAATGGAAAAGGAAAATCACTTGATTGAGGCATGACTCCCCTCACGGCGAATGCGCAGGCGAGGTAGATTCAGAAGCCGAGGAGCGGGTCCTTGGATGGGGAGTCGCGGGGGCGATCCAACGCCCTGGGCATGCGCGTCGCGCCACCACCGCGTCGTTTGGCATGCCTTAATCTATCTAATGCTTAAAGCTTATTTACCTCATTTATTCCAATAAACACATGAAGTATACATACATGTTCGATGAGGCTAATCCAGATGACGTGAAGCTGCTGGGAGGCAAGGCATCCGGCCTGGTCATGATGACCAAGCTGGGCCTCCCCGTTCCTTATGGCCTGGTGATAACCACTCAAGCGTGCAAGAAGTATTACAGGGACAATAAGCTGCCGGATGGATTGATGGAGGAGGTGAGGACGGGCATGCATAGAATTGAGGAGAAGATGGGAAGGAGGTTCGGGGACCCCGCCAACCCACTGCTGGTCAGCGTCAGGTCGGGCGCGGCGGTCTCCATGCCGGGCATGATGGATACGGTGCTGAATTTAGGGTTGAACGATGAAACAGTGAAGGGCCTAGCCAAGTACATAAACAGCGAGCACGCCGCGCTTGACGCCTACAGGAGGTTCCTCTCCATGTTTGGAAAGATAGTGCTCGGAATAAAGGAGGAGAGATTCAATGAATCGTTGAACAAGATTAAAGCCAAGTATGGAGTTAAGGAGGACCCCGAGATACCGGTGGAGGGATTAAAGGAATTGATAGAGGAGTACAAGGCCATATACAAGGCTGATGTTGGGTACTTGGTGGAGGACCCCTGGAAGCAGTTGGAGCTGGCCATAGATGCCGTCTTCAAGTCATGGAACTCCCCCAGGGCGAAGTTCTACAGGGAGGCCAATAGGATAACTCCCGACATAGCTGATTGCACCGCGGTGGCCATAGTGTCGATGGTGTTCGGCAACGCCGATTGGAGATCAGCCACTGGCGTGCTGTTCACGAGGAACCCATCCACGGGAGAGAACGAGCTGTACGGCGAGTACCTGCCGTACGCCCAGGGAGAGGACGTGGTGGCGGGGATCCGCACGCCCAGGCCAATATCGAAGCTTAAGGAGGACATGCCGGAGGTCTATGATGAGCTGTATAAGTACTCCAAGATGCTTGAGAGGCATAAGAAGGAGGTGCAGGACGTGGAATTCACCATAGAGAAGGGAAAGCTCTGGTTCCTCCAAACCAGGAATGCCAAGATGGGACCGATAGCGATGGTGAAGACAAGCATGGATATGTACAAGGAGGGCGTGTTAACGAGGGAGGAGGCCGTGATGAGGGTGAAGCCGGACCACATAACTCAAATGCTCTACCCACGAATAGACGAGGCGAACGCCCCGAAACCCCTCGCCAAGGGCCTCCCATCATCCCCGGGAGCGGTGAGCGGAAGGATCGTGTTCGACCCTGACTCCGCCGTTGAGTGGGCCAGGAAGGGAGAGAAGGTGATACTGGCCAGGGAGGAGACCAAGCCAGATGATGTGCACGGCTTCTACGCGGCGGTGGGCATACTGACCAGCAGGGGAGGCATGACGAGCCACGCGGCCGTGGTGGCCAGAGCCATTGGGAAGCCGGCCGTGGTGGGGGCGGAGGAGATACGCATGGATTACTCCAGGAAGGAGATGCGAGTCGGCGACTCCGTCCTGAGGGAGGGGGATTGGATCACCATAGATGGCTTCAGCGGCAACGTTTACGCGGGGAAGGTTGGAACGGTGGAGCCCAAGCTGCCCAGGGAGTTCTTCGAGTTCCTAGACCTGGCGGACTCCGTGTCCATATACGGCATAAGGGCCAACGCGGACACGCCGGAGGATGCATCGATAGCCAGGAAGTTCGGGGCGAGGGGGATAGGGCTTCTCAGGACGGAGAGGATGTTCAGGGCGCCGGGACGACTGGAGCTGTTCAGGCGCATAATACTGGCGGAGAGCGAGGAGGAGAGGAAGTCGCTGCTGGACGAGTTAATCCCAATGCTGAGGCAAGACTTCATGGAGATACTGGGAGTAATGGAGGGGTTGCCGGTCACGATAAGGCTATTCGACCCGCCCCTCCACGAGTTCCTCCCCAGCCTCGACGAGTTGATAAGCGAGGTGGAGAGGGCCAGGGCGAGGGGAGCCCCGGATAAGGAGAAGGAGAGGATGCTGGCCAGGGTTAGGGCATTAATGGAGGCTAACCCGATGATGGGGCACAGGGGAGTTAGGCTTGGAATAACCTTCCCTGACATATATAGGGCGCAGGTGAGGGCCATACTGGAGGCCGGGGTGGAGCTGGCCAAGATGGGGAGAGACGTTAGGGTTCAGATAATGATTCCCCAAGTGGCCGAGGCCAAGGAATTGGATTACGTCGTGAGCAACGTCGTGAAGCCCACAGCCGAGGAGACATTCAAGGCCAGCGGGCGATCCATTGAATTCAAGGTGGGAACCATGATGGAGACCGTCAGGGCGTGCTTGACCGCCGACGAGGTGGCGAGGCGGGTGGATTTCATGAGCTTCGGAACAAATGACTTGACCCAGGCAGTGTTCAGCTTCAGCAGGGACGACGTGGAGAACAAGTTCATGAGCAAGTACCTGGAGCTTGGCTTGCTTCCCTACGATCCCTTCACCACCATAGATGCCGGAGGGGTGGCGAAGCTGATGAAGATGGCAATAGAGCTAGCCAGGAACGCGAAGAAGGACATCGAGATAGGCATATGCGGGGAGCATGGGGGAGACCCCAAGTCGATAGAGATACTTGGATCTGCCGTGGGCGACGGGCTCAATTACTTTAGCGCATCGCCCTACAGGGTTCCAGCGGCCAGGCTGGCGGCGGCCCAGATCTCGCTTAAGGTAACCGGGAGGGCCCCAAAGAAGCACGAGTATTGAGCGTGCTTCCGCCGCAGCCATTAATTCAACGCCTTCCTCTTCATTACTTAAACGGACCAGGCTGGACTAGCCCTCGATTCTCTTGCCCATGTCATACAGCAGATTACGTAGGCTGTAGACCAACCTGTACTCCCCCACGCCCAACTCGCCCAGCCTCTTCCTTACCGTTTCCTCCAGTATCTCCTTGCTGGCGGCGTGAATCATGAAGTAGCAATTATAATCCCACTTACCCGGGACCGGTATCCTCTTCACCACGTGGGTCGACTCATCTATTAATGCCGCGCCCTCGCATTGGGCATCGGTGGCGTTGAACACAACCATTGAGTTCTCTCTTATGCCCACCGCATCCGGGTCGAACATTGCATAGAAATCCCGAACCACGCCGCGCTGCCTCAAGTCGCTCAGCAGATCCACCAGCTTGCCGACGGGCATGTCAACGATGGCCGCCGCCTCATCGAATGGCCTCTCCACTATCTTTATCGACCTTATGGAGTCGAAGAACTGCCTGGGCAGGCCCGTGTCCTCTATCGTTGGAACAGTCTCCGGTATTATCCTCATCTTGGCCCGGGAGACCCCCCTCAACACATCGAACTTAACATCTATCTTATAGGTCCGCTCCGCGTAGAGTATAACGTGGTCCTCTATGGAGAACTCATCCACTATCTTCCTTACCTTGGATTCCAGCTCGGCGGTGGTGGGGGCCTTGGTCACGTACCAAATGCTGTACCTGGGATGATCCCTCAGGAAGTTATGCGTAACCGTCTTATCCAGGTTTATGGCAGACGCCACCCTATCCACCCTATCCAGGGGAACCCGGAGGCCCACTAACGCCGCTATTTGCTTCCGTGCCTTATAGTTAGTCAACGCTCCTATCCTCCTCAACTGATTCCTCTCCTTAGCCTTGGAGAGAGCATCCATTACCCAGGACTCGCTCTTACCCAGCCTCTTACCCAACTCCTCGAAGGGCCTATCCACTATTGGAAAATCGTACTGAGCCTCCATAACCAGCTCCGCGAACTCCGGATCCATGCGCTCGCCTATTGCCGACCTCTATAAATAACTGATAAGCCGGCGGTGATAGCGATAGGCGGAGGAGCAAGATTTAAAAGGAGAAACATCACGGCAAGACACGCGTATCCCACCATTAATGAGGCGGGGGCCCGGCGTGTAGACCACCAAGCCCCCAGAATCAGTGGCAGAACCAGTCCAAGCCTTTCATATAAGGGAAACAATAAACTGGTTAAATAATACATGATATTCACGTCTCAGGGCGGGGGCTGTCTTATGGTTGGATGAATTGCGTGTCCAATTATTGGTAACGCTATTAGCTTCCCCATTCTATAAGGTTTTCAACCGATCATTGCTGCTGGATTCCTTGAATGGGGTGTTTCAATTTAAATAGCAAGGTTTTTTAACTTGAAACGAGTAAGTACCTTATGTCCATCCGCATTGTGACGTTCGATGTATATAATACATTGATAAGGTACACGGATAAATTGAGGAGCGAGGTGGCGAGCAACGTTGCCAAGTACTTCAATAAGTTGGGCTACGAGGTCTCGTATAATGCAGTGCTTGAGTTCTACTTGGCCGTTGAGAGGGAGGTGAAGGCGGCTCGAACCAGCAGTATGGCGCTGTCCCCGCCCGCGGAGAACGTTAGGCAGCTCCTAATGAAGGTGGCCAAGAAGTACGGCATAAGGCCCAGCGATAGATACATATCCGATCTGCTCAACGTGATTTCGGACACGGTGATCAACAGCGTCAACATGTCGCCCATAGAGGGCGCCTCGGAGGCATTGGCCATATTCAAGGAGGAGGGGTGGCGGGTCGGGCTTGTGTCCAATGTGGTGTTTTGGCCAGGCAAGGCGTCCAGGGCCGTGCTGAACAGGTTCGGGCTTGAGAAGTACATAGATTACGGCGTCTTCGCCGACGAGGTGGGCTACGCCAAGCCTCATCCCTACATATTCGACACGGCCGTCACAATGTTGGCAGAGGGCCGGGAGCCGGACGTCGTGATGCACGTCGGCGATAACTTCGCGGAGGACTTCGCCGGCGCATTGATGTCAGGGGCAGTGGCTGTTCTCTACGATGAGGAGGGCGAGTACATTAGGGGGGCCGGGAGCCCCCTGGAGGCGATTAAGTGCAGGGGATACGTGATAAGGAAGACAATGGATTCGACGCTGGTTCCCCACATGCTGGATAAGTGCTAGGAAAAACCTTAAAAAATGAGCCTAAAATGGGAGGTTTAGGGCCGGTAGTCTAGCCTGGAAGGATATCCGCTTGGCATGCGGGAGATCCCGGGTTCAAATCCCGGCCGGTCCACCAATGTTATCCTATCGTAAAATCAGAAATGGGGGGAAGGGGCGGATTTTCGCTGAAAAACTGCTCGGGGAATGATTGGGAGGAGCCTTTAAAACCCGGGCCTAAGTGCTAATGCATGCTGTTTGGTTCGATAAGGGACGTGCCGAGCAGCGACGTGGGGTCCACCATAAGGGGAACCCGCGGGTTCCGCATTCAATGGTTGATAACAAAGGAGAATGGTTCATCAAAGTACGCCGTGAGGAGATTCACGGTGGAGCCCGGCGGCAGGATGCCGCTGCACAAGCATAAATACACGGAGGCGGTCGTAATATTGAGAGGCGCGTTGAGGGTCAGGATAAACGAGGAGGAAAGGGTTTTGGGGCCGGGCGATTTCTTCTTCACGGGGCCGGGGGAGCCGCACTCCATCGAGAACGCCGGGAGAGATGAGGCGGAGTTCATTTGCACGATATCGTATGAGGACGACATGTCGATAACAGTGCTTGAGTGAGTTACATGTACTCCCAGATGCCCTTGCCCTTGTAGTTATAGACTATGCTCTTATACGCCGTTACTGACTCTATCGTGTAGCCCACGCCCTCCCTTCCCACTCCTGAGTCCTTCCTGCCGCCGAACGGGAAGTAGCCTATGCCGTGCTTCGGGTAGTCGTTTATGTATATGGCCCCCACCTCAAGCAGCCTCATTAATTTCCGTATCTTGTTGATGTCCTCCCCGAATATGGCTGCGTCCAGTCCATAACTGCGGCCGTTGGATAGGCGAATGGCCTCATCTATGCTGTTCACCTCAGTTATGGCCGCAATGGAGGCGAACACCTCCTTCTTGTAGAGATAGAGGCTGGGGAGCACGTCCTTGCTCACCTCAACCAGCGTCGGCTCTATGTAGTTCCCCCTCCTGGTTCCCCCATGCAGGATCTTACCGCCCTTGGACACAGCGTCCTGCGCCGCCTTCACTACCTCCTCCGCGGTGGCCTCATCTATTAGGGGGCCCATGGTCACGCCGCTCTCCCTTGGATCCCCCACCCTCACCTTGCTCAGCTCCTCCACTATCCTCCGCTTCAACTCATCGTATACCGGGGGCTCCGCGAATATGAACTTTATGGAGTCACAACGCTGGCCCGCATAGCTGGTGATCCCGGTAACTATCTTCGACGCGGCGGAGCCTATGTCGGCATCAGATAGAACTATTGCTGGATCGCCGCCGCCCAGCTCCATTATGTACTGCTTAATCCCGCCCGCTTTAATGACCTCCAGCCCGGCCTCGGTGCTGCCCGTCAGGGACACCACGGACACCCGCGGATCTGAGACGGCCCTACTCATCTGGGAGCCGGGGAGCGTTATTATGGAGAGGGCTCGGCGGGGGAAGCCGGCCATCTCCAGCACCTTGGCGAACATTAGGGCTATTATGGGGGTGGAGGAGGCGGGCTTCACCATTATGGCGTTGCCGGCCACCGTTGAGTACACCACCTTATTGGCCACATCGAATAGAGGGTAGTTGAAGGGGGTTATCGCCAGCACCACGCCCAGCGGCTCCCTCTTTATGACGGCCTCCGCCTCCAGGGTCTCCGTGCTCCAATCACCTGGAACGTACTCTCCGTATATCTTCCTCACGTCCAGGTCGGCTACTCTGAGTCTCTCAGCCGCCGCCTTGACCTCGCCCTCGGCGGCCGGGTATGTCTTTCCATTATTCAACACCAACACGTCCACGAAGTAATCCTTGAACTTAAGGAGGAGGTCCGCCGCCTTATGGTAGATCTCCAGTCTCTTCTCGCCCGGCGTGTCCCTTATGTCGAACCTGCCCTCATCATGCATGCGTTGAAGCGCGGCGTCTATGGCTTGGAAGTCCAGCCGCGGCACCTTGGCCAGCAGGCTCCCATCTATGGGGCTGCGCACGTCCTGCACCTCGCTTGCCTGCACCCACTCCCCGGCCAGGTAAGCCTTGAATACGGGTACTCCATTCCTTACCTCATATATGCCGCTGAATTCCTGTGGTAATTCCTTCATAATGAGGGGACTTCCCTCCTTCAATTTAAACCTTTAAGGTAACACCCGCCTATCCGGTCCACACTGTGCGTCTCAAGTGGACGGATAACACCTTCCCCTACTCCACGCCGAGGGGTCCTAGCACGTTGAGCGAGCCGGGGACGTAGGGGCAGAGAGGATCCTCCCCCAACGGGTCCCCGTTCTCCACGAATGCCCTGGACCTGGAGCCGCCGCACATGAACCTATACTCACACGAGCCGCACCTGCCCCCGAACTCAGCTCTCCTTATCGCCCTCAACACGGGGTTATCCCTGTATATCTTTACGAGGCCCTCCTTCCTAACGTTGCCCAGGGAGAGGGGCAGGAAGCCGCTTGGGCTGACCGTCCCATCATAGCCAATGAATATTATGCCATTCCCATCCCTGGTCCTGGCGAATTGGGGCTTGGCCGGCGGGCCAGGTGGTTCTCCCACCAACTCCTCCAGGCCGCGCCTCAATTGCTTGTAGAGCGGGCCGAGACTTATCTCAGCCCTTACCTTACCCGACTCAACGGCGTACCGCTGAAGAACCGCCCTTCTATGGAACGGCGCCTCCACGGTCCTCACCTGCACGCCGAACTTCGAGGCATCGTATAGGAAGTTAACCACATCCTCCGCCTCCGCCGGATCAAGGGACTCCAGCCCGGTTCCGCGGCCCACGTGTATGAGGAAGAAGACCTCCCACGCGTTCGCCCCGCTGTCCCTCACCAACTTGAAGAGGAGGGGGAGCTCCTCGACGTTCATCTTCATGACCGTCGAGTTGACTTGAAACGGTATGCCGAATTCCCTCAGCATCTTCATGGCGGCCAGCGTCCTCTCGAAGTGCCCCTCCACTCTCCTCACGAACTCGTGCGTGGTCGGCGATGCGCCGTCCAGGCTTATGGAGACGCTGGAGACCCCCAGCCTCTTTATCTCGGCTAGGTTCTCGTCGTTTATAGACGATGATACCGCCGGCGACAATGCAGTGGGCACCCCCAGGTCCCTGGCGTGGCCTATCAGCTCGAATATATCGCTCCTCATGAGGGGGTCGCCGCCCGTGAACACTATTATGGGGTAGGGCCTCCCGAAGCTGGCCACGTCCTCTATCAAGCGATGCCCCTCCTGGGTGGTCAATTCCCCGGGAAGCGGCTTCAATATGGCGTTAGCCCTGCAATGCCTACAGGAGAGGGGGCAGGCCTTTGTGGTTTCCCAGAAGACCAGGATGGGGCGCTCGTTTAGATCCAACGGCATGGATCGGCGAATCAACGAATAGTTTAAATAGCTTCCTCAAGAGACCAGCTCAGTGTTGAGACGGGGACGGTCCGATCAGTGACGAGAAGTTCCACGCACTGCATCAATGATGGTCAACGCGATGAGTACTCACCGTACTGCTCTACTATTGTCTTCAACAAGTTAATTGAATTCTCATCGTAATACTTGGATGAAGAGATCACCAGTATCCTTTCATCCTTCAACTTTATCAAGTACTCATACACCCCGTTCCTGACCCTCATCAAGACGCTCGCCCCCAATTGATCCAGCAACCCAGCCGAGCCGCTGTCCACAGAGCCGCTGCTCTCCACCACGGAGCCGCCGGCCACTATTGCTATGCCATCCAGGGACAACAACTCCCTCAACTCATCCAGCGAGGATGGAATGTAACCCACCTGCGCGTAGGCATACTCTATGTGGGACTTAGACATCCCCCGCACCTCCTCCCGCACCTCCTCCAACTTCTCGCTCAACTCCTTCAAGGCGGACCACAGCTCGCTCACCTGCGACTCCAGCCTACCCAGGGAATCGGGCGGGGGAGGAGGGGGAGGAGGGGGAATGGGCCTTACATCGCCCGCTGGCCTCGCCGCTTGGAGTCCCTGCTTGGGTGGAGGCGTTGATGATGGAGAGGGGGGAGGGGATTGAGGGGACCTCTGCTGGTTCGCCTTGGATTGCTGGGGCGTTTGTGCCTTGGATTGCTGCTTTGGGGCTTGCCTCTGCCCTCTCTGCCTCAACAGCAAAATCACTAGAACGGCCGCGAGGGCCACCGCTAGGGCAGCTATTATTTCAGGCATGAATGCAAGTAATGACATAGGGGATAGATAATAAGAAAAGTTTTTATATCTATCTGTGAACAAGGAGGCCTCGAATCTATTTCTTGATCGACTCAATCGCCTCAATCAAAAGCTTGACTCCCCTTCTTGCCTCCCCGACCGTGGTCTGAGACACGCTCATGCGCAGCCAAGTGGTGAAGCCGCCGGAGACGGAGAAGAAGCGGCCCGGCATGAAGGCCACTCCCAGCCTCAACGCGGCGCGGAGCAATTCCTCCGTGTCCACCCCGGCATTCAACCAAATGAAGAAGCCGCCAACCGGTTCCTGGAAGGAAACGCCGGAGGCCTTGAGGGCCTCGGAGGCGGCTGCCAGCTTCTCCCAGTAAAGCCGCCTAGCCCTCTCAACGGATTTAACCATCAATCCCCGCCTCAGGAATTCGGCGGCTATCAATTGCGTGATGGGGGGCGTGGATATGGTGGTCGCGCTCTTCACGTTGGCTAGGGCGGAGGCGGCCTCATTGGTAGTAATTATGAAGCCAATCCTGAGGCCGGGGGCGATTGTTTTGCTGAACGTGGAGAGGTGAATAACCCTGTCGCCGCCTAGCCTCGCCATGCTTGGGGGGAGCTCCGATACGGCTAGGGGGCTGTAGGGGTCGTCCTCCACCACCTGGAAATCGTACCTCTCCGCCAGCTCCAGCACTGCCTTCCTCTCCTCCAGGCTCATTACCCTGCCCGTCGGGTTTTGGAGGGAGGGCATTAGGTAAAGCAGTCGAAGCCCGACCCTAGCCGCTGCCTCCAGCCCATCCAGGTCCAGCCCCTCCTCGGTTAGAGGTATTGGAACGACGCGGGACGCGTATGTCTTGAACGCTGGGAGGGCCACGAAGTACGTTGGGTCCTCCACGGCGACGGCGTCATGGGAGCCCAGGAATGTCTTTCCAATCAGGTCCAGCCCCTCTTGACTTCCAACAGTTACCACCACGCCGCTTGGATCCCCGAAGCCCTTGAGCCTCACTATCTCTTCCCGAAGCTCCGGCAATCCCTGTGAGTCCCCGTACTGAAACGCGGAGGCGCCGCGTTGCTTGACTACTTCCATGGCTATGTCGACTATCTCGGGGAGTATCGTTGATGGATCTGGAATGCCGCCTGCCATGTTTATGACGCCGCCCCTGGCCCAAGACAATATGTCCGGTACCTTGGTATCGAAGTGCGCGTATCTCTCCGATAGCTTCACGCGCATCTATTTACTTTACCTATTTAAGCATTGCTAAATATATATTAATCCTAGCCATGCAATCAAGAGCGATTTCTACTAATTAAAACGAAAAAACATTTATTAGCGACAACGCGGAATCATCATAGATGAGCAATCAGCACGAGAGGCTGGCCGACATGATAATGGAGGCCAAGTGCGCGGTGGCATTGACGGGGGCAGGCATAAGCACGGCCAGTGGGATACCCGACTTCAGGGGCGCCAATGGGCTTTGGAGCAGGGTGAGCCCGGATAACTGCACGGGCGACGAGATGAAGGTAGATCCAGACGCCGTGTGGAGCTGCGTGATGGAGATATACCAATACGTGAGGGACGCCGCGCCCAACGCCGCACACATAGCCCTGGCAGAGCTGGAAAGAATGGGAAGGCTGTGCGGCATAATAACGCAAAACGTGGACATGCTTCACGAGAAGGCGGGCTCCAACGCCGTAGTTCCAATACACGGTAGGCTGGACGCCGCCGCGTGCCCCAAGTGCGGCGCCGTGGTCCCCATAACCACAGCGATAAGCAGTTGGAGGACCGGGTTCACGCCAATCTGCCCCAAGTGCGGCGCCGTGCTGAGGCCCAACATAGTTCTATTCAACGAGGACGTGCCGAGGCGGGAATACATGAAGGCATTCTATATGGCCAAGAACGCTGATCTACTGCTCGTCGTGGGAACAAGCCTAGCCGTGGCCCCCGCCAACGAACTGCCCCTCATAGTTAAGAAACACGGGGGCAAGGTGGCCATAATAAACGAATCCGCCACGGAGCTGGATGATGAGGCGGATCTAGTGATTAGGGAGAGAGCGGAGATCGCGTTGCCGGACGTGGTTAAGATAATGGAGAGCAAGATGACGCGTTGATCCAGCCCCAAGAATATCGAGACCCAGCCAATAGGAAGTTATTGATTAGAACCGGGCAGTTTTAATTTGGCATTAAAGGGAATCTAATTACTGTTTGGAGGTTTCATTCAGAGCCGAGTAATTCACCTTATACACCAACACCCACCCGTACGGCCTGGAGACGTACACTAATTGGAACCCAGGAGGCGGGGAGAGGTAGTTACCGTAGTACAGCAAGCCATACAATCCCTCCAACCATTGAGTGGCGTTGACGCCGGCAGGCGGGGAGTTCAATATGTTGAAGCCGTACTGCTGCGCGAACGGCTCTAGCTGCACGTTTATGTGAATACCCACCTGATTGGAGGGCGACGAGGCGGTGGTGTAGTAAGGCCAGGTGTTGAAGAACCACAGCGGTATCGGGAATATCTGGTTACCCCTCAACTGGGAATTACTCTCTATCTGGTTAATGCATCCCGTGAATTGACCAGAGAGGGAGGCGGCGTTCAGATTGAAGAGCAGTTGGTAGAGAGTGGAATTGCTGAGGGGCACGTTTATCTCCGTGTTGAATTGAGTGAGGTCGGCCGTGCCCAGCAAGTCGTTCAGTATGTACGAGGAGCTGTGGCCAGATATCAACGCCATCCAGTAGCTCTTCACGAAGTCCCCGCCGGTGGGGTACTCCGGTATCAAGCCGCACACATCTATGTTTTGTTGAGTGGTGGATCCTATGCTGAGGGCAGCCATGGGCGACGAAACCGGGACGGCGACTGCGCTGTACGGTATGAAGACCACCACGTACTGAGCCTTGAGCTCCCTCAATATGGCGAGGGACTTTGTGACGTTCCTCGTGACGAATGCCTCCCCTATCTGCGCTATCTGCGTCCCATTCACGGTGGAGTTATCCGCCAAGCTGCTCTTATTCCCTATTATGGCTGTCCAATACCCGTAATCCCACCAGGACGCCACGGAGGCGTGGGGAGGCAAGTTCATCTGCATCCAGTAAAGCGCGTCCAACCAATCCGATGATGGAACGGCGGGCGACGTGGTGGACACTATCTGGGGCGGGGCCGCGGCTATGGCCACCCCAGGAGCCACTTGCTGCGACAGCGCCACGGCGAAGAGGGCGATTATGAACACGGCGAGGGCCAGCATGGCCACCGTGCGGCGCTGGATGAGGAACCTAATCATCACCACGAAGCCCAGGGCCGTGAGGGGGAACCAGAAGAAGCCGAGGAGCATTATCAACCATGCCTCCGACGACGCGAAGTAGACGGCGGCGGTGGCGGCGAGGGACATCAATAGGCCAGCCACGTCGAACGAGGACAAGAGGAACGCCATCCCCGTCGCAGCGAAGGGAGGCGTGAGGGTCACGGTTTGGAAGAAGCTGTGGAAGGGCGTCGGGGAATGCTCAGCAACGCTCTGCACTATGGCGGACCTGGCCACCGGCAGCAGCGCGCCAAGGAACTTCCCGCCCGGCAGGTGGATTATGCCCAGGCCCGTCAAGGCGGCGGCCACAACCACCGCCGCGGCGGCCACGGCTATCACGTACTTGCCGTACCCAGCCACCTTCCTCACCTGAGCCCGGGTGAGGCGGAGGGCGGGAAGCGCTATCACGGAGAGGAGCGCTGCGAGGGACATGCCCGCGCCAAGCGTGAGGAGCGCGTGGAGGCCGTACCTCGGGGTCATGGATAGGAACGCGACGAAGCCCAGGTACGTGGCTAGGTAAACGTATATGATCCTTTCCAAGCTAACGCCGATTCCCATAACGCCGAGATTGATTACCTTGCCTTTATACGCCCTGTATATTCCATATATCAACATGACTATCATGAACAAGCCATAAACGTTCATTATGAACGTGAAGGAGCCCCAGAGCCACGCCGTGGCGCCGTTGACGGCGGCGCCCAGCACTGCGTACGGTATCCAGTCCCTCTTCCTCAACGCGTCTATGAATAGCCCAAAGCCGAGGGGAACAACGAATTGGAACAGCGTTGAGTCGGCGAACCACCCAGCCGATCCCCTCTGGGTGAATATTATGGAGTAGGCCGTCAACACCGCCGATAATAACCCCACGTACTTCCCCCCAATCCTGGATCCGAGGTAGTACATGGATAACACGGACAACGCGTTTATTACTCCCGGCACCATTATTACCGTGTACAGGAGGGATACGTGGAAGTGCTTCAATAAGTCGTAGGAGAGGAGCCCAGTGAACGAGACTCCCGGCGATAGAACAATTGCCCAATTGATGCCCCAGGGGTACCAGAAATTGGTGAATTTATAGGGATGACCATTAATGAAGCCGCCGCTCAACCACCACTCGATGCCCTTCACGGAGCCGAGGCTAAGCATGAATTGAGTCAGGTAATACCTTATATACGGATCGAACTCGTTTATGTAATAGCCCCATAAATAGACGGAGTACAGCCTTATATATAGAGCAAGGGCGAGCGTGGAGACCAACGCGGCGGCGACGCCGAATAATTGCGAGGAACGCAGCTCAGCGTCCAATAAGGGGACCTGCGCGGCTTCCTGTTTAGCCATACCCATCGCCGGCCACATCGGTATATAAAGATTTGCCTAAATCCCCCCCCCCCGCCTCCGCGGGTCTCAATAATAGCCCAGCTCCGACTCAATCATGGCCAAAAACCTGCACGCCACCTCGTGCGTCCTCATGGGCCTATCCCCTATCCTATACGCCTCCTGGACGACCGCGTACGTGGACTCCTCGAAGGAGCCGTGGGGGAATCCCCCCATTATGACGGCCACGTCCCCCAGGGATAAAACACGGCGCGCCAAGTCGCGGGCAGGCACCTTGACGCCCCTCGAGTCGTCAAGCATCACCACCCTGGAGGCCCGGGACAGAGACACGGCGTCGCCTATCCCGCCCCTCACCAGCCTGAGTAGGGGGGAACCGCTGGGAGGCACCGAGCCCAGCCGGAATAACTGCCGCATCAATCCAATGAAGTTATTGTAGTTCTGCGGCGGACGCTCGCGGGGATCCACTATTATTATCTCATCGTTGACGGTGTGGATCAACACTCGGAGGAGGCCAGCGGCGGAGAGGGGGCTGCCCATAGCCGTCAAGAGGAAGAGGTGAACTATATCCGGCCTGCCCCGCTTGTGGGGATTGGGGAGACGCCTTATCACGGACCTATGCCTGGAGACGTCCAGCACCTCGCCGTTCACCACCTCCAACGCCGCCTCCGCCAGTATCAGCGTGAGCACTCCGCAACCGGGGGCGGACGCATTTAAAGCTGGCCTCCCCTCCTGGGCGCTCGAAACCGTGAGGGCCTATGCTTATTAAGAGGCAATGGAGGGGACTGGGGTGGAGAGCTGGCTGAGGGCATTGGGCGATATCTTGATCGGCAACCTGCGGAGCACCATGCTTCCCCTCCCCGTCGATAAGGGCGTGTGCACGAGGTGGGCGGAGGGGCTTGGAGTGCCGAGGGGCGGGGACACGATAATCTATACATCGTGCCTTTATCAATTGGTGCCGGCCATAAATAAGCTCGTCTCCTTAGTGGGCGCGGCGTCCAGGGTGCCGGAGCTTGCCAGGAGGGCGCCTCTGGGATTGATGAGGGCCCTCACGAAGCCCGACGAGGCGGAGGTGGAGCGAATGAATGGGGTGGTGAGGAGGATAGCGGGGCTGCTTCGGAGGAGCGGGGTTGAGTTCGGGTACCTATACGAGGAGGAGCCGTACTCCGGCGCGTTGCTGTACGAGTTGGGGTTCGAGGAGGCATTCAAGGAGTACTCCGCCGTCGTGGCGAGGGCGTTGGGGAGGGCGCGCAGGGTAATAACAATTGACCCCCACACGCATAACCTTTTGAAGAACGTGCTGCCCAAGTACCAACGGCTCGATGCCGATGTCGTTAATTACATGGAGTTGGTCAGGGGAGTCAAGCCCAGCGGGGCGGTTGAGGGGGGAGTAGTCGTGCACGACTCATGCCTGTACTCCCGCTACCTTGGGCTGAGGGACGCGCCGAGGAGACTGCTGAACGAGGCCGGGGTGGCCAGGAGGGAGGACCCATACGTGACCGGGGTCGCCACGTCGATGTGCTGCGGGGGCCCCGTGGAGTCCATAAACCCATCCCTATCCAACTCCATAGCCGCGGCCAGGGCGAGGGACTTGAGCAGGCTATCGAAGACCATAGTGGTGGCGTGCCCCATATGCCTGGGCAACTTATCCAGGAACGCCCCCAGTGGGGTTAGGGTGGTGGATCTGGCCGAGGCGATATCATGAGGAGGGAGGATTGGGGCATTGCAATAGGGAGGGCGGTGGAGCACAACGTGCCGAGGACCATGAATGTGCTGGAGAAGTATCCCTACGTGGTGGAGCTGGCCCGCGAGTTGAGGAGGGCCAAGGAAGCCGTGGTGGCCGACATGGATCGATTCATAGATGAGGCGATGACTGCCGTCAAGTCCCTGGGCGGGAGGGCTTACCTGGCCGCCACGGCTGAGGAGGCCAGGAAGTACGTGGAGGGGGTCGTGGGCCGGGGAAGGGTGGTGGTGATGGGTAAGTCAATGGTGGCCGCCGAGGTGGGGTTGAGGGAGGCATTGAGGGAGGCCGGGAACGAGGTGTGGGAGACGGACTTGGGCGAGTTCCTGATTCAACTAGCTGGGGAGCGGCCTAGCCACATAATAGCACCGTCACTGCACATGACGCGGGAACGGGCGGCCCAAGTCATTAGGGATAAGCTGGGCATAGACGTGAAGCCGGACCCGGCCGACATTGCTAGGGCTGCTAGGGAGTTCCTCAGGGAGAAGTTCATAAAGGCAAACGTGGGCATAACGGGGGCCAATGCGGTGGCTGCGGACACAGGGGCCGTGCTGCTTGTGGAGAATGAGGGAAACATAAGGTTCACCACGGTGGCTCCCCCCATCCACTTATCGGTTACTGGGGTCGACAAGATAGTGCCCACGCTTCACCACGCAATGATGGAGGTCCTCGTCCAGGCCGCGTACGCGGGGCTTTACCCGCCCACATACGTTAACCTGGTGGCCGGCCCCTCCTCCACCGGGGACGTGGAGCAGGTTAGGGTGAGCCCGGCTGAGGGGCCCAGGGAGTTCCACTTGGTGCTTGTGGATAACGGTAGGCGGGCGGCCGCGAGGCACCCCGTCCTCCGGGAGGCGCTGCTCTGCATTAGGTGTGGGCGGTGTCACTTCCATTGCCCCGTCTATAGGGCACTGGATGGGGAGTGGGGCATTCAACCGTACTCCGGCCCCATGGGAATAATGTGGAGCGCGGTCATTCATGGCGTGGAGAAGGCGGGCCCGCACGCCGTTCTCTGCGTGCACGCCGGCACGTGCAGGGAGGTCTGCCCCATGGGGATAAACATACCTGAAGTGATTAATTGGGTAAGGACTCAATACGTGAATAAGGTGGCAGGGGGAAGAAGCGATTTTAAGCCCAGTCAAGCGGGCACGAAGCGTTAACTGCTCTCCATTAGGGATATGTCCTTGGTCTCCCTGAACTTCACGGCGGAGGCTATCGCTATTAAGCTGAATACGACGGCGTAGACGGGGTAGAGCGGGTACGCTATCGCGCCTAGGTAGAGCGAGACAAAGGACGCTGGGCCCGCGACAAACGCGTTGCCGAACTGGTAAGCCATGGAGTTCCCGGAGTACCTCACGTTGGTTGGGAATATCTCGGAAATCATAGATCCAAGGGGCGCGTAGCCGGTGCCGTGGGCCACTCCGTAGAGGAACATGAAGGCTAGGAATGCGGCCGCCGTCTTTACGTAGAAGGAGGGGTAGACTATGACGAGGAATATGAGGTTGGCCACTATCACCATCGCCCTCCTCCCGTACCTCTCGGACGCCATGCCGCCTATGAAAACGAATATTATGTCGGCCACCGCGAACAGTATAACGCCTATCTGGGCGAATGATGGGGTGACCACCTTAAGCAGCTCGAACAGGGATGGAATTAGCGCAGCCCCCACGTAGAAGAACGTGCCGGAGGAACCCGTGATAAGCGTGCCGAGGAGGAGCGGTAGCCAGTGCTTAGAGAACAATTCCTTAGCGGGAACCCTAACTATCTTCCTCTCCCTCTGGGCGGCCTCGAAGAGAGGCGTCTCGGGAATCCTCTCCCTTATGTATATCCCGATCGCCAGTATTATGAAGGCGAGGAGGTACGGTATTCTCCAGCCGTACGCGAACATCTGGCTCTGCGGGAGCACTGCGTCCAGCACGTAGAACGCGGCCGCGCCCAGTATGAGGCCTATGCCTACCGTTGATTGAATGAAGGCGGACCAAAAACCCCTCCTGCTCTGGAAGTTCTCCAGGGTGAGAAGCATGGCGCCGCCCCACTCGCCGCCCAAGGCGAAGCCGAGGATGAGACGCAGAACCACGAGGAGAATCAATGCCGCCGCGCCTATTTGGGCGTACGTTGGGAGAACGCCCACCAGGCCCGTGGAGAGACCGGATAGCACTAAGCTTATTATCAGCATGTTCTTCCTGCCTATCCTGTCCCCGTAGTGGCCAAACACGACAGCTCCGACCGGCCGGAAGAGGAAGCCTATGGCGAATATGAGGAGCGTCTCCGCTATCGCGTAGTATGGGCTGGTCTTGGGAAGGAAGTTCCTCCCGATATAGATGGCGCCGGACGAGAAGAGAAACACCCCGTACCACTCCAGTATCGTGCCTATCATGGATGCGGAGAGTATCTGCGTATCTCCTTTATTCATAACAAAACACCTATTGGCTATTTTTAAGCATTAACTTGCTATTTATAATGAGGCATTGCCTGTCTATTTGCAAATATGGGACGCATGGAGTGCCGCGGCTCAAAGCTTTAAAAGAGCGGGGACCGAGCTCCATTTAAGGCCCCGGTAGTGTAGCCTGGTTAACACGCGAGCCTGTGGACGCCGGCAGACAGCTTGAAAACCCGGGTTCAAATCCCGGCCGGGGCCCCACTTGCTTAAATGATTGAAGACCTCCATTGAACCGCCGGGGAGGAACCGCTTCAAGGACCGGGGCGGCTCTAGACCCCCATGTACCTCTTGCCGAGCCTCGACGCCGGCTCCCTCCAATCCGGGACCGGGGGGAACAACTCGTTCTCAGGGGCCGTCCTCACCTCCATCAAGGCGGGGCCGTCGGAGGATAGGAATGAGGTTAATTGATCCAAGTCGCCGTTGCCGACCGCCAGGAAGGCATCCAATCCATACGCCCTAGCCACGTCCACGTACTTGACCTCGGCGAATTCGTCAGTCAAAGCCGCGCCGTACCTAGCCGCGCTGGCGGCGTTTATCCACCCGAAGGATGAATTATTTATCAATATAATCTTCAAATCGATGCCCAGCCTCCTCACTGTCTCCAGCTCCCCCGCGTTGAACCCAAAACTGCCGTCGCTGGTGATCACCAGGACCCTGGGACCGCCGAGCCTTGCACCGATGCCGGCGGGAAGCGCGAAGCCCAGGGCGCCTATGGAGTAATCGTACAGGAACCTCCTGCCCGGCTTCCTGACCTCCATGAAGGCCGAGGTGTATATGGCCCCCACCCCCGGATCCACCGCCACCACCCAGTCATCGGGCAGGCTCCGCTGCAGCGCCTTAACTAGCAGAAGCGGGTCGACGCCCCTCCCTCCCTCATCAACCGCCGGTTGAAGGCTGGAGACCGAGGCCAGCCTCTCGCTCCTCACGTCTATCCTCTTCCTGCTGAGCCCCTTCTCCCTTGCAAGCTCTATCATTCGCCGCAACGTTAGCTTGGCATCGCCCATCAGGAAGACGTCGGTTCTATACATGTTGCCCAGATTGGCCTCGCTCACGTCCAGGTGAATCACGGCCTGGCTCCCTCCCCGCGGGGGCACCCTCCAGTCCCACGTGTCGACCGAGTCCGCGTTGGTTCCCACCAGGAAGACCAGGTCGGCGCCCGCCACCATTGAGTTGGAGAACGAGGAGCCGCCGCGGCTGCCAACAACTCCTATGGAGAGGGGGTTATCGTCTGACACCGCTCCCTTGCCCGATATGGTGGTGCCGACGGGCATCCCCATGAGGGAGCTCAGCTCCTCGACCTCATCCCAGGCCTTGGAGAATAGAACGCCCTGGCCGCAGATCATGACGGGGCGCTGGCTCTTCATTATCAAGTCGAGCGCGGCGGATATATCATCATCGCTGGGCCTGAATCGAATCGAGGGGAACGAGGAGAAGCGGGGCTGGGCGTACGCCTCGCCCTCATCGACGTCTCCCTCCCACACGTCGCTGGGCACCACCAGGACGACGGGGCCGGGGAAGCCCGTGGTTGCCACCCTGAAGGCCCTCCTGACTAGGCGGGGAAGGGAGGCGGGGGACTCCGCCTTGAGCACCTCCTTGGCGGCGTCCAGGAACATGGACTCCTTGGGGTACTCCGTCAATGTATTGCTGCGCTCGCTGCCGAGGGGAACGTCGGACACGACGGCTATCACCGGAACCCCCGACGCGCGGGCCTCGAGCAATCCGGGCAGCGCCATGGACGCCCCGACTCCCGGCAACTCCACGACTCCCGGCCTCCACGTCGTCCTGGCGTACCCATCGGCCATTATGGCGGCGTTCCTCTCGTCCCTCGCCATCACGTGCTTGAGGGAGGACTTCCTCATATCGGAGTAGAGAGGGAGGGCGGTCTCGCCGGGCAGGCCGAAGACGTGTGAGACCCCGTACTCCTCAAGCATCTTTATGAATGCCCTGCTGGCCCTCACTTGGACCACCCGTAGTGCTTCTTGGCGTACGACTCCGTTATTAACCCGTTCTCCAAGTCCCTCCGCACCGCCTCTGGGTCCCTCTGCATGGGGTCGCCGTAGCCGCCGCCCCCGGCAGTCCTTATCTCCAAGTAGTCCCCCGCCTCCAGCTCCACCGTCACCTTAGTATCAACCTTAACGCGCCTCCCCCTCCTGCCCACTATCACCTCGGTGGTGGCGCCGGGCCCTCCCCCCATTAAGCCCCACGGGCCGTGCCTTCCCCTATCGGCCAGGACAGTCACGGTCACCCTGCCCGTCCTCACCATGTATGACCTAACTATGCCGCTTCCTCCCCTGAACCTCCCCGGCCCCGAGCTGTTGGGGCGGAACTCGTACCTCTTTACCAGCAGAGGGAGACTCCTCTCTATCTCCTCTATGGGCGTATTCATCGTGTTAGTCATGTTGGCGTGAATCCCATCCACTCCATCCATGCCGTCCCTCCCGCCGAGGCCCACCCCTATCGTCTCGTAGAACGCCCACGTCCTGCCCTCGTGGACTCCCCCCATCATTACGTTATTCATGGAGCCGCCGGCGGCGGCGGGCACCTCCCTCGGCATCGCCTTGCTCATCGCCAGGTAGAGCAGATCGGCGTTCCTCTGGCTAGTCTCCACGTTGCCTCCAGCCACGGGGGCTGGGAAGGTGGGGTTAAGCACGGAGCCCTCCGGAGCCCTCACCTCTAGCCTGCTGAACGCGCCGTGGTTGAGCGGGACGTCCTCCCCCAAGAGGGTGCGGAACACGAAGTGGACCCCGCTTATCGTGACTCCCAGCACTGCGTTGAGGGGCATGGGGACTTGGGGATCCGTTCCCTCGTAGTCGACCAACACCTTGTCCTCGCCTATCACCACCTTCACGGCAAGCCTTATGTCTCCCCCGCCAGGCTTCTCCAGGTAATCCACGGCCTCATACGCTCCCCGCGGCACGGATTCCAGCCTCTTGATGAACATGGTCTCGGCGTACCTGAAGGCCTCCTCGTTGGCCTCCAGGAAGCTCTGGAGCCCGTACTTCCCAATCACCTCCAACACCCTACGCTCCCCCGTCAAGTTAGCGGCGGCCTGGGCCTTTATGTCCCCCATCCTCTCATAGGGATTCCTGGAATTAGAGGCGAAGAGGCTTATCACGTCCCTCTGGAACTCGTTTCTCCTCATCAATAGGACTGGGTTTATTATGAGCCCCTCCTCGTAAATGGACCTCGCGTCGAACGAGATGCTTCCCGGCACCTTGCCTCCCACGTCGGAGTGGTGCGCCTTATTGGCGGCGAACGCCACCAAGCGGCCGGAGAAGTATATGGGGCGTATCACTGTGACGTCGTTCAAATGCGTCCCGGCTATGTATGGATTGTTCACGACCACCATGCTCCCCTCCTCGAACTCCACGCCCTCCCTCCTCATGTACTCCACAGTGTTCTTCAGCCCCCAGGGAAGCGAGCCGAGGTGGACCGGTATGTGCTCCGCCTGGGCCAGCATCCTCCCCTCCGCGTCGAATATGGCGGCGGAGTGATCCATCCTCTCCTTTATGTTCGGCGAGTAAGCGGAGTTCCTCAGCACTATCCCCATCTCCTCGCTAGCGTAGAACAGGGAGCTCCTCATTATCTGGGAAGTGAACCTATCCATTCAAGTCACCTCCTCAACACCAGGTCCAGGTACTCATCCACCTCCCACCGCCAGCCCCCGTTCACCACCACGGTGGAGTCGTACCCCTCCACCACGGCCGGCCCCGATCCCTGAAAGCCCGGGGGGAGCCTCTCCCTCTCGTATATCGGCGCATCCACGAACTCGCCGGCCAGGTACGCTCGCCTCCTGCTGCGGGGCTCAGCGTCCCCGCCCCGCCTGGCGCGGCTCATCAGCTCCAGCTTGGGGACCTTTGCGCGGGCAACCACCTTGGCCGCAACAGCCTCCACGGGGTCGGGGGAGAAGTAGCCGTACAGCCTCCTGTGCTCCGCCTCGAACGCCTCCCTCAAGCCCGTCCCACCTCCGCGGTAGTTCACGGTTATCTCGAATGACTGTCCCCTGTACCTCATGTCGACCAACTCCTCCAGCTCCACGTCGTGAAAGCCCTCAGCCTTCATCTCGCCCACCGCCCTGTCGCGGAGCTCGGAGAATACCTCCTCCAAGTTCCTCCCCAGGGCGGACGCCGTGAAGACCCGCGTCACGTCCACCGTCAGCAATCCATAGGCGGAGAAGAGCCCGGGGTGCTCCGGCACTATCACCTCCTTAATCCCCATCTCCTCCGCCAAGTCGCACGCGTGAACGGGCCCGGCGCCGCCGAACGCTATCATTGAGAAATCACGCGGATCCCTCCCCCTCTCCACGCTTATTATGGATATGGCCCTAGCCATGGAGTTATTTATCAAGCGGATCACGCCCACGGCGGCCTCGATGGCATCGATGCCCAGCCTCCTCCCTATCCTCTCGTCCAGTGCCTTAATGGCCAGCTCGCCGCGTATCCTCATTGCTCCCCCGAGCAGGTACTCGCCGCTCAATCGACCCAACGCTATGTTGGCGTCAGTAACGGTGGGATCAGTTCCACCCCTTCCATACGCCGCCGGCCCCGGATCCGCTCCGGCGCTCGCCGGGCCGACCCTCAGGGAACCAGCCTCGTCTATCCAAGCAATGGTGCCCCCGCCCGCGCTGACCTCCGCTAAGTCGATGAAGGGGAACCTAACGGCGTACCCACTTCCCTTTATTGAGCGACCGCTGTGGGTTCTCCCGGCCGCCTCGAATTCGTAGGATACGTCGGGCTTCCCGCCCACTATGGCGCCCGCCTTGGCCGTCGTGCCCCCCATGTCAAACGTGATGACGTTCTCCAACCCCAGCCTCGACGCGAGGAAGCCTGAGGCCAGGACCCCGGCGGACGGGCCGGACTCTATTATTGATATCGGCATCCGCGCCGCGTAGTCAACTGTGTTGAGGCCGCCGTTGGACGCCATTACGTAGAGGGGAGCGGCCAACCCCCTCACCCCCTCCTCCAGCCTCCTCAGGTAGGTGGTCACCACTGGGGCCAGCACGGCGTTGACAACCGTGGTGCTGGTCCTCTCGTACTCCCTATACTCCGGATCCACCTCCGAGGAGAGGAAAACGAAGCCGCCGTAATCGCCTATGTAATCCCTCACCTTCCTCTCATGCACTGGATTCACATACGAGTTAAGGAGGGAGACCGCCACAGTCTCCACCCCCTCCTCCATTAATCTCTTCTTGACCCTCCTCAAGTCCGCCTCCGGCACGTCCTCCGCCACCGAGCCGTCGGCCAGAATCCTCCCCCTAATCGTAAAGCGCCTGCTCCTGGGTATGAGCGGGGGAGGACGCGCGAATCTTAGGTTATATATCTCGGCCCTCCTCTGCCTTCCTATCTCCAACACATCCCTGAACCCCTCATTTGTTATGAGCGCGGCGCGCGGCAAGCCGCTGCGGGTGAGGAGGGCATTAGTCGCCACGGTTGTGGCGTGGTTTATTATGGCCACGTCCCCGCGCCTTAATCCAAGGGAGTTGAGGGCGTTTATAACGGCCTCCTCCGGCCTCCTTGGAGTGCTGGGAACCTTGAGCACCCTCACGTCGCCGGTGGTTGAATCGAATAGAACTATGTCTGTGAACGTGCCCCCAATATCTATCCCAATATAATACCTAGGCACTCGCTATGGGATTGCCGCGACTTATTAAGCATTCCCGGCCTTGATGGGAAGTATACGGCTCCCGCCATCCCTGTGGGGAATGGATTATTTAAACCCGGGACTGCCTTATAGACCCACGTGTGGACCTATAGATATTAATGTAATACCTATTTGAGCGACGTGATCGTGTTTTAGACCCCCGGAAGCGGCTTGATTTAATGATGGCTCTGGAGAGAATCAAGCCCTCCGTGCAGTTAATCGACTCGTGGGGCTCGGAGGATCTCGTGGCGGGCATGACTGACGTGATTTACAGGGGGGCGCCGCCCTCAAGTAGGGTTCCCCAGGAGAGGGTGGAGAGGAGGATTCGCTCCTTCCTGAGGGATGGGCATCACAGCGTGCTTGAGTTCATGGGCGCCTCCTGGCTGCTGGAGTGCTCCCGAGCCTGCACGCACGAGTTGATTCGGCACAGGGTGGCGTCTTACTGGCAGGAGAGCCAGAGGTACGTGGATTACGGGAGGGGGTGGTTCAGGGTGGTTGCTCCCCCAGGCCTGGACGTGGGCGACGCTGGCCTCTCCCACTACCTCTCACTGGAGAGGATGGGGGCGCCGCCAGAGGACGCGCGGTACGCGTTGGGGAACGCCGTCGCGTCGAGGATCTGGGTTCAAATGAACGCGAGGGAGTTCTTCCTAGCCTTCCTCCCGTTGAGGACGGGGTTGGGGGCTTTCCACGAGATTAGGCTCGTGGCGTGGCTCATGTTCTCCGCGGTGGCGGGCAGGTTCCCCGTAACGGCTAGGTGGGCCTGGGAGCACGTCACGGATCACCCCGATTATTGTAGGGGATTGAAGGCGGAGGACAGGGCTGAGTGCAGGTCAAAGTCCATCATAGACGCGTTCACGAAGTGGGGCGTCGAGGTGCCGAGCGAGCTTACGCAATTCATGGGTGAGTGACGCATCCGTAATTCCATTACCTCCCCGAGGAGGGCGGGGCGTGAAAGCTTGGTAATTAAGCTCAATGCCTGCCCGCGGCGTCAATTCATTCAATTCAAAAACCCCTAGCCGTTCAGCATGCCGAACCCTATCATTCCCCGCCTGGAGCTGCCCAGCCCTACCTCCCGCTTGGCTAGGAGTAGGTACTCCTGGAACTGAGCCGCCGTGAACGTGGCGTAGTGGTGCGCCAGCATTAATAATCTATTGTAATTTAATGGATTAACGTATTGCGACATGAGCAGTTGCGCATCCATTCTCCAGTCATACTCGTAGAACAACTTCCGAGGCAATTCATCGCTGAGGAACCTCCATTTATGGAGGGGGGTCTCCACCATGAGGGGAACGTCCTGGTCCCCTGCCTTTACGTGGAACATCAATATGCGGGGGAGCCCGGATAGGGCGGTGATTGCATCGAAGCTCGCGCCGGCCTCTCGCGCCCGCCTCTCCATTGCTCTACCCAGGGAGTCCACGGAGTCCAGCCCAGCCCTCTTCAGGTACACATCGACCGCGCCTATTAGCATGGGCCTCGACACTCCACGCCTAACCCCCTCCCTCCTCGCCATGGAGTCCAGCAGCAGGGAGTCCCCCAGGTACTGATCCAGCTCCTTCTCGACGAGGAGCCTCACGAGGTCGCCGTCAACCCCCTTATACTCACGGGCAATCTCAGCCAGCCTCTGCCTCCCGCTCCGTAACCAGGACAGGGAGTAGAGCTGGGCCCCCCTGCTGAGCAGCTCAAGGTCCTCGCCGTCCACGTGCCCCGCCAACAGTCTCTGGAGGGCCGTGAAGATCAGGTAATCCTTGATTATCTTGAGGTGGGAGTCCTTGGAGACGAACAGCGGCCTCGCGCCGGCGTCCTTGCAAGCATCGAGGAAGTCCTTTATGGACTCCAAGGTCCTGACCGCCTCCCTTACCTCCGGTCCCGGCGCCACCTTGTCTAGGGCGATGACGTGGATCAGCGTCATCATCTTTACGTAGAGAGAGCCGTCCATTAAGGCGTAATCCACGTCCCCCTCCCTGACCGCCTTCGCCGCCACGCTCATCTCCAGCCTAGTCATCATGCTCACCCCAACCCCGCCTCCCTGGGGAACCACGTCCAGGTCCACATCCCTCACGGGGGCTGATCCAGCGCTGCTTATGGCTATCGCCCTAGCCACCACGAGCTGCCTGCCATCGCTCAAGCCAGCCGCTTGAACCCCTCCATCCACGGCCACCGCCGAGGCGTTCGGCGGCGCAACCCTATCCACAGCGCTCCACACCCTCTCCCCAATGATCTCCGCGAGCGGGTCGGCCAATATCGGCGCGAAGACACCGCTCTTCTCCCTGAGCCTCCGCGCGAATAAGTCGAAGAAAAGGTCGGGCACCCTCCCTCATTGGTTCCCATGCATAAAACGCTGCCGCGTACAAAGCATAAGCGGTAGGAGAGGGGGAAGAACCAGTTAGTCATAAGTTTCATCCAACGACTAGGTAAAGGTTAATAACTATGCGCGGGATCTCGATAGTTCAAAAAATGCGGCTTATAATTAAGGACGTGGGACCCATAAGGGAAGCCGAGTTGGAGCTGGGTGACATAACCGTGCTAGTAGGACCATCCAATACAGGAAAGAGCACTGCCTTGAAGTCCATCTTCTACTCACTTAATCTAAGCAGACTAGAGGAGTACGTGGATGAGGATGATTTTAATATGGAGGGGCTCGATATTAATGAATTGATAAACCGAGGAAGAACCATCGTTAATCTAAGGATTAGCAAGAACCATATAATAAACGCCTACAGGAAATACGTGAAGTCTGCATTGCCAGGCATAGACTTTAAGTTATACCCCATCAATGTGGAGGACTTCATACGGAAAATTTCCCTTAGAATTGAATTAAACGAAGAATATACTATTCCAAGACTGGAAATATTCCTCCCGGCTGAGTGCGATAAAGAAAGAAGACAGATACGTAGAGTGACGATATCGCTTAGAGGCGAGATTAACGGTAAAACGGAATTATATATGCGGAATACGCTTAATTTAAGCGATGAATGTAGATCCAAATTGGCGGATCAGTTAAGCTTTCTGGTGAGACGGACAATATATAAATACCTGGTTAAAAAACTAGAAGATTATATAAATAATGGCATACGCAATGAATTAGAGCAAAGAGAAGGAATAACGAAGGTCATCTTTAAGTCATATACAAGCTCTCTGAATTTGTACAACGCGATAAGTTGGATGGAACCACGGAGGCGAACATTGACGGAAGTCTATAATGAAATGGATATAAGACATAACAGGTTACCAATAGACCGCATGCCAGAACCAGATGCCGATATATTGAGAATGGCGGCTCCCCTATTTGGAAATAGTCTTGTTAATACAAATAGGGGATTGAGGTATGTGGTGAATGGCTCTCCAATCCCTTGGAATTATGTCTCTGCCTCCGTAATCGAATTGACCAGCATGGCATTACTCATTAAACGCAACTCGCTGATCCTAATTGAGGAACCTGAGACGCAGCTGCATGAATCGCTTCAATTACTCGTGGCATTCTTTTTATATGCACTCACTACCAAGGGAGTAAAGATAGTTCTAACGACTCACAGCACCACCATAGCATATGCCCTAGCCCATCTATACATGCTGCGGCCCAAAAAGGAGGAGGCGGCAGAGCTTTTCGATGAAATAGGGTTAAGCAACTACAATGACCTGGCAGAGGCGGCGGCCATGTCTAAGGCTAATGTTAAGTTCTATTACTTCAATAATGGGAAGGCCGAGGAGAAGCGGGCAGATGAGGTGGCAGCTGGGCTGCCGGGCACTCAGGACGTGCTGGAGAAGGAATTGAGGTGGTATTCAGCGCTATACTCCAATAGAATGCACGAGGAATGATAAATAATGCCCGGACTACGTATAGATAACGATTCATGTGCTTACATCACGGAGAGTGGCTGTAATTATAAATTGAAAGGCGAGATAGTATTATTCCTAGACGTGGAAGCATTATACAATGAGTTAAAAGGTAATTCATCAAAAATTGAAAATAAAGAGGTTAAGAATTATATAAAAGACCATGGAAATGGCCCACACTGCGATTCCTTTTTGATCAAAAAGGTTAATGAGAAAGAAAGTAAAATACTCTTCATAGAGCTAAGCAACAACCCAAGCCGGGCAATGAGTGAATTTATAGATAAGGTAAAGAATACCATTGGGCTTGTGGACATAATGATAAGAAACCTGACATCTCTAGACCTGAGATCAATGAATAAGGAAGTGATCCTAATAGTAAATGAGAGTAACGTTGAAATAGAAAATAATCTACGGAAATTAAAAGGCCAATTAATAAAGACACTACAACCATTAGGCGGAATAAACTTCTATGTTGAATATTGTTAAACACGATCCATTGCTAAGCCGTTTCCAATCCCTCACCAACACATCGCTTTCCACACCCATGCTATAGAATTAACTATATTATTGATATTTAACTATTGATTGACGCGCTCCTCTACAACATATATCTCGGCATCATCGCTTATCCTCACGGCGTCGGCCGGCCTCTCGTCGAAGGATATCCTGGCCTTATGCATCTCCCTCAACTCCCTCTCCAGAGGCCTTAAAGACGCCGGCGCGTATAGAGTGCCGTTGAGGGGCTCCGCGAGGCTTATCCGCCTCTTGTTCTTATAGGCCCAAACCGCGCTGTTCAGCTTCATGAACTCCCCCAACATCTTGGATAGGTCCTCCCTCCACTGCCCGGGGTCCCCTATGGTCTCGTCGTGGATGGACTTGCCGTGGGTCCTCCTCCATATCTCGTCCGTGACGAAGGGCATTATGGGCGCCAAGAGCTTCAGCGATTCATCCATGACCGTCCTCAACGCGTGCCACGCGCCCCTCTGCTCCCGCTCCGGGAAACTGCCCTCCCTATTATAGGCGCACGACTTAACCGCCTCCACGTAGTGATCGGCGAACACGTGCCACACGAATCCGAAGAGGCCCTGCGCAGCGGTGTACACGTCCAAGTCCTCGTAGGCCCTTATGGCTTGCTCCTTCACCTTATTCAACTCATTGATGATTATCTCGTCCAATGCCGTGAGGGAGTAATCCCCGCCCGCGTCTGGGAAGGAGTAGGCGAACCTAGCCGCGTTCCAGAGCTTCGTGGCGAAGTCCTTCCCCGTCCTCAACAACTGCTCCTGGTACCTGTAATCATAGCCCAGCTTCCCCGCCGATGCGGCCCAGAACCTGGTGGCGTCAGCGCCGTACCTCTCTATTGGATGCATGGCATCCACCACGTTCCCCTTGGACTTATGCATGGCCTCCCCCCTCTCGTCAAGCCCCATGCCGTTAATCCTGACCCTGGAGAAGGGCGCGTCCCCATACAGCAGGTACGCCCTGAGCACCGAGTAGTACAGCCAGGACCTTATTATCTCGTACCCCTGAGGCCTTATTATCCCGCGGGGGTAGGCCTTCTCGAACACTCCGGGGAACTTGGTGCGGCCGGAGGCGTACATCCAGGAAATGGAGGAGTCGAACCAAGTGTCAAGTATCCTCTCCTCCCCCACCAACCTCCCCCTGCACTGCTCCTTGACCTCCGGCGGAGCCTCATCCCTCCACGGCCTGTAGTACCGGCCGCCGCGGGGTAGGATGGGGGTTACCTTGCCATCCTCCACGCAGTACCAAATGGGTATCTCAGTGCCGTAGTACCTCCTCCTGGAGATGGGCCAGTCGAATTGAAGCGAGGACACCCAATTGATGAGGGTCTGGGCGTACTCCGGCGGGTGGAACCTCATCTTCTCCCTAATTATCCTCAACAACTCCTCCTTGAACGCCAATTGCCTGAGGAATAATTCCTTGGTCACTATCACCTCTATGGGGGTGCCGCACCTCCAGCAGACCGGTACGGAGTGGGCTATGCGCTCCCTCCTCACCAGGAGGCCCGCGGCCTCCAGGTCCTTCACGATCTCCTCCCTGGCCTTCGCCACGCTCATGCCCGCGTACTTCCCGGTAGCGTCCCCCATCCTCCCGTCCTGAGTCACCACTATCTTCATGGGGAGCCTCAGGTCGTTGACTATGCTTAAGTCCCTCGTGTCGCCGAACGTGCTTATCATGACCAAGCCGCTCCCGAAGTCGGGCTTCGCCGCTGGGTGCGGCAGTATTGGGACTTCCTGGCCGAAGATGGGGACGATGGCGTGGAGGCCGTTTAATGGCTTGTACCTATCGTCTCCTGGGTTGAATATCACCGCCACGGTGGCGGCGAGGAGCTCGGGCCTCGTTGTGGCTATCACTATGTCCTGCCCCGTCTCCTTGACCTTGAACTTGATGTAGTTGAGATGGGTCTCCCCCTCCTTGTACTCCACCTCGGCCTCCGCCAGCGATGTCATGCACCTCGGGCACCACATGGTGGGCCTCTCCGCCTCGTATATGTGCCCCCGCCTCCACATCTCTATGAACGTGGATTGAGTCATCGTCCTATACTCCACGCTGTCGGTTCCCTCCCTCCATTGATCCGCGGAAACTCCCCACCTCCTCAACGCGTTTCTCCACGCGTCCTCGTACTCGTCCAGCACATTCCTGCACATGTCGAGGAACTTCTCCCGAGGCACTTCCTGGAGCCTCACGTTGTACCTCCTCTCCACCTGCACCTCCACGGGCAGCCCGTTCCTGTCCGCGTAGAACGGGAAAACGACGGAGTAGCCCCTCATCCTGTAAAACCTAACTATCATGTCCATTTGAGCATAAGATGCGAACTGACCTATGTGGGGCCTCCCGCTCATGTAGGGAGGCGGCGTATCTATGACGAGCACGGGCCTGCCCTCCTCCACCTTTGTCGAGAACCGGCCCTCCGACTCCCACACCTTAAGCAGCTCCACCTCCTTATCGACTCTCCACCGCTTATCCGACATATGGCAAGGGTGGCCTATGCATGTTTATTAAGCATTATTAGCCGCGGTCTGCCGGGCCTTTCAATACCAATGATGGAGGCGCTTGCCGCTGAAATGCTTTTAAACACTTGATTCACCTCCAATTATGCCAAATGATAAGGCAATGGGAGGGGCGCTTCTCGCGGTGTCCATCATAGTGATAATAGTGTATGCCTGGTTGGTGTTCTTCTCTCCGTGGAAGGCGTTGGTGATAGAGGCGACGGCGTTCATTGGAGTGGCCGCCGTGTTCGGCATACTGGCGTGGATAGGGTACGCGCTGGCCACCACCCCGCCGCCCAAGCCTATAGAGGAGATAGAGAAGGAGATACAGGAGGAGTTGAATAAGCTGGAGAAGGAGACCAAGGAGGGGGAGGGGGCCAAGCAGTAGGATCGCCGCAACAGTTAATTATCCTCGACCAATCCGCCCATCTTCATGATGAATAGGAAGCAGTTGGCGGTCGCCGCGTCAATGTACGCCGTTTTCGCCGCGGTCACCGCGTGGGTGTTGAGGGTGGGGGAGGACTTCCCGTTGAACGCTTACATCCTTTACGCTGTGATAGATCACCGCCTCGCCGTCCTCAATCCCTTCCTATCGCTCATCAGCAGCGATGATTATGGGAGGGCGTTCTTCTGGATCCCCGTCGCCCTGGCCCTTTGGTTCACCAGGTACAGGAGGACGAGCGACTCCATGATAGCGGCGTTCGCGCTCAGCTTGATCCTGGGGGAGGCGTTGAAGCACTTGATGTACCTGCCCCGCCCATTCACCGTGCTGCACGTGAGCACGTTGATAAGCACGGCCCCGGATTCATCATACCCATCGGGCCACGCGTTGATAGTGTCGACGGGCGCCCTGGCCGCGGCGTCCCTTCCGTGGTACCTATCTATCCCCCTCGCCGCGGAGGCCATCATGGTATCGTACGGGAGGATTTACGTGGGGGTGCACTGGCCCCTGGACGTGGTGATGGGGTGGGTGCTGGGCGCCGCCGACGTTGCCCTCATCAACGCGTTCCCGCAATTGCCCCGGGCAGTGGATGCCGTGCTCCAGGCCGTGCTGGGAGGCTTGAGGAGGAGAGGAGGGGAATGAGGGGGTGCCGCCCCGATTAAAAGTTTAAATGCCCGGCCGCCTACGCGTCTGCGAATTCATGAATACGGCAGAGGCTGAGGCCGATGGGGATGCGTTGAGCCTGCTGCATCCTCTGATCAAGGAGTTGCTGGCCAGGAGGGGGATAACGGCTCTTACGGAGCCCCAGCGCCGCGCGATTCCCCTCATAATGGAGGGGCGTAATGTATTGATCATTTCCCCAACAGGGAGCGGGAAGACGGAGGCGGCAATCCTCCCCGTGCTGTCGATGTTCCTACGCGCGAGGGAGAGGGGGGAGCTGGGGCCCGGCATCAATATACTCTACATAACCCCGTTGAGGGCGTTGAATAGGGACCTGCTGGATAGGTTGTCCTGGTGGGGAGGAGAGCTGGGGATGGAGGTCGCCGTGAGGCATGGTGACACCGACGCAAACGAGAGGAGCAGGCAGAGCCGAAGGCCTCCTCAGATGCTCATAACGACGCCGGAGACCCTTCAATTAATACTGACTGGGAGGAGGCTTAGGGAGCACGTTAAGTCCGTCAAGTGGATCATAATAGATGAAGTGCACGAGCTGGCGGAGGACAAGAGGGGGGTCCAGTTATCGCTGACGCTGGAGGTCCTTAAGTGGTTGATTGGATCCTCGCCTCAATTGATAGGGCTTAGCGCAACCATTGGGTCCCCCAGGGAGGTGGCGAGGTTCCTCGTGGGGGAGGGGGATGCGGAGGTGGTGGATGCCTCCATGATGAGGAGGACCAAGATGGAGGTGATAGGCCCCGCCGCCCCGCCGCCGGACCCGCCCTCGCTGCGGGAGGACGCGGAGGAATTGATACACAAGGACGCCCTGGGGCGGTTGCTGCACGTTAAGAGGTTAATAGATGAGGGGGGCGGGGCCACTATAGTGTTCGTGAATACTAGGTCCATGGCTGAGCTGCTCGCGTTCCGCTTCTCCCTGCTTGATCCCGGGTACCCCGTGGCGGTGCACCACAGCTCGCTGTCCAAGGTGTCCCGCATCAACGTGGAGAGGCTGTTCAAGGATGGGGGGTTGAAGGCCATAATAGCCACGTCCAGCCTCGAGCTGGGGATAGATATTGGGAGGGTTGATCAAGTCATACAGTACCTATCCCCGCATCAAGTGACTAGGCTGGTGCAGAGGGTTGGGAGGAGCGGGCATAGGCTGGATAGAACGCCGAGGGGCTTCATAGTGACCGAGGATTTAAATGATACCCTGGAGGCCGAGGCCATCATAGGCAGGGCGCGGCGGGGGTGGATAGAGCCCTTAACGGTGCCGGAGAAGCCGTTCGACGTGTTGGTTCACCAAATAGTGCTGTTGATGATGATCAGGAACAGGTGGAGCCTGGGCGAGATCCACTCCATCTTCAGCAGGTCCTACCCCTACAGGGGCCTCTCCATGGAGGAGTTGAGGGGCGTGGTTAAGTTCATGAGCGAGGTCCTGAATCCCCGCCTGGTCTACTTCGTGGATGGGGAGGACGTGGTGCTGAAGCCCAGCGGGAGGAGGGCTAGGATGGAGATGTATAGGTACTTCTTCGATCAGCTATCCATGATACCGGAGGAGCAGCAGTACGTGGTGATCAGGGAGGACACGGAGGAGCCCGTGGGGGTGCTGGACGACGCCTTCATAGCCGAGTACGGCCAGGTGGGTGTGAAGTTCGTGTTCAGGGGAAGCGTGTGGATACTGTCCGGCCTCGATGAGGATAAGGTGTACGTGAGGCCCACTGAGGACCCGGTCGGCGCTATTCCCTCCTGGATAGGGGAGGAGATACCCGTGCCTCGTGAGGTGGCGGAGGACGTGGGCAGGATCAAGGCGCGGCTGGCGGAGGCGGTTAGGAGGGGAGAGGCCCCGAGCCGCGTGGCGGGGGAGCTGGGGCTGGGGGAGGAGGTGGCGAGCTACGCGTTGGACTTCGTGCGGAGGCAGGCGGAGGTGGCCCCCGTCCCAACCCACGAGGAGGTGGTGGTGGAGGAGGTGGGGGACTTGGCCGTGGTGCACGCGCACTTCGGCACGTTGATCAACAGAACCCTTGCGAGGATGCTGAGCGAGCTGATAACCAGGGACACGGGCTTTCCCGTCGCGGTTCAACAGGATCCCTACTCAGTGGTGATTCAACTGCCTAGGGGCGCCTCGAGGAGCGGGCTGGTGGAGGAGGAGCTGGTGAAGCTGGCGTCGCTGGGCGGGGGGGAGTTGATAGAGCTGGTGAGGAGCGTCGCGTTGAGGACGGGCTTGCTGAGGAGGAGGTTCATGCACGTGGCCAGGAGGTTCAACGTCCTCTCCAAGAAGAGGAGCTGGGGGGAGGTGAACATGGGGAGCGTGATCGAAGCGTTGAGGGACACGCCCGTCTTCACAGAGGCATTCAAGGAATTCCTGGTGAGGGACGTGGACCTGGACGGGGCGGCTAGGGTGCTTGCCCGCATCAAGTCCGGCGAGGTGAGGATTAGAACGGTTCGGCTGGCGGCGCCGAGCCCCATGGCTCAGGAGATAATAGATAAGATAAGCCATAAGATGGAGCTCATCGCCCCGGAGCGGCTGGATAAGCTGGTGCTGGAGAGCGTTAAGGCGAGGCTACTCAACGAGTCCCTCACACTGGTTTGCAGGGAGTGCGGCAGCACATTCATGGCCAGGGTTAGGGACGCCATGAACGCCAAGTGCCCCCAATGCGGCTCCGCGAGGCTGGGCGCCGTTAAGCTGGAGGAGGGAAAGGCGGCGGACCTGGCGGCGCGGGTGAGGGAGGGCAGGGTAAGGAAGGGGGATAGGAGGCACGCGGACGCGCTTGAGAGGAGCACGGAGCTGGTGGCGAGGCATGGGTGGAGGGCGATGGTTGTCCTGGCATCCCGGCTCCCCCTGGATGAGGCGGAGGCCCTCCTGGAGAAGACCGGGGAGGCGGGTCTGGATGAATTGGCGGCCGCCATCTACGGCGCGGAGAGGGAGCACATGAGGCGTAGGTTCCTATCGAATGAGTGATCGCGGGTTCCTTACCCTTACTTACCCACTTGACCTCTCAGGGCTTTTCTCACTGGGTTTGGGCTACCGTTATCTCCGCCTTCTTGGCCTCGCCCGGCTTGGTGGGGTATCTTATTACCTTCAACTTCATTACCTCCGCCTTCCTCAATGGGTATATCTTCTTGCCGGCCTCCATTAGGCTAATGGATAGCTTGCCCATGGCGGCGTCCCTCACGAGCGTGGCGAAGTCAGCGTTAGCCGTGACCTCGCTGAGCCTAGAGCTTATCGCCGCCCTTATCCCCCTCTTCCTGCTCGTGCTGCACCTGTAGGTAGTCACGGCCAGCACCTCGAACCTCAACACGGCGCCGTCGCTCGTGGTCACATCCTGAATAACCATTACCTTGCTGGACCCCCTCCTCACCAAGCTCCTTATGTAATCCCTGGCCAACTCCATCTCCTTGAACCTGGTGAACGCCTTGTCTCCCTCAACCCTATCTATTTGGAACGTGAGCTTTATGGTGAGGTGGGACAGGTCCTTGGTTATGTCGAACAGGGTGACCCCTATTGTTCTATTGACCAGCTTGCCCGCCTCCTCCGCGGGGGCCTCGCCGACAAGCACCTCGTTGAAGACGGCGGGGGAGTAGACGGGGTACCAATTCTTGAACGCCCACTTCCCCATTGCCGATTTCTGCGCGCTTTGCTGAGACATTGAAGAAACGGGGACTGGGGTCTATTAATAAATCTTAACCAGCAATGGGAAGGAGGAGCCCGGCCGGTTAACTACCCTGCCCTGTTGGCTTTAAATAGGGCCGCCCGGCGCTTGACGCATGACGTCGGTGGAGGTTCCCCCAATTGAGGTGAGGAGGGCCAAGCTACAGGCCCGGGAGACCGCCGTGGTGGTCGTCGACATGCAGAACGACTTCGTGAGGAGGGATGGGAAGCTCTACGTGCCGAGCGCGGAGGACACTATAAAGCCAATAGCGGAGCTGCTGGGTAGAGCGCGGAGGGCGGGCGCGAGCGTGATATACACGCAGGACTGGCACATGAAGGATGACCCCGAGTTCAGGATATGGGGGGAGCACGCGCTGGCCGGGACGTGGGGCGCCGAGATAATCGAGGAGCTTGCCCCGGCTCCGGATGATGCGGTGATAAGGAAGTTGAGGTACGATGCGTTCTTCGGGACCTCCCTGGACTACCTCCTCCGCGTGCGCGGCATAAGGAACCTGGTGCTCGTGGGGACCGTGGCCAACATATGCGTCCTCCACACGGCCGGCTCCGCCGCCTTGAATTGGTACAACGTGGCGCTGGCGGTGGATGGGGTATCCGCCTTGACTGACTTCGACCTATATTCAACTCTTCGCCAAGTATCTTTCCTATATAAGGGAACGATAACCAAGACCACGGACATAGAATTCATTTAATTGAGCTTGCCTTGATGGATCCATAATTGATATTATTGCAATTCACCTGTAATCTTATTGGCGGGATACCATTTATATACTACTAGCGTTACAAGGGAAATACTTATAAACATAAATCAATGCTTATGCCCATGATAACTATAATAGGCGCGGGGAGGGTGGGCGCCTCGACCGCCTACTCGCTCCTAATGAACGAGGTCGACACCGAAATAACCCTGATAGACATCGTCCAAGGGCTGCCCCAGGGAGAGGCCCTGGACCTCAACCACGCGGCGGCCATCCTGGGGAAATCCGTGACCGTCAAGGGAAGCAACGACTATAAGGACATGGAGGGCAGCGACATAGTGATAATAACGGCTGGCCTCGCCAGGAAGCCCGGCATGACTAGGGAGCAGTTGGCGGCCCAGAACGCGGAGATAGTGGCCGGCATCGCCGACCAGGTGAGGAAGTACGCGCCTAACTCCATAGTTATGCTGACCACCAATCCCTCCGACGTGATGGTCTACGTCCTCTACAAGCGGCTCAAGTTCCCGAGGGAGAGGGTGATAGGGTTCAGCGGGGCGCTGGACACCAGGAGGCTGGCCTACTACGCCAGTCAAATAATTGGGATATCCCCCAGCGCGATAATACCAGTGGTGCTGGGCCAGCACGGCGAGAACATGTACCCAGTGCCTGAGGCGTCCATGGTGTACGGGAAGCCCCTCAGCGAGTTCCTCACCAAGGAGCAGATGGATGAGATAGTGAAGAAGACCATACAGGCAGGAGCCGACATAACCAACCTCAGGAAGTTCAGCAGCAACTGGGGACCCGGTGCTGGGTTGACCATAATGGCGGACGCCATAAAGAAGGACAGGAAGACAGTGATAGAGGCCAGCGTTTACTTGGACGGGGAGTACGGCGTTAAGGATGTCTTCGTGGAGGTGCCCGTCGTCTTCGGAAAGAGGGGGGCGGAGAAGGTGATAGAGTTGAACCTAAACGCGGAGCAGAGGAGGAAGTTCATGGAGAGCGTGGAGGCCGTCAAGAACAACCTAAAGACGGTGCCTCCCCAGTACCTGCAATGAGTTGACGCCCGCCTTCGGCGAAAACAAATAATATTATTAATGTTATCTTTATTACCTTTGCCTCCTTTCAGCGCTTGCCCCCTTCATTGGACTTGCCCGAGGTGACTTTGAATCGGTTGCGCATGCCCTTTACGGTGGGCGGCAAATTATTAATCCGTCCCCTCCTCGGCTCCATCATGGAGGACAAAATAGCCGCGCTCACCAGGGAATTGAAGAAGAAGGAAGACAAGGAGACCGCGAGGAGGCTCCTATTCATGCTCAACGGGGCCAGGGACGACACGATATACGCCCTGGAGGCGCGGGCCTTGGCGGCGTGGGTGTTGGGGGATAGGGAGCAGATGGATGCGGCTGAGGTGGTCCTAAACAGGATGTGCGACAACAAGTCCCCGCTCTGCCACTTGGCCAGGGCGTTGGTGGAGAGGTACATAGCTGAGGTCAACATGGGGCAGGCGGAGCTGGCCCTCAACCACGTGGAGCAGGGCCTATCCTCCACGAGGAGGCTGCTGAGGCACCCGGAGGACGTCCCTGAGGATTACTTGAAGCGCACCGGCTTGGACGTGGCGGGGATGGCGAGGGAATTGAGGGAGGCGGAGGCGAGGTACTTGCTGCTCAGATCAACCCTGCTCCCAGAGATAGGGTTCGATAAGGCGGTGGAGGCGGATAAGGACGCGGACGCCGCGGCCAATGAATTCGCTGGGCTCGGATTGATAGAGGACGCCGTACGAAGTAAGCTGTGGAGGTTCAGGCTGGGGGCCGCCCGCGGCTCCATTAATTACGAATTGATAGAGGACGCCCTCTCCCAGTCGCGCGGGACCAGGGCCTTCAGGCTGGCCGCGGCTAATTACCTGGGGGCCAGGGCGGTGGCCGGCTTGGGCTCCGTGCCGGAGCTGGTCGAGGAGGTCAAGGCGGAGGCGAAGCTGTCAGCCCCCACCCTTGGCTTGATGGCGCTCTTCGGGGCCGTGGATGCGGGGGAGTTCCGGAAGGAGTTGGAGAGATATAGGGAGGAGTTCATGCCCTCATTCGTCGCCCCCGCTATAGCAGTGTTGAGGAATCGAATGGGGGTGGAGGAGGCGATGGCGAAGTGCAGCGATGCCTCGCCGGATGAGGAGACGTGCAGGGAGTACGTGAAGCAGGCGGAGGAGGGCATTGTGGGGGAGGAGCAATTGCTTTACGTGGCATTCATGCAGGACCCCATAGGGTCCCTCTCCTACGTAATGGATGAGTGCCTCGCCGGCGGCCTGGACATGGGGAGGGAGTACATAATGTACTGGGCATCCCCGAACACGAACAGCGCCATAAAATGGAGGCTATACAGCGACCTCCTGGAGAAGGCGGAGGGCGGCTGCGGCATTGATGCTAAGAAGGCGGTGAGCAAGATCTTCTTCTACCTGGTCTGACCCACCCCTCAGGCAGGAAAGACGAAGCGAGCGGCGATCACGGACCCCTCCCTGAGGTCATGGACCCGCCTCGCCCCTATTAGGAGCGGCTAAAACACCTGTTCCACTGCTTTATTGGACTGGAGCGCAAAGCGGCAATGCCCAGTCGATAAGGCATGCCCGGGTGATTTCTTCAATGAAGCGATGATCGCCGAGGAGCGGGAAAAAATTGATTTTACCGTAGATACCGCGCTCGACGGCCGCGGTTGGAGAGGCGATTCATGATCGCCGATAGCTTGGCCAATATTATGGAGAGTATTACGGCGATTATGAAGGCGCCCAACGTCCGCCATTGCTGGGGCAGGAAAGCCTCCGCCACCAGTATGGCGCTGATCACTGCAGACATAATGCTAAGGACCAGCATGGTTAGGTTCACCTGCCGCGAGTCCTCATTGACTACGAGGAAGTTAACCCTCTCCAGCTTCTCCATCACGGCCTCGTACGCGCTATCAACCCTGAGCCTCTCCATGGCTAGCCACCACCAGTGGCTCGACCTGGAGTATACCTGGTGCCTGACCTCATGCACGTCCTCCATCCCCTTAGCCACCCTCCTCTCCACCCTGAACAAATCGCCCGCGCTCCCGCCGTCCAACACCCTGCTCAACTCGTAATCGAAGAGGTGGAGAAGCAGCCGCACCCCTATCAACAAGCCGAAGTCATCCGCGTCCTTCGCCGCCTTCCTCAAAAGAGGGGAGTCGATGCCGCCCGCTGTCGCTCCGCCCGTCCAGGCCCTGCTGGAGCCCATGAATAGGGACACCATGCCGCCCACGAATTGGCTGCCCTCCTTGGACTCATATATGTCCACGAGCGAGTTGGCCACCCGCTCGCTCTTCCTGGTTCTATAGCCCTCCTTCTTGTGGGAGACTATGCCGAAGACCTGCCTTGGAAACCTCTTCACCACCTCCTCGAACACGTCGTCCCCATCCACCAACGCGTGTATCAACACGTACGGTATGAAGCCGGCGCCGCTTATGAACCTGAGGAACTCATACTCCTCCACCCCCGCGTCCCTCCAATAATCCACGTAGGCCTTGTGGTAAGCCGTCAACGCGAGGATCGAGAACACCTCCCTCAAGCTGCACTCCCCCCTCCCGAACAACAGCAAGTCATTGAGGCAACCGCTTGGAGGGAAGTAAACGGAGCACCGCCACCTCTTGCCTCCCATGCGCGACGCATCGCATGGGAAGTCATCTAGGCAAGCCATGCCCAGCGCGTGGCTGGCTTGAGACAGGGCATTCCTGTACTCCTCGCTTAACTCCACGCCCACCCTCAACTCCTCAAACGATTCCACGAAGTCCATCAAGTCCTCCGCCGAGCATTGCCCCGCGTTGCCCATGAAGAGCGCTATGTAGGCGACGCCGCTTTCATGGATGGTGAGGACGGGCACCGCCCGCATCGGCTCCCTGCCTGGATCGAGGCTGGGGAGGGGGGCTTCTTCATTGGCTTTCCGTTTGGGCCGCAGCGTCACGCGGAGCGGGGGCATCACCGACTTCCACCGCCGCTGGATGGTTATGAAGCCAAGCTCCTCCTCCGGCTCAATATATCTCTCAACCAACTTCTTCACCGCGTAGCTCGCATCGATGTCATTTATGTCAAGGTTGAAGGGGCTCCACGTTCTTTTCCTCAAACCATCCACCATGCGATCAAGCACGTCGTGGCTCCACCCCCGACCGCGCCCGAGGGCGGTGGCGCCGAAGTTGAAGGCAAAGACGTAGGTCAGGAGGTAATCCTTGAACTCTAGCCTGCCCTCCGGCTGTGCCTCATCCACGTCCTTCACGCTCATGGTTTTAAGCGGGGATGGTACCGGATGCCTAGCCGTGCGATTTAGGCGAGGAGCCCGATATAAGCATTACTGCCTAGACGTCGAGTATTCCTAGCCGCAACGTGGGGGCCCCAACCCATGAAACGCCATCACTGGAATGGAGCCCTTTCAGGGAGGGGCCTCCCGGTTTCACGCCCGTTGGTCGGCGGCCTGGAAGGCATGAGGTTGCTCCCTCCCCCATGCTGCTCATTCATCCTTTACGGGGTTGACCAGCTTGCCCACCTTCTCGACCTCGGCCTCCACCGTGTCCCCATTCTTCAAGTACTTGCCCTTGGCCTCGCCCACCCCCTGGGGAGTGCCTGTTGATATTACGTCGCCGGGCCTCAGCGTTAATCCCTGGCTGGCCCAGTGGATTAACTGGGGCACGCCGAATATCATGCCCCCCGTATTGCCCTCCTGCTGGGTCTCGCCGTTCACCTTGAGGGTTAACTTGAGGTTGCCTGGATCGCCCACCTCGTCCGGGGTCGCTATTACGGGGCCCATGGGGGTGGCGGAGTCCATGCTCTTGCCCCAGATCCAGTTCTGGCCAAAGGCATTGAGCTTCTCGGGCCAGCCGGGCGGGAACTGCCAATCCCTCATGGATACGTCGTTCACCACGGTGTACCCGAAGACGTGGTTGAGCGCCTCCTTCTCGTCCACGTACTTCCCCCTCCTACCGATCACTACCCCAAGCTCCACCTCCCAGTCCACCCTGTAGGAGACGCGGGGCTTGAGTATTGGGTCCCCATTCCCTATCAAGGCGTTCCTGAACTTGGGGAAGAAGTAGGGCTTCTCGGGCGGCGCGTGCTTTGTCTCCTCGCCGTGCGCCTTGTAATTCACGGCCACGCATAGGATCTTCTCCGGGTCCGGTATTGGGGGGAGCCACTTTATGGAGGATGGATCCAGCAATAGATCGGAATCCGAGCGGCCCCTATCTATTAATTCCCTTACCACGCCCACCGCGGGATCCCCAAGCTCCGCCAATCGCCGCATGGAGTAGAGAAAATCCGGGGCAGCCTCCGTCCCGTGGATGCTGGAGTAGGCGAGGGGCAGGTCCAGCACACCGCCCGCCACGAGGGCCCCCACCCTCGGTATTCCGTCCTTCACGAAGGAGAGCAACTTCATGGAAGTCGAGGCGAGGGGAGTTAATTAAACATTGCCCAGGAACTCGGCTGGGCATTCCTTACCCCATCCTTACCAAAGCATCGAACAATAGTAATACAGAGACCGGCGGATAAAGAGGCAATAATTTTTCAATCCCTCACGTATACAGTAAGATAAGACAGTAATGCCAGCAATTTCGGGCAGCAAGTACCAAATCTATGTTACTGTGAGATCCAGATGCCTAGACTTGGGACTGAGTTATAGATGCGCATAATTAATAAAATAATAATTATTAGCACTCATGGCACCAGGAATGTTAAATCCCATTGCGTGGACCGGCGGGAAGGGGCTGAACTTGCTTCCCCTCAGCCGGCTAAATCGTGAATCATCTATCTAAGAAATTCTCAAGTACACACTGACAAGGAATGGATTACTTTCACTTCAAAAAGCTGCCCGCAAGTTGCCATCTCAATTCACCACAAGCTTGGGGTCCTCCCAGGGAGCTGGGGCCGCACACTGTGGAGCAATGTTTTTCTGCTGAAACCGCCAAGGCGGCCCGTGAAGCTGCTTGAGCCCTTCTACATAAGGGACGTGAAGCTTAGGAATAGGGTAGTCATGGCCCCAATGATAAGCAACCTGGCGGCGCCCGGGGGTTATCCCACGGATGAGCATATAGCGTACATGGCTAGGAGGACGGCGTCCGCCGGACTCATAATAACGGAGTACACTTACGTGGACGCCGTGGACTCCAGGGGGTCGCCCAACGAGTTGGGGCTGTACAGCGACGAGGTAGTGCCGAAGTTCTTCAGGTTAACCGATGCGATTCACTCCAGGGGGTCCAAGATATTCGTGCAGCTGGTGCACGCCGGCAGGAAGACGAGGCCCAGCTTGATTTGGGGGAACGAGCCCATAGCTCCATCCCCAGCCCCCCTCCTGGGGCCCGTGAGGGAGATGGGGGAGGAGGACATACGGAGGGTGGTTAGGGAGTTCGGGGATGCAGCGGAGAGGGCGGAGAGGGCTGGTTTTGATGGGGTTGAGATACATGGGGCGCACGGCTACTTAATAGCTCAATTCCTCTCCCCCGCCGTGAACAGGAGGAGGGATAGGTACGGGGACGGGGTTGCGTTTCTCGAGGAGGTGCTGGGCGAGGTGAGGAGGAGAACGAGCCTCCCCGTGGGGCTCAGGATAAGCGCCTCCGAGTTCGACCCCAACGGGCTCTCGCCCAGGGACGTCTCAACCATAATAGGGAGGGTGGCTGGGATGCTGGACTACGTCCACTTGTCGGCTGGGAGGGATGGGCCTCTCGGGTCCTCCATGCCCTTCTACTGGAGGAGGCCGGCCTTCGTGGATTTGGCGAGGGAGGTGGGAGCGGGCGGGCTCCCGCTCCTGCTCGTGGGCAGCGTGGTGACGCTGGGGGACGCGGAGGAGGTGCTGCGCGTGGCGGACGCGGTGGTGTTGGGGAGGCAATTGCTGGCAGACCCCGAGTGGCTCCCCAAGGCGGTGGGCGGGAAACCGTTCAGGCCCTGCATTAGGTGCAACCAGTCCTGCAGGGGCTTCGCGTCCCGGGAGGTCAGGTGCGACGTTAATCCGGAGCTGGGGTGGGAGTTGATCCCGTTAAGGCCTGGGAGCGGGCGCGCCACGGTGGTGGGCGGGGGGTTGATGGGAATGGAGGCGGCGAGGACCCTCGCAGAGAGGGGGTTCAAGGTCACGCTGCTGGAGAGGGGGGAAGCGTTGGGCGGCCAGTTGAATTGGTTGATGGATCCATGGAAGCGGGAGGAGTTCCTCCCCCTCCTGAGGTTCTACGAGGCGGAGCTGGCCAGGCTAGGCGTCGAGGTGAGGCTCGGCGAGGAGGGCGGGAGAGAGGAGGGGGTGTGGGCCGTGCCTGAGGAGAGGCAACCGGCGTTCACGCCGTACTCTGGGAAGACGGTGCTGGTGGATTCGAACCTCTACGCGTACCAGGACTATGCCTTCAAGTGGGCCGAGGAGAATAAGGTCGTGGTGACGGAGAGGGGCTTGGAGGGGCTTGATAGGACTAGAGGGTACTTGCTGGCGGAGGCGTACCGTAAACGCGGCGTCGAGGTGGTTAAGGACTGGAGGGACGCGGAGGCGGAGGCGGACGTGGTGATTAGGGAGTTCTCTAGGAGGCAACCCAGCATTGGGTCCGCGATATGGAGGGGGCACTGGATGGCGGCCGAGTACGAGCCGTGACGCCCAAGGCCTGTTTAATCCATAATCGCCGCCGGGCTTTATAATGCATCATAGACTTTCCCTTTACAATATATTATTAAATATCATAGTGAATTAACAGGTTTGTTAAACAGACTTTCTACGATATTTAAAAACGTTCAGGTCGTAGGGTAGCTATGAAAGAGGAAAGAGCCATGCACGCGCCTCATCGCTGCGCGCGGGGCGTGGCGGGAATCATCGTTATAGTGCTGGCCATCGCGGTAGGGGTAATCATAATCTCCACGGTCCTCGCAGTCTATGTAGAAATGAACCCCAGATCAGTGCATCCGTCGACGACGCCCACGGTCGTGTACACGCCCTACAACGCCACCGGGCCCAGCCTCACCTCGCTATTCAACATAGAGCCGCGGCAATTAACAACGCAGCTGCGATTAACTCAGGTGCCCAGCTCCCTGGTGAGGAACATCCCGGGGCGGGAATTGGTGGCTTTCCAATTGCCGCCGGGCTACCCATATAACTACTCGGTGGTGATGGTTGGCGGGGGCTGGGTCGCCGTGTACCTGGTGGGCAGCAGCGGGGATAAGCTATTCTACGAGACTGAACACCCATTCAAGACAGCAGTTCTGAGCCGCGTGTACTCCAACAAGTCCGGCGCTGAGGGGCTGGGCTTGGTCGTGATTAAGCTGTATAGGGCAAGCGTGCCTGGGCCCCAGGGAAGCACCATTACGATATATCCCTCCGAGGACTCCTACGAGGCGCTTTGGTACGTGGGGGGAGCCTTAGTCGTGAACACGACCGCGGCCGGTTGGTTCTACGTGGATTACGGCAACGAGGTGGTGGGCGCCGTGCCGGATGGTGGCTCATGGAATGGCGCTAGGTGGGCTGACTGCACCTCGGATGCGCCGGGCGTGGTTAACGGGGTTGGAACCGCCGCGGCTTACACCGTGACTCACGGCGGGTACGCGTTGGATGATTGCCCCGTGACCGATGTTATAGCCAACTGGCCCTTTGTCGGGGTTGATGCTTGGGGACACATCCTACTTCCAACGTCATTCCCGGGAAGCAAAAGCATCGCGCTTGCATGCGGGTGCTACGGTTAATGTTTAATGTTCAACTCTCCTCCAGCAACAATCAAAACGAGCGGCTGTTAAAAAGCGTACATACGTGCTAAGCTATTTAACGAACTAAACTACGAGAGGGGGCAGCAATTCTTCCATGAAGGGAAAGTAAACCTAAAAAGAGAAAAACAATGAGGCTTGGCCATCGTTCTTCTCCCTTCTAAAGTTGAAGAAGGAAGGGAAACTACCACCGCACATGCTGAAAGCTTCATAACCGCACTGGAAGTGAAGAGAATAGGCTTGGTGGATGGGGTTGGTAGTGTGGTGTAGCTTTATCATTATGTTGCGCCTTGATCTATACTTACTTGGATTATTACTTGGTAATTAGTTGCAGTATTGCTTTATGGTTTTGTCCTTTGTGGTAGGTATTACGGTGATGATCTTTGTCTTTTTGCCATTATACTTAATGGATGTGTAGATAATGATAACCATAACATTACCACATTTATTGATAGGCATGCATAATATATGCTGATCGTTACGAACCTTTACGTACTCTCCATTGCATGCATGCTCTATTGCCTTTATGATTTCCTGCTCGAAGTCGTCAATACAGACCCCACTGGATTTAAGTTCATAAATCCTTAATCGCAATCTCTGTTTTGCATGAAACGTTAATTCACACATTCATTTCATCGCCAGAATACTGACCAATTGAGTACTATGCATGGTGAGCCGAATTGGTCCCTATAGTCTGGGTAGAAGGATATGTTCGTTGGTTTGATTATGACCTCCTTCTCACCACCGTCGCTTAACTTAAGCCTTAAGACACCATCACTAATTACTTTATTCTCGGCCTTGGCGGGTCGACCCATTATAACGGTTGGGTTACATTGAGGGCCTGGCCTTGGCTTGTTGGTCTTCGTTGATACTATCATGTTTACCCATATTGAGTAGTTATTCTCATACTTGAGGACCTTAAACACCACAGGCAGTGCTGTGATAGTTAACTCCTCATCATCGACTAAGGCCTTAATTACCATGGGCTTTATTGAGATTATTTCGAAGTCTAAGTCAAGGTAATTATACATTGAGACCACTTACACGGGAGGCCCTGCCCTAACCCTACTTATGAAGCGAGCTAGGTCCTTATCCTCGGGCTCGATACTTATGTACACCAGCTTATCCTCCTCATCAACACCAACGGTGACAAGGGCCAAACCCTCCTCAGACTTAACGGGTGGCCTATCGCTGAGGATTATCAACACATTACCAAACTCCCTATCAACGTTCACCTGGATGGGCGGTAAAGCGGGGTAATTACCCAATACCTGGACCACGCCGCCGGGGTTACCGAGACTAATGGACATTAGGTAATTAGCTTAATCCGATATAAATACTTTATCCAAATCCAATTATTGGTAAACTACCCCCGCCCTAACGGACGGAGTCTCCACAAATTGATGAAGAGTTATTAAGGGAGAAGAGGAGGTTGTTAAAGAAGCTGTATGGACGTCTCCTACACCTGTACAGAAACCTAGCATCACACTTGGTCAGAACTCTACATGAGCGGGGAGTATCAACGATCTATTCCGGTTACCCCTATAACATCGCGCAGGAGAGGGGTAGCAAGTTCACTGTGAATTTGTGGTCTTATCGTGAACTAATGGATGCTATTGAGTTGAAGGCTCGGGAGTACGGTATGGAGGTGTTTGAGGTAGTTGAGTATAATACAAAAATATTGTGCTTACCACGGCGTGGAGGTTAAGAGGGGATCGAGGGGGTCGTTAATTGCCCTAGGGGGCACAGACTGCACAGTGACTTAAAAGGTGCCTTAAACGCTCTGAAGAAAGCTGTAGGGAAAGTAGTGAATGCAGTAAATGAACTCCTATCTTTCATAGCAGGCCATAACCGAGCATCGCCCGTTAAAGGGGCGTAACCCCCCAGACCCGGGAAACCCCCACCCCTAAAGGGCGGGGAGGAGGTCAGTGGAGCAAAATAATGAGAATATGGAGAGAAATTCTATATGAAAGATCTAATAATATTCTCGCCGACAAAATGTGAGATAAGGAATTAATAATAGACCTTCTCAAAGCGAGGACAGCCATTAACGTCAGAAAGTCGTGAGAGTATCTGAAACGCATGTTCAGAAATCCACGGCTATCTCCCGCGTCTTGGGGGTGGGTATCGCCATCACAAGCTCGGCGTGGGCTAGGTAGTCAAGCCCCTTCTCCGTCAGCTTATTGAAGACGCACCTCCTCCTAGTCCCCGCGCTGCACCTATCCCTATACCTCTCCACCAACCCCGCCTCCTCCAAGGAGCGCAGGACGCTCTCCCCATACCCCCACGACCTCAACAATCGAAGCAACTCCCTGGTGTAGGGATCCCTCCCCGTTTGTGAGTTGAATTGACGTATGGCGTTGAGGAGTCGCGTTGTTGATGTGATTTTGTTTCTTTGCATGCGTGTCCAATTTTTGGTAACGAATATATAAACATTACGCTAATGCCCAACCATTCATAACAACAGATGAATGCAGCCATATGGGAGGCAATGAATAGCTAAGTGACAGGCTTGCGTATCGGGTATTGTGAATTGATTTGGTTGGGTGTTTTCCTTGCCTACTGCGTGTCCAATTATTGGTAACGCATTTCCAACGCAGCTCCACTCAATAAAGACCGTACACGCAGCGATGAAGCGTGGAGAGCGGAAGCAGTGTGTTAGGCGGTCGGTGCGCTAGGGGGTTCAGTTACTGAAGGGGGTGTGCGCTTTGCCCTGTGGTTATAGAGATTGGGGGCATGGTTGAGGGATGCCGTGAGGGGCTCAGGTTTTTAACTGTAGGGGCTTCAGCTGCTGAAGGGGGTATGTTATTCGGCCTATCGCCTAAGGTGGATAGGAGGGAATTGTTCGGGAGAGACGCTGAGCTGGAATTCATCAAGGCCCAGATAGTCGCCGGGAATTGGGTTATCGTGGCGGGGCAGAGGATGATGGGCAAGACCAGCTTGGTTAGGGTGGCGCTGAGCGAGCTGGGAAGAGAGGGGTTCAGGTCCATCTACGTAAATCTCATGGGGATAAAGTCACTGAGGGGATTATTGCAGCGGCTGGAGGAGGCTTGGAGAGGCGCATTGGGAGGGATTGACGCCTCGATAAATCTGTCCCTTGGCCCCTTCCAGGTCGACCTGAGGCGGAGAGCGGATAGGAGCAACCTACTGGGTTTCCTCCTAGGCATTAATGAAAACGCAGTGATAGCGATGGATGAGGTGCAGGAGCTGGCGCCGGCGACTCCCCACCTGCTCCGGGTTCTGGGCAACGTGTTCGCCAGTAACCCTAGGGTTAGGTTCATCTTCACGGGATCATACATGGGATTGATGAAGATGCTCCTGGACTCCGGCCCGGACTCCCCCCTCTACGGAAGGCCCCCAGTCGAGGTCAGGCTGAGGCCCTTCACGGTGGATCAATCAACCGCCTTCCTGAGCAGGGGATTCGAGGAGCTGGGCATCTCGTTCAAGAACCACGAGGAGGTGGTGGAGCGATTGGATGGAGTGGTTGGCTGGCTAACGCTCTTTGGGAACTACCACGGAGTGAGGGGGCTGGAGCTGGGGGATGCGTTGAAGCGGGCGGTCGAGGAGGGGGAGAAGATAATCAGGTCCGAATTAGCTCACTTCCTTGAGGGCAGGGACGCTGATCTACACCTAGCCGTGCTTGAGGCCGCCAAGCGAGAGTCTAGGTGGAGTGGAATAAAGAGGGGGGCGGAGATAATACTGGGAAGGAGGCTGGACGACAGGACGATAACCAACGCCCTCAATGCATTGGTGGAGGGAAACATCATTGAGAAAACCGCTGACGGATACAGAATAGCGGATCCCATAATGAGGAACATGGACTTCTGGACGGCAAGGCAATGATAGCTGACCTCCCTCCCCGACCAAAAGGCGATTGCCTCTTTTTCCCATCGAGAAGCGACGGCTCCTCCTTTCTTGTTGGTATGATATGCCGATATGATTGAATGAATTGCGTGTCCAATTATTGGTAACGCTTATGAGAACGGCATGGGTTAAAGCATAATAAATGCAATCATGCTTTGAGTCTGGGCGACCTGGCCCTTGCGAGGAGGGACTCAGAAACTATAAGATAATTGAAAGCTAAGGAGGGAAGTTCTGATGAGGCATTCGTTGGGTTTAATTGACTCCCATTGAGTCGCATGAGGCTGAGTCCATGATTTAATCGAGGCTGGGCGAGTACATCGGGGAAGGTTTAAATACATTACCATGCCGTAATCTACTGTGTCTCTCAGGGACGAGTTCATAAAGCTGCTTAGGGAGGATGAGACGTTTAGGATGGCGGTAGCCGGGCTGCTGGGGCTGGATTCCATCCTCAACGAATTGAAGAGCCTCAGGGAGGACTTTAAAGAATTGGTGAAGCTGGAGAAGGAGAGGCTAGATGAAAATAACAAGAGATGGGAGGAAAACGACAAGAAATGGGAAATGAACGAGAAGAGATGGATGGAGAACGACAAGAAATGGGAGGAGAACTTCAAGAGATGGGAGGAAAACGACAAGAAATGGGAAATGAACGAGAAGAGATGGATGGAGAACGACAAGAAATGGGAGGAGAACTTCAAGAGATGGGAGGAAAACGACAAGAAATGGGAAATGAACGAGAAGAGATGGATGGAGAACGACAAGAAATGGGAGGAGAACTTCAAGAGATGGGAGGAAAACGACAAGAAATGGGAAATGAACGAGAAGAGATGGATGGAGAACGACAAGAAATGGGAGGAGAACTTCAAGAGATGGGAGGAAAACGACAAGAAATGGGAAATGAACGAGAAGAGATGGATGGAGAACGACAAGAAATGGGAGGAGAACTTCAAGAGATGGGAGGAAAACGACAAGAAATGGGATGAAGCCATGAAGAGGTTCTCCAGGATTGAGCTTGAGCTGGGCGCGTCCGTGGAGAGCCAGTACAGCCGCTATGTTTGGGAGGATTTGAGGGATGAGTTGAGGGCAAGGGGGGAGGTTGTTGAGCAGCGCGTCAGGAATATGGACTTGGATGGGGTGGAGATAGACCTATTGGTGACGACGGATAGGGCGGCGTACGTGGTGGAGGTTAAGGTGAGACCCACCATCAATGACGTGGGCGCCCTCCTCGCCAAGGCAGACGTGGTGCGGGAGAAGCTGGGTAAGCCGATCGTGCCGATACTGACCGGCTCGTATATAGGCAGTGAGGTGGAGGCCTACGCGAAGGGCAAGGGGGTAAGGATGTATAGGTACTAACGTTCACGTATTGTGCCTAACGCGAACTAAATCCTCTAACATACTAAACAGGGACCCTCAATGCTACAGCATCGGCGGCAAACCGCTATTCCCAATAAGTATCCCGCACTAGCCTAACGGAGGGCTGTGGGTGAGGGTCTCCATCACAAGGGGGGTACTCCCGTCCTTTCGGGCGGGGTGGTTAGCTTCATAAAATCATTAAATCATCTTGGTTGCTTCATCCATGGTTTAGCACGGTAGATTGTTGATCTTTACGTGTCCAATTATTGGTAACGCTTATTATATCGATACTGAGGATTCCATCTGCCCGGCAACGTCTGGAGCTTATGGCTGAGTTACCACGGGCGAGCTGGACGGCTAGGCCGGCAACGCTGAGCATGATTCGCTGGTGGATCAAGTAGAAAATAGGCAATCGCCTTTTGAGGCGGGGGCTAGGTTTTCAGGCAGTCCAGTGGCGGGGTGGTTATCCCTCTCCTGGTCAAATCTTGGGCGTGAGGGGGCGTGAGCTGATTTACCTCCGCAATACCAAGGGAGGGAGCGAGTAGCACCCGTTAAAGGGAGCATAAACCTAGAGGCCTCGGGAAACCCCCTTTCAGGGCAGGGGTCTGTAGGGGCATTTATCCTACCGTATTTAAGCCACAGTTGGTCTGACCAACAGACCAATTGCATGGTTTAAATAGGAGGGACGCCTAGGCAAAGCATGACTAGGCCTAACACGACCCAGCTCTCCCCAGTGGCGCGCGGCTCCTCCACCGTCCGCATAGCGCTGGTCGTCGCTTCCATAATTGCCGCGCTAGTCGCCGTTCATTCGCTGGCTGGGTTGTTGAGGGCCCAGTACGCCCCTGTCCCCGCTTTTTCAGCAAATCAATCAACTCCCGCCTCTGTTGACGCGGCCATTTCCACGTACGTGGTAGGTCCGTCGTCGCTGGCGGGGGAGGTGAGGGCGCGCCTTCCCAACGCGAAGCTAATACAGCCCAGCTTCATTGGGAGCATCCCAGCAGGCTCAGTGGTTATTGTGGATCTGGGGTATTTGGAGGGATGCGTGGGTGGGGATGGGGCGATTATCGACCTCTCCAGCTTATTGAGGGATGGGGACTTGGTGGTGATATATGCCAATGACTCTCGCCTGGCCGCTTATGAATTGGGGAGGGCGTGGGCATCCGCCAACGGCATTGAATTCACCGCAGTGCCGACCTTGGTGGGAGGAGGGATGGTGGCCGCGTTTGGGGATGGCGATCGCTTGGTCTATATGACCCTCAGGGGACTCGCCGGGCTGTATGGGGCAGTCATAGAATACATCCGGCTGGGACAGGCTTGGCGGGGATCGCCCGGCATAGCGTTGTCGCCAATAGCGGCATCGCTTCAATCATCAAGCCAAGCAACGGCTCCTGATCCTTGTTACCAATATGAGACGGGGGAGGGCGGAAACGGCGTGACCATCGATTACCTGCCCGATTACAATGATGTGCCGGGCGAGGCTTTCTCTGATGGGAATGGAACTTTTTACTATGATACGTGCGTGTTCGTGTATGATGGAGTCTTCAAGGCAGCGAGCGGGCTTCCGTACATGTACGTTGACCCCGCCGTCTGGATCGCCTACGCGCCGTCGAGCGCCATGGTGAGGGGCCTGGGCCGCATCGACTACTACGTGGGAACCATAGATCACGAGGCGGGGTATCGAGAGTATAAGGAGGGGATCACGAATTCATTCATAAGCTACTTCGATTACTACGACCCGGGAAGCACGGGCTCCGGGGCCTACGTTTCATCTTTCAACGTGGGCTTCACGCTGGCCGGGCCAAGCGTTGGCTTCACTCTAACGTACGTGGAATCCCCATCATCGGTCAACGTGGATTACAGGAACGCCGGGGGAACCCAAGGCTTCGATGTCAATAATACGTGGAGGTTCTCCTTCTTCGGCAGCCCCAGCTCAGGCCAGCAATACGGCGTGGCCTCTACGGATGACTCCACTTGGTCGCTGATGCAGGGAGTTGAATCGACCAATGCAGCCGCGTTGGACAACGAGATCGGGGTAAACTTGGTGACCTCCATCCAGTATTATCCATGCACGGCGGTGTACAGCCATGAATACATATACGTCGATGCCGGGTGGATCCTTTACTACGACCCAGGACAGTCTCCGACAGGCAGCGCAGTGAGCTCCTCGCCGGCCGCGAGGGACCCATACATAACCGGCATTACCTCATACTCCCAAAGCACGTCCTTGCTCTGCGGCACGTAAGGGGCTGAGAAAATCGGGTTCTGCGTTTAATTCCATTCAATCAGGGTGCTCGCCGCGGCGATGGATGCCCATAGCTGTTGGCCGCGGTACCGTCGTCGAAGTGATCGCCCCCCGCGGGACCACGTGCTTGTTGAGCTTCCTTATTCCCTTTACCTCCCTTTCCCCGTTATGATGCTACACGTTACCTGGATCGGCGGCACGGCTCCGTTAACCCCGCTCAGCAGGTCCACCTCGGCTTCCCCGGATCTCCGGTTGTGGAGCTCGTACTCCCTCAAGGCATGCCTCGGCACGCGCTGCGCCGCCAACGCCTCAATGCACCTGCCCAGCGAGGCTTTTTGGGAGAGGCTGAGGCTGTTCCAACCTCCTTCCCGTCCCAAAGGATGGGGCTTGCCCTCCATCGCCTTGGCCCAAGCCAATCAACGAGCTCCCTCGCTGGCCTCCCCCCATCTCCCCCTTCCCTGGGCCTCATCTAGTCTCAGCCACGGTGGAGGATTCACCCCGATTCACGGGACATGGAAGGAGGGGAGGAGGGGAGAGAAGAGAAGAGGAAGAGAAGAGGAGGGGAGATGAATCACTGCCCTGTCTCCGTGGAGGTCCTCTCCCTGGTTGGCCGCGCGTTCCTCACGTCCATGTAGCTCTTGATTATGCCGTAGATGCCTATGGCGCCGACGACGACCACGACGAGGAGGAGGCCGAGGTTCACCGCGTCCAGGTTGGGTATGGGAACTCCCGTGGATATTGCCCAGGCATCGATGGATGGGAATGCCACGACGAGGGCGCCTGCCAGCACGAATGCCCAACCCCCGTAGTATAGGGTTCTGCCGGCCGCCATCTTCCCTATCACCTTCACGTCCTCCTCGCTCAAGCGCTTCGCCCTCATTATGCTGCCGAACACCGCCCCGAACATGACTTGCATGGCCATGGTGCCCAGGCCGAAGAGGAGGCCGGGCAGCGGGGCGTAGTACACGTTGGGGACCTGCGGCGCCAACGTGAAGGTTATTATGGTGGCGTACGCGCCGAACCCGAAGCCCGCTATCAGGCCGTGCACTATGGTCATCTTGAGGGGGACGTCCCTCTCGTGCGCCTCGTGAAGCGGCAGTCTCCTGGCCTCACCGGTGTGGTGGGCCCTTCCCCCCAGCAGCTCATCTATGGGCAAGTGAATGTATCTTCCCCTCAATATGTAGGACCCGGCGATGGCCATGACCAGCCCCACCACCACGTAGACTGGGCCGTCCAGGTTGTACTTCTCGTATATGTAGGCGAGTCCCAGGTACCCTAGCGTCGTCAGCAGCGCTCTTTGGACGGTGAAGCCGAGGCTGAAGAGGAGGCCGGCCTTCATGCCTCCCCTGGTGCTGTACTTGCCTATGGCGTAGCTGAAGGTTATGGGCCAGGTGTGCTCGTCTGGGGTGGCGCCGTGGAGGAGCCCAAGCACGAAGCTGATGAACGCTATCTCGCTCAGGCTCAGCCCCGTGGGTGGGTTGAGGAGGAACTGGAGGGGGTCCATAATTAGGGTCGCCCTAATGTATTTTAAAAACCTTGCGTCGAACCCCAACCCCGCCGACGACTCGATTCACGGCCGCGAGGGGGGATTCGTAAAAACCTATATTAAGCCACGCACGTGCTTTTCCCGCCGTGATGGTGAGGAGGTGCAGGGCGGATTTCAACGAGTGCGTTGCCGCAATAAAGAGGAGGATAGAGGAGGGGGGAGCCACCGTGTTCGCAGTGATAGATCACTCAAGGAACGCGAGGGACGCTGGGCTTGCACTGGATGACGACGTGGTCATCATATTCGGGAACCCGAGGGCCGGCACCATACTGATGCAGCTGGACAGGAGGATGAGCTACGACCTGCCCCTCAGGGTGGCTGTGTGGAGGGGGGAGGACGGGGCGACGTACATTGGGTACAGGATGCCCAGCGACGTGGCGCGGGAGCACGGGGTCTCCCACGACGTTGTTGGGAAAATGGATGAATTCATGAACTGGGTGTTGAATGGATTGACGGAGGAGGCGACAAACGAGGACGGGGCCGGCGGGGACCATTGATGTAAACGCAGCGGGTTCCCAGGAAATCGGGTTGACGTCATTTCCCGCAACTCCTTCGATGCCTTGGCCAGTATGAAACACTTTAACTAATCACTACATTGATTCGCTCCTTATCTATGTACTCATCTTGGTGTGAATCATCTCGCATACAGGGGAACTCCGTACCTAGGTCATTATTCAATAATTCCAGCTCAATAGAAGTGGGTGGTCTATATTTGGTGTGAACCATAATGCATCTACTGGTCGTAAGGATGATCTCAGCGATGGGGACTTAGTAATTTATCCAGTAAATTGCTGACCTCCTTAATTACTGAGCCGGGAACCTCGCCATCGCTCCAGAGCACGTACCTCTTGGCTATGAAGTCGGCTATCCCCATTAAGGCAAAGCTGAGCACCTCTGGATCGTGCTTGGCTATTTCATTTCTATCCATGGCCTCAGATAATCTCTCGGAGTATCTCTCCGCGAGTTTCATGTAGTGCCACTTATAGAGCTCTATGTTGTTTGATTCTGCCTCTATTAGTATTCTATAGAGATACTTATTCCGCCGCATCCACTCCAAGAACGCCTCGAACCCCTTCTTCTCAACCTCCACCCTGTTTGGAAGGTCGGCGGTGCTGGTCGTCAAGTAATGCCTCATGTCCTTGTTTATTCTTCTGACCAGCTCAACAAGGAGTTCGTCCTTGTTCTTGAAGTAGAAGTAAAAAAGGCCATGGGACACCCCAGCCCTCGCCGTTATTTCCCCTATAGAGGCTGAGTTGAATCCCTTCTCTGCTATCACCGCTATGGCAGCGTCAAGCAGCTTGTTGAGAGAGTCTGCTCCCCGCTTGGTCTTCGGCGCGTATTTCATTAAGACAAACAGAAGTGTGGAGGGTATTAAGTTTCTCCGTGGACTCGCCTTATTACTGTAGCGCCCCATGTCCAACCCGTCCCAGCGGAGACCAGCACAGCCACGCTGCCCCTCCGTATTATTCCCCGCTCCTCCGCCAGCCGTAGTGATAGGAAGGGATCTATCGATTGCATATGTCCATAATAATCCAAGTATATCGACTTATCCGGCGGAATACCAAGTTCCTTGAGAATACCATAATGGAAGGAACGCTTCATGTGAAGGAGAGCGAGGTAATCCACATCATCCACGGATAGGCCGCTCTTGGCTAGGGCATCCCTCACTACCCAAGCGAAGTTCCTAAGGGAGACTTCCTCGAAGACCTTTGAGAACTCCTCTGTCCTATTGACCCTGAGCATATAATCGCCGGAACTATCCATGAATCTCTCCCCCAGTCCCTGGTAGACCACGTCGGAGAACCTGCCATCCGTCAATACAGAGCTTTCCAGCACTTCGTACTTGCCTCCCGAGTTGCCCAACAGAACAGCAGCAGCGCCGTCGGAGAAGTCATACATGAAACTGGATGCCTTATCTGAGTAGTCGACTATCATGCTCTGCTTTGTGGCGGCCACCATCAATGCATGAAAACCAACCGCTGCCGTCCTCAGCTTGGCAGCAAGCAAATCCAAGGCAACTATGCTACTTGCACATTGCATGGAGATGTCCACCCCATAGGCGGAACCCAGGCCTAGCTCGCCCATAACCTTAGGCGCTATGTCCCACACGTATTTATCCTTGAAATCAGAACCGGCGTATGCAACTATCCCTACATTAGCCCTTGGGTTCCTCCTCAGAAGTCGCTCTGCGGCTTTCCGGGCCATCTCGGCAACAGATAGTCTCCTCTCCACTGGTTTCCTCAGTATTCCCATCTTATCCCTGACCACCCAATCCGGTAATCCAGTCGAAGCAGCTAGTTCCTCGTGGCTTACGAACGTATCTGGCACATAGATGTCATAATCAACTATGTAGGCCTTTCCCATTCCATCACCGCTCATCTAGGAACTCCCGCAACCCATCCTTGAGATACATATCCCTTAATTCCCTCTTGGATACCTTACCTACTTGGGTCCTTGGTATTTCCCTTACGAAGACCACTTTCTTGGGTATCTTGAATGATGCCAATAAGCCCTTCAAGTCCCTCCTAACGTCCCCCTCCGAGACCGGCGAGCCTGGCTTCCTAACTACAGCAGCCACAACAGCCTCCCCCCAATGCTCATCTGGTACTCCGAAGACGGCCGCATCATCCACGTAGGGCAACTGCTTCAAGGCAGCCTCCACTTCGGTCGAGTACACGTTCTCGCCTCCCGTTTTTATCATGTCCTTCCGCCTATCCAGGAAGAAGTAATCCCCATCCCTGTCCACGGCAAATAGATCCCCAGTCATCAAGTAGCCGTCCTCCGTGAACACTGTCTCCCCCGACCTGTTCCAGTATCCCTTGAACACATGAGGCCCACGTACGAGAAGCTCACCATCCTTGGATAGCTTTACATCCACGAATAAGATGGGCTTGCCCACCGTGTTCTCCTTGAATTTAAAGGTCTCAGGCGGCGAGTAAAAATTATTAGGACCCGCCTCCGTCAATCCATACCCTTGGAACAATTTGTATCCCCTCTCCGTGAACCTCCTAGCGACGCTGGAAAGAAGAGGACCCCCACCGCTTATGAATAGGACCCGCGATAAATCGGTTGATGCGAATGATGGGGACTTGCTCATGGAGTCTAGCATGGCTGGCACTCCCATGTAGACCGTGCATCCCTCCTCAGCCAATGTCTTTATCGTCCACTCCGGGTCGAATACATCGGACTCAGGCAAAATAACTCGACCGCCCACGAAGAGTAATGGCATTAACAACACGTTCCAGCCGCCGGTGTGGTAGAGGGGAAGGGAGACCACGGTGCAATCATCCTTGGTGAGGCCCCAGGACAACACTGTCATCACGGCGTTCCAGATAATGGAGCCCTCATGTATCATGGCGCCCTTGGGTGGGCCTGTGGTTCCACCCGTGTACAGTATCATTGCTGTTTCCTCCAAATTCATTCTGAAGCCAAACTCGCCTTCCTTACCACCCCTGTTTAGCTCGCTCGATGAGATGCCCATTCCTTGATAATCATCTATCACCAAGGCCGGCTTCACATCATTTATTACGAAATCCATGAAGGATCTCCCCAGCCTTGGGTTCACGGGAACCATGATGGCCCCCACCTTTCTGACCGCAAAGAAGAGAGCCAAGTGATCCAGGGGAGCCTTCACAGAAGTCACGATCATATCGCCGCCGCGGATCCCCAAATCAATGAGAGCGGCCGCCATACTGCTGGACAAAGCATCCAGCTGGGAGTACGTATATGCTTGGTTGCCCACCTTGACCGCCACGGAATCCCTTATCCTTGCCCTGTGTCGCAGTAGGCTCTCTAACATATTTAGATCACCTCCGCCTCCTTGGACGGCTTGAAGGAGCCCCTGAGCACCTCGTTCATGAAGGATAGAACCAATTCATTATAATCGTCCGCCCTCTCGATTATAGCTAAGTGCCCCGCTCCCCTAAGTATAACGAGCCTGCTGTTGGGCATTAATCTATTCATTATTCGCGAGTTCTCTGGATTCACGACCAAGTCCTCGTCTCCCGTAACTATTAGGGTGGGAGTCGATATCTTGGGCAGCTCATCCATGAAGTCAAAGGACAGAGCGGCCGCGAGCTGTTCATTATACGCCACGGGCTCACTCTCCATACTTGCCCTCAGGGCTACTATTTCCTTTACCTCGTCCTCATTCTCTTCAAAATACTTCCTAGAGAAAGCTACACGCATCCGCTCAAGCAATCCTTGCTTCGCATCGGTAGAGGGCGGCTTCGTCAATACCTCCATAGCTTCCCTATCGGGGGGGCACTGACCTGATCCCAAAGTTGGTCTCACCCAGTATTAATCCCCTCACCTTGTCTGGGTTTCTTCTGGCAAAAGCCATGGCTATCATGCCGCCCATCGAGACCCCCCATAGGAACGCCTCGACTATGGAGAGGGCATTCATTAAGTCCTCCAAGTCGTTCACGAAGTCATTCATGGAGTAGGGACCCCTCGGCCTGGACGATAGGCCGACTCCCCTATTGTCGAATATCACCAACATAGCGCTCTTAGCCAGGGGTCTCTGCATCGCCCACATCCACCTGGAGTAGCCCAGACCCTCTATTAAGACCAGGGGCTCGCCCTCCCCATCCACCTCGTAATATATCGATGCGCCTCCCCTGGTCTTAATGGTGCCGTTCCTGGTCATACCCGATCACTCAGATACTTGCTCTAGTCTCAATCGCGTGGTCCTGGGCCCCGTCAACACTATTAGGGTTGCTATTATCTCGAAGACACCTAGTAATGCGAAGGTCCATATCCCGGTGCTCACAGGGTCAAGAGGGTTGAAGATCAAGTACACCACGAATGGAACTATAGCACCGCCTAGATGACCAACGCCGTCAGCTATGGCAAACCCGCTTGCCCTAGCCCTGGTTGGGAATAACTCAGCCGTGTACGTATATGCAGGCACTGCGAAGGCTGTCGCAAATGCAGCCAAGAAGGCGCCCACCGTCAATATTGGGGGAGAACGTAGGGCTACTGCCAATGCGTAAAGGAATACAGCAAACGTCGCTATGCTAAAGGCGGAGGCGACCAAGTACTTCCTTTCCCACTTATCGGCTATGGGAGCCATTGCCAACGCGCCTACAATATACCCAACGCTTCCAAGTGCTATGTACCACGTGGCCGTGGTAAACGTGAAGCCCGAGGCTACGAATATGTATGGAGCGAAGCCAATTACGCCGTAGGCCAGCATGTAGTCGAAGAACCAGAATAGAACTGCCATGAGAAGCCTCAGCCCGTACTTCCTATTGAATAGCTGGGCCGTGGGGAATCCGGAGAGCGATCTCTCAGGTAGGGGTGTAGGGATGGGGGGTAGTGATCCTACCCTCCTTGCCGCGAATTCCTCTAATCTCCTGACCACCGCCTCGGCCTCTCCCGTCCTACCTCGTATCGTAAGCCACCTAGGGCTTTCGGGGAGCATGAATCGAAGCGGGACCACCGCCGCCGCAACTAGCGCTCCTAGGCCGAAGAGCCATCTCCAGCCAACTGGGGATGATGGGATTAGAGCTATGGCTATGAAGGGGGTCAACGCGAAGCCCAGAGCTCCGGCCAGATACGTTAGTTGTACCATCTTGCCCCTGATGCCGGCCGGGGTTACCTCTGACACGTAGGTGTTGATAATAGCTATCTCAGCCCCAATGCCAAGACCAGTTACGAATCTGCTGGCTATTAGGGAGGCGGCGTTTATGGATAGAGCGCTCGCCAAGGAACCCACGGCTATGAGAACGGCGTTTACTATTAGCCCCCATCGCCTTCCCCAGTAATCACTTATAGTGGCCACGAAATAGGCGCCTACTATGTAACCGAATAATGATGCGGAAACAGCATCGCTTAGCTCTAGCCTAGAGAGGGATAATTGTTGAACCATGGGGGACACCAGGGCGAAGGAAAGCGTAAGTATATCGTAGAAGGCGAAGAAGTAGCCCAGGCCTATCACCACCATCCATGAGATGGGATACGGCCTCACCGGTATCCGATCTATTCTAGCCCGAATCTCGCCGAGCTTGATCTCTTTTTCTGACACCTGACTCACCTGCCAAATTTCTATACGAAGCCATTTTTAAGCTTTATGTAATGATAATTAATCGATGATTAACCATATCTAATTTGATAAATGTAAATATTACTTGATAAAATACTAGGGAAAGAAATACACGATAACCTAGAACCACGGGATCGGAAGAATGGTGAAAATAAATAATAGAAACCCATTAAGAATGGCAAAAATCAACTCTTAAGAGCGCATTTACTCGACTTTGCCCAAGTGAATTAGGACCCAGGAAGACGGGGGAGAAGCGGTAAGTTTTTAACGTGCATATAGGCGCCGACCCCCGTTGGCGATGAGCGGGGAGACCATTGATGCCAGGAACTTGCGGGATGAGACGAGGAGGGCGGAGGGCAGGGTCGTCGTCACTTTCGTGGAGGTGCCCATGGACTCCATAAAGAACACCAAGGTGGAGATAGACCCAACCATGATGAGGGAGATAACTATTGGGAGGGCGCCGGACAACGTGATAGTGATCCCCGACATGACCGTGTCGAGGCACCACGCCGTCCTATCCATAGGCGAGGACGGGAGGATGACGCTTAAGGACTTGTCCAGCAAGAACGGCACGTACCTAATGGTGGACGGCGCTTTCGTTAAGGTGGATAGCAGGGAGGTTGGAAGCGGGTCCCTCGTGAAGCTGGGCCTCTACACCATGATAAGGATAGACAAGCCCTGAGGGCGCCGTTAAGGGGAAACGCGGTGCTTAAATTTCCCGGCCGCGCCTCCATCCCATGCCGTTAGGCAAGCCTCCCTACTCATTCGATGACTTCCAGGTGGGCATGAGGATTGAATCCCCTGGATTGACGGTGACGGAGGCCCACATAATTCAATTCGCTGGGTTAACGGGGGATTTCAACCCCATTCACGTGGATGAGGAGTTCGCCAGAGGCACTGTGTTCGGGGGGAGAGTGGCGCACGGGCTCCTCACGCTCTCCCTATCCATAGGCCTGTTCGCTCCCCTGGTGGCTGGAACCACCATAGCTCTGCTGGAGGCGTCTGCGAGGTTCCTCAAGCCCGTGAGGGCGGGGGACACCATCCACGTAGCGAGCGAGGTGGTCAGTAAGAGGCCGAGTGATAAGTATGATGGGGGAGTGGTGGAGTTCAGGCACGAGGTGAGGAACCAGAGGGGCGAGGTGGTGGCCACGGCGGAGACCAGGCTCCTCATCTCAAGGGGCCCCGCGAACAGCATCGGCAATGCACGGAGCTGAACCTGCACCTCCCCGCTCATGTTGGTGGAAGGAACCTCCATCCCAAGCCATAACAACTTCCCTCGGGGCTCTAAAGGGCTTCCCGAGGCTTTTACGACGCTCCATTAACGGGCACTGCTCCGCCGTGAAGTGCGGGGAATGGTAATTGATCCTTAATTTCAGATGCAATAACCCCAATGATGCCCCTCCTCAATGCTCAGGGAAAAACGCGTGCATTAGCTTCGTATTTTTTTCTTTCGTATCTTCCCTGCTTCGAAGCTTGTTCTTTCATGGAGGTTTTTTCTTAATGCGTTACCAATAATTGGACACGCAGTTGAAGAGGGCATAGACGGGCCAGTCTGGCCAGCAGACAAACGTATTAATTTAAATAGAAGCGATTTATAGTTGATGCGAATCGTGGGGGATTGATGTGAGCGACTTGAGCGCCTTGATTGATGATTTGAGGGATATACGGGTGAAGTTGGTGCGTAGATCGGCTAGGCTTGTGTCGGTCATGTTGATCGTCGTGTCCGCCGTTGCCTTTGTGGAGCAGGTCGGCTTATTGATGAATAATGGGTTCCTCCTGGTATGGGCTCCAATGCTCGTCGAGGTCATCATGTTCGTGCTCTCCATTGGGTTGATGCGGAAGTACACGTTCCTGTCCAGGTTCATGTCGTTGATCGATGCCAGGTATAGGGGCAGGCTGCGGCGCGGCTTTTTTATATACGTGGGGGAGTTGGCGGCGTACTTCGCCATAGGTTACCTCCTGTCCCGGGCATCGCTTTCAATGGCCTTGGCCTTCGAGGTTTCGTTCCTGCCAGTCCTATTGAGGCTCCCTGCAGAGGAGGTGAGGAGCAAGGCGGATAAGTTATTCATAATATACCTAGCCTCATCACCATCCTACTTCCTGGTGCCGGAGTGGGGCCTATCAATCGCCGGCGCATTGCTACTCATGGGAGGGATCTACGTTGCTCGCCGATAAGGCGAAGATACTCATCCTCGTGTACCTCTACGTGTATGGATCGCTGTCCTTCACGGACCTGCTCAACCTGTTGGCGGAGAGGATGAGCATTACTAAGGGCAACCTGGACAGCCACCTGCGGTACATGGAGAAGAACGGCTTGATAAGGAGGAGGAAGACCCTCTACGCGATATACGGCAAGAGGACGGTCTATGGAATAACGGATAAGGGCAGGGATGAATTGATCAACTTGATAGATGAGATAAATAGGCTGGCCAATATTATGAAGCCTGGCTCAGCGGCCGATCATCACGGTGAAGGCAACGAACCTATTGGCTGAGTCGAGGGATAGCGCCTCGTTCAAGTCGTAATCCACGAAGGACTCGTACGGCAGCGACCGCAGCCCCAAGGCGCTGGCCAGCAGCACCACGTTCTCCGTTATTATGCCGGCCTCCAGCAGGGCCAGCTTCAGCCCTATCTCCCCGTACTTAATGGACACTCGGCTCATTGTTGTGACCAATAGAAATATCGCCGCCGCAGACCCCGCCAGCTCTTTCTCAAGGAAGGAGGCCCTCGCCCTCCCCAGCCTCCCCTCGTCCTCGCTCACGATGTAGAGGCCCAGCTTCTCTGGGTTGAAGTAGTATATCCCGGGCCTCAGCCCCTGAACGTGGTTGGCGATGAGGTACACGTCGTTGGGGTACAGCGCGCCGGGGGATGGGTAGGCCCTCAGCCACCTGCCTATCCTCTCCTCGTAGTGGGTTCTCCCGCAGCAGTTGACCAGTATGGTGGATAACTCCTCGAAGCTCATGGGCCCGCGAAGAGACCGGCTGCTCCTCCTCTGTGCGAGCAGCTTGGGTAGGTCGACTTGAATTTCGCTCAATGGCCTTAGCGGAATGATGGGGCCGAACTCGTAGGTCTTAACGTCTATGTGGGGAGAGATGTCGGGGGAAATGAAGAACCCCGACGTCATCCTCAACCTGTGCATTATCTTTTCCTGCCTGGTTTGATCGATGTAGAGGCTCCACATCGGCGGGATTGATGAGTCCTCCACAACCCTATCGCTCACGCCCAGGTACTTGAACGTCAAGTGAAGCGGGGATGAGTACCTAACCTTCACTTGGAGCCACCCTCAGCCTGGTGGACCAATAACTCACGTCGTAGTGGGCAGCGCACGAGCCCTCCACGGCCTCCCGGGACGGGGAGGTGAGCACCACGGTTTTCTCCCCGGCCAGCTTGAGGATGTAATCCCTCAGCTTCTCCATGGAGTCCCTGTCCAGGTTGGAGTAGGGCTCATCTATGAGTAGGACGGTGGATGGCTGGGACAAGACCAGCTCAAGCATGAGCTTCTTGGCCGTCCCCGTGGATAGCTTGGAGTACGGGGTTCTCCGCCACTTCCCGTATATGTTGAATAGATCCACCACGTCCGTCCCATACACGTCCTTGAATATCCTGTAGTAATCGTCGACGCTCAGGTGGCCGTATGGCTTGAAGCCCTCCATGTAGAAGCTAATCAATCCCCTCCGCCTCGCCTCGACCACATCCACCCCGGAGAACCGTATGCTCCCCCCGCTGGTCGGTATGATGCCGGCCAGCGCCAGCAGGAGGCTTGTCTTTCCAACCCCATTATTGCCGAGCAGGCACACGGGGCTCCTCTCCTCGCGTATGTTGACGCCCTTCAACACGGTCTCGCCCCCGCGCTCCACCGTTAGGTCCCTGACCTCAAGCATCGGCCATCCCCCTCGCCCTGACCGCCAGGGCCATTATTCCCACCAGGAGGTTGGCGGCTATGGATAGGGCTAGATCCGCTGAGGAGAATTGAATTATCGGTAGGCCGCCCTTGGTGCCCGCCGATAGGGATGCAATGCCCAGCTTCATCGCGTTCGACAGCGACACGGTCAACGCGTAGGCCAAATCCATGAATGGGTAGGCCCTTCCCACGCTCAGCGCATATATCAATACTCCATTATACACGACGGCGTAGAAGATGAAGGTGAACGCGATGGCTATCTTGCTGTTGCGAAACAGGGACCCGACGCCGATTATTTGGACCTGCATGGCTAATGCCATGGCGAGGAAGAGGGGGAGCGCGGTGGAGAGGCCCGCGGCCAGGCCCAGCCTCAGCGATAGCGCAGTGATGAATATTACGGAGGAGATCCCTATCAGGGCGAAGGCCACGGCGATGGATAGCCACGCCTTAATCCAAACGTACCTCCTGGCGTTCCTGAACACGGACCGCAAGAAGATGAACCTCCCCTCGCTTCCCAGCTCCTCGCTCACGGCGTCCGAGAGGAATATGGAGGAGAAGTAGAGGTTGTAGGCGAACAACGCGCTGGCTAGGGATATGATGGCCGTGCCGCCGTACGTGGATGCCAGCGATGAGTCGTAGAGCAGCGTGAGCATCTCCGCCACGGCGAATAGCCCGGATAGGTAGAGGAACCTGCGCTTCTTGATGGTGGCGGTGAATACGGCCGAGGCCATTCCCATGCTTGGTCTAGGTCGGCTTGGATTGCCGTGATTAAAAGCATTATAGTTAGTCTGTAAAACAGACCTTCTCCTAAGCTTAAAAACAAGCGACGCGTTAGTTCGCCGAACCCCTATGAGAATGAAAATAGAGGTACGGGAGAGGCAAATAGACCTGATGGGGGTCACCGAGGCCGCGGCTCCCAAGCTTATAATGGGCAACTCATGCGGCATGTCGTCGCTGAGCTGCTGCTTCATAAGCTGCAGCTCCTTCTAAGGCGGGCCCGGTGGCAACCGTGAAAATCAAAATAAATCGAAACGCTCGTTTTTTCATTCTTGGCAAGGATGAGATCGAGATATTAATAGATGATGGGATTAACGCGTCCAGAATAGTGTTGGAGGACGATGAGAGGAAGGGCGTGTTATCGGACGCCGTGAGGAGAATCATCGAGTGGGCCCCGGATCAATACGATGAGGCCGTGAGGGGGATCTCGAGCTCCTTCGGACTGCGAGAGGATGAGGCGAGGGAGTTGATCGACTCCATGATTAGGTACAACATAATAGAGGCCGTTTCCAGCGATGGATCGGGGGCGGGGCAATACGATGGATTAATGGATTCGATTAGGAGGGCGGGGGCGGTGGGCAATGATGGTGGGAGAGCCGTCGTCTCAATCCTAGATTTAATGGGGGGAGAATCGATGAGGGACTTGAGGAGGGCAATGGAGTTGCTTGGACGGGACGGGTTTGTTCACAGGTACTTATCGCCAGATGAGGTGGGCAGGGTGGGGGAGGGGAGCGGGAGGGAGGCCGTCGTCATGCTGGGCGGCCTCAACCACTTGAGGGGCATGGTTAGGTTGACTAGGCAAGTAATCGATAGGGGTGGCGTTTTCATAATCTACATTGTGATTGGCGGCAATGAGGTTTTCCTGTTCGACACAATCCCGAGGCGCACCGGGTGCGTTGAGGATTTCCTGGGGCAATTGGTGATAGGCGGAAGCGAGGAGCTCAGGTTCGCCGGCGGCGATGGCTTGGACGTGGCGTCCCCCATGCACCTCAACAATGCGTTGCTATTCATGGCGTTGGGGTTCGCCGTCTACGACGCGCTGCACCTCCTCAACACCGGGGAGGGGCTGCTCACGGCTAAGGTGTTATCCATAAACTCAGTCACGTTGAACATGAGGTTATCCAAGCTGCTTAGGTCCCCGTTCTGCGGCACGTGTGGTTCAGGGCATGCATTGATGGAGAGCGTGGTGAGGGAGGGGGTGGGGAGCGGTGAGGATAAGGACGACTAGAAGCGATTGGGACTTGGAGAGGGACTTGATGGCCAACCGCGACTCGTTGATGGGAGGCCTCACGCTGTTGGTGTCGGATTACTCGTTTCACGGCATATGCACCGCCATAGCCTCCAGCTACATATCGATGAGGGGCCTCAGGAAGATATTCTGGTTCTACTATAGGGACCGCGCGGGCCGCTACTCCATACCGGACAAGTACTTCAAGTTCGGCGCCGGGGGATTCACCGTGCAGAGGGCCGTGAATAAGACGGTGGGGGAGTTCTTCGAGAGGGCGGCCATGATTTTCATAGATGAGGAGAAGGTGCAGGTGCACAGCCCGTCCCAACTATCTAGGAGAGGGGTGGATTACTACGACTTCATTGACTTATTGAGGAGGGGGTTCCTGTCCTCCAGGGAGTTGTCCAGGGAGGACGAGTCGGCGCTGTGGGATGCAGATGTTCCGTGGGTGGAGGGGGAGCGCTTGGTCTCCGGCCGAAGGGTGCTGGTTCCCCTCTTCATGGTTTCCTTCGTTCCATTGACCGTGATGGATGACGTGCTGGGAACAGGGGTGGGCAGGGTGCTGGGGAAGTACGACGTTAGGACCACCAGCAACGGAACCGCCGCGGGCTTCGATAGGGAGTACGCCGCAGCCAGGTCCCTCCTGGAGTTGCTTGAGAGAGACGTGGCGATGGATTGGTGGTTGTTCAATAGGAGGCCGGATGAGGTGATCAAGTACGTGAATGGGTTTAAGGATTCCTCAATACATGTCGGCATCTTCAACAAGTACGGCAGGGTGACGGCGGCCATCTCCATCTTGGTGCAGGAGCACGCGTTGCCGTTCCTCAGCATAGGGTCGGCGGCCGACCTAAGCGTTGATGCGGGCGTGCTGCGGTCCGTGGAGGAGTTATTGTTCGGTTTCCACAGCTTTAGGTCTAATGAGGCTGGGGATGAAGTTGAGACGTCGGGTTTGATTAACAGCGCTAGCCTGGACGCGTATGACTTGGGGTACATCTACTACGCCATGGATAGACTGAACCTAAGCAAGTTCAAGTCCATATTCAGGGAGACATTCGATGTGGAGAAGACCGTGAGTTACGATCAGGCGAGCTTCTCGGAGTTCATAGGAGAGGAGTTGCGGAGGACGCGGGGCTCGTATGACCTGCAGCCCCTCAGGCTCACGTTCTCCGAGGAGGTGGGGGAGGACCCCGTAATCGTGGATGTTACTCCATCAATGTTCAGGGGCGAGGCGATTGTCTATAAATCGCTATCCACGAAGTTGATACCGTTCCATCCATATAATTACATCAACCCAAACAACCCCATCTTCCGGGACAGGAAGCCCCTCAACGCGCTTCCCAACCCGTTTCCGTGAGGTGATGATGAGTGTCCAAGCCCATTAATCCAAACACTGTCCTGCTTGAGTTGGCGGCCATCTTCATAACTGCCGACACCGCGTTGTACGTGGCGTATAATTCCTTCATGGGCGGGGTGATGCCTATCTACGCGTTCGCGCTGTTGTCCTACACGTTCATAATCGCCGCCCTGGTTTTCATCTTCGACAGGATCACCTCCAATAAATACTCGAGGGATGAGAGGGGGCTGATCGACTCGTTGAGGATGGTGGACACTGCCCTATTCACTGCATCGGTCCTCGCGTACTCGTTCGTGGCGTTGATGCTGGAGGAGAGGCTGTTCGGGAGCAATTACATAGTTTGGGTCCCCACGGCACGAGCGGATAACGCGTTCATGGATCTGTACTACGTCTTGGATTCAACCGCTGTTCCTTACCTGGAGTTCGCTTTATTCGTAAAGCGGCTCCCCAGGTTGGCGGGGCCCCTCAAGGCGTGCGCCTTCTTCGCCGCGATCCAGGCCCTGGGCGCGTTGAACGTCATGGTGATGCTGTACCAGGTGGCAATTAATGCGGGCTACTATGCATTGGTCTTCTATCTATATAGGAGGATAAATAACGTGAAGGCGTTGCTGGCCCCGTTCGTCATCTATTTATTGATTAAGCTGGTCTAGGTTGATGGGCGATGAAGGCCATGAGCAGCTCCATTAGGGGACTGCGGGGGAGGGCGCGGCTGTGCTTCACTGCGTGGTTCAAGCTGGGGAGGGGGGTTGCCCTACTGGCCCTCTACGCGGCGGCGATAGCCGCGCTGTGGCTGGTCTTCATGAACCCACTGGTAGTTGCTCATTACGGCTCGACCGCTCCCCTGGTTGCCGGGTTTAACCTCTACTTCTTCTCGCTTCTCTTCATGGTGGGTTACTTGGCGGGCGTCGTGTCGGATGACTTATCCATGGATAGGTTCACGTTCTTGACTAGCCTGCTCAGGAACGGGGTGGGGGGATTCATCGCTGGGAAGGCCATTGTTTCCCTCGCAGTCACGGCGTTCCTGGCATCAACCGCTCAATTGATGACTTACTTCTCCCTCCTGGATCGGTACGGGGTTCGGGCCGCCCACCCCATTGAGTTGATGATTTACTGGGCATTGTCCATAATAGATTACGGCCTGGTAATAGTCCTGGTGGATACCGCGGCGGCGGGTAGGTCGGCTTCCCTGTACGTGAACGCAATAATCGCGGTGCTGGGGCTCTCCCTGGCCTCTTACTACCTGCCCAAGTACTACCCATGGAGCGAGCCCTACCTGATCTTCCTGTGGCCCATATACTACGGGGAACTCACCTCCAAAAGCGCGTGGAGCGCCTACGTGAGGCTCATGGGAGAGAGCGGCACTGCAGTGGTCACTGCCCCAATCAGCGAGCTACTCATGATAGCCGCGGCGTACGCGGCGATCCTCGCCGCCCTAAGCTACGCCGTCATGCGCGCCAGGCTGAAGCGGCTCAGCGAGGCGTCTTGAGGCCACGGCCCGACCTCGCCGGCATAACCACCGTCCCTTGAACAACATACTTGGGCGGAGGGAAGGTAATGGGAGAGAGGGGAGGGGAGGGTTGTTGAGTTTATCGTTCTCTCTCATTTCCGTGGGGATTTATGGGAGCGTTACCAAAAATTGGACACGCAATCAATACAACCATCAACCACGCCCAACACAAACATGCCAATACGATGAATTCCCTCCACTTAGCGCTAATTATCATCCTTGATCGCCCTCCGCTTTCATTCATTGATGGGCGTGGCAAGCTCTTTTTGGGATTTGAAGTTTTAATCGCCCTTCACGTTGCCTTCATCCCCTCCCATCCTCCTCTGAGTGCTTGCTTCTAGGCCTAATGTTGAGGCATGGCCATGGCGTGTTTAAGGCGTGGCTTGGGTTGTGTGGTTAACGTCAAATTAATTAAACCGTGCCTGTGTGGTCGGCGATGAGTGGAGATCTCGGTCCGTCCCTTGCAGTGGTGGGGGTGGGGTTGGCCGTCATTGGGTTGTTGATAACGCGATCCATTCCCCTGACCATTCTGGGCGCCTCGGTGGCAGTCATGGGCGTGTTGGCGGGGTGGGGGGAGGGGGCGGTGGAGGAGTCCCTGCTGGGGCTGTCCAGCGCGTCCTGGGATGACTTGGCACTCCTGCTGGAGGCGGTTGGGGCTGTGGGGAGGGCGGTGTACATACCCTCCGCGTTGACTGAGGACTCCAGGCCCTGCGCCTTGATACCCCAGGGAGGGGAGGGGGTGTGGGGCGGCTTCAGTGGCAAGCTTCCCGCGGGGTTCGTGGTTAGGTACGGGCCGGGGCCCTCTGGAATCGGCCTTAGGCTGGCCACCATGGGCTCTAAGGCGGTGGAGGCGTGCATGGAGGCCGGGGCCGTGTCGGGGGACTTGGGCTCCACCCTCTCCAATTGCCTAGTGAATCACCTCTCGCTGGCGAGGAGGGTGGAGGCTTCGTCGCAGGGGGACTCCGTTACTGTGGTCGTCTGGGGCTCCAGGGCGGGGGCGGTGTATGGGGGCACGGTGGTGGAGGCCGTTCTTGGCTCCCCCACGGCTTCCATGGTGGCGGCGCTCGCGGCGGAGGCGCTGGGGAGGCCCGTGGAGGTGGCTGGGGAGGAGAAGGAGAGGGGGGATGCGGCGAGGAGAGGGGGCGGTGCTCTCCGCGTCTCCCTCAGGGTGGTGTGAGGTGGCGTTGAGGGGGCTCTTGGTGGTCCAGGCCGCGTTGTACGGCATTGCCTACTCCTTCCTTGCTTACCTGGGCGTTGGGAGTCCCGGCGTCTACGTCTCCATCATGGCCATAATATACCTGGTCACCGTGACCGCGTACGGCCCGCTGCCGAGGAGGGTGAGGCGGGTAAATTACGTGGTCACCGCCGCGCTCGTGGCGGCGTTCGCCTACTACGCAGCTATTCAATTAATGAAAATAATAAGCTGACGCCACAAAGCGTCGGAGAAGAGAAGAAGAGGGGAAGGAATGGAGACGACGTATTATTGATGGAATGCCGCGTGGGGAGAGAGGGACGTATTATTTATTCTTGGGCGTGTTGGGGCACTTGCCTGCCGTTATTTGGGTTAAGGCCTTCCTCGCGGCGGCGGTCGTGGTTAGCGCTGTTACTAGGAGGGCGGTGGAGGCTAGTATTGGGTCGAGCCTTATTCCCCAGGGGGTGTAGTTGAGGATGAGGCCGAGGAGGGGCTCCACGGCCAGGCTTAGGCCTATGGATAGGGCCAGCCTCTCCAATGGGCTTAACTCGTCGCCTCTCGGATAGAGGGCCTCCACCAGGGAGTAGCCTGGCAGGAAGAGCACTAGGAGGGCGCCAAGCGCGTACCTGAGGTAGATGAGGGGGGTTCCCCGTACTAGGAGGATTGAGGCTAGGGAGGCGGCCGTGAGCGCGATGATGCTCCAGTACCAGAGTCCCTGCGTGGTTAGGAAGTAGGGGGCCACGCCGTCGTATGGGTAGTCCAGCTGTATGGCTCCCTGCCTGGTGAGCATGAACACCTCGTACGCCGCGCGGCTCCTGGGTATGCGGAACTCCCTCGCCACGTCCTCCACCAACTCCTCCACCCCAACGCACCCCCCACCGCCCCTCCTCACCCTCTCCATCACGTACTCCCTTATCTCCACGTTAACTCACCGTGGCGTTGAAGTATAATTGAACGTACTCCCCAGTATAGGTGAGCGTCAAGTTGCTGGGGCTGTACATCCAGAGCTCCGCCAACAACTTGTAGGAGCCGGGCTCGCCCACCGAGGGAATAGAGAGGGGGGCAATCCAGGACTGATTATTGAGGAGAATCCTCTCGTAGGTGAGGAGAGGCGGGGCGGTGACTGGGGGTTGAGAGGAGGCGTTGATTAGGTATACGTCCACCACGTACCAGACCGGCTCGCCCATGTGGTTATAAACGTATAGGTAGAGGCGGGGCGAGGAGTTCACTGGGATAGTGGATGGGTACCCCCCAAGCTTGCCGCCGGGCCCGAGGAGACCTATGGCCGAGAAGCGGGTGGAGTAGTTGCTCACCACGGACTGGGCGGTGATGAACACCACCAATATTATGAGTATCGCCAGGACTATGGATGCGACCTCCTCATTGAATAGGAGGGTGGTGGGCTTGCCTGGCCCAGCCCTCACGGAGTCCCCGCTCCTCAGCCTTAGCCATAACTCCCCAATTATCTCGCGGCGCTTGGCGTAGATCAGAGCAGCGGCGGCTATGACGGCGGCGGCAGCGGCTAGGGCGATTACCTTGGAGGCGAGGATCCCGTTTAGGCTGGCCCTCGCCCCGGGGAGTTGGGCGAGGACCTCGTTAATCAGGGGGGAGGCGTTGCTTGCCTCGCCCTCGCTCGTCAGGTTTATGGCTTGGTTCAACTCATTCACGAGGAGCGTCACGTTGGCGCCGCCGGCGCCCAGGCGCGCCACCTCGCCGTAAGCGCTTAGGAGGCTGGGCGGCGGGGGTTGAGAAGCAGCGTGAACGATTAACGCGATCGCCATTACCGCTGCGATGATCAATGGCAGCAACATCAATGTATTTGCCTTCATCATGGTTCGTCTAATGCCTAGGTATTTATGTATTTGGCCGCCGACGTCAAGCCTCAGGGTTGCGGCACCACAATCACATGATTATGACCACCCAATTACAGATAACTTATTTCTCTTTTTATCAAAGAATATAATATATTATTTCTCTGAAGGAGCTAATTCATTAATGGAAGTTTATTAATGTGAAATGGTAAATAAACATCTTTATTATAACTTATGTGATCTACTCCATAGTAAATTATATTTCTTTTTCTCCAAGCTTATCCTAACGACCAGTCTGTATGGGCCAACAATACATGATGAACGCAGTGAGACAAACATCATATCGACAATGAGTCATTCAAAGCAAAAGCGACAACCATAAACATTTATATTCCCCTTACCTCCTCATATTTACAAAAACATTAATGAATCAAGCTGCGACTGGTTAGATTTCAATTCTCTTAAACATAGTGATGCTTTTAACCCAGCGCGAAAAGAAACATTATGGTTGTTGGTTTGGTGTTGGCGGGCGGGTACGCCACCAGGCTCAGGCCCACCTCACTATCCACGCCCAAGCACCTAATCCCCCTCGCCAACAAGCCGGTAATAGGCTACGTGCTGGAGGACCTGGCCGCTGCCGGCGCAGAGGAGGTACACGTGATAGTCGGCCCACACAATGGAGACGCAATAAGGGAGTACGTCGGGGACGGATCGCGATTCGGACTAACGGCTCGGTACATAGTCCAGGAAAAGCCAATGGGGATAGCCCACGCAGTCTCCCTGGCCGAGAAACACATAAGCGAAGACTTCATCGCCTACCTGGGAGACAACCTAATACAGGGAGGCGCATCGAGGTACCTAAGCAGGGCCAAGGGCCACGACGCCTTCCTGCTGCTCAAGGAGGTAGAGGACCCCTCCAGATTCGGCGTAGCCGTGCTGGACAGCGACGGCAAGCTGACCCGCCTCGTGGAGAAGCCGAGGGAGCCGCCCTCCAAACTGGCCCTGATGGGGGTGTACTTCCTAACCCCCGCGTTCTTCGACTACACGAAGCGGTTGAAGCCATCATGGCGCGGCGAGTACGAGATAACGGACGCCCTAGACCTAATGATGAGGGACGGCAGGAGCGTTGGGTACGCCATCCACGAGGGGTGGTGGCTGGACGTGGGGAAGAAGGACGACGTCCTGGCGGCGAACGCGGTGATACTGGACGAGAACGCGCGGCGAGAGGTAAGGGGGGCGGTGGAGAACAGCAGGCTCGAGGGGCGCGTCCTAATCGAGGAGGGCGCTGTCGTCAGGAACAGCGTGGTTAGGGGGCCCGCAGTAATTGGGAGGGGAAGCACCATAGACGATTCACTGATAGGCCCATACACAAGCATCGGGGATGACTGCGTAATTAGGCGCAGCGCGGTTGAGTACAGCGTGTTAATGGAGGGTTGCGCCGTGGAGGGCGTTGAGAGGATTGAGGAGTCTATAATAGGCAGGCACGCGAGGATCATAGCGAGCGGCCAAAGATCAATTAAGCTGCACGTGTCCGATTACTCCATCGTAGAAATCTGAGGCAAAACGTAAAAACCCGCATGCGCGGGCCAACCATGAAGATCCTGGTGACCGGGTGCGGGGGGTACATAGGCACAACCCTCGTGCCCTACCTGTTGAGGAGGGGATACGGAGTCAAGTGCGTCGACTGGCTGGCCTTCGGCGAGGACGTCCTCGGCCACGTTAACGGCGAGCCGGGCTTCCAGTTAATTAAGGCGGACGTGAGGGACATCGATGGCTCGGTCTTCGACGGCGTCGACGCGGTCGTCGACCTGGCATCCATCTCGAACGACCCAGCCGGCGAGCTCGACCCAGAGCTCACCCTATCCATAAATTACAGGGCCAGGGCGCGAAACGCCAAGCTGGCCAGGGAGAGGGGGGTCTCTAGGTACGTGCTGGCGTCGAGCTGCAGCGTCTACGGGAGGCAGAGCGGGGTCGCCGATGAGTCGACGGAGCCCAACCCCCTCACCACGTACGCCAAGGCGAACCTGATGGCGGAGAGGGATGTATTGCCGCTCGCCGGCGATTCATTCACAGCCGTCGCCCTTAGGTTCGCCACCGTGTATGGACCGTCGAGGAGGATGAGGTTTGACTTGGTGGTTAACGCGATGACCCTCTCGGCAATGCAGGAGGGGAGGATATACGTGGAGGGCGATGGAATGCAGCAGAGGCCCTTGGTTCATGTCCTCGACGTTGCGAGGGCCGTAGCGATGATGCTTGAGGCGCCGCGGGATAGGGTGAGCGGGGAGGCGTTCAATGTGGGCTCGGATGGGCAGAATTACAGGATAATCGACGTGGCCAAGGAGGTTCAGGCGATCACGGGGAGCGAGGTGGCGTTTAGGGGAGAGGTTGATAAGAGGAGCTACGCCGTGTCGTTCAGGAAAATACGCTCGCTTGGCTACGACACGCTGTACGCCGTTGGGGATGGGGTTAGGCAGGTCTACCACGAGGTGCTGCTTGGCTACTTGAGGCCCGAGGAGCGTTGGTGGACCGTTAAGTGGTATAAGAGGCTGCTTGGGAAATGAGGGGCCTAATCCTTGTCACCGGGGCCAGCTCGTCGCCTGGGTTTAAGACCCTAGCTAGGCTGAGGGAGTTGGGCTACGACGTCTTGGGGGTCTACAATCAGCACCCAGTCGATGGCTCCGTTAGGTGGGACTTGACCAATCCCACCGGCCTCCTGGATCAGTATAAGCCATCGGCGGTGGTGCACATGGCCGCTATGGGCGATGTTGATGGGTGCGAGGATGATGTTGAATCATGTTATAGGGTTAACGCCGTGGCCACTAGGGATGTGGCTAGGTGGTGCCTAAGGGCTGGGGCTAGGCTGTTTTACCTCTCCACGGACTACGTCTTCCGAGGCGATAGGGGTCTTTACGGTGAGGCAGATGCTCCAAGACCCATAAACTACTATGGGTTAACTAAACTACTGGGTGAGGAATCCGTTTTAGCAGTTGATGGTGTCGTTGTTAGGGTTGCCTGGATTTATGGTTTTGGGCCTGGTAGGCAGAATTTCGGTAGGACTGTGGTGGAGAAGCTTAGCCGTGGTGAGGAAGTTAAGGCTATTGTTGATCAATGGGGTTCACCAACATTAAACACCCTGATTGCTGAGATGATTACTAAGCTACTGCCAATTAATTACAGTGGAGTACTGCATGCAGCTGGCCCAAGGTTATCCAGGTATGAGTTCGCCTTAGCCATAGCAAAAGCCTTTAATTTCCCAACTGAGTTGGTTAAGCCAATATCGATTAGTCAATTATCCTTCAAGGCCCCTAGGCCAAGGGATTCAAGCCTAGATAGTTCAAGAGCCGTTAAGATACTTGGAATACCAGTTAACGACATTAATTATACACTAGCAATATTTAAAAAAGAGTGGGAATCATTTAAGTATGCCTCTCATTAATGTTAAGAGACTAGATATACCTGACGTAATGCTATTTCAGTTCAAGGTGTTTGAGGATGATAGGGGGTTCTTCACTGAGCTTTGGAAGCGTACAGAATACTTAACTACTAACTTGCCTTATGATTTTACCCAAGTCAATCTATCCTACTCAAGGCCCTACGTTGTTAGGGGGCTTCATTATCAGCTTAAGCCTGCGGAGCAGGGTAAGTTGGTTTATGTGGTTAAGGGTAGGGTTCTTGACGTGGCCGTGGACATTAGGAGGGGTTCACCGTGGTTCGGCAAATACGTGGCCGTTGAATTAACACCGGGCCTGGCCCTATGGGTACCGCCAGGTTTCGCCCACGGTTTTCAGGCCATTGAGGAGTCATACTTCCTATACCTAGTTACCAAGGAGTATAGCCAACAGCATGAGAGGTGCATAGCCTGGAACGACCCAGAGCTATCGATACCATGGCCAATAAGGGAGAGGGTAATATTAAGTGAGAAGGATTCAAAATGCCCGCCACTGAAACAAGCAGAAACAAACTTTGAATATCCAATATAGTGATAATTTTAGGCATATTCGCTATTAAATCTAAGCTCATTAGCTTGAGGAATTAGACATTATTTATATATTTAATCAAATTATGTTTAGGAAGATATTCTATAATACTTGAATTATAATGTTAAAAGGCATGAGATAAAATATCAATTCATAATTAGTATTAGCACTTATATCTTAAATAATATATTTACATTTAAATATTTACATGCAATATAGCCATTGAATAGTGTTAAATATTCTAGCTGGTATCCATAATCTAATCGTTCTATTTTCACAATATTTAAGAGCTAATCTTCTTATTAAAGGTGCATTTTTTAAGTTCACGAGATCTTTTGTTCTGCTACCAAGTATTATAGAATACAATGCGATATCTGATAGATCAGCTGGCTTCCAATTGCTAGGTTTTCTTGCCTTTAAAAAGACGCCAGGCTCTTGATGATCCTTTTCTAAAGTTATTATTTCAAAGTCACTGAATATATTAGCCATATCATGAATTTCATAGCGCCAGAAATCAAAGGGATACGCATGGTATGGGAATCCTCTTGATCTAGTTGTTATATATATATATAACCGCCTGGCTTTAATACCTCCTTTATGGCATTTATAACTCTCTGCCAATCATATACATGTTCAATTACCTCTGTTGATATTACTACATCAAACCTATTAACGCCGAAAATATTTGTAGCAGCTTCAGCTGTGGTAACAATATCAACATATAAACCTGGTTCAAGATCAATACCTATATAGAGTTTAGGTTTAAGGAATTTCTCAATGAACGGTCTAACACTACCATTAACATATTTGCTGCCAATTTCGAGAACTACCTTATCCTTAAATTCATCGACTTCAGCATAATGATGGAAAAATTCTATAACTGCTATATTACACATATTGATCTACACCCTTATACAATGAATCATTCCATGTCTATCTAATCCTATTTTTATAGCTTGCTCATTATGCGCATATCTCATACATGTAAAGTTAATGTATTTTAACTTATTAATTAATTGATCAACAGTATAATTTCTAAGATATCCGCTATATTCAATTTTTATGATATCGAATGACTTTAAGGAATCTAATTCGTTATTTACAACATCCCATTCGCATCCTTTGCAGTCCATTTTTAATACCTTGGTTTTAAATTCACCGATATTAACGCCCATTTCCTTAATGTTATTTAAAAGGGACTTAAGAGTAACTGCCTTTACCCTTATCCTGCTAGCTCCATCTTTATATATTGATACGCCTCCATCAAGATAATCACCATCTACTGCAATATCTACATAACCATCACTATTAGCTATCGCTACATTTATTGGCAAGATTTTAGTTTTAAATTCTGGATTAAGTCCAATATTCTTTAACATTAATTCAAAGTGTTTAGGTGCAGGTTCAACTGCCACAACAAAGGCACCTTTACTCGCATAGTAAAGCGCTGTGTCACCAATATAAGCCCCTATATCAAGAATAAACCATCTATTAAGATTAAAATCAAGAAAATGAATATCATAGAGCCAAGTTTCAAGTAAAACCGTCCAGTCAATTAATCTAATAGAATCTATGTAAAGTTTAATATTATCAGGTGTTACTAGAAAAATCTTACTATCATCCGTAATGTTAAATCTAAAGTTATTCTGTATAAATTCTATTATGTTATTACATTTAAAATTAGTAATATAACCATCGTAATGAGCATTAATAATGAATGAATATATATCTGGAGTAAGCCTATGTTTTTTATCATTGCATTTCACCACTATAGAATCCTTAGCTAAGCCATATTTAATAAGCATGTACTTTAAACCTGCATATAGCCAATTTTCAAATAAATCACTACTTCTTAAAGCAACAAATAGACTTCTAAGTAAATTCATCAATACCCTAAATACCTTTAGATTTTAAGTATTTCTGCATCTTAAGGATAATATAAGATGTGCTTCTTCTTATAGAATATTCTAAATATTTAAGCCTTATGCTATCAGGCATATATTGGAGTAGGTATGTTGATAATGCATACAATAAGCCATACCAAAAGTTCTTCCCCATAGTATAAATCTCATAGAATTTACCAAATTTTTTATAAAATTCTAATTCATCTTCAAAAATACTTTTAGCATTCAAAGTATTTATTAACTTCAATATAGTTAAACTCCTTTGTAACGTATTATTATTTATTAAAATAGCGTCCTTAAGCATATTAAGTACATTAATCTCTAATATTCTATATTTGGTAGAATACCTTAGCATCTCTAATTCCATGGATTTAAGAAAATCTTTATACATGTTTGATGGGCAGTTAATATTTGCCAATTTAACAATATTATTGACATTTTTAATCCGTATAAGTGCTAATAAATATCTTTGCATTATAAGTTTAATAATGTACTTTTCATTAATAGGATAATTTAAAGAACTGTATGCTGATAAGTTTGATGAATGTGTTCTATAATATGTAAGCTTTAGTGATGTTAGATATAAAGATCCTATGAATGCGAATGTTTTTGAATATAAGTAAAGATCTATACCTGTTTGCATACTCTTTAATACGTTTAGATCATTTTTACTTAATGATATTCTTCTTATTGCTATTGATGAATTGTTAAAGTCTGCGCCTGTAAGTAAATTGATGTAATCCATCGCACATGGTATCTTTTTTAGCTTTTCATCTATTATCATGTCAGAGTAGTTAAGTAATGCTCCATAGTGTATCATGTATCTTGCTATAGTTAATGGTATAACGTTGCCATGTTCATCAATTACATCTTGCCTATTATGGAAATAAACCACATTTCTATACCTGCTGAATACATTTTTTATGAATTGTAACCGTTCAGGTTTATACATATCATCGTCTTCTAAGAATGTAATTACTTCACCTTTAGCTTCCTCAAGTCCAATGGCTATTTTACCTCCTAAAGGTATAGTATTGGTTACTATGTTTTTCCAACCATTGCGGCTTATGATATTGTCTATAGCTTTATCTTCAAAATTTTTAACTATAATAACCTCAAATTCCCCTTTATCTAATGTCTGTTTTTCTAGGCTCATTAAGGCTAGGGGTAGGAATCTTCTCCTATCATGGGCTGTAACTATGACCGAAATATAGGGATCCATTCAAATGGCAGTAGGACCTTTTAATTTTTAAGCTTAATTTTAATTAAATAAGCCTCTTATCAATATATCCCTCATGGCCGAGTAGTGCGTGTAATAGGCCCAGGCCTAGGGCCTTTATGAATTTCTTGGGACCATCCTTAAATAGGATTTTTATACCAAGTTGAATGATTTGATTAAGGTATAACCTGGAGTATAGCCTTCCCTCTAGTAGGAGTATTGTCGAGTTTCTCACTATATAGTAGTATCTCCATGGTGGTTCATAAATAGTATACCTAGATAATACTGGTATCCATTTAATTACCCCTAATTTATGGTCTATTAGCCTACAGTTTAATAAAAGTGTTAGATATCCTATTCCCTTACTCTGGCATATAAGTCATGATCTGCCTGGTCTAGGAAGAAGTTTACCCTGCAGCATGTCTTAACGGCTACATGGCTTTTAATCAAAGTTCCTGAAAATGCATTATGATGCGTCTCATAGATCTTGCAGTCTCCATCCGATGTGCTAAGTTTAATTAACCCTATTCTCTTAACATTGATTGGAGTCTTTTCATAGATGGTTAATGCTGTTTTTACGGCATTCCTTAAGACCATGGTATCGTCGTCAAGAAATAGTAGCCACTCAGGCCTATAATTGACTACGGCGTAATGCACACCCTTCATTAATGCATAGGCTACTCCACTATTAAAGTTTAGCTTTATTATGCTACAATTAGGTATGCTACTGCATAATACCTTAATTTCATCAATATTATCTGATGCATTAAACAATCACAATACTATCAACTTCATAGACTAGTGACCTAAGAATATTCCTAAACCTAGATAATTTGGGGTTATGTGTAATGATAATGGCAGTAACTCCGGCCATTAAGGTACATTAAGGGAAACCTACTTATAAAGATAACCATGCGTCTTCACCTATAGCCCGCGTGGCATCATTATGTCATCACTCTTATTCAAGCGGTAACATTAATAAACGCTATATAGAGGAATGTATCAATGCGTACTAAAGTCTCGGTTATCTGGCTCAATTATAATAGTATGAAGTTCATGGATACGGTGTATAAGAGTCTTGAAGCATTCCTTAATATGGACTTTAACAGCTATGAACTTTTAATAGTTGATAATGCTTCTAATGATGGTAGTTTTGAGCATATTGTAAGGTTCCTTGAAGAACGTAAGCAGGATAATGTGAAAGTTAAGATTATTCGCAATGACAAGAATCTAGGTTATGCTGGTGGTATGAATGCAGGTTGGGAGGCTAAGGATCCTGAAAGTAAATATGTGGCATTCGTGAATAACGATTTAATACCAGCACCGTACTCATTAGCTAAATTAGTGGAATATATGGAGGATGGTGAAAGGGTAGCGGCCGCAAGCGGACTAATACACTACCCGGATGGGAAGATAATATACTCTACAGGAGGATGGATTGATGAACTTTGGATTGGCGGGGGTATCTGCAATGGATTAGTCGCAGACGAATGCCCTGGGATTGATAAGATACATTACGTAACGTATCCAGATGGGGCATATATGGTAGTGAGGGTTGATGCTATAAAGAGGGTAATGCCTAATGGTAAACCATTCATAGACGAAACATTTCTATACCTGGATGATAGTCTCTTAGGATTAATATTATGGAATAGGGGATATCAGGTCAAGTATATACCGATAGATATAGGTATACATTACCAAGGCATGGTAACAAGGGGATCACTCAGCAACTTCTATGGAGTACGTGGATCAACAGCCCTAAGTCTAATCGTCAAGACTAGATATTCAAATACACTAATTAGCAGAATATTAAGATCAAGGAGACTATTTTACTTATTCATTAATAAAGTTAATTACCGTGGCTTCATCGATGGTATGCAGCTTGCTAATGTACTAATAGAAAAGGTAGGCGTATTAAACCTTTATTGCGCACCATACCGCTATGTCACCCCATTAGAGGTGACTAGTGAACTACTTTTACTTAGAAGACGCTACTTAAAGGTAAAATTAAATGAACTTAAGATAAGAAATCGATACCTATGAAAATATAAATTATTTAATAAAAACATTACTTAACTTCATTGGCGAATTAAGGCATTAAATTATTTATATTCATGTATATCTCTATTCACATTATGCATTACTATATTGATAACTCTCAAAATATCACCAGCAACTCGATAGATACTACAATTATTAGGAGTTCACTGGGATAGTGGATGGGTACCCCCCAAGCTTGCCGCCGGGCCCGAGGAGACCTATGGCCGAGAAGCGGGTGGAGTAGTTGCTCACCACGGACTGGGCGGTGATGAACACCACCAATATTATGAGTATCGCCAGGACTATGGATGCGACCTCCTCATTGAATAGGAGGGTGGTGGGCTTGCCTGGCCCAGCCCTCACGGAGTCCCCGCTCCTCAGCCTTAGCCATAACTCCCCAATTATCTCGCGGCGCTTGGCGTAGATCAGAGCAGCGGCGGCTATGACGGCGGCGGCAGCGGCTAGGGCGATTACCTTGGAGGCGAGGATCCCGTTTAGGCTGGCCCTCGCCCCGGGGAGTTGGGCGAGGACCTCGTTAATCAGGGGGGAGGCGTTGCTTGCCTCGCCCTCGCTCGTCAGGTTTATGGCTTGGTTCAACTCATTCACGAGGAGCGTCACGTTGGCGCCGCCGGCGCCCAGGCGCGCCACCTCGCCGTAAGCGCTTAGGAGGCTGGGCGGCGGGGGTTGGGGGACGGCGAGGGCGGTGAAGGCCATGGCGATTGCCGCCACAATCATCAAAGGCAACAGCGTCAAAGCGTTTATCCTCATCATAACCCGGCCCAATGCCTCTGTATTTATGCGTTTAGGCCCCGCGGAGAAGTCTCTATGATTGGCTGCAGTGTTTATATGAAAAGCCATCTGCATATTATATAGTTATTGTAAATCTATATGGTTATTACATGTTCTTTTTATATCATTCTCCACCATTATTCGCACTAATTCTTTGAAACTAGTCTTAGGGGACCATTTTAGCAATCGCTTTAGCTTTACTATAATCTGCTACGTAATTATCCGACTCAAGGGGTCTATAGTACTCTGGGCTAACTTTCACTAGTATTCTCTCCATATCATCAACACCTACTTCCTTAAGTCCCTCATCTTTCCAATGTATATTAATCCCTACTGCCTTGAAAGCCTCCTCAGCGAATTCCCTCACCGTATGTAGCTCTCCAGTGCCTAGCACGGAGTCATCCGGTCTCACGTAGTTAAGCATCATCCACATCCCCTCCACGTAATCCCTAGCATAACCCCAATCCTTTCTGGCATTTAAATTGCCCAACACAATTGGATCGCTAGAACCACAGTAAATCTTTGCTACACCAAGCGTAATCTTCCTGGTAACAAACATTGGACCCCTAACCTCACTCTCATGATTGAATAGAATACCATTACTCATGAATAATCCATAAGCCTCCCTGTAAATTTTAACTGACCAAAAAGCCGCGAGCTTCGACACAGCATAGGGCGACCGCGGCTTAAAGGGCGTGTTCTCGTTTTGCGGTGTTTGCTCGGGCTGCCCATAGATCTCGGAGGTTGCTGCATTATACATCCTAGAGCTAGACGAGTAGTCCTTAATGGCATTAATTACATTAAGCGTACCACCAATGTTTATATCATAGGTGTACATGGGATTCTCGAAACTATAAGGCACTAAGCTTTGAGCAGCAAGGTGATAAACTTCATAGGGCTTAAGTTTACTAATAACGTCAGCTACAAAATGAGCATCAGTCACATCACCGAAGAGTATGTGAATGCCATTTCTTTTATCTTTAGGAAGGAGATCAAGCATACCTAAGCTGCCATCAGCATGTCTCCTCGCTATCCCATATACTTCATAACCCTTCTCAATCAACAGTTGAGATAAAAAGTAGCCATCCTATCCAGTTATTAAGGCCTTACCTCTCATTATTTTTCTAAAAAATTAACTATTTTTAAGGTTGACGTCTACTTTTAATATCGTATGCTTTTTCTATTACATTTTTAAGCCGCGACTTATAATTATCCCATGAGAAATCACTAGCTATTTCTGTTGACTTTTTAGAGAGCTTGATCCATAAATCATTATTATGAAGTAATGTTTTTACAATGTGTGTAGCTTCATGTACATTAATGTATCCTAGCATTGGGTCTATTCTTGATGCTATGTCTAGCCAACCACCGCCATCCCTATAAACCACAGGAACAGCACCAGCGGCTGATGCTTCTGCTATAGAGATGCCAAAGTGTTCAACATAGAGAGGGTGAAGGTATATTGGTGCATTGCACATTAGTCTCAATAGTCGGTTCCTCGATATATTGAAGAGTAGGTGGAGGTTCTTAACCTTAAGTTCCTCTAACCTGTTAATAAGCTTATGTACCACTGTTTGGGATGCTTGTGTTACCGACCCAGCTATGTAGAATTCGGCTTCAGGAACCATTGAGGCGATCTCAACTATTGATGTAAGGTTCTTTTCAGGACTATACCTGGACACTGTGAGCACCATATCCTTATCCTTCCTATCATATGACCCGCAGGCTGTAAACACGTCATTATCAATGGGTGGGTATAATACATTGGGCCTTATGCCGAATTTCCTATAGATCCTAACTGCAGTCCATGAACTGTTAACTAGGGTTAACCTGGGCTTACCTAGGTTCCTCCTAATCTCAATGTTTAAGAAAGCCCTATATAGGAAATTCATTAAGCCTCCATGGGTATCTTCACCTAGGGGTAAGTGTATGTAGGATATGTCTGTATCCATGGGCACGTTACTCATCGTTTCAATAACTATATCGTAGCCCAGACCCCTAACAACCTTAAGCAGATGCCTAGCTGCGACAATGGCACCACTCACAGGAGCCCTCGTTATATCGCCCATTCTTCTAGTTAACCTAGTCTCAGGATCCATGGGTATCAACATAGGTTTAGGATCCGTTGAACTGGCTAGGAGACTCCATGCATCGTAATTAATATACGATGCATATATATCAACTACATGACCAAGCTCCCTTAAGGCTCTAGCCATTAAAAATACCAACCTCTCACCACCACCAACCATGCCAATTATGGCATGAGCTATGGCAATCCTCATGGTCCCGTTGATACTAGATTTAACCCATCATTATATATTATTGATGAATTCAATATGCTAGATAAGGCATTCCTAAACGATTCAAGATTAACATCATTTGCCAGATACAGTAGGTCATCCTTATTAAAGTCAAATAACTGGTAAGTACATGGATTATTAATACTATGTGTAAGTTTAAGGAGCTCATAGCCCGTTAGCCAATTGGTATTGTAGTATGTTGCTAAATTACAGTGATAGCCTAACCCATACATTAATCTGAAGGATACCCAAGTAACTGGGTTACCTGCCGAGTAGTCCCAGTAAATGGTTGAGCTTGAGAATATTAATCCCATGAATCCGAGAATCATCAGTATGGGAATTATAAAATATATTATATTTCTCCACCTCTTAACAATCCTCCAAAGGTATGCCCCTAGGAATCCTGATAGAATTGGCGCAGTGTATATAACTACCCTATTGCCGTATGAACCTAATGCTATCGTTACCAATGCTATAACAACCAGTCCACCAACCATAACCGATGCATATGCTTCTCTAAACTTATCACCACCTCTCAATAGTAGCCATAGGTATATCGATATTGAGGCTATGAGTTCGAAAACAGCCATTGCATAACCCCCATGAAGCTCAAGCCTATATACCATTAATCTTAGTGGATATACTGATTGCAATGACTCTTCGAAGAATACTGCATGTGAGACTCTTCCTAGCAGTAGTGTTATTAAACGCTCAATGGCTGATGGTGAAAAGACTCCGCTAATAATCTCAATATTACCCATGAAGGCGTATATGCTATAGGCCATGAACATGGCTGATGAAACAGTAAGCATGTTTAATGCTATGGGCCAATACCTAGCCCTCCTTACAAGCCTAAGCAGAAGCAACGCAGCCAGGGAGGCTATCAATATGGGCATCTCGGTCTGGTGAGTTAGGGTTAACGTTACGGCAGCTAGTGACAGTAAGCCAATAGCCTTAGAATCACCACCAGTGATCATTGGAAATAGCGGTATTAAAAGCATGAATAGGACTATGTTAAAGTCCTGGGGTGAGAAGTGGAATTGGTAAGACCAGATTAGAGCAATGTAGATAAGCATACTGAGCAGTGCTATATGTATGGAATCTTCTCCTTCGTAAAGCCTACGACTCACAAGGTAAGCCACCAGGATTAGGAATATAGGCTCTAGAAAACCGTAGATTGAGGATAGCCTTATTGGTTGAAGCCCAGTAACCTTACCTAGCATAGCCTCCCAAATTAAGGCAAGCGGATAGAACCCATTATTATAAAGCATCGGCCTAACGCTACTATATCCAAAGAGCGAAATCATTGAAGACTCTGCTGAAAACGATGTACCATCAGCAAGGTAAGGTGGATATGGGCTTAATAATAGAGGGTAACCCACGAGGTATATTAATATAATGAAGATCAGCAATAAGCTAAGTAAACGGCTTCTAAGCATTAACATGTTAATGGTTAATAATACGCTAACTGCTAATACCACAAATCCAATGAGGTAAAATACATTGAGGGTGCTTAATATCCCGATGGCTGAATCCTGGAGATTCAAAGCTTCAACATTAGAAATCAATATAATGTTGGATTTAATAGCTGAAACATACAACAATCCTAGCGACACCATTAAACATATGGCCAGCACTATAGCTCTAATTCTATTGTTCATAGGTTTCCAGAAGTCTCAATCCATTTTTAAATTCACACAATACAGATAATTTAACGATACGTAGGGTATGAATAATGCTGTTAATGAACGCCAGACACCAAAAAGAACCATATATGGATTACTATTTTTAACAATACTCAATGCATAATGCAAATTAGGTACCCTTCTCTCCACAATAAAGCATCTAAATCCATTACTCTTAAGTGATTCATAGATCTTAATTAGGCCTGTTTTACCGTAAACATAAGGGTGTAATTCACCCACTATTATCTTAACCCTTTTAAGCCATTGGTTATCATGGGTAAGTAAATAATATTCAGCGCCCTCAATATCCATCTTAAGTAAATCTATATATTCCCCATACCCTTTCTGCTCAAATATATTAATTAACGTGTTCATTGATATAGATTCAGCATAATTTCTAAAACCAGCCCAGTCAAGGGTCTTTATAACTCCATCCGCTATATCGATAGCCTTTTGAACTACTTTTACCTTTATATTCCTTTTAATAGCATTATTTAAAATATTATTTACAGCTAAAATATAATTATATATAATTGGTTCAACTGCTAATACTAAGCCATCATCCATATTATTGATGATTAATATTGTGAAAACTCCTATATGTGCACCTAAATCCACTACGATTCTAGGTTTAGTTTTTAAAGCCCTATAATATTGACCTAATACAATTAACTCATCAATAACCTGAAGCCCCTCATAATGTGTATAAAGTCTATAGTTATTAATATTAATGTTTGTTTATTTATCATTAAGAATCTAATAACTTTAATATATAATTCTCTTAATTTAGAGCCTATGAGTATTAATAAATTATTATTCATTATTTCTCAATAATCCTGGTTATTATATCAAGGTAATTTGACGCTATTTTAATATGGTCAAAATTTTTAATGAATTCCCGGCTATTTCTACTTATGCTTATCCAAAGTTCCTCATTGTTTAATAATCTTTCTAATGCATTGGCATAGTCTATTGGGTTTAGGCTGTTGACTCTGATGCCATTAACCCCATTAATAAGCACCTCTTCAGGTACTGCACCTGAGACTATGGGTGGTGTTCCGCATGCCATAGCCTCCAGGGTGGTGAAGGGAAAGGCCTCGCCACTTGACGGAAGTATCAGCGCCTTGGCGCTACACAATACCTCCAGTTTAGTTCTCTCATCAGCATTAAATAGAACCCTTACGAAATCCTTATCCATAGACACTTCCTCAACTTCTTTAGAATAGCTACCCACTATGGCTAACTCCACATTATAGCCTCTTCTCCTCAACTCCTCCACCACCTTAATGCTGATTTGGGGGTTCTTAATGGGCCTTGTCCCAATATGAACTATCACATTACCCCTTTCCTGGAGTCTTACAGGCCTGTATAGACTAAGCTTAAATGGCAAGGGCACTACGGCGTCGCAGTCGGTTATACTCCTATATTCCCGCCTGCTTTGCTCTGATATACAAACAACTTGTCAGATGTCGCATAAAGCGCCTTTAACACTAAACGCTGCATAATGGATATATTGCCGAGTGGACCGTGGGCCACCGCGATTTTTGACTTAAATATCAATGGAACTACACCATTAACGACAGCCACATCTACGCCTTCTTTCCTGAGGAGGGATCCTCCCTTGGTTAACCACCGTAGATTCATCTTAACCCAGGGATCTCCGGCACAGGGCTTATCCTCAATGGTAAGTATTGGCACCTCATAGTCCAGCCCGTGCATTTCCCTAAACCATCTAGGTAATTCTTCCCGTTTTACAGAGCCGCTGTAACACCAACTGGCTATTACCACATCGTGGCCCAGCCTTATTAAACCCTCAGCCAGCCACGCTATGAACCTATTAACGCCATCCAAGTGCGTTATATACTCTCGTCTGATTATAGCAATCTTCATACCAGTTTCTCTATCTCCGTATTTTTGTATTGATTACTGGCAAAACATTTCATGAGATGAATTAAGCATTGTCATTTTGCTTTTCAACAGCATAGATTGGGCCTTGCATGACTTCATCATAGAGCCCGAGGAAGCCCTCCACGACCTCGTTCCATACCTGTATATTAGCGTTTTTAACCAGTAGAGCGTCACTAGCAATCTCCTCTCCTCGCATGTTTAAATTCCCTGCAATGATTCTGCTAACTATAGATGGAACGCCCATGGCTATCGCCTCCGCTACGAATATGCTGAAGGCCTCAGCCTCGCTTAAGTTAATGGCGTATCTAGCAGATGCTATTGTTCTCAAGTATTCATCCCGGGGAAGAAAGTCCCTGAATTCCACGTCATATCTCTCAGCGAGCTTCGCTAGACGCGGCTTGTCGGGACCCTGACCTATTATCAACAATCGGAGACCCAGCTTGTGGGTTAGCTCCATGGCTTTATCTATTCTCTTGTACCTCTCCAATCTTCCAGCATACACTGCATAATTGCTGTCTTGACCAATCCATCTATATTGGAGGACGTCCTCATCGATCCCGTTTGGAATAATGCATAACTTCCCGCTTGCATCCGGGAAATCCTTCACCACTCTCTCTCCCTCCATTTTGCTCACAGCGTGAACCGCATTAACTGCCTTCACCAATTCCCTAACTCTGTGCAGCCAAGCAAAGCCCCATAACAGCTTCCGTACAAGCGTGTGCCCTCCACCGTGATAGTGAAGCGTGAAAACCAACCTTGCGCGGTTTTTAGCAGCAAGTCCTGCATATACCGGCAAAACGGCGTGCGCACTATGTATGTGGATAACGTCATTTTGAGATGCCAGGTGGCCTATCATGACCTTCAATTCGGTAGGCCTCCTCGGTATGTGATACGCCCCGCTTGGGTTCCAGGTGGGCCATCTTATCACATGTACGTCGTTTATCTCCTCCTCGTGGGGTTTCTCGATCTCTGTTTCTCCCGCCAGCACTGTTACTTCATGTCCCATCTTGACTAGCCTTTCAGCAGTCGACTTTACTACGTACTCCACACCGCCGATATGTGGGTAATACGTGGGCGATATAATTAGTATTTTCATACTATAACAAAGAGGCGCATTCCTGCCAAGCTCTTAAATACCATTGTCTTTCTCATGCTGATTTAGCTCATTCAGTCTGTTATATAGTTCTCCCTCCCATACATGTCATAGCCTTAACATCAGTTCCCCCACGCATTTCCAAAGGTATTGCCGCTGGCCACGTCTATCCTGTACCACTTCGGCGTGTTCAGCCAATTAATGCCCATCACTATCAACTCCCCGGCGGACGCCCTAAGGCCCGCCCTCGCCGCCAGCCTGAGACCGACGACGTACGCGGCGAACCTAACGCTTCCCCTCAACAAGAGGGTTAATGCCTCCACGACCGCCCCCCTCAGCAAGCCGAGGGCGTGGGCCGACGTGAACCTGAACCCGCGGCGCATGTAGGCGATGGCCGCCTCGAGGAGGCCCCTCCTCACCGGGCTCAACCTGAACCAGGCCCGGGACCTAATCGCCCTCCTCCTAAGGGACAATAGAAGCGGCAACCCAACATCCCTAACCCTATCAGCGACGAACTCCTCAATCAACTCGGGAACCTCCCCCGGCAGCCCATTCACGATTCACTCCTACCAATATCCTTTTTAAGCATTGCCCAAGAAAAACGAGGCCGTAGAATTAACAGTTTCACGTCTATGAACTGCTCCATCCCTTCGGGCCGGGGTTCTCCGCCGCTCAGTGACGAATCCCGCATCAAGGCGATCCATTGATGGTGGTAAGGGATGGGGGAAGCCACGTAATACATATATTGGGCAACCGCTCCGGCCACGCATGGAACAGGCCGCGGCGCGCCGCAGGGAGTCTATGCGCGACGATAGCTCGATCGCCTGCCCGGCGAGCCCCTCCCCAGCGGGGATCAACGCGGTGGGCGGGGTGTCCCCGTGAGGGCCCTCTACATAGCCATAGCCACGGTGGCGGTGATCGCCATAGCGGCACTCATGGGACACAGCCCAACCCCCTCGACTCACATCCAGCCCCTCAACCAATCCTTGACGGGCCTAATAATCGCCAACTATAACGGCTTCATCGGCGTTAACATAACGGCTATGGCCGACCTGATCCACGGCAACTCATCCCAGCTATCCGCTCTAAGGGGGGAGTTAAGCAACATCAACTCCGGGCTGGCTAGCCTCTACTCCACCTACAGGGAGGCGTTGAGCGAGGAGACGGTTAATTACAGCGAGGCCAGGAGGCTGGCGGCGGAGGGAGTGGCGCTGGACCGGGAATTGTACGGCGAGACCAAGGGGGCCATCAATGAATTAATGGCAGTGCTGCCCCAGTACTCGGGCTTGGCTAAGGTGATTAATCTCTCCATAGCCCAGGAATTGACCTCCATCAACGAGACCCTGAACGGGGTGCTGGCGGCTCCCAGCAACGCGGCCCTCTCCCTCTACCAACCCACGGCCCTGGCCGTTAACGTGACGGGGGCGGTTCGCTGGGGCCAGGCCGTTAACGTGACGGGGCAAGCGACTGGACCGCCCTCCAGGCCCATCACCATAGCGGTGGACGGCGAGACGATCCGGACGGAGACGCGCGGTGGGGAGTTCAGCGCCTCTATTGGCACGCTGCGACTGGCGCCGGGCAACTACACTGTGGCGGTGTACGCCGCCCCGTACGGGGGTTACGGACCGGCCGCCTACACGGCAATGGTTCAGGTGATCGGCGTTCCCACCAGGGCCAGGGTGGCCGTGAGCTGGGTGGCGGTGGCCGGCTTCCCCTTCCAGGTGGGCGTGGCGGTAAGCCCGTGGCTGGCGAGGAGAGTCAACATCACCATAGCGGTGGGTGGAGAGGCGATTAACGTGACGGCGGAGTCCCCGGCCGTGGTGGAGGAGATCAGGGCGCCCCTGGATTGGGGGACTGGGTATCAACCCGTGGCCGTGGCGATCAGCCCCAGCTACCCCCTTGAGGGGGGGAGGTACTACGCGTCCATCCTGGTGGTGAACCCACTGCAGATAGCCATGCCCATCGCCTTCACGCTGGGGCTGGCCGTGGCCGTCAAGCGATCGATGCGGAGGGAGAGGGAGGAGAGGGTGGGAAAGGAGGAGAGGGGGAGAGAGGTCAAGGCATTGGCGGAGAGGCTCTCGGCCGGGACCAAGCGCCTGGGGCCCAATGGGGAGAGGGCGGTCAAGGCATTGGCGGGGGCGATTCGCGGGGTCGAGGCGGTGACTGGCGTGGAGTTCGCGCCCTCAATGACTCTCAGGGAGTACCTGGCCGCCGCATCCCAGCGCCTTGGCGAGGGGGCGAGGGGGGAGGCGTTGAGGGAGTTGATAGAGCTGGCCGAGCCCATCCTCTACTCAGCTCACGAGCCGGGGGAGGAGGAGGTTAGGAGGGCTGAGGAGTTGAGGAGGGTGGTGGCTGGGTGAGGCACGTGATCGCCGCGGCCGCCCTAGTAGCCGCCCTAGCGTTGATCGCCCTTTACTACTCCGGGTCCGACACACCCTATGGGCCCCATAACACGGCCTGGAACGGTTACTCCATGGCCGCCCGCACCTGCTTGAGGCCGGTCTACTACCCGGACTACAACGCTGACTCCATATTCATAATACCCATGAACCCCATAAGCGAGGAGAAGGGGCTGGAGGGATTCGTCGTGGGCGGGGGGAGGCTCGTCGTCCTTGGGGATAATGAATACGCGGCTGAGCTGTTGAGGGGGTTGGGCATCAACGCGAGCTTCATCAATGGAACCATAACGGACACGGCCTTCAACGCCCTCAACGAGGACTTCCCCCTCGCCATAGTGCTAAATAACCCCGCCATCACCAGCAACGCCACAGTGCTGGCCCTGTACGGCGCGGAGCCCATCCTGGTAAACGGGTCCTACGCGGCGGTGGCGGAGACAAGCGAGCTAAGCAGGATCAACACGGGGGGAGGGGGCGCCGTGAAAGGGCCCTTCCTCGTCGCCGCCGCGGTTCCCCGCGGGAGGGGGTACGTAATCATCATATCGGACCCAGCCATCTTCATGAACTCCGTTATAGGGCTGCGGGACAACGAGGAGTTCCTTCAATCCTTGTGCGGGGGGAGAGCCGTCCTCTGGGCCAGCGGGTTGAGGGGGGACTCCCCGAGCCGCTTGGTTAGGCTGGCCATGGGATACGCCGCCCGCGTCGCCTCCACGCCCTGGCGCTATGCCTTTATCGCCGCCCCCCTCCTCGTCGCCGCGATACTGTTAAATTCGAACCGTGGAGGGAGTCGCGATGAGTCGTAGAGACGCCGTGGGGGAGATGTGGAGGTACATCACCAACGTGTTCCTGGGCGACGCCCACTCAGCGATGGCGATACTGGCCACATTCATGGCCGGGGGGCACGCCCTGCTCGTGGGCCCCATTGGGTCCGGCAAGACGACGCTGGCCAGGGCGTTGGCCCAAGCCATTGGGGGGACGTATAAGAGGGTGCAGGTGAACAATGAGACCCTCCCCTCCGACATAATAGGGTTCACCGTGTACTCAAGGGACGGGGACTCGAGGGTGGTTAAGGGCCCCATCTTCGCCAACGTGACCCTTCTGGACGAGTTGAACAGGGCGCCCCCGAGGACCCTCTCCGCGCTCCTGGAGTCGATGCAAGAGAGGCACGTCACCATCGACGGCACGCCCCTCCCCCTCCCCTACCCCCACATGGTCGTCGCCACCATGAATAGGACGGAGGAGGAGCTGGGCTTCACCTCCAGGCTACCCATAGCTGTGCTGGACAGGTTCGCCGCAGCCATAGAGGTGAACCACGTGCCCAGGGAGTACGAGGAGGCAGTTGTGAGGAAGGCGGACGAGATAGAGGACTCGCTGGAAAAGCCCCAACCCCTCTCCCTGAAGCCGGAGGAGGCGGGGAAGTTAATGGAGGCGGCTAGGGGGGTGTACGTTGATGACTCGGTGCTGAACTACATCTTCGACGTGGTGGAGAGGGTGAGGGGGGATAGGAGAGTGGGGGTCAGGCTAAGCACCAGGGCACCCATAAGCATGTATAGGCTGGCGAGGTCGCTCGCCTTCCTGAACGGGCGGGGCTACGTGGTGCCGGACGACGTGAAGGAGGCCGCAAGGCTCGCTCTTCCCCACCGCGTCGTCCTCAGGGAGGAGTACGAGGAGGACGTGAGCCCCAATCAGGTGGTTGAGGACGCCCTCAACGAGGTCCCGGCCCCAACAGTGGCGGTGCGGGAGCAATGAAGTGGATCCACGCAGCTAGGCTCGCTAGAAAGGCATTCCCCGCCCTATACGTCGCGCTGGGGCTGGGCCACCCCGCCGTGTACGCCCTATCCGCCATCGCCCTCGCCGCGGAGTTCATCCCTAGAGGGAGAGGACACGACGCTGTCCAGTCCCTGGCTCACTTGGCCGCCATCGCCGCCGTCCCTCCCCCGTACGACGCTGCCCTAGCCCTAGCCTTCCTGCCCCTCCTCGAGGCGTCCCTCCGCCTTAACCCACGCCCCTGGTGGGCCTACGTGGCTCCCCCCTCAATCGCCCTCGTCCTAGCACTCCCCCTGGCCGGGGTTGCCCCATTCATTTCCCTCCTCATCCCCGCCGCCTACGTCTCCCTCAAGGCCCTCGTGGAGTGGGGAAGGATGGTCACCGCCAGGATAGCGGTGGAGGCGGATAGGAAGTTGAGGACCGTGGCGGGCAGGAGAGTGAGTTATGTCTTGACCATATCCTCAAGGCCTCGATTGAGGGGCGTTAGGGCCGTTATCCACGCCCCAAGCGAGGTGAGGCTGGAGCGGGTGGGCGTTGACGTCGGCGGCGACTCCGTTGGGGCGGAGGCGAGGTACGGGCTCGGCGGGGTGAAGAGACCCATGCTTCTCTTGGAGTTGAGGAGCGGGGACGGGCTGGTCAGCGCTTCGAGGCGAGCGCCTCACCCGCCCATAATCGTCACGCCCAGGGCTAGGCGGGCCGTGGAGGTTGGGGAGCGGTTGTTGAGGAGGGCCTCCGTGGCGGGGGCGGGGGACGTGGTTGAGGTGAGGGAGTACGTGGCGGGGGACCCCGTTAGGAGGATTCACTGGAAGAAGTCCCTCAAGCTGGACAAGTACGTCGTCAAGCTGATGGAGGCCCCCGAGGTTAACCCCGTGATATCAGTGCTGGCCTACGCGTCGGATGGGGAGGCGGTTGATAGGTTGGGAGCGGCCCTCGCCTCCGCCGTGGCTGCGCTGCTCGTGAGGAGCCCGGGGGTGAGAGTGATATTGATAGGGAGGAGGGGGGAGAGGGGGGAGCGCGAGGTTTCCCCCGGCAACTACGTGGAGGCCATGGACTCCATCATGGGGGAGATCGAGGCGATGAACATAAGGCGGTTAGGGGGAGCGCTTGGCGCGGCGGGGCTCCTCGCGGATCTGGTAATTGCCCGTAGGGCAGCCGTGCTCCGCGCTGCACGGGGGGCCGGGGTAATTCTAGGGGAGCGGGCTTGGTTGAGGCACGCCTGCCGCCCGCCTCCAAGGGACGTGGACTGCATCGCCGTCTGACGCCGAGTGCTGGGAGAGGGGATGGGGGAGAGGGGTGGTTAACTTCCCTTCCTTAACCTCGCCTTGCGAAGTGCTTGACTATGGGTCTTAGGAGGGGCGGGAATTGGCCGAGGGAGTCCCAGTCCAGGGGCTTCACGGCTAACAGGAATAGGATTAGGAGCAGTACGGCTAATGCCTGCGGCGCGGGCCACATACCCAACGCGTAAGTTATGGCAGCGGACGCGGGCACGGCGAGGGAGACAACTATGGTCGACACCATCCTGGCGCCCCAGGGCCTATTGTTTATCCAGTAGAGGATGGACGTGACGGCCATGCCGACGTACGAGGATAGGACGGCGGCGTAAAGCCCAAGCCTGCCGGCCGCGGCGACGTATATCGCGATTGTGATTACGGCGCCCACCGCCGTGCGCTCCACCGCCAACCACCCCCTCCCCTCCACCCAGTAGTAGGTCATGTAGACCGAGTCCAGCGAGGAGAGAGACGCTGTGCCCATGAATAGCATTGCGTATGGGAGCGCGGCGACGTAGTTTCCCACCAATACGCCGAGGGGCACTAGGAGGGGGGCCAGCAGCACGGCGAGGGAGGACAGCAAAGAGGCGGCGGCCACGGCGGACAGCGCGTACCTCTTGGCCATTTCCCCCACGTCCAGCCCCATTCCCCAGGCGTGGGAGGCGGAGGAGCCGAACACGTTGCCCACCGCTGCGCTGAATCCGCCCACCGCCCCCGTCATAACCACAGAGATGCCGAATAAAGCCGATGGAGTGGGGCCTAGGAATAGAAATACAAGGTAGGAGAGGATATTGCCGGATAGGGAGCCCAGGTACGAGGCTATCCAGTACTGGAAGCCGGAGTTGAAGAAGCTCCTCAATCTCCCCCTCAATAATCTGAACCCCTCAATTACCCTAGGAGCCACTCGTACATGAACTAGGAAAAATATCAACGTAGCCAAGTTTCCGAGGAGGGAGGCGATGGCTATTGCATATACGTTTCGCATCGCCAGTATCAACGCTATTTGGGCCAATCTATATGTGAGGGAACCTATTGTAGACCCCAATCCCTGCGTCGCAGTTCTTTGCGTCGACCATAGGTAGAAGCCCATTGGGCCAACCAACACGTTAATTATTATCCCCGCCGCTAACAAGTAAACTATGGGAACCAGATATGATGGAACCCCATGATAGCGGAGAATGGGGGCCAAGAAAATCAACGCGACTGCGTACATTATGGACAAGAACATCGTCAATGACGCCAACGCGGAGTAGTAGGGAATCACGTCCCCGCCCCTCGCGTGGGTCCCCGCCGCCTCCCTGGCTATGGCGTTGTCCACGCCCAGCGTGGGAAAGAAGAGACTTATTATTGCTACAAAAGAGACTATTGCGTTGTAGTAGCCGTACTGCTCTATTGGGACGTACCTGGTGAGGACAATCACGTAGGCAACCGCCAAGCCGTAGTTCACCAGGGTCTGGGCGTAGTTCAGGATTATCCCCATCACCCTGGACTCCTCCCTAGGCTTGGCAGTGGGCCTCATTCACGAACTCAATCCAATTGGCTTATTTAAAGTTACCCAAAACTCCCTCGAGAATTAAACAATACGCTGAGAGCATCCTTAAATCAATGCAAACAGGAACGAGACCCCTTCACCACCAGAGAGGAAAGGGAGGAGAGGGGAGACAAATAATCGCGCCATTATCAAGCCAAGCGAGACATAAGCCCTCCCACTTATCCCACCCTAGCACCTCTCTACGCCGCCAGTATGAGGGGTATCACCACGGGCACTATTAGGGTTAGGATGAGGCCGTTCACCATTGCCGGGATGGAGTACTCCCTCCCCAGTACTGCGGCGTAGAGTGGGAGCGTGTCGTCCATGGTGGTGGCTCCCCCCATGCTGATCAGCGCCGCGGGGTTCCCTGGCAGGAGGGGGACCACGGCGAACGTCAACTGCTCCCTGAGGAAGTTGGCGAGGAACGCCATGACGCCCAGATAAGGACCGGCGTACGCCGCCACGGCGGGTCCATCGAACGTGTACCACCCAAAGCCCAACGCCACCGCGAGGGACGCCCTGAGAGGGACCCGGAGAATGGGGGAGAGGACCAGCCCGGCCAGGAGGGAGCCGGCCACGGCGAGCCCCACCGCCTTAACCCCCTCAACCCCAACCGACCCCAACGCCCCACGCCCCACCTCCCCGCCCAACCCAAGCCCAACCACGCCGGCCAAGACGTAGAGCTCCCCCGTGATGATGGACTCCGGGCGAGGCAGCTCCACGAACGACCCCACTGCCCAACCCACGGCCAGGTCCAGCACGAAGACCAGCCCAAGCCTAGGCGGCCCCGCCCCACTAACTCCCCTCCCCCGACCAACCCCGCCCAGCCCAAGCCCCATGGAGTAGCCCAGGAACATCGTGGAGACGGCGTACGCGGCCGAGTAGGCGAGCAGCGAGGCGGCTCCCCTCACAGTCCTAATCGAGTTCCCGCCCCACATGCTTATGGTGAAGACCAGCACCACGACTATGGGAAGCATGGCCCGCGCGAAGAAGGGGGAAGCGCGGGGAACCAGCCTACCGACGCCCAGGGCGGCCAGGAAGACCCCTATGAAGGCCAAGCCAAGCAAATCCACGAAGAGACGCGGACAATGCCCATTTTAAGCTTAGCTGCACGAGGAGGCCGCCCATCATGAGGAAAAACCCAGCTCCACCCCAACCCCCAGGGACTCCTCACTTCACGATGCCCTCCAGGGAATGAACCGGGCAAGTGCCGTTCCTCAACAAGTTTAAAAACCGACGATGAGCTTTAACAACGTGAGCATGTGGGTGAGCAATGCATACAGCAACGATTTAGTGTCAAATCAAGAGTCTCCGGCTCCATCCATTGCAGCGGCGTTCACGGCTCACTACGATACGTCGGTGGAGATCGTCTCTATGAGGCTTAGGGATGGGGAGCCAAAGTACGTTGTAGAAGGCAGTGGTCACTTTGCCATCTTCGCCGACGAGAACGGCGTGTGGGGCGTTGACCTGGAGGTGGTGAAGTGGGATGGGGATTATGGGGAGGTCATCAACGCGTTGAGTAGAGCCGGTGTGGAGGTATGGTGACTCCGCTTGAGGTGGAGGTGCTTGAGAGCCAGCCCGGCGAGGTCGAGGCGGCAGGTAACATAGAGATAATGTATAGAATTATGGGCGTTAAAGCGGCTAGGGTGGGCGACGGCTACAATATAACGGTGGTCGGCATCTATACAGCTTCAAGGTTCAAAAGCCAGCCACAGCAAGTGGTTGGAGCATGTATAGGCAATATCCCCTATAGGCCTGTACCTTTCAATATCATAAAATTAGCACATGCAACAATAAAGGTTGAGGGAAGGGTATTCGACATCTTTGTAGAGCCCATAGCCGTCATGATAGCCGATGCAATAACACCCTTCGGTGAACCATGTATAGCAATGAACCCGGTAATAGGATGGAGTCTGACCTCCTCCCCGCCTTGAGGGGTGGGGGTTCCCTCTGGGCGGTTCATTGGTTCGTGGTGCACCGCCTTCACCCTCATCGCTTCACAGCTAGTGGGTGCGTAAAGCACCCCGCTCCGCTCGTCCAGCGGTGAACCACTGGCTGGGCCTTCAACCCATTACCCCTATCCCTCACCGAGGGGAGCCCTCGACCCGCGGTTCTTAGGGACTCGGGGATATGTGGAGCCCTTATCGGGCATCCCCATGCGGGGACACGCTCCATTATGCTTTAACGTTTCAGTACTTAAAAACTATCCCCGCCCCTAGAAGGGGCGAGGCTTATCGTTTAACTTTGTCAAGTATGTTGGACATGGAATCCTCGACGTAATAAAAAATAAGGCACTCATTATATATGAAAACGCCGCGCGAGAGGATGTGCCGGATAGGCTTAAGGACAGGGAGCTAGAACGTAGGAGAGCTATTGTGGAGCATAGGGGTAAAACGCTGCGCATAATCATTGCCAAAACGAGGAAGTGCTTCACGATAGTGACTATATTCCCAGATCCCGGCCAAATACCTGACATCACATTGGATTAATACATGAAGAAGAACGGGATAAAGCTCCCTCCCACGCGAGGGCACGCATTGACCCGTTAATGAAGGGACTAGCCCTTAAGGCTATAAGTTAAGGCACGGTTAGGCGCGAATGACGGTCTTGAGCTGGATGGAATTACGTGGTTGCCGCGATCAAGCTAGACGACCCGCTACGCTTAATTGCGCGGCAAATTAATGCTAACACGGCATCAAATCCCTCCTCCACTCCGAGCTCCGTCCATTAATCCCAATCCAGGTCCAGGCGGTCCCGCACGACCCTCGCCACCTCGTCCACCCCCGCCAGTAGGGCGTCGATCAACCCCCCGCCGCTCCTCCGCTGCGGCAACCCCCTCCTCCTCCTGCGCCTCGTTCAGCACCAACTCCCTGAACCCCGGGTCCCCGAGAGCGCCGTGCAGGTGCGTCCCAGCGACGCCCAACGCCTCATCCCAAACCCCGTCCAACACCTCCACGCGCGACCCGTTCCTCTCCACTATTAGGGAGGAGGGCCGGGCGGAGCCGTACGACACCCTCCCCCTGTGTATCTCGTACCCCCTGAACTCGAGCTCCACGGGCTCGACGAGCTGCGCCCTGCTCCTGCTCACCACCTTCTCCGCCGCGTACACCACCTCGAAGTCCCCCAGCCCCAAGCCCCTATAATGCCCCGGTGCCCCGCCCTCCACGCCTAGGGGATCGCTTATCCTCGCCGCCATCAATTGAAACCCGCCGCACACCCCCAGGACGAGGGAGGAGCCCAGGGCCCTCCTCAACTGGGCCTCAAGCCCCGTCCTCCTAAGCCACTCCAGGGAGGCGGGCACGTTCCTGGACCCGGGGAGGATGATTAGGTCAGGCTCCCCCAGCGACCCTCCCCGCACGAACCTCACCCCCACGTCGGGCTCCAGGGAGAGGGGCTGGAACTCGTTGAAGTTGGATATCCATGGGTAGGCGATCACGGCCACGTCAAGCGGCCCCGACCCGAAGCCCTCCATGGACTCCGAGTCCTCGGGCCAGAGCTTGTGGACGTCCATCCATGGAATAACCCCAACCACCCTCCTCCCCGTCCTCTCCTCCAACCACCTCACCGCCCCATCCAGCAACCCCTCCTCCCCCCTGAACTTGTTTATTATGAAGCCCCTCACCAACCCCCTCCACCGGGGCGGTATTGACGCCATGAGGCCCAGGGCGGAGGTGAACGCGCCCCCCCTCTCGATGTCCAGCACCACGTACGCGCCCCCGCCCAGGTACTCCGCGGCCCGGAAGTTAGCCACGTCCCTTATGTTGGGCTCGAAGGCGGACCCCGCCCCCTCCCCCACCACCAAGTCAAACCCGCTCCTCAACTCATCCACCGCCCCCCTCACCACGCGCCACCTATCCAGGATGGAGGAGGAGTACTCCCCGAAGCCCCCAATGAAGGCCGGGCGCCCCCTAACTATCACCTCGCTCCTATCATCCCCCAACGGCTTGAGGAGTATGGGGTTCATGGCGGTCGAGGGCTCCACCCCAGCCGCGTACGCCTGCATGGCCTGCGCCACCGCCACCTCCCCACCATCCACCGCCGGGTAACTGTTGAGGGACATGTTCTGCGCCTTGAAGGGAGCAACCCTCGCCCTCCTAGACAGGACGCGCGCAATGGCCGTCACAATCACTGTCTTCCCGCTGTTGGAGGACGTGGAGAGCACGAACACGAAGAGCCGAGCAGCGAGGGAAAAATAAAGAAAGCGGGGAAGGGGAGGGAAAGAAGGTAAGGGGCGGTAAGGAGGGAGAAGAAGGGAAAGGGAAATGGATGGGGAAAGGGGAGTCGTTACTTGTTTTTCACATTTTGAAGGCTCCCTCCATCCTGAAGCGCCTCCTGGAGTAGCTGAAGAGGGTTCTCCACAGGCCCACGCTCAGCGCCACTATGGTGATGGCGAGGAGGAGGGAGGCGGCGTTGAGGCCCGCCACGTTGCCCGTGGAGGTGTAGTAATCCATGAGCCCCGATATGCCGTTCACCATGTAGTAATTGCTCCCTATCTGAATGTACTCAGCCAATTGAAGCCCGCCCCAAGTGCTGCCCACGGTGCTGGCGAGGCCCGTCACCATGGCGGGGAAGGCGCCGGGGAGGACGAGGTACTTCATCCTCTGGAGGAGGGTTAGCTTGTACGTGGAGCTCAACTCCCAGAGCTCCCTGGGTATCGACTTGACGCCTATGTACGTGTTGTAGAGTATGTACCACACGGTGCTGAGGTAGGCGGTTAGGAGGGCGAGGAACTCCAGGGAGCCGTTGAACCCCATGAACTTGCCCAGCGCCGTGACGAGGGGGGTGGCTATGAGGGGGATGTAGGACGGGGCCGGGATTGAGGCCACTATCTCAAGCGCGTATATTAGGAACGACTCGGCCCCCCTCCTCACGGCCATGACGTACGCCGCAGCTATGGCGGTGGCGAGGGAGGCGACTGTGACGACCAGGACCCTCAGGTAATCCAGCCCAAGCAGGTATAGGTAGAGGTACAGGTGTTGCCTCAAGTCGCTGAACATGGAGAAGGCCGCGGGCCCCGTGAAGGCCAGGTAGACGGCGTACATGAAGAGGCCGGCCAGGGCCGCGCCCATGGCTATGGAGACGACCCGAGGCACGCGGGGCCTCAGCCTACCGTACGCCCTCTGCCTGGAGTTGAGGGAGACGAGCCTCGCCCTGCCGGCGGGCGTCATCAATTGAGGCCTCTCCGGGAACATCCTCCTCAACCTCCTCACCCCCCTCGCCATTCCCCCCCTCAACCTGCTCGGCAGGGCCGCCAAGCGATTCGCGGGGACGGCGAGGAGGGGGTCGTAGGTGAACTTCATGGACCAATCGATGAGGGGGTAAAGGATGAAGTAGGTCACGGCGATTACCAGGACCACGAGGACGCCGAGGGCGGCGACGGCCATGCCCGCCTCGCCGGCGACGGTGTAGTCGTATATCAGGGTGCCTATGCCGAAGGCCGAGTACTCCGTGGTTCCCACGGTTATCACCTCGCTCACCGTTATGTAGAAGAGACCCACGGCGAAGCTAGTCACCACGTTGGCGACGGTCCTCGGTATGGTGGACGGTATGTACAGGTGCCTCATCTTCTCCATGAACGTCAAGTTAAACATGTCCGCCACGTCCTCCAGGTTCTGACTAATGGTCTTTATCGCCTCGTACTGCCCCACCCAGATGTTCCACGCGACGCCCGTGAATACGAGGAAGTCCACGGAAAGCTCCACCCCAATGCCCCGCGGCAGGTGGGTTAGGAATATGGCGAGGACCAGCGGGAAGAAGGTGACTATGGGCACCCCCTCCAGCGTCTGCGTTGTGGAGAGGAAGACGGACTCAACGCTCCTGTTCCTGGCCGCCAAGTACCCCAGGAACCACCCCGTCACTATGGCGAGCCCTATCATGGCGAACACCCTCCCCAGGGTGGCGAGCCCCGCCAGCACCATCAACAGCGCGGGGGGGATCACTTCACCTCGCCTCCTTCACCGCCGTCGATATCACGGAGTACAGCCTATCCACCACCTCGTTGAAGGTGGGGTCCCTCGAGCTCCTCGGCCTCGGCAGCTCTATGGGGACTTGAGCCACCACTGTGGCCGGCCTCCCGCCCAGGATCACCACCTTGTCCGACAGCTCCACCACCTCCTCTATGTTGTGGCTCACCATTATGACGGACTTAACCGTGGACTCCCTGCTGAACACTATGTCCAACACCTCCCTCCGCAACCCCTCCGCGGTTATCGCGTCGAGGCTGGCGAAGGGCTCATCCATCAACAGGACCACGGGCTCCGCCACAAGCGCCCTGGCAATGGCCACGCGCTGCCTCATGCCGCCGCTCATCTCCCTCGGGTAGTAATCCTCGAAGCCCCCCAGCCCCACGAGCTCCAGCATCGACTGCGCCCTGCGCCTCCTCTCCTCCCTGGGCAGCCTCTTGTGGAGGAGGGCCAGCTCCACGTTCTGCACAGCGGTGAGCCAGGGGTAGAGGGCGAAGTCCTGGTAAATCATGGATATGAGGGGGGTGGGGCCCGTCACCTCCTCCCCCATCAGGAGAACCCTTCCCTCATCCGGCTTCACCAGGCCGCTGATGATCTTCAACAGAGTCGTCTTGCCCGTGCCGGACGGCGCTATTATGGAGACGAATTGATTCTCGCCCGCGTCGAAGGAAACCCCCCTCAACACGGGCATCACGCCCTTCTCCGTCCTGTAGCTGAAGGATACCCCAATCACATCAAGTATTGCAATAATCCCACCGATCGCCGCTTCTATATAGGGTATTTAAGCATTGCCGCCGAGAAAAACTTAATAGGGAGAAGCCGGCGGCGGGGGGAGAGGTAACCCCTCGGAGACCTGTCGAAGACAGGACAATGAAGTGGGCGGGTTACCCCGGCCTAATTCTAACCAAAAACGCCTGAGCGTTGAAGTGGAGGCCGTATCCCAGCGCCCCGCGTAGGGGGGCTTGGGGCTGGTCAAGGCGTTGCGCGGCCGCAAGTATTACTGCTCATCCTGAGGCTTATGTTTATATACATGGAGCATGGAGCGCCCATATGGCCATAATAGTGTATTGCCAGCACTGCGGGAGGGACGTGGCCGTGTTCAGGAAGCTGCGCACGCCGCCCGAGCTGCTTCAATTGATCATCTACAGGATAGGGCCCTCGTGCCCCTACTGCGGCGCTCCCTTCACTGCGTTGGACACCAGGAACATCAAGTACTCCGTTAGGCCGGTTCAACAACCGAGGCGCGTGGTGAGGAGGGCGCATTAAGGACTGGGGACTGAACGGCTTCGTCGTAATGTTTAATAGATCAAGAACTCCCCAGGGCCGTGAGCAGCGTCTACTACGCCCTAATCACTGTGGGAGTCCTTGTCTCCGCCTCCAAGATCCTGGGCGTCGCGTTCGAGAGGGTCGGGGTCAATCACATAGTGGGGGAGATGCTGGGCGGGATGGTTATGGGCCCGTACGCGCTGGGGTACATCCTCAACAACGCGCTGCGAGGCGTAGTTGGGTTCGACCTAATAAACATCAATAATTACGTCGTGGCCATATCGGACATAGCCCTAATATTCCTCATCTTCTCCTCAGGGGTTGGGGAGGGCTTCGCCCCAATGAGGAGGAGCGGGGGGAAGGGACTCGTGGTGGCGGTGGGCGGGGCCGCCGTGCCGTTCGCCGCCGCGTATTACTATTACTACTACGTGGCGCGGTACGACGTGAAGGCCGCGATGCTGCTCGGCGCCACCTTCATGGCCACCAGCACCGCCGTGGTGGTGAAGATGCTGGACAGGATGGGGAACAGGGACGCCAGGGAGCTGGTGTACAACGCGGTGGTGCTGGACGACGTGGTGGGCATCATCTCCCTCGCCGTCGTCCTAACCCTCGCCACCGCGGCCAGGGTAACCATAAGGACAGCCATCGAGACCGCCGCGGGCTTAATAGCGGTTTGGGGACTCATGCTTGTCCTATCCCTCCTCATAATACCGAGGGCGATGAACGCCCTCAAGAGGCCAGAGCTGATAGAGTCCTCCTCCCTCGCCGCCGCCTTCGCAATGAGCGGCATCTCCGTGATGGTGGGGCTATCCCCCGTGGTGGGGGCCTACCTGGCCGGGATATCGGTGGGCGAGTCGCTGATCAGGGAGAGGGCGAAGGCGTTCTCCCAAACCATAGAGGAGAGCCTGGGGCCCCTCTTCTTCGCAGTGCTGGGAGCACAGATACCGCTGGCCAACTTCCTCAACCCAGGCGTGGACCTCGGCGTCATCACGGTGACCGCGATAGCCATAGCCACCAAGGCGCTGGGCGCCATGATCTTCTCCCTCCCCTTCACCAGGAAGATCAAGGACTCCGCCGCGATTGGAGCCATGATGATACCCAGGGGCGAGGTGGGGCTAGTCATAGCCGCGACTGGATTCGACATGGGCGTGATAACGCCCCAGCTGTACACCGAGGTGACCATGATGATAATGCTCACCACCCTCCTCGGTCCCCTCCTGGTCTGGAACGGCTCCCGCAATGGATCCAGGGATTAGGGGCGAAGCCTTGAGCGCTCCGCTCGCAGTTAGGATCCCAAGGCCAGCTGCGTTTAAATACTGGATCCACATATAAGCCCGTGGAGTCAATAGTGGGTTCTGCCATTGATAAGGCCATGGATGCCGTCATCAAGAAGGTCCAGGAAGGCAAGAAGCTCTCCAACGAGGACCTCATCACGTTGATCATAGGAGTGTTAAGGGAAGCCAACAGGAGAATAGATGAGACCAACAGCAGGATGAACGAAATGAACGACAGATTGCTGGAGCAAATAGCGAATACGAACAGGGATGTAAACAACGCGATGCGCGGACTGACCAACCTAATCGTGACGACCGAAATTAATCTATCAAGCAAAATAATGGAGGCAAACAAGGAGACAAACAAGGAAATCGAAACAGTACGAGATGGACTATTAAACAAAATAATGGAGACAAACAAGGAAATCGAAACAGTACGAGATGGACTATTAAACAAAATAATGGAGACAAACAAGGAAATCGAAACAGTACGAGATGGACTATTAAACAAAATAATGGAAACAAACAAGAGAGTTGAAGCTATACACGATGGGCTGTCAAACCAAATAGCTGAAACAAATAAGAGGATTGGGGCGATACATGATGGACTATTAAACCAATTGGCGGAGACTAACAGAAAAATAGAATCTGTACGCGATGAATTGCTGAAACAAATAGCTGAAACAAACAAAAGAATAGATGACACAAACAAAAGAATAGAAATAATGCACGACGGGCTATCAGTCCAAATAGCGGAAACCAATAAAAGAATAGAGGCCATACACGATGAGGTACTGAGACAAATAGAAGACACAAACAAGAAAATGGACGGCCTAAGAAACGAACTAAATGGAAAAATAGAAAACACAAACGATAAAATTGAATTAGTGCGCAATGAATTATCAAGCCAAATAGCGGAAACCAACAAGAAGGTGGATGAGCTTGGCAACAGAATCGGCGAGAGAATGGATAGGCTATACGACTTGCTGGGAAGGATTTATGACACATTGATCAGTACGGAGAAGAAGCACTAAAACCCGACCCCCTTTCCCGCCTTGAGCGGCAGGCTTATAGTTCATTATCAAAGCCTCCGTTTGTCCCTACACTTTCATTTCGATCATTTTATGTTCATTCATGATCGAGTGTAGGGACTTGGCCCTCAGCCACCTACCAAGTTTAACGGTAGGTGGGTCATGGGGCCCCGTCGAGGGCAACGGCACGGCCCTCCCATCTCCGGCCTTCCTTACTAGGTTGTATAGTGCGACGACATCCCTGTGCCACAATTCACCACCCTTCTCGCACTTACCCACCCTTTGGGCAGAGCCCACATTGGGTGAGTAAGTGATCCTGCAGTTGTGGATTGGGCAGGTTGAGGAGGTGTAGGCTGGGTTAACTGGGATTACTGGAACACCGTACTCCCTAGCCTTCTCAATGATAGCATTCTTCATTGAGGAGAAGGCTGAGCGGTAAATCCTCAACCTAAGCTGGGGATCCCTAATGCCCTTAATCATCTTCTCCGGTGTATTCCTAGGCAGATTCTCAAGGACTATGGCGCTTCTACCTTCTAATGCAGCCTTGACGATTAGATTAGCCAACTTCCACCTAATATCAGCCTTCCTATCCCCCTCCCTCAGCCTCCTCAACCCACTCCTAACATCCCTATCCTTAGTTGACCTACCAGTGGTGATTGCCCTCCTCCTATACTCATAGCCCAGAGTAATTTTCTTGATATTAGTCTCTAAAAGGATTGGATTTCCATCAACTAATACAGAGACTGAATTCTCGTTGAGATCAACTGGAATAAATGCTTTAGGCTCGTAAGGTTTAGGCTCATCCTTCCTAAAGACGATGTAGAGTTCCACCACGTTGCCCTTCAACGATTTAAACCTAGCCTCGCTCGCAATTGTCCAACCGCCATTATAATACTTCCAGAAGAGCTTAGGGAGGGTCGGCGAAATGAAGACTTTACCCCTCTTTATTGAGATAGAGATAGAGTCTAAGCTGAATTTCCACAAGTGATCATCTAAATGGACAGTCACTTTCTTTATCGTTGGTTTATCAGTAAAAGCCCTACCCTTCCTCTTCATTTTCTCGAAACTGCTCAACCTCTCGCTCGCGTCTTCGCACGCCGTGTAGATGTAATGCGAAGGTAAGTCCTTGTGCTTCTCCCTCTCAGTCATGTAGACCCCAGCCCTAATCCTAGTGAAGGAGGTAGTCCTGTTCGCAAGCCCATAACTCACAGCGTCCTCTAGAACCTCCCTGTACTCCTCCTCAACTTCCTTAAGTGCCGAGTACGTAGCGTAGTCAACCCTAACCCTTAACTTCACCGTCCTATCCATTTAACTCACCCATCAACTTTTTTACACCCTGAACGAGCAGTGTTTTCTTATGGCTCCTCATACCGTAAATTTTCCCGGCGAACGAGGTTATAATCGAGATTAAGTCCTCCACGAGTTCTTGTGTAGCCTCCTTGGGTTCTTCTCCGAAAACCACCTCAATCCTAACCCCCATTGTGGAGAAGAACTCCTCTAAGTACTCAAAGCCGAACCTCGTCAACCTATCCTTGTAGGTTATTAATACGACGTCAATACTCCTCCCTTCAACTAGTTTGAAGAGCTTCAGTAAACCTTTCCTTTGCGTGTTCAACCCACTCGCAACGTCTTTCAAGACCTCGACCACTTTGTAACCTTTAGCCATCGTATAGTTTGTCAGATAGTTTATTTGCCTCTCCAAATCCTCTCTTTGGTCAGTCGATGAAACCCTTGCATAGATCACTGCCCTCGTCTCCTCCCTCCCCTCCAAGTACTTCTTAACCTCACTGTAAGGTATCCTATACTTCCCGCCCTCGGTCGTTACCGCCCTAATCTTCCCCTCCCTGATCCAGCGAAGGAGCGTTGAGTACGAAATACCGAGTAGTTGGCAAGCCTCCTTAGGCCTCAGTAGTCTCTCCACAAAAATAATTGATAATAAATGAATATAAAAAGATTTCTATTAACGTGAAAAAGGATTCAGCCCCGTAACTGAGGAGGAGAGGGAAGGGGAGCCGTTAATTATTATTTGATCGATCCAGGGCGTGAATTCGCATCGCTGGAATGATTGCTCATTGATAGGCATAGCTCCCCGCCGCGGGGGATTCATTGATCATGCGGATTCAGTGGTCTCCTTGAAGATCTGCGTCAGCCTCTCCATTGTCTTGGCCATGGTATGCATTGTGGCCACCTGCCTCCCATTGCTTCCCATGGCGTCCCCGTCCCCCATCAATGCTTGAAGCATCTTGGCCGCCAAGTCACCCTCATCGTTGGCCCTAAACACGAAGCCGTTGACCCCGTCCACCACGAGCTCCGAGGACCCGGCCCCGCTGCTCACCACCACGGGCCTCCCGTGGAGCCACGCCTCCAGCGTGGTTATCCCGAAGCCCTCCAGTTGGGAGGGGAGAACCACGAGGCGGGAGGCCTCGTAAAGCGCGGCGAGGCTCCTATCATCGACGAACCCCAGCATCTTCACCCTATCCCCCAGCCCCAACTCGCGCACCAACGCGGTCAGCTTCCCCCTCCACTCCGCGCCCTTGCCGTGACCCAGGCCGGAGCTGGTGAAGCTTCCATTCCCAACCAACACCAAAACCGCGTCCCGCCTCCTCTTGGCGACCTCGGCGAACGCCCTTATCGCCACGTCCTGCCTCTTTATGGGGTCCATCCTGGCCACCACCAGCACTACCTCCTTCCCCTCCAGCCCGTACCTGCTCACCGCCTCCCCAACGGCTCCGGGGGGCACCGAGTGCTGCGCCTCATCCACCCAGGGATAGACCTGGAACGCCCTGCCGTGGTACCCCATCCTGGTCAGCCCCTCCATCTCCCTCCTCGTGCTCACTATTAGGGAATCGGCCACCTCCATGTTCTTCACAATGAACCTGGCTATGCTGGGCTGCATCAGGGAGGGGATGAAGGGTATGTGCCACTGATAGACAACGGGGGCCGAGGGGCCTATGATGTTGCTGACCAGCATCAATTGGAAGTCGTGGACCCAGTAGACGTCGGTGTCGTTGAGGAACGCCATCAATTTCTCCGCCACCGCCCAATTGAACGACGCGAAGGCCTCGTACTCCGCCCTATCCAACTCCATCCTCGAAATGCCGTGAATCTCGTTCCAGAGGGCCTCCTTGAAGTTGGTGTAGAGGGGCACCTTCTCGCTGGGCATGTACACGCTGTGATTCTCTATCCCGCTCGCCACGAAGCACGGCGGCGCGCTTGGATTGAAGGACACCCACCTCACGGAGCTGAATTCACCGCTCCTTATAAGCGAGGAAACCATGGGTCCAACCATGGCCGTCACGCCCCCCGGGCTCTTCTGGTAATCCTCCGCATCCATGGCCTCCACGTCCACGCAGTCAGCCTCACCGTACTTGATCAGCAGCTCCTCCATGGACAACTTAAACCTAACCAGGGGAGTTTGAGTTGATACGACAGCCCTAATTCCCATTGCCTAAACCCGCACCCATTAAAAATAAACTTTTCCAACCAATATGCCCCGACACGCTCCTCAATCCAGGCCTCCCCCTCCACCTCCTTCCGTCCCCCGCTCTCCCGAGTTCACCGTTCCCCGCCGGTCAAGGACCTCAGGGCCGGCATTAATCCGCACAAGTCATCTATGTTCGCCCACCCCCTCGCCTTGCCGCCCACCGCCACGGTGATCAGCCCCAACTCGCCCGCCCCCATGTCGTTATCCTCGTCCCCAACCATCACGGCCTCCCCCGGCGAGCAGGCGAGCCTCCTCAACGCCCTCCTGAATATGTATGGGTGCGGCTTCCTCCTCAGCTCCCTGTCGCTGCTGATAACCGGGATCCTCGGGTACCCGTACCTCCTCAGGAAGCCCGTTATGAATTCCCTGTTGGTGACGTTGGACACTATGGCCACCCGAAGCCCAGCGGAGAGAAGACCCCTCACCACCTCCAGGGAGCATGGGGTGGGAACGGAGTTGTCTATGAATGACTTGGTTATGATCCTCCTAACCACGTCCGCCCTGCACCCCGTGTAGTGCTCAATCAACGCGGCCTCCGCGTCTATGTTTATCTCCACCATGCTGGCCCTCCTCAATATATTGGTGCACCGCCTCACCTCGTCGTAGCGATTGGAGAGGCCCGCGACCCCGCACAGCTCCACCCCAAGCCTCTCCACCTCCCCCAGGAAGGCGGCCTCGTCCCCGAACCTAGCCACGGTGCCCCAGAAGTCAAGCAGGACGCACCTCACGGCGACCAATCCCCAACCCCTCTCCGCATCATCATAGCCCGGCTCATCACCGCGGTCAGGCCTTGCAAGCTAAATCACTCAAAGCTTCACGGCCTCAATCCCGTCCAGCGATGCATCCACCCCAGAGTAAACCTTGGCTGGGGCGCACTTCCTAACGAGGAGGCCGAACACCTTAACCGCGCCCTCAGCCCCGCTCACCTCGTACAGTTCTATCCTTGAATCCATGTTGTTGGCCGTCACCTCGTTGGCCGTGAGCAGGTAGGAGTTGTAATCCGCCCCGGGGCACAGTATGGATATAGCGATGAGCCTACCCCCCTCCCGCCTAGCCCTCGTCAACGCATCGCCCAGCAACCTCCTGTACCTATCCGCGTCATTGCAGAACTCCAGGAAGGCATAGGTGCATCGAGGCTCCTCGCTGTCCCTATCGCTCATTAACCGCGGCAGTAACCAGCTTTTTTATTTTTAACCCTCACGAAGAGCGTTACCAAAAATTGGACACGCAAACCACCAACAAGAAAACATCATACAGCTCACCGCCCAATTAGCCCCCGCTCCCGGGGGATCCCCCGATTTCCTCATTGGTTATTGGGGCGTTGGTCTGGGGGGCTTGGGTGTCTTGCCATTTAAGTTATAAAGAGCGGGGGGAGAGGGGGTGGGATGCATTCGGTGCTGGGCTGGGAGTTGGGCGACGACGTGTACGCGGTCGTGGAGTTCAGGGTGAGGGTTAGGGCCGACTCGGTTTACCTGGTGGGCTCATTCACCTCGTGGCACCCAGGCACGGCCCCCCTCTCCAGGGTTGGGGAGGATGAGTGGGTCGGGAGGTTCAGGGTGAGGGAGGGGAGGCATTACTACGCATTCATGCTCAACGCGAGGGAGAAGTACGTGGGGGAGTGCGAGAGGACCTCCGTGGACGTGTTCGGCGAGGCCTGCGCCCTCCCCCTCATCAATGGAGTCGAGAGGTACGCCGGGACGGGGTGGCGGTTCCGCGACGGCTTCAACTCGACCCTGCTGGAGAGGGTTAGGACCCTGGGGGAGGCGGTGGAGGGGCATCGCGACCTGGGGGAGGTGGATGGGTTGAGGTGGTGGGAGAGGGAGGTTCAGGGTGAGGGGGGTGGAGGGGGTGGGTGCGTCCTGGAGCCTCCCGGGTGGGCCGTGGGGGCGGTCTTCTATCAAGTGTTTCCGAGCAGCTTCATGAGGGACTTCCGGGACTTGGGGGATAAGCTGGGCCACGTGGCGGAGATAGCGGACGCGGTGTACCTCAACCCAATATGGGAGTCCCCCTCCTATCATGGATACGACATCGTGAATTACTTCAAGGTGAGGGAGGAGTATGGGGGGAACGCGGGCTTCCTCGAGTTCCTGGACAGGGCTCACTCCATGGGCCTCCGCGTCGTCCTGGACGGCGTGTTCAATCACGTGTCCTCCGCCCACCCGGTCTTCCAGGACGTGGTGGAGAGGGGGAGGGGGAGCCCCTTCCATGATTGGTTCTTCATATACGGGGACAGGCCGGACCCCTTCCAGTTCAACTACGAGTCCTTCCTCTGGGCCAGGAGGATGCCCAGACTGAATTACGGGAACGAGGCGGTTAGGCGGTTCGCGTTGGACGTGGGGGAGTACTGGCTTAGGGCGGGAGCGGATGGGTGGAGGCTCGACGTGGCCCACGGCATTCCCCCGGGCTTCCTGAGGGAGTTCACCGAGGCCATGACGCGCGCGAGGAGCGGCGCGTACGTTCTTGGCGAGGCGTGGGGGGAGCCCGATCCGTGGGTGTGCAGCCTGCACGGCATTACGAACTTCGCCGTTTATAGGTTCGTGAATGGCTTGGCGAGGGGCAGGTTAAGCGATGCTGAGGTGAGGAGGCTGAGGCTGGTGCCGAGGAGCTTCCTCCACTCCTCGTGGAACTTCATTGATAACCACGACACGCCGAGGCTGTTGACCGAGGCGCGGGGAGACGCCAGGGTGGTCAGGCTGGGGCTGGCCATGGTCTTCGCCATGCCGGGGGCCCCGCTGATCTACTACGGCGACGAGGTGGGGCTGGAGGGGGGTGGGGACCCCGATAATAGGAGACCCATGCCGTGGGACGAGGGGAAGTGGGACATGGAGACGCTGGGGCTCGTCAGGAAGCTGGTTGAGGCGAGGAGAAGCCTGCCCCAGCTGGCGAGGGGGGATTGGGAGTTGATTGTCGGCGGGGAGGCGGGAAAGGGAGAGGGAGTGGGAGAAGGCGGGGGAGGGAGGCGGGGGGCGTTGATTAGGATTAGGAGACGGTTGGGGCGGCGGGAGGCGGAGTTGGTGGCGAATCCACTCGACTCGCCCGTGGAGGCGGGGGAGGGGGTGGGGACAGATTTAATTACGGGTAGGGACGTGCGGAGAATTGAGCTTGGACCCTATGGCTTCGCCCTGGTGGTTCCATGATTAGCCTGGCCAGGTGCGGCGAGGAGGACGCGGGCAAGGTGGAGGAGCTGGAGAGGCTGATATTCAAGCCCAGCGAGCAGTACACCATGTCCTTCATAGCCTGGCTCTGCAGGAGCTGCTCCAGGTTCTCCTTCATAGCCTACGACGACGGGAGGCCCGTGGGCTATATAATATCCTGCGTGGACGCGCCGGGGCAGGGGCACGTGGTGGCCGTCGGCCTCCTGAGGGAGTATAGGGGGAGGGGGTTGGGGCGGCAACTCATGTGCGCATCCATGTGCAGCCTGAGCAACGTGGAGAGGCTTGTGCTGGAGGTTAGGGTGAGCAACGAGGTGGCTCAATCCCTTTACAGGAGCCTGGGGTTCCACGTGGCGGATCAGTTGAAGTCCTACTACAGCGACGGGGAGGACGCGTATTACATGGTTATGGAGGACGAGGCGCGGCGGAGGGCGTTGAAGGCGTGCGGGTGCGGGGAGGAGGGGGGATTGGAGGGGTTGGGCAAAGGTAAGGATGGGGGTAAGGAGGGCAGTCGAGTAGGCAGTAAAGAGGGGAGGAGCTGGTGGAGGAGGGGAGCGAGGGAGGAAAGGGGAGGGGAAGATGAATGGGAGGGAGAAGGAGATGAGGGGGAGGGAGGGGTTGGGCGTAATATTTAAGTGAGGGAGTTAATGGGTTTCCGCGTGATTAGGGCTGATGGTGCTGCTGAATCTACGTGATGAATTGAACCCGGTATGATAATAGCTCCCTCAACTCATCCTCAAGCACCTTATTTACGCATTCATCCAGGTCCGGGACGCCCATCTCGCCGCACCTAGCCACCAGCGCGGCGAACTCCTGAGGGGTCAGCCTCACCTTAATGGTTCTCCGCATGGATTACCCGTTCAATTAAACTATATAAGGATACCTGATAAAATAGATACGAAAAAACCATGCCGAGCACCGGGACGCGGGTCAAGTGGACGGCGGGTGGATCACGGGGATTGAAGCCGGCGACGAAAAGATAATGAGGGGGAGGGAGTCCTCGACTCAACCCACGCGGCTATGAACCCGCTCACGCTGTTTCCGGGGGCGCGTAGGGCGGTGAATCCAGGTAACCACCCCATGGCGTCAACGATTGTCGCGGCTATGCCGGCTCCAGCCTAAGGGATGCGGCTTTCCATGCATTCACGTTTTATCTGTAATGTCTTGAGGGGGAGTTGGTTTTTTCATGGTTATGAACTGCGTGTCCAATTATTGGTAACGCATATATAAATATTTCTACAGTGATCACAGACTTATTTTTCAGTCAACGTATTTGTCTAATTAATCATTATTATTTGTCTTACATCAACGGTAGAATTATTAATGATACGAAATGCTTTAAAATAAATATGGATGCAGGAGGTTATGCCTAGAGTAGGTATTGTGGGCGTGGGTTGGTTCGGCTTCCAGCCCGAGACGCCCGCTCACTCCTTTAGGGAAATGGTGTATAAAGCCGCAAATAGAGCGTACGTGGACGCGGGGGGACTGGATCCTCGACGGGACGTCGATGCATTCGTGAGCTGCCAGGAGGATTTCTGGGAGGGGATCTCAATATCCGACGAGTTCGCCCCGGATCAATTGGGGGGAGCCATGAGACCCGTCTACACGGTGGCCGGGGATGGATTGCAGGGACTGGCGTCGGCGTTCATGATGATAAGGAGCGGCCAGTTCGACGTTGTGGTGGTTGAGTCCCACGCCAAGCCCAGCGACGTGGAGACTCTCGGGGACATAGTTAATATGGCCATGGACCCCATAACCATGGCCCCCCTACGGCTTGAGAACCCCCACGCCCTGGCCGCCCTGGAGGCGAGGCTCTACATGCATAGGACCGGCGCCACGGAGGAGGACTTAGCGGCCGTGGTGGTGAGGGCGAAGAGGAACGCCATGAGGAATCCAAGGGCATCGTTCGCAATGAACGTGGGGGTGGATGATTACCTGGCCGCCGGGAAGGTCCTGGACCCGCTTAGGAGGCTCGACGTGGCCCCGCTGGTGGACGCCGCCGTGGTGGTCGTGCTGGCCAGCGAGGAGGAGGCGCGGAGGCTCACGGACTCCCCGGTGTGGGTGAGGGGGGTTGGGTGGTCAACGGAGACATCGCAGTGGGAGCTGCACGACATGGAGTACCCCAGGCACGCCGCGGAGGCGGCCCGCATGGCTTACAGGATGGCCGGGATAGATGATCCGGGAAAGGCCATTCAGTTCGCGGAGGTGGATAATAGGTACTCCTTCAAGGAGCTTCAATTCATTGAAGCCCTCGGCCTGGCGGGGAGGGGCGAGGCCGTGAAGATGCTGAGGGAGGGCGCGTTCGAGCCCGGGGGGAGGCTCCCCGTCAACGCCAGCGGCGGCGCCCTGGGGGAGGGCGTGCCGTTCGAGGCCCACGGCCTTGCCAGGCTGTTATACGCCGTGGAGGCGTTGAGGGGGATGCATGGGCCTGACGGCGAGACGGCCCTCGTCCACGGGTGGAGGGGCGTGCCCACCACGACGAGCGCCGCGGTGGTGCTGGGGAGGTGATGGGGGATGAAGATGAATATAGAGTTGAAGCAGAGGGTCGCGGTTGTCGGCGCCGGCCTCACACTCTTCAGGCGCAGGATGCTGGACACGCCCAAGGAGTTGGCGTGGGCGGCCGCGAGGCAGGCCCTGGACGACGCTGGGTTGACGTTGAGGGACGTGGATGCCGTCGTGATCGGCTCGGCGCCCGATGCCTTCGACGGGGTTCACCTGAAGGGGGAGTACTTGAGCGAGGGGGCGGGGGGCATCGATAAGCCAACCATGAGGGTGTACGTGGGCGGCGCCACCGGCGTCTTCACCCCCATAGCTGGGTGGTGGCACGTGGCCAGCGGGTTGTTCGACACGGTCCTCGTCGTGGCGGAGGAGAAGATGAGCAGCGCGGCGAGGCCCCACCCGCAGTACGTGTTCCGCTACATATGGGACCCCATAGTGGAGAAGCCCCTCGACCCCAACCTCATCTGGATATTCGCCATGGAGATGCACAGATACATGAATAAGTACGGCGTGAAGAAGGAGGACATAGCCCTCGTCTCCGTCAAGAACAAGAGGAACGCCGTGGATCACCCCGCCGCCCAATTGCCTGACCCCGACATAACCGTGGAGAAGGTGCTGAGCAGCGAGACGCTTGTGTGGCCAGTGCAGCAGCTCGATATAAGCCCAGTGAGCGACGGCGCGGCCGCGTTGGTGTTGGCGAGCGAGAAGGTGGCGAGGCGCGTCACGGATAACCCGGTCTGGATAGACGGCGTCGGCTTCACGCTGGACACGACTCACTGGACCAACAGGGAGCTGGCGTTCCCCGCCTACGTGAGGAGGGCTGGGGAGATGGCGTACAAGATGGCGGGGGTGAACAACCCGAGGAGGGAGATAGACGTGGCGGAGGTGTACGATCCATTCGACTACAAGGAGCTGCACCACATGGAGGGGCTGGGCCTGGCGGGGAGGGGCGAGGCGCCAAGGCTCACCAGGGAGGGGGTCACTCAGAGGGATGGGGACCTGCCCGTAAACCCATCCGGCGGGCTCCTGGGGGTGGGGAACCCAATAGCCGCGGCCGGCCTCATGAAGGTGGCGGAGATATATTACCAACTCTCCGGTAAGGCCGGTAAGAGGCAAGTAAAGAAGCCGGTATACACGGGGCTCGCCCAGGCGTGGGGGGACTTAATGCAGGCGGGCACGGTGGTGGTGATGAGGAACACGTGAGGTGATGGGCTATGGGTAAGTACCTAGGCACTTCCCTGTCCGAGAGGGACTTCGAGGCGGTCGTGAAGGAGTCGGCGAGGCCCAACGCCAAGTACAGGTACACCACGGGCATCGCCCTGGGCAGGTTCCTGGAGGAGTTGAGGAACGGGAGGATAATAGGGACCGTGTGCCCCCACTGCCGCAGGGTGTACGTGCCGCCCAGGATATACTGCAGCCACTGCTTCCGCGAGTTGAACGAGTGGGTCTACGTTAGGGATGAGGGGACCGTCCAGACGGCCGTCCTCACCTACATATCGACCACCAGGGAGAAGATGGAGAAGCCCCTCGTGGTGGGCGTGATAAGGCTCGACCTCCCCCAGGGACTCGAGGATTACGCCGTGGACGAGACGTTCTACCCAGGCATTATGCACTACATATGCGGGGCGACGGAGGACGACGTGAAGAGCCGCAGGGTGTTCGGGAGGAGGGTTAAGGCGCGGTGGAGAAGCGAGAGGACGGGCTCGGTAAGGGACATCGAGTGCTTCGAGGTGATTCCATGAGCGACACGAAGTACTTCCGCGAGGTAATGGAGATAGAGGAGTACGAGTACACGGCGGGCCCCATCGGCACGAAGTTCCTGGAGGGGCTCAGGAACGGCAAGCTAGTGGCGGGCAGGTGCGGCAAGTGCGGCGCAATCCACATCCCGCCCAAGGGCTTCTGCCCGGTCGATTTCCAGCAGGTGACTGAGACCGTGGAGATAGAGCCCATGGGGATAGTCAAGACGTTCGCCGTGATTAGGGAGGACTTCAACGGCAACTCGCTGAGGGAACCCGTCGTCCTAGCATTCATAGAGTTCCCAGGCGTGTCGGGCGGGTTGCTTCACTACCTGAAAGCGGAGAGGCCGAGCATTGGGATGAAGGTTAAGCCCAAGTGGAGGGCGGAGAGGCGGGGCAGCATAAACGACATTGAGTACTTCGAGCCCCTCTGATTAATTTAAGGGAGGAATTGCCCTTCCTGCAATTCATCGCCTATTTCCAGCGAAATAATCATTGCCTCTCCATCAACGTGGCAACACATGGCTCATTTCGGTCGATAAACCGCTTCACTGGATTCCAACGCAGGAAAAGATTTTAAACTTTGATGCATATCTTGATTGTGAATTTATTTGCCGTTGAGAACATAGGCCCCATAGGTAATGCCGTTATCGAGTTCGGCGACAAGGTAGTTATAGTGGGGAGTAACTCCTCGGGCAAGACTATCTTGTCCACCGCGTTTTATATAATGCTGACCCTGGGCAGGGCAGTGATTGCGCCCACCATGAAATTAGGCAGCGAATTGACCGACGAGATTAGACGGTTGGAGGAGAAGGGAGAGATACGCATGGACTTAGAAATAGATGCCGCCAAATTAATTAATGATAATAAACAGGCAATAGAGGAGAGCTTGCGTAATTACATTGCGTCGGTATTCGGTGTGAATAGTGTTGGGGAATTAATAAGGTTTGGGAATGGCGCTGGCAGAATTAAGTTGAATGGGGTCTCGCTCTATCTTGATGGCGACCATGTATCTATGACTGTGGACAATAAATCGTTAAAGGTACTCATTCCGTTGGAATTCATAAAGGTGAAAGATATGCCTGGCTGTACGTCATCATATACAAATGGAAAGATTGTGGCGGTTGGAAGGGATACGAACTGCTTGGGTGGGTTAATCGCGGCCATCGCCGTATCCAACGCCGTGAACGCGCCGGAGGGGTGGAGGAACACGGCCTTCATAAGCACGGAGAGGGTTGCCATGGGAAGCCTATTGCCAACTATATCGGATTTATTCGTGCCTCCCAGAGCTCCGAGGGTATTGAAGCCACTGGCATTGGATTATCTTAGATACATAATGCCAATCAAGTATAAGGTGGAAGCAATACAGGGAGAGAACATAAGGGATCTTCAAATAGAGATCAATTATTCATCAGCCACTATGCTCAAGGCATATTTGATGGGTAGGGAAGTGAGCCCAGCAATGATATCGACAGGGGTCTATCAAGCAGCGGTTATAGATGCCGTGTCCAAGAATCCAGCCATCGATTCCATGATAGTAGAGGAACCCGAGATAAATCTTCACATCGATATGCAACTGCAGATCGCCAACTACCTAGCCAAACTAAGCAAGAGACTGCTAATAACCACCCACAGCGAGTGGATTGCAATGGCCATGGCCCACCTACTCAAGAGAGAACTAAAGATATACGAGATATACAATGGCGAGTTGAGGGAGGTTAACATAAATGAGGATGGCACCATAGCACAGCTGAAAACAGTGGCGCCGCACGAGAGGAAATTCATCGAGGAAACCCTCGGCGATTAAACCATGTCATGCATGTCTAGGCTATGCTGCACCAACGATCATTACTGCTGCATAAAATTAGATGAAATAATAAAAATGGATAAATCAGTCGACGCGTTATGCATTGATAAAAGCAACAACAAATACTTGGTGGAGATAAAGAGGGGCAAGGCTAATCAGAAAAATATATCCAAATCGCTCAAGCAAATATCATCCTCAATGCAAATCGTCAAAGTCAAGGTTAAGGAAGCCGTTATATTTTTTGAGGATGATCCTGATCCTTATACCCAGAACTTATCTAGTTACGAGAATCAAATAGCTAAGGAATTCAATATTAAAATCGAAAAGGAGGTGATTCCTCCCTCAAGCAAATTCAAGGAGTTGTACGACGCCGCGAACTCGCTGTTTTGATCACTCCATGTCCAGGTCGATGTTGGATGCATCCATCTCGGCGATTATGGCGTCCTTGGGCTTGGTGTATTGGTACAGGTGGGAGGCGACGTATATTGGGGCGTCGGCCCTCACCGCTATCGCCACCGCGTCGCTTGGCCTCGCGTCTATGTAGTGCACCTTGCCGTTCCTGTCCCTCAGGTAGATCGTGGCCGTGTAGGTGTGCCCAAGCAGCGCGTCTATGGTTATCCTCTCCACCGAGCCGCTCAACGCCTCTATCACCTCCACCACCAAGTCCTGCGTCAACGGCCTGGGGAACTGGGCCTGGCCCAGCGCCTTCTTTATGCTGAACGCCTCCATTATCCCTATCCAGATGGGCAGCACGTTGCTTCCCCACTCATCGCTTCCTATGAGCATTATGGCGTCCTCATTGCTGGCAAGCAAGTCATCCAGCTCCGCCTTAACGTACTTCACGTCCTTGCTATCCACGCGCAAGCCGGGCCTCCCCCGTATTAATCTCTTTCCTCGAAGCAGCGTCGAGGGGCACGGTAGCCCGGGGTCAGTGCGCCAATAATCTTTATAATTCAACCGGGGAAGGGCGCGGCGTGTGGTACTTGGATCGCCACGAGTGCGCCCTATGCGCGCTCTCCTCTAGGTTGATGGAGCTTAGGAAGTTCGGCGACAATGAGCCGGCCCACATAACCGCAATTATAAGGGCGGTTCAGGAGAACTACGGCATGGGCAGGTCCAGGCTCTTCGCCGCCACTTTCGAGGAGGAGACCAAGCTGCTTGGCTCTGGGGATCCGTACAGCAAGTTGAAGGCGGAGGTGGAGGAGGCAATGGAGAGGGCCATCGCTGAGGCGAACCCATCCCTGCCCCAGCTCATCAAGATGGCCGCTGCGGCGAACTCGGTGGACGCCCCCATGAAGGACTACGCCTTCGACGTTAGGGGGATGATTGAGAGGCTGGGGGAGGAGCCGCTGCTCCTAGGCGTGGAGCCGCGGGACTTGGAGGCCGTGCCGAGGGCCCGCAGCATAGCCTACGTGACGGATAACGCGGGGGAGTTCGCCGTGGACGCAGCGCTCATAAGGGCGCTGTCCAAGTCGTCCAGGGTCACTGTGATCAGCAGGAGCCTGCCCTACGAGACCGACGTCGTGGCGAGCTACGTTAGGGGGAAGGTGCCTGGAGTGGAGGTGCTGGAGACGGGGGGGAGGCTGCCGGCTTTCCTCAGCGATGGGGTCAGGGAGGCCTTGGTGGGCAGCGAGCTGGTGATCTCCAAGGGGGTGGGCAATCTTGAGGCGTACATGGAGTCCGGCATGAAGCTGGGGAACGCTCTCTTCCTGCTCAGGGTGAAGTGCAAGCCCTTCGTGAGGCTGTTGGGGGTACCCATGGGCAGGCCCATCATAATCTCCTCCCGAAAAATTAACGAGTTAAGTTTTTAAAACAAGAAGACTGGGCCCGGCCATGAATAATGCCAGGAAGCTGGCGCTCACGTCGCTGGGCCACTTCATAAACGACGGCAACATGGCCATACTTCCCTACCTCATATTCCCAATAATAAGCAAGCCCCCCTACCAAGTCTCCCCCATACAGCTCGGCGTAATGTACTCCCTAATGGGGCTGCTGGGGGCGCTGGCGAGCCCGCTGGTCCCCATAACGATAAGAGCGCTCGGCGGCGCGATGAGGAGCATGGCGCTGGGCATGATGCTGTGGACCACAGGCCTCGCAACGCTCGCCGCCTCCTTCGCTGCGGGCCCCTACTTCCTCCCCACCATCTACCTATCCGTGGTGTTGATGGGCATCTCCAGCACCTTCTACCACCCCACCGGCGCGGCCGTGCTATCCGAGGCCTACGGAGGCAACGCGGGGGCCGCTCTAGGCATAAACGGAGCGTTTGGAAGCGTGGGGAGGGCGGCGTACCCATACCTGGCCTCGCTGGCGATATTCGCCGGCGCGGCGATACGCCCCAGCAACATCTGGGTATTCGCCGCCGTCTCCCTCGCGGTGGGCGCGGCCGCGTTCGCCGCCAGCGGGGGAAGGAGGGGGGAGGGAGGGGGAGGGCAGGGAAGGAGGGGGGAGCCCATGGGCGGGAAGCTGTTGGCGCTCGTGGCGATCCTCACGGCGATAACCATGATGAGGAACGCGTTCGTGCAGGGAACCAACGGCTTCATATCCATATACCTCAACCAGTACCTCAACGTGGGGCTGGGCAGCATTGGCGCCACGATGGCCGTGGTGCTGTCCTCCGCCATAATAGGCCAACCCCTCCTGGGCTGGCTCAGCGATAGGGCGGGGAGGAGGCTAATGGCCGCGATCACGTCGGTGGGGGCCTCCCTCTCATTCATTGGCCTGGTCTACACCAAGAACCTGGGCCTGGCCTTCCTCTTCGAGTTCTTCGCCCTCAGCAACTTCCCCGTGATCCTATCCATAGTGGGCGACCTATTCCCCCAGAACCAGGTCGGCAGCGCGAACAGCATCGTGTGGAACGTGGGGATCACGGGCGGCAACGTGATAGGGCCGGCCCTGGCTGGCCTCCTCTCAACGTACGTTGGCCTGGTGAGCGGGCTGGAGATGATGGCGGCGCTGGGCCTCGCCTCCGGGGTAATGTGGGTGGCCGTGCCGAGGCCCCCCAAGAGGAGGAGAGTTCCCCTCTTCATGTGACCCCCTTCCCCCCCTCCCCGCGCCGGGAACAGTCAACCCGACCCCAGCGTCTCGGCCACGTCAGCCATTAGGGAGGACACGTGCTCGTAATCCCTCAACCGCCTAGCCTTGGCGAACCTGGCCTTCAAGGATGGATTCAGCGCCAACACGCTCCTCGCTATTACCTTGAGCAGCGTCATGCCCTCGCTATTCAACAATCCATTCGAGTAGTACGGGGAGTATGGATCCATCAATTCCCGGACGTACCTCGACACCGCATCATCCATTGAATCCCCAGGAAGGCGCGGGGTAAAATCCTTTCCCACCGGTTAAGCGAGGAGCCATCACGGGAGGCGGGTCACGCCTTGATCCCCACGTACTCGAACACCGTGCCGAGCCCCCTCGACGTCCACCTAACCGTCCTGAACCTGGACTCCATCAACTCCCTCAACTTTGAGTTGGGGGGCATCGAGTCGTATATGGTGTTTATCTCCCTGAAGTACGACGCATTGCGCCTCCCCGCCACCAGGAAGGCGAGGAAGGGGATCACGTACAGGGTGTACAAGTGGCCCAGCCAACCCATCACAGCGCCGTCGGGGTGGCCTATGTTTATGCTGCCCAGAACTCCTCCCGGCCTCAACACCCTCCACAATGCATTCACGGCCGTGGCCAGGTCGTGGGAGGCGTGGAGGGAGAAGCCCATGATGACCGCGTCCACCGATGAGTCCCTCAGCGGGGGCTCCTCGAACGAAGCCACGACCCTATCCAAGTCGCGGGGGGCCATCCTTATCATGTCGATGGATTGATCGATCAAGAGCAAGTCAACGTCCCTCCTCATGGAGAGGAGGAGAACGCTCATGGTGCCGGGCCCCGCCCCCGCGTCGAGCACCCTGGACCCGGGGGGCACCATCCTGGCCACCTCCCTGGCCATCGACCTGCGCCAACCATCTATTAAGAACAGCGTCACCACCCTGCTCGTCCTATCATAGACGCCGGCTATCTTCCCGTAAATGGGGTAGAGACGGCGCCACCTATAGCCAATGCCCATCACGAAGCCCCGCCCACCGATCCTTTATATTTTACCTCAAGCCCCGCATGAATTCGACGAGCCCCAAGCACTCCCCCAGCGATAATTGCCCAGCGGCCGTGGGCTCCCCAACGCTGCAGTACAGCAACGCGGAGCCAAGCATGGCCAGGGCCGCGCGGGCCGCCTTGCTTCCCAGCACCATTGCAGCCACGCGAGTCCCACCTACCCGGCCCCCGCCGGCCATTAGGAGGAGGCGGGAGAGGAGGGGCACGTCGCCCTCCCCAGCCGCCGCCTTATATATGGGGTAGCCGAGCGACGAGGCTCGAGCGTAATCCCCGCCCAGGACGCGCCAGGAGGCGCGGCGACCCAGCACGTGCCTGGACGCTATGACTCCCCCGGGCCCCAGGGGGTGCCTGGAGAGGAACTCCATCTCCGCGTCAACCATGAAGCCCAGCCCCAGGGCCCTCTCCAGCAACGCCGCCTTCTCCTCCTCAGCCAGGGGGTGGACGCCGCCCTCGCGGGGGTCCCTTATGGTGACCACGGCGGGGAGCCCCCTGCTCTCCATTATGGCCTCCAAATGCCCGCTCCTCAAGTAATCCAGCCTCAACTCCATTAAGTCGCACCCATCCACCGCCTCCACGGGGTGGGAGGGGCTCCTCACCGGCACTGGGCAGACTATTAACGGTGCATCCACACCCCAACACCCAGGGAAGCCAAGTCCCTCCAATAGCTCGGGTTGCTCTTGGCGACGCACTCCGCCCCATCCACGTCGGCCCCCCACGCTGCCCCCAGCATCCCGCCCAGCATGGCTATCCTGTGATCCCCGCCGCACGCCACGAAGCCCCTGCGAGGCGGGGCCGGCCTCACCTCCAGGTAATCCGCGCCGCTCGAGACCACGGCGCCGAACGCGCGGAGGGCCTCGGCCACGGTCACCAACCTATTGCTCTCCTTGAAGGCCAAGTGGCCCAGCCCCGTCAACCTAGCCCCTCCCCCAACCGCGGCCACCCCGGCCAGGACGGGGGCCAGGTCCGGGGCGTCGTCCAGCCTAAGCTCAACGAAGCCGCTGGGCCTCCCCTCGACCACCCACCCAGCCCCAGTGATCCTGCTGCTCACCCCCATGGAGCCCATGTGCTCCACCACCACCGAGTCGCCGCGCCAAGGCGGTGGGGGCGGGAGGCGGGTCACGGTCACGGAGCCGCCCGACGCTGCCGCCGCGCCGCCGTAGAAGGCAGCCAAGGCGTAGTCCCCCGGCACGTCGAGGCGGGAGGGGCGTGGATTACATGGTGGGGACTCTATGAAGTCGCCCTCCACGGTGGGCCTGCACCCGAAGGCCGTCAAGGCGTCCGCCGTCATGTGTATGTAGGGGCGGGAGACGAGGGGGCCGGCCACCTCCACCTCGACGCCCTCCTCGGAGGCCGCGCCGGCAATCATGAGGGAGGAGATGAATTGGCTGGATATGTCCCCCCTAATCCTCACCCTGCCTCCCCTCAACCCACCCCTCACCCTCACGGGCAGGGAGTCGCCCTCTATCTCCGCGCCCAGGGACCTCAATGCATCGATCAACTCCTTCAGGGGGCGCGCCCTCAGCGTGGGGTCCCCATCCAAGACGAGGCCGCCGCGGATCGATGCGAGGGCGAGGCCCATCCTGAGCGTCGAGCCGCTGCCCCCCAGGTCCACCACGGCGCCGCCGCCATGCCTCAACGGGCCCCTCACCACGGCGGAGCCGCCTCTCCGCTCCGCGAACGCCATGGCCCCCACCAACCGCAGCGCTGCCAACGCGTCCCCCGACTCCGGGTAATTGCCTATCACTGACTCGCCCGCCGCCATGGAGGCAATCAAGGCGAACCGAATCGCCCAACTCTTTGACGGCGGGGCCTCCACGGAGCCCGAGGCGCGGGACGGGTGAACGGAGACCCTCACTCAACCCACCTCGTTAACTGGCCTCACCAGCATCGCCGATCCATCGAACTCGCCCAGCCAGTTCAAGTACTCCCTCGGGGAGTCCCTGAACACCGCGGCCAGGGCAGGCCCGTTCCCCGTTATGCCGGCGGCCACCGCGCCCATGGAGAGGGCCGCCCAAGCAATGGGAGCCAGGCCGTAGCCCAGCGCGGCGTCTATCGCCAAGCCATTCATCAACATGGCCGTCCAGTACATCCCACGCATGGCCAGCTCGAACAATGACTCGTGGTAGGCCCTCAACAGCCTGAGCCGATTCACGTCGACCCTCTTTGGGATCCTCGGCACGTATATGACCACGGCCACGCTGGGCGCCTCGTCCCGCCTCACCAACCTCATGCTTAGGTTATCCGTGAAGGTAATGCCCCCCAGGGCCGCGGCGGTCGCGTCGTCCAAGGCGCCCGTTATGGATCGACCCAGCGCCAGCGTCGCCCGCGCCGCCGCCACCGCGGCCTCCAGCCTCCCCCAGCGATTGCCGGCGAGGCGAGACGCCTCCAGCATCAACGCGGTCGCCACGGCGCTGTTGCTCTTCAACCCGCTGCCGGGCGGTATTGAGCTCCTCACCTCCACGCAGAGGGGGCCGAGCCCCAGCGCTTTCCTGGCCTCCTCGGCGAGCGCGAGCACGTACTCATCATCCATGCTCCTCGCCTCGCTCCTGGGGCACTCCCACGCCCTCACGTCGACCGCCAGGTCGACCGCCATGACGGAGCCCACCCCCGCCGGCACCGCGTTAACGATGCTGACCCCCCCGTATGCCCTAGCCACTGCACATCGCCCTGTACCTGGACCACCCCTCCTCTATGGCCCCCGCCTCCCCCGGCTCCAGCCTCACGGGGCTGACCGCGCCGCTCCTAAGCATGTGGTCCGCCACCACCAAGGCCACCATCGACTCCGCCACGGCCACCCCCCTCACCGCGACGGCGGGGTCGTGCCTGCCCAACACGCTGATCTCCGCGGGCTCCCCCGTCCTCAAGTCCACGGTCCTGGATGGTTTTCGTATGGAGCTCGTCGGCTTGAACGCGACCCTAACCACTATGGGCTCCCCAACGCTTATCCCCCCAAGCATTCCCCCGGCCCTATTGGTCTCCAGCCCCGGCCTTCCTCCCCTCATCACTATGTTATCCTTATGCTCGCTGCCCCTAACCCTGGCCGCGGCGAATCCCTGCCCCACCTCGAACCCCATGGCCGCCGGGATGCTCATCAATGCCTTCGCGAGGTCGGCCTTCAACTTATCGAACACGGGCTCCCCGAGGCCGGGGGGCGGGTTCATCACTATGACCTCCGCGACTCCCCCCCAACTATCCCCCTCCTGGAGCGCCTCCTTGATTAGCTCGGCGTACCTCGCCTCCGTGGCTGGGTCCGGCGCCTTGAGGGGGGAGTACTTGGCGCACGCAGCCTCCTCCCAACTCGGCCTGCGGGAGTCCACGGGGCCGAGGGACGCGAGGTACCCCGCCACCATGGTTCCACGGGCCAGCATGAGCTTCTTAGCGATGGCCCCCGCCGCGACCCGCGCCACGGTCTCCCGCGCGCTCGCCCTCCCCCCGCCCCTGTAGTCCCAATTATCCAGGCCGTACTTCAATACGTAGCTCAAATCCGCGTGGCCCGGGCGGGGCTTGTACCTGAACTCCTCGTAGGGAGCTGATTGAACATCCACGTTCCTGACAAGAATAGCCACGGGGGACCCAGTGGTCCTCCCGGAGAACACGCCGCTCAGTATCTCCGGCTCATCGGGTTCCCGCCTGGATGACACGAACCTCCCCCCAGGCCTCCTGAACTGCAGCTCGAACCTCACGTCGTCCTCCGAGAGCGGTAGGCCCGCCGGCACCCCATCCACCACGGCGCCCACTGCCTTCCCGTGCGACTCGCCGAAGGTCGTGACCCTAAGCGCTTTACCGATGGAGTTACCTCCCCCCACCGCCCACCACCGCCCTCCTAATGTCCTCGTCCGCCACGCCGACCAATCCCCGCCCCAGCCACAGCTCCTCTGACTTTATGGCCTGCCTTATCAACACGTCCAGTCCATCCACGACGGGTAGGCCCGCGGCCCTCGCCGCCCTGCTCAGCCTAGTCCCCTCCCTGGCGTACGCCAAGTCAATCACCGCGGGGCCCCCCACGGCCAGGGCGCTGGGGTCCAGGGGATCCTCGTCCACGTACATGCCGAGCGGGGTCGCGTTTATGACTAGATCCACGCGGGCCGCCGCGGACCCCCTCTCAGCGAACCCAATCGCCTCGACGGCAATGCCCAGGGACCGAGCGAGCGCCTCCATCGCCTCCCCCCTCTCCCTGCTCCTATCCGCCACCACGACGGAGGAGCACCTGCCCCTCAACGCGAAGAGGGCCGCCCGCGCGGCGCCGCCCGCGCCGATTATCAACGCGGAGCCGCACTTGATGCCGCGCTCATCGATTAGCTCGGCTATGGCTGGCGCGTCAGTGTTGTGCCCCACCGCCTCCCCGTTCCTCACCGCCACGGCGTTGACGGCCCCTATTAGCTTGGCCTCCTCATCCACCGAGTCCAGGTAATCAATTACGGCGGCCTTGTACGGTATGGTCACGTTAAACCCATTCAGGGCCTCCCTGGCCACCTCCACGGCGTGCATCAACCTCTTGGGGCTGACCTGCAGGGGGACGTAGAACGCCTCCAGCCCCAGCCTTGAGTATATGAAGTTATGAATGGCCGGGGACAAGCTCGAGGACACGGGGTTCCCCATCAACGCGTGGACAAGCACCTAATCACCTCCCTCCTCACCTCATCCACGCCCAGCTCGGCGAGCTCCCATGACCCCACGGACTTGACGAGTGGGATGGATATGAACCCGCCCCTCCTCTTCTTGTCGGCGAACACCAGCTCCGCCGCCGCTGAGGGATTCACCCGCGGCTCACCGCAAAGCCCCAGCGATCGGCACAGGGCCAGGTATCTCTCCAGCGCGGCTGGGTCCGTTACGCCCAGCTTCACCCCCATCTCCAGCTCGCACTTCATGCCCACGGCGACCGCCTCCCCGTGAGTCAACGAGAAGTTGGACGCCCCCTCCACCGCGTGCCCCACAGTGTGCCCGAAGTTAAGCACGACGCGCCTACCCGCCTCCTCCCTCTCGTCCTCCTCCACCACCCTCGCCTTCAGCTCCGCGGACCTAGCCACCACGCGCCACAACGCCTCGCGGGACCGGGAGAGGAGGAGGGGGGCGGAGGACTCCAGGAAGCTGAACAGGCCCGCGTCCAGCGTGATGCCGTACTTAACCACCTCGGCGAGCCCCGACGCGTAGTTCCTGGCATCCAGAGCCTCGGCCAGCGATGGATCGATCAACACGAGGCGGGGCTGGTGGAAGGAGCCTATCACGTTCTTGACCCGCCCGTGATCCACGCCCGTCTTCCCCCCTATCGATGCATCAACCATGGCGAGCAGCGTGGTGGGCACGTTCACGTAATCCACGCCCCTCTTGTATATGGAGGCGGCGAAGCCGGCCGTGTCGAGGAGGGAGCCGCCGCCTATGGCTATCAAGGCATCCCACCTATCCGCGCCCAGCCTCAACAGTTCCTCCACTATGAAGAGCGCCGTCTCCAGCTTCTTGGCGTTCTCCCCGTCATCGACGAGCGTGGCCGAGCCGCGGAAAACCCCGGAGAGGCTCCTCGCCATGAAGGGGAACCGCCTATCCCCAACGCCCAGCCTCCCCGCCGCGTCGACCACGGCATCAACGCTCCTCTCCAAGCGCCCTATCACTATCCTGGAGGAGCCGCACCGCCCCCTCAGGTCGATCTCGATGCCCTGAATACCGCGGTCACCTTCCGCATGAAGTCGAGGAACATGGATGGAGTCAATTGCTGCTCCGAGTCCGACAGGGCGCGGCCCGGGTCCGGGTGCACCTCCACCAGCAGCATGTCCGCGCCGGCGGCCACCCCCGCCAACGCGAGCGGCTCCACGTACTCCCGCCGCCCCGCGGGGTGGCTTGGATCGACGCAGACGGGCAGGTGGGAGAGCCTCTTGACGGCCGCCACGGCACCCACGTCAAGCGTGAAGCGAAGCGTGTGGTCGAAGGTGCGTATCCCCCTCTCGCAAAGTATGACGTTCTCGTTCCCCCCCAGCAGCACGTAGTCAGCCGCGGACAGCCACTCCTCCACCGTCTCCCCGAAGCCCCTCTTCAGTATGACGGGCTTATCCGTCTCCCCCAACGCCCTCAACAACTCGAAGTTCTGGGCGTTCCTGGCCCCCACCTGAAACGCGTCCACGTACTTGTAAGCCGCCTCCACCTGCCTCGGATCCGTCACCTCGCTCACGACGGGGAGCCCAAGCTCGCCTCCCACCTTCCTAAGCAGCTCCAGCCCCCTCTCCCCCAGTCCCTGGAAGGAGTAGGGACTGGTCCTCGGCTTGAATGCGCCGCCCCTCAACAGCTTCGCGCCGGCAGCCTTAACGGCGGCAGCCGCCGCCCTCAACTGATCCTCCCCCTCCACGGCGCACGGCCCCGCCGCCACGACAAGATCGCCGCCCCCCACCTCCACTCCCCCCACCCTCACCACGCTGGACCTGCGCCACTTGGAGCTGCTCAACTGGTAGTGGCCGCCGGGGATAACCACGTCCCCGCTCCCCAGCCCCAGCGACGATGGATCCACGTCGGGCCAGGCCACCACCAAGTCAACGCCGTAGAGCCTCAACCTCTTGTGCTGAACCCCCAGCTCCTCCAGCCGACTCATTAAGGGCTCGGGATTCCTGGGAATTATTATCAAGACGCACCACCCAGCTCCTCGGCCGCCTCCTTCATCGCCTCCACCCCCAACCTCCTCGCGATCGCCGCGTAGCGATTTGTGGACTGTATCTCCCTCACCACCTCCGGTTGACGCATGATTCTCTCCGCTACGGCCAGGGTTGATTTAAGGCTGTGGGTCACGAAGCGGGTGTAATCAACGCCCAACTCCCTGGACGCCCTCTCCAGCGCACGCATTAGCGCCGCCAGGTATAGGTGGTGAATGACTTGGGCCACGGCCATGGCCCTATCGTGGTAATCGGCGTCGCTCGTGACCACCCTGAACCCCAATCCCTCCCACAGCCTCACCACCCTGCCCAACGCGTCGCCGCTGGTGGCGGAGGGCACCACCACCATCACCTCCTCCCACGGGTCGACCGCGCCCGAGAAGAGGGGGTGGAGGCTCACGTAATTGAAGCCCACGGATTGGGAGAGGGACTCCAACTCCTTGAAGGCGCTGCCCTTAGCGGAGAACACGTCGCTGACCACCTTGCCGGAGGCGCAGCGAAGGGACTCGCGGAACGCCGCGCTGCCCAGCACTGAGGGGCGAGTCGCTATTATTATGTACTCGCTGGAAGAGAACGCGTCGCACGGCTTCAGCCCGGGCTCCCCGAAGAAGTCAGTCGACACTGCGCTGCTGCCCAGCACTGAGAGGAGGGCGGCGGCCATCCTGCCGCTCCCCACGACCGCTATGGACTCCCTCGGCGGCCTCAGCTGTGACCTAATGGATTCCCTCAACACCAGGGACAGCAATCCCTCCGCCAAGGAGGCTGGAACGCCGAGGCGGGCGGCTGACTCCAGCCACTTGCCCCTCACAACCGCCTCCCTAGCCTCGTCGCGGAGAGGGGCCTCCCCCCGGGCCTTTGCCTCCCCTATTCTCCTGGCCACCTCCATCCGCTTGGAGAGCAGCAGGAGCAGCTGCTCGTCGAGCCTATCTATCTCGGTCCTCAACTCGTCAAGCACTTGCATCACCTCGCCCTCAGCAACTCCATGGCCTCGCTCATTATAGTCCTGTAATTGATCCCGGAGTGCATCAGCAGGTCCCTCACCGCCCTCGCGGATCGACCGAAGGAGCGGGCTCCTATCATCCTCACCGGAACGGAGTACTTGGCGGAGAGCAGCTCGGACACGCTTGATCCCAGCCCGCCGGCCACCATGTGCTCCTCAACCGTTATTATGGCCCCGGTCCTCTTGGCGTACTTCAGCACCAAGTCCTCATCCATGGGCTTCACGCTGGCCATGTCTATCACGGAGACGGAGACCCCCCTCTTTCCAAGCTCCTTCGCAGCCATGACCGCGTCCCACAACACGGGGCCCGCGCCTATCACGGCAACGTCGCTGCCGTCCTGAAGCACCACGCCGCGGCCCAGCTTGAACTCGTACTCCAAGTCATCGGTTATGGAGGGGGAGTAATCCCGCCCCACCCTGTAGTACAGCGGCCCCTCGTGCCTCAACGCCTCGGGCAGGCTGCGCTTCACCTCGGCCGCGTCGGCTGGAACCACCACGGAGAAGTTGGGGAGGACCCTCATCAATGCAATGTCCTCCAGCGATTGGTGTGAGGAGCCGTCGGATATGTCGGAGAAGCCAGCGTGGGTGCCCACCAGCTTCACGTTCAGGTTCATCCTGGCCACGGTATTCCTGGCCTGCTCCCAAGCCCTCATCAAAAACATGGCGAACGCCACGGCCACGGGCCTCAGCCCCGCGGCGGCCAGCCCGGCGGCCGCGCTCACCAGCTCCTGCTCGGATATGCCGACGTCTATGTACCTGCCGCTCCTCCTCGCCATCGACGCCCTGGTGGGTCCCCCCACGTCGGCGGTCAGCACCACCAGGTCCTCCATCTCGTCCACGGCGGCCGCCAACGCCTCGCCCAGGGAGTCCCTCATGGAGGAGAGCGGGCGGGGAGGCGGGTCCAGCCTCTGCAGGTGGGTGTTCTCTATTGATGGCGCTCCGCGGCCGTGGATCGTGCGGGCTATCAATGCCTTGGGCCTCCCCCTCACATTGATCAACCTGATCACCTCGCTCACCAATTGATCCACGTCGTGGCCGTCGACGTACGATACCTCCATTCCGAGGGCCTCCATCGCCTTGAAGACGCGCTCCTTCACTGGCCTCACTGCCCCGTCCAGCTGGAAGCCGTTGGCGTCCACCACCATTAACAAGTTATCCAAGCCCCTGTTGACGGCGTCCATGAACGCCTCCCACACCTGCCCCTCGTCCAGCTCCCCATCGCCGAGCACGACGAAGACGTTGCCCTCCCTGCCTCTCAGCTTCAGGGCGGTTGCCAGCCCCACGGCGAAGCCCAGGCCCTGGCCCAGGCTGCCCGTGCTGGCGTCCACCCCCGGCAGGATGACCTCGGGGTGGCCCTGGAGCCTGCTGTGTATGTCCTGTATGGTGGGAAGCTCGCCCCGCTCGATCATTCCCAGCTCCGCCAGCACGGCGTATAGGGCGGGCGCGGCGTGGCCCTTGGAGAGGATGACCCAATCCCCCCCGTTGACCACCTTCCCGATGTAGTAGAGGGCCGCTATTATTTCGACGCTGCTGAGGGAGGAGCCGAGGTGGATGGAGTCGTGCCGGCTCATCTCCATCAACAGCTCGCGGGATTCTTGGGAGATCTTTTTGATGTCCCCCGATATTATAGATATTCCAGTTGCATCTCGACCCTTCTCTATATCATATTTATAAGCATTGCCCCGAGCCGCATCACCCATGAATCCTCACCCCCAACTCCCCCGCCAGGGATGGATTCCTCATCAACGCCGTCCCCACCAGCACCGCGTTGGCGCCGGCCGAGGCAAGCCTCTCGGCGTCCCCCCTGCCCGACACTCCGCTCTCCGCGATTATCAAGTCTGCCCGCCCCCTCACTTGCCTGATGGCATCGACGACGCCGTCCAGCGACACGGATAAGTCATCCAAGTTCCTGGAGTTGATGCCAAGCAATGCATTGGGGAACTCGTCCACCGCCGCCAAGGCATCGGCCGCATTATCGACCTCGAGCAGCACTTGGAGGCCCTTCTTCCCGGCGTAATCCACCAAGTCGCCCCGCTCCGCAGGGCCCAGGGCCTTGTATATTATCAAGACGGCCGACGCCCCCAGCTCCCCCGCGGCGTCCACCTGTCTCCTGTCCACCACGAAGTCCTTGAACAGGACGGGGCGGCCTGTGGCGGCGGCGATCTTGACGAACAGGTAATTCCCCGCGAAGAAGATGGGCTCCGTCAACACGCTGAACCCAACCACCCTGTCCCGGAGGGAGTTGAAGTAACTCCATGGATCCACGCCGAGATTCACCGCGCCAGTGGGGCTCATCCTCTTGTACTCCGCTATGACGCCGAGCCTCCCATCGGAGTTGGCCCTAATTATCTCCCCCCTCAAGTCCCCCGCGCAGGCCTTGGAGGACTCCGCCTCGACCCTCATCCTCGTCAACCTCACTATGTCTTCCAGGAACCCCATGCCCTACACCCCGTTCAAGAAATTGGATAAAATCCTCATCCCCACCCGAGTCCCCACGCTCTCCGGGTGGAACTGCACGCCGAATATTGGGTGCTCAACGTGGTGAATGCCCATCACCTCGTTATCATCCATGGAAACGGCGTCCACCACCAAATCCTCGGGCACGTCATCTATCGCCAAGCTGTGGTACCTCATGGCCTTGAACTCCCCGGGCAGCCCCAAGTAGAGCGGCGAGTCCATTCTCCTGATCAGGCTGGCCTTGCCGTGCCTAACCGTCCTCGCGCGCCTAATCCTGGCCCCAAACACCACCCCAATCAATTGATGGCCGAGGCAGATGCCGAGCACAGGTATGCGGCCGCCGAAGCGGAGCACGGCCTCCCGCGACACGCCCACGTCCCTCTCGTTGAGGGGGGAGCCGGGGCCTGGGGATATTATCAATCTATCCGGCCTCATCCTCTCCAGCGCCTTGACGGATACCTCGTCGTTCCTAACCACCACGGGGCGGCTTCCCAGCTCCCCCACGTACTGAGCCACGTTGTATACGAACGAGTCGTAATTATCTATTATTATTGTTAGGTCCACGACTTCATCACCCTCCTCAAGCTTCCCAACTTGTGCTCCGTCTCCTCATACTCCAGGCGAGGCACTGAATCGAACACCACCCCCGCGCCCGCCTGCAGCCGCGCGACGCCGCCCGAGGCGAAGAGGCTCCTTATGGTTATTGCGAACTCACCCCCATTCCCATGGAGGAAGCCCACCGCCCCGGCATACGGCCCGCGGGGCTCTCCCTCGTACTTGGCTATCAACTCCATGGCGCGCGGCTTAGGCGCGCCGCTGACGGTGCCGGCGGGGAAGGTGGCGAACAAGGCATCAACGACGTCGCTCCCCCTCTCCAGCACGCCCTCCACCGTCGACACTATGTGCTGAACGCTCTCGTACTTCTCCACCGAGTACATCTCCCTAACCCTCACCGTGCCGAACCTGCACACCCTACCCAAGTCATTGCGGGCCAGGTCGACCAGCATTGTGTGCTCCGCCAGCTCCTTCTCGCTGCTCAACAAGTCCTCCTCCAGCCTCAAGTCCTCCCTTGGATCCAAGCCCCTGGGCCTGGTGCCCGCTATGGGCTTGGTAACTGCCCTGCCGCCGTCCACCTCTATCAGCATCTCGGGGCTGGAGCCCAGTAGGACGCGGGGCCCCATCCTCAAGTAGAACATGTATGGGGAGGGGTTAAGGTCCGCGAGCGCGCTGTAGAGGGGGAATAGGTTGCCGCTGAAGCCGTACTCCTCGAACCTGGACAGCACTATCTGGAACGCCTCGCCGCTCCTTATGTCCTCTATCGCCTCGCCGACCCACCTCTCATAATCCTCCCTCCTGGTTCCCCTAACCATCTCGCCCAGCCTCAGCGAGTGATCCCCGTGGCCCAGGTCCTCCAGCTTCGCGTTTACGTAGGCCCTCCTCAGCGCGTTGTCGTACACCACCACGTTGCTGGGCACCACGAACTCGCCGAGGGGCCACCCGGGGAGGGGCTTCATGAAGCTCCGCGCGTAGTCCTCCATTAAAAGCACGGCCTCGTAGGATAGGTAGCCTATGGCGATCCTCCCATCCTCCAACCCCCCCAACCTCCTAACCATTCGCTTCAAGTCATCGTATAGGGAATCCGTCGCCTCCAATCTATCATCCATCCCCCAAGCCACCACGGAGAACCTGGACTTCTCCCCGCTTCCCTCCAACAGCATCACGGGATCCTCCCCAGCATCCACGAGCTTGTCCGCCAACTCCCTGGGGGGCGGGAGCTCGTTGAGGGGCACCTTCATCCCTTCACCACCCTCAACACCTCATCTATCTTGCCTGGATCCTTCACGCCGGGGCTGGACTCGACTCCAGAGCTAATGTCGATCAGGAACGGGCCGCGCGACGCCACGGCACCCACGTTGCCAGGCCCTATGCCGCCCGCCACCCCAGCCCTCAAGCCCCTCAACTCATCCACCAAGGAGAGGGGGAACTTGAGGCCCAGCTCGTACGTGGAGAAGCCGCGCTTCGGCGCGTCTATCAGGACGTACTCCAGGAGACTCCCGAAGAGCTTCAACAGCCTAGCCGCCCTGACCGCTGCATCGCTGGATACGTAAACCACGGGCGCCAACTTCACCCCGGGAACCGCGGCGGCCACGCGATTAATGGCCTCCTCGCCGGCCAGGGCGGGGTGTTGAAGCACGGCTCCCAGCTCGCTTGCCATGCGAGCGGCGGCTAGGAGATCCATCCCAGCGAACACGGCCACGGGCTTGGATCTCGAGAGCGAGGCGGCTATTGCTCGGGCGGTGGCTGGATCCACGCTCCTCGCCCCGGCGGAGGGATCCGGTATGAAGCCCACGTAATCCGCCTTGCCGTCAAGGTACTCGGCGTCCTCCCTCCTAGTGACCCCGCATATCTTAAGCAGCATTCCTGCTCGCCTCCGCCGCCCTCGCTATGAAGTCGACCACCCCGCCTCCCTCTATTGCCTGAATTGCCTGCTCCACGCCGTCCCTCACGTCCCGCGCCCGACCGCCCACGATTAGGGCTAGGGCGGTGTTCAAGGCTATGAAGTCCCTCACAGCCTCGTTCCTATTGGTTAATCCATCCATGACCTTCCTAACGCTATCGCTCGGGCCGGCGGCGAGCAGCTCCTCCAGCCTCCTCGTCGGCAGGCCAGCGTCGCTTGGGCTTATCTCGTACCTCTCCACGCTGCCTCCCCTCACCTCCACTATGGTCGTCCTGCCCACCACGGACGCCTCATCCATGCCCGGCTCGCCGTGGACCAGTAGGAGGCGATCGTATCCGAGCAGCACTGCGGCGCCTGCTATCTCATCCAGCAGGCCGGGGGACGCCACGCCCATCACTTGCCGCCTCACCATTCCGGGATTGGAGAGGGGACCCACCAAGTTGAATATCGTCCTGACCCCCAGCTTCTTCCGTATGGGCGCGACCGCCTTCATGGCTGGATGAAAGAGCTGGGCGAAGGCGAACCCGAAGTTGATCTTGTTCACCATGTCCGCCACGGCCCCCGGCGATAGGCTTATCTTGAATCCAAGCCCCTCAAGGAAGTCCGCGCTGCCCGAGGAGGATGAGACGCTTCTGTTGCCGTGCTTCAACACCTTAACCCCCATGTAGGCGGCCAGTAGGGCGGAGGCTGTGGATACGTTGACGGTGCCCATGCCATCCCCGCCCGTGCCCGCAGTGTCTATGGCGTCCACGTCGAGGGGCACCTTGACGCACATGTGCCTCAAGGCCTTCGAGAACCCCGCTATCTCCTCCGACTTCTCCCCCCTCACCCTCATGCCCATGAGCAGGGCGGCCGTCTCCGCCTCCCCTGGGTTGACCAGCATCTCCATTGCCGCCTCGAATGCCTCGTCCTGGTTGAGCGGGCGGCCGTCCGCTATCTTCTCGAGCAGCTTCATGGCATCAACACCCTCTCATACGCATCGGCGTCCAACAGTCCGTGGCCCGATAAATTGAACAATATGGTGCCGCCGTTCATGCGCTTGGCCTCGTCTATGACTGCCCGTATGGCGTGAGCTGACTCCGGCGCCGGCAGTATGGCCTCGGACTTGGCGAATAGGCGAGCCGCCTCCATTACCTCCCCCTGGCCGTAGGACCTGGTCTCCACGTATCCATCCTTGACCAGCAGCGAGAGGCTGGGGGCCGCGCCGTGGTACCTAAGCCCGGCGGCGTGTATGGGCGGCGGGACGTAGTCGTGCCCCAACGTGTACATGCGTATCATGGGAAGAGTGCCGGCGGTGTCTGGGTAATCATACATGTACGAGCCGCGGGTCAGCTTGGGGGCGGCGTTCGACTCCACGGCCAGGAACCTGGTTCTCTCAAACCCCTTGCCCATCAGCTTGGCCCCTATGAATGGAAAAGAAAGCCCGCTGAAGTTGCTTCCCCCGCCCACGCATCCCACTACTAAGTCGGGCTCCTCCGGCATCTGCTGCATGGCTTCCTGCCCTATCACCGTCTGATGCAGCAACACGAACTCCAACACGCTGCCGGGTATGTACTTCCTGCCCTCGCCGCCGACAGCGTACTCTATGGCCTCCGATATGGCCACCCCGAGGCTGCCGGGGTGGTTCGGGTCCTTGGCCAGGGTCTTCTTGCCGAACTCAGTCAAATCGCTCGGGCTTGGGCTCACGTCGGCCCCGAACACCCTCATGAAGAGCACCCTCTGCTTCTTGTTCATGTACGAGTTCTTGGTCATGAACACCTTGGCGTTTATTCCGATCAGGGCAGAGGCTATGGCGACGGCCAAGCCCCACTGACCCGCCCCTGTCTCCGTGACAACCTCCCTAGCCCCGTCCATCGACGCGTAGTATACCTGGGCCACGGCCGTGTTCAATTTATGGCTGCCGCCCGGCAAGGCGCCCTCGAACTTATAGTATATCTTAGCCTTAGTCCCAATAGCCCTCTCCAGCCCGCGCGCCCTGCGGAGCGGCGTGGGCCTTCCTATCCTCTCGTATAGTTCCTGCACCTTCTCCGGTATGGGGACGTATCTCTCCGCCGTGAATTCCTGGTCTATCAAGTCGCTGGGCAGTATCCTGGTCAGCAGCGCTATCCTAGAGTCGCCCTCGTAGGGATCCATGGGGGGCGGCAATGGCCGCGGAAGGTCCGCCGATATGTTGTACCAACTGGTTATCATAGTCCCTCCCTCAACCCCCTCAGGAACTCCATCGCGTCGTCCAGATTTCCCATTCTCTCTATGAATGCTGTTCCCACCACAACTCCGTTGGCTCCCGCCTCTATCAGCGCCCTAACCATGCCGGCATCCCTCACCGCGAAGCCCGTGACCAGGTATGTGTCACCCACCAACTTCCTCACTATCGACACGTTCCTCTCTATGTAGACGGGCAGCTTCGTCCCCGTGGACGCATACAGCCCCAGATATATGAAGAGGGGCTCCAGGGACGCCACCCTCTCAATTATCTTGTGGGGGGTCTTGCTGGAAACGAAGAAGGCCGTGTCCAATCCATGGCTGCGCATAGCCTTTACATAATCATCCAGCCTATCGAAGTGATCGAACAATAGGTCCGGGAACAGTATTGCAGATGCGCCGACCTGGGCGGCTATCTCGGCAACCGCGTCCAGGGAGTTCACGTAATCATCTATGTATCCCATCAAGATGGATTTCTCGTAGTTGGCGACCTTAACGGCCTCAAGCCCCTTCAACTGCGACTTGAAGTGAGTCATTCTTATTATCGGGCCGTCATATTTTGGGTTATTGGTGGGTATTCCGATCTCGTAGAAGTCCACGATGCCCCGCGTCCTATTGAGGACGTTCTTGAACGTCGTTGAGTCGGGGTACGTGGCGGTTATATATAGGCCCAACGAGGGCCTACTTATCTCCATTGGAGTTTCGTCGTCACCATCATACCCTCCCAGCCACGGCTCAGTTTTAAGCTTTATGCAGAAGATCGCGGATTCAAATCAGCGGGCGCGGCCAACATAATATAATATATAGTTATAAAACCCTCGCCGCCTCTCGGCATCGTGGGCGAAGCCCAACCTCCTGTAATGATTAGCCGTACCGCTGAATTGAGCAAAGAATGAAAAATGAAAAAGGGAGTTATTCTGGAAAACTCAGCCTCGTTTAAAGTACTCCCAGCTTGAACAGCATGTATATTCCCACAAGGACTATTATAGCTCCGTAGGCCACCCTAAGTATGTTCCTAGGCGCCTTGACCGCCAAGCTCGTGCCCGCGTACCCGCCCAGGGCACCGCCCACCACGTATAGCAGGGATACCAGTATCAAGACGTCGCCGTACGCTGCGTACTCCGCCCCGCTGGCCACGCCGAACGTGCCCACGCTGAGGAGGCTAGTCCCTATCGCCCTCGTTATGCATAGGCCGGCGGAGAACATCAATGACGGCACTATTAGGAAACCGCCTCCAATGCCGAAGTAACCGCTGATCAATCCAACGACGAACCCCGCGCCGCCCACCTTGGCGATCGTCGATGGAGTTAGCTTGGGGCACTTCTTGAGGGACTCCATTAGCCTGGGAACCTCATCGCTCGTGCCCGGCTTCGTGGACTCCCTCCTGACCGCCATGTACACCCCCAGCACTATCATGGCTATCGAGAAATATATCAACAAACTCGTCCCAGGCGTTATATGCCCCAAGTAGGCCCCCAGCAGCGACCCTATCAATCCAACGCCCGCGAACACCGAGCCAACCCTAGCCGATACGTTGTGCTTCTTTAGATGCATGTATGAGTTGATGTAGGCGTTGAGGCCCACCGCGAGCGCCGTGGAGCCTATGGCCACGTGAGCCGCGTCGGGCAGCGAGTCGAGTCCGACGAAGTAGAGGAATAAGGGGACGGCCAGTATGGATCCCCCACCCCCTATCAACCCCAGCGAGAAGCCGACCAGTACTCCCGACACCACCGCCAAGATGTATTGGATAAGCGTTATCATTTTAACGCGCACCCACACCGAGATTTAATTAGTTAGCGGTCCACGGCCTCAAGCCGTACACCAGGTACGCGGTCACTATAGCGCCGGCCAGCACCGCCATGAAGAATGCGAAGCTGCTGACAGCCATCTGAAGGTTACCGCTCAGTATGTGGCCGCTCGCGCAGCCATTCGCCATCCTGGCCCCGAACAACACAAGGAAGGCTCCCACAAATGAGGCGAGGGGCCTCAGCTTTCCAGTGCCGAACCTATTGGTCCATATGTGCGGCGTCCACTGCCTGAACCCCATGAACCTCCTCGTGATGAACACCGAGGATATCAAGCCGCCCAGGAAGGTGCCCAAGTCGGAGAGGGGCTCCCAGCCTATCTCGCTGAACGGCTTGTCTATGGGAATCCCATTTACTATCTTGAGCCCGCCGAATAGCTGGAAGTACGGTAGGCTGGCGGCGAAGTGCGGATTCGCGGCGAAGAGCAGTTGAGCCCATATCCATGAGTAGGTGGTCGACTCCCCGAATATCTGCCTCAGAACTATGACTGCGACCGCAACTAGCGCGAAGTCGAACGCCAAGGCGAATATCACCCTAGAGGAGGAGGGCTGCTGGACGGATACCGCCTCTATCACGTAGTCAGGTATCTTCTTGTAGTCCTGCTTGAATTCCTTTATCTCATCGTCGAGGGCCATTGACTCGTTGGACCTGCCCGTCAAGTGCAGCACGCATGCCTTCCCGCCCTGCCTCCTCGGCACGAAGAGCCACATGCTTATCATCAATAACCCGAACACTATGGCTACCATGAATTCATCGAATTTACTGGTCAATCCGAACAAGGTCGGCCAAGTTATGGGGCCGAAGTTCAGGGTCTCCCAGAAGAACGGCTTGGCTGGTCCGAAGATCAGCGACCAAGCCAAGGCGCCCAGCAATCCCCCTATCACGGCATACACGGCATCGCGCCTCCCCTGGCCGAGGGCTATCCATATAGTGCCTGGGAAGTAGCCCGCCACAGCCACTCCAACGCCGAATATGAGCCCGCCTATCACGACTCCGGGCACGAAGAAAGCCTTTATTCCCCAGTGAAGCATTGGGACGAATAGGTTCAATCCATAGAGCAGGATTGCTCCGACACCTATGACTAGGCCGAAGCAGACCATGAGCAGCCTATCCTTTAACGTTATTGCCCTTATTATCACGTCGGGGTTGGGGAAGTCCCATATCTCCAGCGGTATTGAGAGCAGAATGCCAGCGAACACCCCCACCCATAGCGGCGCCGTGTATATATGGAGGAGGGCCTGCATTGCGACGCCGCCCACGAGCATTATCAGTGCCCCCACCAACAAGATGGAGGCCACGATCCACATCGGCCTCATGTTTGGATTTTTCACCTCTATCTGAATTTTTGATTTATCTGCCGTAGTGGTCGGAAACCTCTGTCAGTAATTAGTATATAAATCTTATTATGTCCAAAATTTGACTAAAGAGGAAAGTATTTGAACAGATACCGGAATACATATCAATGCAGGAGCAACCCATAAGCAGGCTGGTGGAGACAATAGTGTCCGAGAACCCCCTATACATGATGATGATAAGCACGGGAATAGCCAACCTATCCGCGTTAGCCAAGGAAGTGCTGCCCCTGATAATGTCCACCACGGACCGCCCAGTGAAGCTCGGCACAATAATCAAGGCGCTGGAGCGAATGGAGGCCAAGAATAAAGTTACCATGCCCAATATGTTTCAATTAATGAGTGAGGCGGAAATAATGGTGCACAGCGGAATAGGGGAGGCGGAAATAATGGTAGGAGACGTCAAGCCGGAACTGCTCAACGAGCTGGGCCACGACGCGGCCATAATAATAAGCGACGGAACTAGACTCAAGCTAATAGCCCCCCTAAAGATATTCAGCAGGCTCGGCCTCTCCCTAACCGCCGAGTACAGCCTGATCAGAATAGTGCTGGCAGAGAAGGCGCCGGTTGGCTTCGTGACCACCTTGATTCAATTAATGAGATCCAACAAAATCTCCGTGAAGCACGTCCTCAGGTACGATAATGACGTCTACATAGTGGTGGATCGCCAAGACGCGGCCAAGCTCATGGAGATGCTGGAACGATTAAGAAGCCAAGCAAGGAATAATGAAACGCAATCCAAAGCAAGCCCCACTTAAGAAACGACCCCATCTCACCATGTAGGACTCAAGGATGCAGCGCCCAAGCCGGACCAATACAGTTCAGGTCATGCATACCCAATCCAGCGAAAAAGCAGGTAATCGGGGGCCTGAAACCAAGCTTTGAGGCTCCATCTGCGAAACCACAGTGCTCTGGCGGAAACTATCTATTTTCAGCGCCAACCTTCATCTTACAGTAAGCATAGAGAGCATCGTATACGGGGAATTGCAGCCGCATGTTCTCGAAATCATCTCTAGAAATGGCCCTGAACCCCTGCGCCACTGCCTTCAGGCCATAGCTTTCCGGCGGCGGGTTTGGTATCTTGGCATCAGCTCCCCTAACTATCTTAGCTAGCTCCAGCAACGCTGGATCCTTCAAGTTATATTTCTTTATTATTGCATCGAAGCTCACGTATTCATTGCCTCCCTCGCGGTAATGCGTTAACTCGACACCCTCTACGTCGAAGGGTATCGCGTTTAATTCCCTTGCCTTTGTAAGGACGTCCTGAGCCGGAACGAATATGAATTCTGCGTTCGGGTCAATGAATTTCTTTATTAGCCATGGACAAGCAATCCTATCCACCATGGCCTTCTCCCGAGTAATCCATTTCACGAAGTACGTGCGATGCTTAGATTTATATAATCTTTGTTTATCCTTTCAGGGATACCCGGAACAAAACGATTTTGAGAGGAAGGAAATAGTTACAAGACCCCCGTTAAGCCCGAAGACGCTGCGCGAAACCCCTAAAATAGACAGACTCGCCGCGGGATCGCGTGAGGTATAGGAAGGCGGGAAGCAGTGGAATGGAGGTCTCCGAGGTCGGCGTGGGCGTTTGGTCCTTGGTGACGGATTGGTGGGGAAGACCGGAGAAGGCGGAGGATGTCCTAATGCACGCGATTGAGGCCGGCGTAAATTTCTTCGACACGGCTGATAGCTACGGTAATGGAAAGGGAGAGGAGTTACTGGGGAAAGTGCTGGGGCAGAGGCGGGAGGCAGTCATCCTAACCAAGATAGGCTACGACATGTATCACCACGAGGCGGGGCAGAGGGAGATACCCCAGGACTTCAGCCGGGATTACTTGGATAAAGCATTGAGGAATAGCCTGCGGAGACTCAATAGGGACTACGTTGACATACTGATGCTCCACAATCCAAGGATGCACGTCATAATTGATGAGGAGGTCATGGACTGGATGAGGGGGGTCAAGCGGGATGGGTACGCGAAGTCCATAGGCGTATCCCTGGGGCCCACGCTTGGTTGGGGAGAGGAGGGGTTGGCCGCAATGGCCAAGGGGTACGAGGCGTTGGAGTACATATACAACATAATAGAGCAAATGCCGGGAAGGGAGTTCCTATCCGCTCCCGGCGCGGAGAGGGTGGGGCACTTCATACGCGTCCCCCACGCATCCGATGCATTGGATGAGGATAAGTGGCCCATAAGGAGCTCCGGGCACTTGCATAGATCGTTCAAGGATCAATCCTGGATAGAGAGGGCGGTGCGTGGAGGGGAGAAGCTGATCCCTATAGCCAACGCGGCGGGGATGAAGCTGTCCCAGCTGGCCGTGGCATTCGTGCTGAGCTCCCCCAACGTGTCATCCGTGATTCCAAACATCACCACCAAGAACGACGTGGATAAGTACGCCGCGGTGACGGAGAGGGAGGGGCTGAGCCGCGGGTTTTTGGACGCAATAAATGAGGTGTATGAGTCCTATTTCAAGGAGTTAAACGATGAGAGCATAGCGGAGACTGCCAGGTTCAAGGAAGCCATCGATGGGCCTCGATCGAAAGGTTTTAATTAATTGCATTTGATGGGGGCCTCCGTGATGAAGCGAGGCAGCCACTGAGGGATGAGGACCTCAATCTCACACTGAACTCCATTTGCTTCTTCCCCAATTAATCGGTATCATCGGGGGAATCCACTTCCTGCTTCTTAGTGGATTTCCAGTAAGCCACCTTTCCCCTGCGCACCTCCTTCATCGCGCCGTCCTTGCTCAATAGCTTAAGTATGTAGAATACTTGGCTATGGCTTAGCTTGGTGATGCGAACCACGTCATTTGTGGAGACCTCTCCACGGGACTCCACCAGGCTGAGGATCTCCTTCTTTCTCTCGTCTATCCTCTCCGTCTGCTTCCTGGGCATCGAGTTATTTTAACTCTATTATTTTTAAGCTTTAGGCGGTAAGACTGACGATAATATCGCTCAGATCTACCGCGGGCCCCGTCCTGGAATGGCTGAGCGCCCATAAAAGTTAAATTGCGGCATTTTTGGGTTACCCTAATGCCCAGGAACAAGCTCACCGCTCCCTTCAGGGCAATAAACCTAATCCTATACGTTATAGCCATGATCATGATAATAGCGGTGGCGGCGTTCTCCATATGGAGCGCCTTCATGACCCTATACGAGAGCATACACAACGTGACTGAGAGCTCCATAATAGAGGCGCTGTCCAGCATATTCATAGTGCTCATATCGATAGAGATAATAGAGATGTTCATGGACTACGTGGAGAAGGAGGTGATAGCCGTGAATAAGGTGCTTCAGATAGTTCTCACCGCGCTCTCCAGGGAGTTGTTGATAGCAACGACGCAGTTCACCATGATGCCCACGCCCACAGAAGTCGACGTCTGGAAGGAGGTGGTCATAATAGTGGGAGTCGCCGTGGTGGCTGGAGCATATGCTCTCCTCAAATCAAGGACTGACGGCTAGGAACCGCCACTGCTGCGCGCCGCCAGCTCCACCGCGTCCTTAACCGTGTAGCGAGCCGGGATAAGGGGCTCGAAGCCGTTTCTCCTCATGGTAGATCCAGTGGTGGGCCCTATCGCCACCAATCTCTTGCCCTCCAAGGCCTTTCCCCCCACTGCCTCCAAAAACGTCGTGAAAACCTTGGGGCTCGTGAATACCACGGCCCCGGCGGAGGGCAAATACGACGCGGCCCGCCTTATTGCCTCATCATCCCTGGCCAATTCATATAAACCGATCTCCACAACGCTGCACATACCCGCGCGTATCTCAGCGTCATCGACGTAATCCTTGGATCTAATAACTAACACCTCCTCCCCAGGCCCGCACCTCTCCTCCAGCATCTTGGACACCGCGCCGCTGAAGTACTCGCTTGGCACCTCGCATTTAACCGTGGGAAAAGCAGCATGAACCGCGCCGCAAGTTGATGGGCCCACGGCTATCACGGTCTCGATGCAATTGGATATATCTACCCTGCCCGCCACTGCCGCAATGGCCTCCGAGCTCATCACTACCCCCAGCCTCCGCTTGGAGCCGCAGAGCGCCCTTAACCTATCCACCGCCGATTCATCTATTATTGGCTTCAATATGGGAATGATCAAGACATCATCCTCCTCCAATTGATCCATCGATGAACCTCCCTTACCTCTCAGGACCAGTATCATTAGAGAATAAATGGGAAGAAGGTAAAATATGTTTTGTGCCGGGCACTAAGGCAGTAAGTAGGCCAGCAGCGAGTGAACCGAGCCTATCATTGCCAGCGGTACTGGGATGATGAGGCCGGCCAGCATTATTATGGACGCCAGCACCACGACCAGCAGACCAACCCCGCCTGAACCGGAGCCACTCAACGACTTGCTCAGCCTCACGTAATATGGAACCGATATCACCGAGTTTATCACCAACAGCACGGCCAGCCACCAAAGTGACGGGCCGGCATATATCAGCCCCAGTATTATGAATAGCTTGGACCAAAAGCCCAGCAGAGGCGGCACGCCTATGAATGAGTAGGCCAGTATGTAGCTCCACCTAGATCCCCTCTCGTTGCCTATTATGGAGAAGAGGCCTATCTTGCCTGCGCCGTTCACCAACAGCTGCGCCAGTAGGCCCAGCAACGCGTAGGCCAGCGCGGCCTCGCCCGCCCCGTGCACGAAGAAAATGGTCAAAGCAGCCATGGCGTAACCCATGTTGGCCACAGTGGAGTAGGCCAGCACCTTGGCCGGTTCCCTCGACGTTATTGCCCCTATGTTGCCCAGCGTCATGCTGAACGCGGCCAGCAGGGCGGTCTCCCACACTATCACGTCAGCATAGAGCGGGGCCATGTTGGCAACCAACGGGTAAACTATCTTCAGCGTGACAATGAAGGGCACGAACTTGGCTATGGAGGCTATTATGGAGACGGCGTATGGATTGCCAGCCGAGAACGCGTCGGGCACCCAGTAATGCATGGGGGCGGCGCCCACCTCCAGCATCATTCCCAGTATCAAGAACGTGTACCCCAGCAGCGCCAGCCCGCCCACTTGATTTATCAGGGCGAAGAATAGGATTGAGGCGCCAGTGAAGTATAGCACTGTAGCTATGACTAGGGCGGTTATGGCCTTGACGGCGGCGGATAAGTTCTCCCTAGTCCCGCCCAGCTGTATAATGAAGTAGACGGGAACGCTGACCAGCATGAATATGCCCAGCAAGAGCACGAAGTACGCATCTCCAATTCCGAGGGGTACGTACATGGCGTAGGACGTCATCAATCCCATGAAAGACACAAGAGCGTAATCCATTCCCTTATACTGCGACCCCCTCACCAGCATGAGGGTCAACACGTTGATGGCGGCCACGGCATCTATCAATGCGGGGTACATCAAGTAGCTGGCCGGCACCACGAGATCCGGCAGCAGGAGGAGAAGAGCTGGGATCCAGGAATACCTCTCCCTGCGGGCGGCCGCTAAGGCAGCGGTGACCAGAAGCAGCCCTATGGAGGAGTACTCAATTATGGTTGTGTAATCATACATAGATCATCACCATCATTATTATGAAGAGCATAATCGTCATCACTATCAACATGGCCTTCACGTAGTTCCTAACCAAGCCATTCTGCATGCCGCGTATCGCATTGGACGTCGCCTTGAACAAGCGGGGCACGGCATTATTGAACAACCAATCAAAGCCCCTGCTGAACAGCATTGCGAACTCCGTCAATGCCCTGCCGAATCCAGCCAGCACCACGTCCATGAATGCCTGTATGTAGTATCTCCTCTCGAACACTGGGGACGCCAAGGCAAAGGACGCGGAGCGGGGCTTATAAGCAACAGCCAGGAATGTGACCGTTATTGCAAGCGATATCAGGAACACCACGGGATCAAATCCCGATATCAACATCACGTTGGGCGACGACATCATCAACACAGGTATCGCGACAAGCAGCGCGGCGGTGGCCGTGGCGGTGTACGCCCCAGCCATCACGGAGCCGCCGTGGCCCTCCACCTCCCCAGGATCATCTCCCTTGATGAAGTTAAGCGACATGAACCTGGCCAGGAACATGACGTAAACAAAGCTCGTGAGCAGCAGCAAGGCATAGGCTCCCCAGCCCACCACCGGGCCCACCTCCGTCATCAATTCATCCATGGCTGAGTGAACCCAGTAAGCGGCGAAGGGCGGTATCCCGCCCAGGGCCAGGGCGGCGGCTAGAGTGGAGTAGAAGCCCGCGGGCAGCTTCTCGGCGAGCCGCCAGTTCCCCAAGTTGAAGCGCGTGTGGGTCTCGTGAATCAAGTGGCCGCTGACCAGGAACAGAGATGCCTTGGAGAGCGCGTGCACTATTAAGTAGGAGAAGCCCACCAATACCCCAATGGGCAGCATGTACCCCAGAGCATCCACGCTGATGGGTATGAACTTAGATGCCGCGGTCAACGCCATCATCAAGCCGAGACTGCTCATGGTTGATCCGGCCAGTATCACCTTCCTCTCGTTAACCGAGGTGGCGAACATGGCGCCCAATATAGCGGTCACCAGCCCCAAGTAAAGCACGAAGAGGTACACCATGTTTATAGCAACGTAGTTGATGCCGACGAGGTATAGGGTGAGCCTCATGAATATGTACACGCCCGCGGCAACCATAGTCGCTGAGTGAAGCAGCGCGGAAACCGACGTGGGGCCCGTCATGGCGGTCAGCAACCAATCATTGAACGGGAATTGGGCCGACTTGGTGAAGGGACCCAGCAGGAACGCTATTAGGACCACCGCCGTCCCCACGGCCCCAAGCGAGCTGGTCAGGTGGGCCCAGTTTATTGAGTTGAAGTCAAGGCTCCCCCCGAATATGCCTATCGCAGCCAAGGCGCCCAGCATGGGCATGTCGCCGAACCTTATGGTGATTATAGCGCGGTAAGCAGCATAGGAGGGCGTGGTCCACGCGGGCTTGCCCATCACAGTGTCCCCCACCTTCCCCACGAATGAGGTCTCATCGTCGTCCCTGAACCAATTGCCTATCAAGGCCCACGAGCTCAAGCCGAGGCCCTCCCAGCCTATGAACATTAGGAGCAAGTTGTTGGAGTAAACCAGCAGCAGCATAGATGCCGCGAACGTATTGTAGAAGAACCAGAACCAGCCCAGCCTATAGTCGTCAGCCATGTACTCCAGGCTGTAAACGCCTATTGCGAACGCGAGCCACGCGGTCAGCAATCCCATGTACCTGCTCAGGAAGTCCACCACGAACGACACGTACGTTGTGAATATGCCGGGCACTGATATCCAGGGATACGAGTATATCAGCGTCTTCATGGGGTAGCCCAATGCTATGTAAGTGGAGACAACCGCGGCCACGCCCAGCCCAGTCACCGCCAAGTACTCCAGGGGACGGGCCTTCCTATTGTCCTGCTCCACCGCCCAGTACACGGATATGGGCGCGGCCAGCAGCGTGGGCAGCACCGTCATCAAAGCAATGAGAATGGGAAGGAGCGACTCATACATGCATTATCACCCCTATCGCGCTCAGTATCGTGTGTATTAGCGTGGTAGATATGGGCGGAAACAGAAGAATCACGCTGGTCAATCCAAGCACGTAGAGGGGAACCACCAGCTTATTGCTGGGCTTTGTCTTGGTGTAGGGCCACCTCGGCTGCCCGTAGAACACCTCCTTCAAGGCCCAGAAGCCGTACGTGCCCGTCAACAAGAAGAGGAACGCCAAGCCCACGAACGCCCAAAGCGTGTTGAGGCTGAGACCCAACGTGGTTAGCAGGCCCAGGAAGAGGAAGAACTCCCCCAGCAATCCAACGGTGAATATGCCGGCCAAGCTCATCCAGCCAAGAAGCGCCGCGCCGCCTATGGAGGGGATGTACCTCTGCAGGCCGCCCATCTTCGACATATCCAGCATATCGTACTGAACTATTATGGCGCCCGCCGTCATGAAGAGCACGGCCTTGCCCAGTTGATGCGCTATGAAGTGAAGAGTCAAGCCCACTATGCCGTAGGTGCCCAGCGTGAGGCCGGCGAGCAGGTAAGCCATGTTGGCCACGGTGGAGTATGCCAATAACCACTTATAGCTGTGCCTCTGCCTGAAGACCGCGAAGCTAACCAGTATCCCGCCGAATATGGCGTACGCCAGCAGCGGGGTTCTTATGGATATTATGAAGTAAGGCGATATCAAGTATAGCCTAGCCAGTATATAGGAGGCGAGGCCAACCACGGATATTATGAGGGCCGCGACCGGGGTGGGGTGCATGCCGTGGGCCCACGGCAGCCAGACGTGGGGTCCAAAGCTGGGCAGCTTTATCAGCATGCCTATCAATATTAACGTCCAAGCCACCGGCGGCACGTACCTTATTGCTGCGAGATCCATGGTTCCCGTGGTCAGTGCAACTATGACGGAGCCTATCAGGAAGAGCACGCTCGCGACGTGGGTGTATACGAAGTATAGGGTGCCTATCCACTGCCTGGTCTTGCCGTAGCCATCATAGCCGTAGAAGTATATCAACAAGAATGAGGATATCAAGGAAACCTCCAGTCCTATGTACATGAGCAGCAGGTTGTAGGCATAGACTATCCATTCCATGGATATGCCGCATAGGATGAATAAGGGGTAGTATATCTTGAATTCCTCCCCAATGCCCAACGCGCGGAACCTGTGCTCCATGTATGGCTCCGACACTATGGCTATCATGGCGGTCACCAACGCTATCGTGAAGCCGAAGGAATTGCTTAACCCATCGTTTATCAAGTACATCCCACCGATGGGGCTCGGCAACGCGCCTATTGGAACCAAGTAATCCAGGTCGGCGAATATGCCGTAGAGGGAGTAGCCTATCAATGGAAGGAACGATATTACAGCCACGTAGAGCGACGCCCGCTTGTTCAGCACAGCCGTCAATCCGGCGGCGGCTATCGGCAGCGCCAACGAGAATATTAGGATGGGGTCCATTTGGGTAATCACGCCTCCTCACCCCCTGCCCTCAAGACGTCCAGCGATATGTTCTTGGTGATCCTGTCTATTGAAAGTATGGCCACTATCAATGCTATGAATTCCGTGGCTGACGTCAGGACTGAGATTATGGTTATGCCGAAGGCCACCAGGGGATCCACCATGTAAAGCCCCACCAGCGCCAGGAAAATGGAGTTGAACATTAATTCAAGCCCTATCAATAGCCTCACCAAGTCCAGCGAGTTGGCCACAACCACGTACCCTATTCCCAGCACCGTAATGGAGGAGACGAACAACATTACCGCATCTATCATGACTGGGTCACCCTCAGGTAGCGGGATGCTATTATCATTATGAACGAGAACAAGACCACCAATGCTATCAGCAGGAAGTCCAGGTACCCATTGCCCAGCACCTCGGACGCCAGCTCCGTTGGGGTTGCGTAGGAGTAGGCGGTGGGCAGCATTGAGTACTTGCTGAGGACCAGCATGGATAATAGGAATAGGAGGACCACGAAGCCAAGCCACGAGCCCTCCACCTTGTGGGGAACGGGCCTCCTATACGTGGCCGCCAGCACCACGGTGATCGTTATGGTTGCCCCAACATATATCAATACTATTAGCGTGAAGGATAATATTCCATAAACCACCGCGAACGCCGTGGCGGACAGCGATGATGCTATCGCCAAGAACAACGCCGCATAGAAATTATCCTTGGATAGCAGCACGCCTACCGACGAAAGAACTATTAATACCTCGAGCACCGCCAAGGAAAACGTTGTTAGGAGCACGCGGAATCACCTCTTAGGAGTAGGCATATTATTTTACACATGAGTAGCCCATCTTCATGAATATTTTTTAAGGATTGCGTGGCTTGAATCATAAGCTTCAAATGAATTGGCCACAATCAAATTGAAAATATATGGCGGCCGCGCGGTCTCCGCGGTATTGCTCTCTCCAAGCCCTTGCTTCCATAGTAGTTGAGAAAAAGAGGTCGAATTGCACGGGCTACTTTAAGTGAGTCCCGCGTGCTGGATTGAAGCACGTGCTCTAGGGCAAAGCTTTAATATCTGACCAATCCATCATAATAGGTGTTTTAGGTATGACCAGTCTAACCCTAGTGGCGGAGATACTTCCGGTTATAATCTCAATACTGGGCATAATATATGGGGCTTGGGCTGCATCGTGGGTGCTCAGGCAGGACGCGGGAACGGATAAAATGAAGGAGATAAGCAACCTAATAGCCGAGGGCGCCAAGACTTTTCTGCTGAGGGAGTACAAGACCATACTGCCCATAGGAGTCGTGCTTGCAGTGCTCATACTGTTGGCCTACTACCTGGGCTTCAGCGGGAACATCTTAGTGGCAGCGCTGGCGATGATATCCTTCGCGTTAGGAGCTCTGGGGAGCGGCATGGCGGGCTATATAGGGATGTACGTGACGACTAGGAGCGCCTCCAGGACTGCCCAGGCCGCCAGCAAGGCCGGGCTCGGCGGTGCATTGATGGTGTCCTACAGGGCGGGCAGCGTCATGGGAACCATGCTGGCCAGCACGGCCTTGCTCGTGGTGTCGGTGCTCTTCGCTGCCTATAGGGCTGTCACCGGGCTTTGGGGCGAGGCATTGATAGCGACGGCGTTTGGCGCCAGCCTCATGAGCCTATTCATAAGGGTGGCGGGCGGAATCTACACTAAGGCCGCCGACTGGGGGGCCGACATTGTGGGCAAGGTGGAGGCGGGAATACCGGAGGACGATCCGAGGAACCCAGCCACAATAGCGGATAACGTGGGGGATAATGTGGGGGACGTGGCCGGCATGGCCAGCGACGTCTATGAGAGCCTCGTAGTTGTCTTGACGGGCACCCTCCTACTGACCGCTGTCTTCCACATGCCGCTGAGGTTCACCGTGTTCCCGCTCTTGGTAACTGCCGCCGCGCTGATCAGCACGTTGATAGGAATGCAAGTTGTAAGGGGAAAGATAGAGGGAGGGGCGGCGGGAGCAATGAGGAGGCTCAACTTATCGTTGTATACCACAGTGACGGTTACCGCCGTGCTAGTCATAATAGGAGCCGCAGTGATCTTCCACAGCGCTTCAGTGATGGCTGCAGTGATGATCAGCGATATCCTCGGCATGTTGACCGCCATAGCGGTGCTTCACATAACTGAGAACTACACCCACTACACCCATGAGCCGGTGAAGAACATAGCCAGGCAGGCCACCATAAGCGCATCCAACGTGGTGGTGACGGGCTACTCGTATGGATTGATGAGCGCCGTACCCGTCCTATTGGTGGTTGCGCTAGTGCTGGGAGCCAGCTTCGCGTTGGGCTATTACTTGATAGGCGCCCCGAATCCCTTCATGGCTGGGATATACGGAACCGCCATGGCCTCCACGGGTCTATTGTCGATAGCCGGCATAGTGATAACAATAGATTCCTTCGGTCCCGTCTCCGATAACGCGTCCGGATTAGCTGAGATGAGCGGGTTGCCGGAGCAGGTCAGGGAGGCCACCGATGCCCTGGATGCGATAGGCAACACCACCAAGGCCACTACCAAGGGCTATGCCATAGCATCCGCTGGCCTTGCAGCCCTTGTGCTTTTCATAGGCTTCGTGTACGAGATAATAGAGAGAATAATGCCGGGGTACCCAGTGGCGTCCAGCGAGGTTCTCCACACCATACTGCTTAACACATCCGTGCTGAGGCCGGACTTATTGGTTGGCGCGTTCATAGGAGCAGCCTTGGTATACACGTTCTCGAGCAGGACGTTGATGTCCGTGAGCAGGACCGCCATGGAGCTAGTGGAGGAGATAAGGAGGCAGTTCAAGGAGATACCGGGCATATTGGAGGGCAAGAACAAGCCCGATTACGCTAGGGCCGTGGACATAGTTACGGGCCATGCATTGAGGGAGTTCATGGTTCCTGGCTTAATGGCCGTCATAGTTCCAGTGCTGGTCGGGCTGCTCCTGGGATGGGTAGCCCTCGTGGGCTTAATACTCGGCACCATACTGCTGGGATTCCCAAGGGCTCTTCTCATGGCTAACGCAGGAGGCGCTTGGGACAATGCGAAGAAATACATAGAGGCGAAAATGGATCCATCCCTGGGAGGAAAGGGTGGGCCAGCTCATAAGAACGCCGTGATAGGAGACGTGGTCGGCGATCCCTTTAAGGATACCACCGGACCATCCCTGAACCCACTCATCAAGGTAGTCAACACGGTATCCGTGGTCTTCGCAGCAGCGGTGGTCAGCACCAACGCGGCGTTGGGCATAAAAATGGGCCTATTCAGCTACGCGGTGTTGGCAGCCATCGCGAAACCACTGATCGCGTTGCTTCTCCTCCTACTATAATTCCCCTCCCTCAATTCATAGCGCATTTTCATATTTCCCACACCAAATCGCCACCAATCACGCCCTTCCTTTACAATTCGACCGCGGCCAGAACCGATCAACGCAAAGCGAGGCGGAATAATTGAGCGGACCCGTGGGAATAAAGTAGATCCAGAGTATAGGAGGGGGGGGGGGTGCACTTATTTAGAACGTGACCACTTGATAGCCATTATTCAGGTAATAGGAAAGTCTATCTCCGGCCGGCATCAGCTTTACGTTGAGCTTGGCTATGGCATCCTTAATCCCCTTATTGTTGGCATAATTGACGCAGCTGGAGTCTATCGCTCCCCCGCTCAATAACTTCTCGAAATTATCCTTGGCGGGGCCCTCCAGCTTCAATAGCCTCTCCTCGCTTGGGCCGAAGAAGATCACCTTCAAGTCCTCGTATAGTTTCTTGGTAACTGCGTTGGCCGCCATGGTTAACGCCAAGTCCATTTTCTCATCCCCACTCACCACTAGGAATAGTACCTTGGTCATGGTTAACTCGGAGGGCGGCTGCCTTTTTATGTTTTCGCGGCAGTTTGGCATGGGTAAATCGTCGAGGAACGAATTTCAAAGGCCTTGCCAGCCCTAGATGGGAAGAAATGCACGGTAATTCATGCAGGGGAGGCCGGTTGAGTCTCGGCCAGCGTCGTAACCGAGCTCTGCTATAAGTTTATTAATTTGTTATTCCATGCGTTTCCGATAAACGTGAACAAGAACATAGCAATAGGGGTGGCCGTCATAATTGTGGTAGCCATAGTCGTCGTGGCCGCCATATTCGTGCTTCACCTTAATAAGGTGGGCGGGGTTGCGGCGGGTAAGCCCAAGTACGTGGATCTGCTAAGCAAATTCAACTCAACATCATTTGGAGCGGACTATACCTTCCACATAAGGACCCTGTTGGTGGAGAACAATACGATAGTGGCCAATCAATCCAATATAATGTACGTCGCCTACAATCAATCCAGCGGTTCCTTCTCCATATCAATAACCCAGAATGGAAACACCACCACGGAATCCGCCAGCCCAATAAATTCCAGCTATTATAAGGTATGCATAACCTTCACCAACGGAACACAGACCTGCAAGCCTGAACCGGCATCCAGCGTCTCGTCCCCAATATACGGCATATTGGCGGTGCTAAACATAACTCAATACAACTACACCCGCACAATAAACGTGCTTGGCAACAATGCTTATTGCTACATAAATGGATTAAACACTACGGCGCCCAGCGTGTACGGCGTGGAGGCAGTGGACGCGAGTAATATGAATTGCCTATACGATAGTGGGGTGCCTGCCTATGCTTCCTTTAATTTAACGGAGGCCATTTACCCCCAGGGATCGGTGACTCCATTCGCGGTTCAATCGAGCTCCGTCACCGCCGTTATAAATGAATTGCATGGATGATTAATTAAAATCAATTGAAATTGAATTTAATAAAAATAATTGATTATTGTTTAGAATTAATGTCCCATTACTGGCTGGATCTATTTATTATCGTCTTGGTGAATCTCTCCGGCCTTAATTTTCCTATTAAGTGATCGAATGCCCTCCATGGAAGGGAGTGACCACCGCATGTATATACATCTATGGTGGCATACGAGTGGTCCGGCCAAGTGTGGATTGCTATGTGGCTCTCCAGCACCAGGGCGATCACGGAGACACCGCCCTTATCGCCGCCCCCGAATCGCCAAGACCGTACCTCGGCCAAGTGCATGTTTGCTACCTCAGCCGCCTCTATGACAAGGGATCGAAGGTATCCCTCGTCTTGCAGCACCTTAGGATCTACTCCCCATATCTCGCCGAACACATGCCACCCTATTACGCCTTCATTGGTTGCACTTCGCGTTCTCGGTTCCAGATACGTTTCTTGTTGGGACATCTCTGCTTATGCCCATTTAGACTCCTTCCGGATTGGTTTATAAGCCTAACCCCAATTTGTCCAGCCGATATAGAGGGGAATAATATTTTTTATCTTTGCTTTATTTCCAGTAAATATTGAACGCATTATTTGATATATATTATATAATTCATGATCTATATTAAATAATTCTTTTGTTTGTTTAATACAAGCTGAATCAGAACATTCCAGCGACCATGCCGGAAGCGACGGCTCCCATGCCAACACGATTATTATTCAATTTCCTTTAAGGAAGAACTCAAACCTCAGGAGAGCAGCCACACCTCCCAGACCCCTCAACCGCTGCCCGGCCTCGGAGCCCTTGGGTATTATGGAAACAGTGCCGCCGGCCCTTATGCAGGATAAAATAATGCCCTGAAGAGACTTGGCATTCTCCTTAAAGAACAATTCCTCCACCAATAACCTCTCTATGGCTCCTTGCTCGGCGGCTGTCCTCACCTCATCCATGCCTATCGCCACATCCCCAGAGCCCCGCGATAAACGCCTCATTACTTCATCCATGGAATTGCTTCCAAGCTCTATTCCCATCTCCTCCAACACGCCGAGCCGCTGCACCTCCCCTATGCCTGTAATGCCCCCCTCATGGATCGCCACGTACTTGACGGGAACCGCAAGCGATGCAATGCTCTTCTTCACCGAGTCGAGGAGCATGGATGGAGCCGCCAACATGACCAGCGATGGCTTCGTCTGGCCAATGTACCGGGACAGATTCACCCCCACGTCGCGGAGGTACGCCGTCAACTCGTAAGAGCCCGCCCTCTTTGATGGGGGTGATTTATTGGGCATTGTTCCCAGCATCCTTATGCCTATCCTCGACATCAAGGCAAACGCGGTCTCCTCGACCGATATGGAGGCCACCAACACCCTCAGGTTACCGCTGAATGCCTTGATGAGGGATTCCAGGAAGTCCCTGTCTATCTGCTTGACGAATCTAAGCGTCTGCCCCCTCACGACGTCCACGCTATGATGGCTACCCCCAGCTCCCTCCAACCACTCCGGGTAATTCACTATAACCCCCCTTATCCTCATTCCTTCCCTGAATTCATGGTACTCCACATCTATCACCCTCAAGCCTAGGTAAACCTTCTCTCGCTCCCCTCTCTCCCCCTCCTTTCCACGGATCTCCCTGACGGTCCAGGAATAAATCACGTCCCCCTCATTTATTATTAAGTAAAGAATGAACAGGTCCTCATCGAACTCCGGCGTCAAGTCGACGTAGTCCCTCCCATACTCAATTCTCATTTGCTCCCACAAGTCCTGCGCCAAGCGGTTAAGTTAAATATATCCAGCATTAGCTTTAGCACCAACACCGCAGTCATATTGCTCACGTCATTGGGAGGCGAGTACTCCATTATATCCACGGCCACCAACTTATCGCCGGCCGCATCTATGACCGCCCTGACCACGGAGTAAACGTCGGCGTAGCTCAGCCCGCCGGACTCCGGATTGCCTACCCCAGGCGCTATGGATGGATCGAACGCGTCCACGTCTATGGATAGATGAACGGGGCCATCGACCTTGCCCAACCTCTCCTCTATCGCATTCACTATTGCGCGGTTCGGGAGCTTCGCCACGTCGAACGACGTGAAGCCCAATCCATTTATTGATTCCAGGAAATCCCTCTCATCATCGTCAAACCCACGAAAGCCCACATTCACGTAGCTGGGCCTCAACTCCTCATTTATTATCCGCGCGAACGTGGCGTGGGAGAGGGATTGGCCGGCCCACTCCTTCCTTAAATCCAAGTGCGCATCCACTTGCACGAATGCGCCGAGCCTGCCATATACCTTGCCTATGGCTCGGGCAACGCCGAGGGAGACCGTGTGCTCCCCCCCTATGGTGGCTATGAATCCCCACCGCCTCAATGCGTCCTCCGCCGATCTCTCTATAATAGAGAGATTGAACTCGGGAGCTCCCTGGGACAGGGCGAGATCGCCCACGTCGCACACTATCTTGGGGACCCGAATGCCTAGGTACTGGGTGGGCGTGGTCTCTATGTACTTGCTGACCCGACGGAGCTCCTCCGGCGCGAATCGAGTGCCCGGCCTGTACGACAGCGTATCCTCCATAGGCGCGCCCATAACGTGAAGAGAGCCGGGGCCGCAGCTTCCTCCGAAGAGGGACGAATTCTTGTAGGCATATAGATCCAAAGCCATGCAGAGCGGCTCTATGGTCGATTTATAAATTATTGTCCCAAGCCCATTGAGCGACTCTCCCCTCAAATAATCAATCACGTAAAGCCAGCTCCAGCCATAACCTTCACGCCGGGTCCTTTTAGGCTAGGTTTCATCAACGCGAAACCAAATCGCAACCAATCAATAGAATCAGGAGGATGAAGTGGGTTTCACTTATCCCTTTTATCAATGAAACTCGGAAGCTAGCGCGGTGGCAATATGAAGACAAAGACCATGTTGGTGGTGGCCCTCGCGGGCGCGATCGTCTTGGCGACGATCGCATATTTAGTCCTTGGCTGGTACTGGTACGGCTCCTACGGCCACGGGTACCCCTTAAATTCAAATTACGTCAATAATCCATATGGTTATGGGCCCGGCATGATGGGGTATATGTGGGGATACGGGTACCCGGGCGTGGTAGGGGGTGCACCTACTCCATACGGCAATCAGTACGGGTACCCCAGCTACTACTCGTTCGGCGAGTACTCCATAAATGAAGCCTTAACTCTAGCGATGAGTGCGCCGAGGAGCGCGCTGGAGTTTCGGAGCAACGATACAATAGTGTTCCGCTCCAGCAACGTTACCTTGGTCGTAGCAGCCATGATGGGAGGAGATGCCGAGAACATGACCGGCTCGCCCCCTCCCAGCTACTCCAGGGGGGATGTATTCGTGATCTATGGACTAATCAATCCGACGATAGTCGTGCCGGAGGGCGCGGTCATTCATGTAATTTTCATAAACCTGGACGACGATATGTATCATAATTTCATTGTGACCACAGCCCCGCCTCCCTACCCGTACTACTCCATGCCCTACGTTGCCAGGGGGACGGAGATGGGGCCCGGCATGATGGTGAATATGGAATGGCTGCCCCCGGCCAACTATGGTGAGGGATACGCCGCCTCTTACTCCTACTCGCTCGTGATGGAATACCCAGGCATTTATTGGTACGTGTGCACGTATCCGGGGCACGCGGAGGAGGGAATGTATGGCGAGATAATCGTAGAGCCGGTTGGGGGGAGATGATCCGCATGTGCATGCCCCATATGATGGATCACGGCTCCAGCCATGGATCCGACGATGAGTTAAGGCACCAAGTCGAGACTCTAAGGTTGAGGGTGGAGAAGCTGGAGGCCGAGGTGGAATTGTTGAGGCAATTACTTATGGAGAAGTCGAGAGGTGATGGGCATGATCATTGAGCTGGCGCTGATCGCATCCCTGCTCATTCAATGGTTTGGCATGATGTGGTGGGGGCCCTGGGGATGGGGTTATTGGGGGCCCGGTCCGATGATGCTTCTGGGAGTGCTGTGGTTCTTCCTGTTTCTACTGGTCTTAGCATTCATATTGATATTCATAGCCTGGGCCTTGAAGCGAATGGGCGTGTTGAGGTAGGGCCATTGCTTGATCAAGCCATGGCCAGCGCGGGCCTAAGCGGGGTGCTTGCGTAATCTAATCAGGTTCCTGCCCTTTACTTTATCAACCTCAACCAACCCCTTCTCCTCCAGCCTCCTTATTATCCTCCAAGACTTGACCTTATCCAGGGATAGGTCTCGAGCCATTTTGTATTGGAAAGCCTCTCCCCCTGCCTCCATTAAGTACTCCACCACTCTCCTCTCCTGTTCAGGCAGCAGCTTAAGCACTTGATCGTCTGGGAAGGAGGGGGGTGATGCCGTCTCGACAAGAGAGGTCGCGGGCCTTGACCGCATAGACGTGAGGGAGTATGCCACTATCGCGATCCCAATTATTAAGAATGGAATGGGAACTACGAATGCATAGAATGACATGCCGCGCATCATGCCCATGTACTCGAAGTTCGAGTATCTATACATATATAAAGCGCCGATCATCGCAATGATGGAGACCGTTATGAACAATGCACCTATCAATAGCACTGCCGCGGCCAACGAGTTGGAGTGGTTACTCGACATTACAATCGATTGCGGAGGCTATGCTTATAGGCGTTTCGCAGCGGGGCCGGTAGTTTTTCAACCCCCACGTCAAGCGCAAAGCCATTAACCAGACAATGGAAGAGGGGGGAGAGGGAGAGAACATAGGTTAGGTTTTTATATAGCACATCCGTAGTTTGCATATGCTTCCCTCAATAAGCAGGAGAGAACTCTCATACCTCTTAGTAATAATGAATTTAAGCGAGGAGAGCGGCAAGGCATCCATAAGCAAGATAGCCAAGAGCATAGGAGTATCGCCGCCCAGCGCCTACGAGGAGGTCAATCACTTGGAGAAGAAGAGCTTGGTGGAGAAGGACGTCGATGGGGTCACCGTGACCAATGAGGGAAGGAAGGCAGTATCGCTTCTGCTCAGCTCCCACAGGATAATAGAGACGTGGCTGAAGAACCTGGGATTCACGGATGAGGAGGCGTGCAATCTGGCATCCCAGTTCGACGAGTACGTTCCCATACAGGTAGTGGAGCGGTTGTTCGATAGCTTGGGAAAGCCCAGCAAGTGCCCCCACGGCCTCCCAATAGAGTCGCCGAGCCAAAGCTGATTGGGCTAGTGCATTAATCGCCCAGCTTCTCCTCCCTCCCATGCCTAACTATTCTTATCCTGGTGTCCAGCGGGATGTGGAATCCCATGTTGTCCAGCAGGGCATAGAGCTCGTCGTCCCTAATGCTTTGAATGCCGCCCGACATCTTCTTCTCGGCCAAGTACTTGAAAAGGGGAAGGACCGAGCCGTCGTATAGGCTAATCGCCTTATCTATTATCTCCGCGCCCCTATCTCCCACTACCATCCCCCTCACTATATTCACAGCATCACTATCGCTTAACTCCTTCCCCGACCCGCCGGGCTTTGCGGCCTTCATTAGCTCCATCATTTTCTTCAACTTAAGCAACCTCAATTCATCATCCATGCCAGTAAGGAAGCCGGAAATAATTATAAGGCTTTCGCATCGTGGCTCCGTTATAGGTATGTTCAATTATAATATATCCCCATAAATAGACCCCGAACCGATCGCTGCTTTGGATGGCCTCCCGACAAAGCATTAAACTTAATATATGAATAATGTTTATCTACTTGTAAAATATCAAGCCTTAGGCTAATAGATAAATATCTGAGTCACAAAGAATAAAAATGCTATAGCATCTATGCATTACTATGATGCAAATACATAAAATCGCATGGATGGCCGGCATAATAATCCTCTCCATTGCATTAGCATCAATTCATGCCACTCCACGCGGAAGCCCTATTCACGTGCCCAGGCTCGCTCCTGCGGCATCGCTTCAGGGGGCTTTCACCTACGTTGCCGACTTCGAGTACGTGGGCAAGCCGTTGAGCTATTACGGCGTGGAGCCCATAACGGGCGCAGCGCCCGCAATAGTTCAAGAACCTAGTTACTGGGGCGAGCCATCCCTTGAATCAATTGCATCCTCCACGCCTCAGATCGACATAATTAAGCCGGGCCTAGTGGTCGCTGGGGACCAATTCATATCGTTCCAGGTGGCCATAAATTACGGCTCCGGCAGCGGGTTCTTCGGATTAGTGAATAGAAGCTATGCGCCTGTGGCCGTGGTGGGGGTCTCCAATGGATACGTATGGGCCGGTCCCAACCTAACGGATTTAAGGCCAATAGAATCGCTCTCCAACCTAACGGACTCCCTATACCCGCCGGGCTGGGTCCTACTCATGGTTAACGTGTACGACGCCGCCTCGCCCAGCAATAAGTCGGCGGGCTGGGTAATGCAGGTATTCGTCGACGGCACATACATGCCCCCAGCCGAGGTGGCCGTGCCCCAGGCAGGGAATTACTACACAGCCGCCATCATCACGACCAACGGCACCGCCTACTACAGCAACGTTGTGGTGACCAGCCTGGAGATACCTACTTACTTGCAGAAGTACAACAACATGGAGGGTTACGGGCAAGGCTCCGGGCTATTGGCGTCCCTATTGCCGCCCTTCTATAACTTGACGACGCTAGTCTTGTTAAGGCATTGGGAGTCGCCCCAAGCCGGCATCCTCAGCTTCCAGATAAACGCCATGAATTACTATGGAGCCACCAGGTCATCCTGCGTCGGCTTCTTCCAAATAGGAGTGGACCTGGACCCCAACGGCACCATAGCGCCGTGGTACGTGCCCGGCAAGAACTGCTTCGCGCATTACTTCTTCAATGAATCCACGATGAATCCAGCCGTACTATCGGGAATACCCACCCCCAACAATACCCTGCTCAAGCTGACTATATTCTACAACGCGAGCGCCAAGGAAATCATGTTCGAGATATACGATTACAACACGGATCAAGCATGGATTCATTTCATACCTTATAACGGAACGCCGTTCTACGCCACGTATAGTCAGCTGGAGTTCCAATATGCCTACACGAATTACCCCATAGAGGATTATGTGTTTAATGGAACCATGTTCAACATACGGATTACCTTGATAAACGGCACCGTATCGACGCCGCCGCCCAGCTACATGATACCGTTCGAGCTGGATGCGCCGCCCACGTGGGACTTGACGTATTACAACGTGAACTCATCGGGCTATTACGAACTGGCCAAATAATTAACTGCCCACCTCACTCACATAGTCAACAAATAATCGATCCTTCTTGAATGCCGCGGCAGTAAATAATTGAACCAGACCAATCACTCATCCGTTTCCAGCATAGACTACGACCGACTCAAATGGGGGAGGGGGGTCATTGCAGTTTGGTCTGTTTCACAGACTTGCTATAATATTTATAAAGTAATTCTATATTTAATTTTAATGAAGATAAAAATACATAATATTAGATTATTACGAATAGCTGTTATAATAATTGCAATGCTCACATCTATACATGCAATCCCGGCCGTGGCATCCTCCTCACCCGCCCTCGGCGGTTATGAATGTGGATTGGGATCCATGGTGGCTGAGGGGGTATACTGGACGCCGGTAATATTACTGAACTCACCGTATCCAGGCAGTGCAAGTGCGGCGCAGAGCGTATCCTACACAGCTACTTACACCTTTAGTTCGGGACCCCTCACCTTAACTAGCCAAGCCTCAACTACATTATCGCAGACGATTTACGCGAATAATGGAGAAGCAATCGGTCTCTTCAGGCTTGATAAGTGGGGCATTTACAACACGAAGCTTATCCCAATAATTGCAGGTTATTACCCATGTAGCCAGCCATATGTTGCCAAGGATCTAGGCAGCGCCACCAACCCACCGACTTTTAGATCCATTCCAATATTGCCCAATGGCACGGCCTCCGATATCAATGAACCAAATCAAATATATTATAACGGCTACTACTCTATTCAATTCAACAATGGCTTCAGCAACAATCTATTGGCGAACTACGGCACATGCGCTAGCCCTGCGATCCTCGCCGTATCGCAATCATCTTCCACGTTATTGATTGCGGGCGTCGGTGTTTCCATAAATGGTTATGATAGCAGCGGGTCCATCGAGATACAGGGATCGACGACGAACTCATGGACCTATTATCTGCCGCAAGGCTATATATGGGATATATCATATGCCGGTGGTCAAGGACCAGCATATGCGTTTGAATACCTAGGACAGTGCCAGTGAACCATTATGGCTCACATAATTAAGATCGAGCTGGGCCTTTTCCTGGCAATTCTATTTGGCGTTTTAACTGTCATTGGATTGACCGTCTATGGATTAAGCGCTTACTACGCGGGCGGGATCGCGCGAGTCCTAGGCTTGGTGCTCTGCAAAACACCGATGCTGCCCAAGCACATTGGTTTCACGCCGTTCGCCCCGCAAGGTAACGAGGTGCCCCTCGGCGGTGGGTCTGGCAGCGTTATGACTGAGTTCGCGATCAACGGCACCTACTACATAACCAGCGAGTACTACTTAAGGCCCTCCACCTACGTATGCATAGCCCCCATCACTACAGGCGATTCGCTCCTCTTCGGGGCTATGAATAGAGACTTCATCCCAAAGGATAATTACGGGTACATAACGTGCGTGACCGGCAATGGCCCGACTTGGCTGAACACAACCCTTGGGCCAGGCGCCTACGCATTGGTCGCCGCCATTTATGGCACCAACTCATCAGGCACTGCAATCAACATAACCATCCTTAGACCAGTCACGGGCACGCTGCTTAACAACTTAGCGTACTACCCGCAGTGCGGCTACCCAACGCTGGGCGAGGTACCGCCCCACACGACGGAGGAAAAGCCACTGTTCTTCCACAATTCATGACCAGCCGACCGCCCAACAGACGGGCATATCACCTCATCTAAGGACGCCGGCGGCGAAATCCAATGATAAATGAATAGCTCGTAAGGGCGTGAAAATTATGGGTACGGAAGCTTCGCTTCTGGATTAGGGCTGTCCTCGATGATCTGGAGCGGTGAATTATTGAATGCATTGAAGCTCCCAAGAAGGAAAACAGGGACTCTATTAAGGAATGAAAAAAGATTTTTTGAAGACACTAAAACTGAACTTCAATTAGCTTCATCAAAGAGAACTGTCAACGGCAGATAACCACATCTACGTTGACTGTAGTGGATGCAGAGGATGAATCGTAGTATATTGTGCCATGGGGAGTGAAGTACGGTTCATAGGAGGCAGTTATGGTGTATGACCCCGCCATGCGCGGCAGGGGGGTGCTTATCGAGAGGGGCTCGTGGGGCTTCATGGGGAAGGAGTAGGAGGCGGAGTAGTTGTTCGGGCCGGTGACGCTGACCGTGACGGGCCCGCCCGGCACAGTGAGGGGGGAGGAGCCTATGAACGCGGAGACGGAGCCTGTCCAACTATTCGGCGGCGCGCATGTGTAATCGACCACCGTGCCCCCCGGCCCCACGGACGTGGCCGTGCTGGAATAGCAATAATATCCAAATTGAGGCGGCTCCACGTATACTCCAGTGAGCGGCGGGTAGAAGGAGTGCCCATCATGCGCGTACGCGATGGGCAGCTGCGCCATCAACACGTCGCCAAGGATGCCCGCGGGGCTCTATGGTTATGCTGTCGTTTGCTTGGGTGACCATCCTCCACCCTCCCCCCACGGCGGCCGCCACCGCGTTCACCGGGTTCTCCTCCTCGCCTATCACTGCGTTGGGCTCGTAGGTGGTGAAGTGCATGCCGTACCACGCCGTGGACCCGTTGGTGTACGTTATGATGACCTCGATCCCCACCCGCGTGTCCCCGAAGCCCTCAGCGGCCCACCGCCTCGCCACGCCGTATAGGGCGGATAGGGGCACCTCCGCGGCCCCGTTGCTTGACGTGCCGTTCCACGCCTCCACGATGGGGTCAGGGGAGCCGGGCGGGAGAAGGGCGAGCACCTGCACCTCCGCGTTTACGGGCTTGCCGTGCACATACGTCTCCACTGTTAGGCTGGGCGCAAGGGCGCCCGACGCTAGCAGCGCCACAGCCAGCGTCGCTATCGCCGCCGCTAGCGCGTACAGCAAGTAGCCCCTGCGCATGGGGTGAGGTCTCGTGATTGCTTATAAGCGTTGATGGAGGTCTGCGGTGCAGACTCGCCTATGGCGTGGAGGCGTTACCTTGGGTGCAGTGAAGGTCTGGCCCTAGCTCATTCGAGGAGACGGGATCCTCGCTTCCCGGTGGGGAGGCGTGGCTTGGCGATGAATTGATCGACGGCTTCCTCATTAACGGCGCCCATCTCTTAAAATGGGTCGATTAAGGTAATGCTCACCATTATAGAGGCTGCGGCTGACCGCTGCTGTCATTTATGCAGTCCAATATATTAACCTACTGTGATGAGGTGCACTGTGGATCATGACATGTTCCATTCCTAGGATGGTGCGGGGGGTGGGACTTGAACCCACGCAGGCCTTCGCCAACGGATCTTGAGTCCGCCCCCTTTGACCATGCTCGGGCACCCCCGCCCATATTGGCTTTGCCTGGAGGCGTTTTTAAAGGATTCCCCGTCCCCAGATGGGCCTCAGGTCAGATATTTATCCATTCCCCCAAGCAGTCTATCCACAGTCTTCCAAGTCCTCCGCACTATTGGAGGTAGGGTGCCGTGCTCCTTCACCCACGACGCTAAAAAGGACGTGGTCCTGGGATCGCTTGGGTAGCCGCTGCCGAAGTCGCCGTACTGCTTCTTTAACTTGTCTATCTCTCCATCCCTGATTACCTTGGCCACTATGCTGGCCGCCGAGACTACGGGTATCAATGCGTCGGCCTCGTTCATGGCGATCACTCGCCTCCCCGTCGCCGCCTCCAGCCTATTCCCAAACCTCTCGGGCTTTGGATCGGGCGAGTCCACGTAAACGACGTCGGCATTACATGATTGGATGAGCTCTATCATTTTCTCCATCTCCAACTCATTCAATTGATTAGCGACAACGTACCTATCTATCTCCCCCGGGGGGACCAGCACGTGTTTCGCGCAGCTGGCCAGCCTAATTACCTCGCCGAACAAGTACCTCCTTCTGCCCGGCGAGAGCTTCTTGGAATCCCTCACCCCCAGTGCCCGCAGCTTGCCTTGATCGTCCACGGCCACGATGGCTATAACCATGGGCCCAATCACAGGTCCGCGGCCCGCCTCATCGATACCGGCCTCCACCTCATAGCCTCCGAAACCGCCCTCTTAAACTCCGCGCACTCAATGGGCACGCCTCCATAAACGTAGGCCTCGTACACGTCGACGACCCGCGACACGGCCTCCACGGCCCACGGCGGCGCCTCCCCCACCAATTCCCGGGGAGTCAACGATGGGCGACGCGCGCCTAACCAATCCACTAACCGCCTCATCTCCTGATCAATGCATCTACGCCTCCCCTCCCTCCAAACCAACAGCGAAACCACCGCGGTGGCCGAGATCAGCGGAGAAAGGGATAGGTAGGATATCATCAGCGGAGAAAGCCGTGGAGCGGGCGAGGCGGGGGGATTGGAGGATGAGGGCCTAACACCGCCGGTGGGGGACGGCGGGGGATTAAGCGGGGCAGGAGTCCTTCCCCGGCCGGCTTGACTGACCGCGCGGTGGGGGACCGGGGCGGGAGCGGCGCTGGGCTGGGGAGCGGTTTGCTGGGAGGGACCGCCGTATATCAATAATCCCCCCGGTTCCTTATACGCCGTGACCAAGTACATAGAGCCGTTGGCGATCAATACGCCGCTCGAGCCGTACACCATAACGGTCCCGCCGTTTACTCTGTAAATCGTGACGCCGTTAACCTCGGCGGTGCCGTTAACCGGAAGCAGTTCCTGGGCTGAGGCGATGCAGGCCAAGGCAATCACCGCTATCACAATCAAGGGCAGAGGCGGGCGGTGCATTGCCGGCTAGGAGGCTTGCAGCGTTAATATACCTAAGCCCATTAAGCATTCCGGTAGGGGCAAGCCCATCAATCCCAAGGAGGCAGGGTCGACCCTACTTCAGCTCAATCTTAATTATTCACGTATCAAGTCATGGATTTTCCATTCTATTGTAAGGCAAGATGGAGTCTATTAACTCCACGTGGCCCAGCATTGTTCTCCTACAGCAGTATCTGGTGAGCCCAAGGTCGTCGAGGACCTTGCCTGGATCCTCTCCAGCCGCCACTCTCTTGCGGAAGGGCTCCCATAAATGGCCCAACGGCTTGCCGCACGTCCAACACCTAACAGGAGTTATCATTTGCGTGAGAATAGGACCTAGCTTTTTTAAACTTTTTGAGATGAATTCATTGAGGCGGGGCGATTGTTGCTCCCAGCTTGGAGAGAACGTTTATGGCCACGGCTAATCCTCTCTTGGCATCGTCATTGGATAGGACCGCCTTGATTAGCCCCAGCGAGTCCTGTGGCCCTGCTCCCGCCTTCAGTCCCCTCATTAAGGCATCCATCAAGCTTGCGAGGGCCTTGAAGTCGATGGCCGTCAAGGCCTTGTTGAGCTCGTCCAAGTTGTTGAGCAAGTGTATGAACCCCGTGCCCAACAATGCCTTGGATGCGTCCACCAACAACTCGGGGTTACCAGCCAAGTCCTCCAGGGAGTCCAGCACTCCCAATCTATTCAACGCCTTGGCCAGGCCCAGCAGCTTCTCTATGGAATCCACAGCCTCTCCATCGGATAACTCCCCCGCCAGCCTGAGCAGGTTATCGATGCCGTTGAGGAGCCTCACCAGGTCCGTGGTGAGGAGAACCTTGGCGAGCTCCCCCACTACGTCGCTGGCTGCCAGGCTGGAGATCGCGTCTAGGATGCCGGCCTCGTCCAGCTTTCTCAAGAGGTCAACCATCTTGCCCAGCAGCCCCACTGTGCGGGGCGATAGGAGCCTCTCCATCTCTTCGTCTATATCGATTGATGCCACGGGGGTCACCCGTATATCCCCTTCAACGTTGATGGATTGGTGGCCTCGAAGAACGCGTCGAATATGGGGTCCCACAGCTCCGGGTGCCTTATCATGTCCCAGTAAATGGATGCGAAGGCCATCTTCATCAAGTGATTCACCTTGTTCGGGGGGTACTTGACCACGGGGCTGTAGTAATCCCCTATCACGAACGTGCCCAGCCCATACCCCAAGTCGAATGGGCAATTGGTCCTGCCCGTGTTCTTAGCGTCCTCCCCCATCAATATCCTAGCCACCACTCCTGCCTGGAGGTGAGCCGTCACTCCCGTCTTTGCCACGGGCAACGCCGAGGCATCGCCTATCACGAACGCGTCGTCGAACCCCTTCACCTTATTCGTGAATTTATCGGCCAGCACGAATCCATCTTCATCAACGACGTCCTCCGGGCCGTACTTTATGCCAACCCCCACGTGGGGAGGCACGATTATGGCCGCATCGTACTTCAACTCATCCCCCTCCAGCGAGCGTATCACTTGCTTGTCCGGCTCCACGTAATCCACTGTGAAGAAATCGATTATATCGATCCCCCTCTCCCTCATTATGGGCTCCACCACCTCATTCATGGGCTCGGCCGGGTAGGGACGGGGGTACGGGGTCGCGAAGACTATCTTCACCTTATCCCTAAGCCCCCGGGTTCTAATGAACTCCTCCGCCAGGAATGCCCCCTCCATTGGGGATGGCGGACAGCGGTGCTTTGGATCCGCCACGACTATGGCTATTGTGCCTTCCTTGATGGAGTTGAGCGTTCTCCAAACCCTCAACGCCTCATCCTCCGTTGAGTAGTAACTGCCGTACTTGGCCACCACGTCGCGTAGGCCGTTTATCTTGGAGTAATCGACGCTGGCCCCCGTCGCTATCACCAAGTAATCGTAGCCCAGCCTCCGTCCGTCCGAGAGCTCCACCCACCTGTCGTTTAGGTTGATGGCCGTCGCGCTGGACTTGATCAGCTTCACGCCCGGCTTTATTAAGCGTTGTAGATCCATCTTTATATTCCTCCTCGAGCCCTTGAACGCCGTGTAGAGGAGCCATGGAAGGTAGTAGTTATACCCCTCCTTATCGATCAAGGTGACGGAGAACTCATCGCTGGGCAGCCTGTTGGCCAGCATAGCGCCGCCGGCCCCGCCGCCCACTATCACTATATTCTTCATACCTCTTCATCTCTTGGTTATCCTTATCAATGCCCTTATCTCGCCGCCGTCCTCCTTCAACTCCAACAACTCATTGCCGGTCTTCCTTATCCACGCCTGCACGTCCTGCTTGAAACCCTCATCGGTGGCCAGCACCTCTATCACGTCGCCGACCCTGGAGTTCCTGTACGCCTTGACCAGCTCGGTTATGGGACCGGGGCACGAGAGGCCCCTTGCATCGACGATCCTGCTTGGCTGGGTCACGCGCGTCACCTCATATGAAGAGCACTTGGCCTCCCTCCGCCATCTCCAGGAACGCGGCTACGCCCACCACGTCGTCCACCAGGGATGAGTCGAAGTCCTCCTTCCTGAGACCCGCTGCTTGGGACATCATGGAGCACACATACACCTTGGCGCCCATCTCCTTGGCTTGCCTCAACATGTCCACCCAACTGGGCGCCTTTATCCTCTTCATCCCATCCACCAGCGAGGGAACCATCTGTTCAAACTCCTTGGGCCACCTGGGCTCTATGGGTTTCTTGAGGAGCCTGAACATGGCCCACCCCGTGAAGAATATGAGGACGTCGTAACCCATCGCCGCCGCCCCCTGGGAGATCACTCCCACGGGTATCATTTTATCCTCCGTCCCGGAAAACACGACCATGCCGATCTTCTTGTTCTCGCCCATACCTATCGCACGTATACTTACACTGTATTACTTCTATTTTGCCAATATAAGCGGGCCTGTGCCATTTATCATTAACAAAATTTATAAATAGCCTTTAAAAAGAACACATTAAATTCCCCAACGGAAATACCCTTAGCCCGAGAAACCAAGACAATGATTAAGAGAGCGGGAAGGGGCGCACCACCATGATAGAGAGGATAAGCCTTGCCTTTTAAGGTGGGGTTATGTTTTTGTTAAGTGTGTAATTGTTTCGGCGGTTGATTCTTGGGAGCGGGGGTGTACCCCCACAATGCCGACCGCCGCGATGAAGCAACGAGTAGCCCTAAAGGAGAGTAAACCCCAAGACCCCGGGAACCCCAGCCCCTCAAGGCGGTGAGGAGGTTGGTGGGAGTCACAGCTTGAAGTTGAACTTACCTATGCCGATCCTCAACTTGCCCGTCGCCTCGTAGACCATGGATGCCAACCGCGCCTCCCTCTCATCTCCGTCCGCCGATCTTCGAATTATCTCTCCCAGCTTGTCGGCATTCACTTGGCTCATCACGGGTTCCCCATAGTTCTTGAAGAAGACGAAGGGGGGCACATCGATGCTCACCAATCCATATACGTGCGAGCCGGGTCCCACCGCCTTGCCCGTCATTATGCTGGAGTTGATGCCGGAGCGAACCCAGTCCCCGATTATGGGGCCCAACTTACTCATGCCGGTATCCCTGCCCATGAACCTAACATGGCCTAGCGTGTTCTTCAGGTTGGACACGGAGGTGCCGGCTCCCAGGTTTATCCACTTGCCCAGGTAGGAGTCGCCCAAGTAGCCGTGATGCGGTTTCCTGCTTCCCTTATCCAATACGCTGTTCTTGACTTCGCCTCCAACCACGTTGCCCCAGTACAAGACCGAGCCCGGCCTCAGTAACGTGAACGATTGAAGCTCGCAATCAGGTCCCACCAGCGCAGGCCCCTTGATGCTGACCGGGTTCACTATATTAGCCCCTATCACGGCTATCGGCCCGCTTGATGTGTCCAAGTGAGCATCGCGTATCTTGGAGTCCACGGAAACCACGTCGCCCCTGCCCAGCAACGGTATCGTCTCCAGCAGCAATTCGTGGTTGAATTTAATCAAGTCCCAGGCGCCCCTGAGAACAGGCAGCGAGCAGTCCTCCACGGCCTCGCCGTCCCCGTGAATCAACTCCTCGCCGCCGCAAACAACCCTGGCGCCGCGCTCCACGTATTCCATGACCTTAGCCACGGTCTCATTGGTTGGGAGAACGCAGGCGGAGATTGATGTAGATGAATTAGGGGAGAGGCGGGGCTCGTACCCCCACCACTTGCTAAGCAGCAGCTCGTTGCGGCTCAAATGAAGCTCGGCCTCGTCCAGCTGCATGGCCAAGTCAAGCCCCACCCCCTTGCCGAGCCTTATCATCCAGTGCTCCACCAACCTGAGACCGCCCGTTATCAGGAAGGGAGTTGGCGTGGTGTATGATATGGGCACAAACCTGTCCCTACAATCATCCAGCAGAGCTATATCCATCTCGTGAGGGCTATCGCACGCGTTATTTAATTTTCCACCCACCATTTAGGCAGTTAATTACAGGTTGGAATTGCGATTGCCCTATCATGGGTTAAGCTTAAAAGCGACTAGGCGACCAGTTGGCTATATGTCGTCCCTGGAGCGGTTGTACGGCGTAATGAAGGACTTGGATGAGGCCGTGGACGCCATCGATAGCAGGAAGAAGGAGGCTGAGAAGGAGATGGAGGAGTTGCTCTCCTCCATTAAGTCCAGGATGAGCGATGATTTGAGCAGGAAAATATCGCAATTGATAAGCGAGTACAGGGAGAGCATAGACTCCCGCGCGGCCGAGGAGGTGAGGAAGTACGTCGAGGAGAACTCCAAGAAAATAGAGAGGCTGAGGAGTCGAAGGGAAGCCATAACCAAGAAGGCAGTCGATCAAGTCATGTCCCTGCTGGGATTCTCATGAGCGTTGTATCCAAGTACCCCTACCTGGGCCCACGGGTTAGGTTCCTGAAATCCAAGCTCCTCGGCATGGCTACCATAAAGAACCTCCTCTTCACGTCATCGCTGGACGAGTTCCTCTCCTACCTTGCAAATACCTCCTACTCCCCCGTGGTGGCCAAGCTAGGTAAGGACGTCTCCACTCAGGAATTCGCGTTGAGGGTGAGGGAGAATGCGGCTAGGGAAGTATACGGAGTCGCCAGGACGGCTCCATTCCTTGTCCGCATGGCGCTCGGCGATTACTTGATGAAGTTCGAGGTGGAGAACATAAAATCAATAGCTAAGGGCATGATGGCGGGAATGGACAGGAGGAGCCTGGAGGCCGGCCTCAACATGTCCATAGAGGAGGCGCTTGGGAGGAGGCACGTGATCGCGGATTTAATGAGCGCATCCAATCTTAACGACTTGGCCGATAGATTGAGGGCCATGAATCACATGGCGTACAAGGCATTCGCTAAGGCGCTGGAGCTCATTCATAACCACCAAGAAATTCAGTTAGCTATACTGGACACATTGCTCGAGTCTTCATACATAGAGGCGCTGACGCGCTATGTGAGGGATGATGAATCCCTCAAGGAGGTGATTACGGACATGGTTGACTTCTACAACTTAAACATACTGTTGAGGGGTACCCTGTGGAAGCTGCAGCCGCAAGTGGTGGAGGACATGAAGGTAAAGTATGGCTACGCGTACAAGATACCGCCGGAGGACCCCGGTAGACTAATAGAGGCGGTGTCTCAACATCCCATAATCGCCAACATACTCGCAGTAGTGAGGCAAGCCGACTTAACGGATATAGTGAGGCTGCTTCACGCCTCGTATTACTCCTACATGTCCCGGAGGGCCAGGGAGGTCTTCGGAAAGTACACGGAATTCTCGCCGGGGGCTGCATTGATAATTTCCCACGCGAGGGATTTGGAGGGAGACATGGTGGCATCCATGTTCAACATGGTGAAGCTCAACATATCGAGGGACATCCGGCAGGAACTCTTCATTCTACTATGATTCACGGCCTCCTTGATTCGGGAATCATTCCGAACTGAAACAATGCCGGGATTCATCCTTTCAGGGAAGGATTTAACGGGCTCGCGGCCCATAATGTTTCATTGGCGGGCCTTCTCCATTATCTTCTGCTTATACTTATCCAGTTCCTCAAGAATTGCGGCCTTCTTTGCCCCCAATGCCTGGGATAACTCTTTCTTGGCCTCCTCAATGGCCTTGCCCGCCTCCTCGCTTATGGATTTCTCCAGACTCATTGGGAACCACCTAATAGTCTGCTTATAATTATTCTCCTCACGAAGTCCTCCCTCTCCTCCTCATCCAGCGCAAGCCTTATGAACGCTATGGAATCGTTTATCCTGGGCAGCAGGACATTGCCTATAGCATTTATCATCCTTTGATATTCCTTTATCCTGGCCAGCAGCATCTCAAACAGTCCCTGCAGGTTTATGTACTCAAGCACTATGTTGAAGCCGTCCATTAGCTTATACATGGCCGTATCGAGCACGGAGTCCGTTCCGAACATGCTATAATTAGGCGACGCCAGACCCCTCAACTCCAGCGTGGTGAACTTTATCCCGCCGAAGTCCTTCGTTACCAGAGACGCTTGGGCGGTCGGCTTCACGAAAGAGGCCAGCAGGGATAATTGGTGGGGGCCCATTTTGGATTCGGCCAAGCCATAAAGCTGGGAGACGGCCATGACGTAATCGTAGGCGCGCTTCCTGGTTTCCTCCAACCTCTGTATTATGGTCCTCACCCGCTGAATTGTGGCGTTCCTGGCGTCCTCCACCGTTCGCTTAACATTCCTATACAGCACTCCCTGCTCCCTCAGCTTGAGAAGCGTCAGCCTGGAGGGAAGCGGCTTGCCTAGCACCGACATTGCTCAACTTCATAACTTGGAAAATATAAATTTAACCCGCGTCTCGCCCATGATCGGGCCATCATGTGACCATTCATTGATGCGATTGCCCAAGCCGCTTGCTCACCTAACCTTCTCCACGAGCCTTATCTTCCCATCATACTTGGGACGAGGACGCTGGGCCTGCCTCATGTTGACTGTAGCCACCATTCCCTTGGATCTATCGAGCAATTTATTCAACATGTCGCTCGCCAATTCCTTGGGAGACAGCCCCCTCAGATCATCTATGTCGAACTCGCGGGCCACGTCCTTTATTATGGATGTACATGCCTGAAGCAAGCCGCATCCCGTGCATGACTTGCACCTGGACTTGAATATCATGAGTCTCCCCGCGCTGGAGCGGTGGATCACCAGCAATTCCCTCAACCTTATGGAGAGACCGTCGACGTCGTACGTGGCCACCACTATTGGATCTCCCGCCAGGGCCCGTCCCCTCAATAATCCCATCTTGGAGAAGTGGCGGGCACGGCGCACGGCTGGGGGGGACTTGTCCCCGGACAGGATTGCATCCAAGTACCTGATCTCCTCCGCTATGTAATTAAACGTGCACTCATTGACTAAGATTAGCTTCACGTCCATGAATATATGCGTTGCCTAAGATGGATAAAAGCCGTCCGTGCATTGCACATTTTGCATACATAAAAATGAAAGTAGATATATATCCAGGCTAGCCGTCGATAAAATAATATAATTATAAATTATTCTAAAATCCATCAAATCGCTCCCACTCTATCTTTACAATATTTATCTAAACTCCATACCAATCTCATCACATTCATTTAAATTAATATTAAACATGAATATTTATACTAGGGTCTTGGATAACGTTAAACACTTGAAAAAGACACCACAACGATATTCCATATATTATATAAAAATTTTAATACATAATTAACCAAAAATCTTTTCATACTTACTAATCACTCACGTCATTTCTAATCAATTCTATTTTGGCTTCCTTGGATAGTTTAGGCAGGTACACCTTATTGATGAGCAGCGTAAGTCCGTCCCCATCGGATCCAAGCACGGTGGCAACCTTAAACGCCCACTCAGGCACGTCGCCCCTCAGCTTGACCGTGACGTAATCTTCTAACATTTCGCCCACTATAGACTTGAGCTCATCAATGCCTATTCCCATCTTCGCTGATATATCCACGAACCTCAAGCCGAACCTGGATGCCAAGCCATTAATGCGGGACAGATCAGCGGGCGATAATAGGTCTATCTTGTTCATCACGGCCAACACCCTCTGCCTATTGACGGCTAGGGAATCGAACACATTAAGGGACACGGATAGCTTGCGCTTAATCTCTGCATCCTCCTCGCTCGCATCCACGACCAGCAGAACCACATCAGCATAGGTCACCTCGCTTATCGTGGCATAGAATGACTTTATAAGGAGCGGCGGCAGATCATCTATGAAGCCGATGGTATCCGTCAAGATGGCTCTCTTACCGTGAAAGCTCACTAGCCTGGAGTATGTGGATAAGGTGGCGAAGGGCCTCCCATCTATTCCCTTGGACTCCCTAGCCAGCAAATTGAAGAGGCTCGTCTTGCCGGCCATCGTGTAACCCGTTATGGCTACTTGAGGCATGCCCACTTCCTTCCTGCGACGAATCCTATCGGCCTGGGCAATCATCAACTCATCCAGTCTCCTCCTTATCACGGCTATTTGCTTCAACACGTGCTTATAGTATGCATCTATGGCGTACTCGCCCAATCCCATGAATCCTATCTGCTCCCCCCTCTTGGCGTGCCTCACGTACTCCCTCAGCAAGGGGAGCTGGTTGTAGAGCTCGGCCAGCCTCACCTGCAGCTTAGACTCCATGTCGCCCGCCCTCTCGTTGAATATCTCCAGTATTAGCTGGACCCTATCCATCACGTTGACCTTCAACTCCCTGCGCAGGTTATTGAACTGGCTGGGCTTGAGCTTGTCATAGGTTATTACATGCGTCACGCCGCGGTCAGCCATCAATTGCTTTACTTGCATTAACTTCCCCGATCCCACGTAGAACCTGGAATCGATGGTCCTGCGTTGGCGGATCACGTCAACTACGTTATAGCCCGCCGCCCTGGCTAGCTCAGCGAATTCGCCTTCCTTACCATCCTTGCCGGGACCTGCCATCAATAAGATGGCGTTCCTACTTGCTGCCTTCCTTTTTCCTGAGCTCAACAACGTCCCCCAGGGTTATCTCCCTGTCGAATCCCCCGGAATCCACGCCACCGCCCTCAGTCTCGCTGATCAGCAATTGTATTCCCAACACCTTCTCCATCTTCTTGGCCAGCGCTATATCCGGAACCAATTTGCCCTCCTCTATGTTTCGAAGCACGCTGTCCTTTATGCCGAGGACCCGGGCCAGGGCCGTCCTATCCATTCCCAGGTTCTCCCGCGCGCCTCTTATCAGATCGGCGTAATCCTCTGCGACGGCATACCTATCTGCCTGCTTCACGCTTATCCCACTCTTCTTGGGCGGCGATTGCCGAGGCGTAGGCTTCGAGGAGACTATCCTAGGCGCTGCGCTGGGATTAACCGGCCCCACAACCCCGGAAATTATCTTGGCGTTCTTTGCGCTCGCGTACTTGGACGCGCATCTCTCGCATAGGTTCAGGTACGCTCCATCTATCTCCATTATGACGGGGTTGCTGGTCTCTCTGCCGCAAATATCACAAGTTACCATCATGTATAGAACCACCGCCAATTTAAAAACATTTCAGAGCAGCCAAGTTAGCATTGATGATGGGGACCCCCCAACGCTGAACTGGGAAGTAATTCCATTGAATATACGGGTAAACAATTTTAATCAATGCAGAAATGATGGATCATGAAACTGAAGAACTACGAGTGGACCCGGCATGGATTGACGGAGCCGCTCATAACGGCCATACTTTACAAGAAAGTTGAGGATGGAAAGAACGTCGCGGCGTATAGGTTCATGTATTATTCAAACAAGATAATAGTTGTGTTCGAGGACAACGGCTATAGGGGCGGGGAGGTGATTAAGGAGGGAGCGCCATCGGAGGAGTCGCTGGCTAAGCTAATAGCGGAGTTCTCTGAGGATAACGATGACTTGGTGATAATGGGAGAAGAAAGAATAGGATTGAAAATATTGGAGCTGCTCTTCAGTTGAAGCAGAGCAGTTCACACTACTCGTTTATTCTTCAATATGTTTTCTATGGATGTCACGAATTTTCCATTCTTATCTATTTCCTGCTTGGCAGGTGGATTCTTCAAGTATGTTGGAACCCTCTCCTCCACCCTGTCCTCATACGTTGGCACTGCCTCGTTCTGGTAGAATATGCCGATGGGTATCTTATCCCCCCACTCCCTAGCCTTGAGGTAGGCCTTGGTTATCTTATCCTCTATCTCGGATTCACTCCTGACAACGGGATCCCAATTCTCCAACTTATATATCCTCTTATCATACCATTCCTTAGTGTTTATATTATTGTAGGTGGGGCACGGCTGGAGCACGTCCACCAACGCCAATCCCTTATGCGTTATGGCGGCCTTTATGGTCTCCTTGGCATGCTTCACGTCGTAGGCATATGTCCTGGCCACGAACGTGTAGCCAGAGGCCAAGGCCAGCAACAACGGGTTTATTGCATCATTTATGTTGGGCTCCGGGAGCGCCTTAGTCTTAACGCCCCGCGGCAGCGTTGGAGCAGCTTGACCCTTGGTCAAGCCATACACTCCATTATCGTGAACTATCACCGTTATATCCACGTTTCTCCTGCCCACACTGACAAAGTGACCGACCCCAATGCCTAATTGATCCCCATCGCCCGCATTGACTATTACCTCCAGCTCGGGGTTGGCCAGCTTTATCCCTGTGGCGAACGCCACGGCCCTGCCGTGCAGAGTGTGGACTCCATTCACGTTAACGAAGTGAGCTATCTTGCCGGAGCAACCTATGCCAGACACTATCACGGTCCTCTTGGGATCCAGCCCCAGCTCCGCCAGCGCCATCTGCTCCGCATTGAGTATTCCGAAGTTGCCGCAGCCGGGGCACCAATCAACCCACTCCTGCGTCTTGTATAGCTTGATATCTATCTTACTGGCCGCCATTCAAGACCACCCTCTTCTCATCCTTCTCCATAATGGTTTTGATCGCGTTCTTGATCTCCGTCCTAGTCATGGGCCTACCGTTCCACTTCAATATATAATTGGTGGGCTGTATCCCCGTGCTGGATGCAACCACTGAGGCTGCCTGCGCCGTGTAATTATTCTCCACATCTATTATCTTGCTCTTACCCTTCAAAAGCTTTGTCACCAGGTTCCTCGGGAATGGATTGAACATCCTCAGCTGTATCAATTGTATCGATATGCCATCCTGCTTCAACTCCTCCATGGCGTCCATAACGGCGCCCTTGGGGGAGCCCCACGTTATGACGGCCACGTCCCCCTCTCCGAACACATTCAACCTGGACTCCTCCGGTATCTCCTTGTCCGCCACCTCAAGCTTCTTCATCCTCTTCTCGTACATCTTGATCCTATTGGCGGAGTTCTCCGATATGTGGCCCTCCTCATTGTGCTCGTCGCCCGTGTAATGCATCACCGCGTTTCCTATGAATGCGCGCGGCGATATGTAGTCATCCGTGAATTGGAACCTCTTGTAGTCGCTGCCTGGAATAACTATCTTACCCCTATCAGCCTTCATTGATGAGTAGTCCAGCTCGGACTCGTCTATTATAGAGTAGGCATTGGCTAGGGATTTATCCACCAGGTGAATCACGGGCGTCTGGTACCGCTCCGCTAAATTGAACGCCCATATTGCATCCTTGAACGCCTCCACGTGGTCTCCCGACGCTATCACTATCTTGGGGAACTCACCGTGGCCTGCATGCATTGAAAACAGCAAGTCAGCCTGCCCGCTCCTCGTTGGAAGGCCTGTGGACGGCGCTCCCCTCATGTAATAGGTAACCACGACTGGAACCTCATTCATGCCGGCCCAGCCCAGTCCCTCCACCATCAGGGAGAAGCCGGGGCCCGAGGTGGATGTGGACGCCCTGGCGCCCGTCAACGCTGCTCCTATGCTCGCATTTACTGCCGCCAATTCATCCTCAGTCTGCAGCACCACTATTCCGACCTTCTTGGATTCCTTGGTATCCGGATCAACCGCATCAACCACTTGATTGGCCTCTATGAAGACGCTTTCATCGCTCGCCGGCGTTATTGGATAATAGCTCTGGAACCTGACTCCGCCCGCTATCTTACCCATTGCCACGGCAGTATTGCCGTCCAGTTGAACCCTGTGACCGCTCACGGGGATTCCCTTCAAGCCGTAGGCGGGCTCCGTCAATCCATACGCCTTATCCGCGGCCAGTAGATTGGCCTTCACGAATAGATCGTTCTTGAAGAGCCCCCTTATTGCCTCGGCCAAGTACTCCTTATCCAAGCCGAGCAGCCTCAACGAGATCGCCGCTGCTATTATGTTCCTGGACCTGGATATTGTGGCGACGGATAGCTTCATCTCCTCCGCCACCGACATCAATATCTTATCGTACTCCACGGGTATCAGCTTCACGCCCTTGCCCTTCAAGTAACCCAGCACGCCCTCCACGGTTGGAGGCACCTTGACGGACTCCAGGAATGCCTCTATCTCCTCGGCAGTCTCGCGCTCTATGCTGTTAATGGTGCTTAGTTTAGTGGATTCCAAGGCCTTATTATAAACCAAATAATCGCGGACCTCCCTGAAGTGCTGGAATATCGTCTCTGCCTCGAACGTGACCAATATATTAACGTCATCGGATATGCTATGCATTGGTTTATCACTTATGGTTAGATTGAAATAGCTATGGCGACCCTCTATGTTGGAATGGTACTCCCTGTTTCCATATATGTAGTAACCAGCCCTCGCCAACGCATTGCCGAAGACCGTGGCAGAAGTATCAACTCCACTGCCTTGCGGTCCACCTATCATCCACGTGATCTTTACCATTCATCTCGCCTATCCCACAGAATAACCGCCGCATTAATAATGTTTACCCGCAGAGTATTTTATTTTACAAAAGCTCAATGACAAGGAAACCAAGGTAGAAGCGCAACCCCTCAAGAGAGCCCATCACCACACCACCAACTTCCACCTCAACGAAGCCCTGCTCCTTAACTGCTCGACGCGCTACTACGCCCTTCCTCTAAATCCACCATCCATTAAACTCCTCCTCATCAATCCCTTACATAAAGTCCAGAATCGCCTGAGAAATTCATCCCCTGAACGAACTATGCGTGCCCAAGGTCAAAACGGCTCTACGTAGCTTTAGATGCTCTCCATTTTAGGCTTAATAGATGTTGTATCCTTGGAGGTCCCAAGAACAACGAATGCAGTGGCCTTAGAAAGCGGCCTCGTCTCGCCTATAGTGACCTCCTCGCCCACCTTGACCGACACGCAACGGGGAAGGTAAGCATGTATCTTCTTCCTGCGCCTCTCATATCGCTTGTACTTGGGAACGTAGTGGAGCCACTCATGCACTACAACTGCATGATTGCCGTAAACGCTGTCCACGACTCCCCTCAACACCTCCCCCCTAATGCTGGTGTGGCCATGCCAGGGGCATTTTGGGTCGTTGCACACGACCCTGGGCGGCAGCAACCAAGGCAACCCAACCGACCTCACCCTCACCTCCTCCCCGTTGGGGAGGGAGATAACATCCCCTATCTTCGGGCGTTCCTGTAATTGCTTCGTAACTATCTCCATCAGCCTCACCTCACTTAGCCGCTATGTGCAGGGAGGACCTAGTGGCCTTGAGGCCTGGCTCTCCGTGCTGCACTATCTTAGCTGTTGGAACGAATTCTCCTATGTACCTACCGATGTGCCACGGCGATATCTGTATGGGTATATAAGTGATGCCATTATATACCTGAAGGGTTAACCCAACCATCTCTGGGAGAACTATCATGTCCTTCACGTGGGTCCTCACTGGTTTCTTGCTGCCCGAGGCCACCGCCTTCCTAATCCTTTCCAAGAGCTTCTTATGCTCCGGCTTGAGCCCCCTCATCAAGCTCCTCCTCTGCCTAGCGGGCAGCAACTTAATGAAGTCCTCCATAGATATCCGTTGGAGCTCCTCCAAGGTGTAGCCCCTATACTTATAGTTCTTCCACTCCTCCTGGGAAATAACGGCTGGGGCTATCCATCCCTTGCGACCAGCCTCCGCCCCCTCCTCTTGAGGCGCCTCGGGAGCTGGAGCTGGAGCCTCGGCCTTCTGCTCAGGCTTCTTTTGCTCAGGTTTCTTCTGCTCCGGCTTCTTCTGCTCAGGTTTCTTTGACATTCACAGGACAATTAAGCGCCCGGTATTTAAGCATTTTACCCCAACGCATAGAGCCTTCGCCATTAAGGGCGGGAGTGCTTGGAACGACGTGCTCATATAGGCGATAAATATGGCGGGAGATATGCCATTGTGCTGGCCGTGGCCAGCAACGTCAGTTCATACGCGAAGCCAAGCACATCTCCATTGACGAAGCCAAGCCTAGCCATGGCAATGGACTTGGACAAGTACGCAACGGCCAACGCTTCCGCCGTCACGATTGCAAACACGAGAGGCGACCTGGACACCGCTAATTCCAGGGCTGAGTATATTGCCAGGGACGCGATGGCCTTGGAATCGTCCTTGGATGCCAGTATGAATGCCCTGCCCAATCCGGACTCGGCGGGCTCGCTTATATTGGCTAACACATACATGGAGAATGCGGCGGAGGATGATGACTCGATCAATTGAATTACCGGGTCTGAGGCGGAGCTAACAGCGGATGTCAGCACTATGAAAAGCAATGCCCCAGCTGCCACCGCGAAGGATCCCCTGTGCTTATCCCTTAATACAGCGACGGGATCCGTTGACCTGCTCATGATGGCCTCAGAGAAGTCCAGGAACCCATCCACGTGATTAAACCCAGTAATCAATGCCAAGATCGCCACGGCCAGCGAGGCTGAGAGGAGGGGTTTGCCGAGCAGCAGGGGAGGCGAGGCGATGGCTCCCTCTATGAACCCCACGAGAGGCGCTAAGTAGAAGCCGGATGCAGCCTCCTCCAAGTCGCCGCGGCCCGTCGGTATCACGGTCAGGAATGCAATGAGGGAGAGCAGCTCATTCAAGTATCTTCTCAATTGCATCCAGCAACACCTCATTGCTCCACGCATCCTTGACGGCCACCCTGAAGTGATTGGGGCCCAGCCCAGCGAATGTGTGGGCCGGCCTTATCAGGACTCCTTGCCGCAGCAATTTATCCGCTAATTCCTGGGATGAAATTGGGCCCCTCGCCAATATGAAGTTCGCCGTGGATTCGTATACGTGCATGCCTAGCCTCCTCAATCCCCTGCTTAACACGCTCAATCCTGCCTCCACATACTTGCGGGAGACGGCCAGGAAGTTGGAGTACTGCGCGCCGTAGTTGGAGAGCAGCTCGGTTATTAGGGAGTCGGCGCATGAATTCACATTCCAAGAGGGGAGGAGCGCCCTCGTCCTCTTGATCACCTCCTCGTTGGCCGAGTAAATGAACCCTGCCCTAAGCCCCGGCATGGATAATGCCTTGGTGAAGGACCTCACCACCACCACGTTCTCGAGATCCGTGCCCAGCATTGACTCCGCCGAGCTGAGCTCCATGTACGCCTCGTCGACCACCAGGAACCCATCCAAGCCCTCCGCCAATCCCCTCAGGGTCGATGCATTTATGGAGGAACCTGTCGGATTATTGGGATTGGATAGGTAGACTAGGACTCCACCGCCGAGGTTGGGCAATTCATCTATTCTGAACGAGGAGCCGTGGTCCTTCATGAAGACGTACTCATGCTTGAGCCCCATTGCCCCGGCTCTCTCCTCGTAATCCCCATACGATGGGGCAATAGTGACTATTTTGTTGGGCCTAATGGCAAGCGGAAGCACTGCCAACGCCTCGGATGCCCCGTTGACGGGCACCACATCCTCCACGCCGTAATGATTCGATATAGCCCTCCTCAATTTCTTATATTCATGGTCTGGATACTCCAAGAAATCGCACGTGCCCAGGAAATTGGGCGGGCCGACGGGATTTGCGTTGACGCTGAAGTCCATGACGTTGTCGAGGCCCAAGTATCGACGCCCGCCGTGGTAAGGCATGCACAATGCCTCGCCTCGGGCCTTTTAAAGTTGGGATTCAAGCACTGAAGCCCAATATTTAATTACGGCTTGGCCCGTGGGTGGTTCCACATGGATAATGCCATCACTGTCTCGTTGATATCGCCTAACGTGGTGAGAACTCACGTGGGTAGGGAGAGGCGGTCATCGTTTGCCGTGGTGAAGGAGGGAGAGAGCGGCGGGGAGGGCCCCATAGTGGCCGTGGCGGAGAACACGGTGTCGGCCAGATTCAGCGATACCGAGGAGAGGGTATCGTATGAAGCGAGCGGGGAGCGCATAGTAATAAGAGGGGAGTTGGGGCCATTCGATAAAGTCTATGGGCTTGGGGAGAAGGCCCTTCCCTTGAATAGGAAGAGGCATAGAGTGATCATGTGGAACACCGACGCGTATGGCTACGCGACGGGGACGGATCCCCTCTACGTGTCGATACCGTTCTTCATAGTGCTGCGCAACGGCAGGGCGGTGGGTCACTTCGTGGACTCGCCCGCCTACATGTCAATAGACCTGGGGCAGACCGACTTCGGCGAATTCACGGTCGTGGTCGACGACGAGTCCGTGGATCACTACATAATATACGGGCCATCCATCAAGGACGTGCTGCGATCGTACTTCGAGTTGACCGGGAGACCCTTCCTGCCGCCTAAGTGGGCGCTGGGGAATCAGCAGAGCAGGTACAGTTACTATCCGGAGACCAATTTGCTGGCCATTGTGGATCGATACAGGAGGGATGGATTGCCGCTCTCCGCCGTTTACCTGGATATACACTACATGGATGGGTATAAGATATTCACGTGGGACAGGAAGAGGTTCCCTGATCCCAAGTCCCTCATCGATAAGCTACATGAGGCGGGGATTAGGGTGGTCACCATCATAGACCCGGGGGTTAAGACAAGCCCCACTTACCCAGTATTCAGGTCCGGCATAGATGGTAATTACTTCTGCTTGAGAAGAAACGGGGATCTCTTCACATCCCGCGTGTGGCCGGGCCTCTGCGCCTTTCCCGACTTCGCTAGGGACGACGTCAGGAATTGGTGGAGCTCGTTGGTGGCGGACTTCGTCAAGGATGGAATAGATGGAGTGTGGCTGGACATGAATGAACCTGCCGGCTTCGATTATAAGGATCACACGGTCTCGGATGATGACTTGATGCACGTAGTGGACGGAAGGCAAGTGCCTCACGCCAGGATACATAATGCATACGCATTGCTGGAGGCGGAGGCAACGTATGAGGGAATGCTCAAGGCCAGGCCGGGCAAGAGACCATTCATACTTAGTAGGGCGGGCTACGCCGGCATCCATAGGTACGCGGCCATATGGACGGGCGACAACACGAGCAGTTGGGAGCACTTGAGGCTTCAAATTCCCATCCTGCTGGGGCTCAGCTTGTCGGGGGTCCCATTTGTTGGCGCTGATGTGGGGGGATTCGCCAAGAACACCAAGCAGGGCCGCTTCTACTTGGATCCGGAGCTCTTGATTAGGTGGTACGAGGTGGCCATATTTACTCCCCTGCTGAGGAACCATACATCAATCGACTCGCCGGACCAAGAGCCGTGGGCTTGGGGGAGCGCCTATGAGGGGATCATAAGGGGTCTCCTCAAGCTGAGGGAAGAGTTAATGCCCTACATCTACTCGCTGGCGTGGGGATCACATGAATTGGGGGAGCCCATAATCCGCCCCCTCGTCTATGAATTCCAAGATGACGATAACGTCCACGAGATAGACGATGAATTCATGCTGGGACCCTACGTTCTATTAACGCCTGCGCTGGAACGCGGGTCAACAGTTAGAAGGGCTTACCTGCCCAAGTGCAAGTGGCTGGATGTCAGGATGGGAAGCGAGGTGGAGGGGGGAGCCGTGACTACAATAGACGTGCCCCTCGGCAATCCCCCCGTGCTGGTTAGGGAGGGGGGAGTTGTGCCCATGATGCGGGAGTCATTAATCGCATTGATATACCCGGGCAACGGCGAGTTTACAATATATGAGGATGACGGCGAGTCCATGGGGGAACCAAGCAAGTTAACCATAAGGCAGGAGCTCAAGGGATCCGTATCTCGCATAGAGGTGGGGAAGCGGGGGCCCGATTCATTTAATACATGGGTGACCCTCTCCATATACACCAAGAACAAGCCCAAGCGGTTCCTCATAGATGGATCACCGGCTCAATACTCGGCGAGGGGCTCTTTCATAGAGGCGACCGTCAAGCCGGGCTCCGCCGTGGAGCTGGAGCTAGGCGATTAACTTTCTAGCTGCGCAGTGATTGAATGTATTCTATCATTGAGTTTATCCTCCCCTGTACCTGCGCGGGGGATGGTAACGGCGATGCTGGATTGAATATAGCCAGCTCTGCCATGAATGCATGACTCCACTCCGTTATGTTCTCTATTATTGGGGAGTTTATCAACCCCAACGCCTCGGAGTTCACCTCATAGAATTGGGACAGCATTGTATATAACACGAAATACTTCGACGTGCAGGCCCCGCTGCACGATGAATTGAACTCCTCCTCCACTCGCCTCAAGTACTCCTCATCATACTCCAAGAGCCGAGCCACGGCGGCGGTCTCGCTGGGTTGCTGGACTAGCTTGATCTTGATGCGGGGAGCGGGCCGTATTCTTCTCAAGTAATTCAACTCAATATCCAAGAGCCTAGTCAAGTACGTGCAGGTTAGATTGGATGGATCGAAGGTTAGATTATCATAATAAACGCGATCGAATAGGAACAGCTTGTAAGCGCTGTTGTTGTAGATGTAGAGGGGGCAAGCCATCAGCATTGCAGCCAGTAGCACCAGCATCGGCGCTCGCCTACCGACGCCAATTTAATGTTTTGCCAGCGGCCGCCGGCATTCGGTTGGGCAGCGCACATCGTTAATGCTTAAAAGGCAAAGCTACAATATATACCATGGAGGACGATTTGCGAAGATTGATAGACTCAACCGCGCCTTACTCCGACGCGCGGTATCATCGCCAGCAGGGCTCCAGCATATCCTTGGTGAACGGAGAGGTGGCGGGCAAGTCGACGTGGGTCAGCGAGGGGTACCTTGTCAGGTCCTTCAAGAACGGGATACTAACGGCATTCTCCTCCAATGAGCCCAGGACCGATAAGTTGGAGGTGCGGGCAAAGAGTTGGGAGGAGGGGTTCAAGCCCGTCGTCCCAGTGGAGAGGCGAGTGGTGGTTCCCCAAGCCAAGCCCGTCGAGGATGTATCGCTGGAGGATAAAATCAAGATATTGAAGGAGCTGGACTCATTGGTGAGGGGGGAGAAGATAAAGTCCAAACTGATCAGATTCAATATATCCCTAACTGAATTCAGGGAGGAGAGGGCGTTATACAACACCGAGGGCACTTACTCCTACATAGAGAGGCCGGGCATTTGGGTGATGTACTCCATGGTGCTGGAGAACGCGGGGGAGACCATGGCCATGTGGTCGGACGAGCTGGGCGCGCTGGGCGGCTTGGAGCTGCTGGACAAGTGGAGAATACATGATGAATTGGTGGGGAGGATTAGATCCCTCGACTACGTGTTGGTACACGGCAAGTCGCCGCCCACGGGCAGGATGGATGTGGTGGTCAGCAGCTTGATATCCGGCATAATAGCTCATGAATCGACGGGGCACCCCTTCGAGGCGGACAGAGTCTTGGGAAGGGAGGCAGCCCAGGCGGGCAAGAGCTACCTCGGGAGCCTGGCCTCCGGCAAATTCGCCTCGAACGCCGTCAATGTGTCCGATGACCCAACCATACCCAACAGCTTGGGCTTTTACTTGGTGGATGACGAGGGCGTGGAGGCAAGGAAGCGCAGGTTGATAGTGGAGGGGAGAGTCAACGAGCTTCTCCACAGCCGCTTCACCGCGTTTAAGATGAACTCCGAACCCAATGGAGCCATGAGAAGCATGGATTACCAGTCGGAGCCGATAATAAGGATGTCCAATACCTTCTTTGAGCCGGGCAGCATGAAGTTCGACGAGTTGGTTAGGGACGTGCGAGGCGGTATATTCTTGAAGAGCTATATGGAGTGGAACATCGACGATATAAGGTGGGGGCAACGCTATGTGGGGCTCGAGGCCTACGAGATAAGGAACGGCGAGGTTGGGGAGCCGCTTAAGTATCCAGTGCTGGAGGCAACCACGGGGGAGATATACTCCTCCATAGATGCCGTAGATAATGAATTGAGGTTCTACGCCGGCATGTGCGGGAAGGGAGAGCCGAGCCAGGCAGTGCCCGTGTGGATGGGGGGACCCAATATGAGGATCAGAAATATAAGGGTGAAGAAGCTTGGAGAGTAGGCTAATCACATCCCTGCTGGACTCAATAGAGGAGAAGGAGAAGGCGGCGGTGCTGGAGTTCAGGGATAGCCTTATGATAAAGATAGTGGACAGCGCCGTGGCCCTGGTTCAGCGGTGGCGCACCGTCGAGGGCAGGATCTACGCGGGGGAGGGCGGAAGGATGGCGATAGTAGGCTTCTCGGGCAATCCCCCCAAGGACTTGCAGAAGGAGGTGAGGAGCAGCATGATTGAGTCTCCCTTCTTCTTCGAAGTACCCAAGAACGAGAGGGAGGTGAGGCGGGACGCAAGCGATGGGGAGATAAAGCGAAGCATAGCCAACCCTGAGGGATTAATAGGGGATCTGCTCAACATGATCGTGGAGAGAACCAGCGGCGTTGTGACTCTTGAGGCGATCAATAGGCAGGTCGCGACCAGCGGTGGTTTTCTAGGGATGGAGGAGTTAACGACATTTACATCGCATTTCCGGGTATTCAAGGGCGAGCACACGGGCCACTGGTCCACGACGGGTTCACGGCTCAACATCAATGACGTGAAGGCTGCCATGCAGCGGGCCGAGGAGTACGCAGCCATCAGCGACGAAGTTGAGATAGACGAGGGAAGGCACAGGGTGATGCTGTCCCCAATGGTGTTCTCCAACCTACTCCAACTGGTGGGAAGAATGGCGTCCGCCATGTCTGTGGAGATGGGGTCATCCATATTCACCAAGGCGAGGCCAGGGGACAAGATGTTCTCGCCGCTGCTGACCATATACGACAAGCCGCTGAGCGATATGAGGCCCATATTCTTCGACGATGAGGGGGTGATCACTTACGATAAGGCTATAGTGGAGAACGGGGAGTTCAAGACCCTCCTATTCAACACCGCATTGGCCAAGCGACGCGGCACGAGCAGCACAGGAAACGCGGGCTGGATGCATCCCTCGCCGTGGAACTTAGAGGTTGCAGGGGGAGAAGCAAGCGAGGAGGACGTGTTGGATGGAGATGGGGTTCTCTTCACGAATAACTGGTACACGAGGCTTCAGAACAGCATGGAGGGCGTGTTCTCCACGGTGGGAAGGGATGCCATCCTATTGATAAGAAATGGCAAGGTGGTTGGGCGATCCAAGGGAAGGTTGAGGTTAGCGGGGCGGTTAGGCGACTTGCTTAGGAACGTGGAGGCGGTTTCCAAGACCCAGTACCCAATACGGTGGTGGGAGGTGGAGACCCCGACCAAGGCTCCCTTCGTGGCAATCTCCAGCTTCCCAGTCACGAAAAGCCAGTAATGGATTGGAATCCACCGTGTTCACTCGATGAAAATCGACGGGCGGCCCGGGAGGGCGGCCTTGGCCTTGCCGCCCAAATCGCTTCCCGGATTCAATGCATCATGTATTACCACGTCCACCCCAAGCCTCCTCTCCATCACCGGCTTGAAGTAATTGAATGCCGATACCTCAACCTCCCTATCCACTACGTCCCTGGGCAGCTGCCCGTTGATCATTCTCCTCGCCAAGTCCGGGATCCTCTGCTTGACGCTGCTGAACCTAGGATCCCCGGTTAATTCCCTTATTATCGCGCCCACGTCTTTCCTCTCCGCCATCTTGGACGATATGGACCTCATCAAGTCATACAACTCATCGCTGGGGCCTACATATACATGAATGGCTCTGGCCTTCCCCTTTATTCTGAGGAGTTCCCTGGCATCATCTATTGTCTTGAACACTACGCCCACCGCCCTCTCAGCAGCGTCGCTGGGCTCCCTAGCCGGCACTATCCACCGCTCCAGGGAGAGCATGGATGAATTTCCCAACCTGTGCCATAACTCCTCCGTCAAGTGCGGCATTAAGGGGCTCAACAACACCAACCACCTCCTCAAGAACTCCCTCAAGACTGCCTTGGACTCCGGCAACCCATCCTTCAGCTCCATATACACTTCCACGGCATTCAGCATGTTGAAGAATGAATCCAACACGTACTCCCTTATCCTCATGCCATCTATGAGGGATGGAGCGGACAACAAGGCCTTATCCACCTTGTTGAGCAGCCACTCGCTGGGCAGGGATGGCTTATGCTCACTCATGGACTCGGCCGGCATTGATATTATCTCGTTAGCCACGCGCCAGAAGGTCATTAACCTGGAGAGCACCACGTCGACCTCCTTATCCTTCCAATCCAACAAGTTCTCAAGGTCAGCCTCATATGCAACGTAGAGCCTAACCATATCGGGCGGATAACTGCCCACGGCCTCCCTGAGGGGAAGCACGTTGCCTAAGGACCTGGACATCTTCTGGCCATTGCGTATCACGAAGTTGTTGAGCGTGATGGATCTCGGCCACATCTCTCTGGGAAATATGGCGGCGTGGTGGGCTATGAAGAAGCTGAGGTGATTCCCGATCAAATCAATCCCGCTGTGCCGTTGATCCACGGGGTACCAGTAGGAGAACTCCTCGCGCGCCCTGCGAGCAACCTCCGGCAGGATGAGGGGTTGACCCTCGCCGAGGAACACGTAGTCATAGAATGAGAGCAGCTTCCTGAGGGAATCCTCATCAGAGCCATTGCTATCTATCACCTTGCTGGCCAACTCGCTGAGGACCTTGGAGGCCTCCCCCTCCTTTACATGCCTAGCCACAGTGTAGAAGGCCATGTATATTGTGGAGTCGCTCAATGATTCTATTATCCACTCATTATCCCAGGGAAGGCGAGTGCCCAAGCCCCTCTTCCTGGCGCAGGGCCTCATGCCCAACCAATTCACGGTGGACTCGAAGTTAACCCTATACGAGCTTGGGATTATCTTCATGGACTCCAGCGCCTCGCGTATCCTGGGCTTCCACTCGGGGTGACCGTAGTTCAGGAACCATTGATCCCTTATCACCGCCACGATAACCCTGTTCCCACCCCTCGTGTAGATCAACCGCGGCTCCGTCTCATACATGACGTCCCACGCGCCCTTCTCCCTTAATAATTGAATTACCCTCTCCTTGGCCTCCGACACCTTAACTCCTGGAAACGGCGTGTTATCCCTCATCACGCCCGAGTAATACTCATCCCTGTATATCGCCTTGGTGGCCTCCTCCAACTTACCTCTCTCCTCTTGACTGTGTATCCCCATCCTGCCCACTATGTCGGCGGCTGGCCATTCCCCATAGCCCTCCACCCTTATTATGCCCACGGGAGAGATGGCTCGCGCGATTCTCCCGAACTCATCATCGATCCTAGCCAGATCCATTAATGCCACATAATCGAAGGGAGCGTGGGCTGGAACGCTGTATACAATCCCCGTCCCAGTGTCGTCGTCGACGAAGCTGGCGGGCAGCACGTAGAGGAGCGCGCCCGTGACTGGGTTTATGGCTTGAACCCCGAGGAGCTCCCTCCCCCTCAACTCCCTAATCACCTTGACTTCCTTGTCCTGGTAGGACAGCTTCCAAGCCGCTTGCTTCGACACTATCCAAGTCTCCCCATTGACGCGTGCCTCCACGTAGGCCGCGGCTGGGTTTACCCAGATGTTCGTGGCGCCGAATATGGTTTCCGGCCTGAACGTGGCCGCCACCAGGTACTTATCCCCCCAGCGGAACTTTACCAGGTTGAACTCAAGCATCTCTATGTTGATCTCATCGCCTCCCCTTATGTCGTGCTCCCCCACGGCCTGCCCCTCAGCCGGCGCGAAGAGCACGGAATGCTTTCCCCGAGCTATGAAACCGAGCTCCCTCAACTTGTAGTACTGCCAAATAATGAAGGAGCTATACTCGGGATCCCCCGTGGTGAACTGGCGGGTGAAGTCCATGGATGGGCCCAGCATCTTCAAGTCCTCCTCGTAATGGCCGGCGAAGAACTTGGCTATGTTCCAGGGATCCTTGAATGATTCTATGACCCTGCTCACCTCCTCCTTATCCTTGATGTAAATGCCGACGTACCACTCGTAGAGGGACTTTATCTCCGAGTCCCCCTTGCTTATGCGATCCGCCACGGATTGAATTGGAGTGCCGGTTATGTGCCACGCAATGGGAAACAACACGTTATAGCCCTGCATCCTCTTAAGCCTAGCCACTATGTCGCTTATCGTGAAGGTCCTTCCATGCCCTATATGAGGCGGGCCCTGAACGTAGGGGTACGGAACCGTTATGAAGAACTTGGGCTTGCCATCATCGATCTTCCCCTCAAAGATCCCCTGGGAGTACCATTCCTTCTGCCATTTCCTGGATATCTCCAGCATTTCCCTTACCGTATCGTTATAGAAAGCTCATCGTTTTTGCGCCCATGCCAAGGTTTTTAACATTTCCGTGAATGGATGAGCGACGGCCCAATCCCGATCCCACCAGCGTTAATGTTAAAAAGCAGCCTCGATTCGAGGAATGGGGATTCCTATTGCCGAGCTCGGTAAGGCACGCATAGTAAGGGGGAGGCGCGAGAGAAAGCGCGAGAAGGTCAAGGATTTCATAAATTGGTTCAATAAGGTAATAATGGACGCTGAGTTATATGAATATAGGTACCCGGTGAAGGGGGCCTACATATGGAGGCCCTACGGCCTGCGGGTGCGGCGAATGGTTGAGGAGGAGATACGGCGCCTCCACGATGAGAGCGGGCATGGGGAGGTCTTGTTCCCCGTCTTCATACCGCTGGAGTACTTCAGCAAGGAAAGCGAGCACATAAGGGGCTTCGAGGAGGAGGTCTTCTGGGTATCAAAGGGAGGTAAGGACCCGGAGAGACTAATCCTGAGACCCACCAGCGAGACCGCCATGATGCCCATGTTCAAGCTGTGGATAAAGGATCACACTGACTTGCCTCTCAAGGTTTACCAGATAGCCAGCGTTTTCAGGGCGGAGACTAAATCCACTCACCCAATGATAAGGCTGAGGGAGATCTCTATGTTCAAGGAGGCCCACACGGCGCACGCCGATAGGGAGGACGCGGAGAGGACCGTGAGGGAAGCCATAGAGATATATAAGAAAATATATGATTACCTCAGCATACCGTACTTGATATCGAGGAGGCCGGAGTGGGATAAATTCGCCGGCGCCGTCTACACAATCGCGTTTGATACATTAATGCCGGATGGAAAGACCATTCAAATAGGCACCGTGCATTACTTGGGAACAAACTTCTCGAAGGTATTCGACGTCACGTATCTGGACAAGGATGGATCAGCCAAGTACGTTCATACCACCAGCTACGGCATTTCGGAGAGAGTGATAGCCAGCATGCTGGCCATACACGGCGATGACTCCGGACTACTGCTACCGCCTAACATAGCTCCAATACAAGTGGTGGTGATCCCAATACCCCAGGAGGGACGCGACGTGAAGGGGGCAGCTGAGAAGGCCGCGGAGGAGTTGAAGGCGGCGGGAATACGGGCCATTGCCGACTTAAGGGATGATAAGACGCCCGGCTGGAAGTTCAATGACTGGGAGATGCGGGGAGTGCCCATAAGGGCGGAGATAGGGCCCAAGGACTTGGACAAAGGCGTCATCACGTTTGCCCGCAGGGACACGGGTGAGAAGTACGAGGTGTCCAGGGAGGAGGCGGTGGACTTCGTCAAGGAGCTTATAGTGGATGTTGGCGATAACATGAGAGGCGAGGCGTGGAGCAACATGAGGAGGTCAATATACGTGGTGGACGATATTAAGGAGGCCCTGAATAAATTGAATTCAGGCGTCGTAGTGGTTCCATGGAGCGGCGATGAGCAGTGTGGATTGAAGATGCAGGAGTCACTGGACGCCAACGTCCTGGGCGTGCCTGTTGACTCCGATCCAAGCGAGCAGATAGGAGGGCATAGAGACTTGGCGTGTCCGGACAAGGAGGCTAATTACTGGGTTAGGGTCTCCAGAAGATATTGAGTTCACTTCATTAAATTTATTAGATCCATGGCCTCCATGGGATTTCCCTTAGTTATCATTAATTGACCCTTGAAGAACGCGCTTATGGGGTCCAGCTCCCCCTTTATCAACTTGATCAAGTTATCCCTACTTATGCTGATGCTCAGGTTGGGGGATGAGTGGACTCCCTTGACCACGGAGGCTGTTCCTCCCTTTATCTGCACGTAGAATGCCTCTAGATTGCTGCCTTGAAATTGAAAAACTTTGTCCACGTTCTTCATCTTCTCGGCTATCTTCTGCTTATTCGCGTCTATTAAGTTGGAGAGCAGTTGTATTGGATCTTCGCTTGACATACTACAACGGATTATAACGCCTTTATAAAAGTTGCTGGCCAAAATGAGGAATTAGGGAACCGCTCCCCTCCCCACTCACATTTCGCCGGAGGACCCCCCGCCCAATACCCCCTTATTGCGGAGGATCCTCACCAATTGCCTATAGGCAACCAAGCGCTGTATGTTGTTGGCGCCCTCGTATATCTGGGTTATCTTGGCGTCCCTGGCCAACTTCTCCAAACCGACCTCCGTCGTTATGCCGACCCCGCCGTGCAGATTTATTGCCTCCGAGATTATCTTCTCGGCAGCCTCAGTGGCGTAGAACTTGGCCAGCGAGGCCGCGAACGTGAACTCCGGCCTATTCTGATCCGCCAAGTAGGCGGCTAGGTAGGTGAGGTACCTAGCGCTCATCAACTCGCTAAGCATGTTGACTAGGGAGAACTCCACGGCCTCGAACGAGGCCAGCGAGGCCTCGAATGCCTTTCTCTGGTGCACGTACGTGAAGGCGGTCTCGAACGCTGCCTGGGCCATGCCGAGACCCTGGGCGGCCACGCCTATCCTGGTCCTATCAAAGGTCTCCATGGCTATCAGGAATCCCATGCCCTCCATCCCGACCCTATTCTCGTCGGGCACCTCCACGTTATCCAGCACTACCTCCCAAGTGTGGCTGCCTCTAAGCCCCATCTTGTGGACCTTCATTCCCAAGCTAAGGCCTGGGGTTCCCTTCTCGACTATGAAGGCAGTCAATCCCATCCACCTCCTCCTCCTGTCAGGGGGAGGGCTCGTCCTGGCGAACACTATCAAGTAGTCCGCTAGGTCCGCGTTGCTTATGAACATCTTTCTACCATTTATGACCCACCTATCTCCCTTCTTCTCAGCCTTAGTCTGGAATCCAGCCACATCACTTCCGCAGCATGGTTCCGTGGCGGCAAATGCCCCGAACTTCTCCCCCTTGGCTAGGGGCGGCAAGTATTTCTTCTTCTGCTCCTCATTACCATATATCAATAATGGTATCGAGAACAGGTCGTTAGTGCCCATCACCACCGTAACGGCGGGCGACACCCTTGCTATCTCCTCGCTTAATATCACGGTCATCATCGTGTCGCCGCCCTGCCCCCCGTACTCCTCCGATAAATGCAGCCCGAAGAAGCCCTGCTGCGCCATCTTCTCCAGCAGGGGCCTTGGCACTTCATCTGTCTCATCTATTTGTTGCGCCAGGGGCCTTATTTCCTTCTCCACGAACTCGCGGACGGCTTTCCTGAACATCTCGTGTTCTGCCTTGAACATTAATTGATAGTCTCCCAGACCATCGAAGGGAAATACCATACTTATCAAATACTTGGGGTTAATTTGAGTTAAAAAATATTACCTATATGTAGTGTAGAGCAGTAACATTTATTAATGTGCTTTTTCTACTAGGTACATGAGCTACTATGACTATCAACTAACAATAGACAAAATATTAAATTACATAATGTCATCATATCCCAATAGGGAGATAGTTTATTGGCCATATAATGGAAGGCGCACCATGTTGACAAATACCCAATTCAATCACAGGGTTCGACAAGTAGCTTCATTGCTATTAGAGCTGGGAGCGAAGCGGGGCGAGGCGGGGCGGCCGGGCACCAGGGTGGCCGTCCTGGACTGGAACTCGCTTAGGTATGGGGAATTGTACTATGCGGTACCATCAATTGGGGCCACGCTTTTTACAGTTAACGTACGTCTAGCCCCACAGGAGATAATATACACAATGAACGTCGCCAAGCCTGAACTGTTGTTCATCAACATCGACGATTTCTCACCCCTCCTAAAACCCATAATGGGCAACGTGAACTCCATAAAATACGTGATATACATGAGCGATGAAAACAAAGTACCTGATGATCACGTCGACGTCAAGATGCTTAATTACTATGACGAAACCGCCAAACAGGGAGAGGCATCGTTCCCGGAGCTCGACGAGAGAACCCCCGCCACCATGCTGTTCACGTCCGGAACCACCGGGCTGCCCAAGGGAGGAATCCACACGCACAGGGGCCTTGTGCTCCACTCGCTGGCAACGATAGGGGCGGTGGTTCAACCGCCAATAGAGCTCAAGAACCTAGATACGGCGATGCCGCTCGTCCCCATGTACCACGTCCACGCCTGGGGAATGCCCTACTCCCTACCCCTGGCAGGGGTGAAAATAGTGTATCCCGGCAAATTCGAGTGGGGCCACATGCTTAGATTGATCGCGGAGGAGAAGGTCACCTTCACGGCCGGAGTCCCAACGATACTATACGCGCTCCTCTCCCACCCCGACTCCCCCAAGTACGACCTGCGCGGCGTCAAGATGATAATAGGAGGCGCGGCCCTGCCCAAGGGACTATTGGACGCAGCCGTCGCCAGGGGAATGACGGTGATCAGCGGGTACGGGCTGACGGAGACCGCGCCCATACTCACAATATCGCACCTAAGGCCGGAGCACGCCTCCCTGGACGGGGAGAGCAGGAAGGAGGTTGAGATACGGACCGGGCTCCCTGTGCCGCTGGTGGATCTGCGGGTGGTGGATCAGTACGATAACGATGTTCCCCCGGATGGCAAGACCATAGGCGAGATAGCGGTTAGATCGCCCTGGATATTCAAGGAGTACATGGGAGATGAAGAGAAGACGAGAAACGCTTGGCGGAATGGGTGGTTCCACACTGGGGATGCCGCGGTGAGGCTCCCCGATGGCTACGTCAAGATAGTGGATAGAATGAAGGACGTGGTAAAGTCAGGGGGAGAGTGGATAAGCAGTCTGAGGCTTGAGGACCTAATATCCACTCACCCAAGCGTTGCCGCCGTGGCAGTGATAGGCGTGCCTCACGACAAGTGGGGCGAGAGACCAGTGGCCTTGGTGACTCCCAAGAAGGGGCAGCAGCTAAGGGAGGAAGACATAATACGCCACCTGGAGAGGTACGTGAGCGAGGGCGCAATACCCAAGTGGTGGCTCCCGGACAAGGTGATAATAGTTGATGAGCTTCCCCTCACCAGCACCGGTAAGGTAGACAAGAAATCGCTGCGGGATAGGTACGGCAACGTATTGAAGCAGAAGTGAGGCTATTCCCCTCTTCATTCTGGAAAGAAAGCCAATTATCTTTTCCCCAACAATGGAAGCGCAAGCTCAGTTATCTTATCCCTCCAGTTTCTGGCCTTCACTATCGCGCTGGCAACGAGAACGCCCTGCGTCCCCAGGGATAGGGCGGCGGACACGTCGCTCCCGCTCTCTATGCCGGCCCCCGTTATCACGTGGACGCCCTTGCTTATTCTCGAAACAAGCTCCACCGTCCTCGATATCACCTCCGGTCTCTCCTTGCTGACCGCCTTGCCTGTCCCTATCAGCTCGGGGGGCTCCACCGCTATAGCCGTGGGAGACAGCGCAGCCGCGGCAGCGCTTGTCTCGGGATCCGGGGCGCACACCAATTGATCAAGCCCCAAATCCCTGGCGCGGCCTATCATCCAGGACAAGTCGTTCAACAACAGCCTATGCTCGCTGTGGTTTAGGATGACCCCGCGGGCCCCCGCTTCCTTTATCATCTCGAGCGGCGTGAAGCCCGTAGCGGCTCCAGGGCGCACTGGGTCGGCGGATTGGGCGAATACCTCTATCTCCACCGCCTCGACCACGGGCTTGAGGAGGGGAAGCGGGGGGGCAACGGCTATAGAGGCCCCGGTCTCCCTGGACACCTCGTCTGCCGCCTTGGCCAGTTGAATAGCTCCCTCCCCCACCACCTCCTGGTACGCCTTCATGTTTATGACCAGGATAGGCAACTTCATGAGGCGGCGAGTGCGTCCAGGAATATAAACGTAGAGGGTCTAAGGGGGAGGCTGTGTATTTACGGCATTAACCCGTGGACCCAGTCCTCGCCATCAATGCCTTGAGCGCGCCTTCCCTGTCCTTCTCATAATCGTCGAGCGGCATGGAGCTGACCTCCTTCAGCACTTGGGATAGCGTTGTGTACTCCATCTCGTCTGGCGGCAACCTATGCGGCATTATTGGACCCATCCTGCGAATGTAATCCGTTATGGCGGCGGCCGTCTGCCTAGAGTAATCGAACGCGGGATCGTCGAATAGGTCGACGGGTCCCTCCAGGTAACCGTCGTGCAGTTGGAAGCCGAGGGCGCCTACCTTTGGAGGACCGTCGAACCTGGTCATCTTAGGCCCCAGCGCGATTTTCTTGTCGGGAATGAATTGCACGAATTTGGACGGCGTCAACGGACCGACGTGGCTCCCCCTCATCCAACCCTCCACCAAGTGGGGGTAGGAGAAGGCCTCCAGGACCTCCCCCACGGCCGGCAATCCGTGCTGTGCCCTTATTATGGCGACCGGGTCGTCCTTGCCGACGTACTTACCCGCTATCAGGTTAAGCCTTTCCACGCTGGCCACTGCTCCCTGCATTAAATCCCGCTTCCTGTAAACCCTCCTCACTATGTACCTGCCTGGGGTTCCGATCAGCCCCAGCAGCCTGTAAATGTCCTCCGGCGCCTTGAGCAGGTAAACCCTGGCATCCACCACGTCTATCACCTCGAACAAGAAGCCCTCCGCCATTGCTGGATCTATCACGAGGCCTGCTGTGTTGAAGGGATCCGCGAACATCTTGTAGAACGGTAGGTTGAAGGCCCCGGGCTCGGTCTTATCCGCAGCTACCACTATCACGGGCTCGCTTCCCCGCTCCTCGAACTCCATCTCGGCGATCTGCGGCCCCATGCCCCTTATGTTGCCGGAGAACGAGTCCTTGAGCAAGTCCTGGCCGGCGCCGTATAGCTTCACCTTCTTGGCTATCGACTCCGTCGCGTCCCTGAAGATATTCCACGCGGCCTCATGTATGGCAGGAGAATTTAATCCCTTATCATGAGTCATCAATAGGCTCATATCATCCCCCACATTAAACACGAAGTAATCTATTATGGATCCCCTTCTAACCTCCCCAGCCAATCTATCCGAGGCATACTCCAGTATCTTGGGATGAACCCAGGCATGGCCGGGAAGACCGCCTATATCCGCCTTTATTATCGAAATGGATATCTTCATGGGGTGTAATAAACCCACGGTTTAATAAATATTAATCTCAAGTATAATCAGTGTAACCAGCGGCCGAGGGGCGGCGAGGGCCCGTAATAAGGTAAAAAATAAAAAGTCCACAACGAGGGAGCGGCGAGGGCCCGTAGCTCAGCAAGGTTCAGAGCGGCAGGCTCCAGACCTGTTGGTCGGGGGTTCAAGTCCCTCCGGGCCCATCAACAATGAATTTCCACATTATAGACTCATATGGATGAACGGCAATTATGGGTTGATTATCCACTCATCGCTGGGCCGCTGAAAAACTATTTAACTCCGTGGCTCGCACAAACCGAGTAATGCCTCTCAACATAACGAGCAGCCTAGATGGATTGATGGACAAGGTTGGCTCCAACATGACCATGGTTCTCTACCAATTCAATCACTACATAGACGTGGAAAAGAACACGTTGCAGAACATAAGCACATACATCAACAATAGCTCCCCCGTTGGGGTTGCGGTTGGCCATCCAGCAGGCTACGCGATTCCCATGCTCATTATAATCTATGCCATATACTCCGTGTTATTGGCGCTATCCGCCATTCAGGTCCTAATAATACTGCACTCCGGCGTCTATCTATTCAGGAGCGATCGAGGCGAGGGGAGGGGAAGGCCAAGGACGAGGCCGTTTGTATCCATCATAATTCCAGTGAAGAACGAGGCAATGGACGTGGTGGAAAAGGCCATAAGGAACGTGACGGGGTTGAGCTACCCAAAGGATAGGTATGAAGTACTGGTGGTCAGCGACGATGGGCCTGAGACGTTCTCCAAAATAAAATCGCTGGTCGATAAGTATGCCGAATTGTACGGGATCAAGATGGCCGCGGTGAACAGGACGAGGCCGGTGGGGTATAAGGGAGGCGCGATAAATTACGGAGTGAAGCTGGCCCGCGGGGAGCTGATAATGGTTCTGGACGCCGACACCGAGGTACCCTCGGACTACTTGGAGCACGCAGTGAGCTACATAGAGGCGGGGTACGACATGGTTGGGGCCGTGTATAGGGGGAGGCCGGCCATACCCTCCGCCACCAGCAAGGCCATAAAGGTCGTATATGATGTGTTCAACGAGATAATAATACTGGGGAGGTTCCTCAGCAGGCGTAATTGGGGGTTCTCCATGGTCATGGGGACAAACTTCGTGGTGAGGAGGGAGGCCTTAATGAGGGTGGGCGGGCTTTGCCACTGCACCGCCGATGACATGGATCTATCCCTCAAGATAAAGATGAGCGGCGGCAAGGTGGCTATAATGCGGGAGGTAACCGCCGTAAGCGAGGTGACCAGCACCTACATGGCGTTGAAGGCGCAGAATATACGCTGGTCATCGAATGACTCAATAATACTGAGGAGGTATGCAGGGCGGATATTGAGGAGCAAAATGTCTATTGTGGACAAGATGGATCTCATGCTGTGGCTCACCAAGTACCCGCTCCTCTCCCTGGGCGGGTTGTCGATCTTCATCTCTATAATACTATCCGTGTTCGGCATAATACTGCCCCCCCTCTACGTCCTAGTGCTGGAGGGGATAAACATGGCGCTGCTGGTGGGCTTCCTGGGGCTCATGATCGCCACAGCCAGGAAGATGGGGTACCCGATCCACACCACCATAATTAGCTTGGCCACCATGAGCGTGATGGGCTTCTCCATATCGTTTGCCATACTGTACCACTACATAGAGGCCATGTTCAAGGACTTGGAGTGGATATACACGCCCAAGGGAAGCAAGGCAATGCTCCAAGTCAATGGGCTGCTGATGGAGAAGATCCTCACAGCCATATTCATAGTTCTATCCATCGCCCTCTTCATCATGGGCTACTACATGGCGTTCATATACTCCAGCGTGGGCGCCATAATAATGATCCTGACGATGAGGAGGGCAAGATGAGGGAATACGACTTAATAGTGGTGGGAAGCGGGCCAGCGGGCTCCTCCGCGGCCCTGGTGGCGGCCAAGCTAGGCCTCAAGGTCTTGATTATGGATAAGGCACGGCACCCGAGGGTCAAGCCCTGCGGCGGTGGCCTGACCCCCAAAACCATGCAATTGCTGGACTGGCTTGGGGTTAGCGTTGATGACTTGATACTGGGCGAGTGCAGCACGGTGTATGTATCCAACTACGCAGGCACATTCGCGTTGAGGTCCAAGGAGCCCTTGATAAGTGTGACGAGGAGAGAGGAGCTAGATAAGCGATTGTTCGACGAGGCTACCGCCAGGGGGGCCGAGTATGAGAACAGGGAGGTGGTTAAGGTGATTAATGGACGGGGCGGGGCGGAGGTGATGACCCGCGACGGCCATGCCTACTCATCCAAAATCGTGATCGGGGCGGACGGAGCGCCGTCCAGGGTAGCGGCATCCCTCGGCTTGATAAACGAAGGCAGCGCCGCGGCGGTGATGAGCATCGCGAGGGGGCCGGCCGACCTTCCCTGCCTACTCGACTTCACCGCCGTGAGGTTCGGGTACGCGTGGATATTCCCTCAATCCGATGGGTACTACGACGTGGGGCTGGGCTCCATAGTGAAGCAGAGATACGGCTCGCGACTGGGGGAGTACGCGGCGGGGTGGGGGCTTGAGGCTGGGAAGATGCTGGGCCACTTGATACCCTACAAGAGCCTCAGGCCGGTGGTGGGGCGCGTGATGCTGGCGGGCGATGCGTTGGGGGTGGCCGACCCCACGACGGGCGAGGGCATATTCCAGTCAATGTACACGGGAATAGCGGCGGCGTACGCGGCCTACCTGGCTGTCAGGAACGGCGGCGTGATATACGAGAGACTGATAGGCAATCTACTGCGAAACAATGAGCTGGCCAGCCGCGTATCCCTCTTCGTTTACGGCCTGGACACCCAGTTCTTCAGCAGGTTCCTTGGAGCCACGGGGTATGCCAGCGGCGACGTGAAGGACCTCCTGGTCAGGCTGATAAGCGGCAGGGCCTGGTACGGCGACGTGACGAAGTTCATGGCGGCCAAGATGCCCAAGTACGCCGTTAAGGGATTGATGAAGCTGGGCTAGACGAGGACTGGCCCTCCTTACCCCTCCGCGGGCGGATGACGTCCTTAGGCGCGGCCTGGAATGGCTCCAAGTACTTCCTGAGCACCCTAGGTATCACCACGCTGCCATCCGGCTGTTGATTGTTCTCCAGTATCGCCGTTATGGCCCTGGTGCTAGCTATCGCCGTGCTGTTAAGGGTGTGCACGTACTCCCTATTCATGCCTTTCCTCAACACCCTTATTCCCAGCTTCGCGGATTGCCAATCCAACACATTGCTGCACGACACCATCTCCCTATACGTTCCCTGGGCCGGCATCCACGCCTCCAAGTCGTACTGCTTGGCCGCCGCCCTACCCATGTCGCCGGGGCACACGAGAACCACCCTGAACGGTATCTCCAACCCCTCCCATATCTCCCTCGCATTGCCGAGGAGGGCCTCATGCCACTTCCAGCTCTCCTCCGGCAGCGAGAAGACGAATTGCTCCACCTTATGGAATTGATGTACCCTGAAAATCCCCTTTAAGTCCCTATTAACGGCCCCCGCTTCGCGCCTGAACGCGGGGGAGAAGCCGGCCATGAGGATCGGCAAGTCGCTCTCCAGCAACTCCCTGTTACGGAGGTAAGCCGCTATTGGGTGCTCCGCCGTGCCTATTAAGTATAAATCCTCATCCTCTATCTTATATATGGAGTCCTTAAACGCCTCAAGGTCTATCACGGAGCTTATCACCTCGTGCTTCAACATGTAGGGGGGCACCACCAATTGGAACCCCTTCCTCGACAAGAAGTCGAGCGCGTACAGTATTAACGCGAAGTCGAGCCACACCACGTCGTCGAATACGTAGTAGAACCTGCTTCCAGCCACCTCCCCAGCCTTCTGAGTGTCCCCCAACCCCAACACGTTCTCCAGGAGATCCGCGTGGCCCACCGGCTTCCAATCTATTACCTCGTGATCCACGCCCCCGTACTTTTCCTTGAATTGATCGACGTATTCCCTCCACACCCTGGGCCTACCATGGTAGTGGATGGGGGTCGACTCCGCGCCCGCCCTGCACGCCTCGTACACGGAGTCGTGGATCAGGTTGGGAAGCCTGCCTAGCAGGAGGGTTCTTTTATTCTCCAGCTCCTTCAGCTTCTCCTCCCCCCTCCCTATCTCCTCCAGCAGTCTCTTGGCTTCCCCTATAAGCTCGGCCCGCTTCTCAGGGGGGGCCTTGCTCACCTCCCTAGTCAAGACATTATGCCTATGCCTCAATTCATCCACCTCCGCCTTAACCCTCTTCCATTCCTGGTCCAGAGAGGCGAATTCATCCACCAACGCTACATCGTATCCCCTGGCTTGAAGCATCCTCCTAATGGAGTCCGGCCTGTGCCTGAGCTCCTCCAGCAACGACCAACTCATAAAACCACGTGGTTCCCGTAGAACGCGTTTTTAACATTTAGGGAGGAGCTAGAGACGGGCTGCCCCATCCTTTCAAGCGACTCAGGGCCTCCAGCGGCGCATCACCTAGCGAGCAGCATATACCCACCCTCCACCTCCTCGTTAAGAGCGTGAACCATGTCAATGAACGCATTTGAAGCTCTTAAATCATCTCACGAACATCGACCCCACAATATAAGTGAGGGGCAAACCATCTATGAAAAACAGTAACTATGTAGTATGTTTCAGAGCCATTCCCGATCCTCACCCGCCGCCATATTTATCCTCTTAGTTCCCATTCTTCGCCGCTTCCTAAATGATTAACTCATTATTGGATTGGTTGCACTATTAATTCCTTATCTTGATCACGAAGTACTCCGGGAACTCCACCACGTTGGAGCCGTGCTCCCTGGCCAGCTCCAGCAATTTATTCCTTATGACCACCAAGCTGCTGTTGAAGAGGGGGGTGGATACCCAACCCCTATCGCTTTGTATGCCGATTATAATCAATTCATTACACGCCTTGAGCGCCTCCCCCACCTCAGCCGTCACAGTGGCTGGATTATTGAATGCCGCGTGCGCGATAAATTCGTCGAAGGCCCGCTGCCTGAAAGGCAACCGGGAGCCGGCGGCTATCACCACCTCACTGCCCACGACCTCGAATTCCCTCAAGTATTTAGTGACCGCTAAGTCGTAATCGCCCGTTATGTACACCGCCGGCGCGATCAGCGGAAGCCACGCCTCCCCCATGACAGCCACCCTGCCCTTTAATTCCCTTATCAAGTCATCGAGCATGGAATGAAGCGGGCAGATCCGCGTTAAATAGCTTTACCTCGGGGGGTCCGCGTCGATCATATTGACCTTCACGTTTTATAAATGCCTATATCTTGGCAACATAATAATTATTGTATTATATTACGGTGAATGTAATATTTAAATAATTAGAGCCGGGATTATTGACATGAATAATAATAAAGTATTCGGGCTACTGCTGCTGGTGGGCTCCCTTGGATTCATCTTCGCGATGAACGTGGCTGAGTTCCTCTTCCCCGGCTACAGCGTCTCCAATAACTACATAAGCGATCTCGGCGCCATGTGCAGGGCCGGCTCATGCAGGATAATCCAACCATCCTCCACGATATTCAACACATCAATAATTCTGCTCGGGATCGCGATAATAGCGGCATCCATCATAATGGCAATGCCCAGGGAGGGGCCCAAGCTGTTCCCATCACTATTCGCCATATCGGGCGTGGGCGCGATCATGGTGGGGTTATTCCCGGAATACACGGGGAGCCTCCACTCAATCTCCGCCCTAATAGTGTTCCTATTCGGGGGACTCGCCGCCATAGCATCATACAAGCTACAGGGCAGCCCCATGAACATAATCTCCATAATACTGGGCTTGCTCACGCTATCCTCGCTTGCCCTCTACGTGACCGGCCATTACCTAGGCCTGGGGCCCGGGGGAATGGAGCGAATGATAGTATACCCCGCGCTGCTGTGGGGAGCGGCGTTTGGGGCATATATGGTGGGGAGAGCCGATTCCTAGCATTGAAGTGCGTGTCCAATAATTGGTAACGCAGTAAGGATAAAATTAAAAACCACCAATTAACGACAACCCAAGCCGGGGTGGCCGAGCGGCCCAAGGCGCGGGACTCGAGACCCTTGGGCAAGTCATCCCGTCCCCGAAAGGGGGCCCGGGTTCAAATCCCGGCCCCGGCGCCAATCATTAATCCCCCTAATTCGAGTCAAAGCAGTAGGGCGCGGAGACAAGGTAGAACCGATAAACACGCTTCGCCGCCAGTAAACTGCCCCGTCCTTGCGGGCGTGGCTTTGAGTGTTTCCGGCGGCCTTCGCGGCGCGCCTTCACTCCCCCTTCAGGGCGTTTACGAGCCCCCGACCCGCGCCTCCCCTTAAGGCACGGGCTATCCTCGTGGGCAACATGCCCAGGGAGGAAACATCCCCCTACCCACTTCACACCCACTCTAATTTATACCTACCGCCCTCACGGACGGGGTCTCAGGCGAGAGCGAGAACGATGAGTGGGGGATTCCGCTTAATTATGGGTGTTCTCATTTTATTATTCTTAGTGAGTCATTAAGTTTGAAATGCGTGGAATCCCTTAAATTCAACCTCAATCCCCATGCCCTTCTTCAACGCCTTCTCGTACACCAGCTTTCCCACGACTAAATCCTCCACGGCGATCCCCATGGACTTGAAGATGGTTACGGCGTCATCGCTTGGCCTCCCCTTAACCCTGCCCAGAACCACTTCGGATAGCCCCACCACCCTGGACCAATCTATGCCAGCCATTATTAAGTCCCCGGCCTCAAGCTTCGCCTGCTCTACATCATCCACCGCTATGACTGCGGCCCTCTCGACTGCGCTGGGCATCAATTCAGCCCTATTCGGCCAATTACTCCCAACCGCATTCACGTGGATCCCACTGGCCAGCCGCTTCCCATCTATGAATGGATCCTTGGAGTTCGTGGCCGTCACCAACACGTCCGCGTCGCATGCCTCTCCGTAATCATCGACTATCTTTGCATCGAAGCCCCTCGAGCCCACGAATCTGGCGAAGTCCTCCGCGTGCTTCCTGGACCTGCTCATTACCTTAACTAACCTCAATTTCATTACCCTAGACAAGGCCTCGAACTGCGTCCTGGCCTGCCCGCCCGTGCCGACGAGGCCCAGGACCTCCGCGTTTGTTCTAGCCATGTGCCTGGCGGCCACCGCCGACGCAGCGCCAGTCCTCACCCTGCCCAGCCAATCCGCCTCTATAACTGCTAGGGGCTCCCCCTCTTCTAAACCAAACAATAAAACAACGAACCTAGTCCCTCGCTTGGTGCTGAGGTACGCCTTGAGCCCGGCCACGCCGTAATTGCCGAGCACGGAGCCCTGGAGCACGTGAAGCACGGCATTGGGCATAATGGTTCGCCTCCTCGGGGTGTTCACCGCCTGCCCGAGACCCATTAGTTTGAAGCCGTCCTCCACCGCCTCTATCGCCTCATCAAAGCCCAATAGGGAGAATACCTCATCCTCCCGAATGAGGAGCATGTCCAAGCGGGGGAGGCGCCCATTAATATCGATATCCCTCAGGCGGATTTCAACGCTGGTTACCCGTCATTAATGGCGGGGATCCTGACTCCATCGCGGGTTCCTCTCACTTCAAGCGCCCCCACAGGGTCGGCATCACGCTTCAGAGTCCACCGTCATCTATAGGCCGAAAAACCGAGATAAGAAGAGCATAGGAGTGTTTAAGAGAAATGGCGAGCTAGATCAATCGCTTAGCTTCACCATACCCAGCTCCTCCAGCGTGGTTATATACCTATTTATCATTTCCTGGCTGACTCCGGGGTACTCGTTAGCCACCATGTTGGTTATGGAGCCCACATCATCGGCATACTCCATGGTTATGGGTATTAGGGATAGGAATAGCGATCTATTCGCGCCCTCATTTAGCACATCCATTATCCAAGTATTTGCCAATACCTGCTGGTCCATTATGGGGCCCCGGAAGAGCTTCTTCACGCGACCGCCCCCCGTGCTGGCAATCGATCGCGGGACCCCGTCTATTCGCCGCCTGGCGTTCTTCAGCTCTATGTAATTACCCACCAATTCGCTGTCGCGTTCCCCGTACTCCCTCACGCTCTTAGCGACGGCGGAGGCTATTCCAGTGAGCATCTCCAAGCTAACCTTATCCAACGTGTCTTGATTCGTGTGGTAAAACCTATCCGGCCATTGATTCAACATCACGGTTGGCACCCTGAACGCCAACAGCACGTCGTGATCGCTGCCAGCCTCGTAGTTGGCCATGTCCATTCTTATCCCCCACACCTTGCTGGAGCCGCCGAACGTGTCGACCGTGAACACGGACCTAAGCGATCGATATATGAAGGCCTCGAGCGGCGTCATAGTGAAGTGAGGCGGATTTACCTGTATCAAGGTGGAGCCCGTCACGCTCTGGTTCTCCCCCACCATGTCTAGATTGACGAAGGATTCCTGAGCCAACTTGCCTCCCCTATCCAGCATGTATGCAAAGGAGCCCCAGTACTCCGGCACGAATAGGTGAAACGCGCGGGCCTGCTTAGCAACCAATATGTTGGCCACCGTGCCGCTTAGATTATCATTATACATCTCATAGGGATGGCAATAATGGCTTATCACGCCCACCTTAGCCTCGTCATCGCCGGCAATTATCACGGGCATCTTCGCATTCGGCCTGAAGTGGCTTTGAACCACCATTGAGACCACGTTGCCGGCCAACTCATCGACCAACTCCCTTGGAATCGACATGACGGGAATGCCCCTCTCTTCCTCCTTTAGGAATAGGCCCATGTAGGGAAACGCATCGCCCGGCGCGTTCTCCCTATAAAGTAGGAGACCCGCCGCGCCGGATCCAACTGCATTTCTATAAACAACGTATGGATTCCCCCTCGCCATCACTATCTTCCCCTCCACATCCATCATGGACCCCTCGCCATCACCAACATGCACGGCAACGCCACGGGCCTCACCGGACGGACTGTGAGCCACCACCAGGAGGGGAGTATCGTCAGTGGTTATCTTGCGGCCGCCCCACTCCAGCTCCCCATACTCTAAGTCCCAACCAATGGGGGCCTTAAACTTATCATACTCCCTGTTATAATAATAATGGATTATCTCGCTTGGAATTCCCAACTCATCCAATCTATCCTTTATCAGCTCGGCGGCATCCTCCAAGCCACTGCTTCCCTGTATCCTATGATACTTGGCCAGCTCCACCAACAACCTGAGCGCCAAGTCCCTCCCGTTCACGCGTAAAGGGGTAACGGCATCAGCATATAAATCAGACCACCCATCAAGCCGCACAAAACCTTCAAATATTTAACGCAAAGAAGCCCCGTAACTGACCTCCTCCCCGCCCTAAAGGGCGAGGGCTCCCCGAGGTCTCAGGGGTTACGCCCCTTTAATGGGCGCTACTCGTCTCCCTCCCTCGGTATTGCTGGGGTGAGTCGGCCCCAGCCCCCCATTCTCTAGAGTTAACCAAGGGAGGGACGAATAAGGGCGTGGATGCCAGCCTAAAAACCTAGCCCCGCCTTAAAAGGCGAAGTTCGCCCTCGCCTTTATCACTAAACAATTTAAAGACTAGGTGATTTCCTCATGAAGTAACCAATGATCATAATTATCAACTCTCAATTCTTTTGTAGATTCTGCTTTTGTATTCAGGGGAGCTACGAACTGGTATGAACATACTCTCAATTCTTTTGTAGATTCTGCGCTTGATCGAATAACGACGTGATATCGTCATCAGTCAACCTCTCAATTCTTTTGTAGATTCTGCCTTGCCCAGTCCGGGAGCCAGCCTCGTCGCCACTATCGACTCTCAATTCTTTTGTAGATTCTGCAAACCACGAACCAAATAAACAACGCCTACACCTACTTAGACTCTCAATTCTTTTGTAGATTCTGCGTATGGGAGCCTATCAACCAACTCGCCGCGATCATTAACCTCTCAATTCTTTTGTAGATTCTGCGTTTGACAAGACTCGTCCAAGCACGGACGTGGTACTACTCTCTCAATTCTTTTGTAGATTCTGCATATCCATGTCATAAACCGTGTTGAAGTGGCCGAGGTAGTCTCTCAATTCTTTTGTAGATTCTGCGTTGGTTTTACAGTCCAACCCCAGCATCGCTATGAAGGACTCTCTCAATTCTTTTGTAGATTCTGCTTCAACAAATAAGTGTGAGACGTTATGGGAAATAATACTCTCAATTCTTTTGTAGATTCTGCCTGGGTATGCCGATCCAGCGACTTGGGGACTTGAGTGGGTCTCTCAATTCTTTTGTAGATTCTGCCCAGGGCTTATTCATCGCGTTCTTCTACCCTCTGTACTACGCTCTCAATTCTTTTGTAGATTCTGCCTGAAAGACAAAAGAATATGGGAAAAATATTGAATACAACTCTCAATTCTTTTGTAGATTCTGCGACAATTATAGTGTCGTCGAAATCACGTTCTGGGTTTCTTACTCTCAATTCTTTTGTAGATTCTGCAGTCGCTCAAGTCAACGCTGAAATCGACGGGCAAGCCCTCTCTCAATTCTTTTGTAGATTCTGCAATACCAAGGTATTAATTTTAAGACAATCAGTTATGCAGCTCTCAATTCTTTTGTAGATTCTGCGGCGCCGAGGAAACGAAGGCGCTGGTTGTCGCTATTGCAAACTCTCAATTCTTTTATAGATTCTGCCGCCAATAAAGCCCGGTCTACCAATGATCATGGTCAGTAGCTCTCAATTCTTTTGTAGATTCTGCTTGCGAAACGCTTTTTGGACTGACTTAAGGGCGGAGTGCCGCTCTCAATTCTTTTGTAGATTCTGCATGTTCATGGCTGGAAAATAGGCAATTACTTGTGCTCTCATAACTCTCAATTCTTTTGTAGATTCTGCGGTGGCGTATATCCCCACCTGCTCGTCTAGTGAGTCACCCACTCTCAATTCTTTTGTAGATTCTGCGCTAGTAGTGGCTCCGTGTCGATGAAAAACATTCATGGGTCTCTCAATTCTTTTGTAGATTCTGCTTGAGTCCTGATGTTCTTGATTACGTGATGACTAAAATGCTCTCAATTCTTTTGTAGATTCTGCGGACGGGGTTAAAGACGGCTTACACGATTCAGCCGCTCTAATCCTCTCTCAATTCTTTTGTAGATTCTGCGCGCCGCAAGGCCTGCAACTGGGGCACCGAGGGGAAAAACTCTCAATTCTTTTGTAGATTCTGCACAATGAAGGGCTTCCGTCGCACGAACGAGATCGTGAGACTCTCAATTCTTTTGTAGATTCTGCGGTGAGAATTTTTCATGCCTGGTGGGGAAATTCACCACTCTCAATTCTTTTGTAGATTCTGCAGAAGAATGGCGAAGGAGATCAGGCTGCTGGGGTACACTCTCAATTCTTTTGTAGATTCTGCCGACTTCCACGCCTTGAAACTCTACGGCGTGGATTTCTCTCAATTCTTTTGTAGATTCTGCAGCGGCGACACCCACAATCCATTTAAGGTCATCATAGAGCCTCTCAATTCTTTTGTAGATTCTGCGTTAAGAACTCAGAAACAGAAAGTGGAGGTGGTGCAATAACTCTCAATTCTTTTGTAGATTCTGCCATTGACGTGCGAGAGAATGGTGGACATCCACTTAAACTCTCAATTCTTTTGTAGATTCTGCGCCAGGTACGTCACCGCCGCGTCGCTCATGTCGAGCGGCGCTCTCAATTCTTTTGTAGATTCTGCGGGGGCGGCGTGGATGAGGCGCCCGACTACGTCCACTTACTCTCTCAATTCTTTTGTAGATTCTGCTCTGCTCTTTTGAATACGTCTACACCAAGTTCTTACACCTCTCAATTCTTTTGTAGATTCTGCTTGAACTGGGGGATAATTTATTTCTTGCCAAGATCTACTACTCTCAATTCTTTTGTAGATTCTGCATGGTAAGGTGTGGTGTTTTGCCTATAAGCCACGAGTTTGGTCTCTCAATTCTTTTGTAGATTCTGCCGCGGGGACCCAACGAGGCTGCTCAACTTGATTAATGAGGCTCTCAATTCTTTTGTAGATTCTGCGGAGTTTAGGTACGCGCCGGTTGATGAGCCTGTGTGGAGCTCTCAATTCTTTTGTAGATTCTGCTTGTCATGCCGAACGCGTTGATGAAGTTGGTCTCGATCTCTCAATTCTTTTGTAGATTCTGCATATTTAATCCAGTGAGGAATGACTAGCCCTGTACTCTCTCTCAATTCTTTTGTAGATTCTGCCTGAAAGGAAAAACGTGTGGGGAAAAAATATCATTAAAGACTCTCAATTCTTTTGTAGATTCTGCTGACGGCTAGGAGGTATAATACTCGACTCGACGCCGCCACTCTCAATTCTTTTGTAGATTCTGCGTTAGGAAGCTCAGTGAACGCAACGGTGAGGTCGTGGTTGACTCTCAATTCTTTTGTAGATTCTGCGGTCTAAAGTGTTTGTTTCCTCCTTCGCCAACTGCCTGATCTCTCAATTCTTTTGTAGATTCTGCAAGATTTTTTGGCAGGGAAATGCCCGTGCGGATTCCCCTCTCAATTCTTTTGTAGATTCTGCTTGAGAAGAGTAGGGAAACGCGTCCTAATCGCCACATCTAACTCTCAATTCTTTTGTAGATTCTGCAGGGAGGCAAGGGAGTTGCTAGCTATAATGCGGGTAAATCCCTCTCAATTCTTTTGTAGATTCTGCTGGAGGCGGCTAGGCTTGTGGAGGATGGGGTTAGGGCTAGCTCTCAATTCTTTTGTAGATTCTGCGGGCCGCGCGATAAGCATACGACCCGGCCACGCCATTCACTCTCAATTCTTTTGTAGATTCTGCTATGTTCCGCGGCAAAGCCGTCCATGAATGGATCCAAAGACTCTCAATTCTTTTGTAGATTCTGCCAACCATCCCACCGCTGGGGAAAATAAAGGCGAAGTGCAACTCTCAATTCTTTTGTAGATTCTGCTGCGGTGGGAGAGAGCGGCTAGCCCTAAGGGCATTACCTCTCAATTCTTTTGTAGATTCTGCAGTTATCAATTCGCGATATGGAGGAGAATAAAGAGGTTAACTCTCAATTCTTTTGTAGATTCTGCTAACGCAACGGCTGGGACATGGAGTACCCAGCCGCTTGTTCTCTCAATTCTTTTGTAGATTCTGCTTATCCTTATAGAGCGTTTCCACCGTCAAGGGCGAGGATACTCTCAATTCTTTTGTAGATTCTGCTTGACCAACAGAATGAGAATTATAGAAACAAATGAACCCTCTCAATTCTTTTGTAGATTCTGCTGGAAATAATGGTGGAGTTTATGAAGGAAAAAGAAGTAATCTCTCAATTCTTTTGTAGATTCTGCTTCCGTTCGAAAATAGAATTATTAGCATGGCAGACTACTCTCAATTCTTTTGTAGATTCTGCTTCTTATTGACGGGCTGCGTCGCCACCAATCCATCCGTCTCTCAATTCTTTTGTAGATTCTGCTCTTGGGAATGAGCGGGAGCGGGAAGACCACGCTGACTCTCAATTCTTTTGTAGATTCTGCCTGCCCCCACTGCATCCATCTATGAATGCAGTGAAGACTTCTCTCAATTCTTTTGTAGATTCTGCCTGATGACGACCCGACTAACCTCGGGTCGTTTAAGCTCCTCTCAATTCTTTTGTAGATTCTGCTGTAAGTTTTTATTTGGGTGGTCTTTTTTAAGTTTTTTGTTTGTTTCTGTTTCTTGTGGTTTTTGTTTTTCTGCCTTGGAAAACCGCTCTGGGGGCGTGGAGCAACGTGCTTTTTTCAAGGAGCGGCTCAAGGCGCCGGGCCCAGCCTCATTAAAAACTGAAAATAAGGGAGAGCCGATTTTCAAGGAAAAAAGCAAGACACTCAGTAAGACAGCCTGAATCTAGTTGTGAGATTGCTGAATGTAAGCGGCTTCGCAGCATTGTCTAGGACTTGGTTCTTACTGAGGGGGATCGGCCTCATGGGCTTGCTTAGGACCCATGGCGGTAAAATTTTTTTACTCAAGTAATCCGCGTTACGGCATGAGGTTGCTGGAATATAAAGGTAAGGATTTATTGTATAAGTATGGCGTTGAGAAGCCGAGAGGCATGGTAATAAGTTCTCCGGATCAGATTGGACAAGGGCTCAAATATCCGGTCTTCGTTAAGGCGCAGGTCCCCTTCGCTGGCAGGGCTAAGATGGGGCTCGTCAAGAAGGCCAATAACGCTGATGAGGCGAGGGCCATAGCTAAGGAGTACTTGGGCAAGGTGATCCAGGACTTCCCCATAAAAAAGGTTTTGTTGGAGGAGGGGTCCCCCATAAAGAAGGAGTACTACATATCTATGACCGTGGATAGGACGAATGAGAGGTACCTAATACTGGCGTCGCCGGAGGGTGGGATAGACATAGAGGAGGTGGCCAAGGAGCACCCGGAGAAGATATTCAGGGGCGGGTTCCATCCATTCGCCGGCCTGCGGGATTACTTGGTTAACGAGTTGATCAAGTTCATGGGGATCCAGGGAGCCCAGGCGAAGGAGTTCGCCAAGGTAGTGTATGCTATGTATCAAGTAATGATGGATTACGATGCCGAGCTCGTGGAGATAAACCCGCTTGCCTTGACTGAGGATGGAAAGTTCATCGCGATAGACGTGAAAATAATGGTCGATGATAATGCCTTGTTCAGGCACGGCGATATAAACGTGGAGGAGGAGGGAGACTTGACCAGGGAAGAGCTTGAGGCGAGGGCGGCCGGCTTCCATTATGTGGAGCTGCCTGGCGACATAGGTATCATAGGCAATGGAGCTGGCTTGACCATGGCAACAATGGATTTGGTGAAGGAGTACGGCGGGGAGCCCGCGGATTTCCTGGACATAGGCGGAGGCGCCAGCAGGGATATAGTGAAGTCGGCCTTGACGCTGCTCCTGAAGGACGCCAGGATAAAGGCGGTGTTGATCAACATATTCGGCGGCATAACCAGGGGAGATGAGGTGGCGTATGGGGTGACGGAGGCCATAAGGGAGGTGGGCGTCTCCAAGCCCATATTCATAAGGCTTAAGGGAACCAACGAGGAGGAGGGTAGGAAGATACTGGCCCCGCTAAACATTAAAATATACGACACGGCCGAGGAGGCGGTGCAGGACTTGATGAAGGCTATAAGGGGTGACGGCAAATGATACTCGTCAACTCCAACACCAAGGTAATAGTGCAGGGAATAACCGGCAGCGAGGGCTCCAGGCACGCGCAGTACATGCTTCAATACGGAACTAAGGTGGTTGGGGGAGTCACGCCGGGCAAGGGAGGACAATCCGTCGCTGGGGTGCCCGTCTTCGACTCCGTGGAGGAGGCGGTGGCCAAGACAGGGGCCAATACCTCCATAGTGTTCGTCCCGGCCAAGTTCGCCGCCGACGCGGTGTTCGAGGCCATAGACGCAGGCGTGGGCTTGGTCGTGGTAATAACCGAGCACATCCCCATACACGATGCGTTGAAATTCGTCAATTACGCCAAGTACAGGGGAACAACCATAGTTGGCCCCAACTGCCCAGGCGTCATAAGCCCCACCATTAGTAAGGTCGGGATACTGCCCAACAGCATATACAATAGGAAGGGACCCATAGGCATAATATCCAGGAGCGGCACCTTGACGTACGAGCTATCCTTCCTGTTATCGCAGGCCGGCTTCGGGCAGAGCACGGTGGTGGGAGTGGGGGGAGACCCCGTGACGGGCATAGACACTGTGGAGACGGCCATGATGTTCGAGAAGGACGACGAGACAAAGCTCATAGTTGCCGTGGGGGAGATCGGGGGCGACGCAGAGGAGAGACTGGCCAAGGCTATACTGGAGGGCAAGATAACTAAGCCCGTGGTGGGCTTCATAGCTGGACGAACGGCTCCCCCCGGAAAGAGGATGGGGCACGCCGGGGCAATAGTATCCATGGGGATGGGCACATACGCCGGCAAGGTCGAGGCTCTCAGGGGAGCCGGGGTGCCCGTCGCCAAGACGCCGCTCGAAGTCGTCAAGCTGGTTAGGGAGCGGTTCTAATCACTAGCGAAACTAACCGCTTTACCATCTCGACCGCCTCGCGGCTGTCTCTCTTCCCTTATGTCTAGAAAACCATCGCTGAGAAGCTTGGCTAGCTTATCCTTCATCCAATTGCTGAGCAGCTCCACGTACGCCTCGGCCGGCGTCCTTGACGTTATAGTTACGTTGAATTTATCCTCAAGGGACCTCAATGCATTAGTGCATTGAGTTATGAAGGGACACCTGACGCAGTTTATGGTGGGCTCCTTCCCCGTCACCACTATGAAGCCCGTCTTGTAATCCACGAACGCGCCCATGTTGTTTATCATCCTGATGGAGAGGCTCCCATCCTCACCACTCACTCTATAAGCCAGGTAAACGCTGGCCGCCAATCCATACTCGCCGTTCCTATCCATTACCCAGCCCGACCCCAGCAGCTCGGATAGGTGGTGAAACAGCGTGGAGCGGGGTACCTTGAGCTTTTGAATCATGTCCACAGGCCTCGTCACGCCGAAGTTTATCAATCTCAATATGTTTATCCTAACCGGGTGGAGCGCCTTGAGAAACGCCGCCTCGCTCATCATCCTAACCCCATCATTCCCCACCCACTTCACCACGGGTATCCTTATCACCTCCGCATTGCTGACGACATCCATGAAATCCCCAATTAATCAGGTAGGGCCAGTACTTAAAGAATAAACCGCCGCCTCCACGCAATGACCTTAGCCGGGCCACAACGCGTTACTCGCTGCATTGAGCCGCGTACCTGGGCCCCTCCCACACGGTGAGGGAGAGCCTGCCATCGCTCCGCCCAATCCCGCCCCTGACCTCCTCCAGCAACTGCCTGCAAATAACCTCGGCAGTGGCGTACCTACCCCTCACCGGCTTAATCTCCACCTTGAACGGAGCCCTTATCTCTATTCGGCCAACGTCTCCCTCCGGCACCAGCAACTTATAATTCCACCGCCTCGCCACGCCTTGAACCACTGAGTTAATCGCCTCGAAATCCATCAAGTAATCCCCGCCGCCCAGCTCCGCCTCGTACTCCACGTCTATCTTATACGTATGCCCATGCAGATAATTATACTCATCGCTGAAGCCTGTATAATGAGCGGCCTCGAAGTACACATCCATAACCCTAACCTTCACCGCGAAACCACCCCAGCGGCCCAACGCGGTCCCTCACCGCGGGCAGCGACCCCATTCCACGCCAATCCCAGCGACCCCCCGCCTCCTAAATCCTGCCTTAACGCTAACGTGAGAACCGCCATTTACCCTTAAAAACCGGCGCCTCTTAAAAACATGCGCCCACGTGAACCGAGATGCGCAATCAATGATGACCTTGGGAGAGCCATGTTGATTGTCAACTATATCATTCATAGAATCTGGCAGAAGTTGCCCACGGTGATGACTCATAAAATAGCTTAAAAACTCGGATTGGCTTTGGGCTCGCATGGATGTCGGCATTTTCCTGGCTGCGCTGGGCATAAGCTTATTGGAGCTGTCGGAGGCGGGGGCCGTGACGGCCATATACCAGGCAACGTATAAGGGCTTGAGGCCCATAGCTTACTCCATAATAGGCGTCGCCCTGGTGTTAATACCTACCTTCACAGTGGGGAAGTACATAGTGCTGCTTCCACTAAGGTACGTGCTGGCGGTGTCCGCCGCAATACTTTTCTATTTCGGTTATAGACTGCTTAGGAGCAGTCGGAGGTACTTCAAAGGGATCCGAAGGCATGGGGAGGAGGAGAAGGAGGGGGTCGGAGTGGTGCTGGCGGTGTCCGCCACGGAGGCACTGGAGGCGGCGCTCGTCATAATAGCGCTCATACCCAAGAGCTACTCATCGGCATTGCTGGGAACCTTGATAGCGGCGGGGGCCGTGGTTCTATTAACCATAGCCTTGAAGGACCAAATAGCCAGGATAAGGCTTCCCCACTTGAAATTCGTCCTATCATCGCTGCTGTTCAGCCTGGGAACCATGTGGGGGGTGGAGATATTCACGGACGTCGACGAGCTGTTCCTGCTTGCTTTCTTCGCGGCGTGGCTTGGCATAAACTACGCGATTGTGAAGATGTGAATCCACTACTTCTCTACCGCATGGCAGGGCCCCGAGCCATTGAGTATCTAGCTCAATAAACCATCTTCTTCAAGCGAGGCGCGAGAATCATTCCTGGAGGACCTAAATTATTATGGATACTTGCCTATCCTTGTTCTGCCGCTCTATCATCCATCCCGGGTATTGGGGCCTCGGCTTTGTCAACTCGTTCAACTCATCCAATTGCTTCGACGTTAGGTTGACGTTAATGGCCCCCAAGTTCTCCTCCAGCTGCTCCATTGTCCTAGCCCCCACTATCACTATCAATTTCTTGGAGAGCAGCCAAGCAATAGCCACTTGGGCAGGCGTTGCTCCCTGCTCCTTCGCTATCTCCCTCAGCTTATCCACCACTCGCTTAGCCAGCCCTGGATCGAATGGAGGAAAGAAAAAGCCCCTGTTACCCATCCTAGTGCCCGGCTGCGGCTTCTCGTAGTCCGTGTACTTGCCGGTGAGTATGCCGCCGTGAAGCGGGCTCCAGACCAGCAACGTCATGCCGCTGTGCTCCATATACGGCAGTACCTCGTGCTCTATATCCCTGTTCAATAGGGAGTAATTCATCTGAGCCGTCTCATACCTGGCGTACCCCCTCTCCTGGCTGATGGTTTGTAGCACGGCCATTTGCCAAGCCGCGAAGTTGGACACGCCGGGGTAATTGACTAACCCCTCATCCACCAACCTCTGCATTGCCTGAGCCGCCTCCTCTATGGGAGTTAAGGAGTCCCATCCATGGAATTGATAAAAGTCGATCCAAGTAGTTCCAAGCCGCTCCAGGCTCTTCTTGACGGCCACGTTAATGTGGTGTCTCGACAGGCCGGTCTCGTTGACTCCGGGCCCCGTTCTTCCCCTGACCTTCGTGGCTATCAACACCTGCTCCCTATACTCACCCAAAGCCCGGCCCAGCAGGACCTCGGACCTCCCCTCGTCATAGACATCCGCCGTATCGAAGAAGTTTATGCCGGCATCTATGGATCGCTTCACCATCTTGTTGGCCAGTTCTTGATCGACGCCGCCCAGCTTCCAGACGTTTTTCTCGCCGAACGTCATTGCCCCAAGGGCCAGGACGGAGCCGAGAACCCCCGTCATCCCTATCCTTAAATATCTCATTCCATCCATGAAACTTAATAAATTAACTATTTAAAAACGTGGCGACGAAAATCGGATATAGGGATACCCACGATAAACTCGAATCCATGCATTGACCGACGACTCGTTCTGAAAAAATATCGATTTCGAAATGTTTTTATTCAGGCACGCATCGGCGGCTTTCCATGGATGGGAAGGAGGCCATCAGGACCTTGCTCATACTCGCGTTGATGCTGGTCCTCATAAATTACGTGGAGACGATGGTGGTGCCGGCCCTGCCCAAGATACAGGATGACTTCTCGACCACCGCCACCACGGTGGGCTGGGTCACTTCCGCCTACTTAATAGTTGGCGCGGTGGCCTCCCCACTCTTCGGAAAATTGGCCGACGTTTACGGGAAGAAGAGGATGTACGTGATGGCCGTCGCGTTCTACATAGTGGCCGTGGGCTTGGCAGGCTTCTCCCCATCCATCGGGTTCCTAATAGGGGCAAGGGCCATCCAGGGACTGGGATACGCGGTGTTCCCCATAGCGATCGCTATAATAACTGATATATTCCCGCGGGAACGAATAGCGTTCGCCCAGGGAATACTCAGCGGTACCCTAGCCATAGGGCCCGCGCTGGGGCTCCTGATAGGCTCCTACATAGTTCAGGACCTCGGGTGGCAATACGCCTTCCACACGGCCTTCATATTATCCTTGATAGTGTTCTTCATATCGCTCAAGTACTTGAAGGAGACCGACATTAAGAGTCGGGAGAGCGTTGATTACGTGGGCGCCGCGTTGCTGGGCGGGGGAGTGGCCTCGGTGCTCGTCTATATGACGCAGGGACCCAACTCCGGCTGGGCCAGCGCTCCGCAGCTCGCGCTTCTCTTGCTCGGATTATCGCTTGTCACCGCATTCGTGTTTGTGGAGAGGAGGAAGGCGGAGCCCCTCATAAAACTAGATCTATTCAGGATAAGGAATGTAATGGTGTCCAACCTGGCCGGGCTCATCTCCGGGATAGGCATGTTCCTCATATTCATAGCGATAACGTATTACGCGCAGCTGCCCGCCCCGTACGGACTTGGACTCTCAATAATACAGACGGGCTTATTGATGAGCCCCGTCGCGTTGACCATGGCATTGGTGGGCCCATTCGTCGGCAGGATAGTGGCCAAGAGCGGGCCGAAGCCCGTCTTGATGGCTGGTTCCTTGATTGGGGCATTGGGATTCTACTTAATGATGGTTAACAGGGGATCCTCGCTGGCATTGGTGGAGGATACCGTCGTGGCATCGCTGGGGCTGATATTCATCATTGTTCCCTTGGTCAACATGGTTGCTGTATCAGTGCCTGAGGACGCGCACGGCATTGGGATCGGCATGAACACGTTGATAAGGACCCTCGGCAGCTCCACCGGGCCAGTCATATCCACTGTGATAATGGATTCGTACGAGACCGTCTACTTCACGCTATTCAATGGCAACATCATCCCCATAGCGGTGCTGCCCTCCTCCACGGCGTTCAACTACATATTCATGACGGGCATGATAATGATGGGACTGACGTTCTTGGTGGCCTTGTGGACCAAGAACTACAAGGTATCTGCCCTAGCCGGAGCCGGAGAGGCTGAGACCGTTACGGCCAGCAGCGCTGCCTAGGCCCGGCATCAGCGCTTTGTACCGTCATCACTCATCAGCAGTGGTCTTAGTCATCAACTTCCTTGTTTCCCCTCCAGGAAGTCCTTTAGGGATTCCTCTATGGAGGGGGTCTCCCCGCCATGCGCCGTGAACCGCCTCCTCACGCCTATTAATAACGGTATTTTGACCGATAGCCCCGTCACCAACGCCTCATCCGAGTTCAATACGCGGAGCTGGCCGACCTCCTCCCTGGACACGTACTCGCTTATCAACTCTACGTACTTCAAGTCGAGAGGGTTTATTATCCTCTTGAATATTTGAGTCATGCATTGACTCAATGCGTCCGGATCCACCCTGGAGGGCCTCTGGGAGACCAGGCACATGCCTATCCCGAACTTGCGCCCCTCCCTAGCTATCCTCAATATGGGTTGCTTGCTCATGGCTGAGCCCTTGCTGGGCACGAAGTTGTGGGCCTCCTCTATCAAGAGGAAGGTGGGCGGTATTGACCTCCTCTTGGCCAGAGAGAACACCTCATCCAGGACGACGGCGGTGAGGGCTTGCTGATCCATCACGTCGAGCGAGCTCAGGTCGAGCACCTTTATCCCGGGGGTGGACAGCATGCCTCGCACGTCCAGCAGCCTTATGGGCTCGCTCCCATAGTAATCCCCGTACCTGGTTATGAAGAAGGGCCTGTTCTCGAACAGCATCCTTAACTTGGTCATTAGCGAAGACGTCGCTATCTCCCCGCCGTACCCCTTCGTCGCAGCGCTCTTCCCCGTCTCCACTATCTCCTTGATGAGGTCATCTATGGGGGTGAGGGGTGGTTCCTCATAGACCGAGTTGTACACCCACCCCTCCTCCAGTATTCGCCTCTGGGCATCGGTTAATCCGTAGTAGTAATTAAGTAACCTGACCAAAATGCCCAGCGGCATCGATCGTGGGTTCATGCCCACCCTAACGTACCGCCTGGGGCGGCCGAACCTCTTCGCGTAATGCCTATCCATGGAGGATACATCTACCTTACCTGGAATGTATATGGACACGAGGGACGACACCCTCTCCCCGGCCTCCGCCTCCTCCTTGGATGCGCGGTCCTGCTCCGCCTGGTACTGCATGGCTGAGTACTCCCCGTGAGGATCTATCACTAATATCGGGAGACCCACCTTCAACGTCAATTCCTCCAGTATCACCCCTGCTAGCCACGACTTGCCGGCGCCCGTGGATGCCAGTATTGCGCAGTGATGGGTGACCAACTTATCCGGATCTAGCCTAGCATGGACCCGGGACCCCTTTATCACCCCCACGTCAAGCGATGAATCGCCGCCCGCGCCCAGCAATGCCTCTATCAATTTATCGTCAGCGTCGTACACGAGGCTGTAGGGCTTTATGGGCCTATCTATGTGCAGCAAGCCATTGCCCCCGAACTTGCCTATTATGGATAGGGAGGCCGTGGTGGACGTCGATATGTACTCCAAGTCGAAGCCGTACTTCCTCAACTCATCCATTCTCTCCTTGCTGTCCAGCTGGGCTATCATGCGCTCATCGGATAGGTAATTCCTCCTATCTATTGAAATGACGCGAGACAGCACGGGGTAAGCATCGTCTATCACGACGAATTTGCCCATCCAGATGCCGTCCTCCGCATCGCTGAATACCCTCATCTTGGCCCCCCTAACTCCATCCACCTCGTAGATAACGCCTAGGTAATTCACCGATGATGTCGAGGGATCTCCCGTATTAACGATAACGGATAAATCCAGCCGCTGATTCAACGGCTTGAGAGGAGACGTAAGGCTTATAGGTATGGTGAATTGATTCAACGAATGAGCTACACGGAGAAGGCTCGGGATTTATTCCTAAACACGGGCACGCGCTTTCCTTCACGGATAATCTGGAGCATGGGCGTCATAAAGTACTCCTGCGCCAAGGTCAACATGGAGTTGAACTTACTGGATAAGGACGTGGCGAGCGCTATAATGGATGCATCTATGGAGGTCATCAACGGCAAGCACGACGGCGAAGTGGTGCTGGACGTGTTCCAGACAGGGTCTGGGACTGGGCTTAACATGAACATAAACGAAGTGATAGCTAAGAGGGCAAGCGAGTTAAGCGGTAGGCGCGTTCATCCTAATGATCACGTGAACATGGGCCAGTCATCCAACGACGTAGTTCCAACAGCAATAAGGATAGCCGCCGTCGCCGAATACATGAATAGATTGGAGCCCGCCTTGAGGCGACTCATATCATCGATCCACGAGGCATCCGAGAAGTACTCGGGAGTGGTTAAGGCCGGCAGAACCCACCTCCGCGACGCGCTGCCAGTCACGCTGGGGCAGGAGTTGTCTGCGTACGAGGACGCATTCCAGCACAGCCTGGCGTCAATACATGGCGCGTTGAACTACGTGAGGGAGCTACCGATAGGGGGGACAGCGGTGGGGACAGGCGTGAACTCGCATCCGGACTTCGCTGGATTGGTCATCAAGGAGATATCCAGCCTCGCGGGGATTGACTTCAAGGCAGCGAATAGGTTCAGGGCAATGCGGTTACTGACGGATCTAGTGGAGCTTAGCAACGCCGTGAAGGTGATCAGCATTCAGCTATACAGGCTGGGGCAGGACGTAAGGCTGATGTTTTCTGGACCCTTCACCGCAATCAACGAGATAGACATACCCACCCAGGCGGAGGTGGCGGGCAGCAGCATAATGCCGGGCAAGACTAACCCGGTGACCGTGGAGGCGTCCCTGCTGGCCGCGGCCCAGTCCATTGGCTTGGCGGAGGCCGTGTCGATTGCATCCATGCTGGGGGAGTTCGAGCTGGCAATGGGAGTCCCATTGATGGGATACGACGTGTTACTGCAAATCGACTTAATGGCTGAGGCGTTGGATAAATTCGCGCGGCTGGTGATAGAGGGAATGCGGCCGAACATTGACGTGATGAGGAGGTATGCCGAGACCAGCCCTGCATTAGTCACATTGATATCGCCGATGGTAGGGTACGACAAGGCATCCGAAATAGGCAAAATGATCGTCAAGGGAAAAACCATCAGGGAGGCGCTCAGGGAGGTTGGGTTGAGCGAGGCCGAGATAGATGAGGTTTTAAACGTCGAGAAGTTGACGAGGCCCGGAATCATTAAGAAGCGAGACCCCAACTAAATTGAAACTGAACTGGATGGCGTGCTGCATAAAATAACTCCAACTCCTCGCTATCGCTCGTGCTCCGCTGCATTGCTTGCCATAGGTGAAAATAATATTTAGTGGTTAAGTAATGCGGCTTGCATGTCTGTAACCGAAGAGGAATTGATAAATTACGTGCTGGGCGTGGCGTCCCAGATGAAGCCGGATGAATTGAAGACGACGGTGCAGGAAGCAACTTCATGCATACTCTGCGCGCTGTACGGCGTGTCATCCAATGTAACCCACGAAACGAAGCCCGTTAACGGGGTGGCGGACCTCATACGCGCCCTCAATGATCCCTACGTCAGGAAGGGGCTTGGACTAGTGATAAACCTGCTGCGAAGTCTCGGCAAATGCCTAGATACGGCGGAGAAGATTAGAAATGCATCTAACGGCGCATGCCCTGTGGATACTCCATGCTTCGTATTGGCGTACCTCGATAAAGACCATGGAAACGACGGTGGAAAAACTTAAAATAAACATATTTTGTAAAAATATCCATGGCCAAGAAAATTCTGGTCCTAGGCGGCGGCGTCGGGGGCGTGGTCGCCGCCAAGAAGCTGGCCGAGAGGTTGAGGGGCAGGGCTGACTTCGAAATAACCATAATAAACGACACCGATTACTACCTGCTTCCGCCGCTCCTGGTCAACATAGCGTTGGGCGATTTAGACCCAGCCCAAGCTCAGTTGCCATTATCCATGCTGGCGAAGAGGGGGGTGAGGTACGTCAAGGCAAACATAACCAAGGTTGACCCGGAGAACAGGACTGTGGAGACGGACAAGGGGAAGTTCACGTATGATTACCTGATAGCTAGCCTGGGCATTGAGAATGACTTCAAGACATACAATCTAGGAGTGGGGTACCACAACTTCTCCCTGGACGGCGCGCTCAAGTTAAGGGAGGCGCTTAGAAGCTTCAGCGGCGGCAACGTCGTGGTCTTCACGCCCGAACCCATATATAGATGCGGCGTCTACCCCTTCGAGATAGTGGGCCAACTCGATACTGTTTTCAGGAAGAGAGGCATCCGCGATAAGGTCAACATAACCTTGATCCACCCATTCGAGAAGCCAATACAGCCCCTTGGGCCGGAGGCCGCCAAGATAACCATGGAGGTGTTCAAACAGAAGGGCATAAACTACGTGGGTAATGCTAGGCCTGTGGAGGTGGATGACAAGAACAAAACGGTCGTCATCACCAGCGATAAGGTGAAGTATGACTTATTGATAGTGGTTCCCCCCGCCAGGCTGCCGAAGCCATTCGAGGGGACGTCGTTGGTGGTCGATACCCCGATGGGCAAGTGGACGGCCGCTAACGTATACACGGGCAGGAGTCCCAAGTTCGATGACGTCTACCTGCCGGGAGAACACTCAATGCCTACAATAGGATTGCCGACCGCCGGCGTCCCAGTTCATTTCACGGCGCTGGCCAGCGCGGGAGCCATAGCGGGCGAAATACTGGGGCAACCAATAGACCCAGCCCAGATAAACGCGATGACGTGCGCAATGGATTATGGAGAGCTGGGTTTGATGTTCAACTGTGATATAAAGCTGGACATGAACAATAACAAGGCGAATTGGATGGGCAGTTGCTACAGCATATTGACCTCCCCGCTGGGTAAGCTTATAAAGGATGTATTCTACAAAACTTGGCTAAAGACCACGATGTAGGTGATGATGATGGCAGAGACAACCCAAACCCAGAACATGGATGAGAAACTGCTAGAGATGATAACCATGCTGTCGGAGAACATGGATGAGGTCAAGGGACTGCTGGATCAAGTGATAGAGCTGAAGCGCAGCGGGGCCCTTGACTCCTTAATGCTTATAATAAACAAGTTCGAGGAGATAATACAGTACCTATTCCAAGAACCAGCGCTATTCAGGTTATTGGCTTTATTACTGGATGGATCCATCCAGACAATGAATAAGCTGGATGCCCAGGACGTGATAAAGCTGAAGGAGACGATGCAATCCCTGGGCGGGTGCATGGGCAAGAACCTAAACATGGAGACCATATCCAACGCAAAGCCGGTGAACGGCGTCTTCGGTTTGATGAGCGCCTTGAACGACCCAGACATAAAGAAGGGGCTGGGAGTAGCGATGCAGCTCCTCAAGATAATGGGCAGCTGCACATCAAAGAAACAGTGACCCCCTATACGGGGGATCCCATTTTTTCCCTATAAACATTGTCGAATCTCGTGCTGAATATAAAGAGCGGGTTCCTGTCCATGTTGCTCTTCAACTCCCTCATCGCTATCGAGTAGAGGATCCTCAATATTATGGAGTCCGCCGACTCCATTCTATCCGGGACGACGTTCACCTTGAACTGCTTCGCTGTCCTCATGGCCCAATCAGAGCAGTACTGATGCTCAGGGCACTCACTCTCGCAAAGCGGCATCCTGGCCGTCGGGGTCCTCAATATGAACTTGCCCTTCCTGGAATCAATGAATGCCCCATAATTGCTCAGCATCTTTATAACGGTGTTATCGTTATCGTACTCTATGGAGTACCCCAAGTAAACCAAGGCTGTGGGTATGTAGTATATCCTGTTCGCCTCCCTGGTCAGGTTGAGTCTCTTTGCCTCCGCCGCGCTTAATTGCCTTATCCATCCCAACTCCTCCAGCGATTTTATGTGCCTGTGCACCGCGCCCTTCAAGAGACGAAGCTTAGCCGACGCCTCGGTGACCGTGGCCGGCCCATTCGCCAATATACCCATCAATTCATACTTCAGGGGGGCCTCTATTAATTCATCGAAAGCCGACTTCGGCAGCAGCGCTATTGTCTGGACAGGTAGGTGATTGCCTCCCACAACTCCCTCCAATACCCTTATTGTCATTCCCGGTCTCTACTATCTCCTGCACATGGCTACTACAAATATAAATCCTACTCCTGTATTCATCTGGGACACAAGTCCAAATGAATGAGACAATCAACGTGAGGAGAACCTTAGTTCGAGTGGGGACTGAGTACCCAATGGTGGGTACCCTGGCCTTCGGCGTAGTGGATAGGGGAACAAACGTGGTGGAGGTCAGGCCCACGTCCATCTGCGCCCTATCATGTATTTTCTGCTCCGTTAACGCGGGCCCCAAATCTCGGGCCAGGGCTGCGGAGTACATAGTGGATCCAGACGCGTTAGTGAATGCAGTGGAGGAGGTGGCCTCATATAAGGGAACACGCGTTGAGGCCCATATAGATGGAATGGGGGATCCCGGCAATTATCCCTACCTAGTGGATCTGGTCCAGGAAATAAGGGAGGTGGTGGACGTGATATCAATGCAGACCAGGCTATACATGCTCAGCGAGTCCAAGATAAAGGAACTGGAGGAGGCTGGATTAACCAGGATAAACCTGAGCATGGACGCTCTGCTCCCACCCCTGGCGCAAGCTGTCTGGAACCAACTTCTACGACGTGAACTCAGTGCTCAGGAAGCTGGGTTTCATACTCAACAACACGAAGCTTCAAGTCATAATCTCCCCCGTGCTTCTGCCAGGCTTGAATGAGGGTGAGATGGAGAAAATGGGGCGATTAGTTATGGCGTTGAAGATGGGAGACAGGATAAAGTATCCCCTCCTAATACAGAAATACTTGAGGCACAAGCGGGGACGGAATCCCATAGATGAGGAGGATTGGGATTCTTTCTGGAACCACTTAAGGAAACTCTCGCTTGAAGTGGGGCTGGACCTAATACCGACAGGGGAGTCCATGTCCATAGCTCCGGCGAAGGAATTGCCGAAACCCTACGACGTGGGCGACGTGGTGGAGGTCAGAATGCTCTCGCCCGGCATATTCAACGGGGAGTGCCTGGCCGTTCCGCTGCGGAGGACGGGGTCCAACATATACGATAGGGTGATAACAATAGTGGGCCGCCCTTGCATTCCAAACAAGAGAACCAGGACTAGAATAATAAGGAACAAGGACAACATATTCATAGGCGTGTAGGCCTATTACCCAAGCAATGCCGCGCGCCGATTCCCGCGGGCCCAGTCATAGAGGCCTAGGGACGATTCACCGCTCCTCCCTGCCCGAGTCCACGAAGTAGTAGAATTCATTGAGCTCTCTCTGCGTCCTATCCAGAACCGAGCCCTTCTTATTGAACCTAGGCCTTCCCGTGCTGGAGTCCCGCCTAAACGTCATGTCCTGCATCTTTAGGAATTGATTCATAGCGGTTCTGAGATCTGACGGCGGCTCCGCGGTTCCGCTGGTGCCTGGCTCCCCATGGAACACCAGGGCCGCGGTGCTGATCCTATCCAGCATCGTTATGTCGTGCTCCACAACGAACGCCAAGGCCTCCTTCTCCGTTATGGTCTTCACCAACACATGCGCGACCCGCATCCTCTGCTCCACGTCCAAGTACGCCATCGGCTCGTCGAACACATAAACATCAGCACCACGAAGCAAAGCAGCAGCAATAGCAACCCTCTGCAACTCACCACCACTCAACTCAGAAAGCAACCTATCCATCAATGGGATCAACGTGAACCCGTTTGCTAGGTCAGGCCAGTGTATATTGGATTGATACTCCGGCCCGGCAACGCTGGCAATGTAATTGCCGACCGTCATGTCGCCCAACTTCATTGCTATGTCACTAACGTACTGCGGCTTATAACTCATCACAACGCTTCCGTAGGGCACTATTATACCCTCATCCGGCTCCAATGCGCCGGCCAGCATCTTCGCGAAAGTGCTCTTCCCAATTCCATTAGGGCCTATAATCCCTATCACCTCTCCTCTAAATGCCTTGCCCGGCATGATCGTCAACTCGAACGATCCCACCCTCTTCCTCAACTGAGTCCACTCCAGCAAAAGCTTGTCCTCCCGGGCATTGCGGGAGGGGGGATTCATATTAAACCTGACAGGCTCCTTCCTGATCAGCATGTTCTCATCCACTAAGTACCCCTTCAGATACTCGTTTATGCCCTCCTTAACGCCCTTAACATGGGATGATATGCCGTATGCCCCTGGCTTTCCATATAGTATCACCACCAAGTCGGACAGGTAATCCATTATGGCCAAATCATGATCTATCACCAAGATGTACTTGCCCTCCTCCGCCAGCTCCCTTATGGCGTTGGCCACCCTGAACCGCTCTATTATGTCCAAGTGAGTCGTCGGCTCGTCGAACACATAAACATCAGCACCACGAAGCAAAGCAGCAGCAATAGCAACCCTCTGCAACTCACCACCACTCAACTCAGAAAGCAACCTATCACCCAAGTGAGATAGATTCAGCTTCTCCATGACCTCACCCACGGCCTTCTCGTCCCCCTTCACCTTGTAGAGAACATCCTTGACCCTACCCTTAACATACATGGGAATGGCCTCTATATACTGAGTCTTGTGAACCACCCTCAAATCCTTCGAGTATAGCCTCTCCATGTATGTCTGCATCTCGGTGCCCTTGAAGTATTGAATCACTGCTGATTCGCTGGAGTTGTTGGAGCACAGGTTCGGCTTTACCTCGCCGCTCAATATCTTGGCTATCGTGGTCTTGCCCAACGCGTTTTGACCTATTATTCCAATCACCTTGCCGGGCTTCAATATGGGAAGCCTGAAGAGCTTGAAGCCGCTGGGACCGTATTGATGAATGCACTCCCCCTCCAGCTCGGCTGGAGTGTTGATTATGGTTATGGCATCGAAGGGGCATTTCTTAATGCATATACCGCATGCAGTGCATAGATCGGTTATCACCGGCTTCTTGATCTCCTCGTCAAAATAAATGGCCCTTTTCCCCGTCCTCACCAACGGACAAAAGCGTATGCACTCTTGGGTACACTTCTTGGGCTGGCACCTATCATTATCCACTACTGCTATCCTGCTCATTTTGAATCGCCGAGGCGGCTCTCCTTAAATATTATTACGCATACTCCACCAACTGCCTCTAAGAAAATGGGCATTAATCCTCGGACTCTCCGCCGCGCTCATCCTCGTATAGATTCTCCAACAATTGTTTTTGATAGTCCTCTATCATTTCCTTCTCCTCCTCCGACAAGTTATCCTTCTCCTCCTCCACCACAGCTATCTTCCTGTGTTTGTCCTCGCCTATCTCCTTTGTCTGAACGTAGGATGACTTGGCCTTCGCGTCCACCTCCTCTTCATAGCCGCACTTGGGGCACCTAAGCACTTGCCTTCCATTTTTACCCTTGGCAGGCACCATCAAGGTACCACATTTAGGACAAAATCTCATTGCATTAGGTTCCTCATTCCCCTTTAAAACCTTTCCTCATACAAGGTCTCAGCCAGGTATAAAACGCAGAAACGCTAGCCTCGGGATTAGGAAATCGATTACAATAACCGTCGCCGCCGAAAACGCGTTGACTAGATTCCCCGTTGTTATTTTCAAGGCTGGCGGTTCGTCCATAAATGGATCACCTATTGATGACTGCACGCGATGCATCGCTGATGGGAAACCAGCGAGAGCTATGATTTGCCTTTAAAATGAGAAGGATTAAAATTCCTCCTCCCACTCGGACTCGAATTCCTCCTCCCACTCCTCCTCTTCATCCCACTCTTCCTCCATTGATAGATGGGGCATGCTGTCCACCATACCCTTCCACTCCAGCGGCATTTTAAAAGCATTGCTACCACATCGCCTAATTAACTTAGCACGCGCGGCAAGCCAGCTTCAAGCCCGCGGAGGAACCGCTAGCTTGGAATTATTTTGCCTATCTTGCTGAGCGCATCGCGCAAGCCAGCGGTATCTATTTTCCTGTCTTTATTGAATGAAATGGGGCTGACCACCACTGAGCCCCGGCGATACAGCCAGTAGGCATCGCTATCGGGATCCAATTCATCAAATTCATGCCCCCATCTCCAGAATATCGGGGACCCGCGGGGATCAACCGTCTTGACCAGCTCCTCCTTAAATAATCGCCTGCTCATTGCATCGGTCACCACGACCTCGCCGTTCCATTTAATGGGGTCAGGAGCATTTATGCTCAACACGTCTATTCCAGAAAACCAGCCCTTGGCCTCTATCATTCCCATTATGGTCGACGCTATGGAAATGGCAAGCTTGAAATACTCCACGGGAATGCCGGAGTTGGTGAACTTCTTATCCTGTGGAACTACCATGGATACGGCGATTCCGGGTAATCCCATTAGCGATGCTTGGATCGCCGCGCCTATGGTTCCACTTATGAAAAGGGATTCCAAGCCGACGTTCTCGCCCAAGTTCACGCCGCTCACCACGGCGTCGGGCTGGAACATCTTAACCCCTATGAACACTGCATCGGCCGGCGTTCCATCTATCGCATAAACGCCGTCTATGGGATACCCCAATTCCCTGTGAATCAAACGGAGCGGCTTGTCGTAGGTGCGCGCAGATCCAATGCTGCTCCTCTGAACCTCTGGGGCGATTACGTGTATTTCGTGCCCATCCTCGTGGAGCTCCATTGCCAACGCACGCAGGCCGGGGGAGTCTATTCCATCATCATTTGTCAAGAGCAATCTCATACCGCGAAGGATTTATCGATGTTCATTCATCTATTTAAGCGTTTTGGATATTAATTGGACGCGTCGTTACCCGCCCATCGCATTATGATCGCGTAAATTGTAGACTGCGTAAATGCTGTGCACGTATACGTCAATCACTGCCACGTGGTTTTACCATTCCTATCCTAAACGATTATTATATATTTAGATCAAGAGGGGTATGAATTCATGAGGTGGTCAATTCCCAAACTCGCGCTGATGCTTGTGATAGCGCTGGGCATCACGGCATCGGCGCTTCACGCCTCCACAACTACCATTAACAGCACCCTGGCGGCCCAGAATCAACCAGTCACGGTTCAATTGCCATACTATGCCGAGCTCACCTACACCGATATAATAAACCAGACCAGCTCCATATCGCTTCAGCCCAGCCAATCCAGCACAGTGCAGGCGCCCCTATCCCCCGGGCCAGGTTACTCACTGAAGTACTTGGAGATATACTTCCCAACCCCCACCCCGGCATTGACCGTGAGCGGGGCTGGCGTCTTGGTGTCCCAGAACCAATATGGCATGATAACGTCGGCGTACACCACGAATTCCAGCTTGGTGATAGTAAACAATGGCCAGTCCACCGTGAATGCCACCATAGTGATAAGCGCGACGTTCGTTAAGGAGGAATACATACCGCTCACTCCCCAAACATCCACCATCAACATAACGGCGCCGGACTACACGTTCCAATACGTCACTGATCAAGTGGTTCAACTAACCATAGACAACAATGCCCCCTTCGAGCTGGTCAATGCATATCTGCCCAATGGAACCTCGCTCTCCCAGCTAGTGGATAATTGGTATCAAAACGTGACTTACTTCAAAATAGAGGAGAAGGCACTTCAATTGGACATGGCCAAGCTGCCGCCGGGCACGTACTCCGTGGGCATAGCGTATGGATCTCAATACCAGATGCCGTCTGCCATGCTTGTGAAGGGAACTCAGTTCTTCAACTCCACGGTTTCCCCGCACAGCAGCTTAGTTGTGTCCTCATCTAGCTTCGGCGTGCCGGCTGGATGGAATTTGCTCGGCTATGTGGCGGTCGTATACACAGTGGAGCCCTTAGTGGTTGGCGAGAACCCGGTGAAGTTCCAAGTAATAGCGAATAGAGTGATGCCGGTTTACACGCTGTATAACCTGATAAGCGTGGCTGGAATAACCTATATACTTCCACCGTTCATAAAGTTCGCACCGATAATCGGCATATATGTCATCTACGACAACGTGTTTAAGGTACAGAACCCAACGTCCTCGCCGTTGACCGTGACGTATATGCCCATACTCTATAAGCAAGTGGGACAGTGGCAAAACGGAAACCTGGTGGCGACCGTGCTTCCAAGCGATATAAGCAATGGACTGTGGACCTCGCTGGTGGTGCAGTTGCCCGAGGTCGCATCCATAGAGAAAATAGTGACTCCCAGCGGCGTCTCCTATGGAGGGTACACCGACTCGGAGCTGCCGTGGGGATCCGTGGATAGATTGGTGTCCATATCCCCCACCCGCCACGAGGCCTACATAGCGGTTAGCACCCTCGGAGTAAGCGAGCCGGGCCAGTATGAGGTGTATGTGAATTGGTCTCCCCTCCAGGTGCAGCTGCTCAACACTAACGGCAACCCCGTGGGCGGCGCCACAGTCACTGCCACGCAGGATGGGGTGAATTACGGACCAATAACCGTGAACTCCAATGGAATCGCCTACATACCCATAAAGTCGCCCGACCCAGTTCAATTCACGGTGTCGTATAGGGGTGCACCCGTTTACATAGGATACGTAAACACATTAACCAACCAACCCATAACTCTACAACTGGGCGTGTATAACGTCACAGTGGTGGTGGAGGGACAGTTCCACCAAGCCCTGAGCAACGTGAACGTCACCCTATACAGGATAGGGTATGGACCGACATACAGCTCCATAACCAACGGCGCGGGGACAAGCAACGTGAATGGAGTGCTCGCTGGCACCTATCAAGTAACCGCCCAGCTTCGCTATGCCAAGTACACCAAGGTGTTGCCCATAACGAATCAAGGCAAGCCGATAATAATAAACACGGATATATTGACCGTGCTGGATGGAATGCCGATAACCACGGGCGAGGCGTTGCTAACCGCGTTGGGATTCGGGGGAGCCGGCATGTTGCTGTATGCCTTCACCAAGGGAAGAAAGAGTAAGGGCGGCGAGGGTGCAGAAATAGAAAATATATAATCGATTATAAAATCGCTTGCCGTTATTTTCTTAAAATAATCCTCAATTCTTTCATGGCATCTATTAATTTCTCTGTTTCCGGGGTCATTATCTTCAATTTATTATGTATATTCATGAGAGATTCATACTTCTTATCTAGAAACCTGACCTCCGTTTCAAGCCTCTTCTCGCTCATCCTATCAAATCTATTCTTGATAGCATCTATGTGCCTATAGGTCTCCCTATCCAATTTAATCAACCTGTCCCTAATCATTGTCCTCAGCCTCGCGAGCTGCTCCTCGGATAAATCGATCAAAGCAAAGGATAGCTCCACATTGCCTTCCCCGCTTACCTTTGATATGACCTTCTCCTTCAACGACAGCAATGCCCTCTCCACGCTCTCCCTGCTCCTCCAGGTAATGATGACTCCATCGGTTATCTGCAAAGCATTGCCCTCTCCCAATTTACCGATCAAATAATAGGCGGCTTCTTCGTAATTAGTATCGATCAACAACATCAACATGACGATCATTACGACTCCCCGCTATTTAAATGATGCCCCCAAAGCGATCCGGGCCTTCAGTACAACTGACCTCCCCCTGCCCTAAAGGAGCTGGGCTTGCCTTGGGGCGATCATTGATTCGCCTTATACGGATTGCCCACAAGCTTCTCCAAGACGACCTCTGCCATTCTTATCAATGAGTTGAACATGACTGGTAAAGGCAGTGATGGAGATGCCACGCCTCGTTTTGATATGTATTCCGAGTGGTAGGGGAAATGCATGAACCCCGCCACCTTTGGCGTGCCCTCCACGGTGGCTACGTGTAGGCCAATGTACATGACGTAATTGCACAGATACGTGCCTGCATGATACGACTCGCGGGCTGGGATGCCGGCGCCCCTTAATGCATCAATTAAGGGCTTCACGGGAAGCGTGGAGAAGTACGCGGCTGGGCCATCCTTGATGATTGGTTCATCATCCATATCATTGCCATCATTATCCCTCCCACGCGCTATGTTGAGGGCTACCTTCTCCACGGCTACGCCCGTGCTTCCCGGTGCCAGTCCCAGTCCCACATAGACGTCGGGCTTGATGCTGTGCAGCAAGTCCATCAGCAATGACTTGGCCTTAGCATACGACACGGGAAGGACGCGACCCACTATCTCTGCTCCATTTATGACCCGACCATCTATGCCATTGGCCATTATGCTTGTCGGATTCTCATCATCTCCCCCAAACGGCTCGAAGCCCGTTACCAATATCTTGACCAATGCCGGACCACTTACTTGGCCTTTTATCGGTGGATATTAAGGATTATCCTTACTCATCCCATTACTCCAGCTGTTGCTCTTGCCATAAAGGAAAGAAATGAATTAAGGAATTTTCTACCATTCATTGAAGGAGAAATCATTGAACTTCTATTTCAAATCCATTCTTACCATTCTTCTTAGTTAATTCTATTGTTAAGACACCATTCCTATACGTGGCCTTAGCCTTGCTTGCATCCACATTGGCAGGAAGCTTGACCTCCTTATAGTACCTCCTATCGCTTCCCTCCGCCGACACTATTAATTTATCACCATCGACCCTTATCTTTATCTTTTCCTTATCTATGCCCGGCATATCCATAACTACCTTTATTTTATCCCCATCATCGAACACGTCAGTTAATGGTTCTATGTCCTCGCTCACGACAGGAGAGCCCCGCTCACTCCAAGGCTTAACGTTGCCGAATTCTCTGACTATGGGCTTGCCGTCAGGCCCCATTGTTATCTCGAATCCATAATAGTACATGTTAGGCCTCTTGGAGCCCCGTTGCTGCCTCTCGGCTTGCCTGAATAATTCATCCATTTCCTTCTCTATCTCAGTTTCAAAGCTATCCATGAATTTCTTCAGCCTATTCCACCATCTATCGAAATCGTCGAACTCGGACATAATTTCTAGACAGCAATGGATCCTTTTAACTCTTACGGGTTATCGGTGCTCCGCCTCATCGAGAACATAGATTCTATCCCCTAAAAGGCTTTGGATCCAGTTGCAAATAAGTTTTTAAATTCCCGTTAAAGCATGGCAGGCATGAAGGCATTGATGCTCCTTATAATCGCATTAACAATAGCCGGAGTCGCGCTGGGGGCCCAGGGATGGACCGCCAGGCAGGTATACATCAAATCGGTCACCATCCATGCGCTGGCGGTGACCAGCAATAACAGCGGGGCGGTCATAAACATAACCGTGACGGCGATAACCCCCGGAACAGGCAATATATACGTCGCAACGTCTCCCCTGCCCATAGGGGAGGGGGGTTCATTCATTGCGTCGAGCCAGATGGCTGCCATAATGGCGGCCTCGATGGCTGATATACCCTTCACCAAGTACGACTTCCTGGTCAATTCATCCTCGAATACATTGGAGATAGGAGGGCCATCGGCTAGCGGTTACATGACCGTCGGCATATTCTCCCTCCTCGACAATAGGACTCTTAATTCCTCGGTCACCATGACTGGAATGATAATGCCTGATGGAACTATAGGTCCCGTCGGCGGCATCCCGGACAAGATAAGGGCGGCGGCAAGCATGGGGTATAAGGTAGTGCTCGTGCCGTATGGCCAGCAAATATATACGTCGCCTACGTCAGCGCCGGTTAACTTAATATCGCTGGGAAAGGAACTGGGAGTAACGGTCATTCCCGTAAGCACGGTCTACCAAGCCGCCCATTACCTGACCGGCATAAGCCTGCCTCCTAACCAAACGTTGACGCTGCCTCCCTACTACATCAGCATGACTAAGTATCTATACGAGACGCTGCTATTCAATAAGAGCATAATACCTACGGGAACCCTGGAGACGGCTGAGTACTACGCAAACCAGGATAATTACTACACCGCCGCTAGCCTGATCTATAGCAGCTTGATAAACTATTATCAATCCAGCTTCTCGTCCCTTACATCCTCCCAGATAAGAAGCGAGGCCAAATCCATAAACTCAACAATCAACAACTACCTGGCCCTGCTAAACAAAACCTCGGTGACCAGCGTCAACATAGACGTCATGGTCGGGATGTACGATAGGATATACCAAGCCCAGCAGCTGCTCAATCAAACCATGTCCGACCTAAACGCAGGCAGCGTTGGAGAGGCGGCGGCCAATCTATCGGCGGCGTACGTGAGGGTGGCAACCCTTAAGTATTGGTACGAATTATTAAAGGGGATCAGCGGGGGGTATCCAATACCTAATCAATTGCTGTACAAGATATCCCAGGACTACCTATCGTATGCGCAGTCCACGGTAACATACCTATACTCCTTGACGCAAGCCGAGGGGATATCGGCATTATTCGCCGGCGAGATAAATCAATTGCTGAATGAGGTGAGCAATGCCCAGACCTACTTCGGCGAGGGCAATTACTTGATGGCATTGAGCAACAGCTTGGACGTCATATCGGAAACCAGCACCATGCTTCACCTCATATTCATGTCGTCCCAGTCCGCATCGTATGAAACGGGCCTGCTCTCAACCGTGAGGCAGCTCGCCCTTTACTCCGCCAGTAAGCTGGAGCAATGCAATGCAACTCCTCTGCTGCCTCTTTCCTATATACAATACGGCGATTATTGGTATGGCCAGTACAACTCCACCGCCACGAATTCCACGGGAGGCGCCTCGAGTTACTTCAGCACCGCTCTGAACCTATACGAGATGTCGTCGGCATACTCCAACGTAGTTCTTCAGCTCATAAAAACAGTGGCTGCTTGCAACGTGACTTACACCATATCTGTACCCGCTATAAACGAGACCTTGAGCACGTCTGCGCCCAGCATACCGCCAACCTCAACTCAATCTACAATATACACCACAATAAATCCACTTACATTCACTGTGGGGATGCTAATGGTGCTCGCCGCGTTGGCCATAATAATCAAGTTCAGCAAATAGGCCATTCATCATAATCATTTTTCACTGCCTTCAAACGCATTAGATATTATACTCTCAAGTAAAATCCAGAGACTCTACTCCTTTATGAGGTAAGTTTATAAGCTATGCCGCAAGCAATGCTTGCAATGGATGTAGGGGTGGGGCTTGGCGATCGAGTGAGGGTCGTGCTCATCGTGATTCCAATCACTGGGTTGCTCATGGTATCGTCTCTATTCGTTGAAGGGCTTTCTCGATTGCTATTATTGTCATTGGGCGTGGCCGTCATCTATCCATTGATCATGATCTCCAAATCCGTGGGGCGGAGGAGGTGGGGGGAAATTGTTGGATCGTTTGGAAACTGCGTGCTATATGATAATGGTATATACATAAACATCGCTAAGGGATTGGATCTCTTCATTGAATGGAGAGATATATCCAGGTGGGAGGCGATGAAGGATGGGGGCTCCCTCATAGTCACTACCGACGGAACCGAAATCGAGACCCCCCTACCGTATGGGGAGCTAGAGAAGAGGCTGCCCAAGAACGCATGAATGTCGTAGATTACCCATTATGCCGCGGGTTAAACGCTTATAAGTCAATGAATTATCCAGGTGATTTGTGATGAAAGCTGGTATTTCGGAGATCGTGAAGAGTGATACCAAGGCTGAATATTCGCCTTACAATATCTTGCGGGAAGGCTTATAAACTCGCATGCAATCTAGCAATGAGCCCTCCATGGGTAGATAATCGCAATGCGCGGGGCCGTCACGGCGACGGGCGGCCTCAGGAAACTCCCCCTACTCGCATGGGTCCCTCGGGGCGACCCGACGGGTAAAGCCGGAAGGGGACGTTGGTCCAAATAGGGGCCTGTGAGGAACCATGCGACGAGGCCCGGGTAGGACCTTAGACCAATGCCACAGAAGGGGGGTTATGATTATCTACTCATGGAGGGCGGCCAAAATCCTTTAAATAATGCCGGAATGATTAATACATGGGCAGGAAAACGCTTGCCGCCGTCCTGCACGAGTACAACAAACCATTATCGCTGGAATACATAGATCTCGAGCCTGGGCCAGGCGAGGCAATAATTAATGTCAAGGCCAGCGGAGTGTGCGGTCGCGACATAGTGATATGGAGGGGAGGATTCAAGCTTAATCCACCCCTAGTCTTGGGGCATGAGGTGTTTGGCGAATTGAACGACAAGCCCGTTGGGGTCTACGGCGCAGTGACTTGCGGGAAGTGCGATTATTGCAGGACGGGCAGGGAGAATCTATGCAATGAATTGACATTCCTGGGCGAGGGAAGGCTTGGGGGATACGCGGAGGCAGTGGCAGTGCCTACGCGCAACATCTTCGAGCTGCCCGATGAGCAATTCGAAAAATACGCGGCTGCAACGTGCCCCCTAGCCACTTCAATACACGCTGCTCGATTGGCGGATCCCCGGGGCCGGAAGGTAATGGTGACCGGGGCTGGCGGAAGCGTTGGGATGCACATGATCCAGTACCTGAAGACCTTAGGAGCCAAGGTGATTGCCGTCACGTCTAGCGGGAAGAAGCCCAAGGTAGAGAAATACGCGGATGAGGTGGTGTTGGAGGGACAGCGGTATCCAGGTAAGGTAGATATAGTATACGACAACGTGGGCGCACCTACCATAAATGAGGGACTCCGCAGCCTGGATAAGGAGGGGACTTTGGTTTTAATAGGCAACGTGGAGGGCCAGGAAATAGTCCTAAAGCGGCCCGCGTTGACCATAATGAGGGAGCAACGCATAGTAGGATCCGCAGCCTACACCTCCGCTGAAGTTAGGGAGGCAGTCAAGCTGATCCACGATGGGGCCATCAACACCGAGTTTATCCCGTATAAGTTGAAGGACGTGAACAAGGCCATCGATGACGTTATTAATAGAAGGGTGCTCGGCAAAGCCGTTCTAATTCCTTAGGCCTCGGCCTTAGCCTCGGCCTTTACCTGCTCCTCTATCTTCTTCTTTGTCTCCTCGAAATTCTCAACTACGTCGCCGGGATTCAATCCATTCCTAAAGTAATCCGAGAACCTGCTTTTCAGCTTCTCCTCGTCGCTTGCCATGCTGGATGCGTAATCCGCTATGTGCTTCCCGCTTATCCTATCCTCGCTTGGAAATGAATCCTCGCTTTGGGGAATCTCCATGCCGGCATCTATCGCGCCCTTAGCGGCGGCGAATACCCTGGCCCCAGCCATCGGCACGTGGAGACCTATGTCCAGCACCGCATTCTCCAATCCCCTCGACAACGCTCGCTTCCCCAATAGAAATCCCGTTAAATAGGCGGCGGGTAGGTTCTTCAATCCACCTTTCCATCCAAACTTCCTTAAATCCTTGCTGGTGGCGGACACCAACGTAACGTCCCCCTCTGGCCTTGCTTGGATTATCTGAGTTATTATATATCTGTTGGTCCTCCTCACGACCAGCCTATTCTTGCCGCTTATAACCATCACTGCCCTCTTCTTGTAATTGGTCTTGCCCTCCCTTCTCCTCCTGAACTTAACCTTATACATACCTCCATTAGCCACTCCGGATCACCTGCCTCCCTCTATTATATGGTTCTGAATCATATATGCACGAAGGCTGGACAGCGACTCGAAGTAGCCTCCCTTAACCATAAGATAAAGCCTACGCCAGGTCTTGGAATCTATGGTGCCTTTATGCTTCAAGTAATTCAGAAATCTTCTCATGTTCCTAACCCTATTAATCCACTGTCTCCTTTCATTCATCCTGGCCGACTTAGGGCCCCTCCGCTTGCCTTGCCCCCTCCTTCTTCCATTCCTCTTCTTTTCATGCAGAAGCCTCCAGCGTCCCCTGCTATTTCCTCTCTTGGGCTCCACCGTTACCACTCCCTCCTTCAATAAGGACCTAGCATCGGATCTAGTGGCAACCTCGGCCAGCCTATCAGCGGCCTCGGGCGATACCTTTATGCGCGACGATGCCTCTCCCAATGCCCTGCTTATCAATTTCTTGGCTTGCGAAACCATTGCGGGCGCATCTTATATTTGCTCATTTTAAATTTTGTGCTCATCTTTCTTCTCCACCACCTCCAACAAGACGCCGCCCAATCCCTTTGGGTTTATGAAGGCCACCCTGGATCCTTCTGCTCCCTTGCTGGAGACGGGTAAGAACTCCAACCCAATGCTGGAAGCCACCTTCCTGAACTCATCCAGATCATCCACCAAGATAGCCAGATGATGAACGCCCTCGCGTCTCTCCAGGAACCTGGCCACGGTACTGTCCTCGCCTAACGGAATCAACACCTCCACCCTGGAGTTAGATAGCCCCAGCATCACTACCTTGACTCCCTGCTCCTCAACCACCTCCTCCCCTATCTTCCTCATTCCCAACGCCGTCAGCTTCCCTATCAATGACTCGGCGTCCCTAGCGGCCACTGCCACGTGGTCCAGCCGCGGACCCCTTAGCCCCATCACCCTAGCCGCGGCCTCCCTGGGCCTTAATGAGCCTTTCCTCACCTCGCGCAGTTCGATGCTCTTCTCTATCAATTCATCGAGCAATGCTTGGGCGTGTAATCGCATCATCAATTCAAGCCTGTTGCTCAATATGTTTACCAATAATCCATTGCTCTCCAAGTAATTGTGATGTTCTTCTATGGCCTTCATTAACTCGGGCACTCCTTGGCCGTACAGGGGAGATACCTTAAGGGACTTGGGGCCCCATGCCCTTGGAGCAACCATCCGCAACATTGCCTCTATATCCAGAAGCACCTTATCCGACTCCGGAGAGTCGCCCTTGCTGGCCACGTAGATGTCCCCGATCTCCATCAATCCCATCTTCAATGCTTGTATCTCGTCCCCGGCCAAGGGAGGCAATAGAACCACCACGGTGTCAACTATCTTCCTAACATCCGTATCTACCTGCCCCGCGCCCACCGTTTCTAGGAATATGTAGTCGGCACCCACGTACTCCAATAAATTCACGGTGGAGATGGCTTCGTACGAAAGGCCGCCCCTGCTTCCATGAGTGGCCAGGCTCCTTATGAATATGTTAGGACGATCGGAGAGGTCCTGCATTCTTATCCTATTGCCCATAAATGACCCGCCGCTGAAGGGGCTCGTGGGATCTATTGTTAGGGCGGCCAACTTTAAATCGCGGGGCAGCATCTTCATCATGGCATATATCAACGTGCTTTTGCCGGCGCCAGGAGGACCCGTTATCCCCACCACCCTGCTCCTCCTGACAGGCTCGTAATCCAATTCCTTACCGTCCTCTATTAGGGATATTAACTTGGATATGGCTTGCTTATCCCACTTCATTGCGGCCTCCATCAAACCCTCCTCACCGCCGCAAGCGACCTTACCTTATCCACTATAATCGATAATGGAGTGCCGGGGCCGAATACCTCGGCCACCCCCATTTGCTTAAGCGATTCCTCATCCTCTGGAGGTATTATGCCTCCCACCATGACGGGGATATCGATGCCTCTCCTCCTCATCTCATCCATCAACTCCTTCACAAGCTCTAAATGGGAGCCTGAGAGAATGCTGATGCCCACCACGTCTGCATCTTCCTGCACTGCAGTTTCAACCACTTGGCGAGGCGTCTGCCTCATGCCTGTGTAAACCACATCCATGCCTGCCTCCGCCAACGCCCTGGCTATTACCTTGGCTCCCCTATCATGGCCATCCAATCCCAGCTTAGCTACTATCACCTTTATCCTACGCATATGCGTGAAAAAATATTATTCAGATTTTTAAATTCTTATTGCGATGCTCCAATAATGGGCCGTGCCTTGGCATTGATGGGAGAGGGGGGAGACAAGATAAAGGCCAGGCTGGAGTTCAGAAATATAGTGGGGAAGGACTTGCCAATTAAGGAATTAATGGCGGTGACGAAGAGGGAGGGGACGGGCATTAAGATAATTGAAAATAAGGGCTACGAGGCGTGGATAGAAGCCAAAGGCAGCGACTTGACCAAGGTATTGCCGCGGCTCATACTGACCAGGAGGGCATTCGATGAAAAAGGAAGGGAGATATACAGGAGGCGGCGATTCTTGTTCAATGACCCCAAGGCTCCCCACCTAGACGTTGAGATCGCTATGTTGATGGTGAATCTGGCCGGGTTGGGCCGCGGCGATCGCGCGCTGGATCCATTCTCCGGCTTCAACACGATAGGCATGGTAGGCAAGGTCCTTGGAATAGATGTGATCTCCATGGATATATCCAACGAGACTCAAGCCGAGATCAGGGGGGATGCCACAATAATGCCGTTTCGAGGAAGGGCATTCGATGCGGTGGTGACGGATCCACCGTTTAATAGAATTCACACAGTTAACTCCAGGCTAGATAATATTTATTATTCATTGATAAGAGAGGCGGAGGAGGCGATTAAGCCCGGCGGGCGGGTCGTACTGATATATCCCTCCTACCTAAGCGAGTACGTGGAGGACGCCATAATGGAAAGCAATATGAACATTCATGCATTTGGGGCTCAATACATGAACGATGCATTCAGCAGATTCATCGTAACGCTGGTCCTAGCATGATGGGGGGCCTCATTACCTCCCACGGAAAGGCTTGGGCTATGCCGGCTTGTACGACTATTGAGATTTATATTGATTGCTCCCGAAAATGCTGAAGGTAAGTTTAAATAATTCCTAGATATGGCTTACGCATGAACATGAGCGAGAATTCTGTTACATTAAGGATTGCCGAGGCAAGGAGCAGGGATGTTGGTCGGGGCATTGTGAGAATGGCCAATAAATATATGAGAGCCCTCGAGCTGGAGCCTGGAGATTATATAGAGATAACCGCTAACAAGCGTACCGTCTATGCCCAAGTATGGCCGGCATACAGCGATGACGATGATAAAGACATTATAAGAATGGATGGATTGCTGAGACAGAACCTGGGCCTCAGCATCGGTGATGCCGTGAAGGTCAAGAAGGCGAACCTAAAGCCGGCCCAGAAGATAATGATGGCACCCGTGGGCGAGGCAATAAGGATAGACTCTGATTACCTGAAGAGGGCATACCTACTGGGTAGGGCGGTATGGAAGGGAGCCGCATTCGAGGTTCCATACTACACGGGCGCGCTTAGATTCATGGTAACACAGGTAACGCCGGGGCCAGCTGCCTACGTGGGAGTGGATACCGAGGTGACGGTCAGGGAGGAACCCGTGAAGGAGGCAGAGATATCCGTCTCGAGAGTGACTTGGGAGGATATTGGGGATTTGGAGGAGGCGAAGCAGAAGATAAGGGAGCTGGTTGAGCTTCCCCTCAGGCACCCGGAGCTCTTCAAGTACCTCGGAATAGACCCACCCAAGGGAATACTCCTAGTCGGCCCACCAGGCACCGGAAAAACCCTCCTAGCCAAAGCAGTGGCCACGGAGTCCAATGCATACTTCGCCTCAATTAATGGACCTGAAATAATGAATAAGTACTACGGGGAGTCCGAGGCGAGGCTGAGGGATATCTTCGATGAGGCTAAGAAGAATTCCCCAGCCATCATATTCATTGATGAGATAGACAGCATAGCGCCTAAGAGGGAGGAGGTGACGGGGGAGGTGGAGCGCCGCGTCGTGGCTCAGCTTCTCACGTTGATGGATGGGTTGCAGGAGAGGGGGCAGGTGGTGGTAATCGGCGCCACGAATAGGCCCGACGCGGTCGACCCAGCGCTTAGGAGGCCCGGGAGATTCGATAGGGAGATAACCATTGGAATGCCGGATAAGAGCGCCCGCAAGGAGATATTGCAGGTCCACACCCGCAACGTGCCGCTCTGCGGCGAGGATGATGTAAAGAACAATGTGTGCGATAAGTCCGATCTGGTCAGCTTGGATGAATTGGCGGAGATGACGCATGGGTACACTGGAGCCGACATAGCCGCGCTGGTGAAGGAGGCAGCAATGGCTAGGTTGAGGAAGGCCATTGACCAGAAGATAATAGACTTGGAGCAGCCGGAGATACCTCAAGGCATATTGGAGAAGATAAGGATAAGCAAGCAAGATTTCTTGGATGGAATGAAATACGTACAACCAACTGTTCTACGCGAGATAATAGTGGAGATGCCGGAGGTGAAGTGGGATGATATAGGGGGATATGATAAGGTGAAGCAGGAATTGAAGGAGACCGTGGAGTGGCCTATAAAGTATAGGTCCTACTTCGACGAGTTGGGAATAGACCCACCCCGCGGCATTCTTCTCTTTGGCCCGCCGGGGACTGGGAAGACTTTGCTGGCGAAGGCGGTGGCGACGGAGTCGGGGAGCAACTTCATATCCGTGAGGGGGCCGGAGGTGCTGAGCAAGTGGTTCGGGGAGAGCGAGAAGGCCATAAGGGAGATATTCAAGAAGGCCAGAATGGCGGCGCCGGCCGTGGTGTTCTTCGACGAGATAGACAGCATAGCCCCGGCCAGGGGATTGAGGGTGGATTCCGGGGCCACTGATAGGATAGTGAATCAAATACTGGCTGAGATGGATGGAATTGTGCCGCTCAAGAACGTGGTGGTCATCGGCGCCACGAATAGGCCGGACATGATGGATCCAGCCCTCCTGAGGCCGGGCAGGTTCGATAGGATAGTCTACATACCCCCGCCCGACAAGGAGGCCAGGCTGGCCATACTGAAGGTGCACACGAGGAAGCTAAAGATGGGAAGCGACGTGGATCTAGCCAAAATAGCGGAGAAGACGGAGTACTACACTGGGGCTGACATAGCCGCGCTGGTGAAGGAGGCGGCGATGCTGGCGTTAAGGGAGGCCATAAACAACAAGGAGCCGCATGCGAGGGAGGTAACCATGAAGCATTTCGAGGAGGCCCTTACCAGGGTGCAGCCATCCCTGACCAGCGAGATAGTGAAGCATTATGAGGATATGGCCAAGACCCTGCGCCGGGCGCTGCGCGGCAGTTAATCCCGCATATTCCATCCATTTAACCGTAGAATTATGCGTAATTTCACTTTTTCATTAACGTAAAGATTAAAAATTGCCAAGGATGCCGCTTCGCTGAGGGGGCCGTAGTCTAGCTTGGAAAAAGGATACCGGCCTGGGGCACAAGCCCCGTGGAGCGTTGGCTCCAAGCGATCCAGAGCGTCGGTGATCCCGGGTTCAAATCCCGGCGGCCCCACTATTAATTGATTCTTTCCTGATCGCTCAAGGCCTACTTCATTTTCTATATACTAAGGTCTCGCCAGCCCCTTCCCTATCCTACGAAGCGGAGATCCCCCCTAAGGCTCTCATGATCCCTTAATGGACTATATTTCACGATGTACAACACGAGGAATGATAAGGGCTTCTTAATAGTTGAAACAATAATGCCAACCCCTTCTTGAGCGGTGCCCTTCCTAAGTATTGAGAGGAACAGCTGGCCCCCGCTCCCAGAGATTGACCGAGGTAGGACGTAGAAATGTTGCGTTCCACATTTTAAACTCTCCCTATCTTGAAAGGCAAGGCCTATTGCCTGTCCTATTAATCAGACCGAACCCTTCTTCTAAGCCCTAGGCATTGTAATCAATCGTTGAGCAAAGCCTTGATGTATTAGCATTGGGATCTTCTCTTCCTAATTTGCGTGTCCAATTTTTGGTAACGATTATGTCGAATACACAATGGGTTTAGGCCACGTATAAACCCTCTTGCGAGCATGGGGTTCTATGATTTTATAGAGCATTAGTTTATTAGAGAGATGCAATAATGTAAGTTAACTTAAGTTCTGGCGGTGTACTTAAGGTGATTGGGGGGATGGGCGTAGTTAGAGGGAATTTAAAACTAGGCCTGGCTGGACCTGATTTTTGCTACATGTTTCCAGTTCAAAACATTTATAAACGTGGGAGGCGATGTCCTTTCCATCTAGAGCAAAAATGAGCGGGAGAACATCTATTCTTCCTCGCAAGAGGGAAAAGCAAACGCTTAGCTTAAATGAAGTATTGTTGATGAGGCAGCCGAGCCCGGCGATGGGTGATTCCTTTGACGTTTAGATCTGACATTCAAGAGAAGATATTGAAGATACTGCCGGAGGAGAGCAATGTAACCAAGGTGGAGTTCGAGGGGCCAAGCGTAGTAATATACGTGGCTAATCCTAAGTACATAATGGAGAACAGCGACTTCATAAAATCGCTGGCAAAGGAATTGAAGAAACACATCATAATAAGGGGGGATCCCCGCATCAGATCCCCTAAGCAGAACGTGGAGAAGATGATAAGGACGGCCGTGGCCGAGGCGGGTAATGAGGTTGATAGCATATACTTTGATGAGCAGGCCGGCGAGGTTTACATATACCTAAAGAGGCCCACCAGGGATAGGAGGCTCGAGAAATCCATATTGGCCGAGACGGGGTGGAAACCATGGATAATAGCCACGGCCTTCGAGATGAGCAAGGGATTGCCCCACGATGAAATAGATGTGGTGAACCAGCTGCAAGTGAGGATGGCAAAGGAACGGCAGGATTTCCTGAAGAACCTGGGATATAGGATACATAGGATGCCCATATATAGCTATGACAATGAATACGTGAGGATAACGTGCTTGGGTGCATGCCAGGAGGTTGGGAGGAGCGCAATATACATGGAGACTAAGGAAAGCAATATAATAATGGATATGGGAGCCAAGCCCACCACATCCACCTTGGACGAGGCTCCAGCGCTGGAGCTCGTGGACATAGATAAGCTGGACGCCGTCATAATATCCCACGCGCATCTGGACCACGTTGGCTTCCTGCCGTACCTGTTCAAATATGGATATAAGGGGCCCGTATACATGACCGAGCCAACCAAGTACTTAATGGAGGTGCTGCTCACAGATTACGTGGAAACAGCGGCAGAGAGAGGCAGCGCGCCGTACTCAATGCAGGATATAGTGACTGCCTTATACCACACGATTTCCATAGACTATGATGAGGTCACCGACGTTGCGCCCGATATAAAGTTGACCCTATACGATGCTGGGCACGAGATAGGCAGCGCTATATCTCACTTGCATATAGGAAATGGATTATATAACGTAATATACACCGGCGATTTCAAGTATGGACCGTCCAGGCTATTGAACCCGGCCCACAACAAGTTCAAGAGAGCTGAGCTGTTAATAATGGAGAGCACCTATGGCGGGAAAAACGACGTGCAGCTGCCGAGGCAGGAGAGCGAGGCTCAATTAATAGATATATTGAATAACACGTTGCAAAGAGGCGGAAAGGCATTGATACCGGTGTTCAGCACTGGGCGGGCCCAGGAGATACTGCTAGTGCTAAATGAGGCGATAAACAGCGGCAGATTGCCGAAGGTGCCCATATATGTCGATGGAATGGTGCTGGAGACATTGAATATCCATATGATGTTCCCGGATTACTTAAATAGAAATATAAGGGACTTGATATATGACGGCGTGAACCCCTTCCTCTCGGAGTACGTGAAGCCGGTGGAGCGCGCCCGCATGCCCGAGAAGAGACAGGAGCAAGTAATGGATATAGTTCAGGGATTACCGTCAATAATACTGGCTCCCCACGGCATGCTGAACGGAGGACCCGCGCTGGATTACTTCGTTCACATGGCTGACGACCCGAAGAACTCGCTGATATTCGTCTCATACCAGGGAGAGGGAACCCTGGGGAGGCGATTGAAAATGGGGGATAGAAAAGTACAAGTCAAGTATTACAACGATGAATTGACGCTGGACGTCAAGATGCAAGTGTTCGATACGCCCGGGTTCTCCGGCCACAGCGATAGGAAGCAATTGATGCGATACGTGGGAACCATGGATCCAAAGCCTCAGAAGGCGATAATACTCCATGGAGAGCCCAGCAAAATGATGAATCTCATGCTGAGCCTGGAGCTGACGTATAGATTGGACTCCATAGTCCTAGGCCAGCTGGAGAGCGTCAGAGTAGTCTGAGTTGAGGAAATGCCATCTAAACGGGATTTTCCCCGCGATGTTAAATTTAAAAGCGGAGAATCATAACAAGAAGCGTGAAGCTTCATCTATTCCAAGCCAAGAGCAAGCTCGGGGATGTGGATCACAACCTATCCAGGCTAGTAAGCTACATAAAGGCCAATTGCGGAAGTGGGGACATAGTTATCACGCCCGAGCTTTATTTGCCTGGATACATGTCTCGCGATCTACACTTCAATATAGCGGAGCCCATCAATGGGAAAACCATTAAGGAGATAGAGAAGGCGACGGCCGAGACCGGGTGCACTGTGGTGACGGGAATCGGCGAGAGAGATAATGCGACCGATGCCCTCTATAATACTGCTGTGGCGATAGGGCCCACGGGATTGATTGCCAAGTACAGGAAAAGGCACTTGCCTAGTTATGGCGTATTCGATGAGGCAAGGTACTTTGGAGCGGGGGAGGACGAACCTCCAGTGTTCGAGGTCGGCGGGGCTAAGATGGGGCTGGCGATTTGCTATGATGCATTCTACCCCGAGATATCGAGAAGCTTAACTCTTAGGGGCGCGAAGGTACATATATACATAAGCGCTGCCCCCGATATGAGCAGGAAGTACTTCGAAACATTCACGATGGCCAGAGCAATGGAAAATGTCGTCTACGTCGTCTACGTCAATACGGTGGGGCAATACGATGGGTTGGGCTTCTTCGGGGGAAGCCACGTGGTGGATCCATTGGGTGAGGTATTGGTAAGGGCTAAGTATTACGAAGAGGATGTAAAAACCATAGAGATAGATCCCTCGTTGGTGACTCGATATAGAGCCATAAGGCCAATACTCAAGGATTACAGACGCAGTGACTTGAATTATCTCGAGGGCGAGCATTAATGAAGGACAATAGAGACATGCTAATCCACGAAATGGATGCGGCAACCAAGGAAGTAGATAGGTATGAACTTTTAATAAATGAATGTAAACGGGACCTCGAGGTAATCAATGATATAATGATAAAGCTAACAGGAGAGATCTATGAATGCAGAAAACAATGACGAGACCTCATTGAGGTTGGAGTTGCTGCGACTAATGTCCAAAAAAGCCTCGCTTCACGAGGAATACGTGGAGTTATTCGAGGAGACGCGACGCTCATTGCTAAGGCTCGTTGCCCTTAAGAGCGAGTACGAGATGGCATGCAAGATAGCGGGCAAGGAACCGAGTCATGACTACGATGAGGTAGTGGAATCATTAGTTCACAAATACTTGATAAGAAAGGAGAAGTAACTGCGAATCCCAACTTCCTAATTGAAATATTAAATACGATTGTCGAGCCCGTTTCCAGTCCTTTCATTAACTAGCAGGGAGTCGAGTTGAACCGCTCAGTAAGGAGGCTTCTAGAATGGAAAGGAGGCGCGAATCATGAGGGGACCGCCGAGGGAAAAGTTTAATAGGCCTTAGGAAAAAGGGAGTACTCGGAGTTAGCTGCCCACCCGATCCCGTGAGGTCCCGGTCGGGCCGAGTTGCCCGGGGAAGGTTCAAATCCCGGCGGCCCCACCATCCTAATTTTATTAAGAACTTCACTTCCCAAATCGAAAGCTAGTGAAGCAATTAGAAAAAGCTCGCTCCTAGGCTTGGAGCCGTTAGTTGGACTGAGTGGATCAGCATTTATAAATCCCGCTGCGAGGGATTGCCCATGGTGCTTTATGCCAAGGATATAATGAAAAGATATACTCGACAGGTGGATGGCAACATTACTGCGCTGGAGGGAGCTAAAATAATGGCGGCGGATCACGTGGGTTTCTTGATAATTCAACAGGAGGGAAAGCCGATTGGAATGGTAACTGAGTGGGACTACGTTAGCAAGATAATTGCAAAGGGATTGGATCCCGGCAAGGTATTGCTTAAGGATATAATGAGCAGCCCCATAACGTACATAGACCCAAATACGCCCACGGATCAAGTGGCCACTTTAATGGCCCAGAAGGGGATAAGGAGACTGCCCGTAATAGATAAGGGAGAGCTGGTCGGGGTAGTGACTTCTCGAGACATACTTAGAATATTTAGGGAATACGTGGATAAAATAACCACGTTGATAGCTAGCTTTTCATCGACGGTGTAAGGAGGGTTGAATAGATAGCCTTGGGCCTGGAGTTAATGCCATAAGCTTTAAAAATGTCAATTAACAAATGAAATATAGACCATGAGGTGCTGCAAAGATAAAAGGGGAGGTTCCATCACAATGAGGTGGATCTAATTGCGCGGCGGCAGCACTCTGCTTGTGACTAGCCTGGGTTCGTTTCTATCGGTAATCAACTCCACATCATTGTTGATAGCTCTTCCATCGATGATGGTGGATCTACACATGAACTTCTTCACAGTGATATGGGTACTCACCGCTTACTCGGTTGCGCTGGCAGTACTCTCTCCCATACTGGGCAAGTATTCCGACATGGCTGGACGAAGGGCGGTGTACAGGATCGGCTACTTGATTTTCCTGGTGGGCTCCATCATGGCTGGACTAAGTCCGAGCGCCTCCATAATATTGGTGGCTAGGATACTTCAGGGGGTGGGTGCTGCTTGTCTCTTCTCCAACAGCTTGGCAATAATAACCGATGCGTTCAGGGGAACCGAGTTGCAAAGGGCGATGGGAGTTAATGCCGCCGTGGTGGGATTTGGAACCGCTATAGGACCCATAGTGGGCGGGGCATTGACCCAAATAACTTGGAGACTCATATTCTTGGCGAACGCCCCAATAGCTGCCTTGGGATACGCATTATCCGGAAGTGGGGTGGCCGAGGAACCGAGGGCCAAGGTCAGCATCGAGATGGATTGGGCTGGATCGGCGGCGTTTTCAGCATTGGTGACCATTTTGATAGTGTATCTCACGTTGTCGCCCATAATTGGATGGACAGGAACGACTCTTGCCATGCCCATAGCCGCGCTCGTGCTTCTGGCGGCATTCATTTACGTGGAGAGGAGGGCCGAGAACCCCATAATAAATCCATCCATTTTTAGGAACAGGAAGTTCTCGTTCACAATAACGTCTACTCTCCTCAACTCAATAACTAGGTATTCGTTGATACTGCTCCTCGCGCTATACCTACAGGGGCCCGCTGGGTATTCACCGCTGGAGGCCGGCGTGTTGATGACGCCATACGCGGTGGCTATGGGGCTCTCCAGCTTCTTTGCACCGAATCTGGTTAGGCGCGTGAACAGCGAGGCGTTGGAGGTGATTGGGCTATTCCTGATAGTTGCATCGGCGTTTGCGTTGGCCATGTCTCCCATTCCTTATGTTTACGCTGCAATAGCCATGTCAATAGGAGGGGCCGGAATGGGGCTTTTCTATACTCCCAACAATACGGCCATAATGTTATCGGTGGAGCCGATGCAGAGGGGAGTAGCGGCTGGGTTCAGGACCTTGATGCTTAACTTGGGATCGGCAGTGGGAACTGCCTTGACGTTTGCCGTGCTTGCCACTGAGGAACCAATGCAATTAATAGGAAATGTGTTCCTGGGATTGTCCACCTCGTTGGGATACAGGGATAAAATTCTTTTCACTAGGGGAATAGATATCGTATACGTGATAATCGGGGCCATGTCCTTGCTCACTGCCCTTCTCATAATAATGGAGAGCAAGAGACATAAATGAGCCGCCCCGCGTTAAAGTGGAGTTCGAAGCCGATCCATCATACATCTCAGTCCATGTGAGTATCCTCATCAATCGGTTTGTTGATCCTTCATCACGCAACATTTATTAGACTTACATGCTTAAAAGCAATGCGTGTGCGGCATAATAGGCATTTGCTCCCTCAACGGATTGGGAGAGCCGCTGGGTAGGGCATTGAAGAGAAGCTTAACTAAGCTGGAATATAGAGGCTATGACTCGGTCGGAGTCGCCGTTATAGGCAAGGGGGAGTTAATCGTTAGAAAGGGAAAAGGAAAGATAGGAGAGGTGGACGCACGGGTTAAGTTCAGCGAAATCGATGGATTGATAGGAATAGGCCACACCCGCTGGGCCACCCATGGCAAGCCCAGCGATGATAATGCACATCCCCACATTGACTGCGGTGGACGCGTGGCAGTCGTGCACAACGGCATAATATCCAACTACAGAGAGCTACGGGCAATGTTGGAGGGAAGAGGACATGTATTTAGGAGCGAGACGGATACGGAGGTAATAGCCCACTTGATAGAGGAGCACTTGAAGGAGGGAGCAAATGCATTCGATGCTTTCAGGAAAACCATTTCTGAGCTAAAAGGCGCATATGCATTGGTGGCGGTGGTGAGGGATGAGCCAGATAAAATGTTCTTCGTGAGGAACATATCGCCGCTGGTCATAGGGATAGGATCCGGGACTAACTTCATAGCCAGCGATATACCGGCTTTCCTGGAATACACCAATACAGTGGTTGTATTGAATGATGGCGAGTACGGCTACGTATCTCCCTCATCCATTTACATAGAGAGGAACGGCAAGCCTGTCAACGTGGAGGAGAGGATACGGCACGTGACTTGGAGCCCCGAAATGGCCAGCAAGGAAGGCTATTCCCACTTCATGCTAAAGGAGATCCACGAGCAACCCATGGCCCTCAGGAATACCTTGGCCGGCATAGAGAGGGATGAAGTTACGAAAATAGGAGCGGAATTGGCGGACGCCAGGCACATATTCATAACCGCCAGCGGCACATCATTACATGCTGGATTGATAGGCGATTACTTATTAACCACGGTTGCCGGCGCCGATGTCCATACATTCACATCATCGGAGTATCGTAAATACATGAAGACGGCGGGGGAGGGGGATGTTGCCATAGTGGTTTCTCAATCGGGCGAGACAATAGACGCATTACTAGCCCTCCGCGCATTGAAAAGCGCTGGAGTCAAGGTGATAGCCATATCCAACGTGATGGACAGCGCAATACCGAGGGAGAGCCATTTAGCCATATACACCAGGACCGGGCCCGAGATAGGGGTGGCGGCCACAAAGACCTTCACAGCTCAATTGATGGTATTAACTATATTGGCCATGAGCGCTGCGGCGGCGAGGGGTTACGTAAATGACGATGAGGCGGCGTATTTCATGAATGAAATGGAGCAAGTGCCGGATGTAGTACAAGCAACCCTCGCCAACAACGAGGCCAAGATAAAGAGGGTGGCGGCCTCGATATCCAGGGCGAGCAGCATGTATTACCTGGGGCGAGGATTGGGATTGCCCATTTCAATGGAAGGCGCGTTGAAAATGAAGGAGGTTGCATACATACATGCAGAGGCCTACCCTGCCGGGGAGAGCAAGCACGGACCAATAGCCCTCGTGGAGAAGTCGTTTCCGGTGCTCTTCACAATATTCAACGATGAATACGGCGAGGCCATGGAGGGGAACATAATGGAAATGAAGGCACGCGATGCATATGCCATTGGAGTTATCCCCAAATCCCTGGAGGAAAGGCTGGACAAGGTGCTGGACATAGCCATCCCGATAGGGGTAGAGGAGCCAGCCATAGCTACTATAGCGTATTCAGTGCCAATGCAATTGCTGGCTTACTACACGGCCGTTGCGAGGGGATTGGATCCCGATAAGCCGAGGAATTTGGCGAAAACAGTCACGGTTGAGTGAACATGAGGCGGAGCATTTGGGCATTGATATTGGCGGGGGGACGGGGCGTTGACATGTATCCCCTGGTCGATGATGGCGAGCCCAAGTATTTATTGAACATATTGGGCAAGCCCCTCATCAAATACCCAGTGGATGCCATGCGGGATTTAGGGATTAGGAGAGTCATGATTGCATCTAATCGCGTTTTGATGAGGGACGATGAAGTGGAAACAACCAGATACGGAGAAAACGAGACCGACGCTATAAGAGAGATAGCTCAGCATAGTTTGAGGGGCACCACAGTGATAATAGCATATGGAGACGTGGTGATGCCTGTCGAGGCATATAAGTTATTGCTGGATTCTCATTTGGGAAGCGGCAGGAGCTTGACCGCCATGGTGGTTCCCATGGAGGACACCGCTGGCTATGTACGGATAAATGTGACGGAAACCCAGGAGATAGGAGGAGCCTCGAGGAGCAGTGACCATCAGCCGGGGTACGTCTTGGCCGGCGCATTGGCGGTCGAGGGGGATTACCTAGTCGATATAATGAGGGGGGAATTCATAGAGCTGCTGGGCAACTCCAAGGGCAATGCCGCCATGTGGAGCGGGTGGTGGATAGATGTTAAGTATCCATGGGATGTGTTGTCCGTTATAAGGAATGTGATGAACTCTTGGACTGAGGGGAGGATAAGCGCAAAGGCGTCAGTATCCAGCAAGGCGTCGATAGAGGGAGTCGTCTTCATAGATGATGGGGCCACCGTGGATCATAATGCAACCATAAGGGGACCAGCATATATAGGCAGGAAGGCATACGTGGGAACCAATGCATTGATACGAAACTATGCGGCCATAGAGGAGGGATGCGTGGTGGGAGCCGGGGCGGAGATAACGGAGTCCTCCATACAGCCGTTCTCCACGGTGGGACGGGGCTCATTTATAGGATCATCTATAATGGGAAGTCAAGGAGTGATGGAGCCCGGAGTGGTCACGTTGACTGCCCACCAAGATGGGGCTAAGATCGGCGATAGAAAATTAGGCGCGTTGATCGGGCGTAGAGCGCGCATAGGGGCTAATTCCGTGATGTCCCCCGGAACTGTGGTGGAGCCCGGAAAAGTAGTGCCGCCTCTCTCCAGGTTATGATGAGGGACGGAAGTGGGGATGCATTTAAGGCCTCTTTCCTATTATTATGAAGCCCGTATGCCCCAGCATCCACATCTGGGGCCTGATCTCCCCCGGCACGGTTTTCCAAGGCCTCAATATGGACTCGAATAACTGAACTCGAATCAAGCCCAGCTCCGCCATCTTTGAGATGGTCTTATCCACTTGACCTATGGTTGGAACGTAAGCCGCCACATTAGCCCCATGCCGCACTGCGCCCACAGCGGTTGGAAGCAATGCCCACGGCTCCGCCACGTCCAGCACAGCCGCGTCGAACTCTCTGTCCAGCCTGGCTTCGGCTAGATCTTGCTCCTTGATTTCCACAAATGGAGCGACTCCCATCTCCTTCAGCGTCCTTTCGGCTATCCTCACTCGACTTGAGTCCCGTTCATACGACACGACTTTTCCCGTAGGCATTACATGCATGGCCAACATGCTGGTCAGGTATGCGCTTCCCATGCCGGCCTCCAATACTACTGCCCCCGGCACTACGTTGCAATAAGTTATTATTATAGCGGCGTCCTTGGGGTATATGGGCTGCGTCGCCCGCCTCTGCTTCATCAATACATCCACTATATCGGGTCTACTCAATTTGAACGCGTAGCCTAAGCTACTGATCACTTCATCCCCGTACTTCGCTCCCACCACTTGATCCCCCCTTATGGTTCCCTTAATTGTATTGAACGTGGCGCTCCGCCTTGCCTTGATCACGTAATTTATTGTCTCGTTGAAGTATAACAATACATAGCTTCCCTCATCTATTGCATCGCTCCTCGACACATGCAATCAATACCAGCGCGATGCCCCCATTTTATAATTTGCCCATAAAATGACGCAGCACAATGCCGGAGAGCCGCAATGCAATCATTGAATAAGCAGGCACTCCTCCATGCACGTCAATGCCTCACATATAACTTCGAGGATATAACGGCCACGAGGGAGTCCACGGGGACCCGGACTTGGGATGTCGTATCCCTATCCCTTAACGTGACCGTATTATCCATGGGCGTTTTATCATCTATGGTGACGGCAAATGGAACGCCTTCCTCATCATACTTGACGTAGCGGGAACCTATGGTATCTCCATCATCGTACACGGCCTCTATCCCATTCATGACCAGCATCGACCAAATCCTCCTGCCTATGGCTGGGTATGGATCCTTCCTTATCAAGGGAAGCACGGCCACCTTTATTGGAGCTATGTCGGGCGGGAGCCTCAGCACGTACTTGCCGTTCCTCTCAACGAATGAGTTCTCCAAAGTAACATAAAGCAGTCTATCCACCCCAAAAGACGGCTCTATAACGTGGGGGATGAATCTCTCCCTGTACGTTTTCCTCTCCTGCTCACTAATGTATATCATCTCCCTGCTTATCTCGAATGCCTCGAACACCGATTTGCCGGTTGACTCGATATCCCGCAATACCTTGTCTGGATTATCATATATGTACTTGATTATCTTGCCCGCATCGCCGCCGTACTTCTCCTTTATCTTAACCGGATTAGGGGAGACACGAATCTCCTTCTCTATCCGCGGGACTTGGAGATCCCTATAAGCACTCAAATCCTGGCCGCTGTACTTGACATGCCTGGACAAGTCATAATCCGTCCTATAGGCGTGACCGCTCACCTCAAGCCATCCAAACCTCTCCGTTAAAACCACTTGGTCGAAGACCGCCTTTGCGTAGTGGGCCCGCTCCTCCGGCAGCTTGGCCAGGAATAATTGCTTATCCAGAGGGACTCCTAGCTCGTTCAGGAAAACGGTGGCCAGTCCCATGTAGAATCCCATCCATTCATTAACTATATACCCCTTCTCGACGGCCTCCCTCACACTCACCTCACGCGGAGCATTAACTCCCTTCGCCACATCATCCTCCGGCAGTATCCTTATCTTGACGTCCTTGATATCATCCAAGTAGGGACACCTTGGATTCAGGGGATCGAAGAACAGCTCTATCTCCATTTGGGAGAACTCCCTTAATCTAACCAATCCCTGCCTCGGCGATATCTCGTTTCTTCCCACCTTACCCACTTGGGCCACTGCCAGAGGCAATCTCCTATTGGATAATTCATATAATTTCGCGAAGTCTATGAACATGCCTTGAGCCGTCTCGGGCCTTATGAATCCCAGGTTACTGCTATATGGCCCTATAGTGGTCTGGAATAACAGGTTGAAGCGTTGAACATTGCCAAGCTCCCCCCGCAATTGGGGCATTTTACGCCGTACTGGGATATCAGCTCATCCAATCGTCGTTCGTCCAATCCCTCAGTCTTTATCTTCACTCCACGTTTTCTCAACTCGTCCTCCACCAAATGATCGGCCCTATACTTACGGCCGCATTTACTGCAAGTCACCAAGAAATCCGTGAAGTTCTCCAAATGACCGCTTGCCTCAAAAACTATCCTGGGCATTATGATGGGGGTCTCCACCTCTATTGTGAAGTCCATGTAGGGTACCACGAACGTCCTGAGCCACTTATTGATTATATTCCTCTTAAGCCCGACGCCCAGCGGGCCATAATCGTAAAAGCCGCCCGCCTCAACCATGCCTTTATAAGCGTCGAAGCTCTGCCAAAAGAATCCCCTCCGATTCAACAAATCATTGAATTTATCCGACATTCAAGCACGGCTGTATAGAGGGTTAATAATTTTTCCGATGAGGCCATTAATTCTATTTTTACTGAAAAACCAAGTGGTCCAAACATTGCATCACGAATTCAAGTACCTCCAAGACAGCACTATGCCCAGCGTAGAGAATATGGCGGCGAACGCTAACAAGAACGCAAAGTCGAACCATACGCTATTCATGCCCGTGGCCCCCAATAGCAATTGCCTGGATATATCATTTGCATAGCTTATTGGATTTATCTCCACCACCGGCTTTAGCCAAGATGGCATGAGCTTCACAGGGTAAAACGCATTGCTCGCGAAGAGCAGTGGCAGGTTCAGTAGATTCATTATTGCCATTTGTGACTCCCAGCTAGTCGATCTCAATGCCAGCATTATGAAGAGCGAGGAGAGGCCGAGCGACATTAGGAATAGAGCTACATAAGTCCCGGCTATATCCAGCGCGGATATATCGGGCCTGAACTGCATGCCTAGCAGTAATGCGATGACTAAGACTATTGTGGCTTGAACCAATGACCTTATGACGGCGGAAAGTACCTTGCCCATTATTATGGATCCCCGAGAAACGGGGGTAGTCAATAGCTTATTCAGAAAGCCGAGCCTCCTGTCCCACACTATCATCATGCCGCTGTTCATGGAGGTGAAAAGCACTATGAAGGACAACATGCCTGCTGCCAAGAAGGAGAAGTAATCCGTAGTTCCGAAGGTGCTCTTTATCAGTTCCGTTCCTATTTGATCTATCACTTGCTTCGGTATGTTAAGGCCCGGTATGTTAAGGCCTGAGGTAAACATGTTGCCCAAATTCATTGCCTTGCCGAAGAGCCCCAGCCAGAGCACGGGCTGCACTAGGGACAGCAGCAATATGAATGGTGCCTTATACCACTTCTTCAACTCCCTATTGGTCAGCGACCACAATCCATGAAGCGGGCCAAGGTTTTGGCGCTCCATCAGGACCTCGCCTTTCTTATGGTTCTCATAGTGGACATCGCCTCCTCCCAATTGGACTGCTCCTCCCGCAAGCTCTTGCCGGTGTACTTCATGTAGACCTCGTCCATAGTCGGCTCCGTTATAGATATCTTGGCAACCCTTACGCCGTTCTTATTCAACGCCTCGAGTATTCGGGGAGCCATTGACCCCCCATCCTTAGCTGTGATCCAGATGGAATTATCCATAACGCGCACATCGCCCATTCCATCCATGCTCATTATTATCTGCTTGGCAAGATCAATGTTGCCTGCTATCTGTAGCATTATTATATCGCCTCCGAGACTTTCCTTCAATTCCTTGGGAGTGCCTATTTTGGCTATCTTACCTTTATCTATTATCGCTATCCTGTCGCAGTAAGCATCAGCTTCCTCCAAGTAATGGGTGGTGACCAATATGGTCATGTTGTACTCCTTCTTTAACTTGGTTATATAGGTCCAGATGGCGGATCTAGTCTGCACGTCCAAGCCCAAGGTAGGTTCATCCAAGAAGAGAATCCTGGGCCTGTTTATTAGGCCCATTGCTATCTCCAACCTCCTCCTCATGCCGCCCGAGTAATTCTCGACCTTCTTATTAGCGGCATTGGTGAGCTCCACCATTTGCAGCAATTCCTTTGCTCGTTCCTTGGCAACATCCTTGGGGATGCCGTAGAGGGAGGCGGCCAACATCAAGTTCTCCCACCCAGTCAAATCCTCATCAGCGGTATATTCTTGCAGCACTACTCCTATCGATGCACGGACCTTCGATGGTTGCTTAATAACATCAAATCCATTGACTAACGCCGTTCCTTCGGTGGGCTTCACCAAGGTGGTTAGCATGCCTATGGTAGTGCTTTTCCCAGCGCCATTGGGTCCCAGAAGCCCGAATATCTCTCCCACAGCTACCTCGAAGTTTATGTGATCCACTGCGAGCAACGAGCCATACTTCTTGGTTAGGTTAATGGCCTTTATAGCTGGCGAGCTCATTGTATCAACCTCTCCAACCTGGATCTAATAGATTCTATGCGGTCCTTGTATTGAATTATTTTATCCTTGCCCATGTCCTCCATGTAGGAGATATAGCTCTCCATCTCGTTTAATATATCATCCATTGTTCTGGGCTTTATCGGCCACGCAAACAGCTCGCTATACTCAGCCGCCTCGCTTCTCCCCTTCTCAGTTAGTTGATACCTCCCATCGTTTAATTTAACCGCCAATCCCTCCTCCACTAGGGTGGATAACAATGGATATATGGAGCCAGGCGATGGCCGCCACCAACCCCACGTCATCCTTTCTATTTCATCCATTATTTCCGCCCCGTTCTTGGGCGATCCTTGAAGCATCTGCAGCACCAAAATCCTCAGGCCACCCCTCTTCCGTATGCTTCCTCTAAATATGGTGGGAAACATATCGATATCGATATCAGTATCCTTTTTAAACCTTTCCACACAGACTAAACTAGGTTAATTTTAATTCATAATCCCCAGAAATAACTTAATTAAGGAACACCACAAAATCTAACTCTCAATTCCCCATAATGCAAAACTTCATGGCCCGCAAGGGTTTGATTACTCGCCTTGCCGCACAATATCGCTCGGCAACCCCTTTTCCCTCAGGTAACTGTATATCTCATAACCGCTGAATACGCCGTCCTCCGTTATCAATAATGGAGAGGGCGCATCATCTGTCGACTCAACCCGAACCAATTTGGCGTTGGGTATTAACTTCCTTATAATTTCCAGCACATCCGCATCGCCATCGTTGTATAGTAGTATCGCCATAATCGTTCCTGCCGAGAAATCGTATTTAACTCAAATGCTTAAGTAACAGCTATTACCATGACCGAAAACTTTTGGCTTGCACGCCCCGCATAAACTCATCGTTGGATGCTCAAGTCAATATGCCGAGTTAAGCTTTAAGTAATACAGAGAGCAAGCTAAATAGGAGATCCCATGGACGCAGGCCGAGCAGATGAGGGGGAGAGAAGCAACAAGTCGAGGCGTAATGTGATCGAAACGATGAGAAAATGGTTTGTGGCGACCAGCCCCTCCACCCTGACCAGCGCCTTCTCATCCGTTACATTGGGAGCCATCCTATCTTTTTACCTACTCGGGAAAATAAATATTCCATTTTATATATTAACTGCAATGGGGATAATGATGGCGCAGGCCGGGGTCAACTTGATCCATGATTACTCGGAATTCAAAACAGGCCTCGATATCGTACATATATCCCAAGGATTGCCACACAGGATACACCCCATAATAAACCTTGGCTTGAACCCCGCCTCAGTGAAAAGGAGCGGATACTTGCTCCTAATCGCCGCGGGACTCATTGGGATTTACTTAGCGGTGGAAACCACTTGGATAATTCTATTAATAGCCATAATAGGCTTCTCGCTAGGCGTCCTATACAGCGAGGGATTGCGATTGCACTATAAGGGGGCAGGCGAGGCGGTGGCGTTGATTTCCATGGGGCCCCTGGTAGCCCTTGGCTCCTTCATGGTTCAAACCAATTCATTCAGCTGGGCGCCCGTCTTGGTGGGATTGGTCAACGGTCTGTTCACCCTAATAATACTGCTCGGCTCCGGCGCGATCGAGATAGAGGCCAGCAGGAAGTTCGGGAAGAAAACAATCGCGTTAATGCTTGGGCTGAGGAGGACGGGGTATTTAGCGGTCGCAGCAGTGGCATTCATCTATATAATAATCGCCATATCAGTTTACCTGGGCTTCCTTCCCTACCTATCTCTGGCATCCTTACTTGTGCTGCCCTTCTCCGCTAGACTGGTCATCCCGCTCATCAAGGGAGGAAGCCAGGACAAATGGAGGGAATTAAAGGCTTTATGGGCCGGGCCATTTAACCATAGAGTGGTAATCCTCACAATAATAGTGGCATCCATAATAATAGCAAGGCTAATTCCCTAATCGCGCTAGCTGTCCTCCCCATTATTGACCCAGTACCCGCATCTGTTAAACAACGAGCCAATGCCGACATGTTTCAGCCAGTCTTGAAAGTTAATTCCTTGAAGAGGGGAAGGGCCAACGCGATGGCCACGGTGGTCACAACGAGCCAGCCGTATAGGTAGCCATACGACGAGACGGCCGTGAAGAGGGGTTGCAGCCATATTCCTATTATCATGTTCATGAAGTTCACGAACGCCAAGGATAATGCACCTCCCTTATTAGCCGTTATGGCGTATGCCACGGAGAACGCCATGTCGTTGAAGAAGCCCGAAAAGGCGCCCAACGCGAATTCCAAAAGCGGGTTTCCCACCCACATGAAGTAGAGGGGGGCAGAGGATGCTATTGACACCAATAATAACAGCAATGCCTTGTTCTTGGCCATTTTGAAGAACTCGTTCGTCATGAATCCGCCCAGTATTGAGGCCACCACCAGTCCCTCTGCTATCAAGCCGGCATGGAATGATCCATAACCGAAGAGATGGGCGACTTGGTATGGAAGCAACTCGCTTACCACGTAATATGAACCCCATACTCCGCTTATCCCGACGGCTATACCCAGTGAGTCCCTTATATGGCCCAACGCATACGTGGGCCTCCGCTCAAAACCCCTCAATTCATATATATCTACCAATCCCATTATAATGGATAGTAATCCCGCCAACGCAGTGGCAGCTCTCCACTGGAACAAATTATCCACGTAGCCCCACAGCAATCCTATTAAGCTTCCGACCCCATAGAACGCATTATATAAGCCCATCATGATGCCCTCCTTGCCCTTATTCAACTCTACCAGCAAATACGCCGCCGATGAAAAGAAGAGCGCTGCGCCTGTCCCGGAGATGGCCCTAAATAAAAGCAGCTCCCATAGGTTAGCCGATAATCCACTTAATGCAGTGAAGGCACCCAACACTATCATGCCCATTATAGATGTCCTCTTCGCGCCGAGCTTGGATGATACGTACGCGGAGGGCACTTGAAGTAATGCAGCGCCCACGAAGAAGGATAGGGGGATCCAGCCCACCAAGTAACCCGGAACGCCGAACTCCGCCTGTACTTCGGCTATGGGTGGGGCCAACACGAACCATTGAATGGCATATATAATCCTTGATACCATTATAGCGGATGTTTTACCATCCACTTAAGAACCGAGAAATAGACCTGTTATAAAGATTGAGGGGCCCAAGGCAGGCATAAAAACTTCCCTGAAGGGCAGGCGAGGGGCTGGATGCGTACCTAAAGTGAAATGAGTATAATTACTTCCAACGCAGATTTAATGTCACTAATGACGCGAGCCGCGGCATAATGGGATTTAAGCCTCACAAAAGAAGGGTCGGCGGGATGGGTTTCACCATGATCTCAATCGACTAGCAATCCCAATACATCCGTCCTAGTTATTATGCCCACAGGATTATTCTTATCATCTATGACTACGAGCCTTCCTATGTTTTTGCTTATCATCAAGTTTATCGCATCGTAAACATCATCATCATCCCGTATAAATGGTACCTCGGATCTCATGTACTCCTCAACCGTGGCGTCTAGATTGCCCTCCACGTATGCCCTAGCAACGTCGGTGCTGGTTATCAAGCCAACCAGCCTGCCACCATCATCAACAACGGGCAATGCCCTTATCTTTCGCTCTGAGAACAACCGAGCAGCCGCCCGAAGCGGCTCTCCCTTCGATATGACCAGCACTTGCTTGCTGGATATCTCCTTGACCTTGACTTTAGGTATGGAAATGAACCGCCTAATGGATATTACGATCTCCCTCATTTGATCGTTCTTCTCCATCACTTGCCCCTCAATGACTATGCGGGCATTGGTTGTGGGGCCTATCTTGACCAGGGAACCCAGCGGCAACTGCCTTAGGTTTCCCATAACCTTAATTATGGCTTTAGTTATGAAGGGATTCAACATGTCAAGCAACTCTATGTTGGTGGCATACATCACCGTTCCCTGCTTCTCAACGGCTATCGGAGCTATGTCGCTTATCCCGGCCATCATGGATGGGGATCGAAGCAGTTCCATTGCTTTCTGGGATGGAGTGAAGCCACCATATGGACCCGTCTTACTATCTATGAAGCCCATAGCTCGGAGCGATATCATTATGTTCCTCACGGTTCCCTCATTCATTCCCAGCCTCGTTGCTATTTCCTTGCTTTTTATGGGTCTCTTGTAATTATTATGAAGCTCGACCAGAGACTCCAATATCTTAATAAATGTCTGGGGCAGCGATTCCATGGGTTTATTTTTAAATTATCAATAATTAATAACATTTACTCGCAATTTCCCCGCGCTCCCCAGGGGGAGTCCAACATGCAAGTAACCCCATCGCCATCATCCACGCATCTCCCCAGCAAGGCATCACGCCCCATCACAGCCGCCTCCGTGGGGTATTTAACGGCGCTCCCCGCCAGCTCCAGGGATAGGCGGACGCTTCGTCCACAGCTCTCTATCTCCACCTCCGCAGCCGGGCGTAGCCTTATCCTAATAACCGCAGGAGCCCTAACGTCCAAACCAGGATCGAAAAACCAAATCACTTTATCCTTTATCTCGACGATAAATACTTTCATTGCTTCTTGCGCTCCCTCAAGAGCTCCAGCAATGCCTCGGTCACTTGCTTGTAATCGCCCACCACTCCATAATCCACGTAGTTGAATATTGGGGCGTTTGGATCGCTGTTCACCGCCACTATTATCTTCGATTCATTCATTCCAAAGACATGCTGTATTGCTCCGCTGACTCCCATTCCTATATACAAGGCAGGCCGTACAGTGCGTCCAGTCTGCCCTATCTGCCTGCTGGTGGGCAGCCAGCCCGCGTCAGTCACCTTCTTAGTTCCTCCTATCGTTCCACCAAGCAGCTTGGCTAGGTCCGTGAGCAGCTTCACTCCCTCCACCCCATTCACTCCCTTCCCAGCCACCACCACTATATCCGATTTCTCGACCGGCGGCAAACCGCTCTCGTCCTCCTCAGTTATGGACTTGGACCCCAAGTAGCGACCCCGGGGTTCCGGTAACTTGCTCAGCTTCTCCTTCACTAACTCGCCCTTTCTTGACTCATCGCGAGGCGGCGTGGGGAACACGTTGGGCCTAACGCTGGCCAGCTGGGGTCTCCTGGTGGGGGTTCTTATGTGGGCCAGTATGTTTCCTCCATAGGTTGGTCTCACTTGATCCAAGTCGCGAGTCTTAGGGTCCACGTCCAACGCCGTGCAGTCCGCCGTGATGCCGCTTCTTAATGTATTGGCGACGTAGGGAGCCAACTCCCTTCCTCTTTTGGTGGCGGCGAATAATATTATCTCTGGCTTATATTTATTGGCCAGCTCCACCACGGACGCGGCGTATAGGTGGGGCAGGTACACGGAGAGCCTATCATCATCCACGTAAATCACCTTATCCGCCCCATAGTAGATGGGCTCCATCAATAGCTTGTCCAAATCCTTGCCCACCATGATTGCTGTAACGTCTACTCCCAACTTAGCCGCCAGTTCCTTTGCCTTGCCTATTAATTGAAGGCTTCCCTCGCTTATCTTTCCATTAAAATGCTCCACGTAAACCCAGATACCTCTATAATCGTCCTTATTAACTTGGTTCCATTCTGGACAAACCATTATCTGATCACCTCCTCCTTGACTAAGTTCTCTAATAACCACTTAGCGCCCTCCTTTGGGTCTCCCTGGAATATCTGTTTCTTGCGCGGCAGCGGCTTGGCATCCTCTATCTTGGCCACTATGGTGGGCGAGCCCTTCAACCCAACGCAATCGGGATTCAGTCCTAGCTCCTTATTGGTTAATACCTTAACCAATCCATTGACCTTTGCCATTATCTTCCTGTTTAAGCTGATGTCGCGGGGAGGATTGCTATTTCTATAGACGCTCATTATTATGGGCATGTTATAGATGAACTCCTCCACCAAACCCTCATCTTCCAAGTATCTGGATACCCTGACCGTTCCATCCTTTATATTGGGTTCCGCATCTATTGCGTAGTAAACAAAGGGTACCTCCAGCCACGATGCGACTTGAGCGGGCATGTGGGCGGTCGTGGAATCAGTGGTTTCCTCGCCCATTATTATCAAGTTGAAGTTAGGGTATAGCTTAGCGATAGACTTAGCGATGGCGTGCGAGGTGGCCAACGTGTCCGCTCCGGCGAATACCCTATCAGTTATCAATATTCCCTCATCAACCCCCATTCCTATAGTTGACTCCAGGAAGTCCTTGCCGTTGGGGGGCGCCATTGATATTGTAACCACCTTGCCGCCGAACCTATCCTTTATCCTCAAGGCCAGTTCCACGGCATTTCTATCGTAGGGGTTTATCATCAATGGAACTCCCTCCCTGACCAAATTATGCGTGTTCGGGTCAAGCCTCACCGCCGTTATGTTGGGAACGGCGGCCTTCACGGGAACCACTATGGTTAATTCATCCATGTTACTATCGCCTCCAGATTCATTTTTAAGCATGACCCATCACCCAAACCTGAATTGAACTCCATAACCGCTCCTCGGGTAATTCCACTCTATCGCATCGTTAGGACAAACAACCCTGCAAGTGCCGCACTCAACGCATCCCTCATGGGAGAATAGGACCGCTCCATTGCCTCCAGGCGTATAGCATCTAGCTGGGCACAGGTATAGGCAGGGCTTGGAATCGCACTTGCGGCATTGATCCGGATCCTTTATTCTTATGTGGGGCCGCTCGTCCACGTCCCAAGCATTGGAGTTGAGCCTTTCCTCTATCGGTATTTTCCGCTCCATGCTCATAGATTGGTCACCACCTTCACCATATCCCTCATCATATCAAGTATGGTTAAGTTACCTTTAGTTTCCTTAAAGGTACTAAATATCTTTCTCGGCGTGCCATCCACATCAAAATACCGCTTCAAAAAGGCATTTATGAACTTGGCATAGTCATTATATAGCCTGGGCTCATCCAATGCCTTATAGGCATTACGGAAAGCCCTCAATTCCTTCATGACGAAGCTCTCCTCAAGCATCTTGCCATACAAGGAAAGGGAGGATTCATCGTATTTGCCGCCCTCCTCGTGTATCTTGATTATGGCATCGGCGGCCACTCTTCCGCTCTCCATAGCGAAATCGACTCCTCTTATTATTATGCCACCATGAAGGAGGAAGCCCGCGGCGTCCCCCACCACTAAATAACCATTACCATATAATGACGGGGGAGATGCGTTTAGACCCATTATTGGAGTTAAGTGGCCGGAGTACTCCAGTAATTGCCCATCCTTTATCAATCTCTTTATAAATGGATGTAGCCGGAACTCCTCCACCATATCGTAAACCGGAACATCCACCTTACTGCCATGGCCTAAATATATGACCAAGCCCAACGTGATTGCATCCTTATTGGTATATATGAATGCTCCCCCCGGCACGTAATGGGTGGAGAAGCCCGCTATAGCCCATGCTACACCTTCATCATCATCAACGTTGAATCTATCATTTATTACCTTTCTCCCCAACTTTATCACCTCCTTAACTCCTACTCCAACCATCTGGGGCTCCAGTTTAGGAGCCAGGCCGCTTCTTTCCAGTACCAATCTATTTATTCCCTCGGCAGATATTACCACATCCCCATAGACCTCATCATTGCCGGAACGAATTCCCACAACCTTTCCCTCCTTTATCACCAGGGAATCCACGGGAGATTCCGATATTATAATGGCGCCAGCGGCCTCGGCCTTCTTGCCTAGCCACTCCGTGAAATCGGATAGAGACGCGGTGAACGATTTGTGCTCCACATTGTTGGTCTCGAACTCAACGGTTGTACCGCTATCCTCGGTGAGGAAGGATATCCTTTCCTTCCGCACCCACCGCTCCACGGGAGCTTCTTTTACATACTCCGGGTATAATTTATCCAATACGTGAGCATATATCCTACCGCCATAGACGTTCTTACTACCAGGCTTGCGGCCGCGCTCCACTACTAAGACCTTGAGGCCCTTAGATGCCAATCGTTGGGCCGCGGTGAGGCCGGCGGGGCCAGCCCCAACTATTATTGCGTCGAATTTTATAGACACGTGTCCTATGCCAACTAGTGCACTTATTAAATATTATCCTTATCCAAGCCGGAGACTTACGACTTGTGAAAAGAAGACTCGGCCTCGCGGGACATTAGCTTGGCCAATTTGGAGTAAGCGTGCCGCGGATCTTTGGCGGTAATAGTGTAAATCTTAATGGACCCGCCTTCATCAAAGCATTTCGTGAGGGTTACCACCATGAACTTCCGTTTACCGAGCTTGGAGTAACCTATGGAATAAGTCTTACAATCCCCATCATCCATCAACATCACGCGATCAAACTCATCGATCGAAATGCTTAGAGGTGTTTCTATCATTTTTAAGATCACCTAGGATATCTTGGCGCAGGCCGTTTATTAACTTTTTTCGCATTAATTTATAAAATGCTTAATACTTGGTTATCTCTCCTCTCCCCTGAGAAGAGGCTATTGATCCTTTCATGCATTTCCTTCGCTGGCTCCACCCCGTTCAATTCGGGGCAGTACGTTATATTTCAAGATTTTCACGCCGACCTCGGCGCCCAGGTCAGGCCTACTGCGGGCAAGCGATACCAATTTATTTCCATTTATTGTCACTTCCACATAGAAACCGGATAGTGAATCTATCACGTTGGTTACCGTTCCCCGCAGCGAATCGAAGTTACCTATCTCTATCCACTCCGGCCTAATGAATAGAATCCCATCCAAGCCCATGATTCTCCCATCAACTACATTATTCCTGTACCCAATGAAGCGAGCCACGTCTATATCCGGCGGCGAATTGAATAGGAATTCCTTATCCCCCACATACCTCATTTGCCCACCCATTATCACGCCCACCTTATCAGCCAATGCATATGCTTCTTCAAAATCGTGGGTCACATGAATCACGGTTAAATTATACTCCCTGTGAATGCTCTTCAATAGCTCCACGAATTCCATCCTGCTGTTGGAGTCAAGCATGGAAAGAGGCTCATCCAATAACAATATACGTGGATTGGGGGCTAATGCCCGCGCCAATGCAACCTTTTGCCTCTCGCCTCCAGATAAGGTATTGGGCTCCCTATCCAGTAAATTCCTTATGCCCAATTTATCCGCTATGTAGGAAACCCTTCTTTCTCGTTCCTCCCTTGGAATCCCGCGAGCCTTTAGGCCGAACTCTATGTTGCTCCTCACGCTCATTATGGAGAATAATGCATAGTCTTGCGGAACGAAGGACAAATTACGCCTCTCGGGAGGCGCGTGGGTTACATCAACGCCATCGATTATTATGGTGCCGCCCCTAGGAAAGAATGCCCCTGCTATTAATCTGAGAAGCGTGGACTTCCCGCTGCCCGTTGGTCCTATTAAAACGAAGTAATCCCCATCTATGGCTAAGTTAATGGGTCCCAATCTAAATGATTGCAATGAATGAGTCAAATCATTTATGCGAATGGACATCGCTTATCCCGATTACCGCTTTATATATAATGAATATCGCGAAAATCACCAGTATCAGCGCGGCTGAGTACATGGCGGCATTGGTCAATCCTATTCCTATATATGACTCATATATATAAATCGAGGCCGGAACTATCGTGGATCTCCCCAAGAAAACGTAGTAGGCGACTATAAATAAGGCACCCGCCTCCGAAACGGACCTGGACCAAGAAAGCATGGCACCATTTGCTATGGATCGCCTTATATACGGTATTATTAAGTGCATCAATACATATGATCTTGTGGCGCCCAACGTACGCGCTGTCAACTCCATGTCGGGATTTATCATCCTAATCGCGGTTTCTATGGTTCTCACGGTGTACGTGGAGCTCAAGTACGTGACAGCCGCCACTGCTCCCCATAGCGTATCAATGAAGCTTACGCCGAGCCTAGATAAAAGAGGGCCCATGCCATAGCTTGATGCGAATGCCAACACTATCATTATCCCCACCACTATGTGAGGAATCATTATGGGCACGTCCAATAAAGCATCCAATACATACTTGCCCCTGAAGTCGTATCTAGCCATGAAGTATCCCAATGGTATTCCGAATGCCACGGATATAATTGATGCCGCCGTGGCCATTATAATAGTTACCTCTATCGCTTGTAGGAACGATGGTTCCCTCAATGCATGGAACACGCTAAGCGATGCCACCTTAACAAGGACAAAAATGGGGAAGAGATAGAATGCCACTAAGGCTAGACCCAAAATAATTAATGTTTTGAATGAGACATCTCTCATATGCAGCTCTTCACTGAGGGAATATGGATGAGAGGGCCGGCACGTCGCTTAGCGGTACCGTGAAGGGCTTTAATTGTGGTGGAACGGAGCCGTAATTGCCATAAACTACCCCAGGCAATATGGGAGTTATTCCGTTGCTTCTCAATATGCTCTGGCCCTCTGGGCTGAAGAGAAGCAGCATGAAGTTTATGGCTGCTTGCGAGTTGGGGGCGGCGTATGGAATGGAAGCCGTGTAGACCACGGGATTGCATTGGAACGTCTTGGTGACCCCATTCTCAGTCCACGTTACATTGACGGAGTGGTAATAGTTAACCATGGATAGATTGCCTAGGTTTATCTGGTCCGGCAGGGTTATTATTCCTATCGTGGGCACGGCGGCGTGGGTGGGCAGGGCATTGCTCATATAGGCACTAAGGATGAAGTCTATTTTTCCGCTCTCCATTAACGTGACCAAATCCACCTCAGTGTTCTCCATGTATATCTTGTTTGGATTGAGAGGCTGCCCACCATAATAATAGAGCGTGTCATATACGAGCGATGAATTATCGAAGTAAGTCAATCCGGCCAGCTTTGTGACGCATATTGCTTGGTAGCCAGAAGGATCCGTGAAGGGATTCGATACCCCCACCACTACGCCGGGCTCCATTAAGAGCTCGAATATCTGTTTCCAATATGGACTGCTGCTGGAATTGTCGGTTTGCAGCCACAGATTATAGGCCTCCTTGCCCACCGTGGTGTTTAGGTTAACCAATATTACCATCTGAGTGCTGCCGAAAGCTATCTCGTAATTGGTCAAATTAACGGGGAAAAGAACCTTCGGTATTGTGGTGGTATCAGCCGATGCCACAAGGCTGTACACCTTAGTGGCATTCTCGTCGCTCATTACCTCACCGCTGCCCTTGAATAATGGCACGCCTGTGGTGACAGATGGATATAGTTGCTTATATATATTCAATAAATCGCCGAACGCGAACTTAAGCGTCCCAGCGGCTCCTATATTGAACGCGCCGGGCGAGGATGTAGTTGTTTGAACGGGCTTGGCTGATCTCGGCGATATTAAATAACCCACCGCTAATCCCACAACCAATCCCACCACCAACAGAACCACGCCGAGGACTATGGATTTGGATGCCATGGGAATCTTTATATGGCGTTATTTTTTAACGATAACGCATATGATGCATCCGACGAATCGCATGTCACCCCGTATCACAATGAAACCTTGGAACAATAGTTATATAACAAGAAGGGCTTGAAGAAACCACGGGGAGGTTTTTATAGAATTATAAAGGAGTGGCAAGTTAAGCATCATCGATGAACTACCCCTATTCCTGCTGAGCCGGAATTCACGAGACTTCCTGTACCTGCCGGGGAGTTTATAGTATGAGAGGTTAAAAGATGGGCTCCGGCTTGTATTCCCCCCATTCCTCTCTAAGCACTCTGCTGATCTCTCCGACGGTGGCCCTAGATCTAATTGCATTTAGTATTGCCGGGAATATGTTTAAGTCATCCTTTTCCGCCGTCCTTCTTAACTCATCCAAGCTCTTGCTCCATTTTCCTACGTCCCTATTCTCCTTGACCCGCTTGACTCTCTCAATGCTTCTTCTCCGTGATTCTGGATCCACTTTATGAAGCTCTATCCTAGTGGTTTCATTCTTTCGAAACATATTAACCCCTATTAAGGGCAGTTCGCCGCTATCTACCTTTCTCTGGTACTCATACGCGGAGGCAGCTATCTCTCGCTGGGGGTAACCCATCTCCACGGCTCTTACGGCTCCCCCCAACTTGTCCACGTGATCTATTATCTTCCACGCGTTCTCCTCAATATCATCCGTCAACCACTCTATGTAGTAGGAACCGCCGAGAGGATCCACGGAATCCACTACGCCGCTCTCATATGCTATTACTTGTTGAACTCTGAGCGACAGCTCGACCGATTTCTCAGTGGGGAGAGCCAGGGCCTCGTCAAACGAATTAACGTGCAGAGATTGACAACCTCCGAGCACCGCCGCTAATGCCTGTATCGTGGTTCGTATTATGTTTACCTCGGGCTGCTGCGCAGTCAAAGCGGCTCCGGATGTCTGTACGTGGAACTTCATGCGCATAGATTCCGGGTTAGATGCGCCGAAGCGATCCCGCATTATCTTGCTCCACATCCTCCTAACTGCCCTAAACTTAGCCACCTCCTCGAATAAATTGGTTGTAGCTGCGAAGAAGAACGAGAGCTTCGATGCGAAGTCATCAACCGGTATCCCGTTTCTCTCCTTCGTCCAACTGACGTATTCTATGGCATCGGAGAGCGTGAATGCTATCTCCTGAACCGAGGTGGCGCCGGCCTCCCTGAAGTGATACCCGCTTATGCTTATCGGGTGCCACTTCGGCAAATTCTTAGCAGTATAAGCTATTATGTCGGTTGCATATCTCATGGAATGAAGCGGCGGATAGATGTATAGGTTGCGAGCTATGAATTCCTTCAATATATCGTTTTGAACCGTGCCCTCCAATCCAACCACGTTAATGCCACGCGACTCCGCCACAACAATATACATAGAGAGAAGCTCCGCTGCGGTCGCGTTTATGGTCATTGACGTGCTTATTCTGCCTTGATCAATGCCATCGAACAACACAGACATGGATTCCACCTCAGGAATCGATACTCCAACCTTACCTACCTCCGGGTACGCTAATTGATCATCTGGATCCAACCCCAATTGAGTGGGGAGGTCGAATGCCACGCTTAATCCAGTCTGGCCTTGGTTGAGTAGGAACTTGTATCTGGCATTGGTGTCCTCCGGACTTCCAAACCCGGAGTATTGCCTGAAGGTCCAGAGCCTATGCCTATACATATTGGGGTAAATGCCTCGAGTATATGGATGCTGCCCCGGAAATCCTAGGTAGTCCAGATAATCCCGGTTCCAATCAAGCGGCGTATATAAATTCCGAATCTTCGTGCCATATAACGTCTCAAATTTCCTCTGCTCAGGCATCTTGTTGAGGAGGGGAATTAGGAATTCCCTTCTCCATTCCTCGTACTTAACCCTGAGCTTTTCTATATCCATTATCGATTACAAACATTAAAGGTTTAATATTTTTCTTCACTCAATAAGGAAATTAGTTTGTTAATTACTATTCCATTCTTCCTAATTACGCGTTTTTTGAGGGGAGGAGGATGAATTTGTCGCTTGAGAAATATTCTCAGTAGCGTGATTTCCTTAATTGTATGGAGCGAAATTTAGTATGGGAGAGCTAGGATTGCCCATCTGGACATTAAAGATGCGCCTTGTTTGATGATGCGGAACATGGATAATATGGCTGCCCACTCCTCCGAATTAACGGATATTGTGTCCAGGGCCGGCCTCGAAATGCTTACATAGGCCACCCCTTCACGCTTTAATACACGCTTGATCTCTTTGGCCGCATCTAGATGCCTCCTAACGCAGCATAGCGTTTTATTCGAGAAAACCACGTCTATTGAATTGTCGTCTATGAAATCCATTTTATCGACTGATGCCAGTATGGGGATCACATTATTGATGGATTGACTTTCAATCTTTCTTTTTAATAGGTTAATGGAGTTTTCATCCGCATCAACGGCATAAACGAGTCCCCTGTGTCCTACTCTTCTTGAAATTTCAACCGTGAAAAAGCCGGGGCCGCTTCCCATGTCTAGCACCGTCATGCCATCCTTTACATATTCCCTTATGAACCTCATGGCAGAACCTTCCATCCACTTCCTGGGAGGAAGCAATAAGGCCCGCGCAGGTACCTTTCTATCTGGTTGCATATATGAATATATGGGCCGTTGCTAATTAACGTTTCGTGGATTCCCATTCCGGCGGAATTGAGAACCAGAATTACTGAAAGTGGCCGGCCACCTTAGGAATTATCCCCACTAAATAAACCACCCCGCTCTCACTAATGGAGGTCTCTAGCTAGCATGGACAAATAGACTCTAATGGATGGGAAGGAGGAGAATGTTGACTCCCCTCCCCGTCGTGAGCGGCGGGGACTCCCCGAGGCCTCAAGGATTAAACTCCGTTAATGGGCGCTACTCCGTTATCAATAACAAAGCGTTTTTAACCAGCGAATGGGAATTAAAGCGTGGCCGGCTCTCTGGTGATGGGCATCGACATAAGTGGGGGCGAGTTTGCATACGTCGTTGCCAGTGATAACGGAGTTGTGGAGAGCGGCGCCACGGATGAGTGGGGGCTCTACAGATTAATACGTAAATACAAGATAAGAAAGCTGGCCATAGATAATATACGGGAGTTGCTGGAGGCCGCGCCTCACCTAATAAAAAAGATGGCTGGCCTTCCATTTGATATCTCTATCATTCAAGTAACAAGGTTAAGCGATGGATCCGAGAAAAGCATGGAGCACCTTGCTAAGGAATACTTAGGCATCAACGTCGTTAAGCTATCGCCCCTCCAAACCGCGGAGGCAACGGCACGCCTATCCATAATGGGAGTCGGCACGCCCATAAAGCTCTACGAAGATGAGACTCGCATAATAATAAAGGCGAAGATATCGACTACCCCCGGCGGACAGAGCAGGAATAGATATGAGAGGAATGTATCCCTCAGGATTAAGAGCTTGGCCGAGATGGTCAAGGAGTCCTTGAATAAGGGCGGGATGGATTACGATTTATTCTATAGGGAGAGCGAGGGAATTAGATCGGCCGTGTTCGTGGTGTACGCTGAGAAGTCCGCCGTGAGGCGGTTGGTTAAACCATATAAGGGATTGGATGTGGAAATAAGGATAGAGTCGGCTCTACTGGATTCCTTCAGGTTCGAGGGAGCCAGCGTTCCAAGCCATGACCGAAAATTGATAGTTGGAGTGGATCCCGGGATAGTGGCCGGAGTGGCCATAATGGACTTGAGAGGCAATATACTGAGGCTGTACAGTGGAAGAAGCCTAAGTAGGAGCGCGCTTCTAAGGATGGTGTATAGATACGGCTCTCCCGTAATAATAGCAACCGACGTCAGCAAGCCATCCGACTACGTGAGGAAGCTAGCTGCAATGGTCAACTCAATGCTCTTCGCCCCCGAGAATGATCTTTCCATCGATGAGAAGACTACCATAGCAATGAATTTATCCAGGCAACAGGGAGTAAAGGTGGCGACCACGCATCAGCGAGATGCATTGGCGGCCGCGTATAAGGCCTTCATGAACGTGAAGCCGAAGCTGGATAAAGTGGAGGAAGAGGTTAGGGAACGCGCGGTGGGTTTATCCGTGGATCACGTGAAGGAATTGGTCATAAAGGGAATGCCCATAAGTCAAGCAATAAATGAGGCGATAAAGAAGGAGCAGGCCAGCAATAATGTAAAAGTCATAGTGATAAAGGACAAGCAAAACGATGAGGAGGAGGATAACTCCACATACATAATCGCCCTCGAGAGGGAAGTGGAGAGGTTGAGGCGGGAGAACAATGAGTTGAAAAACGAACTGGAGAGAACCATAATCAGGAGCCCCAGCGGAGATTCAACTCTGAGGACTAGGATATCGTATTTGGAGCAGGACTTAATGAAGGAAATCAACAAGAACATGGAGTTAAGGAATAAGCTGAAGCAGTTGGAGGAGTACTTGGCTGGAATAGTAAGCGGTGACGTGGGGATAGCTGTGAAGGCTGAGGATGAGGAGGCCCTGATAAATCTCTCTAAGAGGGGATACTACCCCATAACCACTTTTCACTCGCTATCCATGATGAACATACACAAGCTACTAGACCTTGGAGCGAACACGGTAATAATAGATGAGGAAACTACCCCCGGCGGGTTAAGGGCATTCTTCAAGCTGGGAATAAATCCCATACCCTTGAAGGATGTAATTGTATGGGACGCAGGCGATGTAAAGCTTATATCAAAGAATTCAGTCATGAATTCCCTCAATAACCTACGCGATCTGGAAACAGAGGTGGATCCAGCCTACGTGGAGGACATAATAAGAGAGTATAGAAGAAACAGATTATGATCACGCATTCACGGGCAATTAACGGCGAAGCGGGGCCCATCAACATATGAGACTTGAGCCCTTAATGATGCCGCACGCCCATATTATTTCGAATCACGCTTTCAAGCTATTAACAATCGCTTGCCGCTGGGGGCCAATAATTGTTTATCGCTATCTACGAATGGCTTTAAGCAATATTTCAATTTTAATTAATTTATTGCTGAGGCTGGTAGGTTTAATAAAGGGTGGCTTCCTCATTTAGTATTAACTCTGCCATCCTGGTTATCCTGCTCAATTCCTCATCCATTATGGATTGGGCCTCCTGCTTCATATTGCCGGTCAATTCTTTCTCTGGGATTATCTCCACGTTCGCTATCAGTGGCTGATCAATGGGCTTGCCTATCTGGCTGAGGAGATAAACATACACCTCCCTCATGCCGGGGATCTCCTTATATAATCTGCTTGCCACCAATGGCGCAAATACATTATATATCTTGCCTATATGATTCACTGGATTCTTGCCGGCCGCCGCCTCCATGGTCATAGGTCTCATGGGGGTGATCAAGCCATTGGCCCTATTGCCTCTCCCCGTCATTCCATCATCTCCATGCTCTGCAGAGGTGCCGGTCACCGTTATGTAGAATATGCCGTTCTCAGGCTTATCGGCTGTGTTGATGAAGACCGATACATCATAACCAGGAGCTATTTTAGCGGCTAAATCCTCTACCTTCCTCTTAACTTCCTCCTTAACGCTTAAGTAGTGGTCCTTGTCCTTCACCAGCGATGAAATGAAGGCGGCAGCTATGGTTACCTTGATCGACTTGCCTTGCCGCAATGCCATTACTTTTACATCCTCCCCCACCTCTGGGTACTTCAGCTTGAACTCCCTGGAGTTCAGAAGCCGCTCGGACTCCATTGCTAATCGCTCCGTGACCGACAATGGGGCGAAGCCAACTCCTATCGATGTATCGTTCGCTAAGGGAATGGCGGAGTGCGCGCCTAACTCGTAGACCCCCACCAAATCAGCCGAGCCGGGCCCTATGGAGTAATTTATAACCACGTGGTCATCGGGATTTAAGAACCTGAAATTATTTTTAATGAATTTCTTTGAAGCGGAAAGAATTATGGGACCAATGGGTATTTTGAAGACTCCATCATTTGTTTTGACCTCTGTTGTAGCTCTGCCAGCGACGTGTATATATATTGGGTGTATTACATTTCCTCCCCCGAACCTAGGAGATGCTTGACCGCCAACCAAGAGCACTTTATCCAAGTTGTGATGAAGTATTGTGCCGAACTCCTTTAGGTAGTACTTGGATAGCTCCCTGCTGGCGGCCTCAGATATGGCGTCGGATATGTAATCTGGATGACCAAGGCCCTTCCGCTCGACCAACTCCACGGGTTGCTCTTCCACCGGTTTTCTATCTATATTGGATACCACTATGTTCCTCATTTCACCCCACCAATAGATCCCTCGCCGCTATATATAGCACTTGATTTCCCCTTATCAATACTTTACCATACTTAACCATAACTTGATCATTATGATAATCCAGTTCCTCTGCATCGTTGACAACTATATTCATACAATAATCAAATGAATTTAATGACCCTCGAAGCATCTTACCCGTCTTGAGCTTCACAACTACCTGCTTATTTAACATCTTATTCAAGAACCGCAGGGGCTGTTGCTCCTCGTTTGCTTTCTGCATTAAGTTCGATTCTATATAGTATTTTTAAATATTGGCCCCCTATCCACGAAATCCCATTCACCCACATTCCTGAAATTCCGGCATCTAAATATTGATTTTGACCTCCACCGACCCTAAAGAGGGGCTTTGGCTTATATTTTATCAGCTTATAACCAAGTCAAGTACATCTAACCAACCCCCCGTCTATTAATATCATTGATCCATTTATGTAGGATGCCTTATCGCTGGCCAAGAAAGCCGCTAAGTATCCTACCTCCTCGGGAGTGCCGTATCTGCCGGCCGGTATTTCCTTGGCCATCTCCCTCAACACATCCTCCACGGATTTCCCCTGCCGAGCTGCAGAGTCAGAGGCTAATTGGCGAGTTCTCTCCGTGAATATGTGGCCCTGCATTATTCCATTGGAGGTGATCCCATGCGGTGCCAGCTCTATCGCCAAGGACTTGACAAGCCCCATTATGGATAGTCTGATCACGTTGGAGAGGACTAAGTTCTGAATGGGCTGTTTCAACGTGAGCGATGTAATATAGATTAGCCTGCCCCATCCTTTTTTGATCATGCTGTTCACGACTCGCCTGGTCAGCCAGACAGCGGAGTGAAGCAGCAATCTAGCCCCGTATTCCCAATCATCATCGTTTAACTCCAAAAATGTGCCTGGCTTGGGCGGCGCCGTATTATATACCATTACGTCGACTCCCCCCAGCTCCTCATTGACGCGCTTAACTAGATCCTCTATATCATCCCTCTTACTTATATCGCCCACGTGATACAATATCTTACCTGCTGCCACCCGTTGAATATCCCTCTTAGCAGTCTCAAGCTCATCTTGATTTCTCGCGAAGAGAACCACATTGGCCCCCTCCATTGCCATTACCCTGGCCACGCCCAACCCAATGCCATGGCTAGATGCTGTCACCAATACGTTCCTATTTTTTAGCCCGAGATCCATGATTGTCCGCTTCCTCGCATAATTTATCCTTTATGGTCAACAGCCAATCATAATCCATACCAAATAGGCAACATAGCTTAATTCCTCACCGTGATCTCAGAATTAATGTACCCTTTATATTTAGGAACCGCAAATTAAGGCGTTTGGGAGAGGCCATGCCTTGATTGGCCAGCCCTTAATAAATACTTGATGACTATATAGATCATGTATAATAGAAATATAATGGATAGCTGTATGGCGATGGAGAACTCCATGGAGTTTATGTAGTCCTTGAAAAGCTCGTATATTGCAATATATAATAATAGAATTAAAGTGGATTCTAAATAATATCGATCCTTTTCAATAATTAAATACACGGATGTTATTCCAATCATGAATGCTGCCAACAAAGATGACTCGCCTCCGCCTTTAATTAGCAAGATCAAAAGCAAGGCAATAATTACTACGGCTACAATTCTCCTCCTATCTATTATAATGAGACCATAATTCACTTCACAATATGGGAAAGGATAATTTAAATAAGTTAAGTCGAATTTACCGCTTAATGAAGATGGCCGTGTATGTTAATGCATTGAGTGATGCATCAGCCCTTGTCATGGATGCCGTTAAATTAAACGAAATAGAGGCATTCGCATTAAGGAGACGCGAGGAGGAGATGGGTCTTCCCCAGTTAATTGGAGCCCCAGATATGGCCCTCGTCGTGGGGGGTGATGGAACCTTATTGCAGTTCATACACGATTACCCTGACTTGGATGTACCTATAATACATGTAGGTGCGGGAAGGGTTAACTTCCTAAGCGATGTGTATCTTAAAGACATTAAAAATGAATTGATCAACATAATCAGCGGCAACTATTTCATAGAAGAACGAAGAGCCTTGAGCGCAGATGTAGGTGGCGGAAGAAGCTGCTTCGCCTTGAACGAGGTGGTAATGAGAAACGTAAACATGGGAAGGCTGGTCACCGTGACCGTGATGGAAGACGGAGATGAGCTACTGAGAGGTAGAATGGATGGTATAATAGTGGCGACCCCCACTGGCTCCACTGCTTATTCCTTCGCTGCAGGCGGCCCCGTGCTAGATCAGAGGGTTAATGCCAAGTTAATAATTCCATTGGTGCCTTTCTCTGTAGGATCATACAAGATAGTCCATCCCTTCGACCAACCCATAATGGTGGCCAGCACGGAAAAGGCATTTATACTGTGCGATGGAGAGAATTTCGGCGAGGTAGCAGAGGCGGTGATAAAGCCGTGGCAAAGAACGATAAAAATGGTGAGGACTCGACGGTTCAACCTATACGAAAGGATGCAGCAGAGACTTTCGATGTTCTGATAATAGACGCCAGCGGTTTCCTCCACGTTAGGAACCCATTGGTGCTCAAGGAATTGGCCAATGAATTGGTCACCACAGACTTGGTTGTTGAGGAATTACGGGATTCATCCATCGCGATGCTGGAGGAATTGCAATTGAATATATTGAGCGTTAATGAGGATGAGCTGGAGCGAGCGGCTCGTATGGCAAGGAATCAACGGCTCAGCAAGGCCGATCTATCGTTGTTGGTGGCCATAGAGCTACGCAAGAGGGGGCGGACGGGGTTATTAAGCGATGACGTGGAGCTCATAAAGACGGCGAAGAGGCTCTTCAACATTCAGGAGGTCGTCGTATTTCTCAAGCCTACTCGGCAACGGAAGCGGTGAATAGGAAGTATTTATCCTCCTCCCGAAGCTCCCGTAGTATCCGCTCAGATATTAGCTTGACGGGATCAATGCCAACCCTGTTCCTTATGTCGTCATAGCTGGTGAATTTCTTTCTATTTCTTTCCTCCAACAACCGCCAGAGGGTCTTCTTCCCAATGCCCTTTAACAACTCCAACGAGTGGAGCTTCAACGTCAAGGGGCCGGCCGTGTTGAAGAAATCCACGAATTTGGACTCCTTCCCCGTAACTATCTTCTCTATTATTTCCTGTAAATTAGCCTTTGCCTCATGGGTCAATTCATCATACTTTAACCTCTTTACTATTTTATTCACCTTATCCCTCGTGCCCGATCCCACGTATATTCGCTCCCCCACCTCAGCCATCATCTGAGGCTTCAGAGTTACCTCCATCAATGTAAAGTACTCATCTCCAATTACTTGGAGGTAAACCTCATTACGGGGAAACCCTCGCCTAGCTATGGATGGCTCCTTAGCCAGCACTTGCTCCGGGGGGACTATATCCAATACATAAGCATATTCTTCTTTCTTATCCATGGACTAGTCAACCCTGAACCTTGGAGTACTTGGATAGGATGTTCAAGATTTCCTCTAGTTCCTCGTTCTTGAACTCCCCCTTCTCGCTGCTTATTATGGACTTTATCTCGTCTATGCTCTGTGGCATTATATTAACTAATTGTATTGCAGTTACCTTAGTTAAACCGAATCTCTCCTCGAGCTCCTTTACCAACTTCTTGGCATTGTCGCTGGATGTCTTGGAGAACTTGCTTAGATACTCCATAGATGTCTCCAATTTAGGAGAGGGACCGTAAGTGGCCAATATATTCCTCAGCACCTCCAATGCCTCCGCGTTAGTTATATCCTCGTAATCGCTGATTCTCTTTGACATTATGATTATAGCGAAGTAATTCACTATTTTAAAGGTATCGCACCATTGATTCATATTAAATAATTCGGGCTCGGGCTTGATTATGATCTCCTTACAGCAGTTTCCATGAAATTCCTCAACACACCCACCACGGACTCCACATCATCTAAGGTCACGTCGCCCATCACGCCTATACGTATCGATTTATCCCTTATCTTCCACATCCCTCCCGATATGGTATATCCATGCTCGCGTAACTTAGATATAACAGCTTGGGGATCCACAGGCGAATAGAACGCGCCCACGGTATTGCTTCTAAGATTAGGCCGTGGAACGCCGGCGAATCCTATTTCCTCCAATTCGCTGTACAAGTAATTCATGCGTTCCAGGTGAGCATTTACGTAATTACCCAATCCCTGGCTTAAAATAATGTCGAGTGAGACGTCCAAGGCAAACATGACGGAAATGGGAGGAGTGTAGGGAGTCTCCAATTTGCTGGAGCTCTTCATGAACTTACTCAAATCCAATGCCGGCGGCCTAGGCGCACTTGAGGTGGGAGCATCATTGAAGAACACAATGGCTGCCCCGGGAGGGGCCATGAAGGCTTTATGGCTGGCCGTGGCCACCACATCGAACTTGGCCGCATCTATAGGCTCCGCCGGCATGCCCGACACGCTGTCAACCAGAACCAACATGCCGTTATCGTGGGCTAGCTTGGCTGCCTCATCTAAGGCCTTGTTGGCAACCCCAGTGCTGGTCTCATTATGGACGGCCAACAATGCCTTGGGTTTTCTCTCATCTATTACCCTCCTCACATCCTCAAGCTTCGGGACATCGCCTAAAACACCCTCGAGCCTAAATACCTTGGCTCCCCTGCTCTCCGCCGATTCCGCTAACCTCTCCGAGAACTCACCCGTTATCAACGCCAGCACTTCATCATTGGGGTCCAGGAAATTATATACTGCGGCATCCACAGCCGTGGTGCCGGTGCCCGGAATTATAGCTACGTTCCTCGCATTGCCTACCTCCAATAATCTATCCGTGACTGACTTGAAGAGCTTCCTGAACTCCTCCGTTCTGTGAAACATGGGTTGAGAGGAGACCGCTCTCAGCACTGCGTCAGGCAGTTGGACCGGGCCGGGAGTCAAGTATTTCATTTCGTGACCACCCGTTTCACCGTCTCCAATAGATTACCGAGCAATTCATCGACTATGCGATCCTGCGCTTCCCTTGTCTCCGCGCCTATATGGGGGGTCATCAATACCTTGGGGTGGGTGGTTATCTTTTGTTCCCACTCATCGCGTGGAGGTTCGTGCTCTAAAACGTCCAACCCCACTCCCCATAACCTATCCAAATGATCCAGCAATGCCTTTGAATCTATCACCTCGCCCCTGCTGGTGTTGACTATGATGGAGTTATCCTTTATTAGTCTCAACGTATTTCCATTTATCATATGATAGGTATCCTTCGTGAGGGATACGTGTATTGTTATGACGTCGCTACTGGCCAATAAATCGCGTATATCCATGAACTGGGCCCCCATTGCGCTGGCCTCCTCTTCCACGTCAATCACATCGGTCACGTTGATTTTCATGCCCATTGCCTTTCCCACCTCTGCAACTGCCTTACCTATCCTGCCGAATCCCACTATTCCCATGGTTTTTCCCCTCAATTCCATGCCCTCATATGCGCCCTTACTCCATTTTCCGTTCCTAATATCGGCATTATATAGATTTATGCGGCGGGCCACGCCTATCATTAAGCCTATCGTTAACTCCGCGGCGGAATACGTGGCGGACCTCGGAGAATTCACTATTGCTATTCCACGGTTCATGGCATGATTAACATCTATGTTATCCAGACCAACACCTGCCCTGGCAATTATCTTCAATTTCTTTCCGGCATCTATTACCTCGGCGGTAACCTTAGTTCTGCTCCTAACTATCATTATATCGTATTTCCCTATTATGCCAAGCAATTCATCCTTGCTTATGCCAGGCTTATACTCCACTTCGAATCCGTATTCCTTTAAGGATTTTATTACCCGATCGTTCACATTATCGGTTATCAAGACGTTCATTTTGATTCCGGAAAGGTCCCCCATTCCAATTGGGTCATGCATTCCCGACCATAATTGCATTTATAAATTTTCCCGCTAAATAAACTTGTAAAAACAATGCAATGAGGCCGAGCGACGACGAACAACATGGAGATAAAGCCATAAACTGACCGCTCCACGGGAAATCAATGACTATCTGTCCATGAACCGCAGCGACATCAATTCCAGGCCAATTATTGCCCGATAACGCTGGATCCCATTGACATGCATGCATAACCTTCAAAATGAGAATGCTATGTTCAATGATAGAAAATATTTAAATCTCTATAATTTACTAAAATATATGTTAAAGAAAATATTAGTCGCAATAGATGGATCCCCTCAATCCAGCAAGGCCCTGGATATAGCTATAGATATGGCAAAACGATTCGAATCCAAGCTATATATTGTTCATGTAATTGAAGAACAGAAATATATGCTGGCCATTAACTATCCCCCAGCCTACCCCGAGATGGTGGATTCATTATTGAAAAATGCCAAGGAATTGCTGGATGAAGCGGCAAAAAAAGCAATGGAGCAGGGCGTAAACGCCGAACAATTGCTGGAGAGAGGGGATGCTGCCAGTAAGATAATAGATGCGGCCGATAATCTGTGTGTCGATATGATAGTGATGGGATCCAGGGGCCTGAGAGGCGTCACCAAATTCCTCCTAGGCTCCGTATCAGAGAGGGTGGTTAAGTACTCCAAGAGACCGGTGATGGTCATTAAGTGATGGCCCAGCATCGCTTTACCATTATTCTGGAATTATATCAAATGATGGGGATTGCTGTAGGCAATACAATGAAGAAAGAATTAATATGGTAATCAACCATGTTTCCCAAAAATCCGAGAGACATTTTTAATTCCTCGTCAACGAGTCGTGCTCAGCATTTTGGGCTGGAGACACATTTTATATTCTCCTATTTATTTAATGGATAGATGGTTACCATAACGTTCCTGGGCTCCGGGGCTGCCATACCAAACAGGTGGAGAGCGCTGCCCAGCATATTGGTATCGCACGAGGGCTATGAGGTATTAATGGATGCGGGGGAGGGAACGCAATCTAGATTGCAGGAGATGGGCATCAGCCCGCTGCGATTGACCCACATACTTCTCTCGCATCTGCACGCAGATCACTTCAATGGCTTGTTGGGATTAATAGCTACAATGCAATTACTGAATAGAACCACCCCCCTAACAATAGTGGGGCCCGCGCCCATTAGGGACTGGCTTCCGGAGCTATCCTTCTTGAGGGTGATCGAGCTAAGGGAATCGAACACCGAGCAAGTAGTCTTGAGCAGTAAAATAGAGATTAGATACATAACGGCATACCATAACGTGCAGGACAACTCCTACTCATTGCTTATTAAGAGGCCCGCGGGCAAATTCAATCCATCCAAGGCCAACGAATTAGGCGTGCCCGTCAAGCTTTGGCGCAAGCTGCATATGGGAGAGAGCGTGAGGGTTGGGAATAGATTGATAACCCCCCAAGATGTTCTCGACAGCGTAGGAAATCCCTTCCTAAAGATAGTATACACGGGCGACACAGCCCCGGGGGAAAACATAGTTAAGATAGCGCAATCAGCCGACGTATTAATACATGACTCCACGTACTTAGATGGCGATGTTGATGGAGAGGAGGCGCACAAGCTTGGCCACTCCACGTGCCTGGATGCCGTCCGAGATGCCGTTGAGGCAGGCGCTAAATCATTGATATTGACCCATATAAGCTATCGCTATGGCCCCGATTATTGGAGTGCCTTCATGAAGTGCGCGATAAAGGCCTTTCCGAAATCAATGGTGGCCATGAATGGCTTGAAGCTCACCCTCTAGATCCTCTCAATTACTGCTCTAAATAACTGGAAGCAGTGCTCGCCCATCTTGATTATGATTGAGTCAAGGGCGTGTTCATCTAAGAGGATAGAGGATGCGGTCCCCTAAGGCATTGATTATCACGGCTATCTCGCTAGGCGACAGCTCGTATACTCTTTTATTTATTTTATCTATATCTATGTACTGGACCGCCTCCTTACCATAAAAATGGCTTACCACCTTCCTTAAGACCTTATTCGGCTGGGTAAATACCTTCCCCGTGAATTTCTCCAATAAACCCAAATCAATACACTCCTTTTTCCTATTCATTTTAATTATGGCGGAGTACACCTTAGGCCTTGGAATAAATGCAGTGGGCGGCACTACATCTATTAACTCAACATCGGCCGCGCATTGAACCATGACGCTCAATCGACCGTAGTTCTCAGTGCCGGGCAAGGCCATTAATCTCTCCGCGACCTCCTTTTGAAGAGTTAAAACGGCGTTCTTGAACGAGGTCTTGGTTAATAGAGCTATTATTATGCTGGAGGTCTCGGCGTAGGGTATGTTTGAGACCACAGAATCCACCGCTCTCAGGGGAGGCATTCTTCCATCACAAGAAATGAAGTCCACATTGACCCAGCCAGCTGCCATATCCGAATACACCCGCCTAACCTTGGGATCCAAGTCACATGTTATCAACCAATTCACGTTATTTCTAATCGATGAAGTCAAATCGCCAAGGCCCATCCCTATCTCCAATACGGTTTCGGCCCCATTAACTGTCTTGGCTATCTTGCTTATATAATGTTCGTCCACCATGAAGTTCTGCCCAAGCCTCTTACTGGGCCTTATTCCATACTTGAGCATCAATTGCCTAACCCTCCCGGCACGTCCATGCATTGGTTCATGGAATTCATTCGTCCTTATAAAGATTTTACGAGGCAAGATTAATGGCAAGCGATGAGGCGATGACCACCGCGAGGACCTCTAAGGAACCTGGTTAATTGTCTATGATTTATCTAGGCAGTGGGGGAGGCCAATTCCACGCTCTTGCTGCCGAGAACGGCCCAGTACAGAGCTGCCGCCAGCAACGCAGGAATCGAAAGTATTTGCCACAAAATTACTGGGTTGTATAGATATATCTGCATCGTCTCGCTGGCCAACACGGAGCCCGCGCTCCTGCCTATGCTGGTCGCCAAGTTAAAGAGACCCATGTACTGGCCCCTCCTATCGGCCTCCGCCATGTTCATGGCAAGCGCTTGAGCCAATGGGGAGACTATCATCTCTCCCATGGTTATCGCCACTACATCAGCCATGGCTAGATAGAAGTTACCGATAAATGCAACCAAGCTGTACGATGCATAGTATATTATGGATCCATAGGTGAGCCACTTAATGGCGTTTCTCTTGGATATAAACCTCCCCACCCTCTCCTGCAACAGGACCACCAGTAAACCATTCAAGCCAAACACCATCCCCACCTCCGAGGTGGGAATCCCCCTGACCTCGTTGTAATACATTGCCAAGGCGAATCCCATCATGCCCATCACCATAAATAGAAACAAAGATGGAACCAAGAATTTGGAGAAGTCTCTACTTATATTTGTCAACTTTATCCTGCTCCTCACCTTCAAATCCTTGATCGTGGATACCAAAGGGAGGGCGGCGAAAGAGATGGTGGCGGTTAATAGGAAAAGCGATCTATAACCTATGTACTGGATCGCCACCCCTCCTATGAATGGGCCCAAGGCCCATCCAGCGTTCGCCCCCACCCTAACTTTGCTATAGGCATTAACTAAGTTCTCCATACCCTTCCTGACATCCCCCACCAAGGTGGAGCTGGCCACGGCGTACATGGAACTGAAAATAGATTGAGCCAATAATAGCGACATCAATAGTATGGGATCCCTTGCCAAGTAGGCCCCCGCCAAAGTAACCACTCCTCCAATAATTCCTATGCTCATGGTCCTCACGCGGCCCAAGTAATCCGTCAATACTCCTCCCACCATCTGGGCCGCGGCGCCTGTTATAGCCTGGGCAGCATAATAAATGCCTATCATCCATAGTGGCGTATTGAAGCGGTAAAGTATCAGGCCTATGTATGGCCATATTATGGAGAAGCCGAGGGACCTGATCCCGCTCAGCAGCATCACCTTATCTACATAATCCATTACAGCGGCAATATGCTTTCGGTTTAAAAACAATGATGCTGCAACCACGAATATAGTGTAAGGATAAGCAGTGGCCTACCGCTTTGATCCATCATCGCCGGCCATGAAATACACTATCCGTCTTTTTCCCCTCACATCCATCTCCGAGCGAAGAAGTCCCTTACTGACCAAGCTATTCAATGCCTTATAGACTCCTTGAAGCGTTACCTCGCCAGTAACCCTCTGCCACACTTGATAGGCAGTGGCCTTTCCCATAGACTTAACCACTTGCAACAGCTCCCGCTGTAAGCTGGTCGTGTCCCCCTTCCTGGAGTAATGCTTGAAGCCGGAGGAGCCGCTTATTATGGCCACGTAATCATTCCCCATTTGTTCCGCCACTACGTAGGCGGCGGCCGATATTGGCCTAGCATACACGTTTATCCTGGTCAGCCTGATCACCGCATCCAAAGAGTCTTGCGGATCCACGTCCATGAACTCCACTCCCCTGGTCTTCAAGAAGTCTATTATGGGATTGCCCAAACCATCGCTGGAACTGCCCAACAGCCGTGCGCCTATTATGTGGGGAGGAGAACTCAGGACCCCTGCCTCAAGTAATTCGTTTATCCCATGCCAAATGGAATAGACCAAAATGCCGCTCTCCACGGGAACCACTATGCCATTAATGCTGCGCAGCTGCTCATATAACTCGATGGAAATCGTCTTATAACCCTCTATCATCAAGGGATCCCCATACTTAACCGACGGCTCCATCACGCAATCTATGCATAGGTTGCACCCCAACTTCGCATAAAACTCCACATCACGCGCATCATCGGTCTTTCCTATGGAGACCAAGACCCTTCCGCCTATCCTGGAAACGTATAGTGAAACTGACTTAGAGAAGTCCCCATCCATCCTCAGCGATATCTCCCTAGGCATGCGGTGGCTTATCCAGACGGCTGTACCCCTATCCATGTAGGATCCGCTGGGGTTTCTTCCCTCCAATTTAAGCAGGAACTTACCCATGTGCCTGACCGGCGTGTAGCCCTCGCCCAACGATACCTCCTCCCGTGCCTTGGGAAGCATGGAGCTATACCTCCATATTCCACTCTTATTGCCGCTGATCCTATAGTTGATAGAGCCCTTGGAAACCAACAAGGGCAACCCGCACTTCGGACACTTAAGTATACCGTAGTCATCAACGGAGAACCCGCACTTCGGACACTTCAGCACGGGAGGAAAACCGTTCCATATTTAAAACCTTCCCCAACAACTACGCTTCATCACTCCATGGTCGCTGAAACGAGGGCCACCGCGTGGATTCTTAATGGATGGAGGTTTTACCCTTAGTCTTGTTTTTCTTTCTACGCATTAATAGCCATGATTAGGTATAGAAATGACAAGGCTTGGGAAAAACTCCTCCTTTTTTTCCGAGGCAAATAGTCAACTCTCCTCTTTATACATCGATCGATCCGATACATGAACATCGTATCGGGAAGCCCTTAACTTCTTCACAATGAACTCAAATGCAGCCATGGGCTTGGTGTGCTCACCGCACGTGTATACATCAACGGTCGCATAACCATGCTCCGGCCACGTGTGTATGGAAATATGGCTCTCCGCCACTATTGCCACCGCGGAGACGCCGCCGCTTGATCCGAATTTATGGTAAAACGCCGATATGACGGTGGCATTGGCAACGTCAGCCGCGTCCCTAACCAGTTGAAGTAGGAAAACCTCATTGCTGAGCAACTCCTCGTCGCATCCATAAAGATTACCGTAAATGTGTACGCCATACACTGCAACGCCGCCCTTTTCTCCCGTCGACCCTTGTATGTATGTTGTGGCTGTCATTTCTCCCCAATTATCAGGGATTTTTGAGAAACGAGGTAACGGAGCATTTAAAAGCTTTATCCTAAAATATAGCCCCCTCCTACCTTGAAGGGTAATTTTAGGGATTAATTCGAGCTCATCGCGACTGGGGAATTTTCGATTAATCGCGGGGAAATTTAATATACTGATGCAGAATCACCCCTAGATGAGCCTTAGATCATTCATGGACTATTTGGATAGGAGGGGATTGATTAAGAACGTGGAAGAGCTTAGCCCCGAATACGAGGCGCCATATGTGATAAGCCAGGAGACCGGGAGGGGCCCGGCCATAAGGTTCAAACTTCGCAATTTTCCCGGCTTCATGGGCGTCGGCAATATCCTCGATACTCGGGACAAACTGCATATAGCGATGGGAACCTCAAACGACGTAGAGCTTTACCGAAAATTGATCGATGCCGAGAACAATCCAAGCAAGCCGACCATAACGAACAATGCAGCGTTCAAGCCGTTGAAGGAGGTGAATTTAAGACGCCTTCCCATACCCAAGTTCTTCGAGAGGGAGCCCACCAATTGCTTGACCAGCGGCGTCGTCCTCGGAATGGGAGATTACGTGAATGCATCAATACATAGATTGTCCGTGATAGACGCGGATAAATTCGTTATAAGGCTTGTCCCAAGACACTTATACTCAATTTACTTGGATAATAAATCCAAGGGCAAGGATACCCCCGTGGCGATCGCGTGGGGAGTGCATCCAGCGTTTCTCCTGGCCTCCGCGTCCTCGCCCCCATTTGGGGTCAGCGAGCTGGATGTAGCTGCCAAGCTGCTGGACTACAAGGTAGTTCAACTGGATAACGGCGTGATCGCCCCAAGCGAGGCGGAGGTATTGATGGAGGGATATATTTCAAAGGATGGAGAGGCGGAGGAGGGGCCGTGCGTTGACATAATGGGAACATATGATGTGGTTAGGAGACAACCCGTTGTCAAGATAACTAAGATATATATCAGGGAGGAACCGATATACTCCCACATATTGGTGGCCGGTAGCCCGGAGAACAGCGTCCTGATGGGATTCGAGAAGGAGGCAAAGATATGGAACGCCGTTAGGGCAGTCGCCGACGTGAAGTCAGTTAGATTAACGCCGGGGGGAGGGGGTTGGCTTCATGCCGTCATATCGATAAAGAAGAAGGTTGAGGGGGAGGGAAAGAACGCGGCGCTGGCAGCCTTCGCCGCACACCCCAGCTTGAAGCACGTGGTGGTGGTGGACGAGGACATAGACATAGATAACCCCACTCAAGTGGAGTGGGCCATAGCCACCAGGTTCAGGGGAGACGAGGACTTGATAATAATAAGTAGGGCAAGGGGGTCCTCGCTGGATCCGGCCGCAATTGATCAAGCCATTGGGCTCACCACTAAGGTAGGCATTGACGCGACGAAGCCCCAATCAGTGGATCCAGCCAGGTTCGAGAGGGCCAGGATACCTCATTGAACTACATACAAGAACCAAGGCCTAGTACTGCGATTAATGCCTGGCTTCCATTAATGTACACAGCCGGTTCCAAGGCCTAGTAATAATAGCGAGGGGCGGATACCCTATTCGACCCGCATGACAATGAAATGGGTGTACCTGGCCATCATGGTGGTGGCCATAATAGGAGCAAGTTCCGCATACGCAATACACCTAATCCAATCCAATCAAACCCAAGGCCCGTCCTTGATTAGTCCAAGCAACGGCACTACGATATATAGATCGTGGATCGCCAATCCCGGGGGCCCCATGGCGACGGCCCGCGGTCCTCCCGGTCCTCCATTTACGGCTTCAAGCGATTTGGCGATTCTCAATGCCACTGAGGGATCGATGGCTCCAAGCAACGGCACTATTATAACCGTATCCGGAGAGGGATCCATAGATCTTCAACCCGAGGGGATAACCATCTACATAACCATCAGCAACCAACAGCCCCTGCCCACTCCATCTCAAGCCTACGATTACATGGAGTCCAACGTGAATGAATTCATATCGACATTGAACTCCCTTGGGGTGAATTACACTACGACGGAGGTCTCCCTGAACCCCGTGTATGAATACTACAACGGAGCGCAGCAGTTGGAGGGTTACTCCGCGTCCTATGGCATGAAGATAACATTGATGAACCCCATAAGCCAAACCCTGGTCGGCGAGCTCTTGAGCAATGCTTCCTCGGATGGCGCCTCCAGCATATCGATAAGCACATATATCAGTCCCTACTCATATCAACAGGGAGAGATCGAGGCGATGAAAGCCGCCGTCCAAATCGCGATGAGCAAGATATACGGAATAGCATCGGCCCTAGGCCTTTCATCGATCAAGATAATTTCTGTGCAAGAAAGCGCGGTTCCCACATACTACCCCGCTCCATACCCCATCTATGCCACTGCACTTAATACAGGTCCATCATTGCCAATAAACCCAGGAAGCGCATCTATAACGGCCACGGTAACCATAACTGCCATTGCCAATTAAATAAAAAATTGCAAATCACTGGGGCCTACTCTAGCCCCTAATCCCAATAAAAATTCTTATTCTTAACCCAAGGCTCTCCTGCCGCATTGCGATGTTGAGACAAGACAAAGAATTCATGCTTGCTCGCTTCCATCGCGGCGAGCCGCATCACAACCAGGAGTAAAAATCCGGCATTGGTCTTGCTGAGTGTTGGGAGGTGCCCTTCTCCATCAGGGTGGTTAGATCCTTGTTTACTTTTAAGTACTCCAAGCCATTCGATTTAAGCATGAAGTGGGCGGATGGTGATATGTCGGGCGATACCAACACGCCACGAGGCTTCTCTCCCCTCCTTTGAAGTAAATGATCGACGTACCGCAGCAATTGATTAACGGCGTCAGGGCCGGCCTGCGACCTCTTCACCTCGACCACAACTAATCTGCCGTTGGCGTCCCTTCCAAGTATATCTATCCTCCCCACCGCCGTATCGTACTCCCGCTCCAACACCATGAAGCCCTTCTCTATGTAGTCAGGGTGATCCACCAGCCAAGCCACCAGGTCGGATTCCGTGCCCATTACTTTATTATCCGAGTGCTCCACGTCGAAGGCACCGATGAAATCCACCCTATCCAGGTCAGCTATCACTCTCTCTGCCGGGGATGCCCTGATGCTCAACAATACCACCAAGCCATCCCGAGCCTCTATGTACGTCCTAGAGCCGGGCGGGTTCCAGATCAGCGGCTTCTCCCGCCTAGATCCATGCACCATGAAGGTCCCGTCGGGCTTTATAATTATCAGGTATGGATTGGCATTAAGATTGGCCTTTGCACGGCCATTATATGAGACGCGTGCCACGGCGTAAATCACCAATACATGAGTGGCCAGGTGAGACCTAACAAATTTTATTGCATCCTCATTACTCGGCATTATCAGATGATCCACTAAATGAAATTGCATTGGGGTTTTAATCCCTATCGAGCGTTGGTTCGCATATTCCACCACCCCTCATCCAGAGCTGGTTCTGCCCTATTTGATGCAAGGCAGGATTAATCCCCATGATAGAAATTGATTGTCCAATCAATTCAATTACAGGAAAACATCCCGACTTCTAAATGCTTTTCAACATCTCGCCCGTCTTGAAGCGGCTAAGCTGCTTGATCCGGTTCCATGTGGACCACGACTCCCCTGACGGAGGGGAAGCGCCTCTTCACGCTTGACTCGACGGTGCTGGCGGCATCATGGGCCTCGCCTATGGTATACTTAGAGGGGACTTTGATTATCATGTCTACCACGTATCCATTGCCTACGTTCTTTAACCTGACGTCGCTGACGGATATCCCCATTCCATTTACGTAATCGATTATCCTCTGGGAGAGGGATGGATCCACCCTATCCAGGAGAGTGTTCATTGACTCCTTGATGTAATTCCCGGCCAGGTAAAGCAGATAGGACGATATAGCCAACGCCGCTATTGGCTCTATGAAGGGCACGTACATCGATGCCACCACTGTGGTTATCACCAATGCCGAGTCAACGATATCCGCCGCGGCGTGCTTGGCCTCAAGAAGCAATACGGGTTCCTTGAGGCGACCATAGCTCATGAATAGGTAGATCGCGCGGGACGCAACTAATGCCATTACCGCGGCCACGACGTAGATAGCGACTTGAGGCGGTCTCTCAAAGCTCTTATTTATTATGTCGGAGGACGCCTCATAAATCAACGCCATGGTTGCTCCTATTATGATCAATGCAACGGTATACATGGCTAAATATTTATACTTGTAATGGCCAAATGGATGATCCACATCGGCTGGCCTAAATGCCATGTCGAACCCCACGTACAGAGATAACAGGATTACGGCATCTATCGATGTATGGAGACCATCTGCCTCCAGCACTATTATGCCTAGGCCCAATCCCGTTGCCATTTCGATTATTGATACGGATAAAGCCAGGTACGCCGCATTCATGATTATCTTGGATGGATCGCCAACGCGGCTGGCCCTATCCTTATTACTTCCCATTGCTCTCTTAATCGGATATCCGATATCGGATATTTAAACTTTAGCATTACCAACACAAAAGATGCCGCTTGCATCGCTTTGCATATACGTATACTATACGTATACTTCAGATGAAAGATATAAATGCAGCTACCATGAAATCCACCTCCTCGGCATTCCAAAAATCTTGCTTAGCCCCTCCAATCCCACGCGTTCAGGGAGCTTCGCTAGATGACGTCGCTCGCCCATTTTTGGAACCGCCTCCCTGAAGCCGTATTGCCCCTCAACGATTCTGGGCAGGTATGATTTAAAGCCGCACCTATTGCATCGCAATTCCCCCTTGCCCGCCGATTTCATAGTTGCGCCGCACTTGGGGCATCTTGGGTTCCTTATGTTCACCGCCTCATTAATCGAGAAAAGGGTCTCGACGTATATGGGATTACCGGTCAAGCCCGGCCTCCTGCCTCCGGTCAATATCGCGTACTGACCCACGAGCCCGGCCATTCCGGTATGCCTATATATAACGGCCTCGTCGTTGCCCACGCGCATGAATACGTGACCCTCCTCGCTTCTTTTGAGCGACGTCACGCGTCCACTGGCGATGCTTGGCTGATACATCCGTTTCCCGGCAACTGCAAAGTTAACCCCCGTTCCTTGATTAGTTTCGTAGAGCAACCACCGCGGCTTGGCTCCTAGCAGGAACAGCAAGGTATTTCCAACGTACATTACGTGATATGCGGAATCCCCCCTTATGCCGAAGAGGACGGGATCATCCGTGCTGGGCTCTATTAATGGTCTTTTGCCATCCATGTTGGCGAACGTGAATGGCTCCGTCAACTCGCTCAGTCTAGCTAGGATATCGGCGTCTATCGCAGGTCTCTCCTCGCCATTCCTATAGGATAATAGCTCGAACGTGGAATCCCCTAATTCCGCCATTATGGCGGCCAAGCCACCTATTACGCCGCGGCCGCCCCACCTAATCGCGCCGATTTTAGCGATTAATCGCTCAGCCAACTCCCTGGGGACCACATCGCTTAGGGCTGAGTAGTAGAACCATCGCTCGCTCGACGTCATGGAAACAACAATGCCCGGGCTCGTCTTTGCGCCTCTCGCGCTGAACTCATCAACAACATTAACCCCAAGCTCAAGCAACTCTCTTGGGTCCTCGACCTTAACCTTTAATGCGACTGCGGCATTTCCCCTCGTCTTGAATGGAATATATGGATTTAACCTAACGAGGCGGGGCAAGCCCAGTATCCTGTCCTCGCTTCGTGTCTTCAAGAACTCCTTGATGAAATTATACATCACGAAAGTGGTGCATCCCTTTTCATAATCATCCGTATCATCAAATGCTATCCACGCGCTCGCCTCAGGGTCAGGGAAGTCGCCCAACTCCATACCGCTATCTCGGCATACCGCTCTTTAAAGGCTGAGTCTCCTACTCTAGGCATTATGGGACTCCAAGCGATTGAGATATTTAAACCAACGTACTGACCTCCTCCCCGCCCTTTAGGGTGGGGGTTCCCCGAGGTCTGGAGGGTTACGCCCCTTTAACGGGCGCTACTCCGCCATGAAGTACTAGGAATGAAAGCGGTTTCTTAACCGTCGACACAACGATGCCCACAGCCTTTCTCATTATGTTCAATGCACCGTTTAAGTCGCTGTGCAACTTATGCCCCCTAGGACAACTTACTACCCCTCTAGGATGTCTCCTTACCTCAACGTCATGATATGCACACAGCCTAGAGGTGTTATACTCAACAACCTCAAACACCTTCATGCCATACTCTTGAGCCTTCAACTCAATCGCTTCCATTAGTTCACGGTAAGACCACAAGTTCACAGTGAACTTATTACCCTTCCCCTGCGCAATGTTGAAGGGATAGCCTAGATAAACGATGGATACACCTAGTTCATATAATTTCCTTACCATGTGGGATGCTAAGTTTCTGTATAAGTGTAACAGTCTGCTATACAGTTTCTTGAACGCTCCCCTTTTCTCTCTTGCTAACTCTTCATACGCTTCATATTCACCCACGTTCTTCGCTCTGCCAGCCATCGACTGCACCCCGGCGATCCTCCTTTGGAAGTAGAAATAATCCTCCTTAGCCCTAACACCCCTATATAACAACCAAGTCCCGTCGTCGACTACTACGCTGGCCAAGACGTTAATACCTAAGTCTATGGAGGCTATCTTGTTTCCCTTCGGTGCTTCGGCCTGGATTGACTTCCTCTCACCGCGAACAACGTATTCACTCTTCTTCCCAGTCTTCGTCTCCTCAACCCCCACATCAACTGGCACGTGGGCGTACCACTTGTTGGTAGTCTCATCATGGATGATTTCTAACCTTCCTTGTTTCCCACGCCGCCTCAACCCACCTACAAACTCAACCTCCAAGTGGAAGTCCTTGAGGATGATAACGTGCTTGTTCTCATCGACTTCATAGCGATCTTGCCTAACAACTAGGATTAGCTTCCTCCTCTTAGTTTCTTTTTCCTTCCAATAACGCGGTGGCGAAACTTTAACCATGTGAGGTAGTTTTCCTTGTTTCTTCAGCCTCAGTAGGGAGAAGAACGAACTCCACGCCTCGTTGTTCTTCTGCATGACAGCTTGAGCGTTAACTCCAAGTACACCCTTGTACTTCTCATAGTACTTGCCCCACGTGCCTTTTAGGTCTACTTTTTCCCCGTGGAAGAATTGTTGCCTCCTCTCGTAGTTTAACTCGTTGAAGAGCTTGGCACACTCGTTGGCTAACCTCTTTAGCTTCCTTTCTTGGAATCCGTTTGGTAGGAGACGTACAATATTTGTTCTCTTATTTGAATATTTGACTTCGTGGACGCCCTTCCCCGGTATTGCTGGGGTGATCGGCCCCCGCTCCTCATCCTCAGGGAATTGACCAGGGGAGGGCGTCATGAAGAAAGATGTGTTGAAGGAACTTAAAAAAACTTTCTTCCCGCCTCAAAGAGGCGAGGTTTGTCCTCTTTTTTATCAGCCATTGTCCTCCAAGAGCCAGCATAGCCTAATTCCTCGGCGTTAGACATGGGATTTGGCCCCAATAAGGAAAGGAGAATTGCTAGTGCCCGCTCGAGCAAATCTTTAAAAATGCACCTAAGTCGATGTCTGAGGGGCCGTAGTCTAGCTTGGTCAGGGGGTTCAATCCCTTTCCGGGATGGCCTGACAAACGCACGGCTTGGGCCCTGTGATAGGCAGGAAATGGGCAGCTAACTCCTCCGTTGAAGTATCTTGGCGCGGCGCGCTGCGTGAGCTCTGAGTTGCATCATGTTCTCCCGGTTCTCCTCGTGACTCGTTTATGGATCGTGCATGCCTCACTTGCAGTAATTCTTTATTAATCTATATATATCCGTGATCCTGGGCCTATCCTTGAACGCCACCACGAAGTGAGGCAGCTTGCGCCAAGCCGCTGTCGCCAACTTCTCGTCGACCAAGACTATTATCGGTATCTTTAATCTTAATAATTTATCGTATTTCCTCTCCAAGTACTGGGGAGACCAATAGCCAACGAGCTCTATGTAGGCATCGCCAACCTTGAAGTCCGGTATGAATATCCTGCCATCCACCACCAACGGCTCCGGCTCCCTCTTTACTTCCTTGCATATGGATAACAATCGCCTATAGAAATCCGCCTCCATGTAGCTATCGAATACGGGCTCGTCGCTTGAGACGGGTCTCGGAAAACGAGTTTCCTCGCTGGAGTCCTCATAATAATACACGCGGTCGCCCAGTTTTATCCTGGCCCTCAAGCTCCATTTAGCACCGACCAGTAAGGGAAGGAGCTTTGCCAACCTGGTACCGTATCTATCTGTTTGCTTGATCGCGGAAACGGGTCCGTCTATGGCTAGTTTAATCCCGTTACGGGAGCTCTCGGCGACGTACATCAACCCCATCAACTTGGCTTGCCTCAGCAAGACCTTAGACTGCGCGCCGCTCATTTCCGTCTCCACCTCCACATCCAGCGCCTTAAACAGGAGAGCCTGGGCAAGCGAGAGGTTGTATTCCCTAATCAATTCCTCCGCCTCCGGTTCCTTGAAGTCAACTATTACCCGCTCATCATCATATATCTTGAGAAGGTCGGCGTCGACGCGCTCCGGGCTGGAGCCAAATTTCTCAGCCACCTTACTGAGAACTAGTCCCCTATTCCCCCGAGTCACCGGGTATAGCTTGGCGGCCTCCCTGAACACGTCCAGCCTCATCCTAATCAACGCTGCCTCATCTACGTCCTCCAGTCTCGTCCTAGATTTGAGGAGGTGGATTAGCCCTCCAACCAGTCTAGGATCGCTGCCCTCATATTCAATGGACCTAATCACATCACCCAGCCTCATCCCCACCCCTCGCTTGAATGCGTATATGACGTCGTACACTACCTCTGCCTCGGCCTCATCTATGTACCTGGGCTTTACCTGCCCCCTTCCCGTGAACTTGATCCTGATCAAGTTAAGCGGAAGCATGTCTCCTCGACGCCTCCCTGGTGCCCGTTGTTACTACCTCGTATATCTTGGCCTTGCCTGGCTTAAGTCTCAATGCCCTTCCTATGCGCTGCACGTATTGCCGCTCGCTGGATGTTCCCCCGAGTATTATTACGATATTGACATCGGGCACGTCTACCCCCTCCTCCAATACCTTGCCTGTAACTATGGCCTTCACGTCTCCCCTCCTGAACATGGCCATGACGGCCTCCCTCTCCTCCTTGGGCGTTTCATAAGTTACCTCAGGCAGTAGAAATCGCTTGCTAACCTCGTGCGAGAGATCGCTGAGCTCCGTGAATATTATCGCCTTATCGTTGGGATGCCTCCTCAATATTTCCTCGACGGCATCCAACTTGCTGGGAGCAGTCATAGCCAGCCGCCTAGCCTCCCGCCAGGCCCTTAATGCCTCCCTCGCTGCTCGGCTTCTCCCGCTCATCTTAACCAGCACCCTGAAATCGCTCGGCTTCCTGAAGCTTATGCCGCTTCTCCTAATGAATTCCCTGTACTTCTTCATCAATTCCTTATACTTGGCCCGCTCATTTTCATCCAGCTCTACCTTCACCGTCTCCACATCGAAGTCAGCTATATAGCGTCCCCGCGCCTCCTCCACGCTTATCCTATACACCACAGGCCCAATTAGGTTAGGCAGGTCTTGGTGAAGATCATCGCTGCGCTCCGGCGTGGCGGTTAGCCCTAACCTGTACGGCGCGGGGGATAGCTCGGCTATTTGCCTGTACCCCTCGCTCGGCAAGTGATGAGCCTCATCGAATACTATGAATGGATACTTGTTCCCCAGCCTCTCTATTGATATATAGGCCGAGTCATACGTGGTAACCGTGATGCATCCCTCGCTCTTCTCATCCCCATAATACTTCCCAACCCTCGTATCCAAGTAATAGCTCACCCTATCCGCCCACTGCTCCACTAACTCTATGGTGGGCACGACCACCAACGTCCTAACCCTTAGGGCAGTGATTGCGCCCACCCCCACGTGGGTCTTCCCCATGCCGGTCGGCATGACCACCACGCCCCGCTTTCCCACCAACCAACGCTGCAAGGCAGTCCTTTGATACTCCCTTAACCTCAAATCCCGCTTGGGCCTTATCATGCATGGCTCCACCTCCATCACGTGATCCTCAAATTGAACCCCCATGCTCTTCAACCTCCTCGTCAAGTCCGGGTAATTGATTGCCAATATCCTATATGCCTTGGCCCGATCATCATACTTAGCATACGGCAAATCCACCTTGCCGCCCCTAATCACTACCGTGCCTCCATCCCACTCCAGAGATAACACTAGGGTAGGGCTGCATTGGGTGATTTATCCCTATTCCCCAAATCCCTATAGTTCCGTTAATACGTGTTGCCTCCATCTTCGTTTATCCAGAGACATCGGGAACATATACTGGAGTGAGTGTAAATCTCACCTTGCAGGTTAATAGCACTGAATCGAGCTTCTACTTTCAACCAATTTGAAGAGATTTAATGATAGTCTCTTCATTGCATATTTAATCCCCTCGCATAGTCTTTCAATGCACACCTTAAAAACCAAGTTTAACCGCCTTTTCATGATGACGATGCGGTAGGGCAATATTTATATATGCGTTACCAATAATTGGACACGCAATTATATCATAAGCCAAATAACCACCTCGTCAAGCAAGATATGTGGAACATGGTTTTGTTTTTAAAGGAAAAGAAAAGATCTTAATCGCGGCGGGCTTGGCGAGGGCTATTATACGGATCCAATCCCGGCTCGGTCGAGCAACTGCCGCTCAGGGGATCGTTTAAACAATGATCTGTGGTTTGCTTGTAGTTAGTTACTGACCTCCTCCCCGCCCTTTAGGGGGTTTCCCGGGGTCTTGGGGGTTACGCCCCTTTACTGGGCGATACTCGGCTCCCCTCCCCTACTGGTATTGCTGGGGTAGTCGGCCCCAGCCCCCCATCCTCAGAGAGTCGACCAGCAAGAAACAAAAAACCCAAACAAAACATGACCTAAAAACACACCCCAGCCCCTAGAAGGAGCGAGGCCCGCCCCATCTTTTATCAGGTGGTGGTTGTCGATCAGTGTTCTTGGTCTTGGCATGGTTGGGCTAACTTTAAATAATCTTTAATGATTTTTAATAATTATATGGATGCCATAGTGTTGGCTGGCGGCTATGCGACTAGGCTGAGGCCGCTCACGTATACGAGACCCAAACCGCTCCTTCCCATACTTAATAAGGAGGTAATTGATTGGATATTGGAGGCAGTGGTCAAATCAAACCCGTCTCGAATATTCGTATCCATAAGATATATGGGAGATAAAATAGAAAGACATTTGAATAATAAATGGAATAATACGTCGATAGTTGTGGAGGATAGGCCTTTAGGCGATGCGGGTCCCATTTCATTGATAAATAAACTACACGGAATAAATGGTGACTTCATAATAGTGAATGGAGACATATTCACGTCTATCGATATAAACGATATGTTGAGGTACCATAAAACAAAGGGAGGACTAGCCACGATAGCGTTGACCCCCGTGTCTGATCCGCATCATTATGGCATAGCCGAGATGGATGATAATGGAAAAATAATTAATTTCATAGAGAAGCCGGCCACGGCCCAGCGCTCCAATCTTGCCAATGCCGGTATATACATATTCGCGGAGGATGCATTGCAGTACTTCCCCCAGCCAGGGAGGCAGGGCAAACTGGCTGTGGATGTGTTGCCCAGAATATTGGAGAAACATGATGTGTATGGCTATGTCCTGAGGGATTTCTGGTTCGACATAGGCACTATAGAGACCTATATGGAGGCCAATTTCAAGGCCCTTGAATTGCTGAACCCGAAGGGGCTTAGCTTCATCGATGAGAACGTGGAGATAGGGGAGGGAAGCGAAATAGGTCCTTACGCTATAGTGTTGAAGAACACCAAGGTAGGCCGGGACGCCAGCATATCCAACTCGATCATAATGGACGGCGTTAGGATAGATGTGGGCGCTCACATAGATGGAGCGGTGGTGGGGCAGGACGTCTCCATAGGAAAGTGGGTCAGGATAGAGAGGGGAGTCACCATAGGGGACGGCACTTACATAAAGGATCACGTGTTCATCAATAAGAACGTCAAGATAGGTCCCTTCAGGGAGGTCAGTCAAAGCATATATAATGAGGGAGATATACTACTATAGAGGAGACCAACGTTCCCGGGGCATTGTGGTTTAGCAAAGCTTATAACTTTGTGTTTGGTCGGCTTTAACCATGTACCTTGTGCAAATTCCGCTTGTAGAACCGATAATAAAGTTCCTACTCGGCGTCCCTATAATAGGCCCAATAGTGGAATTCTTGATGTGGGAGCCCGTCTTTGCAGTTTGGTTCTTGCCAGGCCTGGTTGGGTTATTCGTCGTATTGATATATACGATTTGGTGGGAGAGAAAAGCGGCTGGCAGGGTACAATGGAGGTATGGTCCTCTCCAAATATCGAGAAGGACGGGAGGCATAATACAGCCGGTCAGCGACTTAATAAGATACATGCTGCAGGAGATAATTTTGCCGGACGACGCCAATATGCCGTATTTCCTCCACGTCCCAGTGCTAGCATTCTTCGTCGCTTTGACCCCCCTCCTATTCCTGCCCGCGGGGCCTCACTTGATAGCCATCTACACTCCCTACAACATCTTAATAGTTGTGGTGTTGCTTTCCATCTTCAATTTAGCAATGGTTACCATGGGATGGGCATCCAACGATAAGTGGGCATTCATAGGCACGGTTAGGGAGGCTTTGGTTTATGTGGCATACGAGGTATCCTTCATGGCATCCATAATTTCCATGTTAATACTGTACGCCACCGCCGATCCCTTCAAGGCCGTTAGCAGTCAATCATTCTTGCCCGGCGCCATAATGAATCCCCTGGCATTTCTGTTGGCGATAATAACGACGGCAATGGCGACCGACAGGTACCCATTCGAAATAGTGACCAACGAGAGCGACGTGGTGGCGGGCCCATTCACTGAATACGGTGGCTTGATGTTCGGCCTCACTATGACCGTCACCTATGAGAAGGGGTACATAATGTCGCTGCTGATCTCCCTCCTATTCCTAGGCGGTTGGAGCGGGCCATATATATGGATATTAGGCGACCTATCCCCAGCCTTCTGGCTCGGCTTCAGGGTGTTTCTTCTCATGATGTTCTTTTCATTCCTAAGGGCAGTGTACCCCAATTACAGACTGGACCAAGTGCTTAAGATCGGGTGGAAGACCTTGCTGGTGCTCTCCGTAGTAAGCCTTATAATCAGCATTGCGTGGCGGGTGGTGTAATATGATAAAGGTAAGCGCTCCAAAGGCAGATGGGTTGAGGATAACCGCCTATCACTTGGATGCCTTGTTGACCGGTCTCAAGGAGTTGATAAAGCCCTCCAGGTTAACCATTCATTACCCGCTGGAGAAACGGTGGGTTAACGAGAGGTTCAGGGGGTTCATAGTTAATGATATGGAGAAGTGCATTTCGTGCTTTCAGTGCGCATGGGCTTGCCCAGTCAATGCCATATGGATGTACAGGGCTCCCAATGGCAAGTTCTACCCAGGAATACGGTATGAGCAATGCATATTGTGCCACTTCTGCGTGGATGCTTGCCCCGTCGGCTCCCTTCAGGGAACCACCATTCATGACGTGGCATTCCCGGATCTGGGCTCCACCGTCTTCGAGCCGGAGGACATGGCTAATGTACCCAATGTAGTTGACGAGTCCAAGTACATAGTTAAATATGAGGTTGAGAACGGCAACTTAATAATGAGGCGAATACCGAGGGGAAGCAAATGATTAAATGTCCTTCCTGCGGCAAGACCTATTCCTCAGTATCATCTCTGGTGAAGCACATAAGGCTCAAGGGCAAATACGATGCCGTCCACGAAATGATCTGGAATGAATTCAAGGCATTCGAGACATCGCTCGATGATGATTCCTTCACGGAGACCGATGCATTCAGGGAATTCCTGATGCGCAAGGGCCTCTATAAAATGAGGAAATGGGAATTCGCGAGCTCCACGTAGAATTTGAAGCCCATTGGAAAAACGCATCAGCGCTATTAACCCCAATCATCAAATCAAACAGCCTGGCATCATCACTCAACATTTTTAATTCCCTCAGGCTACCGATTTAAAGTTATGCTATTGATATACGATGAATCATCCAGGGATTTGGCGGGAACAATGGGAATCGAGCTGATATACAAGGTATTCCCAGACGGTGAGCAGTACATTAGATTACCCGTCGATGTATCGGGACAACGCGTGATTTACGCGACTAGGGCATATCCAGGCCAGGATAAATCAATATTGAGGTCAATGCTGGTGATAAGCGCCTTGAGGGATTTAGGGGCGTCTAGGGTTGGCTTATTCATGCCATACATGCCATACGTGCGCCAGGACAGGAGATTCCTGGATGGAGAGGCCATCAGCATAGATTATATAATAAAGGCATTTCGGCATGCCGGCCTAGACGATTTATACGTGGTGGACATACACAAGCCGGAGGTGCTGGAGCGAAATGGCGTTGGGATTAATCTGGAGCCATTCCAGCTGTACTCCACGGCATTGACTGGGTTGAAGAATCCCCTAGTGCTGAGCCCGGACGTCGGCAGTTTGTGGAGGGCAAGGAAGTTGGCTCAATTGCTGGAAGCGGACTTCGATTACCTGGAGAAGAGCAGGGATAGGTACACGGGGGAGGTGTCCATGAAGCCGAAGGATATAAGCGCATCGAATAGGGATGTAGTGATAATAGATGATATAATAGCCACGGGGGGAACCATAATCAATGGAATAAAGGCATTGCGGGGGGAGGCGAGATCGATACGCGTGGTTGCGGCTCACTGCCTGCTGTTGAACGAAGCGGATGAGAAGATTCATGGTGCCGGGGCTGCTGAGATAATATGCAGCAACTCCATAATCACCCCCCACTCCAAGATAGATGTTGGAGCATTGATGCGTCAAGTCATGAATTAATATTGTCCGGCTCCACGGGCACCGCGGATTATTAATTCGATTTCAACCAAAGAAGAAAAGAGAATTGAGGTATACTATCAATGCGAAGGCAGCTATCAATGCTGCTGGTATTATGGCCTTATATATCACGGCTGCCCTAATGCCCCTCCTGATCAGGGATAGTCCAATGCCGCTGGCTATATGAAGTATGAAGAAAAGAGCTAGGGGATCTATCAAGATTAAATGCAGCTCCAATCCCAATCCACGCGTCATCAAGCCGAACGTGGCCTTGGATATTATGTTTGATGTAACGGGGCCTGCTGCGAATCCCGTGAATCCCTCAAGGGCCGCCAATGCCAACAGCATCCACGCAGTCTCCCTCTGGAATTTGGGCGAGTATATGCTTTTCTCCAACTCCGAGCCCATGAAAACGGCCATTAGCGGGATCACGACAAAGCTGGCGAGCGGGTTAACCTCTATTGCAGATGATGCCAGCGCGACGGCATAAATGCCCATCCGTCTATTCACGCGTGTTCACCATCACTTCTTGGCTATGTCTGGATAACCCCTTGACTCCCAGTACCCCAAGTAATCCGTGTTGGTCAAACTTATTCTGACAAGCCATTTAACGTATTTATAGCCCCACCAGCCCGGCACTGCCATCCGCACAGGATATCCATGCTGTTGAAGCAGCAGCTCTTGATCCGCCTCATACACTACTAGGGTGGTCGGCTCCATCGCTTTATAGAGGGGTAGGTCGCTTGTATAACCATCGGCTCCATATAATATCACCTTCGTGGCATTGCTAAGGGGCTTCGCCAGCTTCAGTATGCTTTGAAGAGGTACCCCCCTCCACTCGACGTTTGCCTTCAGGAAGAAAGAATCGGAAACACATTGAATAGTATCCCGCAATGAAGTTGATTCCATCTGCATTATATCCTTCAAGCTGAGACTTAGGGGATTGTTGACCAACCCATCCACCATTAATCTATAATTATCCACGTTCACGTTGGGGGTATTCCCTATCTGGACCACATACCATTGATCCAACGGCGTCAACGCGCTTCGTGCCCCCTCATTAGATGCCAGTAGCTCACTCAACTTGCTTCCCCCAACGGAGCCGATAAGCGCTATTGCCCCTATGCCCAGCATAATCTTGAGAAATCGCCTCCTCTCGCTTAGGTTGACCATATGACTCCTCGGTATCTTAAATTAAAAGATTTTTTCAAAATTAATTGCTAATCGATGACCCCGCTTCATAATGGAAGGGATTTTACTGGGTGAGAAATATTTATATATGCGTTACCAATAATTGGACACGCAATAGACAAGACCTTATAATCACCATTATTAACAAGAATTCAACTAACTTAGAGTAATAGGGCCTCTTTTACCTTATTGCTTAACATGTATATTGTTTATTAATGACCCACTTCACCTAGATTCCATGAAGCTATGAACAATTATAGGTAATTTGCCAAAGTATTTAAAAATAATCGGGGTATATTCGGAATGTGGTGATTGAGCAATTCGAGGAGGGGAGTGAAGAGGGAATAGATGATAGGGACAAGCGGATAATTGAGATAATGATGCAGGACTCCAAAACCCCATTCACTAAGATAGGTAAGGAGTTGGGGATAAGTGAGGCGGCAGTGCGTAGGAGGATAAGGAAGCTGGAGATGATGGGAGTTATAAGGAAGTTCACTGTGGTGGTCGATCCATCCAAAATAGGGTATAAACACGTAGCAATAATAGGTATAGATAGCGAGCCGGACAAGTTGATTCAAATAGCCCATGATCTAGCCAGTAAGGACTTTAGCAAGAAGGTCTATATAACCACAGGAGATCACATGATAATGATGGAGGCTTGGGCCCGGGATAGTATGGAGATGACCAAAATATTGCAGGAAATAGGATCAATAAATGGGGTTAGGAAGGTTTGCCCAGCCATAATATTGGATTACGTGAAGCAGTGAACAATCACCTCCCCCCTTCCGTGACGTAGGCGACGTAATCGTGTAGTTCATCTAGCTCTAGCTCCCTGTGGGCGTAGTTCTTCCTCCTCCACACTAAACGGTACCGGCATAACATCGGTGCCATGATGGTAAATTAATTAAAAAGTACAGCAGGTCCCACCATTTAGGATCTATCGGGGATCCGAGCAGGATTAACTGCTTAAGGGAACCAAGAGGGCCGAGGTAAAGATTCAAGTATCTCATGGATTACAAGGGCTGAGATTTGAGGTTTTCATCAGTGAAGGACTCAACGGGTCCAAACCTCTCTAGGAATAATGCGAGCCATATAGGAATGCTTCGCAGTTAAATGTGGTGAAGGTTTATGTATACAGAACCCTTGTATTACGAATATTCTGTATGCACAACTATGTCAGATGTAATAAGCGTAAGAATATATGGAATTAAAGAAGAATGCTGAGGATCTCGGAATTAATGTTAGGGAGGTAGTGGAAAAAGCTTTAGATGAAGCGATAAAGGAAAAGGAGAAGGAAGAGATTAAGGAGACTGTTAATGAGAATTAAGGAATTAATGAAAGATGTAAGCGAAGACGACTGGGTGAGGGATATTAGGGAGAGTAGAAATAAAAGATAAGGAATTTGTATTCGTGTGTAGTAGATGGAATTGTTTAGAGCCGCGATGGGTGGGCATCTATTGATCGCTATATACATTACTGATTGAACATACAAAAGGCTTTTATCGATTAAGGGCTCTATCAGTCGTGGATCACATAGTCTTAGGTATTATTTTGGGAATTGTTCAGGGGGTAAGCGAGTGGATACCTGTCAGTAGTAAAACGCAAGTCTTATTGGTATCGACATACCTATTGGGATTGCAATTCTCTGAGGCATATGCTTTTGGTTTGTTTATGGAGATAGGAACGATATTTGCAGCGATGGCTTATTTCAGATCAGAAATATATATGGCAATACTGGCCTTATTTGGAAGGGGAGGGGAGCAGGGGTTGATGTTGTTGAAATACATAATAGTCTCCACAATAGTCACGGGATTGCTGGGCGTTCCCCTCTACATATTCATAGTAAACTCGATTAAAGGTCCTGTGGTAGGAGTCCCCATGTTAATGCTCGGGTTAGCGTTAATAATTGATGGATTAGTAATACGCCTTTCCAGGAAGTCTAGGTCCTCCGGCAAATCGTTGAAGGACCTCACAATAAGGGATTTCATAATGGTGGGGCTTGCTCAGGGATTGGCCGCCTTGCCTGGCGTGAGTAGATCAGGCATGACTACATCCGCGCTTCTATTTCTCGGGGTGAAACCCGATGAGGCTTTTAGGTTATCATTCATAGAACTAATTCCCGCGGCGCTGGGGGCCATTGGAGCCACCTTAATTCTATCTAGGCACATGGTTGAAGGCGATTTGCATTTCGTAGGCGTGAATGCATTGGGGTTTTCCATAATGGCTGCTACCATAGTCAGCTTGTTTCTAATAGATGCATTGCTTAGGTTTGCGAGAAGCAATAGAGTAATAATCGTGCTATTCACGTTGGGCGCCCTAGCTGTGATCAGTGGGTTGGCCAGCATCATAATCGGAGCAACATGATGTTCTTATGCATAATGGAGATTCCTTTGGAGAACTACTTACTCAGCTGAACCATTGGGAGGAGTCGCGATTTATAATCCTCGAGTTTCCTACCTATTTCGATTGCCCTCTCTATAAACTCATCTCTATTATGGGGGCCATAGATAATTCTTCCGTTGACTATAGTTGCCACGACGTCCCTACCAGTGGCGGAGTACACTAGATTCGAGACCAAGTTATCCGGCCCCATGGGAAGCAAACCTATCGAGTCGGCGCTCAATAATACCAAGTCAGCCTTATTTCCGGGCGCTATGTCTCCCCCCCTCACCCCAATCAATTCATAACCGTTCTTTGTGGCCATGGATATGGCATGGCTGGCCTTCATGGCGGTGCTCCAATAATTGTTACGCTGAAGCAGTACCGCCATCTTCATCTCCCTGAATACGTCCAGCGAATTGTTGGACGCCGGTCCATCAGTTCCAATTCCAACATTCACCCCCATCTTCATTAATTCTACTATGGGGAAGAAGCCCCCAGTGGCCAGCTTCATGTTGGACGTGGGGCAATGAACGACGTTAGCGCCCTCCCTGGTTATTATCTCCAACTCCCAACTGGACACCCACCCAAGGTGCACGAATATGCTATTCCTCCTAACCAATCCCACATCCATCAATACCTCTATGGGTTGCTTTCCGTACTTCCTCCTAATCTCCATCACCTCATCCCTGGTCTCATCAACGTGCATGTTAAGGGGCAGGCCAGTCTCATCCATTAATGCGGCGGCCCTCTCCAAAGTGTCCTTGCCAACGGAGTAAATTCCGTGAATGTTTATCACGGGCTTTATCAATTCATTTCTCGACGATAACATGTTCCTCAAATCATTCTCGACCAGCTTGGGATCGTTTAGCCCGTCTATGAACACGGGGCCCAAGAGACCCCTTATTCCATATTTCTTGGCAACCTCCATCGTCACTGATGGGTGGAAATACATATCTATGAATGCCGTGGTTCCGCTCATTATCGATTCAATGATAGATAACTCGCTGGATAGTCCTATAACCTCCTCGCTCAGCCTTCTCTCCACGGACCACATGCTATTTAGCCAATCCATCAATTCCTCATCATCTCTATAGCCGCGCAGCAGCGACATGCCCAAATGGGTGTGGGCATTCACCATGCCAGGCATTGCTATCATGCGGCTACAATTCATCACTTCCCCATCTGCCTTCAATTCGCGCCCCACTTCCGTTATCTCCTCTCCTTCAATCCTTATATCCACGTCCTCCATCACCGATATATCAGCGCCGTTTCGCCTCAATGCGAAGCGACAGTCGCGTAACAACATTAAAACTAGTCGAGGTGAGGGGTTCAAAAACCTCACTATTATTAGGTGGGATTAGAGGAGTGGAAAACCTCGCCTTTCATGGCATATATTAATAGTTTCATTGTGCAATGGAAAAATAAGAATATTGACATGCCTCAATATTAATTGAAGCCGTGCGTAGAACAATTAAGGCTAGTGGAAATAAAGCATATTGTTAACGGCGATAGGAAGGTCACCTAAATAGAGTCTCCTCAAGTAAAACGAAGTAGCTTCAACGAAACAAAACTTGGGCATCTTTGCAGGCGTCGTAGCGATGTATGATTCACGGTTCTTTCTAATAAGGGCTAGGAATAAGTGGAATTACCTCCAGGAGGGATAGAGGAAAGGGTTGGGACTAAGTAGAGGGGGTCGAAAATAATCCAGTAGAGGCACTCGCCCCCCTCATGATAAGAGATGGGGCAGGCCCTCGCTCCTTCTAGGGGCTGGGGTGTGTTTTCAGGTCATGTTTTGTTTGGGTTTTTTGTTTCTTGCTGGTCGACTCTCTGAGGATGGGGGGCTGGGGCCGACTACCCCAGCAATACCAGTAGGGGAGGGGAGCCGAGTATCGCCCAGTAAAGGGGCGTAACCCCCAAGACCCCGGGGGAACCCCCTCAAGGCGGGGAAGGAGGTCAGTCCGTAAAACGCGTCTTTTACTGCATCAAAGATCATAATATTTAAACACATAATTCTTCACTAGATCCATTAATATCATCCATGAAAAGGTAAAGGCGAGCGTTATCAATACATCCATGAGAGGAATAGGCGTGACGAGAATTCCCGCAACGGAGATCGAAGAGATTACTATTATATCTATCACTATTGAGAGCGCCAGCCATTTGCTCGGCATTGAGTGCCAGAACCTCTTTCTCTCCCTAACCATTAATACCGTGAAAAGACCGGAAAAAACCAAGGTATCGAATACTAAAGTATGGATTCCAGAAGGCCTTAATCCCAGCTTCAACCCTAACCATAGCACTATGAATCCCTCTAAAACAAGCAATGCAGAGAGAATGCCGGAGCTCATTGTTAAGGCCTTTACATTCCACCTCTCCGGCTTCATGGAATACCTAACATTATCTGTTGCTATTGACATGGTCACGAAATCATTAGCAAATAGAAGTAAAATTACATCAAATGGCGTAGTTACGAAGAATCTCACGACGAGGAACGAGGTGGTAAGGAAAATCACCACTTGCATGGTCTTCATTATCTTGTTCAGGGTATACGTCAACATGCGTTGATATATTCTCCTTCCACTCTTTACTGCCTCCACTATATCGGATATTCCCTCATGGGTAAGCACTATGCTAGCCGATGCCTTGGCTACATCGGTGGCATTGCTAACTGCTATCCCTACCTCCGCTTGTTTCAAGGCTGGAGCATCATTGACTCCATCCCCGGTCATTCCGGTCACGTGTCCTCCATCTTGGAGTCCCTTCACGATTAGGAACTTATCCTCCGGAAATACCTCGGCGAATATGGAACAATCATCAATTGAGTCCTTGCCCTCCTTAATGTCTTGAACGGTACAGACATGGCCCTCCATGCCGACCTCCGCTCCCACCTCTTTGGCAATGGCATAGTTATCGCCCGTGACCATTTTTGCATGAACGCCAAAGCTATTGAGCTCGGTGATGAGCTCCTTGGAGTCAGGTCTGGGCTTATCATAGAGCGGAATTATGCCCAAAAGCTCAAGCTCCTTCCCTCCCACCGCCACTGCTATTACCCTGAACCCACGCGATGCATATGATTCTACATCTTGTTCTATTTCCTCGTACTTCCTCTTGCAGAGCTTTGCTACTACTTGGGGTGCTCCTTTTATGATTGTCAGTTTCTTCCCATTCATGTCAATCACGGCCTCCGTTCTCTTCGTGGAAGGATCGAAGGGCTTGAACTCGGTTCTGTTGGCATAATTCACACTTATATGCTGCTCCTTAGCATAGGAGATTATTGCTAGATCTATTGGGTCTTGGCTGGCCTCGTCTGAGGCAAGGCAGGCATACATTATGAGTTCCTCATCACTTCCTTTATAGGCCCTAGGTTTAACAACGCGTAGCCTATTTTCAGTTATAGTGCCGGTCTTATCCATGCATATCACATCCATTGATGCTGCATCCTCTATTGCGTTGAGTCTGGTGACCAGAACTCCTTTCTTAGACATTTCCAGCGCCCCTATTGCCATAGCTATTGTGAACGTGGCTGGCAACGCCACTGGAACTGAGGCTATTAACACCACCAATGAAAAGGGAAGTACTTGGTTGATGCTCACATGCTCAAGAAGCGAGAAAGCAATGATGCCAAGAACCAGCACTATGTCCAGGATAATTAGGTTTCTCACTATTCCGAATATAAGCGACTCTATGTGGGACTTCGATCCTGCATTCTTCACCAACTCCGTGGTCTTGCCGAAGTATGTGTGGGATCCTGTCAACATGACGATACACGTGGCTTCTCCCCTTCTCACCACGGAGCCTGAGAAGAGAACATCTCCCTCTCCCTTCTCTACCGCCATGGATTCCCCGGTGAGGGCCGATTGATCCACTTCGACGGTTCCCTCAAGTATCTTAGCATCTGCGGGAACTAAGTCACCCAACCTCACCCTTATTATGTCGCCTGGCACCAACTCCCTGGCTTGTATCTTAGTCCACTTCCCATCCCTAAGCACGCGGGCTTGAACTGAAAGGCGTTTTCTGAGCAACTCTACTGCATTCTGAGCCCGCGTCTCTTGCACGTAGCCCACTATAGCATTGAATACAAGGAGGAAAAGTATTATTAAGGCATCCGAGTATTTCCTTAAAGCGATGGTAACCGCTATGGTTACCTCTAACATCCAAGGAACCGGACCCCAGAACTTACCTAGGAACTTCAGAAATGGGTTCTCTCTTTTTTCCACCACCTCATTATATCCGAATTTTTCCAGCCTTCTCTTGGCTTCCTCACTTGATAATCCATCCTTAGTTGTCCCCAGCCTCTTCATTAGCTCATCAATGCCGAGATTTTTTAGATCATCTTCCATTAGCCGTCAGCGAGGCCAAGATCAAAAACTTAGCGGTAGCTATTTATTGATTAGTCACGTGGTATTTTGATTTATGATAACGTCAATTGTATCTCGCTAAAGTTTTTATTCGCTGTATAATCTGCTATGCATGTTGGAGAAGCTTTTCAAGCCATCCAGCATAGCAGTTGTGGGGGCTTCTAGGAATAGGGATAAGGTAGGTAATATAGTATTGAGGAATATTCTCTCTACCTTCCGAGGAAAGGTATTCGCCATAAATGATAAGGCAGACTCTGTGGAGGGAATAAGGACAAACAAATCGCTCAAGGATGTGGGATCCGTGGATTTAGTGGTGGTGGCAATTCCAAGGACGGCGGTTCCTCAAGTAATGGAAGAGGCTGTTCAGGTGGGAGCGGGTGCTGCTGTTGTGATAACTTCAGGTTTCAGGGAGACCGATGAGGAGGGGGCCAAGCTAGAGGAGGAGCTGGTGTCAATTGCAAGAAAGGGAGGCGTGAGGGTTTTGGGGCCCAATACTTTGGGCCTGATTACTCCTGACATGAATGCGACGTTTGCCTTTGCAGACGTTCTGAAGGGTAATGTGGCCGTAGTGGCCCAGAGTGGGGGTATTGGGGTCTATATGTTGAATTGGGCCCAGAGAACACGGATAGGGCTGAGCTACTTCGTCAGTCTCGGTAACCAGGCAGACATCGATGAAACGGATATTTTTCAATTCTTGGCAGAGGACCTCGACACGAGAGTCATTTTCTCCTACCTGGAGGGAGTGGCTAATGGAAGCAAGTTCCTTGATGTGGTTCCTAGCATAGCTAATAGGAAGCCCTTAGTTTTCTTGAAGGGAGGAATGGGAAGGGAAGGAGCTGAGGCGGCGAAGACTCACACCGGAAGCCTGACGGGGTCAGGGGATCTCTTCAGGGCAGCGGTTAGGACGGTTGGTGGAATACAAGTAGATGGATTGGAGGACATGCTTAACTTGGCCAAGATTCTCACGGCAGACGAGCCCATAAGGCCGGATATATTGGTTATCACCAACTCGGGAGGGCATGGCGTATTAACAGCGGATGCAATAGAATCCGCGGGGTTGAAAATGGCCGCTCTGACCCCAAGGGCAATAGATAAGTTGAAGGAAGTTCTTCCGCCTCAGAGTCCTCCTAAGAATCCACTAGACCTTTCCGGGGACGCGGATAGCGGAAGATATAGAAGGGCATTGCAAATGGTTCAAGACCTTGACTGCACCAAGCTGGTCATAGTGCAGTCCCTGCCCATGGTTAGCTGCAGCGAGGTGGCCAGAGTAGTGCTTGGATTTAAGGGTAGGGAGGTAGTGACGGTGGTGATGGGACTTGATGAGGATGCAGCATCCAGGACACTGGAACTAGCTAAAATGCCCGTGTTCAGGTTCCCAGAAGACGCGGTGAGGGCAATTAGTTACGTTTTGAAAAGAAAGCCTCCCCAGAGAAAGATCAGAGTGCCCCAGCCTATAGAGGAGGCCAGATCCTTAGTGGAGGGAAGAAAATACGTGCCGGATTATGTTGCGATGAAGCTTATGGAACTTTATGGCATAAGAACGCCTAGATGGGCAGTGGTGGAGAGCTCCTCCCAGCTTGAAGCCGCGGCAGATAAGGTGGGTTTTCCCCTAGTGATTAAGGCATCCACGGATTACCCAATTCATAAGACAGAGATGGGAGGAGTAGTCATGAATGTAGAGCGGGACTCCTTGGGGCATGCCTATAATCAAGTATCTTCCAAGTTCAAACGCGTCCTGTTGCAGCGGCAGCTGCATGGAGTGGAAGTGTTCGTGGGTGGACTTAGGGATCCAACCTTTGGGCATGCGGTGGTTGTGGGAATAGGTGGAGTACACGTGGAGGTAATGAAGAGCCTCAGCTATGCCTTATCCCCAGTCTCGGAAGACGAAGCGCTAGAGATAATGTCCGAAAGCAAGGTCACTCAACTATTGACGGCCAGGAATAGGAACTATGATCTGGGCTCCGTTGTCAGGGCGATCTCGACTATTTCTAGGATGATAGTGGACCTCAATGTGAAGGAAATGGATGTTAATCCATTGATGGTAAATGAGACCGGCGCCTATGCTGTCGATGTTAGGATTGAATTATGAGTAATTCATTGATGTTTTAAGGCCAAGGATAAAAACCGCCCTATCTTTCCTAAATTTCATGATATTTTTAGTCAGACACGGCGAATCCACGTTCAATGTGATGGGGATTCTACATAGTTCTACAATAGATGAAGGCCCCCTCAGCGATAAGGGCAGGGAGGAGGCCGCTGCCGCGGCCAGGTTCTTGAAGCGGCTCGGATTCAATGGGCGGGTCTATTCATCGCCTTTGAGGAGGGCTAGGGAGACGGCGTCTTTCTTCACGGATGATTTCGTCATAGATGATAGGTTGAGGGAGGTAGGCATGGGTGCGTGGGAGAAGAAGAGAATAACCGACATACCTGAGTTCCATCTATATTCGCAGGATCCCGTTAGGAATCCACCGCCGGGCGGCGAGTCTATAGTCTCCGTGCTGGATAGGGTGACCAGTATATTGAACGAGGTAGAGGATGGCTCCGTGTTGGTGTCCCATTGGCTGCCCATAGCGGTGGCCATTGCGGCGGCATTGGGCATGCCCTTGAATAATATATATAGGATGAGGATAGGCAATGCATCGATCTCCGCCCTATCCAAGAAGGACGGAGGGTGGGTTGTGGAATTCATTAATATAAGGCCAAGGGACATGGAGCTGATCGTTGGAGGTAGCATTCAATAACTTATTGGAAAATTTTATATCAGTGCCCCCTCAATGGGTAGTATGTTCAGGGACAAGCTTCCATTGTCCAATGCGTCTCTAACGTTCAGGGATGTCGTGCTAGTGCCTGGGCGGGCCGTTGATGAACCGGCAAAGGTGGATCTATCCACGTTTGTTGCAAGGGGGATTCCCATCAGAGTGCCCTTAGTTTCATCCCCAATGGACACAGTCACCGAACGGGATTTGGCGGTGGCAATGGCGCGGGAAGGCGGGGTCGGGGTGATTCATAGAAACATGACGGCGGAGTCCGAGGTCGCCATGGTTAGGTCGGTTAAGGAGTCGCCTAGGTATTCATTGCAGTACATCAAAGTAGCTCCCGAGGCTCCGGTAGGCGAGGCTTTGGCCATGATGACGGCAGCCAATCTGGATTCAATCCCCATAGTGGCTGACGATGGGTCCATCTTTGGCATTATAAATAGATCCAGCGCTATATCGGCGTCGGGCAGGGTCATCGACGTCGCCTCCAAACCCGTCGTGGCCCCGCCATCATTGGGCGAGGAGGCAATCATTAAATTAATGAGGGAGAAGGGGCTGGATGTCATTCCCATGGTAGACTCAGAGGGCCATTACATCGGCTCCGTCACGTATTACGATTTAACCAGGGGCCATCCATCGCTGGGAAAGGATGGGAACCTATTAGTGGGCGCCGCCGTATCTCCCTTCGACCTGGAGAGGGCCAAGAAGCTATCCAAGCATGCGGATTTCCTAGTAATAGACGTGGCCCACGCCGATAATGAGAACGTGATCTCAGCGGTTGCAAGGATGGTTAAGGAAGTGGATGTGGGCGTAGTATTCGGAAATGTTGGCACCTATAAGGGAGCCGTGGATGCCATAACTAGGATAGATTACTTAGCGGGGCTCAGGGTTGGCATAGCCAGCGGCTCCATATGCAGCACCGGCGTCGTGACTGGCGCCGCGGCGCCCACGCTCTGGGCCACGGCCCAAGTAGCGGATGCAGTGCTGGACAGCGGCGCAAGCATTCCAATAATAGCTGATGGGGGAATACGGGAGCCTGGAGACGCGGTTAAGGCATTTGCTGCTGGAGCTTGGTCCGTCATGATGGGTAGGGCATTTGCTCAAGCGCTTGAGTCTCCGAGCCCCGTGATCAGGGTCGGGAGCCATAAGTACAAGTATTATAGGGGGATGGGAAGCGAGGGAGCACGGGAGGCTAGGTTCAGCTTGGATAGGTATGGGCTCAAGGCCAAGAACGTGGCGGAGGGGGTGGAGGGCTTGGTTCCCTACAGGGGAACGGTCAGGGATATAGTGAACTACTTCGTGGGCGGCATGCAGGCCGCAATGGGGTACATAGGGGCCATGAACATACGCGAGGCGTGGGAGAAGGGCGCATTCTCCTTAGTAACGAGCCTCGGCTGGTCGGAGGTAGCTCCCCACGATTTGTTCACCGACGTCGAGGGGGATTAGTGTTGGATAAGGCCATAGTGGTAAACTTCGGCAGTCAATACGCTCACTTAATATCCAGGCGGCTCAGGGAGTTGGGTCTCTACGCGGAGCTGGTGGATCCCATGGCGGTGAGTAATGTCTTGAATGGCGATGTTAAGTTAATAGTGTTGTCGGGCGGTCCATCCAGCGTCTATGAGGAGAATGCTCCATCCATAGATGTATCCATCCTAAATGGGGACCGCCCCATATTGGGAATATGCTATGGACACCAGTTGGTGGCATCCATGTTGGGAGGCTCTGTGGAGAAGGGGGAGGGCGAGTTTGGCCCAACCAAGGTCTACGTGGATGTCCGGGAGCCCATCTTTAAGGGATGGAATGAGACTGAGGTGGCTTGGATGTCCCATGGAGATTACGTGGCGAAGCCCCCTCCTGGGTTCAGGGTCATAGCTAAGTCGGAGCGCGGTTACATAGCTGGAATGAAGAGTGATGATGGCAGGATATATACATTTCAATTTCATCTGGAGGTTACCCATACGAAGAAGGGAACCACATTGCTGAGAAACGTGGTGGACGAGTTGGTGGGCAAACACGATATCTGGAGGCCGGAGGACTTAATAGACTCCACGGTGGAGGATATAAGGAGGAAGGCAGTCGACGGTCGAGTCCTGGTTGCTGTGAGCGGGGGAATAGATAGCACGGTAACGGCAGCCCTGATTCATAAGGCAGTAGGTGACAGGGCAATGCTAGTCCTAATAGATCACGGGCTATTCAGGGAGGGAGAGGTTAAAAAAGTGGTCAAGTTATATGAGGAGGTCGGGCTCCACGTCAAGGTGATAGATGCGTCTCAATCATTCCTGGGCAAGTTAAGGGGCGTGTCGGACTGCGAGGAGCGGCGTAAGATAATAGGCGAGACATTTGCAGAGGTATTCACCAACTTGATGAGGGAGAATCCCGACGTGAAATGGGTAGCGCAGGGCACGCTGTATCCCGACGTAATAGAGAGCGGCGCCGTTAAGGGAAGTAATGTGATAAAAAGCCACCACAACGTCGGCGGGCTTCCCAAGTGGTTCAATGTAGGATTGATAGAGCCCTTGAGGAACCTATACAAGGATGAAGTCAGGAGATTAGCCGCCTCGCTGGGCCTGCCCAATGAAATGGTGTGGAGGCAACCATTCCCGGGTCCAGGCCTTGCCGTTAGAATAATGGGCGTCTTCAATGATGAAAAACTGGCGATAGTGAGGAGGGCGACGGCGATATTGGAGGAGGAATTAAGCAAGGCCGAAGTACGGGGCTATTGGCAGGCGCTAGCTGCCGTGGGAGACGATGAGTGGGTGGGAGTGAAGGGCGATAGACGGGCCGTGGGCCATATTGTGATAATAAAGGTAGTGTCAAGCGATGATGGCATGACGGCGGATTGGATGCCGCTCGACGCGGATTTGCTATCTAGAATAAGCCGCAGAATAACGGGCGAGATGCCCAACGTATCAGCGGTGACATACTTCGTCTCCTCAAAGCCGCCCGCTACAATAGAGCCCTGCTAATGGCTCTCGAATACTCTCTTGAAGAGCGTGTCCAATTTTTAGTAACGCATTAATCATCCTCCCAAGCAGCTCAAAAATAGATCATAACTCCCCTCCCCGAATTTATTCGGCATATTGGTCAACAATTTGCTTGAGGCTTAATAAGATGAAAGCCGTGCTTCTCCTTACGGCATTAAGTACGTGTCCAATAATTGGTAACGCATATATAAATATTATTTATTAAACATCCCGCTCTTAGTTTGCACTTGAGATTGCTTGCTGCATCCAGTACATTGCTTCGGTTATGAATGTAGGACCCATGTGGGCTAGGAAGTCTCCCTTGGTTATGCGTATCTTGCTTGTCGCTATGTTTATGCCTCTCGCCTTTAGTCTCTCTATCACGGCGGCTTCATCTACCTTGGCCCCTCTTTTGGGCTCGTATATTATTAAGTCGGGCCTCCGCTCCAATATCTGGTAGGCCTTGGGCTCGAAGTAGGCCTCATCTACGTCGTCGAACACGTTTATGCCTCCAAGTATGTTTATGGCATCGCTTATGTGCGTGGGAAAGCCTGGCGTTATGGGTCCTCCTAGGTCTAACTCCACGTATACCCTAGTCGCCTGCTTTATCGTTCCAATTAGCGGATTAATCTTGCTCAGCATGTTTAAATAAAGGGACCTGGCTTCTTTCTTTTTGTCTATTATTTCCCCAATAATTATTACGTTATCCAAGATCTTGCCCACGCTCGTAGCAACCGGGACGGGATAAACATTGAATCCGCTCTTCAATAGTTTATTGGAGAGTTCCCGCTGCACGCCGGTGCTGGTGAATATTATGTCCGGGTCGTGTCTCCTTAATTCATCCTCATCTACGTGCGTGTAACTGCCTATTTTCGGGACTAGTTTGGCCTCTGGCGGCCTGTAGCTGAATGCATCGGTTGCCTTGACTAACCGTCCTGCCCCCATCATGAAAATGGCCTCCGTGGCCGCTGGATCCAAGCTAACTATTGAGTTGAGGGGGCGAGGCACCTCCACGTAATTACCTAATGCCTCTGAGAATACCTTGACCGTCATAGCATTATCGAGAGACCGGAGGTCCCGTCTCCTTTATAAGCATCTAAGGCGGGCAAGCGCTAGTTGCGATATATTTTTAAAAGGCTTGGTGTATTGATGAATTAATATGTGGATGATGGCGGTGATATTTAGATGACGGGCAAGAAGTCGCCGCTTGGGTTATATGCGGCCAGGAAGCTCAAGATGAAGAGGCAGCGGAAGCGTTGGAGCGATATTTACTATAAAAGAAAGGCTTTGGGAATAGCCAAGCGATATGATCCGTTGGAGGGAGCGCCCATGGCTAAAGGAATAGTGTTGGAGAAGGTGGGCGTGGAGGCCAGGAAGCCTAACGCCGCCGTTAGGAAATGCGTTAGGGTTCAATTAACCAAGAATGGGAAGGTAATAACGGCATTCGTGCCGTGGGATGGAGGCCTTAATGCGATTAACGAGCATGACGAGGTAATAATAGAGAGGATAGGGGGGCCGGAGGGCAGGGCTTACGGAGATTTGCCTGGAGTTAGGTTTAAGGTAACGAAGGTAAATGGAATTAGCCTTAAGGCCATATTACTTGGAAAGAAGCAAAAACCTGTTCGCTAAATTTTATTCTCTCCGACCTAGGCTTATCGTTCGTTTTATCGCTGCGTACTCACCATCAACATAAAGCAAGGATATCTTAGGTTTCACCCTTTTCAGCTGCGGAAAATCCCGCTTGTAAGGGATGAATTCCTTGAATGGTCGTCAGAGGAATGGGGATTTTCAAGGCAGGTGAACGCATTATACATGCCCTATTGTGGAGAGGGATCGGTAGGTCAATGATTTGTGCAGCGTTTCCTGGATGAGGCATTGCCTTGATTTCATGGTTGGAGCAATATGATAAGTGTATTATGGTTATGAAGCTCCGTAGTAAATAATATAAACTAGGGAATATGCGCTTTGAGCAATGGAGGAAGATGATAATATACGGGATGAAGAGCCCAACGAGGATGAAATGATAGACCAAGAAGCGGGAGAAGAAGATGAAACTGGGCTCTCCAAGCTCCTCAAGAAGCTGCCGGATTGGAGCGCAGGATTAATAATATACAATAAGAATGCATACCCCATAGCAAGGTCCAAATACGCCGAGGGGGAGTACTATTTCTCCACCAGTTGGCGAAGCGTTGCCAAGAACGTGAACGGCGATAATATAGTGATGACTAAGGAAGGCGACGTCAAGAAATACAAGATAAAGCGTAAGGGAGACTCAAAGTACATACAAGTAACATTGATATAGACGGAGGAATAAATTAATTTGGTAATTATAGAATATATTTGGCGGTGGTGATGTCCCTTCGTAAGGCCCTTACGATAGCTGGATTGGATAGCGGCGCGGGCGCCGGGGCCACGGCCGACTTGAAAACATTTCACTCATTTGGCGTTTATGGCATGGTTGCGCTCACCTCAGTTACATCCCAGAACACGGTGGAGGTCAGGTCAATAAGCGATGTGCCGCCCAACGTGGTGGAGGATGAAATAAACGTCGTGGCGGAGGACATAGGAGTGGACGCGGCCAAGACCGGAATGCTAAGCAACTCCGCTATAATAGCCACTGTCTCCAGGACTGTGAGGAAATGGGGCTTTCCCCTCGTGGTGGATCCCGTTATGGTAGCCAAAAGTGGGGCCAGGTTATTGAGGGAGGACGCGGTGAATTCTTTAAGGAACCTATTATTGCCGATCGCGTTGGTCGTCACTCCCAATATACCTGAGGCCGAGGTATTGACGGGCGAAACCATAAAGGACCTAGGCGATATGGGACGCGCAGCCAGGTGGATCTCGAGGGAATTCGGTACTTCAATAGTTATAGTGAAGGGCGGTCACTTAACTGGCCCTGAATCCGTCGATGTAATTTATGATTCCCGGCATGAGTCGCTCCATGAACTGCGTGCGCCGCGGATCGATACCTCCAATACCCATGGGACTGGCTGCAGCTTCTCTGCCGCAATCGCCGCGGGCATAGCTAAGGGAATGGATGCGATGGACGCCATACGCGCGGCCAAGGAGTTCATAACCAACGCGATACTGTACTCCGTGGGAGTGGGGCATGGTCATGGCCCCGTCAACTCCCTGGTCTCGCTGCAATTAAGCGCGGCTAAGTACGATGCGTTGATGGACTCCATCAAGGCCACTAATAGGCTGATCGCCGCTGGCTTGCGAAGCGGGGTCTCCATATCCCTACTGCCGCTCGATTACTTCAGGAGAGGTGATGAGGCTATTTACGTGGAATTCGATGAGGGGAGGCTCGGCGATCCCGTTTTCGGCTTGCCCAATGACTTCTCATCGCTTGCCGTGGAGGCGATTGGTAAGGGATTAAAGGGAATAGTAGCCATTAAGGGTGTGACGGCTCAAGCGCTCAATCGCTGCGGAGCAATCAAAACCGTGGGCACCAAGTACTGGATAGCCATGGGAGATAATGCAATCGACGCCGCCAATGTAATTATTAATTGCCTAGATCAGCATCAATAATTGAGGCGTTTATCCATTGATTAATTTTACGGGGGGTAGGGGGTGGATAGCCCCCTCACAGAAGCGTTTTTAATAATGAGACTCCAATATATTCTAGGTCCTGGCTGGAAGAGCTGGGTCAGTACCCTCGCTGGGGGAACTCAAGCCTGTGGACACTGAGCCTCCGTAACTCCGATAAGGGGGGATCGAGCCCAGTGGAGGAAGCATGTAATCCCCACCGCGGAGGCGGGGATGCCCCACCCGTAAGGGCGGGGTAGTTCACTGCAATGTATGAGACTCGATTTTTCCGAGGCTGCATGAGTACCAAGGATGTAGATAATTGTTTCCTCGTGGTCAATCTTGATGGAATTAAAGGCTGGTTCAGTGGATTCTGTGGGTAGGCTCTAAGCTGAATACCTGCCCCGAGTTCTTCGTGAATTATATTACTTGCCTAACGTATTTTGAGAACGTGGATTCCGCTATATCAACTGAGAGCGCTATTATTAATTGGCTCTCGTGGATAACGCCCGCTATGTCGCGCTCGCAATGCCCCTCCTTTATTATGCTGAATATGTTATCCAACATCGCCTCCCTATTCGTTATTATCCTCAGCGCATTATCCTTCGAATTGGATAAGTACGCATTGACGGCCTTCAGAGAGTAAGACCACACCTCCTTTATTCTGCCGGCAAGCGATGATAGGCATGCCTGGGCGAAATTGGATTTCTTGATGAAATTGGCGGTTCTATCCAATGCATCGGCTATGTGCTCCATGTTCTTGACAACTAGAGTATCGTCTATGGCCTCCTTCGGATCCTTGAACGATAACTTCTTGATGGCCCTCAATGCAAGGAAGTATAGCTTGTCCACTTGATCGTCCATTTCCAGCAATTCCGTGATATTTTTATCGCCGTTATTCTCCAAGTAGGCAACCAGCCTTTCGAACATGGAGTTAAGCATTGATGACATGCTGGATAATATCTCGTTTAGGTTGACGTTGACCTCCGACGTCGCTATCTTTATTATGGTCTCGGACTCCTCCTCCAATATAAGGGATCCAGGTAGTTTGGGCTCTATTCTTTGGTAGGCTCGCCTTATGGTTTCTCGCCGGCCCTTCAATGCCATGCTGTCCAGCCCCTCTATGTAGCTGGCTATTATTATTCTGCTCGTTTCATCTATGTCATCGCTCACGGAGAGCTCTATGGGCTTCTCCTCAAGTCCTCCCGTGGTCACCGGCTTTATCACCAACATATCGCCCGCAGCCCGCACCTCCACCAAGTCCCCCAGACCTATATCGATGGAATCCAGCCAATTCTTCGGCAGCGTAATGCCTATGCTCTTCTCTCCAATCCTGATAACCTTTCTATACATAGACATCTAAATCAATTTAGATTATTTATTTAGCTTAAAAAGGTTTTTGAAAAATCAAAGACATTATTATCGCCTCTCCTTTATTGCCATTAACCCTCATTCGTCGCAGGTCGGGGTGAGATCATCCATACTAGCTTTAAATGGGCGTGATAAAAGAGAGCAGTATCGCAGCCCTTTATGACGGGGAAGGAGGTTGGCTAAGTTGAATCGCATGTAATATCCTTGGATCATCTCTTGATTATTTAAAAATGATTTTCAGGGCAATTTTGTTAATGCTTAGGAAATAGATTTTTAACTCCACGGTGGTGTTCCAAAACATGAGTACTAAAATAACCAAGGGAAGCAAAACCTACGAAAACTTGAAGGCAGCGTTTCAGGGTGAGTCAATGGCCAATAGGAGATATCTATACTATGCTAGGATGGCGAAGCAGCAAGGGCTCAACGACGTAGCGGAGGTGTTCGAGAAGACCGCAAATGCAGAGACTGGCCACGCGTTTGGCCACTTAATGTATCTAGGCGCGGATCCCGTTGCTGATATAGAGATAAAGAACATAGAGGATGCATTTAAGGCCTCGATATACGGCGAGACCTATGAATGGACTCAGATGTATCCAGGATTCGCTAAGGTAGCTAGGGATGAAGGCTACCAAGAAGTGGCGGAGTGGTTTGAGGCGGTTGCAAAGGTGGAGAGATATCATGCAAATAGATTCAATGAAGCTTTGGAGAAGTACTATAAGACCAAGGGAGTGAAGTCGGAAGTAGAGGACGAAACCCTGGGCAAATTATAGGCGGGAAGCGAGCAATCATGTCCAGCGATTTATTGAGCTTGATAAGTGAGATTAGGCCTGCTAGCGATTATGGGAAAATACGGAATGATGTGTATAAATTGATTTCGAAGTACAAGGCGCCTCGTTACCTCAAGTTAACGGATAGGCTCAGCATGTTATTCGAGGATGCGGTCACGGTTTGGTTCCAAATAGAGGAGACGATACATATGGAGGCCACGGACGATGATGAGATGATGAGGGAAATAATAAGGACTTATCAACCCATGATACCCAAGCCAGACGAAATATCATTTACCTTATTCGTACATGTGTATAATGATGAGGAGATGAGATCATTGCTTCCTAAGTACAATGGGATAGAGCGAGGGGTTAAGATGGTATTAGATGGAAGATCTGTGGAGGCATCCCCCATATATCCAGAGGATTACGGCCCTGGCTCTCAGGTAAGAAGCATGCATTACCTTAAGTATAGGTCGAGCGGGTTAAGCGAGTTGGTGGCTAAGGCAATGCGCGTTGAGGTGTCAGTGGATCATCCTCAGGCCAAGGTCAAGGTAAACGTGCCGAGCGATACGCTGGATTCCATTAAGAAGTCCGTTGGAGCAGGCTCGGTGAAATGGATCGTTTAGAGCAAGTGCGTTTCATTTACATTCTGGGTCATAAGGATTTATACACATTTATCTTTATTTTTCCTCCGCTTGATGATATATTGAAATCCACCAATCCGGCTTTTTTCATGGAATTTAACAAATATATTGTGACTTGCGTTTCCTCCTCATCCTTTCCCTCCAATAATTTATCCAGTGAAGTTCCGTTTCCTATCGAGTCCAGTATCTGCTGGGCAACTCGTTGATCGATGTTGGGCATTGATCCCTTTCCCACATATTTCTCAATGGAGTACCTAGACTTTGCATATATATCCATCAAGGAATCGGCCATTATGGAGACATCGCGTTCGACCTCCATTAATTTCTCAATGACTTCATCTATCAATGTGGGATCCCTGCACGACGACTTGACATCCCTCAGAATTCCCATCAATACATTTAACCTATCTATTATGGACATCATTTAATGCATTATACATTGCTTATAAACTTGCCTAATCATTGTGGGACGGGGAAAATGGGTTGGCCCCAATTGATGGCTTAATAGGCCGCACGGCCATACTTTCAAGGCAGTAGGAGGTCGGTGAATTGCGTGTTATAGATAGTGCGTAAATAAATTATTTCATTTTTGCGATACACGTTGATTTCACGATAATATTCCATTCCGTCGCAATAGATTGATTATGTTAATTATCCTCTTCTCAACCAGAGGATGATCATCCAGTAACAAGTTTTTCATTTTGCCCTTGATAGATTGCTCCTTGAGTGCGTTCGGGTACCCCACCTTTATTAATGATGCCAATAATCCCTTTACAATGTAGAGATTCTCCCCGCTCCGTCCATCTACGCTCACGGCCTCTCTATCTGCTCTCAGCTCTATTAATTTATTTATTTGCTTTATGGTAAGTACGGACGCCAGTAGATATGCCACGTAGAATAGAGATATGTACATTGGCTGCCACCTCAGGGATATCAATATATAAAATATCGAGCCCACGCCTGCCGAGTTGGCTGCAAGCAACATGCCGATCAATGCGAGGGAATCGTTATTCCTTATATGGCTCAATTCATGGTTTATGACAGCGCTTATCTCGGCTCTATTCATGCATGCAAACATCTTATTGGACACAACTATCGCCTTTCTCGGAAATCCAATTGACAGTGCATTGCAATAATTGGAGATCGCCAGGTATATTTTTATTCCGGGCAAAGCCGGTATGTTGTACTCCTCTATATTTACCATGAAATCGCTCAACATCGTTTTCAATTCATCGTTTATACGCTTCAATATATCAGTCAAAGAGATATTGCTCGACGATGTCTGATCAATAGATGTCAAGAGCGATATGGCGCTATCTATTTTATCACGGGGCGTGTTTGGATCTATTTGTATATCTATTCTGTATATTTTCCTGCCTGTTACGTCGTATTTTTTCAACCCCTCGAAGAATCCCATCATTAAAACCAACATGGATGCCATGGATGATGCTATTGATGATATCCATGAGATGATTATGTTACGGCTGATCGCCATCATCAAGATGAATATCAATAATGATATGGCCATAGGCATCACTGCCAGTAAACCAAGCCTCTCCTCTCGTCCAGGCCGTGGATCTATCTTCCGTAACCCCCCCTCAGTCTCCCCATATAGCATGACTAGGTGTTTTTTGTCGCCCTTGGCGATTAACTCCTCGAAGGCATTGACGGCCTCCTTTATGGAATAATGATCATTGACTATTTTATTGTTTAGCCTGCCATAAAATGGATTAATGGAAATTAGCCTCCCTATCTCCATTGCCAAATCCCTAAAGAATAGATCTATCTTCTCGTTATATAACGAATTATCTATTATATAATTAAGTAATTTATGAAATTTGGTTTCCAGCCTCTTGGATAGGATAGTTCTGTACCTCTCCACGAATCCCTTATATGTATCATCGCCATCCAACTGAAAAACTCTCAATAAATCATTCAATAGCTTGAGCCTATTTTTCATATTCATATCGCGGGAGATTTCAAGGTTTAAATGGATAGTGTTCAACCATCCAATGCTTGTTGCAATTCATTTTTCTCACTTGAGACCCCGCCCGTAAGGACGGGGCAGTTTACTGAACTTCAATTAATGTTTATGGATTATCCCCTCAAATTAGTGGCCTTAAGCCTCCATTGCTAAATACACTCAATTTTTAAATTAGTTCAATCCCTCACGGATCGATATATTCATGTGCTGCGAACAGTTTTAAAATGATGTGTTTGAGCTCAATCAGGCATGCAAGAGAGACGAGCGGATGATCAGCGCATCAAGGAACTGCGATTCATTAGGTCCGGTGATGAGGTGGTTCCCGGCGATGATGCGACCAAGCTGTATCTAAGGGAGAAGGGATTATCGGCGGACCCCGTGGAGCTTGCCTATATATTGTCGAGTGACGCTAGCGTCGCCGTTTATATAGATGATAGGAAAATGACGTTGGAGCAAGTATTGCCAGATAATGATTTTTGGCGTTTCATAGTTTTCCTTGATCTGAAGAAGAGGGGATATAGAGCACATGTATTGCGGGGTTCATCTGTGGACTTGGTGGCGTGGGAGAAAAAGAAGGATTCCATAAGGGATAGGCCCAGATATATAATAAAGATAGTCAATGAGGGAAAAGGAGAGACCGTGAGGAGCATAATAGACCTCATAAAGTATTCAGAGAGCAATGGAATGCAGCTGATATTGGCATTGGTGAGCGCTGATGGAATATTGACTTACTATAAAGCGTTTACTTTTAAACCCATTAAATCCGACTTATAGTTATGGTAACTCTGAGGGAACTGGAGGAGTTAGTGCAGAGAAGCAGGAGATACGACTTGAAGATACGGGTCAGGTTCAAGGGAACTAAATACAGTGTCTTGATAGACAAGGAAATAAGGGCATTGGATGAGGCGGGTAAGGCCATGTCTTGGAGTAAGGCATTTCCATTGGCCCCCCACCAAGCTTTGACTAATTATCCATTGGACTCCGTGCAAGTGGAGTGTGGGGATGAAGTAATATGGAGCGGAAAATCAATGAGCGAGTTACTTAAGGTAATCGATGACCTTAAATGCAATTAACTTTTTACCTAATCCAAGGATGAACCTCGTCGAATGGCAGTTATTCCTCCTAGAGCCTAATTGCCTCAATTACGAAGGCTAGGCATTAAAGATTAAAATACCAATGCAAATGGCGTGAGGAGAGCATCATGAAGGTAGCCATTGTGGGCGTTGGCAGGATGGGGCAATATCATTTATCTGCAGTGAATAAATTACGCAAGGACGAGGAAATAGAGGAGGTGGGAGTATTTGACGTGGTCGAAGACAAGGCTAAGGAAGCCTCGGCCATGTATGGAGCGACGCACTTAAAGTCGCTGGATGAGATTGCATCATTCAAGCCAGATCTTACCATAATAGCAACTCCATCCTTAACTCACTATGAATTATCGCATAAATTGTTGGACGTCTCCAATTTACTGGTAGAGAAGCCAGTAATAGTTGACGTGAGAGATGGAATTGAATTATTAAACAAATCAAAGAAGAGCGGCCATATATTGATTCCAGCTCACATAGAACGATTCAACCCATTAATAGAATATATGACCACCATTAAGGACATACATCACATAGATGTAAAACGTCTATCCAACTTAAATAGGGACTACTCAGTTTATGTAAATGTAATATTCGACTTAGTTCTTCATGACTTGGACGCCGTGATTTGGAGCATGAAACCCACATATGTTTCGCTGAAATCGCTTAACATTGAACGGAACGGCGTAATAGTCTCATCAATAGTATCGCTCGACCTAGACAATTACGCCACCGCCGTAATCCATGCATCGTGGATATCGCCCATCAAATTAAGGCAATATTCCATCATTAAAAATCAGGGGAGTGCTTGTATGATGGATTTAATTAACGGGAGGACCGATTGTGAGGGCTATGCTGCAAGGACGGTGGATCAATTATTGGAGGAGGACAGGAACGCCATAAGGGCAGTGAAGGGCAAGGAGAGGCCCAAGACTACCCTGGAGGAGGCAATAAGGCTGCAAAGGGTGATGGATTCAATAATGAGGGGCTCAGGCTCCGTATCAATTTAACCCAACCCAGCTCTTCACTTATTGGCGGCGTTCTTTGCCATTTTCTTGGCGTTCTCATCCCTCATCAAGTACCTTATAATTACGTCGGGCTCCGCGCCGTTTTCTAATAATGCCCTGATATCTATGTACTCTTGCAGTGACTCCTCATCCACATCCACCTCATTAGCCACGACTTTAATTCCCCTCTTTTCGACATCGCTAATTAAGTCCTCGAATTTACCGTACCTGCTCCTTACCTCGCCATCTACATAATTCACCAATGCGCCCATATATTTCAAATAAATCCTAGGCTCGCCGCTCAGTTGATATGCGGCTCCATAGGCCATTACGGCATACTGAAACATCTCCATAGAGATCAGCTCATCTCCGGCTTCTTCGTATTTCTCCGTGGTGCCCTCCATCATTGCCTCCAAGAACGATTTCATGGATCTACATCTATTCCTAGTCTCTTCATCCCTAATCGCTGCATCGCAGCGAGAATATTGAACCAACGCCTCATCAAGGTCTCCATGCAGGAAATAGTACTTAGCCATTGCATCTATAGCATTGAATCTGGTTAGGTCGGCGTGCTCCGCCTCGCCCAGCGCGTCATAAATTGCAGATGCATTCAGATAATGCTTGGCTCCCTCCATTACTTGCCTCTTCTCTTCCTCGTGGTTATTTTCCAGGTGATATAATTGGGATCTCTGAACTGCATCTCCGGCAATGGCAATGTTTAACAGTGCCCTTAGATAACTTGAATTGGGTGAATTGCCCTCTATTTGAAGCGCCCTTTCCACGAATGAGATGGACTCCACATACTTTCCGGCGTCAAGCAGTGCCATAGCGATGCATTGGGCGGTGCCTGCATCAGTTATCGACTCGGCCTTTATCAAGGATAGCGCCTTTATGGGTGGCGGATTTACCTCGCATAGCTTCCTCACGCGTTCGCCTGCTTCCTTCAATGCATCCCTCAACGCATTTTCCGGCAGCATTTCTATTAAAGCCGTTACTTCATGCATCGAACTCGGTAGGTCCGCTATCGCGTTGAGTAGAGAATCCATGAGGCATTTCACGTCAATGCCGCAGTCCAGCATTCGCATTATTTGCGATGCGTGGCTTAAATCGCTTTTGTGAATAGCCTGCCTCGATAGGTAGGTCGTTGACGCTTCTACGGGGTTGACGATATGTTTAAAATCCGGAAGGGGATAATCCTGCAATAATTATGGGATACGTTGAGGTGATTAAGTAATGGAGGTGAACGTTTCTGATAAGCAGATAGTATTGCCTGGAGACCAGGTAGGATTAAAGGGTGGCAAAAACACAATAAGCGGAGCAATATATAGCGAGGGCGATAAGATATACGCGGCCGCTGTATCCGTCATAAACATAAAGGAACTGGATTCAGGCGAGCAGGAAATCCAAGTAATACCGCTTAATGGAACTTATAGGCCGAGGGTGGGCGATATGGTGATAGGCTATGTGGTGGATATAACGGTAACTGGATGGGAGATCGATATAAAATCCCCCTACGCGGCATTTCTATCAATTCATGAAGCCACCTTAAGGCAATTGGACGTTACTAATGTGGATTTGAAGACAATCTTGAAGATAGGCGACGTCATCTTAGCCAAAATAATCGATGTTAATCTATCCAGGGATTACCCGGTAACGTTGACGCTGAGGGAAGCCAGGTTGGGCAGGATAGAGGACGGGGTGGTGGTCGAGGTGGATCCCACGAAGGTTCCCAGAGTGATAGGGAAGAAGGGCTCCATGGCTAATATGTTCAGGGAGGAACTTGGGTGTGATGTTACGGTGGGGCAAAACGGCAGGGTATGGATTAAGTGCAAAAATGAGGAGGATGAGTCATTTGTAGTGCATGCGGTAAAGAAGATAGAGCAGGAAAGCCACACCAGCGGATTAACGGATAAGATGAAAGCCTACGTGGCTGAGTACAAGGCCTCGCGCGGCGGTAAATCGACGGATCAAAGAGATACTGGCCCTGCCTGATAGAGTACAAAGCGAAAATCAACGGGATTAAGGTGGTTTACATTAATCCTAAATGCGTCTAAAACTTGTCACAGGTGTGGGTATGTTGTCCAAGTGGACGGGGAGAGCATAGGTGCCCTAAGTGGGGCGTGGTGTATAACCGTGACTTGAACGCTGCTATTAACATGGCCCGTGCCTTAAGGGGAGGCGCAGGTCGGGGGCTCGTAAGCACCCTGAAGGGGAAGTGAAGGCGCGCCGCGAAGGCCGCCGGAAACCCCCAAAGCCCCACCCCTAAGGGGGGCAGTTTATGTTCAAGCTAGGCCTTGCTTTCTAGGCGATAGGTTAGATTCACTTGGGCTGGCTCTAGTTATTAAGTCGTGTTCACGCATTAATCGATAATGGCTTTGGTTCAACCGGTAATTTATTTAAAGTGGTATCGGGGTCATTCCAAGAATGGTATTGATAGACAATTATGGCAGGCCATTGCTGAAACTTAGGATAGTGGTTAACAGCGTCTGTAACTTTTCATGCATCTTCTGTCATTTTGAGGGCCAATCCAGGTTAATTCCAGAGTTGACGCCGGAGGATATAGGATTCGTCATCGATGCCGCCATGAGGGTGGGAATAAATGATTATAAGATAACGGGGGGAGAGCCTCTTCTAAGAAGGGATATAGTCAAGATAATAGAGGAAATAGCGGAGAGGCGACCGAGCGATATATCGTTGACTACCAATGGTTACATGTTGAGGGATTTAGCTAGGCATCTAAGCCATGCTGGGCTAAATAGGCTTAACGTCTCCTTGCATAGCCTTAAGCCAGATAGGTATAAGTACATAACTGGAGTCGATGGTTTTGAGAATGTATTGAATGGTTTGATGGAGGCCAAGAATTACTTTAGGAGGATCAAATTGAACGTCGTTCTCTTAAGCGGCGTTAACACTGATGAGGTTGACGACATGATAGATTTCGCTTCAAAACATGGTTTTGATCTGCAATTCATAGAATTGATGCCTGTAGGCGATGGATCGTCCATCTTCTCGAAGCATTATTATAATATAAACAATATAATACCGTTGTTGGAGAAGCGTGGTAAATTCATTGGAAATAGGATGGATCTCCATAATAGGCCTTTGTTCTCCATCGATGGAATAAGAGTGGAATTGATAAAGAATTACGAAAATCCATTATTTTGCGCGGGATGCACGACAATGAGGTTAACATCCAATGGCCAGCTTAAGACGTGTTTATATAAGAGGCCCGTATTGGATCTATGGAACATCATAAAAGGAAGGAACTTGGAATCATTGATAAATGCCTTCAAGGAAGCCAATTCACTGCGAGAACCGAATTTCAAGGGCATTGGGTCTCGCATAACAGTTAAGATATAGCTATCCTCACTTTGGCTTTAGCTTACCGTGTTTTTAATACTTTGCTAAATAGAGCGCTCGCTCATGCCCATAAGCCTTAATTCATGAACCAATCCCTCATATAGGCTTCTCGCGGTTTCCCTCTTCTTCGCCAATTCAATGCATGTGCTGCGCATATCCATTGAGCATGAACCAGGTATTTTGCTCATAGCTGCAATTTCGTCCATTATTCTCTCCTCATAATTGCCAATTGAATGATAATTGATGGCTATATGAAGCGCTGCCAGTAATTCATGCAATACATCTATCACGTATTTAATGCAGCAATCCTCGTCAGTAACTTCATCATTCACCTCATATAATAAGTTCAATATGTTTCCCATGGTGGACTCCACATCCTTTGGGTTCATGTGTTTTATCTTGTCGAAATTTCCAATCAGCAATGCCAGGCTTTTATTCATATATTAATGCAGATATCGTTTTGTTTTAAATTTAATGGAGAAGGAAAGAGTTAGAAAGAGGAATATTGATTTCTTATAAGTGATACATGGTATTTATAGGTGGAATGACCGGGAAATGGGTTATTTTAATGATTTGTCTTGGCTGCATTGTTAGGAGTTGACCCAAGGCGGATAGTAGCCGGCAAAGGGATGGCCGGGGAATCCTAAGTATCCGAGGCCCAACTTAGCCGCGGCCAACCACTCACTCTCCTCCTGATGCATGGCAGAGGTAAAGGTAGAATTCCAAAGGGGCAATGCGGAGGCGCCTTGTTGCTGCAAAGCCAATAGTCCTGAATATAATTCGCCATCTACGTCTGCGAATAGTGAAAGGGGATCTATGACGAAATTATTCGGTTTAGTAGCAAGTAAGTGCTGATACATATACCATTGTTGAGGCGTATTGTACCAATCAGTTCCATTTATATAATATGTAACTGCTTTCCATCTGGTCCAAACTTGTTGACCAGCGTAGGATATCCAATAATTCATGAATTGAATAGCTTGGTTCTCTTGAGGACTTACTGGTATGGCTATCGCATCCATTACTAATGGGAAGTAATTTTGGGTTCCCGAAAAGGGAATTGCTACCACCGTCACGTTATTCCATTCAATATATGGCTCTATTGCTGGGTATACCGTAATGTTCTGAAAATCAAATAAATAATTAGTGGCTGAATCCACATCTACCTCGAATGCCGCAGAACCTTGGGATACCAACGCTATTCCTTGGGTCCAAGTCAAGGATTGCCAACCAGGATAATTGTACGATGTGAAGTTAAGGAATATTCTATTAGTTTCATTAAATATTCTTTGGAAAGTGGAATTAGAAAGAGGAATTGTGCCATATATCAATTCATTCATCAATTGCGGACCGCCTAACGATAAGAAAATTGCAAACCACAATTGTTCTTGGTCATAGCCGCCATCGGCACCGGGAACCATCCATGGAGTTATGCCATGATGTACTAGTTCCATAGTATCGTATTCCAGAGTAGTAAGATTGTAGGGAATAGGAAGATCATATTTCCTTAATAAATTCAGGTTCATGTATAGAACAAATCCACTATGCACGCTGACTGGTACATTTAATATTGTTCCATTGTATGCCGCCGCCTCAAAGGCAGGCATTACCACATGGTTTAAAATCCCTTCTTTCATCAATATGGGAGTTAAATTAAGAAATGTATGAATGCCATTGGGAGCAGATTCCACGTAGCTCAACATATTGGCTCCAACTAGGCTCTGGAATATAGCAGGCGGCTTGCCTACTTCTATTAGCGTGAGTATGGCATACTTGGCATTAGTACCACCAGCCCCCGGAGTTATCATGGGCGTTACGTTTAGGTGGTATTGGTTTTCGAAGGCAGGTATCAAATGATTAAGAGCAACTTTTCCCGTAGTTGCCCACCATGTGTAGAATATTAGTGAGGATGTTGTTGGGACGGGCGTGGTGGTTGTCTTGGTGGGTGGTTTGTAGGTGAGGGCCGCTGCCGCCGCGACTATTACGACGATGATCACGACGGCTATCACGGCCCACGCGGTCCTAGATAATCCCTTCATAATAATAAAAAATAAATTGCCAATTTAAGCATTATGGTGCACCGGTAATAATAAAAACCAATAATATATTATTTATTTAACAATCATATTTTATGTATTTAAACTAGTTAGATGATGAGTATCTTTTTGAGAATTATAATTATGTTCCGTTAAATTATAAAATCAATAGATACTTACGTCAGATAAAAGGATGGAAGCCATTAATAGCCTTTATTTTGATTGTTTTCAATTTTTATAATTATTGTTTAGCCGCCACCTATGGGAGGTAGCAGAACAACTTCATCTCCATCGCTCAACTCTGTTTGAAGTCCCTTCTTGAATTCTATTGCTCTGCCATTAACTAATATATTATATCCATCCCTGACCTTATCTCCATCCAGCAAGGTCTTCGAAATGCTGGGGTTTATCTTTTCATCAATGGTTTTTAACAAATCGCTTATGGTAGCGTCATCAGGTACCTCAATCTCTGTCCTCAAGGTCTTTGCTATATCATAAAATGTGGCCAAGAATTTAACTATTACCTTCATGGGTGATATCATGCCCTTGTGATTAATAAGTCTTTGTTTTAAGTTCCTTTGTCTTGATCATAAAGTGCTCCATAGGCATGCTTTTAAGGTCGTCGCGGGCGCCCTCATCATGCCAATATTAAGATATAAAGATAAACTCCCAAGGATAGGGAAAAACGTGCTCATCCCGAGTAGCGCCTATGTAATAGGGGATGTGGAGATCGGAGATAATGTTAGCCTATGGCCATTTGTGGTGATCAGGGGAGATGAGGATCGCATAGTTATTGGAGATAACTCAAACATACAGGACCTAACAGTGATTCATACAGACAAGGGAATCGTGACCCAGATAGGAAGTGGAGTAACTATTGGGCATCGAGCCATAGTGCATGGCGCTAAGGTAGGCAATAATGTCTTGATAGGCATGGGAGCCATATTGCTCAACAATTCGGTAATAGGCGATTACTCCATAATAGGCGCTGGCGCTGTCGTTACGGAGGGCATGGTAATACCACCGTATAGCATAGCTGTTGGGGTTCCCGCCAAAGTGATCAAGACTGTAGATGAAGAATCCAAGCTACGCATAATCAATAATTACAAGGCATACTTGGAGTTAGCCCGCGAATATGTGGGAATCCTTTAAGTGATTTTCCCTTTCTATCTATATATTATTTAGGATGAGTTTTTGTCTTTGCTGAATAATCAAATCACCTCATACACATATTATTACACGTATTGTGAAATATGGTTCCCCAATCTATGCATGCTCAGGATCTGCCTTAATTCGGTCATCGCTTTATTAATTCGGTCAGTTTTATTCCAATGGTGGGGGTTTTTTCAGTTCTATTCACAATTCCGGGCTCCACCAACTCCACATATCCTTGCTTACTTAATACATCCAAGACGCGTATCAGAGTCTCCCGTCGTATGCCGGTCGAATGATATAGATCATCCACCAGTCTCATTCTACCAACACTCCAGTATTTGTTTATATACTGTATTATTGCAAGTGCTGCTCGCTGGCTCTCCTCATCATTAAAGCCAGGAATAATGAGTTCTTCCTTTGGTTTTGTTTCTTGTCTTTGTTCTTCCTTTGGTTTTGTTTCTTGTCTTTGTTCTTCCTTTGGTTTTGTTTCTTGTCTTTGTTCTTCCTTTGGTTTTGTTTCTTGTCTTTGTTCTTCCTTTGGTTTTGTTTCTTGTCTTTGTTCTTCCTTTGGTTTTGTTTCTTGTCTTTGTTCTTCCTTTGGTTTTGTTTCTTGTCTTTGTTCTTCCTTTGGTTTTGTTTCTTGTCTTTGTTCTTCCTTTGGTTTTGTTTCTTGTCTTTGTTCTTCCTTTGGTTTTGTTTCTTGTCTTTGTTCTTCCTTTGGTTTTGTTTCTTGTCTTTGTTCTTCCTTTGGTTTTGTTTCTTGTCTTTGTTCTTCCTTTGGTTTTGTTTCTTGTCTTTGTTCTTCCTTTGGTTTTGTTTCTTGTCTTTGTTCTTCATATAAGGCCTCTATTATATTGATCCCCTTAGGTGAGCGACGTCTTTGTCGAGTGTTTCGCTTCAGTTCTATTTCTTGGGGCAGCGAGATCCTTATCTCTTCTTTACCCAGTTTTATTCTTCCTATTTCAACTGGGTTCATGGCTACTATGTCTTTATCTTCTTGTATTATGGAGTTAATTGCCATGAAGAGAGCAATCCTTCCTATTCCCCTGGCTTCGGCCTCCTCCAATAACCTGTTTAGAAATACCTTCTGCTCTTTGGCAAGCAACGAACTTATCCAGCTCTTTATTTCATCTATATTCATTGTATACCTTGGGCAATTATATCGTCAAAAACATTTATAAGCTTACCTAAATCCCTCCTCGAATAAGCATCTCATGTTTTGTTTATCTATTGTTGCCGTCCCCCTTCTTTGGACAAAACGCTTAAATAATGGCTAACCATCTTAAGGTGAGCTATGATGTTTATGGATCGATTGCTTGGTGAATTAAAGTGGATCATGCTGTTTACTGCCCTGGTTCTCAATGAGCGTCCGTGGTGGTTGATTGATGGATAAATCCTTCACGAGTGACTCCACTTACTTGCGATTCATAGTATCTAGGCCCCGCAGGTTGAAGATATTGAAATCTATCTACGCCTCCGCCAAATCCCTGGTGGAACTAGAAAAGGAGTTAAATTTACCCCTATCCATTTTACTATACGATATAGAGACAATGAGACTACAAGGTTTGGTAGCAAAAATAGGTTCCCAAGTCATATTAACGGATAGGGGACGTAACGTCGTCAATGCCCTTAAGGATATGAACATAGATGAGGATAAGCCCCTGGGTTCCCTTCACAAGTTCATTAATTACATCTCCCTAAGACCAATAGGGGTTTATCTTCATCAAGTGGAGGCCAAGATTCTCTTGCTATATTCGATCTTGATATTATCGATAAGCACCGCAATAATGTATATGAGCGGCGTTAAATTGCTCTTCCTACTGCCAACCACCGATGCGATGCTTCCCCAATACATCACTATAGTATCCATTATTTCCTTTGTTTTAGCAAATGTGATAATCCTTAAGATAATGATGCCCATGCATCATGTATTGTATTGGGTAACCTACTCATTGGCATCGCTGATACCGCTCTTATCGGCATCAACGGTATACTCGCTTGCATATGCCTTGGGTTTCATGTATGACCCTGTGATCGCTGCCGTAATATACACGATTGGCTACCTATCGACGGTCACCTCGATATCCCTATTATCTACCCTCGTGTCGCTGGAGACCAGTCTATCCCTTGAGGTTGTCTTCACGATATACATATTCATCATGTTTGTCCCAAACGTTATAGCTTACTTCCTAGTCATGTCTCCCCTCTAGGCTTGGGACCTGAATGGAATTCGTATATCCTCCATCAGATGATTCTGCGCAGACCCTAGATGTCTCCCTATCAATTTTAAGGAGCATTTGCGAGAAGAAAGGTGAGATCAGCTTGGTGGAGGTGGGCAGCGGCAGCGGCTACGTGATAGGTCAATTGGTCGAGGAAATGGTGAAAATTAATTGTAGATATAAGGCATTAATTGGAATAGATATAAATCCTCATGCAGCCCGTCTAACAAGTTTAGCGTCGGACTCCATAGACTCGATACGGTCGGATCTATTATCTTCCCTCAGACCCATGAAGGTTGACCTTGTAATATTCAATCTACCATATTTGTTGGGGCCCCGTAGGTCAGGCGACGTGGATTGGATGGATGCATCCATTTACATAAATTATCTCAGAAATGATTTAATAGATGTCTTTTTAAGGCAAGTAAAGGATCTGAACGTTGAGTTCACGGTTATAACGTACTCCTCCGAGTCCATGAGTCTCGTAGAGACTGCCGCGAAGGCTGGGGGGTTCACGATAATGCGCAGGGCGGTGAAGCATGTGTTTTTCGAGGACATAATAACCAGCGTATTACGTTAGAAGGATAGTAAATGCCATTGAGTTCAGCAAGTCGAAGCTCGCTCCAGTTTTTGTCCTTCCAATACGCATCATTTCAGCTTAACTAGGCCTTTCTATTGTTAAGTTAATCACAGCCTCTCCTATATCGGATATGTACTCTCCTATCCTGGAGAGACTGTTTATTATGGTCCTTATGCTAGCGGATAGCGATGGATCTATCTCTATCTTGGTTATATCGTTCATTATGTTTGGAATTGATGATTTGGACTCGGACTTGGCTAAGTCTATTATCCGATTCACCTCCTCCAAGGTTATGGAGTCAATGAATGCTTTGGAAATGGAGTCTAGCAATTTATGATCCAACACGGTCATTTCGCCCAATTTATTCCTAACATCCTTCGGTATTCCTATTAGGTATGCCGAGCCCATGTTAAGCAATTCATAGGATATTTCAACTACGTGATCAGCGGCTCTCTCTAGGGATTTATTGATTGTCGCGTATTCCAATAGGTTTCTGGGATCCTTCAGGCCCGATAGGCTCATGGAATGCTTGCTGACCACCATTCTTTTCAAGAGCCTATTGAGAAGCCAGTAGAACTTATCCACTTCATTGTCTCGCTCTATTATGTCGTTGAGTATGGATTTATCGGCTGTGTCCAAGGCAGTCCTCACGTCCTCGAGCATTCCAGCCAATGCCCTAACTATCTTGAGCACTATGTCGTTTATCTTGACGTCAGGAATATCTATTAAGTTCTGCATGACTAGGCTATTTCTGCCCTCCTCCGTCACCTCGACGCCCGTCAGCTTTCGCCTGACCAAGTCCTTTATTTCCTTCTTCAGCGTTGTGGTGGATACGTCGAAGTTAAGCTTGAACACGTCGTAGCCTGCTAGGTAATATGACAAGAGTATCCTCTCCAAGTGATCCTTATTGGATAGATCATCTTGGACGTTGAGCGTTGCCTCGAATGCCGTCATCTTATCGATTTTTTTAGGAACAACCAGCAAGGATAGATCGGGTTGAGGCATCACTAGCACCTCGTCGCCTGGTTTGAGGTCGGTTGCCCTCGTCCACTCCTTTGGAAGGGATACTATTAAGGTAGCCCCTCCTGTTAATTGCACCCTTCGGGTTTCTGGCTCATACTTCACAATAGATCACTGTTCCTATATCTATTACCCTATAAATACTTTATTCTGTCATCTATTATTGGAAGTAACATAAGAAATATTGAGACCTAAATGTATATGCTTGAATGATATCCGAGACCGGACTATATTTAATATTGCTTAGTTTACGTATACTACTCAACTGTTAACTCAGTCTCTGTTGCGTTCTCCCCAATTTTAGGAATAGTTATTTGTAGTACCCCGTCCTTAAGATATGCCTTAGCTTCGTCTATTTTAAGCTTAAATGGGAACTCTATCTTTCTCTGTAGCCTGTAATTGGCCATTCTCTCTAAATGGACGAACTTAGACTGAGGAAGAGGCATTGGGTCCGTCCTCACCTCCACGTAATTGGATCCAACCACTATCTTTAATCGTTCCTTGGGTATGCCAGGCACATCAAATAGTATAATAACTCTATCGGGTTCCTCCACCACATCCGCGGCGGGTTCTCTGGATATATTAGCCGACCCAGATGCCAATGCCATCCTCTCCATTAACTCCCGTATTGCATTCTCAGCCTTAGAGGCATCATATACAATTGTGGCTTCCTTCTCCGGGGGAATCTGCATTTGCTCTTGCATGTGCTCATAAGAACAAAGAGTCATTATTTAACTAACGGATAAAATGAAATGATTCAATCTTGAGATGAAGTTCTCATATAATGCCGTTCCCCAACCATCCTAAGTATTAGGGTCATCTTTTCAATTCAGATCTACATGGGTTCTTGGCAATAGGGCGGCATCCATCAAGGGGGCATAACTCACTAGGCCTGGGAATTCTCTGTTGGCCAGAAAGGGGGAAGAGATCGAATTATGTTTAGTTATGCATGAGGTTGACATCGGGGTGACTAAGGTAGATGTTATAAATAAATTCGACGATTTTTATTTATGCATACCGAAGGTTATCATCGATTATTTATCAATATGCAATTTATATTTATAAGCAAATAAATAATGCTGCATATAATATATTATTGGTTTTTATTATTACCGGTGCACCATAATGCTTAAATTGGCAATTTATTTTTTATTATTATGAAGGGATTATCTAGGACCGCGTGGGCCGTGATAGCCGTCGTGATCATCGTCGTAATAGTCGCGGCGGCAGCGGCCCTCACCTACAAACCACCCACCAAGACAACCACCACGCCCGTCCCAACAACATCCTCACTAATATTCTACACATGGTGGGCAACGGAGGGTAAAGTAGCCCTTAATCATTTGATACCTGCCTTCGAAAACCAATACCACCTAAACGTAACGCCCACAATAGTGCCGGGGGCTGGTGGTACTAATGCCAAGTATGCCATACTCACGCTAATAGAGGCGGGCAAGCCGCCTGCATTATTCCAAGTGCATTATGGTCCAGAGATGATAAGCTACGTGGAAATAGCTCCTCAGGGAATCCATAACTTCGTTAATATGACCCCAGTAGCCCAGCAAATAGGCCTATTCAGCGATGCCGTGCCTGAAGTACTTCAAGCCGGTGCATTTAACGGGACATTGCTGTCCATCCCGGTTAATGTACATAGGGGCGCCTTGCTCTATATAAATTTGAAGCTGCTTAAGGAATATAATTTGCCGATACCGACTAATTTATCGACATTGGAATACGATACGGTTCAATTGGCCGCTCATGGTGTTTCTCCATGGATGGTACCCGGCTCCGATGGGGGATGGGATCAATTGAATCTTTGGGAGGATATATTCCTATCACTGGCTGGGCCGCATGTATACAATGAAATGATATATGGAGTAATTCCATTAAATAATGCAACGATACAGAACTGGATAGCGGAAACAAACAAGTTATTCCTGAATTTCACCTCGTATGACTATCCTGGTTGGCAATCATTAACTTGGACTCAAGGATTAACAGATCTGGCTCAAGGCGATGTTGCATTCCAAGCTAACGGCAATTGGTTAACCAATTATGCCTATGATTTCTTGAACATAACTATTTATCCGGCGGTTGCTCCATACATTAACTGGAATAACGTAACCATAGTGGAGGAGCCATTTCCAGGCACGCAGAATTACTATGCATTGGTAATAGACTCCGTTGCTGTGCCAGTGGGACCACAGGAACAGAGTGCGTTGACCTTCATTAAGTGGTGGGCATCCATGGCTGGGCAAGAAATATGGACTAAGTGGAAGGCAGTCACGTTCTATAACAATGTAACGACGGATTACTTCAACACGCCTGCCCAATGGTATGATTATAAACAGTTATTGAGTACTCCTGAGCAGAACTTTGTTTACCAATTATCCGATGGTGGATTATTCGATGATGTATTCGCCCAGCTAGATAGTGGCCTCTATACGCTACAGCAAGTTGGACCAAGTGGGATAGCTGCATGGAATATAACGCTAGCTACCCAGATGCATCAGGAGGAGAGTGAGTGGTTGGCCGCGGCTAAGTTGGGCCTCGGATACTTAGGATTCCCCGGCCATCCCTTTGCCGGCTACTATCCGCCTTGGGTCAACTCCTAACAATGCAGCCAAGACAAATCATTAAAATAACCCATTTATGGTGATACAATGAGGATACAAGGATTATTAATGGCAATTCCAACCATATTCTTCTCATTTTTATTGCTTTATTTAGTTCTTTGGAATTTCTATTATTCATTCACCAACTGGTCGCTCCTAAATCCCCACCCATCATTCGTGGGGTTCCAGACATATGCGTCCCTACTATCTACCGAGTATTTCTCAATCTCTTTTTTGCACTCAATATTATTATCGGTGGGTACCGTGGTATTCGGTAACCTGCTCGGTCTTCTATTCGCCTCGTTACTATATTTTCTAGGCAATGAGAGAATGCGAAGCGTTTACCTATCACTGCTGATATATCCATTATCAATATCCATGGCGGCCAACTCGTTAATATGGCTTTGGCTATTCAACATTCACATAGGCATAAATTGGCTTCTGCATCTTCTTCATATACCAGCTCTTCTCTGGCTCTCATCCCCTTCAACTGAGTTTCCAAGCTTGATGGTGGTGGTGATATGGGCATACGCAGGCCTATCGTTGATTTTCTACCTAGCTGCCTTCATGGGCGTGGACAAGACATTGATAGAGGCAGCCAGAATAGATAGGGCGAACCCATTCAGGATATTATTCAGAGTATTGCTTCCCAACTCCATGAATGGATTCATAGTGTCCTCTGCCTTGTTATTTCTCTTCTCGTTCAGGATATTCAGTCCGCCCTACTTATTGAGCGGTGGACCCACCAATATATTCCTTCAAACGAGCGTTGTGTACATGTATTATCTATTCACCACGGAATACTTCGCCCAGGCCTCCGCGGTGGCCACGATAATAACCGCAATAGCGACTGCGGTGGTGATACCCTACGCATTATATGGAATAAAGAGGTGGATGAGGCATGAATAGCAAGATTGGCAGGATAAATCCAACAGTGAAGGCAGCTATTCATCAATTGGTGATAATAATATTCGTGGTAATATGGTTGATTCCGATATATGCAATGGTGATAAACGGATTGAAGAGCAATGTGGCGGTGTACACCACGCCGGTCCTGGTTCCCTCCTCTTCCCCCACAATAGAGCCATTTCAAGCCGTTTGGTCATCACTGAGCAGGCCGTTACTGAATAGCCTGATATTAGTGCTTCCCGTGGCCTTCATAGCTACCTTTCTAGGATCCATGGCGGCTTACTTCTTCTACATGCTTTCCAACAGCTTTAGCAAGGTATCCTCGTTCGTGAGCAACTTCTTATTCTCATTGATATCGCTCGCCACATTTATTCCATACCAAGCCACTTTGATCCCCTTGACCAAATTGATTGCGGATATGGGCCTTCTCAATACATATTGGGGATTGGCATTTGCCTTCTTTATATTCTACATGCCAACCGGGGCATTGTTGATGTCGATCTTCATAACTGCCATACCTCCCAGGATAATAGAGGCCGCTAGGCTCGATAGGGGCAGTGATTGGAGGATATTCTCCAGGCTAGTTTTTCCATTGTCGCTGCCCGGCTTCATATCCACGTTAATATTTAACATAATAGAGACGTGGAATAACTTCTTCATACCGTTGATGCTGACCACCACGCCTGATATGAGATTGATACCGGTTACAGTTCAATCATTTACGGGTGGATACGCCACCCTTTATAATGAGACGTTTGCCGCCGCTTTCATAGCATCGATGGTTCCATTGGGTATTTTTATCTTCCTTGGCAGATATTTTATAAGGGGCCTGATAGCTCTTGGAACTGGAGGCAAGGGGGTTTGATATGGTTAACGTGGTGGCTAAGGGCATTACCAAGATATATAAATCCAGAAAGAAGGAGGTAGTCGCCTTAGACAATGTAAGTATTGATATACGTAGCGGCGAGTCCTTCGGTATATTGGGTCCCAGCGGGGCAGGCAAGACCACGTTCATGCGCATAATAGCTGGGTTGGATATACCCACCCGGGGAGAATTGTATTTCAATGATGAATTAGTGGCTGTCTCGGGCAAGTTAGTCGTGCCGCCGGAGGACAGAAATATAGGAATGGTGTTCCAGACGTGGGCTCTTTATCCCAATATGACGGCCTATGATAATATAGCTTTTCCTTTAAGGTCATTACGGATGAACAAGGATGAAGAGCGCAAGAGAATAAATGAAGTATCCGATATACTTGGGATAGCCCATGTCCTTAATCATTATCCGCGGGAATTATCTGGGGGCCAGCAGCAAAGGGTGGCCTTGGCACGCGCATTGGTTAAGAATCCGTCGATTTTGTTATTGGACGAACCGTTCAGCAATTTGGATGCTAGGATAAGGGATAGCGCTCGCGCCCTTGTTAGGAGGATTCAAAACGAATTAAAAATAACCACCATTACGGTATCCCATGATCCTGCCGACATCTTTTCAATTGCTGAGCGCGCCGGCGTGATAGTGCACGGCAAGTTAGTCCAAGTAGACAAGCCGTCCGCGATATACTCTAATCCAGTCACCGTGGAGGTGGCTAGGCTGATAGGAGATTTGGTGGAGCTAAGCGGTAGGGTGGAGGAGAGGAACAATAAGGTGTATGCCGTGGTTGATGATTTTACATTTCCGATAAGTAAGGTGACTGCTGGTGATGTGAGGCTGGGCATAAGGCTTGAGGATTTGAAAATATCGGACGAGGCTTCCTTGGGCGATGAATGGGTTCTCGTGGGGAAGGCCAGGGTTAAGGTGTCCAGCTATTCAAGTGGTTTGTTTAGGGTTACCGTGGTGCCTCCCAGCAATGATAATACGGAGATAGTGGCCATGATGGATAGGCCGTTCGATGTTGGAAAGGAAGTGAATCTATTCGTGAGGTCCGGCAAGGTTCTCGTGTTCTCGTAATTCTCCTTCCTAGTGTTAACTGAAAGTTTTATTATTATCTCTCTGCTTATGATTTTACAGCATCGATTTTATTACTGGGATAATATGCCATAATGTTGGTCTTAAGATGTGCTTATTTTATCCGCTTGGGAAAATAAACTTTATAGGTGGGGAGGATAGATGCAGTTAGAGATAACTAAGTCATCCAAAATGCCCAAGGTGATAAAGCGCAACGGTAGCGAGGAGCCGTTTTCGCCTAGGAAGCTCCTCAAGGTGCTTACTGCAATTAATGCGCCCAATCCTGGGCTGGTTTTAGAGGAGCTTCAAAAATCCATGGGGCCGACCATAAGGAGCGAGGAGATAAGCGATATAGTTCAATTCATTATGTTAAATAAGGCCCCGGAGGATATGAGGTGGCACACCGCCGCCAGGGATTACCTACTGTGGAGCGTATATAAGATGGTTATGGGCAAGGTGGATAAGTCGCGGTTCGTCGATTCGTATAGGCGTGGATTCAGGCAGTGGTTTGAGACAGGTATGAAGCAAGGATTGTGGAATATGGAAATGGCATCATTCTATGAACCTCACATAGAGGAGTTAAGCAAATTATTGGATCCTGAGAGGGATAGGTTGCTGACCTATAATGGAGTGAGGACATTGATGAGCCGTTATTTGCTAAAGAGATTGGACGGCACATTCTTTGAGACACCCCAGTATATGTGGATGAGGGTAGCCATGGGGGTCGCCTATGCGGAGAGCCTATATGGTGGGGATCCCATTTCCTGGGCGTCCAAGTTCTATGATTTAACCAGCAAGCTGAAGTTCCTGCCCAATTCCCCAACGATGTTTAATGCATTCACTCGCTCAGGCGAGCTGTCCGCTTGCTTCGTGGTTCCCGTGGATGATTGCATATCCGGGTACTCCCATGAGGGGTGCTTTGGAATATACGATGCATTGACGCTCACAGCGGAGCTTCACAAGATGGGCGCGGGCACTGGTTATAACTTCTCCAAGCTGAGGCCGGAGGGAGATGTGGTGAAATCGACTGTGGGGGTGGCCAGCGGCCCCGTCAGCTTCATGAGGTTATTTGACGTCAGCACGGACGTAATAAAGCAAGGGGGAAAGAGGAGAGGAGCAATGATGGGGATACTGGAAGTATGGCATGCGGATATAAGGAAATTCATCAGGGCTAAATCCGGCCAGTTAAAGGATATTCAATTACAGAACTTCAACATATCCGTTATGACCACGGATTACTTCATGAAGCGAGCGTTGGCCGGGGAGGACTGGCTTCTCTTTAGTCCCCGCGAGTGCACTTGCCTGGCAAGCACTTGGGGGGATGAATTCCGTAGGTGCTATGAGGACTGTGAGCGTCGTGCCGCCAAGGGAGAGGTGAAGATATGGGGCAAGGTAAACGCCAAAGAATTGTTCGAGGAGTGGGTGACCAGTGCATGGGATTCCGGCGATCCAGGCATGTTGAATAAGGACTCGATAAACGTAATGCATCCGGCTAAGAATGCTGGCGTGATAGCATCAACTAATCCGTGCGGCGAGGTCCCGTTGTTGCCCGGCGAGTCATGCAATTTAGGCAGCATGAATATAACTAAATACGTTAGTGAGGGAGGAATAAAGTGGGATGATTTATTTGATGATATAGCCATAGCGGTTAGATTCCTTGATGATGTGATAGATGTCAATAAGCACCCGCACAAGATGTTCGATGAGGCTAACCACGCAACTCGCAAGATAGGCCTTGGTATTAACGGCCTTGCCGATATGATGATAAGATTGGACATTCCATACGATAGCCCCGAGGCCTTACACATAGCAGATACATTGGCCATGTTCATGTTCAGCGCAGCCGTCAAGGCGAGCCACTCCATATCCTTGGAGAAGGGCCCGTATCCCAAGTTCAACGGCAGCGATTGGGATAAGGGAATCCTTCCCATAGATAGATGGTTTGAGAGGGCCAAGCAAGTATCGTTCAAGTACCTCCCGGAGTACCTCGACGTATTGAATGGCAATCCCGACTCCAGCGTTGCTGAGCTAGTCAATTCGGCCGGCGAGGTACTGAGGAAGAGGAATGCGTCCCTTGACGAACTTCGTATGATTGTGAGGAAGGGCATGAGGAATGCCACGGTCATGAGTATAGCTCCCGAGGGCAGTAGGAGCTTAATAGCGGGAGTAAATTCCAGCATAGAGCCAATATTCGCCATAGCCTACGTCAGGAACTTGGCGATAGGCAAGTTGGTGGAATATAATGGAACCGCATTGGAGAGACTGGGGAGGATATCGAGCGATGTAAGGCAGCGCATATTGGAGAGCGGCATGCTGCCAAGCGATCATGAATTGCATTATCTCTTGAAGACCGCCAATGAGATACACTGGAAGTGGCACGTGATGATGCAAGCTACGTGGCAGCGGTGGATAGATAATGGAGTTAGCAAGACGATAAACATGCCCAGCAATGCCGCTGTCAGCGATGTAGAGGGTGCTTACTTAATGGCGTGGGAATTAGGGGCAAAGGGCATAACGGTTTACAGGGATAAGAGCAAATCCGTCCAAGTCATATACACGGGGGTAGCCAAGAAGCAAGCCCCCTCGAAGATAACTATAAAGGCAATAAATGTGGAGGATAAGATAGAGGATAGATTGAGTGAGTTAGGGGAGACCAGCGATCCATATTGCAAGACGGATTCATGTGGTTAAAGGAATCAAGAAAACGAGAATAACTCCAATTCCTTCATTTCGTTAAGCAATTGGTTTAGTATGTCCTTGTAATTCATCTTGCCCATCTCAACGCTGTCCATTTCCTCCTCCAATTGCTTTGTCCTGTCCTCGCTGACCAGTTTTCCCAATTCCTTATTAGCGCATTTGATGCGCGTCTCATCCAATTCCTTCTTATCCTCCTCTCGTCTCGGCGGTAGTTTTTCCCTGACATAATCGTCGCCGGTGAGGCAAATATACGCTAATATGCCCAGCCTCTTGGGGACTAGATACTTGGTGCTCCCTATTGCAGTCACGTATCCCCGCTTGAGTAGCGTATCTATTATCTTGGCGTACGTCGAAGGCCTTCCTATGTGTTTCCGCTTCATCTCCGCTATTATGTCTCCCTCCCTATATGGATACACTGTTCTAACGGTCTTCGTCTCAACGCTCACCACATCCACGTCCGTCTCAGGCAACGTTTCTCGTTTCCTAATGGATTGAAGAATTAATTGAAATCCAGGATCAGCTATATTCACCACCCTCTCCGTCTCCCTGCTGGCAAGTTCTCCCTCCTCATTGTGGAGGGATACCTTATACTTGGCCTTCTCCACCACTGCTGGCCTCATTTGGCTGGCCATGAATCTTCTAAATATGAGCCTATAGAGCTGTATATGCCTGTTGGTTAATTGAACGTTTATGACTCCAGTCGACATAAGCGTCCGCAGTTCCTCATCGTCTATGGGCCTGGTGGGCCTTATACATTCATGTGCCCCCTCCTCGGACGTGACCCACGTTCTTCCCACGTACTCCTCCTCGCCGAACTTATTGCTGATGTACTCCTTAGCTATGGAAAGACCCACTGCCGACACCCTAGTGCTATCGGTTCTGTGATAGGTTATCAAGCCCGATTCGAAGAGATCCTGCGCCAGCCTCATTGTGGTATTAACGTCGAGCCTCAATATATTCGCGGCATCGGTCAACATGGCATCCGTGGTGTAAGGCGGTGGTGGATTTATGGTCTCCTTTACCTCCTCCAGCTTCTTGTAGCTGACCTTCAACCCGTCATGTGACTTCCTATAATTCCTCAACTTCTTGGATTCCTGCCTTGCCGCATCGGGGTCGCTGTTGAGGGGGACAATGAATGTCTCTTGCTCGTTGTTGGCCAAGGCCACGGTTAGCCTCATGGCCTTGGAATACTTATTGTCTATGTGCCTCCTAATTATCCATCCCAGCACGGGCGTCTGTACACGGCCCGCCGATAGATTCTTCCTATCCAGTTTCGTCTGTAAATACTTGCTGAGGCCGAACCCTATCCACCTATCCTCTATTCTTCTAACTAGCTGTGACTTAACCATATTGGAATTGACAGTTCTGGGGTTGGTTATTGCATCTATTATGGCCTTCTTGGTGACCTCATGAAATTCTATTCTGCGTATATTGGATACGTATGGGCGGAGCATGTTATAGACATCCCATGCTATCTTCTCTCCCTCGGAATCTGGATCGGTTCCTATCAGCACCTCATCCGCCTCAACCGCTAAATCCCTCAATGCATCTATAACAGGCAGTGTGGTGATTAATTGAGTTCCATCATAGGGACAGGAATCCCTCTCGTCGGTGTAGGTCCTGCCGCAGGCCGGGCATCGCTTTATTGTGCTGTAAATGGGTATGAAATCGCCGTCTCTTATCAACACCCCGTAGTAATCCTTTGCATTACGAGCCTCCTCCTCATTTGCCGCGCTAGGCGCCAGCTCCACCATATGCCCCTTTGTAGCAACTATGCTGAGCAACATATTGCCCAGATTAGCTTCGTACACGTTCAAATTGTTGGTTATTCTCCTGCTGGGCCGTCCAAAGAAGTTCGCTATCGTCCTAGCCTTGGTTGGTGATTCCACTACGAGCAGCACGGATTTGAATGAAGTTCCCCGCCCTACTTGGGGCGCCTCGCTGTTGAGCAGTTTTGCTATTTCAGCGCGCTCCTCATCAATTACCTTTATCGTTGCATCAACATCATATGTCTCCAAGTCCTTGAATTCCACCTCATCCAATCTATATCGCAAGTCCCGCTGCAGCGCGGAGAACACGGCGTTATTATCGATAATCACAATTGATAATCCATGAGTCACGCCTCCTATGTACATCCTAGACGTTCTGCCGCTGGCTTGGATATATGTTGTTGAGTCGGGCAGAACCACGTGGAAGTCCCCGTTCCTCATCTGTATGCTGATCTCGGATCGTCCTATGTTATTGATCACCTCCTGGTTCCTGAGCAACTCATCTGCCAACTTCAACGACTCCATCGCCGTTTCAGCCACGTACTTTTGAAAACCGCTTAGCTCCGCGGAATTTGCTTGGGCCTTTTCCAATATTTCCCTCAATTGGGATTGGTTTAAATATGACATTTTCCTCAACTTTCCAATTGCCTTATCTATGCGCTGCTTCAATTCATCCGGCGCTATGGGCCTTATAGCAGAGAAGAATAGCAGGAATCGAATCGGCATGAACTCCTCCAAGTGCAGCTTGAACATTATCTTGGGCACTCCAGCGAACACCACATAACGTATGCGGGCCGGCATATCTATGCCGCGAACCAGCGATGACCTCGAGGTTGCCAGTCCAATCAATACATCGACCTCCCCGTCCTGGAACGCCAGCAATAACTTCTTCTTAGGCTTAAGGTATATGCCGGCCTTGATGCCCTCCCCCTCCAGCCGCTGCGCGATTAGCTTGGCCTGCTCCTTATCCACATCGGTTGGAATGAATATTATACCCCCGCCGCCGAGTTTCTTGACGATCTTAACGACTTCATCCATTACATCGTCCTTTGGATGCATGAATAGGTCAACCACGTTCCTAAGCCCCTCGGCCCTGCCCCCCACCTCGAATCCCAGGAACTCCCTAAAGAGAAGCGCCCTCAACGTGCCTCGGGGCCTCGTGAGGACGCCGCTGACAACCAATGTACCAATGCTTCTCTCGCCTATGATTTCCCTAATTCTCCTAGTCATGTCTCTCACCCTATCGTTTAGTTCCGCTGAATCAGCCTCAGCTCCATTTCGAAAGGCTTGTAGTGCATCTTTGGATACCTTGATAGCCTCCAGCCCCAGCTCTATCGCCTCCTTGGGTATGCCCAACAAAACGAGCAGCCTATCTATGTTTTTGCTGGATGCCTTGAGGACGCTATCCACGTCATCGACGAATATCAGTCCATACTTTGTTTTCTCGAGTTCATCCATGTGCTTTGAGAGGAAGGAATTAGTGACTATCAATATATCATACTCTCCGCTCTTTATCTTACTCATCGCTTCATCCCTTTCTTTTTTGGTCAGGAGCGAGTTGTACGTTATTATCCTGAAATTGCCCTTCGAATACGTTAATGCCCTTTGATATAATTGATAGGCCAACGTGGATGTTGGCGTCACTATCATTGACTTGCTCCCCCTCTTGGCTGCATACATGGATGCTATTATTCCGAACGTTGTCTTGCCGCTGCCCGTGGGCGCTATTACAGCAAAGCTCTTTCCCCTAACTAATCGTCGTGCCCATACTCGTTGGGCCCCCCACATCTCGAATCCAGTGGATTCCTTGAATAATTCGTTCAATTCATTATATTTTGTATACATATATAATATGGGCTTCATTCGCTTAAGTGTTCCCAGCTTCTCTAATTCCCTCAGCGTTCCCAGGAGATCACCGTTCTCCAATTCGTTGGGAAGGCATGATCTACACGGAAGACCAGCCCCCAGTCTCCTCGAATCTATCAAGCCTCCGCAATTAGGGCATGCCCATCTATATAACGCCGGTGGGAACTCGCCATCTATCACTGCCTAATCGATAGGCGGGGACGGCCGGGTTCATATAAATGTTTTGATGGCTATGATGCCCCGGCGACTTGTTTCATCCCAATCAATCCATATATGGATGATAAATTGAATATGTGTTGCACAGATCAAATAAGGGTATGGTTATCATGTTTTTATTTAATATTCATAACGGTTATTTTATCTTTTATATTTAAAAATGGTATATGCGTTTTTGGCTGATGGCTATAAATACCCAAGCAAGGAGGCTGCAGTTAATAATATACGTCGCGGCACTCATCACTATAATGGCCACGCTCTTTGGAATGGATATAGCCATAGTTCAACTATGGTTAACCGGCCGTTCCGATCTTAGCATAATCTTCGTTGCGTTGGCTTCGTCTTTTACAATTTTTACCGACATAATAACATTGATTGGAATATTCCAAGCAATTCCATTGCGTCAATTGCACGAGATGAGCTTAGCCTCCCGCGCGTTTTGGTCCATAATAATGATATTTGCGATTGTATTGTCAATTTACGTGCCCTATATATCGATAAGGCATTACCTGGTTATATCGGTGCCCATAGGCGCGGAATCATTTACCATGAATGGCTTATTTGGACTGGGCATTTTGTTCTATAATTCAGGTCTAGCATTGGCGGCCTACATAGTATACCTAACGATAAGGAGAAGGATGTTGCCCGACATGTATCAACGCATAATCGATGTAATGGGTCCCAATAAAAGATTTGCAGAGAATGGGGGGGACAGAGATGAGGACGGCATAGAGGAAATATGATGCAGGTGAGGAATGGTAGAGCTCATTATTGTGAGGAAGCCATGAATAGCGGTATGAGCATTTCGTCCCTGGATAACCCCGCGTGATGCCCCTTGAACTTCGCTAACTTATCGTCTGATGGCTTAAGCAGGTATATCAATACCTTGGAATCCCTAGGCACAGCCATTAAATCCCCCAGCCTCTTCCGCACCTTATCGCTCACGCCTCCCAGCAGCGCCTCCATTCTGCTCATATCCAAAAGATCAACCGTGGGGAGGAATTCATCAAAGTAGCTCCTCACGGCCTCCGCGTAGCCTTTATCCGCCACCTTCAATTGAAGCGCCCGCGGTTCCCCGAACGGCGGCACCATAAGCATTCCCAGCAATTGACCATGCCTGCGCAGGTCCACCACATCCTCTTGCCGCACGTCTATTTGGCCGTGATCCGCCGTGACCAGCAGAGTCGTTTCGGGCGATACCTTATCGGAGAACCTGCGCAGTAAGTGCATTGTTTCCACCAATGCGTATTCGTAGTGTTGAGATGATGGTCCATATGTATGTTGTATTGTATCCAAGTGCGTCAGGTACAGGTAAACCAATTGATGTTCCTTGGATGCTGCCAATGCCGTGGTGAATGCATCGAATAGGGTGTGATACTCCAACACATCAGCTCCTTTATATAGTATATGGGAAATCCCGGTGCTGCCCAGCCCTTTAGGCACGACGGCCGCGCTCCTTATCCCCTCCCTTCCCAATTCGTCGAATATGGTATTGTCGTGATATATCTCTCCCAAGTCATAGCCTAAATTCAATAAATCGTCGCGGGAACCCGTTGGCGCCACGCTCATGTTAAGGGTGTTAACCATGGTGCCCAACTCATTCATGAATAATATGGTGCCCAAGATACCATGCATGCCTGGGGTGATTCCTGTGGATAGGCTCGTCAATGCAGTGGATGTAACTGATGGAAACACGCTGGTTATTTGCGTGGATCTATCCATGAACCACCTCACGTCCTCTACCTTGCTCATCCTCTCCAGCCCAGTCCACCCCAGTGCATCGACTAAGATGATTATGGCTTTCCTGCCGCTCAGCTCCACGTTCTTGAGCGGCGCGTTCCTTTCCTTGGCGCCGAACATTTTAAGGATGGAATTTGATAGATTGACCAGGCTCTCGCCATCATATCTAGGAGACGTCAGATCCATGTAATATATTAGGCTGCTATGGGATTAAAAAGCGCTCGCGTCGAAACGAGCGAAATTACCTCTCCTCGCTGTTCCCGGCTTTTTAACCGCCGTGGACATTCAGCGGCGCGTTCTCAATTAGCTATGTTTTTATATCCCCCTCTCATCTAAGGCTGCGTGTCGTTTATAGATAACTACAAGTATAGAACCGGGAGGAATTTCGCATTTCCGGAATATGTTCCTCAATACCCAGCGTCCTTCCCATTCAAAATAAAATCCATGAGGGCCACCATAGACCTAGATCCAGCCAATAAGGTCATTAGTGGAACCGTGGAGTACGATATAACCGCCCTCAAGCCCATAAAGCGAATATCCTTAAACGCCAATGAGATGAAGATAGAGAGGGTTAATCATTCCTTCGATTACGATGGTTCTGTGCTTACCATAGATCTAGGTCAACTATCTCCAAGCGAATCGATCTCCGTCAAGATAGAGTACTCGGCGAAGCCTAGGAGGGGACTTTACTTCGTGGACCCGAATCCAAGCAAGGGGGATCCCGTGCTAACCATATGGACGCAGGGAGAGAGCGAGGATAACAGGTACTGGATCCCGTTGCCAGACAATCCCAACATAAAGTTCCCCACACAATTAACGATAAGGGTACCCGGCAATTTAGTGGCCATCAGCAATGGAGTGCTGACGGGGAAGAGGGAGGAGAACGGCAAGTCGGAGTGGAGCTGGTCATTCGATAAACCGCACTCTCCCTACTTAATAGCGCTGGCGGCGGGAGAGTTCGAGATCATTGAGGAGGAGTGCAATGGAGTGAAGCTGGAGTACTACGTTCCGAAGGGCAGGGGGACCGATTCTAGGCTCAGCTTCGCCCATACTTGCGACATGATAAAGTTCTACGAGGAGTTCACCGGGGTCAAGTACCCATATCCCATTTACAAGCAGGTAGTCGTGGAGGAGTTCATCTATGGCGGCATGGAGAACACCACCGTGACAATCCTCACGGACCAGACACTTCACGACAAGCACGCCCACTGCCCGTACTCGGAATACCCGTGCAAGCACGAGGATTTCAGCTCCGACTCTTTGGTGGCGCATGAATTAGCTCATCAATGGTTTGGGGACTTGGTGACCACTAAGGACTGGGCCAACATATGGCTGAACGAAGCATTCGCCACGTACATGGATGCATTATACTCGCTGCACAGCAAGGGAAGGGATGACTTCCTATACGTCCTCCTGAACAACTTCAGGACGTACTTGGGGGAGTACGAGAGGCGGTATGCGAGACCGATAGTGACTAGGCTATACGGGATACCCGAGGAGATGTTTGATAGGCATACTTATGAGAAGGGCTCCGTCGTGCTTCATGCCTTGCATGAGTTGGTGGGGGACTCCGCGTTCAGGAAGGGAATAAAGAGGTACTTGGAGGCCCATGGCTTCGGCAATGCTGATACGGAGGATCTACGCAAGGCATTGGAGACGGAGTACGGCGAGGATTTGAGTTGGTTCTTTGATCAATTCGTCTACTCCGGCGGCCATCCCGTGATAAAGGCCAAGTGGGAGTGGGATGCAGAGCGAAGCTACGTTAGATTAAATATACAGCAAGTCCAGGACTCCGACTCGTATCCCGCGTATAGGTTGCCGCTCGACGTGAAGGTGGTTGGGAAGGACGGTTCCAAAACAATGCATTTCCTGGTAACGTCCAGGGAACAATCGTTCGCGGTGCCCATGAACTCCAAGCCCTTATATGTATGCATAGACCCGGGATTCAAGCTGCCCAGGGTAATACAGTCAGATAAATCTCTTGAGGAGGCCAGGGCGGAGCTGGGCGATGGGGATGTCATGTGCCGCATCGAGGCCGTGGAAGCATTGACCAAGAACCCATCTTCACCATCCATGGAAGCCCTCGCCAAGGCATTGCTGGGCGACGAGTTCTGGGGAGTTAGGGCGGAGGCCGCCCGAGCTTTGGGCCGCATCGGCACTGATGAAGCGAAGAAGGCATTGCTGGAGGCTTTGGAGAAGGAGGAGGCTCCCCGTGTCAGGAGAGCGATAGTCGAGGCCCTCGGCGAGTTCAAGCGCGATGAGGGGGTGCTGAGTAAGTTGCTGGGAATATTGGTGAACTCCAGGGAGAGCTACTACGTGAGATATTTGGCCGCCATAAGCGTGGGCAAACTGGGGATTGAGAATGCTCGACAAGCATTGATGGATGCATTGGGGTATGGTGGCCATAACTTCGTCATAACTCAAGGCGCATTGCTGGGGCTTGGGGAGCTGGGGTTGGCGGATTCTGTGGAAATTATATCCAGCTATGCTAGGGGAGATAAGCCGACCCCGGTCAGGGTTGCCGCAATTCAATCGCTGGCTAAGTTTCCGGGCAATAGGAGGGTGATCGATGAATTGATCGCGTTAAGCAAGGATGATAACTTCAGGGTGAGAAGTGCAGTGGTTGCGGCGGCGGGGGAGTTAAGAGATGATAGATTGCTTCCAGTGCTGGATAGGCTGGCTTCCCAGGACCCGGATGGAAGGGTGAGGCGCGCGGCCAGGGAGACCGCCGCCAGGGTCAGGCAGTTCATGGAGAAGGGAGAGGAGTACAGGAAATTGAGGGATGAGGTTGAGGAGCTTAGGCGCAGGGAGGTGGAGCTGGAAGAGAGGGTGGAGCGTGTGGAACGCAAATAGGATAGAAATAGATTTTTACCTAGAACTAATTTTGCCCATCGTCGCTTTCCTCCTTTCCCTTGCTTCTCAACATAACGTATTTTATGCAGTTATCGTCTATCTTGGACCCCATCAACAGCATATCCTTATCGGAGTCAAGCACATACTCGCGTCCCACGGGCTTCGCAGTGCAGTGAATGCCAACATCCACTTCATCCACCGTGAATTCATCCGTTCCAATTATCTTGGCTATTGCTAGATCGCCCAGGTCGGGTACTAGCTTCGCGGGAACGGGGGTATTTACGTCCAAGCTATCGACCCCAATGGCCGTCTCCATGGGTGGAAATCCGAACAATTGCTTATATTTATTCACGTACTCCGCCCTGGAACTCCATCCACTCAGCATTGACTGGCGGGCGGCGTCTATGAATTCCTTCGTTCCTACATCCACTGGCTCGGCTATTCCCCCACCTGCCTCCACTAATGCCCGTCGTGCACAGTGAAGCGTGGTTCCCTCCACCGTGATGGGCCTGCTTTCCTCGATCGCGTACATGGCGGTGCCCTTGGTCGACACCTTAGGCGATCCATCATATCCAGCGCCCAAGCAAATCAATCCGACGGTGGATATGAGGGGGTACCCGCTGGCCCGTATCCCCAACCCGCTCAGCATTTGGGATAACACGCTGGGCTCCACCCTGCCCAGCTCGGCATATGATGACTCCAAGAATATCACCCCATCATCGTCGAAGTCCATCAATGGAGTCTCCAAGCCAAAGCCAGTCTCGAAGCCGTCGAATAGAGGCTTGTACCTTGATTTTATCCTGGACAAGGACGTGGATACATAGCTTCCTATCAAGGAGAGCATTTTATCCATCAATCGCTTGACCTCCTCCCCATCGGGGCCCTCATTATTGTTGTTGGTAGACAATTCAAGTCCAATTAATTGTATTGGGGCCTTTTAAAATACGTTTCGCCCAAGCCGCTAAACGCTTTTATATTCCTTAGGCAAGGGGCTGTGGAGTGATGATTGACATGCCGAATGATCGGTGATTCCTCCCAGGGTAGCTGATTTGTCTTCATCCTATTATCAACGTCAAAGCCATTGCGTAGAATATGGCTAGGACCCCCGATAGGTAAATACCGTCAAAGGTTCCCATCCCCCCTATGTCTATTATGGCGGGCGCCATATCGATCACCTCCCCCAGATGCATTAGGTCGGCTCCTATCAAGCTGCCCAGCACGCCCACCATGTATGAAGCGGCGGGGGCTACGTTCAGGTATGAGGGGGAGACTGCGTATACTAGAAGCGTGGTGACGGTGGCAGATATCAATGGGGGCAGGAATGCGGGGGTCACTATGCCCATGCCTGGAATGACCTTTGCCGACCTATTCACGGCCAGGGCTGTGACCAGGAGGGAGACCAAGACGGCCGCCATCAATCTATGGGAGAGGATCCACATTATGTAGCTCAAGGCAATTGACATCATCGTTGGAATGATGGCGCCGCCGACATTTATGGAGACGATGCTCCTCTGTATCTGCTGCATGAAGCCGGGCAGCTTGAATCGGAGACCCATGAATTCCACGGTAAAGTAGCTGGGCACCACTGCCCTCCTCCTCGTCTCGTACACGGCAACGTGCACTACGCTGGTCAGTAGGCTGAGTCCGGTTATCGTTAAGGCGACCAAGGCGCCATAGTATGCCGGGAAGCCCAGTAGCTTGAATGCGAGGGCTAGGTTTATTATCGACATGGGTATCACGAATATGGCCAGCATGGAGTACAGTATCAATCTATACCCCCCAAGCGGCGAGAATATCATTATCTTAAACATGGATGCCCAGCTAAGTACTGAATAAATGCTTTGCTCCCCGGTTAATATTTATTCTACCCCACAGAGGGCTTGATTCCATGATTGCAATAGTGACGGGCAGCGGGAGGGGGATAGGCAGGTCCATAGCGGTGAGGCTGGCCAAGGAGGGCTTCGCCGTGGCGATCAACGTGAAGAGGCACTTGGATGAGGGGGAGGAAACGTTGAGGGAGGTGGAGAGGTACTCAAGGGGGATACTTGTTCAAGCAGACGTGGCCACTCGAGAGGGGGCTGCTGCTTTGGTGGGCGAGGCATTGAGGGCTTTCGGCTCCGTGGACGTGCTGGTCAACAATGCAGGTCTGGGAATAGCACGGCCGCTCGCGGAGGTGGACGAGGCTCTATGGGACAAGTTAATCGATACCAACCTGAAATCCGTCTACTTGGTCACGAAGGAGGTTCTTCCCCATATGATCGGAAAGCGGCGAGGCAGCATTATCAACATAACGTCAATAGCCGGCATGACGGGCTTGGCCAACCTGGTTCCCTACAGCGCGGCTAAGGCCGGCGTCATAGGCTTCACCAAGGCATTGGCGGCGGAGGTCGGCTCCATGGGCATAACCGTCAATGCAATAGCCGCGGGATTGGTGAAGACGAAGATGGGCGATTCCTTGGTGAAGTACGTGGGCAAAACCGAGGATGAGTGGGCCGCGGACCATACCCTGACCGGCAGCGCGGTGGATCCCGATGAGGTGGCGGAGTTGGTTGCCGTGCTGGCGACGGGCAGGATTAGGAACATGACGGGGCAGGTGCTGGTTATCGACAGCGGTTCATCCCTGGTTGAGTCCCGCCGCTTCTCCAGCAGCGGTTAACCTACTCCCTGGGCTCCACCCTTATGTCCACGTTATACTTCCTCTTAAGTCCCTCCAGCTTGGGCAGCACTCTCGATATTGTTATGCCCATGTAGCCCTCCGGCACCCTGATCACGACGGTGTTGGGCCCCCCATACTCTATGGATAGCTCGCTTGGAGGGACGTACTTCCTAAGGGTCCTCGCTATCCTGCTTATAACCCTGTAATCCCCATGCTGGGCCTTAGGCCTCTCCCTCCCCCTTATGGGCACCACGAACGTCTCCTCCCCGAACACGTACACCTCGTACTCCGCGTCGCCGTTTATGAAGTCCCTCACAGTGACGACGGGACGCGCCAAGTCCTGCTCCCTCATTCCCTCCGGTATCTTGACCGACATCTCCAGCGAGTAAACCTTGCTCACGTCTCCCTTATCCATGAATATTATGGTGTCCATTATGGACGGCAACATCCCCAGCTCCACCCTACCTATGAATCTCTGTATGGCATCTATGGGCGTTGTTGCATGCACGACGCCCACCATCCCTATGCCCGCCAGCCTCAAGTCTACGTACACCTGGAAATCAGCGGTGTCTCTCATCTCGTCAAATATCGTGTAATCGGGCCTGGAGAGGAGCAGTATATCGTGTATTTCCTCGGATGAAGCCATGGTTTTGGATAACTGCGTGACTTGGGGCGGCAGTGTCATGTCCCTCGGCGATTCTATTGTCTTGACTATCCTATTCTTAGATAAATAGAACTCGGCCAGCGCTTGGGCGAACGTGGTCTTGCCGGCGCCCGGCGAGCCCGCTATTAATATGCCCTCCGCCCCCTCCTCCAGCCTGGCCAGCACCTTGGGATGCAGGGAGTAATCCTCTATCCTGCGCTTGACGAGCGGCTTGACGGCGGTTATCTCTATGCCGTCGGAGACGGGCGGGAACACGGCCACCACCCTTATATCCTTGTGCTGGATTATGAGCGAGTGATCCCTCCTCACCTCTATCATGGTATCGTTGCTCCTGTGAGCCATGGATATGAGCTCCCTCACCATCTTCTCCAACTGCTCCCTCCTCATGGGTTCCGACCCCAGTGGAACCATCTCCCACGCCCCAGGCTTTCCCCTCTTGCCCAGGGGCGCCACGTCCTCCTTCAAGTGAACCGACATCAACCCACCCTCCAACTGGAACATCCTCTCCAACTCAGCTGGCTTGTCCTTGCCCAGGTATAGGTACTTCACCCTCATTATCTCGCAGATGTTCTTGGTAGTTTGATCGCTGGTGACCAGCGTCGCGCCCAATTCCCTCGCCACCTCCCTGGCTATAACGTCGACGTCGTCCGTCCGCCCAACCTCCCTGGGCACGGTGTCTATGTACTCTATCCTCACGGAGTCCGTGAGCCCCATCTTATTCAAGGCATCGCTTATGTACTCCAACTCCTCTATCCCCAGCTTGCCTATGGAAGACCCCTTCCTCTCCTCCTCCTCGAATAACCTAACCATCAATGAATGAATCAATATCTTCCCCCTAATCTCCCCCCTGATAACCGCCTCCCTCAGGCTGCCGTCGACTATCACGCTCACGTCAGGCACGTAAACCTCATCGGATGCCAACATCGAGTTCGAGAACCTCATAAACGAGCAGCTTAAATACCTTTACATCCAAGGCAGTCCCCCTCCAATAATTAATGCCTCCATCTAATTCAGAAGGCAATGCCAAGCCATCAATGCGTGGAGCCCCGGCCGGGATTTGAATTCCCGGGCGGATCCCCGCCACCCGGGACCTCCTGCTTACGAGGCAGGCGCTCCAACCAGGCTGAGCTACCGGGGCTCTTCGCTGCCTCAATCATAATGGCTTTTAAGGATTGCGGGGAGGAAGGGTGGAAGGGGTGGAGAGGAAAGGAAAACCCATGGAGTCGGCCGGCGTGGGGAAGCGAGCTACGTTTTTATGAACCGCGCCGCCAGCGCCTTTATGGATAGCCAGTGGAAATGCATAGCATGCGGTAAGCCCGTCGTGGAGGGCCAGCTGTTCACGTTTGTGAAGGGCGGTCCAATTCACTGGGGCTGCATGGTCAGTAAGATAAAGGAGAAGATGGGGGGCAGCGTGCCGGCGGACGTAATGGCACTGCTGGAGGTGAATAGGCACATACACGAGGGAATACTAGTCGCGAAGGACGCAGAGGCAATAAGCGGGGAGGAGGCGAGGAGCGTAGTTATGGCTCGGAGGAAGGCATTGGAGGGAGAGGCGGCTAAGATGAACAATGATTTATTCAGGATAATAGAGACCAAATACCAGGTTAAGGTGTTCTAGAACTTGAATGGGAACCCACCGCCCAACCATTTTTAAAGGCCGTGAAATCGAAAATCCATGCCAAAATACGCATCATTGCCGGCCGCTTCCCGCATCCTTGGGACTTGCGGCACAGATAAAGCAAAGGCATGTCCGTGATAATCATGGCCTGGACCCTTCGCTACTCATTACCCAAGATCCTGCTGGCCGCGGTGGCCGTGCTATCCGTGGCATTGATCTTCACTGCATCGAGTGCCCTACACCAGCGAATCGTCGATATGCCCATCTATGTACCGGTCAACCACACGGTGTATATCAATAAAACCACCTATCTAAACAGAACGGTGTACGTGCAAGTCCCCATCTATGTAAACCACACGATCTACCTAAACAAGACAATCTACGTCACAAAGCCCATCTACATCAACAAGACCGTGTACCTCAACAACACGGTTTACGTGCCCACGCCCGTAACGAACGGAACGCTAGGACTAATACCGGGGCAGTGCGGAATGGAGAGCCTCGTCCTCCCCAACGGCACCATGTGGACCGTCGGGGACGTATTCATGCCCCCACGACAATACGGTTGGCTGCTCGCCATGCTGGAAGCGCCGCGAAACGAATCAACGCCTTATGAACATGGAGTCGGAGTGGCCGGCTTCCTCAATGTTAGGACGTACCCTATTAACTTAATGGCATCCATCCCAGTCTATACCGGCTTCCCCTACGTTAGGCCAGCGAACTGGAGCGACTACATGATTTTCGGCGACGTGATTGGGGCAGGCGACATAATGGGTCTAAACTACAGCAGCATTGGCATCCCACTTAACTCCAGCAAGTTAATCCTCATAATCCTCTCCTCGCAAGACCCACTATACTCACATCTCCTAATACTCCCATGCAACTGGACAGTAATAGGGGTACAAAACCCACGAGCAGCCCTAAACACGACGATCACGGCGCCAGGCTTCAAGCTAGCCGATGAAGAAGACTATTATTGGTATTATGGTCATTGGGGAGTGGGACACTTATCGTGGGGATATTGGGTTTGGAATATTGGTCTTTCTGTGAATTAATATAAAGCATCTATTATATTTTTGATGGTGGTTGGCATCCTACTGTTATTGGGATTTGTTGGGTGATGTTGCCGGTCTCGCCGCTGGCTGGAATGTCCCCGGTGCTGAAGCTTGACTGAATGTAAGGCACCCACTTGGGCGGGCACGTCACGTCGCCGAGGGTCACCGCCCATGGGATTTCCAATGTCGTCCAGCCGCCGTACTGCGTGATGGTGAGGTAGGCATAAATATATAAAGTATTACCGCTCGCGGTGCCATTCGTCCCCCACGCCACGTATTCGGCTGACTGGGGAGCCTCATCCCATCTCAAGGTGAAGACATAGGAGCCTGTCTGCGAGACTGTGCTTGGCCCGGCTATCTCGGCGTAATCCTTGACGTACCGCGCGGTAGCGGCGAGAACCGCGGTCTCGTTCTCGTTCAGCCCGGATGGGCAGGAGTAGGAGCCGCTGATCTCGGGCTTGGCTAGAGGCGTGTTGGCGTAGCTCCCAGCCCCGCTCAGTGAGAGGAGCCAGCCCAGGAAGCCGTAGCCTGGATTGGGGGTGGTGGAGGCGCTCCAGTCCTCAATCCCGCCCTCCGCCACGAATACCGGGACGGATGGAGTGCCGGAAACCGAACCGCCGCTCGTGTCGTTAATCCCCACGTCGAGGGTGAGGAGGCACCCGATTCTCTTCCCTTGAGTCGCCACGGTGAAGGTGATGGAGGCGTTGGCCGGCGCGGTGGCCGTCGCTGGGCTTATCGTGGCCACCTCCCCGGGCGGGTCGCTCGTGATGGAGGCGGTGAACGAGACCGGGCCCGAGTCACTCACGGTGAAGGTGGCCGTGGAGCTCCCGGTCTTCCCGCCGCTCGCGCCGCCGCTCCAGGAGAGGGACCAGCCCGCCCCGCTTGGGTCGGTGACCGCCACGCTTATCTCGCCGCTCGCGCCCCCTCCCGAGCCGCCGCCACCCCCACTGCTGCTCGTGCATGACACGGCGAAGCTCAGCGAGTCGTAGTCTTGCGTCACCGTGGTGGAGCTTGGGGCAATGCTGCAGTTCTCTCCCGAGGGGTTAGAGGTGATTCCAGCAGTCACGGTGACGGGCAGGTTGCTGCCCAAATTGAGGGTTTGCTCCAAGGCCGTCGTGGCGTTTCCTGATATGGATTGCGCGGGGGAGGAGACCGCCCAGCCGGCTCCGGGCGGGTCGGAGACGGTGAAGTAAAGAATGTCATTGCTACCGCTTCCGCTGCCATTGCTTTGGGGCTTTCCCACGAACACGTAGATCGTGCTTCCGTTCCTTACAAGTATGGGGTTTTGAATGGGAGACCCCACCACCCCCTCGGAATTGCTCCAATAAACTTGGTACCCTCGGGGGACTGAGAGCGTCACTTCATCCGCTTCCCCCCTCAGCGGGATCAACTCCGGGTAGGGCGTGTCCACGTATTGCCCAGTCCACGTCCTAGAGGCGATAGAGCTGGAGGCGGTTATGGGCTCGCCGACGGCCCCCTCCCCGAACCACGCCGTGATGTTTGCTTGGTAAGGCCATCCCGATGCGGATGGCTTGCCAATGGGTTTGCCGTTAACGTCCAGCCACCCCAGAAGCACCAGCAAGTAATCTCCCCGCGATAGGTACGTGGTGGGCAGGGATGGGGATTGGAACGTGATCGGGGTGACGTATGATCCGCCCACGTACTGGGACCTCCCCCAGCTTCCCGCCTCGCCGTAGATTGTGCCGTTCCAATCCACCACGTAGGTCAGGTTGGGGAGCGCCCAGCTCGCTATGTCCTGCACGGGCACCGCGGACTCAAGGTAGAGAGGCCCTACTTGCACCTCAACTCCCACGTCGCCTCCCGCCAACTCCCCCGAGTTCCACCCGCTCCTCAACGGAATTATGCGATTAATCCATGCATCAACGACGATGGGCTTCAAGACAGTGAAGAACGAGAGGGAGTAACCGGATGAGGGACTGGTTGCATTATAGTAGATATTGTAATGAGGAGCGCCTGTGCAATTCACTTGGAAGAGAATCGCCCCGCCCGCCTCCAACTTTCCTGATGGCGGGGTGGAGCTGCAATTCCCTCCATCATAGCGAGCCGTTAATGAAACTGCCACCCCAGTCCCCGCCTCTATCGGCACGACCGCCGAGCTTGAGCTCGAGTAGCCTCCATCGCTGTACCCGGTCCATGCCAGGCTCCACGCGGCGTCGACGGCGTCGTCTATAATGGCAGTTCCCGTGGCGTTGTAATCTATTATGAACGTGCCCGATTGACCTGCACCTATCACTTGGCTAGTCGGGACGGAGTAGTATGGCCTCTCCGTGCTCAGAGATGCGGTTATGCTGGATGCGCTTGTGGGCAGCGTTATGGCGACAGTCCTGGAGGAGTTGCCTGACATAATGCCCGCGGCGGATCCCATCCACGTCAACGACCATTGAGCACCGTAGGGGTCCTCTATTAACACCTCAGCCTCATTGGGCCCAACAGCCGAGGGTCCCGCCAGCTCGGTCTGCGACCTGTTCCTCACGGTGTAGTTTATGTAAGTCCATATCACCACGCAGGCCTTGGGGTAAGACGTCGCGCAGAGCTGGGCTTGCGCGATTGTTCCGGCGGCGCTGGCGTAGAGTTCCTCGTATTGATCGGGCCCCAGTCCCGGCCCATTGTACTCGCCTCTTTCCAAGTACCCTCTTTCTCCCTCGGTGACTGGAACCACCTTGCCGTCTATGAATGATTTGTTCACGAAGAATGCTTGCCGGCCTATGTTCTCCACTACAATTACAGTCTTGCCGCCCGTCTCGTATGCTATTATGGCTCCCCATATGTCGCTTCTTACCAATTGGATGCTCGCATAACCGTTCAATTCATAACCGACGTAGATGCCCAACGCGATCGCCATTAATCCAAACGCTATCGCGATCACCGCAGCGTAGGATTCACTGATTGATCCCCGTCTATTTCCAATCATGCTGGCCCCTATGGGTTCCTATAAAAAGGCTTAGCTGTCGCTTGGTTCCCATCAAGTATTGGGATCGATTTAAAAGGGAGTATATACTAAGGTATTTCATGTTGATATATGCCGAGATACATCCATTTTCCCGCAGGGATGATCTTGAGTCCCTATTGGAGGAACTGGGCGCCTTCCATGGCTTTGACGTGCCCGATGCCCCCATGGGCCGCCCCGCGCCCATACCCATCTCTATCGCTTGCATGGCTAGGGGCATGTATCCATCCAAGCCCATAATAGTAAATCAACGATTAATTGACGTCAACGAGCTTCACGTGAGGAGCTTAATAAAGGGCGCTAAGATGCTTGGATTGGACATGGCCTTCACGCAGGGAGATCAACCCAGAATAGGGAGGGCAGTGGGTTACCTCCAGACGGAGGACGCTGTTAGGCTAGCCAAGGATGAGGGGGTCAGGGCAGGCATGATGCTCAGCATGTTTTATCCTCGCCAAGACGTGGAGAAGCGAATGAGGTCGGCCGCAGATTTCTTCCTCGTCCTGAACCTAGCCGACCCACGGCAATTGACGGGGCTCGACCCCGCGCCTTTAATTCCCTACCTGTTGGTCGAGACTGAGCGGAACAAGGAGTGGATGAGGAAGCTGGGCCAGCCCTCTATTCGAGAAGAGGAATTACCGGGCATGGTGGAGAGGCTGGAGGAGGTGGGCGTGAGGGCGATCCTGCTCTCCATTCCTCGGGATGCTAAGGCATTTTCCAGGTTAGCCAAGGCGCTCAAGCTTTAATATTCTACCCAGCCTCTTCAATGCATGGACGAGGAGGAGTTAGTGGAGTTAGCTAAATCCAAGCTGCGCAACTCCTACGCGCCCTACTCCGGCTTCAGGGTGGCGGCCCTAGCGATAGCCCCAGGTGGAAAGATATATCATGGAAATAACGTGGAGAATGCATCCTATGGCCTATCCATGTGCGCGGAGCGCGTGGCCATATTCAAGGCCGTGAGCGAGGGGGAGAGAATCATAGACACGGTGGTGGTGGTCAGCGATGGAGGCATGCCGTACCCATGCGGCGCCTGTCTTCAAGTGATGGCTGAATTCGGCGTGAGGAGGGTGATAGTGGCGGGGCCGGGGAGTCGCGAGATATATGAGTTGAGGGACTTGCTTCCTCGCCCGTTCAGCCCAGCCAACCTACCCCATCAACCCGAGCTGTAGTACAGCGGCGTCTGGGTGGCTAGGTTGTGGAGCGTCGTGAGGAGCGGCGGCAAGTAGCCCACCGTATATTCGTTAAGCACGGCCAAGCTTCTCTGCACGTTTATCGCAACCAGCACCACGGGCGTGGGCGGTATCTCCACCAAGTTATCGCCAGCCCAAGTCAATGCCTTACTCTCCAATTGGCTGGAGTTGGTGGTCATGGTTGCCAGCTCATTCTTGCACTGCGTTATGTTTATTGTAGATGCATTCACCCCGTACTTACTCAACTGCTGTGCTAGCTGTGAGTAGGTCACGTTGCCGATAGCCGGTCCCTTGGTTGCAGTGGTGTTCTCGAACCATAGCATGTAGTTCAATGCCGCAGATTTATTCACATGGTAGAGGCAGAGGTCCAATGCCATGAAGTTGTTATCGACTGAATTTATTGCGGTGGAGTTTCCAGTAGGGGCGTATAGGGCGGAGTTGGGGAGAACTATGAGCTGAAGAGATCCATTATTTATCATGTTAACTACGGTGGAGTTTATGTTTGCAGCGGTGTAGTTGGCCCCATCATATGGGTTTAGGAAGTATAGCACGACGGAGCCGGAGCTATTTTGACCGAAGATAAGTCCTACGGATCTGGCCCCGCTTAACAGCTCCGGTATGTGTTGGTTTAAGACATAATAAGTGGAATTAAAGACCGGATGGGAAGCCGTCGGCCTATACGCCGCGAAGAGCACAAGGAATACCACGACGGCGGCCACCGCCAGCACCACTATATTCTTATATGAGGCCATGCGAGACCCGCCCTTGCGTCTTTAAAAGCGTTATTCCAATAATATCGCTGCGGCTCAACGTGAGGCAAGCAGTTCGAAACGCAAGGATTAAATTTCAGCGCTCAACGTTCAACTATGCAGTTGCCCGAGCCCATGGATATAAAGGAGGATATATCGAAGAGGATTAGGCTGTGCGGTGATGACGATGTATGCATCAAGATGGCTGTGTGGTTCGGGAATCGATTGCCCGCATATTTATGGTCGCATTTGAAGGATCAATTGACAGGCAAGGGAGTATCGTGGCAAGGCATGCTCAGCGTTTTCAGCAATCACGTGCAGAACGCGGCTAGATGGGCCATGGGCCAGGCAGCTTGGGAGGACTTCATTGATGGAATATTGAAGGAGATAGATACTAGATATAGGACTCGATCAATAATGGATTATATAAAATGAACGGAGATAATCTAGTATCTCCATGTCTCAAGGAGAGAAGTCCAACCTAGAGAAGCTTCAATAAAATAGTGACTATTATGGTAGCCAATATACCGCCCATGAAGCCGAAGAAGTAAGTGCGCATGTCTGCTCTCAATTCCCCCACCTCATTCCATAGATCATTCATCCTATCATTCATCACGTCTATTCTTTTGTTTGTGTCTTCTATCTTTCCATTTAATTCGTTTCTTAGGTCGTCTATTCTTTTGTTTGTGTCTTCTATCTTTCCATTTAATTCGTTTCTTAGGTCGTCTATTCTCTTATAGAGGTCTGCCTTAAGGTCATTCAGGTCTCGTTTCGTGGCGGCTTCCCCCAAGAGAGCTTGAAGCAGTACTAGCCTGAGACTTGGATCCCCCGCTATCCTGACCACGCCTTCTCCCCAGAATCGCCTAGCCTTCTCCTCGTCTCTCAACTCATCCAGCAGCGCATCGATTGTGGACACGTCCTAACGAAAACGACTGGCAGTAATAAGGCTTGCGGAGACGAGAGGAGGAAGGGACCGGAATGGATAGAATTTGGTCTCCTCAGCGCAATGTGATAAAAAAGAGGATAATCCTCGCCTCTTTGAGGCGGGGAGAAGGTTTTTTTTAAGTGAGGAGTTTGTGGGGGTTTTTCACCCCCTCGGTTAACTCTTTGAAGATGGGGAGTGGGGGCCGACGCACTCCCACAATACCGAGGAGGGGGTCGAGTAGCGCCCGTTAAAGGGGCGTAACCCCCAAGACCCCAGGGAACCCTCACCCCTCAAGGCGGGGAGGAGGTCAGGAGATTCGTGTCCTCCTTATTTTTCGAGGATCTCCCTGGTCCTGCTCGCGCCTATCCTGAATTGATCGGGAAGAGCCGGCCTTTCAGATGCTTTCAAAAGCTCTATTGCTTGCCCATATGAACGTATGCCCCCCGATGCCTTTATGCCTATTCTGGGATTGTATTGCTTGGAGAGCTCGGCCATGAGTCTTACGTTTTCCACCTGCGCGCCTGTATTGTTTCCCAGAAGGGCCGCGTATTGTCCATCCTCGAAGCCCGTGCTGGTCTTTATGAAATCCGCGCCGGACCTCATTATCATTCGATATAATATCAATTTTTCGTTGTGAGTGGTATGGGCATCCTCCGCTATCATCTTTATTATCTTGCCCAGTGAGTGAGCCGTCTCGACGAGCTCCGCCATATCGCGCTCCGCATCCTCCAGTAGGCCTGACTTGATCAATCCAATGGGAGCTACTGCGTCCAATTCGTCTGCGAATGCTGAGTATTGCTTTATCATGTCGACCCGCGCCTCCGTGGTGGAACTGCCGAAGGGGAAGTCCACCACCACGGCTATTCTTAGATTAAGTCTGTCCTCCCTTATGCGGTTCCGGGCGAACTTGGCGTAAATTGGATTTATGCAGATTGCGTAGGCGCCGAATTGGGCGGCCTCCCTTATCAGCTTCTCTATATCGGTTAGAGAGGCATATGGTTTGAGGTTCGTGTGGTCTATCAATCCGGCTATGTTAATATGCATTTTATCCCTCGTCTCCTCATTACTTTAATAAATTACGATTAGTTCCCGCCATCATAGTCCTCTCATCATTGATTGGTCCTCCGTATGTGTTGCAGTGAAATGGTTATGGGAACCAATGATGATGCATCCATTATTTCCAGCCTGGCCGCTCCATTTTTTCTATTGACATCTATCACCCTGGCCTTGAATCCCTTAAATGGGCCCGATATTATCTCCACAACATCGCCCACGTTCACCTCAACCTCCTTCTCGAAGGACTTGGTCAGCTCGCTTAGGCTTATCTTGCCCTTCACAACGCCGCGGACATGCTTTATTCCTTGGGACAGCGAGGTAGCCAGATACGGCAGCTCCGTCTCTATCAGTACTATTCCAGGCATGTCGGGCATCACGACAACCGACGGCACTTTGAAGTTCGGCGATTGAGAGGGCCCCTTCATAGCTTCTATTCTGGATTTTATTATCATGGCCACATTATATTCTTGCCCCGTCACAGTGCGTATGGCCACGAAATGACACTCTTCGGTCTCACTCATGTCTTGCTCCCCTTCCGGCTCTGTTTACCCATGTTTCGAGTGGATATTATCAACACGATGGATAAAGCCGCTATTATGGCGACTATAGTTGAGAAGACTATGACGTTTTCGGGGTATGATATTGAAAAGTGAGGCGTCACCAATACATAAAATATGAAATTGAATATCAATGAATAAGCACCTAATATCACCACCAGCAATCCCCCTATCTTCACGATCGACATGTAGTCCTCCCTATCAGGCTTCTTAGCTACCTTGAAGACCCACAACATCAAGTTTATGTATTCCCTTATCTTCTTGCCGATGCCCTTATTTGCCTTGGCAGTAGCCGACATTCATTGAAGCCTATGCTGCCCGGATTTAAAGCTTACTGGACAAGGAATCATGGATGACTCCAACGATGCAAAATGACTTAATCAAATATAACCAGTGCCCCCTCAACCAGGTTAGTGTTTTGGCGAGTTTTCAGCGGATGAGATGAATGCTACATGGGAATCAAGGCTTGCATTTAAGAGGAAAATATAATGAATAATTAAAAGTTTTTAAGCGGGATGAGGTATCCGGTATCTCATGAGCGTTGATTATGGGGATGATTCGGAGAATTACAGTGAGGATGAGGATATAGAGGCCATTAGGCAGAGGAAGATGGCTGAGATGCAGAAGAAAGCCGCTGAGGAGGAGAGGCAGCGGGAGGCAGAGGCCCAAAAGAGGGCCTTGTTGAGGACAATATTGACGCCGGAGGCCAGGAATAGGCTGGACAACTTAAGGTTGGTGAAGCCCGATCTAGTTCAAGCCTTGGAGTCCCAAATAATAGCTTTGGCCCAGACCAATAGGGTTAGGATACCCATAACGGACGAGGATTTGAAGAGGATGCTGGAGGCCATATACCAACAAACTAAAAAAGAGTACAAAATAAGGTTTAAGTGAGCAACATGGCCAGCCACAAGCCGCTTGGAAGAAAGCTTAGGCTATCTGCGGCCGCCAGGAGGAACAGGAACCCGCCTAGCTGGGTGGTGGTGAAGACCAACAGGAGAGTAACGCTCTCCTACACTAAAAGGAACTGGAGAAGAAATAAATTAGGAATCTAGAGGGGTGAGTCACATGAGCGAGCAGCAAGAGAAGAAAACCGTGAATGAAATAACCATGAACGTGAACCTACGCAGGACAAGGGAGGTATCCAGGACCAAGAGGACTCCATACGCCATAAGGATGTTGAAATCCCTAGCATCCAGGCATCTTCACGTCGATGCAGATAAGGTGGGCATTTCACAGTCCTTAAATGAGGCTGTGTGGAGCCGCGGCATACAGAAGCCTCCCCGCAAAATAAAGGTCAAGCTGATCAAGTACGAGGACGGGAGCGCCTTGATTGATTTGGCGGCCGAGCAATGATATTTAATGGACCAGATTATGGGTAAGTTCGAGGTAGTTCCCCTCGCCGTTTATGGAACCAATGCGGTTGGAGTGTATGTGTTCGCCAATAATGAATACGCCCTAATCCCGCAGGACGCCCCCCAACGATTGATTCAGGGAGTTAGGGATGCCTTATCCGTGGAGGTCATCCAAGTAACGATAGCTAAATCCCCCTTGATAGGCATATTCGTTGCTGGCAACGATAATGGAATATTATTGCCCAGCATAGTCACAGATGATGAATTGCAGCGGATAAGGCTGGGAACCAGGAAGGACTTAAACGTGGAGGTAGTGCCCAGCAAGTATACCGCCCTATCTAACTTGGTATTGACCAATAACAAGGTCTCGTTGGTCTCAAGCATAATGGAAGCGGAGCTCCTGCGCAGCATATCGAATGTATTGGGCACTGAAGTGGTCTCTGGGGACCTGTGTGGTTCCTACATAGTGGGCTCGATTGTCATAATCAACGATAATGGGGCATTGATGACTCCTGATGCCAGCGATGAGGATGTGAAGAAGGTCAAGGATCTATTTAAGATAAAGGTCAACGTAGGCACCATAAATAGGGGTATAGGGTTCGTGAGGAGCGGCGCCGTGGCGAATAATAGAGGAGCCATAGTGGGAGGCAGCACGACGGGATTCGAGATAATGAGGCTAATAGAGACCCTCGGTTAGTCCTCCAAGTGTAATGACTTGGTATTATCCTTTCCTCGATGCGGCAAGGTTTTTAACCATCTTGGCCCATATACGTGTGTGGAGGAGCCGGAAGTAGAGATGGAGGAAGAGGAGGAACGCTTTAGGGAGTCAGAGGAAGAGGAGGAGATACAGGTAACGTTGGTGGGAGAGACCCCGTCTAATTCTCCTCCATCCATGTTGTTGTCGGTCATCTATGATGGGAAGAGCGGCAAGGCCCTTGCGAAGCTGTATGATTTTGTCAACGATAAGATCTATTTCTGGTATGATAATACGGGGCATCGATCGTATTTATTGACGGACATTCCTCCCAGGGAGATAATAGCGAAGCACAAGGAGATAATAGGACACAAGGGCTTTAGCCACATGGAGGTGGTCAAGAAATTCGATCCTCTGGAGCTGAAGGAGAAGACGTTCACCAAGATATACGCAAAGGATCCGTTGAGCATAGGCGGGAGGGGCAATTCCATAAGGGAGCGATTACAGCGGACCTGGGAGGCCAAGATAAAGTACCATCTATCATATATGTTCGACAGGGGCCTGGTTCCCGGCATGTTCTATAGAGTAGAGAATGGAAGGCTGGTTCAAGTGGAGACAGCCATACCGGATGAAATATTGAAGCAGGGACAATTGATCTATAAGGATGACAAGGAATTCTTGGCCGCGTTCAATGAATGGCTTCCGCTCTTTCAGACACCCGTGCCTGACTTGAAGAGGGTTGCGATAGACATCGAGGTGTTCACTCCTGAGGAGAACAAGATACCCAATCCAAAGGAGGCGCCCTACGAGATAATAGCTATAGGTCTGGCAGGCAGTGATGGATTGAGGAGGGTTCTCGTGTTGAGGAGGAAGGATATGGGGCTCAACGATGGCGATTTGAACCAATTCATGTCGAACGACGTGGAGGTCATGTTCTTCGACTCGGAGAGGGAGCTCCTCAAGGAGTTCTTCAAGGAAATGTTGATGTATCCCATTGTAATTACATTCAACGGAGATAACTTCGACTTCACGTACATATACAATAGAGCCTTGAAGCTGGGGTTCCAGAAGGAGGAGATACCCATTGTGCTCACCATGAATGGCGAGGCGAAGTATATCTTGGGAATACACATAGATCTCTATAAATTCTTCAACTCAAGGGCAATAGAGACTTACGCATTCAATGGAAAATACAAGGGAGGCGAGAAATCGCTTGACATAATAGCTAGCTCCCTGTTGGGCATATCCAAGGTGGCCAGAGAGAAGCCCATCAGCGAGATGAATTATGTGGAGCTCGTCAACTATAACTTCAGGGATGCATTATTGACGCTTCACTTGACCACATACAATAATAATTTGGTCATGAAATTGATAGTATTGATGGCGAGGATTTCCAAGACCCCCATAGATGATCTTGTCAGGTCCCAAGTATCGGCTTGGATCCGCAACATGCTCTACTTCGAGCATAGAAGGAGGGGTTGGTTGATACCGAACAAGGAGGATATACAGAGGGCAAAGGGAACCACGTCTACCAAGGCCATAATAAAGGGCAAGAAATACCTGGGAGCCATAGTTATAGACCCTGTTCCCGGCGTGTTCCCCAATGTCCAGGTACTGGACTTCGCGAGCCTATACCCATCCATAATAAAGCGCTGGAACCTATCATACGAGACTGTGAGGTGCCCCGAGAAGGAGCAGGAGGTCAATAAGCCATATCCCGACATGGATCATTGGGTATGCATGGATAGGAGAGGAATGACTGCCCTGCTCGTGGGCTTGCTGCGCGACATGAGGGTCCAAGTATATAAGCGGCTCGCTAAGACGGAGCAAAACCCAGTTTTGAGGGATTACTATAACGTGATACAAGCGGCTCTGAAGGTATTCATAAACGCCTCCTACGGCGTGTTCGGAGCTGAGATATTTCCGTTATACTGCCCGCCGCTGGCGGAGCTAGTGACTGCGTTGGGCAGGCTATCCATAACCTCTACCTTGGTTAGAGCCATGGAGTTGGGTCTCTCGCCCATTTACGGCGACACGGATAGTCTCTTCATATTCAACCCCGATAAGGCAAAGATGGAGGAATTGATAAATTGGGTCAGGGATAATTTGGGAATAGATATAGAGCTGGACAAGACCTATAGGATAATAGCCATGAGTAGTAGAAAGAAGAATTACGCGGGGATTCTAAGCGATGGTTCCCTTGACATAAAGGGATTGCTGGGAAAGAAACGCAATACGCCGGATTTCGCAAAGATGGCCTTCAACGATGTTCTAAAGCTCTTCGCCAAAATAGAGTCGATAAATGATGTACAGGCAGTGACGGGCATGATACAAGAGAAGGTTAAGGAGTACTACGCCAAACTGAAGAACAAGGAGTTGCCGTTGAATATGTTGATGATAAAGGTAGCGCTATCCAAGGGAATAGAGGATTACACGGCCAATAAGCCGCAGCACGTGAAGGCAGCTCTTCAATTAGCTCCCTATGGATATAAGATAGGGCCGGGGGATATAATATTCTATGTAAAGACAAAGACAAAGGAGGGAGTTAAGCCCGTCCAGTTGGCCAGAATAGATGAAATAGACGTGGATAAGTACGTGGAGTACCTGGAGTCGTCATTGGAGCAGGTCCTAGATGCACTGGACATACCGTTCGAATCGATAATCGGATCCAAGCTGTTTTAAGCATTGATCAGGTAAGGAACGACGCTTGCCCTTCGAGAATTGCATATTTTTAAGGGAGCTTTACTCTATATCCTCCTCATCGTCCTCTTCCCCCTCCTGCTCTTCCCCCTCTCCCTCTTCGTTTAGGGCATTTATCACAGCGTCGGTTATTTGCGTCGTGACTTCGTCGTTTATGAATGGCGAAATAACTATTAGACGCTCAGCCTTGAAGGTCTCCTCCTCCCATTTATTGCTATAGGTTATTTCATAGACCGGGAGAGAGGCCTCGGCCTCGTTGCCGACCCTCTTTATGTCGAAGCGGGATAGTTTATCCATTAATTCCTTGGATAGGGGCAGTGGCAACTTGATGGGGTATTGGTCCTTCAATACTATGAAGTCACTGGCATTGGGGTCCCACTCCTCTATCAATTTCTTTGCCAAGTCCTTCACCACGGATGCGGTATCGCCCTTGGCGGTCTCCTTCTTGGATACATTATTATTCTCCACGTATATTATTATGCTCTCGCTCAACGTAGTCACTGCAAGGCTCAATGCGTTGCCGCTTAAAAATACTACTCCAGAGACTAAGCTTGCGCTTAACGGCGTACCTGTGCCGTTTCTATCAGCTCATTGAGTCCTTGCTGGAAATGCTTCTTTTCCCATATTGCCCATCGCGTAGGATCTTATGGGCCGAGCTCCTTGGGTTCCAGCTTAGGAGTTGGTGCGGGGGACCGAATTGTTGATTGGTCCATTAACTGGAATACGTCTCCATCAGCGAGGGAGCGGAGGATCGAAACGGCAGGCACTTACATCATGAGATAATTAACGGGCTCGCATTGATAAAGGAGTGGGCAAAACTAGCCTCTCTGGGGCTGGGGTAAGTTTTCAAGTCATGTTTTGTCGGGGTTTTCACCCCCCCCCCCCCTCTCGGTCGACTCTTTGAGGATGGGGGGCTGGGGCCGACTACCCCAGCAATACCAGTAGGGGAAACGGAGTATCGCCCGTAAAGGGGCGTAACCCCCAAGACCCCAGGGAACCCCTCAAGGGCGGGGAAGAGGTCGGGTGAACTACACCCATATTTAATTTGCCTTCATCCTCTCCGCTCTCTTCAACTCGTGGGCTGCTATGATGCCTCTTTGAATTGCAGTTAGATTTGTTAATGCGGCGAATACGATCATTCCATAGAACAATGCCTCGTTGCCCACAATGGCCGTCGTCAAGAGCAGGGCCATCATGTATAGCATTCGTTCAGGTCTCTCCAAGAGCCCCCTCCCACTCATCTTTAATCCAAGCGACTCCCCCCTAGCCCTTATATAGCTAGTCATCACTGCGCCGAGATATGATATGAATCCAATCAATATGAGTTTCATGGATGGCTCGAGCATCACTGCATCCATTACCAAGATGAAATCCACATATCTATCCAGGGTGGAGTCCAGGAATGCTCCGAATGTCGAGGTCAATTTATGCTTTCTAGCGGCCAGTCCATCTAGCCCATCCATTAAGCCAGACAGTGCCACCAGCGCCAGCGTGAGGAGGGGCTTGTCATATATGGAGGGTATCATTGAAATTATGGCGAATGCCAATCCAGCCATAGTTATTGCATTTGGATTTCTGGGTAGCAGCGATGCCAACGGTTCTATTCTCTTCTCTATTTCATCCTTTATTTTTCCAATCATGATAAGCACCGCAGCTCACATCCAAGCTTCTCCAGGAGGGAATCCAGGAACTGTAATGCGTTATTGAACGTCGCTACGCCCAGCTGGGTGTTCTTGTAGTACTTGCCGTCGCTGCGTTCATCGGACTTGATCAAACCATCCCTCTCCATCTTGTATAGGACCATGTAAACATTGACCGTTGATGTGGATATTCCCAATGACTTAATCGATTTGACTATTTCGTACCCAGTCTTCTCCCCATCCATCAGCGTTTTTACAATATATATCCATAGGTTCTCCTTGGTTAGCTTATCCACGAATCTCTTAAATGCCCTCGGCTCCATGTAGGGCATTGCTCGCTGGAAATCTATTAAGCATTTCTGCTGGGATTGTTCATTCGTGACAGCATTGCTAGACTTCAAGCGAGGAGGATCCGTCCGTCGAGCATTGCATTGATTATAGCAACGCATTCCCAAGTCATGTAGGGCAGCGGGCCCAACGATACCTTCCTCACGCCTCGTTTCCTCATTATATATTCATCTGAGTTAGACATCCCGTTCTGATTGCCCAGTATGAATGCCATGTTTTCCCGTGGACGGATTGATTTGATGGGTACCCCATCCTCGTGGAGATATAGCGGGGAGTAGCCCCTGGATTGCAGGCTCGTTATCAGCGAATCGAGGCTTCCCTGCATTCCATTTACTCCTCCCTCCCTTCCCCTTAATCCATCCAGCAATAGCGATAGCATGTCCTCCTCATTTATGGGAACCCTCGCCATCTTAGAGGCATTAATGTGAATTATAGGGGGATCGTTTAGTGGCATCACCATGAAGAACTCCACGTCCCGCCTGATTCCCTGGGCATTGCGGTGGGTGATCGCCGAGATGGCTGAGTTCAGCATCACGTCTAATCTACCTGTCTTGAACGGAGGTTCCTCTCCATCTATGTATGCCGTGTCCGACTTCACTATGAAGATCCTCATCTGATGAGATACAAGTTACAGGGAGGTATAAATAGGGCTCGTGAATGAGGGTCCTCAATCCAATTAACGAATCGATTGTTGAGGCTCGATATATTTATAAACATTGGATGCAAGATCGCCTATGCCAAAGAAGAGGAAGAATCGTGGACGACATAAGGGTGATAAAGGAAAGGAATCCGTTGTCTACTGCGATAACTGCGGCAGGCGCGTTCCGCGTTCCAAGGCAGTGAGGGTCACTGTGCCGTACTCCCCAGTTCCAGGGGATTTGGCTAAGGATTTGGAGAAGCAGGGCGCATTGATAACGCGATATTACGTAACCAAGACCTACTGCGTTAACTGTGCGATATACATGGGGATACTGAAGGTTAGGTCAGAGACGGAAAGAAAGGTGGAGCGCAAGCCATCGCCTAAAGTCCCAACAGTGCCTAGGACCACGTCCCAGCCTCAAGGCTCCCAGCAATCCAATGCATCGCAATCTGGAGTTCAGAAGCAGTAAGCCCTAAAGAGCGGCTAGGGCTGCCCTCAAGTTTCTTATCAAGTCATCTAGGGTATTGTAGGCGGTAAGTATAGATGATGGTTCATCAATGGATGTGATCACCTCATATATCAATACCCCATCTTGGCATTTCATTGATGTGGAAATTCCGCTCGGCAAGTCCCTCTCGTCCACCATTAAGGACTTAGCCACTACATCGCACTCGTTTCCCACCTCTATGTAAAGTGACGCGCTCATCATCTGCAACTTAATGGTCCTTCCCCTGCCCATTCTTGCATCCATCGCCTATGGAATTAGGCACGCATTTAACTTTTGGGGTCTTCTTGCCTGGTCTCTCCGTCATGTTGGGATCCATCGATTTGTAATTAATTTGCAAAAATCATTTTAATTCGTGGTAATATAAATGCGTTGATGGTTCAAGTCGGTGTTTTTAAAAGGGAAGCTGGAAGAGTAACCGCGATGTTTAGTGACGCCAAGGATTGGAGGAGGATGCTCATATGGTTGCTCGGCGGTTCGAGGGGTGGCTGGATGAGGTTTCAGATAATGCTGGCGTTGAAGGAGAAGCCCATGAATCCAAATCAATTGGCCAAGCACCTTGGCGTCAATTATAGAACCATTATATATCACCTCGAGATATTGGAGAAGCATGGCTTGGTGACCAGAACGAATAAGGCATACGGGGTTCCCTACTTCCTAAGCGATTATGCCGAGAAAAACTGGGAAATAGTTATTAATGCAGTTAAGGCATCGAGGGGAGAGAAATGATAGGGATCTATTGGTTGGTGGATATAGCGTTGGTTATCGGGGATGTGGTGCTGGCCGGATTGATAGCCCGCAATTACTACTCGATAGGCTTCACCAAGATAGGAAAACTGCTCTTGTACTTGTCCATAATCTTCCTGGTGCAGGGAATTGCCATGCTCATAGCTTACTCCAAATGGGCCATGATGGGCTACGATGAAACCATTGCCTTGCCGTCCCTTGTGATCACGGCGAGCAGCTTGATAGGAATGGCATTCCTATATTATATATCAAAGATGTAACCCAGGCTTATAAACTGTACCTAAAGCCTCGCCCTTCAAGCGGATGGTTTCGATGTGCTCCATGGCTAGAGGAGGCCAGGAAGTTATACAATTCTGAGATGGGCATCCACTTCTGCCATTCTATGAATGTAAGGCTATCCAGGAACAACTTGAGGGCCCTAGCACTACTATTGAGGAGACAAGACAATGATCATAAGGAATTGTATAGCCAGGTTTGGGAGAGGCCATTAAGTGCAGTGATGGATCTGGGTCTCAATTGCTCGCGGAGCTCCGTTGCTTCTCAGGGAAGGAAGCATTATGTGTTGTTTGGGAGATGGAAGATTAAGAAATATAATAAGATGATTCATACTTAAGTTTATAAATAATAAAAATGATAATTAATTGATAATTAAATAAACAATAATCTTGGGAATATTTATAAATAAGTTTCATAGTCTTATTAGTATGAAGAAAGCTATAATTCATTATGTGCCGATCCAGATTCGGAAATATGTTTACTATGACCTGGCAATTACTTGGCGCGGTATTATTGGAATAAAAGGCATAAAGCAATGAACGATTTCGAAATATTGTCAATTTTAAGCGCTGGAGTTATGTTGGTTTCTCTATTTCTGGTTCGGCATTTAAAAACATGGCTCAAATCTTGGAGAATTGTTAAAAGAGGAGAATATGTGAATGTTAAAGGCAATCCTAAGGGCATTAAGGGCATGATCATACTATTAAGTTACTTATTATTATTTGTGGACCTAGTGCTTAGTGTCGGCGTATTGTTCATATCGTTATTAGTTATGAGTGGCAATGTGGAGCTTGCATCTTTTCTCCTCAATATTGGATCAAATGCAGCCTACACGGGAAGTGCACCTTCTGGATATACTTACATATCGCCTTATTCTAATTACACGTTTGCCCGAATCTATGGCGGGAGCATGGAAGCGATAACTGCGGCAATAGTTTTGATGCTCATTGCAACATTAATGCAGCTAGCAGTAATGAGGACTCAGCCTATAATTAAGGGAAATTCACACCATAAAAACTAACAAGCCTCGCCCTTCTATGGGCGATAAGGAGGCCAGATCTCGATTGTTTGAATTACCGTGTTCTCTGGACTGCCTGCCGCTGCTGTTGCTGCATTTGTGCCCGTACCCTCCGGCATCCCCTTCCAGTGCACATGGGTGCTATGAAGCCCACCTTCTGGCCAGGCGGTGCATTCCTGGGCACCGGGGTCCCGCCGTGCTGGTGGGATCCACCGCCGTGCGGGTGCGCGTATGCGCTCATTGCCTTGCCTCTCACCAGTGGGTACTTCCATGACTTGCTCTTGGCCAGGTGGTACTTTGCCCCTGCCTTTACCATGGGCTTCTCGGTTCTTCCACCACCGGCCACTATGCCCACGGTGGCCCTGGACCTGGAGTCCACGTCCACTATTATGCCGCTGGGTAATTGAATGCTAGTGAAGTTACCCTTATGCACTAATACCACCGCGTACGATCCATTGGATCTGGCATACTTACCCCCATCTCCCGGCCGCTTCTCTATGTTGGATATCATGGTGCCCTCTGGTATTGACTGCACCGGCATTACGTTGCCCGTCTCGATCTTGGCTCCGGCTCCGAACTCTATTATCTTGCCGACATACAATCCCTCCACGGCCGGCAAATACATCTCCCTACCATCTTGGAGCACTATGTGGGCCGCCGGCGGGAAGACGCCGCTTATGTGAATTAACTCCTTAACCACCCCGCGTTTGGCCTCCCTGAGCTGCGTCTCCTCGTACCTAATATACCTCAGGGGAGCTTCGCGTCTCCATACGGGATTCCTGAACTGAGATCCTCCTCGTCCTCTTCTTTGCACCAATATTCGCTTGCCCACTTGTCCTCATAAGCCAATGCTTTGCATGGTTTAAAAAATTTGCCCTAATGGACGTTCACCGCCCTCGTTCGCCGCTCTTGTTTTTCCGCTTTAACACTATCCTGCAAATATATGTTAGTGTTAATATGCGATATTATTTATAAGCAATTAAGTGGTGGGCTTTTTTCCATGGCTTCCTCTCAGGTCCAGAGGCAGGTAGTGGCGGTCGCCGCTATGGACGCGAGAAACATAAAAATATATGTACTGCAAGTCATGAAGGACTTAGTTGTAAACTCACGGGGCCGCTTGGTAACCTTGAGACCCAGCAAGTTAGCTCAAGACATAAGCATAAGGAGTAGAAAATCGCCCAGGGCGGAGAGCGTCGTGATAAGGAACTTCCTGGAGGAGTTAGTGGAGAAGGGCTTGATAAAGGTCGTGAAGCGCAGCGCGAGAGGGAAGGTTTACGGCGTGTATAGGGAATCTGATCTATGGAAGATGTTGATTGGATACCAGCCACGAAGCATTTTGAGCATAGTGGAGTCAGTGGAGAGCGAGGAGGAAGCGGCTGGGCAGGCATAGCTTGGCATGGCATTTTAAAACAATCAAAAACTAATTGTGACAATTTGAAGATAATGGAATTGTGGAAACATTTAAATTTCAGCCTCCATAAAGACATCAATGCTAGCCACCTCTAAACGGATGAATCTATCCCTCGATTCACGTGCGGAGACATCTTGGATCCATTGCCCGGCTCATCATCGCTCTTTCCGGATCTGCATGCGGAGGGATTTCCGCCATTGCATGACAATAAATCGCGGGACGTGCTTCTAAGTGAGCGGTGGCAATCATGTCATTAGACACAGGGTTGGAGTTTCTATCGGATCACGTTTTGAGAGTAGTCAAGGGCGAAGTTGCGTGGAGGCTATATAGGGCTGGCTATACCCAACTCAACATATCCAGGCTGTTAGGGGTCACCCAGCCCATGGTTAATAAGATAATATCCAGCCACGACGAGCTGCGCAATAGGGCGGCCGCGGAAGGCTTGGATTTAGCGGATATAGACTCCATGGCGGGCATAGCGGTGTCCTTGGTTATTGACGGCAAGGTTCAAGAAGCTCTGGAGTACCTCACAAATAAATCATTATTAAATCTATCCCGCTTGGATTATTGTAGCTCACATAGGCAGGTGAACCCCAGGATACCGCCCAATTGCAGGGCCTGCGAGTTGATACTGAGCCCCAGGGACGTCGTGATAAGGAATCTGGTCTCAGCCGTCAGCGAGGTAGAGGGTGATGAGGCATTCGCAAGGCTAGTGCCTAGGGTTTTAATGAATATAGCGGAGTCTATTCCGAATCCCAGGAATGAGATGGACATAGCCGCCGTGCCGGGCAGGATAGGCTTGGAGCGGGGCAGGCCCAGGGCGTGGGGTGTTCCAGCGTATGGGGTGAGCACTCATCTGGGTAGGGTGATGCTGGAGGTGGGTAGGCGCAGGCCTAGGATTAGGGCCGTTGCATCGATAAGATACGACAAAGAGATAGAGAAGTCTTTGGAGGTGGCAGGCTTTAAGTACTCAGTTATAGCTCACTCATCGGCCCCGAGCGAGGATGAGGTGATAAAGTTAGTTGCGGAGGAGGCGTCATCCAAGGATGTCGATGCCGTGGTGGATATGGGGGGTTTCGGCATGGAGCCCATAACATACGTGTTTGGAGGGGATTCGCTGGACGTGATCTATAAGCTGAAGAGGATCTTGGATAACCTCGGTAAAACCTCCAATTCTTGATCCTAGCGGTTATTGCCTACTTAATTATGCCTATTTGGCTTCCAGCCGCAAGAATGATATTAGCTCTACAAATTCGCCATTATTTGATGCAAATATGCTCTTCGCCAGCTCCACGCTTTCATCCAAGTATTTGTTCAGTATTGCAATGGCCTCCCCCGTTCCCTTGCCCACCAGCTCCACTATGTTGAGGCCTGTGCCCGCGGCCTCTGGGTTCTGCTCGTCAAGGCCTAGGTTATCTATTATATCGTCTCTGATTTGGTATGCTATTCCCATTAGGTTTCCGAGTTTCCTGAGCTTGGTTATGGTGTCCTTGTCGGCATTGGCCATGTATCCCCCTATCGCCAACGCAGCCTCTATTAGGGATGACGTTTTGTAGGAAACCATCTTGAGGTAGTCGTTTATTGTAGCTTTCTTGGAGTATCTATATTCCATTTCATATGATTGGCCAATGGATAGCTTTATTGACGCATTCACCAACTCGAACACCACTTTTTTGTCGGACATTATTGCATACTCTATGGACTTCGCTATCACCAGATCGCTTGCTAGCATAGTGTTCTCAAGACCAAACATATGGAAGGGAGTGCTCGTTCCCCGCCTCATAATATGGCCATCCATTATATCGTCTTGCAACAACGATGCTATGTGTACCAGCTCCACGGCTATGGCTGGCTTTATGGCGTTGGAGACATTTCCCCCCAATGAGTGAGTCGTCAGCAGCGTTAACATGGGCCTTATCATCTTGCCCCTATTCATTAAGTAATGCCGCACAGTGTTCTTCAATGCCTCCGGCATATCTATTTCCGAGAATATCCTCTCCAATTCATCTGATACTGCATTCAATCCATTTAACACGCCCTCTGGCAATGATATCATTACTATTGGTTACCCTACTTTCGTCAATGGTAAATAAGCTTTTCCACGTAACCCAACGAGCGCAGCATTACATGAGTGGATATCAGTATCGAGCAGATTGCTGGGCTTTACGCCTTGCTCTCTCAAAAGCTGAATAATGTTTATTTAGATATCCAGTTGGGCTGTATGGTTAATGAAGCACAAGTGGCTGCTTTACTTGACGGCGCCGTTGATGGCCATGATAATGGGCTCGGCATTGACAGTGGGCCTCGTGTCGGTGCACGTTACCTACGTTCCATCGGGTCCTCCGTTCAAGCAAAGCAATACAGTTCAATCCGGAGTATATAACATCTTGATAATAGTGATATTGATGGTAGTTATGACGGCCATAATATACGCATTGATAAGGTACGGCAAGATCAAGCTATTCACCGCAATGAAGGCAGCGCTTATAACCATCATGGTCTTCTCCATGGTTGCATTCTTCACAGGCGTGTTCGGCTACCTATATGATATACCATTGCTTAACAATGCGTATGCCCTATATGCGTTCATAACGGTCTTATCGGCATTGATCGTGTATTGCGCCTTGGCCAGGGAGGGTTTGTGCAGCACGGTCAGCATAACGCTGTACAGCGCGATGGCAGGAACCATACTGTCCATCACGTTTCCACCGCTCACCTTGCTGATACTGCCAATAGCCCTGATAATATATGATATAGTTATGGTGTACAAGGGATTGCTCGGCAAGTTAGTATCGGCCAGTGGGGAAGAGGAGAGGCGGGAGAAGAGGAACGTGTTGAAGGGATTAATGGTGGACATCGGAGATCTGGGCTTGGGAGTGGGCGACTTGGTGATTTACTCCATGATAGCCAGCCTGGACGTCTTGGTTTCGTCCAGCCTGGGTCCCTTGGTGACGGTCACCGCCGTGCTGGGATCCATGGCATGCGTCTCGTCGGGCTTAATCATAACGATAGAGGTGCTACTGCCCAAGAAGGGATACGCGCCGGCCCTCCCGATACCGGTGGCGTTGGGCTTAATCCCGTTTATAATTGTTATACTCCTTGGATGATGGCAATGAATTGAAGTACTCCAAGCGCTCCTTGTTGAGGGGGTGGCTCCGTATTATGGGGATCCAAGGGTTGTCCCCGAAACTTTCGATTTTCATCATCCCTCATATCGCGCGAGCTAATATTTATTCATAATGGTTAAAATAGATGTGCGTATTATAAACAGGAATGGCAGGCAAAAGACATGGAGATGGGAACAAGCTATGTGTGCCCTTCATGCGGAAAGGCCAACTTAGTGTTGGCGGAGAACCCCATTTTCCTCACACTATACTGCCCGCGCTGCGGTGCTCACTCCTCCATCAGTAAGAGAAGCGTGATAAGGGGATACGTGGATTACGAGAACGGCGTATTCAGGTGGAGGGAGGTAATGGGCTACATATATGCCTCCATAGCCACCATAGGTCAAAAAGGCTAGGGAAAAACTAAGCTAACGCTCCTCAACCTACTCGCATCAAGTAAAGGCACGCTGGATATCAAGTTAAAGCCTTTCCTCACCTCAATTGGGGATAACAGCACGTAGAGCCTCTCCACAGGATAATCCAGCAAATCCAAGTTGGGCGACATGGATGATAGGGACAACCCATCCACGGCGAGCGACAAAGACTCCCCACTACTTAGGTGAACCGCCACCCTATCCACGTACCTTTTTATGCTGGACAACACGGTCAAAGGCACCCCCGAGGGTATTATCACCTCCACGCCGTTCGAGTTAATGAACCTAAGCAGGCCCGTGCTGGCCAGTAAGTTTCCGATTAACTCAGCATCGACGTAAACCGCCTTCACACAGTTCCTCATGTCATCTAACAAGTACTCATTCATTATTGATAGGAAATTCGTTGCAATACCATCGAAGTCTGGGCTGCACCTAACGCCCAGCTTCAATCGCTTGATATCCATAAATCAATCCCCGCCCATTTTCGGAAGGCACTCAATGAAATGTAGGCAATCATACATGGGTCGGGCCTGAGGGATCCATTAATGCAGCGGAGCGGGTTCCTCCATCTCCCCTCACTGCGCGAGGATGATCTTGGCCAGCTCGTCTAGGTTCACCTCAAACGCCCCCGCGGGGTTTTCGAGGCCCAGCTTAATCAATATGTCTGGGTTCACCTCGAATGCCTTGCCCACGGGGATCCCATCAACCATAACCCTAACAGTTCTCCCATTTATTCCATTTCTATCCTGCATAGATGAATAGTTGGGCTTGACATTCAATTGGTAAAGCAAGGAATTTAGGATGACCAGCACATCGGTCAGGGTCACCTCGTCACCTGTCACAGCGAATCCCAAGTGATTCTCCTCAACCACTGAGTCTCCTGCCACGAAGGCTACCCTCCCCACCTCGAATACCTTGGGTTTCCTGGCAGTCAGCGTCTTGTTCCTAACGAGGGTGGAGATCAGTTGGGGCCATATGCCCGTCCTAACCATGGAGTAAAGCTCGCTTATTGGGTTGAGGATTTTTACCGGAGTTCCATCCAGTGATGCCAGGAATGGATCCGTCAATGCGTAATTCAATACCTCCTGCGCGCCTAGGCCAACCATTGCCTCCCTAACCAGGGAGCTCAGCCTGGTCAAGGGATGCAGTTTTCCCCCGGATGGGCTTGGGGGATAGACGCCCTCCATGTTGTGATATCCATGCAGTATTGCCACATCCTCGACCAAATCCACTGGGTGAATCACGCTCAGCCGGTAGGGAGCAACGCTGACCTCCACCTCTCCCCCATCTAATGAATTGACTCCGTGCCTGGCCCTGAGCAATGCGCTAGCCACGCTGGCTTGGTCAAGCTCCGTTCCAAGCAAGTCATTGACGAAGTTCAAGCTTAGCCTCCACTTCCTAATCGATAGATCTGCGGGCGTTAATGCATTGGTCCCTATTATCTCCACCCTGCGGTTCCTAGTCCTCTCCCGCAAGCCGTAGATGAATATGGTGAAGACCTCCCGAAGCGATTTGGGGTCAATGGCTGTGACATCCATGAGGACATCCCTGGTTCCTGTGTCTACCTTAGTGATCTCGCTGCCGAGCACTGGGGCGACAGCCAGCACATTGCCGTCGGAATCCATTATCACGGGAACCTTGCCGTTCATCAATGCATACTCGCCGTACATCTTACCCTTTTCAGTCTCAAGGAGCTGAGCCCCTCGTATTGCCTCCTTGGAGTCAAGGGGGACGTAGTTGACCTTGTCCAGATCCACTTGCTTGTACTCTATGGGTAACTCCACCTTGGCTAAGTCATATATGCCTATTGATGCTCTTCTCCTGTTCCTGCCGTAGACAGTTGATAACTTCTCCTGCAATTGTATCAACTGCTTAAGGGCCTCATCATTCAAGAAGAGCCCGTGCACAATGGCGAAAACAGCGTACCTCCTATTGGGCACCTCATGTATGGCCGCGCCATCGCTCCACTTAAACTCCAGCTCGGTCAGCCCAGTTTCTATTCCCAACACGCCCTTGAGAGTCCTGGATAATCCCTCGGCCGAGAAGTGATCTGGCCTATCGTGTGTCACCTCAAGCTCCACCTCCTCGTCCCTTGCCTCCTCTATTTCTGCCTTAACGAATTTGATGAGCTCCCGCAAGTCATCAATGGAGAGCTTACGGCCCATTAACTCCTCCAAGTCGCGCAGATTTACGGATACGCTCACGCGATTGGCGTCCACCCGCCTCATTTTAACATTTAGTGGCGCAGGTCAAATGCCAGGATTTGGTGGCCGCGGCTTTGGGGACTGGATAGTTAAAGGATCGTTGGCATGCCCAGCAGGAAAGCCGCCAATGACGTGAATATGGGGATCGTCAAGTTATCCTCCACTCCATACGCCTCGGATAAAACTGCAACTATGCCCAGCACTATCAAGTCCAAAATATTGAAATTGAAGATGGATAACACGGCCGCGTACACCAGCAATCCGCCGATCGCCCCTTCCACCGTGGAACTAGTGTAGGGCAGCTTATGCTTTCCGAACGCGGTTCCAATCAATGCGCTGAATGTATCGTAGAATATCAATGCAAGTATGCCGTAGACGGCCAACTGACCGAAGGCGGTGTAGGACGCATAGACCCCCACGGATCCCATCAACACTCCCAAGTAACCCCCCCTCTTCTCATAATCCCTCTCTATGCTGTTCAGGGTCTCGTTGAACACGCTCTCTAACTTGTTAAACGTGAAAAGAACCTCGCCCTCCCCGCTTCGCTGTATTGTGCTCAATACCCTCACCAATTGCTCCCTGATGGATTTCCGCGCATCATCCAATGCCTGGCTTATAACCATGGATATTATGGGTCTCTTCAATTGAGTTGCATAAAGCATGGCTGCCAATATGAGCAGCACAAGATAGTAATACGTGATTAATTGGAGCTGTAACTCTATTACAAATGGAATTATAAGGAAAACGGAGAGAATCAAATGAAAGAGCTTCCTATAAAGCAATGATTTGATCCTGGCCGCCCTACTCACGGTACTCCACTTTTACTCTCCAATATTTAAGCTCTATTTAAGCCCATTAATGAGCCTCTAAATAACTTCCCTCAAATACTTCTCAATACTTAGATATTTCTATCAGCATCACGTTTATAGCATGCTGTACCAAGCCCATGCGCTATTCTCGATACATTATATGCAAAGAGCATGGCAAGGAATTATCTATTAATTCTTTTTTATTTCTATTTTGGCAGTCTTTCTTGTAACCATGAAAAATAGCTCCGACATCATAGCCTTAATGGATCTTAATGAGAGAGAAACAATTTAAGTTGCTATTAACTTCATAATAAATGGTAAATGATATAGAGGAGTTAATAAGGAAGGGATATGAAGAACCGGATGAGAGGATTGAGGAATATTTTAAGAGACTTTATGAGGAATATGGTAATGATCCACGGCTTATATACGAATATGCCAATGTCTTGGATTACTTAGGGAAAGAGAAAGAAGCAATACCATTGTATAGGCTTGCATTGGAAAAGGGATTAAACGGAGAGCATAAGGACATGTGCCTTATACAGCTAGCGAGTTCATTGAGGGTAATAGGTGAGCTGCAAGAGAGCTATGAAATACTTGATGAAGTGTACAAAAGGACAAAGGATCCAGCTTCTTTACTCTTCTTCATCTTAACTCTCAATGATCTAGATATGATGAAGAAGGCAGTATGTCTTTTAGCGTCTTACATACTGGAAGAGGATAAGGGTCTTATACCTAACTATAAAAGGGCCTTGAGACAATACTATGGAGAATTATGCGGAGGAAGTGAGAGCACTAAATAATCATCAATAACTCAGATTAGTAAGAATAGAATTTTTCAAAACGTTATTTCTCTTTCATATTATTTTCAGTTACATCGCATTCAACAAGATACTTATGCCATTATAGGCATGTTATGGTTATGAAGGCACTTAGAATGAGGAAATAATTGAAATAAGCAGATATAGTGGATATTCAGTAACCATTTTTATCCTTTATGCTCTTTCCATCTAGGGCGAACTACTCTGTCCTCGTGGGCCGGGCTTCTCAGTTCATCCCTTAACCCTCCAATGAGTTAAATCTAAAAGCGTCGGATAAATGTGGAAATTAGGGGAATGAATCATTAATAGAATGAAGAGAGATCCGCTGGCGATTTAGTGAAGAAGGGGTTTTGGGCTTCATGGAATATTGCGCATTGCTTTTTTAGCGTTAGTCGAGGAGAGGGTTACGTATGCTATCATTTCCAGTACTTCCATTTTATTGAATGCTTCCTGTATTGATGCGGCGGCGGCCACGGCCCCGTGTTTTTCTAACATCACCAAGTCGGCTCCCCTAGCCATTGCTTCCGCAACTTTATCGGCCAACTCCTGCGTGCCTGGCTCTATGTAGGGCACCACGGCCACGCCGTGGGCGTATGACTTGAGCTCGCTGAACGATTCATCCAGTGGGATTCCAGCGTTCATTATTGTCAAGACATTGGGCGGGTGGGCGTGGAACACCGCGCCGTAACTGGTCGACTTATATATCATCACGTGCATTCTCCACTCACTAGATGGTCGTTTATTGCCCAGGATTGCATTGCCATCCAGGTCTATCTCCACTAGGTCCTCCTCCGTTAATTCCGTCTTCGGAGCGTTGGTTGGAGTAATCAACACGCGGTTGCCCATTCTAATGCTGGCATTTCCCCCCATCAAGGTATTCAGCCCAACCTCGTGGCTGAGTTTGAAGTACTTGATGAGGGCCCTGCGGTGCTCCAATACATCCACGCGCTCGTCTAATTAAGGAGGCTTAAAACTATTCCCCGATGTTCTCTCGGTATTCGCGGGAGCGACGTGTCTATTATTCTGTTGCTTAACTGGTTATGTTTCTTAAGCAATCTTTATAAACGGATCATCATCTATGATCCCATGGCTCAAGTCGATAACGAGGAGCATACCTGGGCATTGATAGCTTGGGTGATACCGTTGGTGGGAGGAATACTGGGCCTCGTAATGAAGCCCAACTCCAATTACGTGAAGCATTGGTCTTACCTCAGCATCTCCTTCGGATTATTTATAATAGTGGTGGAGGTGGTGCTCGGCATCATATCAATTCCATTCATATTCATACCGATCCTGCACCTAATAATATCGGTGGTGCTCGGCACCTTAATAGGGCTCGGTTTCCTCGTCGTTTGGATAATCGGGATACTCAGGGAGCGCAGCGCACTCTATTGGAAACCGGCCATAATATACGATATAGCGAGGATGATGGGAGCCCAGTAAGTCGTTTGATTGAATCCCAGGGCTCGGCATTTACCTAATCAATAATTACCCTCAGCCACGGCTAATCCGTTCCCAAACTGCTAGTAGTGAGGAGTAAGCCACCTCGCCCGCGTTAATGGGCCATACTCTCAATTCATCAACCGCCTCCCCAGTCTTGGTCACGTACATTGCCTTCCCGCCCTTGGAGAGGATCATGTATGATGGAAGGCAGAGCGATCCATGCGGCGCCACAATGACTTGCGCGCCCAGCTCCATGCATCGCTTGGCCACGGTTGGTCTTCTTTCCTTCACGTGGAGGGCTGGGTTTTCCTCCTTGTATATTATTTTCCCATCCTTGATTAAAACTATGTAATCCGCCCTCGAGAATATCTCGGTCTCATACTTGCCATTAACTGTGGTGCAGATCATTGCGTGATTGGCGCCCGTTTAATTAAATGCGTTTCTCGGGAAAGCTTTAAAGCGAATGCCGCTTCATTATTCCATGAAGCTGACAGGCCAGCGTCCGATGGATATAGGGTCGGACGAGATGTGGAAATTAATAATTGAGAGATTGGATGACGTGGTTAAGTGCGTTCCAGACGTTAAGGAGGTGAAGAAGGTGGGCCAGGATTACGAGATGAAATTGTTCGTTCACATGGGTCCAGTGAGGGGGGATTTCAATACCTCGATCTCGATAATTCAAGTGGATAATGAGACCCGCTCCATCAAGTTGAGGCTGAAGAGTAAGGGGCCTGGAACCACGTTGGACGCCAACATAGTGGCCAAGATAGGAGATGGCAATGTATCTTACGACGCGGATCTAAGCATGAGCGGAATAATGGCTGCGGTAGGCCAAAGGATAATAGAGGGTTACATAGAGAGCAAGCTAAATCAATTCCTAGATAATCTGGTGAAGCTGGCCAAGACGGGTTCCTGCACACAGTGAGCGAGGAGGGGGGGTATTTATCGTTGGCAGCTTAATTAATGCGCTCAACTTTTTAAAGCATTGAGGCTGGGCCACGTCGTGCAGCAGCAGTTGGCGAACATGGTAACGGAGTACGTTTATAGGAGGATAACCATAGAGTATGATAATCCAGAGTTAGGCAAGCTGGCCGTGGCCATAGTAAACACCTTGTTAAGCAAGGATGAGGCGATGCCCGACGAGAAGATAGCATCCACTCTTGGCGTGAATGCAATAGAGGTGCGTAGAGTGCTTCATTTATTGAATGGAGTTGGCTTGGTAGTGAAGGGTAAGGAAACCATGGAATACGGCGGGATGCAGGAGATACGGTGGAGCATAAACTATGAAAGCATGAATAAATTCATTAAGTGGGTGATAAAGGAGACGAGAGGTAAGCTGGAGCAGGTGGTTAAGTCGCTGCACGATTCATCGTTCTATGTTTGTCCCATGTGTTTCAGGAGGTACCCGGACAGCGAGGCCTCGCAGCATGGCTTTACCTGCCTGGTGGACGGCTCGGCGCTGGAGATGGTAAACGCGGACGCGGAGATACCCGCGTTGCTAAACGTGATAGAGAGACTGCGGCGGCTGGAGGAGATGTCCAATGCCTAGCATAATTCTCAATAAGCCCATATTTGATGTGGACTTCTTCATCACTGGATTCCATGGAATAGGGCTGGTGGGTTACCTAGCTGTCCGCCACTTGGTGACCACTATGCCGTGCGAGAGGATAGGATTCATGGGAGTAGCCATGCCCTACACGTCGTATATGAAGGGAATCCTATCGTCGCCGGGCGATATCTATAATTGTCCAGGTAATGGAATCACGGTTGCATTATTCAATTATGGAATACCGGATAGGCAGTTATTCTCGGCGTCCAGGGAATTGGCCAAGTGGGTCATTGCCTCGGGCTTCAAGAACGTAGTGTTGTTCGGCGGCCTTGATGTCTCTCTAAGGGATCCGCGCGACGAGTTGGGGGTGAAGGTGATCTCCACTAGGAGGGACGTGGCGGAGAATTTATTGAACGATAATTACTTGGTGCTGGGGCCCCTTGCCATAATGATGAACGAATTCGCGTCCAAGTCATACCCCGCCATGGCTATACTGCCATACGCTAATCCATCCCTTGCAGATCCCAGGGCCGCCGCAACTGGTCTATCTTACTTCTCCAGCAAGTTCAACGTAAAGCTAGATCTGGCCAAGCTATACGAGGACGCCCAGGCATTGGAGGAAGAGATCCAGAAGCAGATGAAGCAGATGGAGGGCCGCAAGGATACCTCGCTCTACATATGATGCTACTCAACGCATGAAATGCTTCTTATCAATTCATCGGCGTAGGAGTAGATCACCTTATAGCTGGGAATCACGAAAAGCCTCTTTCTTCCACTAGTGGTCACTCGCTCTGCCTTCTTCCTAGCCTCCTCGCTCGTAACGACCACAACATCGCTTCCCGCCACCTCCACGCTCGCCATAGCGTAGCCTGTTATTTGTGGCACTGGGTATACGTCGCTTAATTCAAGGGGCACAGCCCCCAGCGCCCCGTCATAGATGTAGACCTTGACGCCGCACCTAGCTATTCTCTCCAGGAGGGGCGCCAGGGGGGATCGTATTATGGGCTTCTCGTCGTATCCCACTATGATGATCGCTTTCTCGCTCATCTCCATCCTCCCCGCCTTCTCCTTGAATAGGATCACCTCGGGGCGGCCGGCGTCCACCGCGTCGAAGACGGCCAGTTCATGCGTATTGGCCTTAGTCTCGCTGCCCAGCTTGGCAATTAATTTCTTGAATCCCCAGCTCCTTATTAACCTGTAAGCCTTGTAGAGCTTTATGTTCTGCCTTGCCTTGCCCTCCACGTAATCCCAGAGAGAGCCTTCGCGTATTCGCTGCCTAACCTCCTGTAGTTCCTCCGCTATGGTGTATAGGTTATGGAGGGCCAGCAATCGTTCCTGCTCGTCCTTGGGCAGCTCCTTGATCTCCCTAATCGACTTCTCGCAATCCCCGCAGGCGTGGAGGACGTAATCATCATCCAATTCATTGAGCCTCACCGTCCTGTCCCTCATGATTAACCGCTCATCCCTGGCGAACAACACGTACGACGCCGAATCGAAGAGATCTACCCCGAGCAGAACAGCCAGCGGTATTATCAATGGATGGCCCGCGCCGAAGAGGTGTATGGGCTTCCCGGCGGGCACGTTCAGCTTGGCCGTTATTATCATCTTTGCTATTCCATCCAGCTCATACTCCTCCAGTAGGGTAGTCGGACTGCCTATCGCGTATAAATCGAAATCGAGCCTACCCATTACCCGGGAGGAGCGAGCCAGCAAGTCCAAGTAAGTGCCGCCTTGGAGGGGACCCACCCTGAGCATTCTGTGATTTGGGTCCTCGTCCTCCAGCTGCAGCAATGCCCGCCGCGCCCTCCTAATAGTCTCCTCCACCTCAATGTATACTACGTCCCTGGGAGTCCCAATGCTGGTGGGCAGGTCCAGTATAACCCCTATATCCGTCCCCAGCCTTACCTGGTACGTTATTATCTCGTCCGGGTCAACGTCTATATAGCCGTACTGCATCAATTGATACGCGCCTGAATCAGTCATTATCGGCCCATCCCAGTTGAATAAGCCGTGAATCCCAGTCTCCGCCGCCACGTCTCCATAATTATTTCGTATCAAGTATGCATTGGTTATGAAATGGTTAAACCCGGCCCGCTTCAAGCGGTCCAGCGGTATTATCTGCTTTGATGGGTTTATCACCGGGAACATCGTGGGCGTTCGTATGACGCCGTGGAGCGTGTGGAGCAGCCCTATCCTCGCCGCATCGTCCTTATCGGTTATCTCGAACATCCTCGCCCACGATGCCTCCCATTCATTGTCGTCGCTTTAGGTAGTTATCAAATAATTCCTTCACGCGCTTGGCGGTCAGTCCAGATCCCTCCACCCCATTCTGTGTCACTCTAACGCTCTCGCCCACTTGTATTAAGTTTGCCTCCTCCACGTATTTTATCATTCCTGGGAAGTACTTCTCCAACTCCTTGGCGAAGTCCGCTAAGTCAAGGTATTGCTCGGTCATTATGACCTCCCGCCAATTACCGGTTGAGAGCAGCACCTTGCTGACCCTCTCCCCCCTATCGTTTATTGCATCGGTCAGCACTATGTTTAGGTTATTATCCATGCCAGCCAGAATGCCCTTGTAGTGGCCTGTGGCCGTGGTCACCATTACCTTCCTGCCAAGCATGGAGGCAACCTCCACCAGGAATCGCCTATTGCTCTCGGCCAGAGACATGAAAGTGCGGTGAGGGAATGCTTTTAAGTGCTTTGGTGCATTGAAAATCATGTACTCCTTCGAAGCGGATCTAGATGTGGTTAAGGTTGAAATGGAGGGCGGGGTGGCCAGGCTATTCCTGGGCAGCAATGCCGTGGTGGAGGTACCTTCAAAATTCGCAGCAGGGGTGGGAAAGAAGATTCACCTCAAGATATCGGAGGAACGCGATGAGCCCAGCAATTGGAGCGTGTACATGTGGGGAGTGGTATACGCCTCTGGGAAGAATTCGTACAGAATATCGGCGGGCGGGTTCATAGTGGGCTTGGACAACGTGGATAAGCCACCGCAGGTGGGCACGAAATTATATATAGGAATTAAATATTGAATTTATGATTTAAAAAATGTCGCTTTCCTAATCAAAGCTGGGTGGGTTGCTGCCAGCTCCCTCGCCGCCCTCCCCGGACTTGCCTCCAGTCTCTATCTTGCTTGCGGCAATTATCTCGTCTATCCTCATTATCATCGTCATGGCCTCCACGGCCGCCTTCATTGCCTGTATCTTGACGGACAGGGGCTCAACCACGTTGGTCTCCGTCATGTCAGTTACCTTGCCGGAGAACGCGTTGACTCCATACTTCCACCCATCATCCTTGCTCTCGTGGACATGCCTAAGCTCCGTCAGTATATCGATCGCATCGAGCCCGGCGTTCTCGGCCAGGGTCTTCGGCACCGTCTCTATGGCTGAAGCGAAGCTCTCGACCGCGTACTGCTCCCTCCCGCTTACCTTGGAGGCGTACTGCCTGACTACCTTGGCCACCTCCATTTCCGCCGCGCCGCCGCCTGGAACTATGTATGGGTCCTCTATGACGTCGGAGACCACGCTTAACGCATCTACTAGGTTCCTCTCCGCCTCGTCGACCAGTCTCTCAAATCCTCCCCTTATCAATATGCTGACTGCCTTGGGGTTCTTGCACTTCTCCACGAAAACCATCTTCTCATCGCCCACCCTCTCCTCCTTCACCAACCCGGCGAATCCCAAGTCGTTGGGGGTCAAGTCCTCTATGTTGGTGACGAGCTTGCCTCCGGTCGCCTTGACCAGCTTCTCTATATCGCTTCTCTTAACTCTCCTGACCGCCATTATCCCCGCCTTGGCGAGGTAGTACTGGGCAATATCATCTATTCCCTTAGTAGTGAACACCACGTTTGCGCCTATGGACTTCAGCTTGTCAACGTAGGACTTCAATATATTCTCCTCCTCATCGAGGAAAGTCTTTATTTGGTCCGGACTGTTTATCCTTATCTCTGCATCTATCTCCGGCTTCTCCACCTCCAGCGGCGCGTCCAGTAGGGCTATCTTGGCGTTCTCTACCTTCTTCGGCATGGATGCGTGGACGACTTCCTTATCAATAACAATGCCATCTATGAGCTGGGTATCGAAGAGGCTGCCGCCGTGCTTCTTGACTATTTGGACGTTGTCCAAGTCGGCCACCCACTCATTGCCTCTCTGCTCCGCTACTTGCATCATGGCCTTGGCCGCCAGCTCCGCGAAGTAGTCCTTCACGGTCTCGCTTATCTTGCCATGCATGGATGTGGCCGCCACCTTCTTGAGGACCTCCACGTCGTCGCGTTTAACCGGTATGGCTATCTTCCGCAGGTGATCTATACCTATGTCCAAGGCCTTCTTATAACCCGTTATTATTACTGTTGGGTGTATGTTCTTATCTATTAACTTCTCGGCCTCGTCCAGCAATCCTCCCGTCAATATGACGGATGTGGTGGTTCCATCCCCGACCTCGTCGTCTTGGGTCTTGGCTATCTCAACCAATAGCTTGCCCACGGGGTGCTGAACGTCCATCTCGTTCAGGATGGTGGCTCCATCGTTTGTTATAGTTATATCTCCAAGGCTGTCTATCAGCATCTTGTCCATGCCCTTCGGGCCCAGCGTGGATTTCATTACCTCCGTGATGGCCTTAGCCACCATTATGTTAACCCTAAGCGCTTCCTTGCCGAATGCCCTTTGCGTTCCCTCCTTCAGTACCAATACAGGCACTCCTCCTATTTGCGTTAAGTAGGCTTGCGAGCTCATATCGGGCATCGCCTTCAGACCGCTTCTATATAAACTTTTTCTATATGTTGAAATGAATGACCGTTGGATGAATGGAGTGGGGTGGGTAATTCCCACAGCGGTGAAGCGATGAGGGTGAAGGCGGTGAACCGCAAACCCATGAACCGCCCAGAGGGAACCCTCGCCCCTCAGGGCGGGGAGGAGGTCAGTGAGTTACTAGAATCCCCGACTACCTACGAGGCGAGAACTTAAGTGACCCTCCTCCCGGATCGCGCAGAGGGGCAATGGACTTCATAGTGCTTGCCTTCAATCACGGAAACGGTCCCTACACCAGGGCGTATCAATTGGCTAGGCTGGTGAGGAGATACGCGGGGACGAGCGCACCAATAGTGGTGCCGTGGATATACGAGGAGCAGGCAAGCATATTGAATCAATTCGGGGATGATTACCTGCTTAGCAGGGAATTGGGTAACGCGTTAAAGCCGGCCCTATATTGGGGAGGACCGTTTCTGGACTACGCGAGGAAGCTACCTCACGTGGGAGATGCGGTGGGGCGGAGATTCATGGACCTCTCCATTGGAAAAATAAAGGTAAGGGATGCGAGGGACAGGCAATTCGAGGTGAGGATAGAGGATCCATTATACATAAACGCATACCCAGCCATAATGCTTCCCGCCTACGTATTATCCCTCCACGAGCACGTAATGCTGAGGAGATACGCGGACGAGTTCGGGGTCGACGTAGGCGATGAAGTGATCGATTGGTTCAGTAAGGCGGAGAAGGGGATACTCACATTCGTCTCGGCGCCGGCCGGCGCGTGCTTCAACGGGTTCAAGCCCGTGGACGAGATAATAATACCGCCCGCCGTCCATAAATATAGAAGGGAAATATATAGGTTCAGGGGAGTGAGGGTAATCGGATCAGGCGTTGAGGCCGCCAACGCCGCGCTCAAGTCCTACAAGTACGGGAGTGGTAGGAAAGTGATAGTGACTAGGGGAGGGCTGGCCACAGTCTGGGAGGCATGGCTGCAAGGGATACCCGTGCTCATACCGCCCCCCAGGCCGGGGGAGGACCCCGAGATCATCTACAACATCCGCGTGTTCGAGGGATGGAAAATGGCGCACCTATTGATGGATTGGAGAAGGGACTTGAATATCGCGGTTAGATATGCGATGGAGCGCACCGATAAACTGATTCCGCGCCCCCTGGGGATCTCGGCGGCCGCAGCAGCCATCGCGCGGCACTTGAAAGGCAAGCGCGTGGACCTGATGGGAAAATATGATTGGTTATGCAGGGAAGAGCCGCCGGGGCTCCATTAAATGATCTCCACATTCATGCCCCTCGCGTCGACGCGGGTCCCCGGTTCCGGCGTGGCCAGTATTATCCGCCCATCCGGTGGCAGGCGCCTAGCGAGCAGGATCAGCGAGGCCATGTCTATGCATTCCATGGACGTGATCACCACTGTCCGCCTAGCAGCAACAGCGCCAAGGAATCTGGAGATGACGGGCGCCGCAGAGTAAGCTCTCTCCACCTCATACAAATCCCACTTGACCCTGATGCACCCCTCCTCCCCGGCTAGGCAAAGGGAGCTTACCTCCATGGAGTTCAACAACATCAATGCCTTATCTATCCTCCTCCTCTCCGTTCCTTCAGCCATGCACTTACTCCACTCCAACACCGCGTTGATCCCGCCGAGTCTTCGGCCGGTTGACCTCCTCGGCGACCTAATCATCAACTCGTTAAGCCGTGCGCTGGTGGGCCAATGTATCCACGTGGCCGGCTCGGAGTAATCGTATGGCCTAAGCGATTCCAGGAAGTCCCCCCGCTCGCCCCCGCTCCTAGCCCCGGGCGGCTCTATGGTTAGGCGAACTCCCAATACGTGCGTCCTGGATACTCGAACCAAGCCAAGCACATCCCGAGCGCTCACATTGACCGTAACGGCGTCGATTATATCCCCAATCCATTTTGCGCGTGCCTTGACCACGGCGCTCCCATTGCCGTGATTTATGGAGATGATTCCCACGTGAGGATCCAATTGGAAAGACATGCTGGCCTCCCTGCATGGATGGCTCGCCGCTAGCTCCAGTTCCTCTCCCGCCTTTATCCGCAGTGCAGTGGGATTAACCGTGGGAGGCGTTGAGGCGCACTTGGAAAGCCGTGCGTGCTCCTCGGAAAAGTAAAGGGACAAGCCTATCGCTGCCCCCGCTATCACGAACGCCGCCGAGTAATTTGATGTGAATAACGCCAAGTACATCAATGACGTGAGGGCCAACACCAGGTAAGCCAAGTGCATCTCCATTACATTCTCCCCAGGAACGGGGTCTCGGTCTCGTCTATTATTTTCTTGATTATATCGCGGGGATTACCGCGAATCGCGAACACCCTGTGGGGCAGCACGAAGGTGGCCAGGAACTTGACGTCGTCGATCGTGACCACGTCCCTATCGTGAATCGCAGCCCATGCCCTAGACAGCTTGGCCAGCGTCTGGGTCGCGCGGGGGCTGGCTCCCAGCCTGATGGCGGGGTTCCTCCTGGTGGCCTCGCTTAGCCTAAGCATGTACTCCTTGACGTCGCTCGCTACTCGAACCTCGGCGGCCCTGGATTGCAGTGCCTCTATATCGTCCTTGGAGAGCACTTGATCCACCGCGTCCGCGGTCATTGCGTGATCATCTATTAACTGCGCCTCCACCTCTCGACTAGGGTACGTCATTTCGATCTTTATGGTAAACCTATCAAGCTCCGCCTCCGGAAGGGGGTACGTTCCCTCGGTGTCAATGGGGTCCTGCGTGGCTATTACCATGAATGGCTTCGGCAGAGCATGTGTTTCAGCCCCTATGGTGACCTGCCCCTCCTGCATCGCCTCCAACAGCGCGGATTGAGTGCGAGGCGGCGCTCTGTTTATCTCGTCGGCAAGTACTATGTTCGCGAACACGGGCCCCAGCCTCGTCTCCATTTCATTGGTCTTAGGGTTATATATTAAGGTCCCCGTCACGTCACTAGGAAACATATCGGGCGTGAACTGAATCCTGCTGAACTTGAGGGACAATGCCTTGGCAAATGCCTTGGCGAGCGTCGTCTTGGCGAGACCGGGCGGCCCCTCTATCAAGGCGTGCCCCCCAGATACTAAAGTGGCCAGCAATAGCTTCACCTCCACCTCCCGCCCCAGCACTGCCTTGGATACCTCCTCCACGGCCAGTTCGGTTAATCGCTTGCCGAGAGGCACTTGGGAAAGAAAATCTCCAAACTTAAAAATCAGTCGCGCTTTCCTCATAGGGCGTGCCAATATATTTTATGTTAAGATATCAAGCCTCTCCCTCTCAGGGCAGGGAAATCGGTTCGACTCTCCTCGTGTCCATCCATTAATCCTTTGCTGGAAAAATTTAAACGCTTAATTAGTTACACGGACTGGATATAATGTCGGTGGTCGCGCTTAACCTTAGGAAGAGGTTTGGCTCCATAGTCGCCATAGATGGAGTTAACTTCTCGGCCGAGAAGGGCGAGACCATAGCTTTGGTGGGTCCCAACGGCGCCGGCAAGACGACTTTGTTGAAATTAATGGCTGGCATACTAAGGCCCGACGAGGGGCGGGTGTTGGTTAATGGATTCGATGCCGTCGAGGCAAGGGCTAGGAGGAGCGTGGGCTTCATGACTCCCATGGATAGGGGAGTATATTGGAGGTTGACCGCGATGGATAACTTGATCTTCTTCGGCACATTGTATGGCCTCTCCATAAACGATGCGAAGCGGCGGGCCAGGGAGGTGCTGGAATTAATGGACTTGGAGGATAGAGCTGATAATAGGGTGGCCACCTTCAGCACAGGCATGATGCGCCGCCTAGAGCTTGCGCGGGCGTTAATCCATGATCCCGACGTCTTGCTGCTGGATGAGCCCACGAGCGGCATAGACGTGGATGGAAGGCGGAAGATACTGGACTACATAAGGAAGCTAAGGGATAGGTTGGTAATAATAGCTAGTCACGATCCCCAGGAGATATCGCTGGCTACCAGGGTTTTATACTTCAACAAGAAGATAGTTGAGGAGTCTGGCCCGCTCAAGATAGTCAGGATGCTTGTCAAGGGCAGTGTTAGGTTGAATGGGAACGGCATAAAGGTAACCAAGATAAATGGCGATGAGTTTATTTTGGAGATGGATGTCGATAAGTTCTCCGACTTAATGCGTGAGGCCCCCAATTACGTGGAGGGGGATATACTGGATGTGGAGGTGGAGGTGGCAAGCGAGGGGAGGGTGATGAGTAGGAGGTGGAGGCAATGGGAGTGATGGATAGGCTCTATTCATTCATTGTAATACGCGGATTCAAGGTGTGGATAAGCTATAGGACCCAAGTCGCGCTGAACCTGGCCAGCTGGTCCTTGCCCGTATTCATATACTACTTCATAGGCATAGCGCTGGGGTCCGGCGCGGCTAGCTTGAGGGGGAGCTACGTGGCGTTCGTCACCGTTGGCCTGGCATTTCAGGGCTATTTCTCGTCATCCATAACCACCCTGGCGGGCAGGATAAGGAATGAGGAGTTGATAGGAACTTTGGAATACGACATAGCGGCTCCCCTGAACCCCATATCGTTCATGATGTACTCCTCCACGTGGGGCCTTGCCATAAACTCCATAAATGCCTTGATGACATTGTTGATAGGGTTAGGGCTCGGCGTTAGGTACCACGTAAATTGGGTATCCTGGTTGTTGGTGATGCTTCTCTATTTGGTCTCCATTATTGGACTAAATCTAATAGCGGGGGCCACGGTTCTCATAGTCAAGCAAGGAAACCCCGTTGCGTTGTTCGCCTCCGTGGCCAGCAACTTGCTGGGAGGCACAGTGTTCCCAGTCACAGTACTGCCCAAGGCCTTGACGGACATTAGCTATGCAATTCCACTCACCTGGGCCTTGGATGGGTTTAGATCATCCATGCTTGACGCTGCGTCGCCCGCCTCGTTAATTAAGGACTTAGTTTCCCTGGCGCTGTTATCAGCCATATACCTCGCCGTTGGGGTATATCTTACTTACTTTGCCTTCGGCAAAATAATGCGCGAGGGCTCGGTCCAGCAATATTGAGTCCCGCCTCGGGCTATTCGACTTTCGAGGCTAAATTTTTAAGCGAATCGATGTTGGGGATCTCATGAGCGATAGGTGGGTCGTAACCAATATAAGGGATTTCATGGAAAAAGCCACCAGGTGTGGGATGGTCTTTAAGGCGGTTGGCAACCCCAAGGGCTCCATAATAATATTCTACGACATGTATTGCCCCGGCTGTGCCTTGATGGAGACCGACTTGGGCGATTATTTCAAGGAGCTCAGAAACAAGGGGATAGACATAATATATGTTGACTTTCCGGTCCATAAGGTGGACATGCTCCATGCAAAGGCTCGGGTGATATATAAGAGGAATCCCGATGATTTTCTAAAACTGATTGATTCTGTTTATGGCGACATGATAAACAAGGGCAATTTGGTCAAGGACTTCGATGTGAACGATGCAGAGGCTAAGCTGGAGTTGGAGAACGTGAAGAACTGCAAGCTGGCGGCGCAATCCATCGGAGTGAAGGGAACCCCCACCGTCGTCATAGCTAAGTACGGCAGAGAAACCGCCACGGCGGTGTTCGGCTATCTGGGTCCCCAGGAAATAATGGACCTAGTAACGCGGGAACTGTTTTAATGGAACTGCGACAACCCACGCCTTGTGGGGAAGAGCATCGTGGCCTTCGTCGATAATGTTTAAAAATTGCCCCGTGAAATGCAGGGAGATGCCGGGGTGGCCGAGCGGCCCAAGGCGTGGGACTGGAGTCCCCATGGCTTGACATCCCATCCCCGAAAGGGGGCCCGGGTTCAAATCCCGGCCCCGGCGCCAATCCTCGCACCTCCTATGCAAGAATTATGGAGGGGATCAGTAATGATCAATCCCCCAGTTAAGCCCGTTCGCATGCGGCTATACATTGATGGGGGGAGCGGTTTGAATTGCTAGAAAAGTATTAATAATGCCTGGTTAATGCGAGGCGTTATGAGGAAGAATTTATTAATAGCTGGGTTAGTAATCTTGGTCATAGGCGTGGCATTGGTGGGAATTGCCTTCTATTATATACCGAGGACGCTGGGTCCACTGCTTAATTCTGTCAATAAGACGATGCTGGGCCCTCCTGCATCGCTCGGCGTCGGCGGGTCCATAAACATAAGTGAAACGATAACCAAGGCGCCAGCCCTGGTCATATTGTTATATAACGATTCGATTGGGAAACCCCTATCCGTGATAGGCACTCCCTCTCAGTCGGAGTCTGTGTCGGGCATGTATATATTGTCATTTGTTTCTGATACTAACTCCACGCTGACGATGGGATTGGTCAATAATTACTCATCCCCTGTGGTGGTCAGGTACGGTTACTCCGAGATCCCCGCCAGTTCCTTAGCAGGCGCAACTCCATTCATATTAATGCTATTCATAGGAGGCGGCGTATTCATAGTTGGATTGATAGTGGCGGTGATAGGAGCCCTAATGAAGCCACGCCAGAGACAATCCCCAAGCGATCAAGCAAATTAAACGATGAAGGAATAAGCCAATAGGGATGGTTCTTTACGTGCTGGTTAATGGAGTATGCCCTCTGATTCAGCGATGCCCTCCAGCTCGTGTCTCAGCGATTTCTTCTCCTCGTCGGTTAAATCCCGCAATGGTTCCTTCACGCCGCCCAGCTCGTATCCCCTGAGAACCGTGGCTGCCCAGTAATACGCGGCGGGAGTGGGGTAGTTCTTGATGGCATCGCGCAGCCTTGTTATGGATCTTTGCATCTCCACGGCTCTGTCCAGGTTGCCCTCCTCGTACTCCCTCATCAATCTAACCTCCAGCTCCGGAATCACGTTTGCCATGGCCGAAACCGCCCCCTTAGCTCCCATGACTAGGGAGGGAAGTATGGCATGATCAGCTCCATTGAAGACCTCCAACCCCAAGTCAACGAAGTTGGCCACCTGCCCTATGTCGCCTGTGCTATCCTTGATTCCAGCCACGACGTCCCTCAATTGAGATGCATGTGTTGGGGCTACGTTGAATCCGCTGTTCTGGGGGATATTGTATATGTATACGGGTAACCCGGAAGACTCGCGTATCTTCTCGTAGAATCTATGTAGGGCTGATGCGTCGGGCTTGTAGTAGAGCGGGGGCACCGATGCCACAGCATTCATGCCCAGTTTGGCGGCGTCTCGGGACGTCGAGACCACATCATCGATGACGGCCGCGCCCACATGGGCTATTAATCGCTTCTTGCCCGCCGCCTCCTTCACTGCACTCATTACGGCTCTCTTCTCATCTGTGGTTAGGGCTACTCCAAGCCCCGTGGTCCCCATTAAGAAGAACCCATCAACTCCAGCCCGCACCAGCGATTCCACGTGGTTCCTCAACCCATCTATGTTTAATTTGCCGTTTAGAAATGGAGTGGCCAGCGCCACTATTACTTCCTTCATACGCCGTTTCACGATGCGCGTTATTTATTTCTTTCGCGTCCTGCTTCAAATACATAATTTCCTAGATCATCTGCAGTATATTTTTAAGCGACGAAGCGTCTTGGCTTTTAATGCATGTTGATGTAGCTGGCAACATTGTGAATTCCATAGCCATGGAGTGCCTAGATGGTTCGATAGAGCGGCACAGGTTCAGTAATGGGGTTAGGTACATATTGAGAAGCGCGTATGACGGGTCGGAGATACATGTGGTGGGCAAGGATAATACTGTTTTCATAGAGATATGGGATACCAGCAAGTATGCGCTGCCATTGGTCATTTTGAGATATAAGGCCGTGTCGTTCAATGTATCCCGCGCCACCCGTATGGCGTGTTATGCGCATAATATATTGATAGGAAGAACTGATAATAGCATTGATACGGTTAAGGCAATAGTTTGATCGAGAGTCATCATGCGTTGCCTTTATCGTTTAGCGCGGCCTCCAGCTTATCTATATCCTCTCCGCATATCACGTACTTGTAGACGTTTCTCTTGCTTTTTCGAGCCGTGGTTCCCACCTTTACCATGAAGTCCCAGAGCATTAATCGAAGCAGCGGTAGATCCCGCCTCTGCAGTTGGTATTCATTCATTATCTTAGCCGTGGTTATGGTTATGCAGTCTCCCTTCGATGAATTCAGCACGTTTCTTAGGTAGCCGGTAATGGCGTTCCTAACCCTGTTTCTATCGTTTATATAGTTCCTTATCTTCTTCTCTATCCTCTGCATCGCTTATTTAACCGATTGATATTTAAGTGTGTTATGATAATACCAAAAGTTTTAATAACTTACATTTAATTAAAGGTAACATGGCTTCACCAATAGGTCTGATAATAGATGCCGTGATAGTCATCATAATCCTCATAATAGTGATCCCGATACTGGTATCGGCCATAAGGATAGTGCCCGAGTACCAGCGGCTGGTCAAGTTCAGATTGGGAAAGTTAGTAGGAGTATATGGACCTGGAGTCGTCTTCGTCGTCCCAATAATAGATAGAGTGATGACGATAGATTTGAGGATAATAACCATTGACATGGCATCCCAGAAAGGATTGACCAGGGATAATGTGGAGGTAACCGTGGATACCGCGGTTTATCTCAGGATAATAGATCCATTGAAGACCGTGGTCTCGGTCTCGGATTACAGGAGCGCAACTGCAACCATAGCGGCAGCCACCCTAAGGGACGTGATAGGAATGGTGGATATGGACACCCTCCTCACTCAGCGTGAGGAAATAGCGAAGAAGATAGCAACCATGGTAGATGAACATGCCTCGCCCTGGGGCATAAAGGTCAATGCAGTAGCCATAAAGGACATAAGGTTGCCCGATACATTGATTAGGGCCATGGCTGCCCAAGCTGAGGCTGAGAGGATAAGGAGAAGCAAAATAATACTGGCCCAGGCAGATTACGAGGCGGGGCAATTATACCTAAAGGCTGCCCAGCAATACTCCCAGAACACCATATCGCTGCTTTTGAGGCAGTTGGACACTCTGGTGGAGATAGCTAAGGAGCACAACATGATAATAGTGGTTCCCAACACAATGGAGGCCACGTCCCTCTCCGCATTAGCAATGTCGCTGAGCAAGAAGGAGTCCAATGCAGGCGGAACCAGTGGGCAGTGATGCTGGGCAGGTACATTTGGTTAATCCTAGCGCTGCTGCCGCTGCTCTCGGCATCGTTTCTCCACGCTACCACAGTGTACGTCTACAACCTGAACGGCGAGATAACCAGCACTACGTACGAGGAGTTGGCCAGCATATACTCTGGCCTGCCCAATGGTTCCGTGGTAGTGATAGAAATGCAGACTCCAGGTGGGGAGCTTGATGCGGCGCTGAATATAGTTCAATTATTTGAGACCAGCAACATAACCACAATAGGCTACGTCTACCCCAGCGGATCATACGCCTGGTCCGGGGGCACGCTTGTGCTGTTGGCCACGGACGTGGCCGCCATGGCTCCCGGAACCGTGATAGGATCATGCCAACCAGTCGAGATAAACCCATTAACGGGCCAGGAGACATTCATAACTCAGCCGAAGATAATCAACGCCGTCGCCAAGTACTTCGAGGAGACCGCCCAGTATAGGGGACGCAATGCAACGTTTGCGATGGATTGCGTATACAATGATACCAACCTGGACCCAGAGGAGGCGCTTAGGTACGGCGTCATAAACGCGGTGGCCTCAAACCTAACTGAGTTGTTATCCCAGATAAATGGAACGCAAGTTAACGGCAGGCCCCTCATAATTCGATCGCTCAATGTCGTGCCTCTCTCCCCCTCGATTTCATTTCAATTATATGAGGCTCTATCCAACCCCGTCACCCAGGAAGTGTTGGAGTTCCTCGCGATTCTACTAATACTGGTTGGAGTGATAACAATGCATCTATACTTGGCGGGAATAGGTGCCGTCGTGTTTCTCATTCCAATAGTAATCGGTCTCTCCATAAACTACGCCGCGCTCGCGCTGTTGATAATAGGCATTGGCCTAATAGCGCTGGAGTGGCACGGTGGAGGGAAGGCGCACGGCATATTAATGGGGGTGGGCGCCGCCGTAATAGTGGTGGGCATAGTATTATTGGCGCCCAACCTAAGCGCGCCATCGTACGAGCTACGCTACGAACCCTCCGGGCTGTCAGTCGTGCTGTTCGTGGAAATAGCCATAATAGTGGCGTTAGTGGCTTACATAATATACATCATTACCAGGGCCGTCACGCATAAACCCATTTCGCGCCGCCTGATACTGCCCACCGGCAAGGTGGGGATCGCCGTGGACTCCATCAAGGCAGGAGGAATGGGCACGGTCAAGGTGGAGGGCGAGTATTGGAGGGCCAAGTCCCTGGATGATGTGGCGGAGGGGGATCCCATCGTTGTGGTGGACTTCGATGGCTACGTGGTCACGGTCAGGAAGAGCTCCGCCGGTCAGCCTCAATCTCCTCTTTGATAACAATATATATGCTGGCCAGCGTTATGGCCATTCCTATATACGATACGGGGGGAGGTCTCTGGCTCAATAGGAAGTACGCTATGATAGTTGATCCAATGGGTTCTATGAGCGTTGACGTGGCGACGGTAACGGATCTATAGTACTTTATTGAGTAGTTTATTAGAGTGTGGCCTCCCAGCATGGGTCCCACCACCAATAGAAGGATGTAGGGCCATGCCTTGATCCCCACGCTAAATACATCTACGTGGAGCAATAAGGCGATCAGAAGCACTATTATGGCCCCGATGCCATATGCCGTGACTCCATATGATGCCGTGTCCATGAATTCTCTGGCGGACTTTCCTGAGACGAAGTATAGTGCACCGCTTATCGATCCAGCCATGGCCAAGGCATCGCCCAAGACCGAGCCCCAGCCTCCCCCGTAATCGCCGTATGCTATCACGGCGACCCCGATCAATGCCATTGCTGTGCCTACCACGGTGTTTCTAGTCACCTCCCTGCGACCTGCTAATCGGGTGAACGGCAGCACGAATATGACGTAGGTCGACACTATCGTGGTGCTGGCGGCAACTGTTGTATAGAACAGGGAAGTTATCCAGGTGACGAAGTGCACGGCCAGCCCTATTCCCGATATTAAGAGCCACTTCACCGCTCTGGATTCAATGGACTTGAGCTTATTCCAGGCAAGCGGCATGAGAGCGAGCGACGCTATGGCCAGTCTCCAGAAGGAGATGGTTATGGAATTCGCGCCGGAGAGCAGTATCAATATGGATGCCCAGGAGATGGCTATCGCCGCAGTAATAAGCGATGCTAATGCCAACGCGCGCATGGTCGGCCCCTCGGCCAAACCTTAAATAGTTACAGCGCATCCACGGCCAGTGTCAATGGATGAAAGAACGCTACATCCGCCCCGCGGCATGAATGACTGGCTGCCGCCGCAATATGATGGATTGGTGAGCCTAATGGCTAAGTTCTCCGCGGCGGCGGAGAGCTTCGGGTATAGGAGAATAGAGACTCCGGCGGTCGAGAATTTCGAGGTGTTGAAGGCTAAGGCTGGTTCCGACGTAGTTAATGAGATTTATTACTTCAAAGATAAGGCGGGCAGGGAACTCGGGCTGCGGTTCGACATGACAGTCCCCACGGCCAGGGTGGTCTCCTACCGCCAGGACCTGCCGAAGCCCATTAGGTTCTATTATACTACGAAGGTATGGAGATACGATGAGCCCCAGCAAGGCCGCTATAGGGAGTTCCATCAATACGGAGTTGAGTTAATAGGTTCATCTACTACGGCATCGGACGCCGAGGTACTCGCCTTATCCCTCATCTCGCTGCAGCAGGCCGGCGCCGTGGATGCCACGGCGAAAGTGAGCGATAGGAGGGTAATAGATCGCTTGCTAGATAGGAACGGCGTGCCGTCCCGATCCCGTCCAGGGGTTCTGCGGGCGTTGGATAAGAGAGGGAAGATAAGCGATGAGGAGATAATGAAGCTAATAATGGATGAAGGTCTCTCCAGAGAGGCTGCCCACAACCTGGTTGCGGCGGCCAGCATAGATGTGCCTCTCCCTGAGGCTGGCAATGCTATCAGGGAGGCGGGGGCAGGCGATGATTTGGTTAATTACCACGAATCCCTCTTCCACGCGTTGGATAGCTACGGCGTTGGGAAGCAAATAAGGCTTAACCTGGGAATAGTGAGGGGACTGGATTACTACACGGGCTTCGTATTCGAACTGTTCCTGAAGGATTATGGATTATCAGTGGGGGGTGGGGGGCGGTATGATGACTTGATAAAGATATACAGCGGTCAAGACGTGCCGGCGACGGGCTTCGCCATAGGCGTGGAGCGGGTTTTCCTGGCCATGAATTCACAAGCCAGCGGTAATCCGGTGGATTATTATGTGTATGCCATGGATCCATCGTTGATGGACATAGGCATTAAGCTGGCCAACTCTCTGAGGTCCCGCGGCTTCAAGGTAATACTTGACTTGGGCGATAAGAGCTTGAGGTCTGCTTTGGACTACGCGTCCCGGCTGGGCTCCCTCAAATTCGTACTGATAGGCAAACGAGAGGTTCAGCAAGGATTAGTCAGGGTGAGGGACATGTCGCTGTGGCAGGAGGAGGACGTTCCACTATCCAAGTTCATGCATTGAGGAAAGTCGCCCCTACAGCGACGGGCCAATCCCTTCCGAAGCGGCGTATTGAGATTATTTGCAAGTGCCGGATTAATTAATAAGAGCTGCTGGAGAGTTTGAGGGAGTCGTTGCTCATCTCAATGCATTGAATAGGAGAGAGGGGAATTCTCATTTTTTTAAGTGGGAGGATCTATCTTAGGAGGTGCAATGCCGCGTGGCTTACGACGCGCGTGGAGCAGAGCTTGAGAGCATTTAATGCGGGAGTTTGGGGCTGCCGGCGCTTGATGGGAGGTGGGGTGAAGTTTCATCGTTTCGTTTAATCCAATTACCTATGAGGAGAAATTATGGTTATGTAAGAATGAACCAAATTATTATTGCCATCTAAGCTTCCAAGTTCTCGTTAACTGACGCTCCTGGGTAGGGAATCATTGGGATCTGCTTCCTCTAAGTTCGTCGTAGTTGACATTCCATTTTCGTTTGAATTCAATCATTGCTTTGATTCTGTCCAGCGATTTAGCAATAGCCCTCCAATCGCTTTCCCACTGGATCTTTACTCTGGGATTCAATTGACCAATGAGCAGAGTCGACATGTGATCGGCCTCCCGCTCGAGGCGGCGCATTACCCATGGAAGCCTAAGTCCCTCCTCGCTGGAGATGTATATGTACTTGGTGGCACCCAGCCTAACCAATTGTATATGGTGGGAGTACAAGTGCATGGCATTTGATAGATCTGCCCTATAGTTGAGGAGAATGGTTTCGCTGCTAGGATCGTATCTTCCCGGCACGTTTGAATCCGGGTCCTCCTTTATATCATTCATGGTGACCACCACATTGGGGGTCTCAATGCTGGTTTTTTCCTTCAATGAGTCCAACAACTCGGATAGAACGGATTCCATATCCTTCAACAAATTCATTGCCCTAGAATAGGGATCGGTTGGTTCCTCCTGCATTGATAAATCCACGGCACTGGAATTAAAAAAGCATTAATAATTCAATTTGATAATAAAGTCAAAAACCGCCCCTCCTTGGTACGACCCACAATTGCCGGACCGGGTAGTGATTTTTAAAAGTAGGTCTGAGTTTTCCGCACGACAATGATTCTGGCGGGTACTTGTGGGTATAGCTATAAGGACTGGGTCGATTCCGTTTACCCCGATATAAGGCGTGCATTGTCGACATATATAAAGGTATTCAAGGCTGTGGAAATAGATTCCACTTTCTACAGCATTCCATCCAAGCAAATAGTTGAGTCATGGATCAATAGGTTCCCACGTGGCTTCCACGTAACCATGAAAATCCCAAAATCAATTACGCATGAGAAGCGGTTGAGACGGGACTCCTTAGATGACCTAAAGATCTTCCTCCAAGCCGTGGCTCCTCTTATCGACGGCGGGCTCTTGAAGGTGCTCCTAATTCAATTGCCTCCAAGCCTTAAGCTGGATCTGAGCATGCTTGAAAACTTCATCGCCGCGGCCAAATCCTTGGAGGGCAGGATTAAGTGGGCGGTGGAGTTCAGGCACGCCTCTTGGATAGATGATCGCACCTTCAAGTTGCTCGAGAAGTACGGCGCGTCCTTCGTGGTGGTTGATGAGCCGGGCCTCCCATTCATTGCCAGGAAAACCTCGGATACGTCTTACGTAAGATTCCACGGCAGAGGGAGGGAGGTTTGGTATGACTACCTCTACTCGCCGGCTGAATTAGGCGAGAGAGTTCCTCAATTGCTGGAACTGGGGAGGGAGGGGGATCTATACATAATGTTCAACAATCATCCAAATGGCCAAGCCGTTCTGAATGCATTGCAGATGTCGCAGTTACTGGGGCTGGAAATAAGCTCCTCCGGCCTCAGCTTGATGCAGCGATTGCAGCGTAGATTGGCAAAGTAATTAGGGGGATGCTGTCCTCATCCAATCGCTGGCCGCCGCGTAGAATATCAATTCCTTGCTCATTGAAGTGAATATATATGTGTCGTTTTAATATTTTGATATAAGTAGAAGTAATAGTTTTAAAGGGAAAGGCAATCAAGCTGCAAATATGTCCGTGCATTATAGGGAGGGGCTTCGGGCAGTGACGGGCTTCACGCAGTACATAGATGATGTCCCGACCCCTCGAGGCACGCTTCATATGGCCATAGTGAGGAGTCCATATCCTCATGCAAGGATAAAATCTATCGATCTCGGGGACGTGACTAGCCGTGGAGGCATTGCATACGGTCCAATGGAGCTTTTCAAGGTTATAAAGAATCCATTTCCAGTAGCAGTGAAGGCTCCGTTAAGGTACTATCCATTCGCCGTGGATAAGGCCAGATTCGTCGGCGAGCCCGTGGCCGTGGTGCTGGCCAGCGACCCGTATAAGGCCGTGGATCTAGCTGAGATGGTTAATGTCGATTACGAGCCGCTGAAGCCGGTGGTGACAATAGAGGACGCCGTTAAGGGCGGGGATAATTTGATTCATGAATCGGCTGGCTCCAATGTAGTAATGCATAGGGTGACCAGGTTCGGCGACGTGGATGCTGAGTTCAGGAACGCCCCCGTCGTGGTCAAGACGGAGGTTTACTACCACAGGCACCTTGCACTTCCCCTGGAGACCTACGGGGTAATTGCAGTGAAGAGGGGGGATGAACTCGATATAATCGCCAACTCGCAGGGACCCATGTTGCAGGTCTACTTCATATCCAGGGCGCTCTCCCTGCCCACATCCAAGATACACCTATCGTCCCCCCGGGACATTGGCGGTAGCTTTGGATCCAAGTACCAGATTTATCCCTACATGACGCTGGCCGCCGCAGCCTCAATTCTAAGCGGCAGGCCGGTTAAATGGGTGGAGAGCAGGACAGAGAGCTTCATAGCGAGCAGCGCGGGGTCCGCTCGCAAGGGGGAGGTGGAGCTAGCCGCCGATAGGGATGGCCGTATTAGGGCCATCAAGATGAGGCTCTACGATGATGAAGGCGCCTATCCACGCCCGCCTGAGCCGGGCGCATTGTTTAGGAACCACGGTAACTTGAATGGGCCATACGACGTGAGGACAATAGAGGTAGAGTACTATGCCGTTCTCACCAATAAATCGCCCACCGGGCTTAATAGGGCATATGGTTCTCCCCAGTTCTACTTCGCATTGGAGAGAGGGATGGAGGAGTTGGCACGGGAACTGCACATGGATCCGCTGGAGATCAGGCATAGGAACCTAATAACTCAGTTCCCCGTGGTAATTGAGGGACAGCGGTTCTACGAGACCCCCACTGGGGGTCTATACCCTATGCAGAACTACGCCGCGGCGCTGGAACTGCTGGCCAGGGAGTACAAGAAGTGGATGGCTGAGAAGGAGCGCGATAAGTACATAGGAGTGGGCTTGGCAACCTTCATAGAGCCATCAGTGACTAACCTGGGTTACGTGGACCTAGCAGTGGATCCCAAGGAAAGGGAGTATCCCCACTCCGGCGCGGGGGATTACGTTACGTTGACGCTCGACTCCAGCGGCGTCGTGCATGTATTCGTCAATGGCTCCAATGAGGGGCTCGGCCACGAAACGTCGCTGGCGGAGGCCATCGCCGGAGAGCTGGGCGTGGATCAATCGATGATAAGCGTGGAGTCCCGCATAGACACGTCGCATCCATGGAGTATATCCAGCGGCAGCTACTCCAGCAGGTTTGCCCCAGTTGTCTTAAGCGCGGCCATATTGGCTGCAAGGCAATTAAGGGATAAGCTGGCCAAGCTAGCTATGGCGATGCTGGGCATCGCCGACGTTAAGTACGATAGGGGAGCCTTCTATGATCCGGCCAATCCAAGCCGCAAGATGGATATTAGAAGAATAGCTGCGGCGGCCCAGTGGGATCCAGGATCTCTTCCCAAGGGCGTTGACGCCAATCTAAGCGTCACGGTTTACTACCAGCCCCCCACGGTGAAGGCAGCGTCAGGAGATAAGATAAATTCCTCCGCTATGTACGCGTTCCAAGCTCATTTGGCGGTGGTCAGGGTGGATCCCATATCCAAGGACGTTAAGATACTCAAGTACGTGGTGATACACGATAGCGGCAAGATGTATAAGAAGGAATTCGTAGATGGGCAGATCCGCGGCGGCGTCTTTCAAGGAATAGCTGCAGCCTTGTATGAGGAATTGGCGTATGGAGGCGACGGCCAGCCAATGGTGCTTACTTGGAGCGATTATGAATCCCCCTCCCTCGGTGATGCCATGTGGATGGCCAACATGGAGGTGCTCCACATGGAAACGCCCCTGGAGATCTTCCCGTCCAAGGCAGCGGGTGTGGGGGAGGGACCCATGATGGGTAGCCCCGTTGCCATAGCCAACGCGGTTTCCAATGCCTTGGGGAGGCCCATAAATAAATTACCGCTGCGTCTAGATGATTTATTGAATGCGTGGGGTGACTCGTGATGTACATAGGCGGCTATCCAAGGCAGCTCAGGTATTACAGGGCATCTAGCTTGAGCCATGCATTGGAGTTATTGTCGGAGGTGGGGGAGGAAGGCAAGGTAATAGCAGGGGGGCAAAGCTTGATGCCTATGATGCGGCTGCGCATGTCGTTCCTTAACAATCTCATAGATATCTATGGAATAAATGAATTGAGATATGTGAAGATTGATGGGAATACGTTGAAGATAGGAGCGTTGACTACGCATCAGGAAATAGCCATGGATCCCACAATAGCCAGGAACATGCCCATGCTGACGAGGGCGGCGTGGACGATTGCGGATCTACAAGTGAGGAATAGGGGAACCATAGGTGGATCACTTGCCCACGCGGATCCGGCCGCCAATTACTTGCCGGCCCTAATGGTTGCCGATGCGGAGCTGTCCATAATAGATAAGGCCGGTCAACGCCGGGTTAGGCTATCCAATTTCATGCTGGATTCCTACACGACAGACATAAAGCCCTCGGAGCTGGTCGCCGAGGTGGATATACCCCTCGATAGGTACAATGCGTTTGGTTACTCAATTCTAAAGAGGGGAGGCAATGCATTTCCCATAGTTATAGCGGCGGTTGCCGCTAAGGTGGGAAACGGCGTCGTGCATGAGGCAAGGCTTGGGGTGGGCGGTATAACCGCCAAGCCCCTCTTGATTGAGTTAAACGATATTGAGGGCAAGTCCATAGGGGATGCACTGAATTCCGCACAGAGATCTATTGATGCGTCAATTGATGAATCGATCAAGGGGACTAGATTATTGAGCGACATACATGCATCCGATAGGTATAGACTAGGTGCGGCGAAGTCGTTTTCGCTGGAGGCGGTTAAGTCGGCCTTGGGTGGTCGGTCATGAGCGAGAAGGTATTGGTCAAGATTAGGGTCAACGATGTTGAGGTGGTGGACGAGGTGGAGCCCAGGCTAACGCTGCTGGATTTCTTGAGGGATCATGGCTATACGGAGGTGCATAGAGGGTGTGATGAGGGCAAGTGCGGCGCATGTACTGTGTTGCTCAATGGGAAATCAGTGAAGTCCTGCCTGGTATTGGCAGTTCAAGCAGATGGGGGCTCCGTAACCACCGTCCGTGGGTTATCGAGGAACGGCGAGCTACACCCAATACAACGCGCGTTTCTTGAGGAGTACGCCATGCAGTGCGGCTACTGCACGCATGGCTTCATTATGGTGACTTACGACTTCCTAACCAATGTAAGTAAGGAGGCCGACCAAGAGCTCCTCAGCGAGAGCATAAAGAATATATGCCGCTGCACGGGCTATTCATCAATAATAAGCGCTGTGAAGAGGGCGAGCGAGTATCTCAGAGGTGGAGATTCTAAGTAAGGCGTTGGATAGGGTGGGTAAGGGAGAGATAGCGGCCCTCTGCATTGTGATAGATAAGGTAGGCTCGGCTCCGCGTGATCCTGGATCGCTCATGATAGTGATGTCTAATGGCGAGAAAATGGGGTCAATAGGCGGGTACGAAACGGAGGAGCCCATAGTTAATGCCGTTATGGATTCGCTGAGAAGGGGCGAGTATGCGCCAGGAGGATAACCATTAATTTCGGAGCCAAGGCATCTGAGGGGGAAGTGGACACCGGCCACATATGTGGAGGCAAGTTCACGGTCCTCATAAAGTTCCTACTGCCCAGGGAGAGGATGATAATAGTGGGCAGTGGCAACGTTGCGCGCGCCTGGGCAGCTTGGCGTCGGCTGCAGGCATGAAACCCATAGCCGTGGATGATAATAAGGATTCCCTGGGCGAGATGGGTAGGATGGGCATCCAAACCATTGATGGGGAAACCATGGAGGATGCATTGAGGGTGGCGTTTGCCGGGGTGGGGGCCGCGGATTCCATAGTTATAGCACATGGAGATATAGAGTATGACTACATTGCCCTACGCGAGGCGGTGAAAACGCGGGCTCATTATATAGGCGTGCTGGCAGGTAAGAGGAAGGCCTCCGAGTTCTTGAAGCGGCTTCGAGAGGACGGCGTTGCCGGCAACGAGTTAGTGGGCAGGGTATTCATGCCGGCTGGCTTAGATATAGGATCCGATAATCCGCTCGAGATCGCGGTCAGCATAATCGCGGAGATAATAAGGAAGAAGAAGGGAATAAAGGATTGGAGTCATCACTTGGACTTGGTAAATAAATTGATCAAAGGTGATCCAGCCTGATAGGAGGCATAGTGTTGGCCGCCGGCCTATCTACTAGGTTCCCCGGCAAGCTATTCAAGGAGGTCGGGGGCAGGCCTGTCTTGCTTAGGGTAATCGATGCATTCCAGGCGGCCGCCATAGATAAAACAGTGGTTGTGGCCAATCCCATCAACGCCTCGCTTCTTCACATGGATGTGGAAATAATCATCAACGATAAGCCGGAGTGGGGTATGATACATAGCATCAAGGTAGGTCTATCCAGGTTAATCGACGCCGATGCAGTGGTTGTATCGCCTGGCGATCATCCATTCATAACGAGCAGCGATATAGATTTGCTGGTGGCGAATCATGGGGAGGGCAAGGACTTGGTGGTTTTAACCCATGGCGGTAGGATAGGTCACCCCATACTTATTGGTCGCGACCTCTTCCCCGAAGTTATGCTGCTTAACAACGAGACTGAGGGATTGAAGAGCTTATTGAAGACGCATCAGTTAATTAAGGTGGAGAGCCCAAACCCAGGCATATTGGTAGATATAGATACCGCCGCCGATCTGGAGCTGGCCAATTCAATGCTCAAAGCAAATACGCAATGGCATTGAGGCCCCCCACATAATGCTAAATTCACAGCGCAACAAAGATGAATCAGTAAATGCAGGTCTTTCACAGCGCAACAAAGATGAATCAGTAAATGCAGGTCTACGCCTTGAATGTCGAAACGCACGTGGAAATCAATGATTAATTGCCGTAATTGCGGGGGAGGCCTGTCCTCATTACATGGAGTTGGAATTGCTTGCATCACGGATCCGGCATTACTTCTCCCTCTTCCTCTTGATGAATTCCTCCAGCCTGCCCTTGGTTTCGGGCTTAATGACGTGCCGCGACAATTCCTTCACCAACTCCTCCTCCCTAGGCATGGCATCTGATACCAGGCTGCCCATCATCAATTGCTTGAAGAGCTTGAACGAATCGCCAGGTACGGAGCTCAGCCTCTCCACTGCATTAAGGGAGGCCTTGTATCCAGAGTCGATGGAGTCCACCACCTCATTTACTAATCCTAGGCGGGCGGCGTCTCGGGCATCTATGTTGAATGATGGATCCAGCAATGCCCTGCCCCACAGACCCAGCATGCGCGAGAAGGCGGGCGTGACGGGAACTATGCCATACTTTACCCCAGGCAGTGAGAATTTGGCTGAGTCCACAGCTATCACTCTATCCATGAAGTAGAGCAGCTCCACGGCGAATCCATACGCGGAACCGTTGACGAATGCCACAATGGGTTTCTCGCACGCAGTTATTGCCTCCACCAATTCCTTCAATGAATTGAAATACTTGCTCGCCTGCTCCAGAGTTGAGAAACCATATATCTCCTCAAGATCGAGTCCAGCCGAGAAGTAAGTTCTGCCCGTCAACACGATTCCACGGGCCTCCGCGCACTCCCTTTTTATCGAGGCTATCACCTCGCTTATCATTACTGAATTAAACGAGTTCCGTTTCTCGGGTCTGTTGAGATATACAATGCTAATTCCATTTATCGAGTCTAGCTCCACAGATTGCACGATCTATTAACTGCGCGCCTTAAATTAATGCGTTTCCGTCCATCGCTCCCATCATATTGCCCCCCTGCCCCGGGGTTAATTCGACAGCAAATTATTAAAAAGGGAATAACCAGTGATGTCGATTAAGTTAAATGAATGATGTGAGCGATATCATAAAGCACTTAAGGGATGTATTCGATGTGGACGACGTTGATGGATCAATACTAGCGGAGATAGCCGGCGAAGTAAGGGAATTGGAGAGCCACGGCATAAACGTCACCGGCGACGTGATAGATAAGATAATAGAGCTCCACTCCAGCGAGATAATGGGCAAGGTGCTCAGCAACGTCAAGGCATCAATGCCGGGCAGATCAAAGCTAAGGCGAGCGTTGCCGTATCTATTTAAGGAGGCCATGGAGCGGAGCGGTTTCAACGTGGAGCTAGGCGGCATTCATAGAGGAGAGCTCATCGATGCCGCGGTTCAAGTGGGGATGGCTTGGATACCGGTATCGCTTCAATACGCGGAGAAGCGGGAGGGCAGGCGGTTCAAGGCCGTTCAGTTAAGCTATGACCCGAGACGGCCCAGCGGCTCTGATTTCATGATAGACATGTCGAGCAGGCCACCCTACTACCAGATGCTGCTGAGCTCCAAGGTGCTCGGCAAGCTCAGGGAGGGGGCTAGGTTGCATGGGGTCAAGTTCAGCGTGAGAGGTGAGGTGCTCTACAACATTTGGCGTTTCTATAGAGAAAGAAGGTATCTGGTGGTTCCTGGTCCCCGCATAGGCATGCAGCTCTACGACCTCGAAATAGTTGGGTTCAATAGATACCTAATAAAGATGGCTAATTACGTGCCAAAGTTACCCGCGAAGCAGTATGCCCACTACAGTAGGATTGTTATAATAACCAGCAAGGGCCGGTCTAGCCAAGATGGCAAGCTATTGTTAGTCCCCATTCATCGCCTCGTTGATTTACTTGATGGAGATGGTATTCTCTAGATCTGCCGGCCTCTTCATCGTTCCGGCTCAGCTATCTAGTCAGTAAAAGGCAGTACGGCAATGCCAATTGCCGGTTTTTATCTCATAATACCGATATATGCGCTACCATGTGAAGCGTAGTGCCTATTAGAAATGTTCCTCCAGCGGCGGCTAGGCTTAGCGATGAGTTCCTAATCATGTTTATTGTAATGCTGGTGTTGCTGGCGAGGGCCGTTATGAACCCAGACATGGATTGTGCCAATACCATCAGCATAATCGATGCTATTAGCGCCATGTAGCGGCCCGCTATTAGTCCAATTGTAGGAAATGGAATTATGACGAGCACCGCGCCCAAGAGATAGGAAAGGCCAGTGTACACGGCCGATTTTGTGGCATTTACCGCCTCCTTTTCTTGCGTTGCCATTAATTTATACATGGTTTCCTTATCGCTGGAAAGCTGACTCGCCATGCTTACCGCCTCCTCACGCGGGACTCCATTTCTCATAAGCATCTCCACGGCCTTGTCCTTCAATGCGCCTATGGATAAAAGCGAAAGCCCTAGCTTGGCGTTCTCGCTCCTATGCTTGGCCGTGTCCTCCTCAGCCTTCGTGCCTAGGTAGGCGCCTATGGACATGGACAGCGTGCCGGCTATGCCGACTATGGCGCCCGCCACGGCTATTAATAATGGATCCCCTATGACGGGCACTAGCCCAGCTATGGCAGAGAGAACTTCGACCAATCCATCGCTCATTCCATATATGGTATCCCTCAAGTTGCCGAGTCTCTGGCTGAACCCCGTGGCTGCCTCTATGAAGTAATCCTCGTGTATTATTTCATCCTCCAGTATGGGATCCATGGTTTGATCATTGCTCTTCACCCTTGCGTTTACGTACATGTTGACTGCATTTTCCTCATCCTTCTCCCGCAGCTTTAGCACTATTCCAAGACCAAATAATCGCCGTAATGCCTTATATAGCAATACCTTGCGCATGGATACCCTGCGCCTTAATTGAATCCCGGCTTCATCGGCCTTCCTCCTCCAATACTCGGCGTGCCTCGCCTCGGTCTCCGCTATCTCCTTGAGGATCTCCTTGGTCTTTGGGTCCCTCTCCATCGCGGCCAATGACTCGTATATCTCGTGATCCGTCAATTCATCAATGTAGAAATCCTCAATCATTTTCTTAGGATCTTCGTTCATTGATTTCAATAGTTGCCCGGGATATAAATTTTTCTCGTGATTTACTGGGTCGCCTTGCAATCCTTAAGTTTCTCCTTCTCCTCCTCCAGCTTCTCCCTCAGCTCTATTAATGCGCCCTCCCTGACCACGAGGGCCCTTTGGTAATTCATCAATTCGCGTTCCTTCTCCATCAATCGCTTCTCCCAATCGATTAGCTTCCTCTCCTCCTCCACCAGCCTGGTGAATAGGGGTTCCAGTTTCTGCTCCAGTTCTCTCTTCTTCACGCTCAATTCTTCATCTAGCTTCTTTAGCATTTCCTCCTTGCTCTTTATCTCCTCGTTCTGCTTCTTGAGCTTCTCCTCGACCTCCTTCAATTCATTGGACTTTCTCTCCAAATCCTTCATTGCTTCATTGACGTATTCCTCCTTCCTCCTAAGCTCCTCTTCTCTCTTCGCCAGCTCCTCCACGCGTTGCCTATATTCCTCCTCCCTCTTATTCAAGTCCTTCAGCCTCATGTTCTCTGTTTCTATCCTGGCGGCCTCGAGCTCCAGCTTCCTCTCCAAGGACTTCAAGTTCAGCTCCTCCTCCCTCAACTGCTTCTCGCGCTCGTTTAGCTCCGCCAGCTTGCTTCCATATTCCTGAAGCCGTTGAGTTAGCTCTTGTATGGACACGCCCATTACATTGCTTAGGCCGCTTAAATCGGAGTATAGCTTCATGACTTGCTCGTACTGTTGGCGCTGCTTCTCTAACTCTTGGCGCTGCTTGTCAATATCTGCCCTCTCGTTCTTTATGGCTTCCTCCTGCGCGCTCAGCTGGGCCTCCTTGGCTGATATCTCTATTAACTTGCCGTCTAGCTCGGAGTGCTTATCCATTAATTGCTTATGGATTGATTGAAGCTCTGTGAGCAGCGCGTCGACCCTCGATAAATCGTTTAATATCTTGGTGGACTTATCCACTCCATCGGTTAACTTCATGTCTATGCTGCTCAAGGTTGGGCTTACGCTGTTCAATGTATCCTTAACCTTATCCAACTGCGCCTGGACCTCCGAGACGTATTTTCCAATGGAATTTATCAACTCATCCGATTTATTTAAGGTCTGCATAAGGGAGTTAGATAAGGTGTCGGAGGTAGCGGCGAATTGCTTGTATAATTGATTCAACTCACCCAGCCTGCTCGTTTCCTCGCTTATCGCATCCCTGACAAGCTTCATGGAGTCCTGTATTGACTTGTTGATCCTATCGAGATCTATTGCCAATCCCTGTATTATCTTTCTTATGTTGCCCAGCTCCACGCTCATGGTTTGATTCTGCTGGCTGAGCGATTTGTCTATCATCTCCAGCCTTTGCAATATGTTACTAATGGCTTGCTCCGCCTTTTTTCCTCCTCCCCCCAACAACGACATAATTTGATATATCTGACAGGGTATATATTATTTTTGTTGTTTCTGGTGCTCCATTATGTAGGACTTCAATAGCTCCAATCCATCCTCTACCTTGCGGATCCTGCTAAGCAGCTCCAACTGAGTCTCCTGCACCAGCATCAATGTATCCTTTATGGTCTTCTCGTAGGCGGCAATGCCGTTCCGCATCTCGTCCAGGGAGCTGAACATCATTACCTTTATCTCGTTGAATTCATTGGCGGTGGTCGATAATTGAGCCACTAGCTCGCTTAATTGATTGCTGGCCCTGGATATCTGATCCCTATAAGCCAATAGGCCGGTCTCCAAATAGGCAAGCTCGCGGAGCAGGTCCGTCACGGACACCTTAGATCCTGCCTGTATTGTGTTTTCCAGCGATTTTATGGATTCCTTAGTCTCCTCGAGCAGCTTATTAACGCTTGCCAACTCATTGCTCAGCGACGCAACGCTTCTCTGCACTTGCCTGAGCTGCCCCTCTATCGACTCTATATCTATTTCATTGCTCACACCATTATGAGGCAATTCCCCTTTATAAACATGTTGAATGAGCTCGTGTCTTTCATCTGATGTGCATCACCTCCGCCTCCGCCTAATCATCACCGAGAGGACTATTATAGCCACCGCAATAACCGCTGCAATTGATGCAATGCTATACATGCCTATGGTTGGCCTACTTATGAGGCAATGGGCATTTATGGGAATCATCACGTATACGTAGCCTGCATAATTGCTCTCGTTGGCTACCGCGTAGCCATCACAATAAAGGCCTATCCGCGAATCGGGCACTGGAAGCCCCAATGCATCTTTCACGTTGATCTTTCTTTCTGCCATCAAGGCGATCAATACGTACTTGCCGGGCCCCTCGACCTTGACCGCCTCGACAGGCGCTGTGAAATTGCCTATCTTAATGGAGGTTATTATGGGCGAAGAGGAATTAATCCACTCGGGGAATTCCTCTATCATTGTTCCATTGAGATCCGTAACGGTCAGCGTTATCAACCATTGCCTCACGTATTTATTCAGAATGGTTAGTGGACCATTTATTACGATTGTGATCAAGGAGGTGTTTGTGGAGGCATTTGATGCGTTGGTAGAGGATAGCACAAGCCTGGTCTCATTGCCTTGATATATTATTGGCTCTGGGTTGTTCACCACATAGCTTCCATTGTTGATCCACGACTCGTTTTTCAGCCAAACCGCACCATCTATATCCGTTATATTGGTGAGTTTGTATTGTAGGTTGAAGTTTATCGTTATGTTCAGTGGCTCCGTTACCGTGATTTCCCTCGACTCATTATATAAGAGGCGGGTTCCATTATTGAATTCCATCATAGACGGCGATATGCGGATCAATGTTGCGTTCTTCATCCATGAACTGGTCGAGTTAATTATGCCCAGGGGCGATTCCCTCATCATGCCAACCAAGTACTCAACGTAGTAGACAATAGTTATGTTCAGCGGCCCATTGATAACTATGTTGGATTCATTGGACAGCACTAGTCTCGTGTCGTTGCTGAATTGAATTAATGGGGCAAACGATATATTGTATCCCGCCACCTTCCATCCGGAGAAGCTGGACATCAATGAGGACCCTGCATAAATCCTCGCCGTTACGTCGTATTCCTTGATCCACTTGACATGCAGGAAAACCACGCTGGAGTTCACGTTCAAATAGAAGTCGCTCTCATTAATGTACCTGCCGTCCACGGTGGATCCATTATAGGCCAGCCTGGTTGAATTTCCCAGGTAAACTATGCTTGGTATTTTTATGGGCACCGTGGAGTTAGGCATGTAATACCCGCTCAAGTTAGAGATCAACCTTGCCTCATCGCTCACCTCCAATCTATAATATACCGTGACCAACTCGGTGAGACAGAGAGGGCCGTAGGTTAATGCTTGCTTTCCGTAGCTGTACACCCATGAGTACGCGCATAGGTCATACGTTCCGCTCTTGTTGAAAAGCAGCGATGCGTTGCCCTTGACCCCGCCCAGCGCGTATATGGAGGAGCCATTTAAAGTAATGGTTATATTCCCATGCCTTGATAATGCATAGCTTATTGAAATGCTGGTGTTACCGGGCGCGAGGGATGATACATTGAACGACGTGATGATGGGGGTCAGCCACGTTATGTTTATGTAATTCATGCCGGGAAGCAACATAGCGGTTGTGTTTCCCAGGAATTGAATAACTCCGTTGATATGCCTATACATGCTGTACGACTCGACTCCCATTTCGCTCAAGGACTTAGTTATGGAGGATCCATTGCTGAGGGGCAGCTCGGCCTTGAATGGTCCGCTCATGTTTATGAAATACTCGCCTGGAGTCGGAGGGGATCGTATCTCCAAGATCACTATTGGTATCAACGATATATTTAGCGACTTGTTGGTGGTCGCATCTATTGTTCCCGCTACTGGTTCAAGGTAATTGCCGGAGGCTCGGTAACTATATTGATTGCATATCAAGCTTATGACTGCGCTGCCGTTGATAGGCAGAACATAGATATCCCGATTTGGCGGTTGGCTTTGCATGGTTAGGGTTATGTTGGCTGGAATAGAGGAGGAATTTATAATGGAATGAATCGAGAGACTACAATACCTCACCCTTTGAAGGGATACCGTATAGTTGGCATTTCCATTGACGTATATTGACTCTGATACATTATAATAGCCGGGCGCACTTATAGTTAGCTCGTAGGAGCCCTCCATCAAGTGAAGGATGGCCTTGTCGGACTTAATCGATGTTCCCAGCAGTTCAATAATGGGCGTGGAGGATACATTAACTACCGTTATTGATACGTTATATATGGGCGGCGGCGACGCGATTCCTACGACACTGTTAATTCCATCATTGCCCACATACGCTATCCTATCCGTGGGAAGAGGCGTTAGGCCGTATATTATCATCGGAAACAAAGGCTCTGTACTGCTCACATAGGCGGTCACCCCACTGCCTCCTGACCAGTAATACGCTATCCCCCCATTCCCATTGGTTAATCCCCCTCCTATGGAGAACTCATAATTGCTGTATAGAATTGACATGATTGTGGAGAATTGCGCATTAGCTATGCTTACCTGAGCGAAGCTATCGTTGGCCCACAACCCCACCTCCCCAAACGTGTAATTGCCTGATTCAATTAATCCTCCTATCATGAATTCGCCATCCCCATAGGCTATGGCATTTACCGAGACCAAGCTCCTCGGCAACTCGCCGGAATAATCCGTGAAGGTGGCGTTAAAGACCCCCAGAGCAGCGCCGCTCATCGATGTTCCTCCCATCATGAACTCATTATCCCCATAGGCAACGGCGGCTAGGCTTTCATATGTTGACGGCATCGCTATGGTCTGGAATTTCCCATCCTGGAAAACCGCCGCTAATGCCTTGCCATTGCTTGTTCCCACTATCATGAATTCTCCGTTTCCATACGCAACTCCATATATTGCTCCGCTCTTAATTCCCAGCGAATTCGTCAGGTTAACTATGGAGTACGTGGATGGATTTACCATACCCACGAATGGCCCCCCGCTCCCGCTTGTTCCCACTATCATGAATTCTCCGTTTCCATACGCAACTCCATATAGTTCATCCGGTAACGTGATTGACTTGATCAATGATGGTCCGCCATTATTAATTGAAAAAAAGTCTATAACTCCACTTGAATGATATATCCCAACGGCCACTATGTATCCATTGCCTGTGGAGATTCCCATCAACTGCTGCCCATTTATTTCTAAGCCAAATGATATTGCCCCCATGACGGTAATTATAGCTAGCAAACTCAGCAGAATGAATTGTATTGACCTAGATGCTAGGGCTTTGTTGGTTTCATCTAGCATATTTTTGCCGCATATCATATAATTTAGTATTTAATGCAAGGTTTAAATATTATCATTGAGACAATAATTGCATTGAAGTTATATTAATTAACGGTAGTTGATGGATCCCGCATTCCGAGACGCGATAATACTAGGCAAGATATTCCATAACGATAGGTTGGGGTGAATTTAATCAGTAATAATTATCAAATATAGCGTTGTCTCCAGCTGATCCCCTTCCTTGCCATAGGAGGTGAGACTTATCCCTCTTTTATCTATGGATAAGTTAACAAGGATCCTATCTAATTAACTTTATAAAACCCGCGTCGCCGCTGTTTTTCGTGCCTAAACCAACAGGTCCAAGTAATGTGGAGCTGCGATTGCTGATCCGGTTCCTTAGGAAGGCATCGGCTCAGACCGGAGCAGGCATATGGAGGTACGTGGCGGAGCTGCTGGAGAAGCCCAGGCGAAGTAGGGTGTTCGTTAATCTAAGCAAGATAGATAGGTATTCTTCGGAGAACGATGTGGTGGTGGTTCCAGGTAAGGTATTGGGTAGCGGCGAGCTGCGTAAGAAGGTTACGGTGGCGGCATTCCGATTCTCAGATGATGCGGTGGAGAAAATAAGGGGAGCCGGCGGTGATGCGATAAATATAGCGGAGCTCGTGAAGAGGAATCCAAAGGGAAGTGGTGCCAGAATAATAACTTGAGGTGTTGGAGTTGTCGATTCAAGTTCTTTCTAAAGGGGATGTCCCGGACGTGGATGAATTAGTGATAGATGCTGCAAATCATGTAGTGGGCAGGCTGGCCAGCACTGTGGCTACCTTGGCGTTGAAGGGGAAGCGCGTGGTTATAGTGAACGCGGAGAAGGCTGTGGTCACGGGCGATTTCAATTCTATTCTGGAGCAATTCAAGGTTAAGCTGACCATAGTCAGAACCCATTACAACCCGGAGAGAACTGGACCGAAGACCCCAAGGCGCCCGGACAGGGTTTTGAGGCGGGCTATAAGGGGAATGTTGCCATATGATAAGCAGAAAGGCAAGGCAGCCCTGGGCAGGATAAAGATATACCTGGGCACTCCGGCTTCTTACTACAATAAGCCCAAGTACGTGGTGAAGGGGGCGTACTTCCACATGATACCCGGCTCGCCTTACACGACGTTGGAGGATATTTGGAGAAGCATAGATCCTAAGACATGGGCGGTCTGGCGCGAGTCATATGATAAATTTAAAAAAGCCATAGAGAAGAAGGGTGAACAGAAATGAGCGAGGAAAAGCAAGAGGAGCAAATCCAGGAGGCACCGAAGGAACAGCCAGCTGAGCTATCGCAGGTTCAGGTTCCCAAGAAGCTGCATTGGGGAGTAGCTCACATATATGCTAGCTATAATAATACCATTATTATAATAACGGATCTGACGGGCGCAGAGACAGTGGTTAGGGTGAGCGGCGGTCAAGTCGTGAAGACGGACAGGGATAAGCCCAGTCCATACGCTGCAATGCAAGCGGCGTACAAGGCTGCGCAGACAGCGATACAGCGCGGCGTTACCGCCGTCCATATACAAGTAAGGGCACCAGGCGGCTATGGACCCAAGACTCCGGGTCCTGGAGCCGTCGCTGCGATCAGGGCGCTGGCGCGGGCTGGATTGATGATAGGAAGAATAGAGGATACAACGCCGATACCGCACGATACAATAAGGCCGCCGGGCGGCAGACGCGGCAGAAGGGTATAATCCATTTCTTGATTTTAACCATCACTCAATCCTAACCTCTTCACTCGAATTGGGCAGCCTCTTTCTAGTTTATAATCTGCAAGAATAGTGATAAAGGATAGGGCAAGCCTCGCTCCTTCTAGGGGCGGGGATAGTTTTTAACCACCCATCCACTCCCCCCGTGGCGCCCTCACCTGGTCAATCTTCAGAGGATGAGGAGCGGGGGCCGATCACCCCCGCAATGCCGGGGAAGGGCGTCCACGAAGCCAGCTATAGGAATAGGAGGACTAACGTAGTCCACCTCCTACCAAACGGCCCCCAGGAAAGGAAAATGAGAAGGTTGGCAGAAACCTCCGCTAGGCTATCCAACGAGGTGAACCACGAGAGAAGGCAACAATTCTCCCACCAAAAAGTGGATCTAAAAGACACGTGGGACAAGTATTACGAGAAGTACAAGGGTGTGCTGGGCGTTAACGCTCAAGCAGTCCCTCAAAAGAATAATTAGGCGTGGTCATCATTCTTCTCCTTACTGAAGTTGAAGAAAGAAGGAAAGCTACCGCCCCACGTGAAGCGCGTTTCACCGCCTAGATACTGGAAGGACGGGGAAGGGAGGAGGAAGTTAATCCTAGTCGTTAGGCAGGATAGGTACCGAATCGATGAAGAGAGCCACAAGATCATCCTCAAGGACTTCCACTTGGAAGTCGAATTTGTAGGTGGGTTGAGGTGGTACGGTAAGCAAGGTAGGCTGGAGATCATATACGGTGAGGAAACGAATCGCTGGTACGCCCACGTGCCAGTTGATGTGGGGGTTGAGGAGGCAAGGACGGGAAAGAGGAGCAAATACATCGTTCACGGTGAGAGAAGGTCAATACAAATGGCGCAACCTAAAGGAAACAAAGTGGCGTCAATCGACCTAGGCATAAACGTTTTGGCCAGCGTAGTAGTCGATGATGGTACGTGGCTTCTGTATAGGGGAGTTAGGGCCAAGGAGGACTACTTCTACCTTCAAGGGAAGATCGCCGGGGTGCAGTCGTTGGCAGACGAAGCTAGAACCTCGGGGAGTGTGAGGCGTGCGGGGAGTTACGGAGGGAGGAGAGGAGGCTTTTTAGGAAATTGACGAGGCGTCTCCTACACCTGTATAGGAACTTGGCTTCTCACGTGGTGAAGGAGTTGTATGGGCTGGGCGTATCAACCATCTACCTCGGTTACCCCCTCAACATTGCGCAGGGGAAGGGTGACAAGTTCACCGTCAACCTCTGGTCCTACCGCAAGTTAATGGATGTTATTGAGTTGAAGGCTCGGGAGTACGGTATTAAAGTGTATGAAGTTGTTGAGTATAATACTTCGAAGTACTGCGCGTATCACGGTGTAGAGGTTAGGAGGTGCCCTGGGGGGTCGTTAATTGTCCTAGGGGGCATAGGCTTCACAGTGACTTGAACGGCGCTTTAAACATGCTGGGGAGGGCTATCGGTATTGTAGTATCAAGTGTTAAGAAGCCGTTGTCATTCCTAGTGCTTCATGACGGAGTAGCGCCCGTTAAAGAGGCATAACCCCCAAGACCCCGGGAAACCCCTAAAGGGCGGGGAAGAGGTCAGTTAATAAATCATTAATTCGCTCTAATAAGGTCTAGGTGCTTGTTGGCTATCTTTTTACTAATATCAATTGATTTTATTAATTGGGTAAGCTTAAAAACCATGCGATTCTTCTCTTGGCATGCATCCGCTTTTGGATGAGACCCATGAATTAGTTCGGAAAAGCGCTGCGGAATTCGCAGAGCGAGAGATAGATCCCTTTGTGAAGAACATGGAGAACTATGAATATCCAAGGGATTTATTAAGGGATATGGGTAAATTGGGCTTATTAGCTCCCATGGGCCCAATCGATTACGGCGGGCCAGGTCTCGACTTCAGGTCTGAGATATTGACTGTGGAGGAGGTGGCTAAGCATAGTCCAGGAGTGGCTACCATACTTGAAATTCAAGGCTCTTTAATTGTGGATACTCTGGCGACTTATGGGAACAATGCAATAAAGGAGAAGTACTTGTCTAAGGCCATCAGCGGGGAAACCATTATATCGTATGCGTTGAGCGAGCCTTGTTGCGGCAGCGATGCCGCTGCGCTGGAGAGCGTTGCTAGGAGGGAGAGGGGGGAGTGGGTGTTGAATGGCCATAAGATGTGGATAACGTCCGGCATGAATGCTGATGCCTACTTGGTATTTGCGAGGACTGGTCCTAAGGAGGAGAGGCATAAATCCATTACCGCATTCATGGTGGATAGGAACAAGTGCGTGGAGACGAGCCCGATACATGTGATCGGATTGAGGGGAACCGGCACGGCCGAGGTGAAGTTCGTTGACTGTGAGTTAGGGGATGATGCCGTGGTGGGCGAGGTAAACAAGGGCTTCTACGTTGCAATAAACAGCCTGAACCTGGGGAGGACTTGCGTCGGATCGATAGGGCTTGGAATAGCCGAGAGGGCCATGAGGGAGGCCATCAGTTATATAAAGCAGAGAAGCGCGTTCGGTAGGTCCCTCGCCGATTTTCAAGTGCTTCAACACTATGTTGCCAATATGTACGCTCAAACGGAGTCCGTTAGGTCGCTTGTATATTCGGCGGCCTATATGAGGGATAAATCATTGCCTGACTTCTTGCTGTACGCCCACTCCGCCAAACTGCTGGGGTCCAGGCTGGGCGTCGAGTCGACCAGAGTTGCTATTCAAATGATGGGGGGAATGGGGCTTTCGACGGACAATGTATTGGAGATGTTGTATAGGGATGCTAAGGTAACGGAGATATACGAGGGCGCTAACGAGATAATATTGAATACGATCTATAGATTCATGGAGAAGTGATGTGAAGGTAGTTTCGAAAGTTTCGGAATAAAATGTGTTAATTGAATGTTTTTTAAACGATTTATTTTTATATACGTTATAAGGAGACAAGCCATGGATGGAAAAATACTTGTGGCATCTATGGTATCTGTTTGGGCCATGATAGCGTTGGCGCTGGCCGTGGATTTGCCGCTGTGGATAGTGGCGTTATCCGTTATCGCTTTGACGGCAATAATAATCGATGGTATAAAGCCCATATATAGGCCATCCAATGGTAGGGAACGGACTAAGATAAATTCCAAGGCAGAGAAAACAGCCACTGCCGTATAATGGTTGGACTAAGAATAAATTCCTTTAGTTGACGGCTCAATTTGGTGGTAGGTTAAGAATATATTTGGGTGAAACGCTTGGCTTTTCGATGGTTGTAAAGCGACGGCCGGCGGTGGCAGGCGCGTTTTATGAGGATGATGGTGAGCTGCTTAGGAACAGGATTGAATGGTCCATAAACCATGAATTGGGTCCAGCGCGCAATCCCCGCTCGATAGGGGATCCCGTGGCTGTGGTGGTTCCCCACGCTGGCTTGATATACTCAGGTCCAATAGCCGCCCACTCGTATGTGGCGATAAAAAAACGGCTATCTCCATCCACGTTCATAATTATGGGTCCCAATCATTATGGAGTGGGTGCGCCCGTGGCTGTGATGAATGAGGGGGTTTGGGAGACTCCTTTGGGAGACATAGAGATCGATAGTTCTATTGCCAATGAATTGATGAAGTCATTCGAAGGCCTTGAGGTTGATTCCTTTGCATTCGAGAGGGAACACTCCGTGGAGGTGCAGGTCCCATTCATTCAGCACCTATTTCCGGGATCCAAGATAGTGCCGATAGTGGTTTGGGAGCAGACGCTGGACGTAGCGCGCCGTATGGCACAGGCATTGGTTAGTGTAATAGGGAATAGAAAAGATGTAGTATTCGTTGCATCCAGCGATCTAAACCATTATGAACCACATGACGTGACCTCCGAGAAGGACATGAAGGCCATAGAGCGCATAATTAAGTTGGACTCGGAGGGATTAATGGATATCATGGATAGGCTTAATATATCCATTTGCGGCTTCGGCGCGATATTGACAGCCATGGAGTACTCCAAGCTTAGGGGCATTAAGCACGTGGATCTATTGATGCATGCCACCTCGGGGGACACGGGCCCCAATAAGATGGAGACTGTGGGCTACGCCAGCATAGCATTCCATGTAGGTGATGATTATCAGCATTGAGGATAGGAAGGTAGAACACATAAAGATAGCAGCGCGTGAAGATGCCGAGGAGGGATCTACTTTATTCGACGAGGTGCAGTTAATCCACAATGCAATGCCGGGCTTCGATTATGATGAGGTAGACTCGAGTATACAATTGTTCGGAAAAACCCTCTCAACGCCTCTGCTCGTGGGCGCGATAACTGGAGGAACGGAGCTCTCCGGTAAGATAAATACCATGTTCGCGGAGGCGGTCGAGAGATTCGGCTTGGGGATGTACGTGGGTTCTCAACGAATAGCAATAGAGAAGCCGGAGACTAGGTGGACGTTCAGCGTGATAAAGGAGAAGGCGCCGACGGCATTAAAGATAGCCAATATAGGCGCCCCACAGATATCTAGGTTAGACGAGGGCAAGGTACTGGAATGGGTAAATAACGCGGTTGATATGATAGATGCATCCGCGGTGGCCATACACTTGAATCCAGCCCAGGAGGTATTCCAGCCGGAGGGGGAGCCGTGGTTCAGGGGGGTCGTGGAGAAGGTGAGATACATATCCAGGTCCATAAACAAGCCCGTGGTGGTTAAGGAGGTTGGGAATGGGATATCCAGGGAGGTGGCTATCGCGTTGGCAGGGTCAGGAATAGCCGCTATAGACGTGGGGGGAGTGGGCGGCACATCATTCATAAAAATAGAGGCTGAGAGGTGGCATAGGAATGACGTGGGCGAGCTATCCAAGGTGTTCCAGGGCTGGGGGATACCGACCGCCATATCCATCTGCGAGGTGAAATCAGCGTTCCGGGGAATAATATTGGCGTCGGGGGGCATAAGATCGGGCTTAGACGGTGCCAAGGCATTATCACTTGGTGCATCAGCGTTTTCCATGTCCCGCCCCTTCCTGGTGAGCGCACTGCAGGGCAGGGATCAATTGCTTCAATTAATGGAGAGAACCATTAAGGAGTTCAAGATATCCATGTTCTTAACAGGATCCAGGCAGGTAAGCGATTTAGCCAATGCGCCCTTGGTGCTGGGCCCCACTATAATTAATTGGTTGAGCCAGAGGGGAATACGGTGCCGCTAGCCCCCTCTGGTGGAGTACTTGATTATTACATCGCGGTCCGGCTCGCCCTCAACTCCATTGCTTGATCCAAACTTAGCTACATCCATTATAATGCGATGCCTATCCTCCTCGCTAATTCTATTGATCCGTATGATGATCGGGTCAAGCGTGTTGCCATCGAATCCCACTAAAACGGCCTCACTATCTGGATACCCCAATTGAAATAGCCTTACTTGATAATAGGCGTACCTAGTCTTAGTGGGATTAAATGACTTGACCTCATATATCGAGTAGCCGTCATAGAAGTCGGGCTGAACATACATTCCAATAGATTCATCTATCACCACCAACCTGGTCTTGGGCCTCAATAAGCCGAACGCAGGTGTTCGTTGGAAGGCCTCCAGTATCTTGCTGCCCCTCTCAATCATTCTCCCCTCGTCCTCGTTGCTCAGCTTTATTCCCATGCGGGCGGCCTCCTCCTTAATCGCCAGCGACATGTAATTAGCGGCGGCCTCCAAGTAATTATCGACGCCCTTCCTGTAGTAATAATTCATCTTAACCATGGCTTTATCGAGTGCTGATCCGAATAGCACATCTATGGCGGTGCCCCGCAATTCATCGGCGAACAAGCTCTTCACGACCATCCATGCCGGGAATAGCTTCATGGAGCATCACTACATGAATGCGTCCAGCGTGGAGGACCCACCCGTCCTATCCATAGACTTGCGCAGTCTTTCTATGGCGCCCTTAACCCTGTCTTCGCTGAAGTCGTGCCTCCTGACGAGCAGATCCATTATTGTTCGTTCATCTGGTTTATTGAATCTTAACTCGCCCACCTCAATTACGTCGGGCTTCATGAAGTACTCCCGTATCGCAATAGGATCCATTGGGAACTTCTCAAGACCTACCGACTTCGCGACCCTATCAATGGAGCCATATTCCTTAATGAGCTTTAAAGCCCTTTGAGGTCCTACTCCCGGCACCCCGTCTGGATTGTAGTCTGTTCCAATGAGCACTGCTAAGTCTATAAGTTGAATTCTATCCCTTAACCCCAATTCCCTTAATACCTTATCCAGCTCTATTAGTTCTGGCTTCACATCGACGTATTCCCTCTTGTTGGGCAGCTTCCTCTTGCCCGTCACTGTGAGGTTTCTGACCAGCCTAGGCGCTCCGAATAGGAGGGAATCGTAATCTTGGCTGCCGGCCGCCCATGCTTTTCCCCTCTCCGCCATAAATGCTGCCTCGGCCTCCCCCTCCCCAGGTGCTTGTACCCATGGAAGACCCATGGCGGTCAACAACTCCTTGGAATCGTTCACCATTTCATCTGTGATAAATATGGCTCTCTGCGAATGCTTCCTGGCCTCCTCGGTATTGCCGGCCTTGGCGGCCGCCTCAGCTGCATGAGCCTCCTCCTCCTTTCTCTGCCTCCTCCTCTCTATCTCGGTCTGCTTTAATTGGGGCGGCTTGCCGTCGAACACGTATACCGGCTTGATGCCGTTCTCCAATAGATTAATTGTCCTGTATAGAAGTCCATTCAGGTGGCTCGTCACTCTACCCCTCGAGTCCATCAATGGAGTACCATCGGGCTGCCTTATGGATGCGAGGAATTGATATAGGGCATTATATGCATCAATGGATATGATCCTTCCATTCAGCTTGGCTAGATCAATCTCTTGCCTGGATTCATTTATCAATTTGCCCAACTCGGTTACTCCCATGGCCTTAACGTCATTCCGCTGTATTTATCCTTAACTGAGCCTTCATATGATCGATTGCACGGTATTTGGGAAACCTTAAAAAGGGAATGTGCTGTCCTCACAATGGAGCCGGGGTGGCCGAGCGGCCCAAGGCGCGGGACTTGAGGCCCCTTTGGGCGAGTCATCCCGTCCCCGCATGGGGGCCCGGGTTCAAATCCCGGCCCCGGCGCCAAGTTGTATAAATCTGGTATTGGAGACTATATTTATATATTGATGGATGGGCGGTATACGTTAATGGATTTGAAGATAAGGTTCAGCGGCGGCGTATCCATAGAGCACAATGGATTATCTATATTGGTAGATCCATATAGGAGGTTCGATGCTTCCAAGTACGATTACGTATTGATTACCCACGGTCATACGGATCACTTTACGTCTGCCGTGTCAAAGGCCCGCAATCTCGTGTTGACCAGGCAAACATTCGATATACTGACCTCAATATATGGATTGAACCTCAAGGGCCCCAGCATTGTGGATGTGGGGGATTTGTTGGTGCTGGATGAGCTCAGCATAAGGGTTCTGAATGCGGGTCATGTTATTGGGAGTGCGATGTATGTATTGGAGTTCAACGATATCTCAATTGGGATCACGGGGGATTTCAACTCAGAAGATAGCTTGGTTCAGAGGGGCGCGGATGCCATGCACGATGTGGATATATTGATAATGGAGGGAACATACGGTAATGAGGCCTATAGATTCAGGCCTAGGAATCAGCTCTACGAGTTGATACTGGATAAGGTTGAATCCGAGTTGTCGCAGGGCAATGATGTGGTGTTCAGCGGTCATCCCTTGGGCAAGGGCCAGGAGCTGGCGGCATTGTTGCGGAGATACGATCCGTTTCTAGATTATGGTGTATATAAATTGAACAAATTGTTATTGGATGAACCCATGGGCTCCGCGATGATTCCAGGCGCGGACGAGGCGGGACCCATAGTGGCAATAGCAGGCGTACAGGGCGATTTAGATCTTAGATACAGGAATTCATTCAAGTTGAGCCGCCCCATAAAGATAATAGGGGTAACTGGCTGGGCCCGCAGCGATGAATCCATTCAGTTGAGCAATCATAGTGATTACTCATCGCTGGTCAAATTCGCATTGGAATCCAAGGCAAAGACAATATATACAGTGTACGGTCATGCGGCCTCGCTGGCCCAATCGCTTAGGCGCAAGTATGGCCTCAATGCGCACCTAATTCCTACAAATGAAGGGGACATAATAAGTTATTAACACGGATACTGGAGATTCCTTGTGGCTGGCAGTAAGATTTAATAGGAGCGGCTATCCTTCATCTGAAATGGCATCAATAAATTGCTGTCTGTCGTCATGTGGCTCCAAGTGCAGCGATGATGAGCCGTACTTGGCGGAGAGATGCGTGCAAGAATGCTTCGATTCATGCGTGGCCAGCCAGGGAAAATAGGCGCAGGGATGCGTCTCATAGAGATGGTTTCATCCATACTCGCCGGAGTCTCTCACGTAAGGAAGAAAGGTGTAGCTTATGGATTCGCTAGCCTCTATAAATCTTACAAAATAGAAACCAAGTCTCGCCTTTAGGACGGGAGAGGTCAGTGGTCCGAGCTATTTCATTTTCGACCAGGAAACCCGTTAATCTCTCTCCATTTAGCCATTCATGATAGGGCCCAGCCTTTGAAGGGCTTCCTTTGTAATGGATGACCATGTATCCCCATCTTTAAAATGGAGCTCAGTTCATTTCGCCGTGTGAGGCATAACTTTATAGCGTCATGTCAAATATGCGCAAAACATTTAAATTGACGAATTATTTCTCGATCTATAATGAATCAAGGGCTTTCAAGGTTTCCATTGCATATAGGCGTGATACCTGATGGCAATAGAAGATGGGCGCGCAAGAATAACACCGATTTCTTCTCAGCATATAGGATAGGCGCCGATAAGGTAGAGGATTTCTTGGATTGGGCCATAGAAATGGGAATAAAGGCCGTGACGGTTTACGTGCTGTCTCTGGAAAACTTGATGAATAGAAGTGAGACTGAGAAGAAGATAGTATATGAATTATTGATTAACAAGTTGATAAAGACCAGGAGCGATCCACGGATACATAACAATAGAGTGAGGATAACGGCAATCGGCAGGTGGAGAAACCTCCCCCAGCGCGTGGTTGATGAAATTTTAAACGCCATGAATTCAACGAGCAATTACGGCGATCACTTCCTTAATTTAGCCATAGCGTACGGCGGTCTTCAGTCCGTTGTCGACATGGTCAATGGCATGCTAGGAGCCAAGGGTGAGATAAGCGATTCGGAACTGTTCAAGTATCTCCCCACATCTTTTCTGCCCCATCCCATGATTGACTTGGTGATAAGGACCGGCGGGGAGTATAGGTTGAGCAACTTCTTTCCGTTGGAGACGGCATACGCGGAGATGTACTTCACCAATAAGTACTGGCCCGACTTTGGTAGAGATGACTTGATCGATGCGCTCAACTTCTACGCCGGTAGGGAAAGGAGATTCGGCCGTTAATATTTGAGGGCATTACGTATTCTCGCTAAGCTTTAAATTCCCAAGCGGAATGCGTTTGGACAGTGATGATTAGGTTTCCGGTTTGATTGGTGATATCTTCACCCCTGACTGAGCAAAATGAACGATAAGCCTTGCCCTTTAGGGCGGGAGAAGGTCAACGAGCCCTTATTTATTGGAAAGGTTTATAAATGGTTGCTGAATATCGCATGTGATTAGGATGGATGCACTGGAATAAAATCTATTAATGAATTGAAAATATTGATATCAATGCTCAAGAAGTACAGGGGCTATGCAACCACGTTGGTGACGCTCTACATAAATGGGGATAGGCCAATACCAGATATAGTTAACATGCTCAGGGAGGAGTGGGCGGTTTCCGGCAATATAAAGGACAAGACCACCAGGAACCACGTCCAGGACGCGATAGATAGAATAATAGGCATGCTGAAGGGAACTCCCAAGGCACCTCCCAACGGGTTGGTAGTATTCGCCGGTTTCCATATGATCTCCCCGGGCAATTATACATGGGTCTCCTACGTCGTGATTCCTCCATTCAAGATAAGCACGTTCAAGTACATATGTGATATGACGTTCCACACGGAATTGCTTGAGGAGGGCGCCAACACCACCTCCACGTACGGCATAATAATAGTGGAGCGAGGGGAGGCCGTCATAGCATTGCTCAGGGGGAATTACTGGGAGATAGTTAAGAAGGTCCAGTTCTTCGTTCCAAACAAGCATAGCGCGGGCGGTCAGTCAGCCCTCAGATATAAGCGGCAGACGGAGCACTTAGCGGAGGTCTTCTATAAAATGCTTGCGGATTCAGCGAACGAGATCTTCTTGAAAATAGAGGACTTGAAGGGAATAATAGTTTCCGGTCCAGGCCCCACCAAGGAGGACTTCCTAAAGGAGGATGCATTGGATTACAGGCTTAAGGATAAGGTAATTGCGATAGTAGATGCTTGCTGCCCGGATGAATATGGCGTCATAGAGACCATAAGGAAGGCCAGCAGCCACATAAAGGATAACGAATACGTCCATGCAAAGGAATTATTGGATACATTGATGGAGTACGCCGTCAGGAAGAGCAATTACGTGGTGTTCGGCAGGGATGCCGCAATGAAGGCATTAAAGTACGGGGCAGCCAGGGTTATATTGGTGAGCGAGAACGTGGGGGAGGAGGAGATACTGAACCTAGTGATGGAGGGAGACAGGAAGGGGATAAAGGTGGAGGTGATACCTAAGGCCGTGGAGGAATCGAAAATGCTTGACCAAACGTTTGGAGGATACGCGGCGATTCTTCAATACCCCATAACTACCCTGGAGGCAAACCAGAACGATTCATAGGATTTTCAATACTTGCGCTCCTCGGGTTTCCACTTGGTTATCGTAACCGGTATGTAAGAGAAGCTGGGGCCCTCCTTAGTCCGGAATGCCAATGTATGCTTCAGCCAATTCACGTCGTCGCGTTTTGGATAATCTATTCTGGCATGCGCACCGCGGGATTCAGTCCTATTGAGGGCTCCCAAGGTTATGACCTCCGCCTGCTCCAATAGGAAATCTATCTCCATTATATCTTTTAGGTTCTGGTTATAGACTCGACCTCTATCCTCTATCCTCGCATTGCCGAAGCGCTCCCTCAATTTCTTCAACGATGCATACGCCTCCTCCAACCCGCTTTTCTCCCTGAATACATAGACATACGTATCCATTATCTTATTCATTTCCCGCTTTATATCGTATGGATTCTCCGCATTAGTTTCCTTGTGGAGCAGTTCATCAAATATCCTCTTCTCCTCCTTCTCGGCCGCGTCCTTCACGTATCCATCAAATTCCGCTTCCCCGGCCTTGGACATGGCATACTTGGCGGCCGCCTCTCCGGTGAAGTGACCCCATACCAAGCACTCGCTCAAGGAGTTGCTTCCAAGCCTATTGGCGCCATGAACGCTGACATTGGCCGCCTCCCCGGCAGCCCATAGATTCGATATCTTCCTCTCAGCGTCCATGTATACCTGTCCCCTTAAGTCGACGTGTATGCCTCCCATCATGTAATGCATCGCAGGCCTCACCGGTATAGGCTCATCCACGGGATCTACTCCTATTGTCTTTATCGATATCTCCCTTATCATTGGGAGTCTCTTATTGAGTCTCTCCTCGCCTAAATGCCTTAGATCCAGCAAAACATAGCCAAGCCCGCTCTCCTCATCGATGAATCCTCTTCCCTGGTTTATCTCGGTTATTATGGACCTGCTGACTATATCGCGGGGAGCCAGCTCCATCCTGCTCGGCGCGTACCTCTTCATGAACCGCTCCCCATCCTTATTGACCAGGTAACCCCCCTCTCCCCTGGCTCCCTCCGTTATCAATATGCCGTTGGGAACCAATGCGGTCGGGTGGAACTGGGGAAACTCGAAGTCCTTCAGAGGTATTCCCGCCCTATACGCCAGGCTATATCCATCTCCGGTTGATGAGTGGGCCATTGTCGTGAAGCCGTATACCCTTCCATTCCCCCCCGTCGCTATTATTCCAGCCTTGGCCAGTATCACCTTGAATTCCCCGGTTTTAAGGTCTATGGCAGTTATTCCCTTGAACTCTCCATTCTCCAGTATGAGGGAAGTGGCGAAGTGCTCGTGCAGCATGTCTATGTTTCCAAACCTGAGCGTATTATCATATATTGTGCTCAGCAAGAAGAAGCCAGTCTTATCTTGGGCAAATGTGGTCCTCGGTATTGTCATTCCGCCAAATGGTCTCTGCAGTATCTTTCCCTGGGGATCGCGGGACCAAGGCACTCCCAGATGGTCGAGGAACTTTATTTCCTGTGGGGCCGTCTGAACGAGCAGCTCTATGGCGTCTTGATCGGCCAGGAAATCGCTGCCCTTTGCAGTATCATACCCATGCAAGTCCAAGCTATCGCCGTTTTCCTTAGGGTACAGAACAGCGCTGGCGCCGCCTTCAGCAGACACGGAGTGGCTTCTCATGGCGTGGACCTTGCTCACGACCGCTATCCTTATTTTCCCATTGGATGTGCGCGCCGCCTCAAACGCGGCCCGCAGCCCAGCGAGGCCGGAACCAAGAATCAACACGTCATATTTTAGTACCTCAACCATAGCATCCAATCATTTTACCTTATTTATAAAAATTCCGCCTTGCCTATTATCATTGATTCAATATGGTAATCTAGCCATGGAGCTTGCTCCGAGTTACCCTTGGATTTATGTCGTTCATTTCAAGTATCTTTAGAAACATTTATTATTTGGCGATCCCTATGGCTTTCCCGTGAATTTACGCGTAGATGCGGAAACCATCAGGCGGCAATTATATGTGTTCGGGCCGGCTTGGTTGGTAATGATGGCGGATATAGATGTTGCCAGCATAGTCACTGGACTGCAGTCGGGAGCCACTTGGGGGTACAGGATGATATTCATTATGATAATTTTGACTATTCCCCTCTTCGTTATTCAAGACGCTGCCGGTCGCTTGGGCACCGTTGGGGGCAAGGGTTTGGGCGAGGCAATAAGGATTAGGTATAGCGGCAAGACGGCGGCCATCTTATCCATCCCAATGGCCGTCTCGGACTTCTTGGAGTACGTCGCGGAGTACGCCGGGATATCCATTGGAATAATGCTCTTGGGGCTTCCTTTAATTCCGCTTCTGCTGTTGATATATGTGTTCCATGCCGTGGTGGTTCTATCCAGGAACTACAGGAAGGCCGAGATTATAATGTTACCGATAAGCTTCGTGTTGGCAGCCAGCATAGCTGCATCAGCAGTGCTGTTCAAGCCAAATCCGTCGCTCGTGCTATCCGGTCTCTCTCCATTACAGCCTTACGGAAATCCATCATTTGATTACTTGCTGGCCGCCAATATAGGCGCCGTCATAATGCCGTGGATGCTGTACTTTCACTCGGGCGCGGATTCCAGAAAGAAATTGAAAACCAGCGATCTAAGGGCGGAGAGGCTGGAGACGCTAATAGGAGCGATTGCATCGGAGGTATTGATGGCTATGATAGTGATAGATGGAATTCACTTGAGGAACGTCAATGATTTCCTTAACATTGACGAATTATCGCATGCGTTGGCCCCCTTCGGTTCGGCAGCCCCGTTCCTATTAGCCATGGGCTTCCTAGCGGCTGGTTTCCTGGCGCTGGTGGTGATATCTATGGCATCTGCGTGGGGCGTATTGGAGGCCGTGGGGCGAACATCGAGGAGGGCATTTCTTTCAGTTTACTTGATGGAGAGCCTTCCGGCTCTAGTGTTGGTAATTTTATATAGTAATTACGTGGAATTGATGCTGGACCTAATGGTTTTATACACTATAATCATTATACCATCGCTCTATGTTCTTGGCCGCTTAGTGACGGATCCAAATATAATGAAGGGCCTCACCTATAAGCCCTGGGAATCAGCGATGTACTGGGCAATGACAGCCGTGATAATAATCGGGGGAATCGCTGGCTTGATATCGATGATATGACTCCCCCTCACACAATTACAATTATGGCAGAGAATGCGGACTCACCCGCTGCACTTCAAGGGAAGTTGAAGCCGAAGTTTTCTTCCGCCGGGGAAGTAAGTTTCGCGAGGCAGGAAATACCTCATTGAGAGAGGATGTTCCCGCCCAACAGGCATAATAATAATTATGCCCGCCAGAGACCTCGTCCGTGAGGGGGGATGGTTCACTTCCTGAGACCCTCTGACCGCAATGCATTAATTACCTTGGAAGTGGAATGGGTTCGAGGGAATTGCACCCCCCTCATCCAAGCACAGCTTCCAATCCCCTTATCAATGTGGTGGAGACATCAGGCGATGCTGGTGGGAAGTGTTTGTGTGATAAATAGAATTGACTCCCACTCCCTTTAGGGATGGAGTTGAAGGCCCGGTCCATGGTTCATTGCTGAACGAGTGGAGCGGGGTGGGTGCCCTACGCGTCAACCAGCCGTGTGCAGTGAAGATGAGGGCAGTGAACCGCAAACGATGAACCGATTCAAGGAAGCCCTTAAGAGCCCGGGGAGATTAATATACCGGCTTTATCGCGTGCTAGGTTTAAGTGGTGGGGAAAGTAGATAGTAGTTAAACGAGGGGGGATGTGGTGATAGGGGGGATTCGGTGTACTTAAGCGATGGGCAATATGAAGTTCAAAGGAGCGTGGATAGGAAGAGAACGTCATCTTACTACACTAGCAGGGATGGCCTTGCAGTTATCAGAAGCTTCCTCCGAATGCTGGATGAGCAGTATAGGAGGGATGTGACAATAATGGATCCCTTCATGGGTTCGGGAGTCATGCTCTCATCCATAAATGACTTGATTAAGCCCAGGAAGGTGATAGGAATCGAGATAAACAGACAACCATGTGAGTTGGCTCATGAGGTTTTATCCTCCTTGTACTCCGACGTGGAAGTTGTGTGCGGCGATGCGTTTAAGGTCGCATGGAAATATGAAGCGGACATAATCATTTCAAATCCACCCTTCGTTAGGTGGCACTTGATCCGTGATAGGAATGAGATCCTAAAAGTAATGAATTCAAGAGGTTATGGGGACCTCATTATGAGGGGGGATCCCGGTTTGCACGTGCTTTCCTTATTCTTGATAGATTTCATACTTAGGGACGGGGGTTATGCAGCTATAGTAATGCCGGCATCAACGTTCTATACTAAGCAAGGAGAGGGCGTGAAGAAGCTGTTGAAGCGGCGGTACGACGTGATAGGATTGGTTGAAAACAAGAGGGAGCCTGCCTTCAGCGTAGGCAGTGGTTTTAAGGAATTGATAATTTTCGTCAGGAAAAGGAATGGGCATTCCCCATTAATTGGAAGCTTGAATACGGCGATTTATAAATATAATGGAGATATGAATGAGGTGAACTCGGTGAATCTATACGAGCTACCGAAGTTGGCCGACAGGAATTGGCTCAGTTTGTTTGACCATGATAAGGCAAATCTATTGATTTCCATCATAGAGAATGCCATGAAGAATGGATTGTTACGTTATATGAGGAAGGGCGAGATTATTAGGGGCATTGAAATGTATGGGCCGGATTTCTTCTTTATTCCAAATAAATATTGGCGCATTAAGGGAGAGGATGATTTGTCAATGATTATTAAAAATAGAAATAATGGAGCCGAGCTAGCGATACCCAAGAAATATCTAGTGAGGTGCTTAAGGAAGCCAGAGCATTACAAGGATGGAATATATGTACCGGATCCCAAGTACTACGTGCTTGCAATAAATGAGGAGCCCGACGGCGATTTGGGGAGGTACTTAGAGTGGGGCGAAGAGTTGGGCATTCCGGCCCTGAAGTTCGGGGATAGATGGTATCAATATATCTGGAAGCAATTGAAAACCAAGAGACCTTATGGGTATATCTTCATCCATGATAAAATAGATTCAAGGAGAAACAGAGTAATTGCCAACTACTCGGAAAAACCCCTGTGTGCCTCAAAGAACTTCTACATAATAAAGATAAATAATCCCCTGGTCGCTGCATGGTATAATTCAGCCCTATTTAGGGAGATTATTGCTATGTTTGGCAGGCAAATATCGGATAGCTGGACTAGGTTTTTGGAGGATGATTACTTGGCAATTCCAGTGCCATCCAAGGCCATCAACGTCGATTTATACAACATAGGCGAGGTCAATCGAGTCGTAAGCGGATACCTAGGACTGAAAGATTAAGTGATCTTATCTAGAAAATTTAAGAATTTAATGAATTAATATTGGCCCACTGCTAACCCGTCTCCCCTTGGATCGGCATATGCTATGCGTTCACGTCCCAAGATTTGGATGGCATGGGCAACGCCGGTGGCGCCTGGGTACTTTATTTTGCGGATGGGAGCATCAACCCCCTCCTCCGCGAACACCTCATTTCCATCCCATAAAAATCTAGGTGCGTCTATCGCGTTAACTATATCCATTCCGTTATCGATTAGATTCATTAATAGGAGGACATGCTGTTGCGGCCTGAAGTGACCCCCGCTTATTCCTATGGCTGCCATAGGTTCCCCGCCTTTTTCGATTATCATTGATGATAGCGTGTGCAGGGGTCGCTTGCGTGGAGCGACTCCATTAGGTCCATCCAGCTTGAAATCGCTTGCCCTATTGTTAAGGGTTATTTGGTATGTTGGTTCCGTTATCCTGGATCCAAAGGGGTGATACAAGCTTTGTATAGCGGATACTATGTTTCCCGCCTCATCTATAACTACGAAATTAGTAGTATCTCCCTCCAATATCTTATTATTTGCATTGGGGCCAGCAGCGTTGAATTTTAGCAAACTATCTATCGGCACGTCGACGAATCGTGGATCTCCTATATGCTCGTCCCGTAACGAGTACGCCTTTCTATAAATGTCGAGAAGCACATCTATTCGATCCTTAGCGTTGGCTGGGAGGCCTCTGGACTCCACATCCCTGAGTATTATTAAAGTGGTCAATCCCTGGCTATTGGGCGGGGACTCAAATACCGTGCAACCTCTATACTCCGCCTTAAGAGGCTCCCTCCACTCAGGCGTGTAATCCTTGAAATCCGATAACGAGAATGCGCCCCCCATGGAATTGACGTACTCAGTTATTGCCTCTCCCACCTCCTTGTAGAAAAACGAGGGGCCGGCCTCGGCTATCCCGCCTATTGTCTTTCCCAGCCTCCTCATATCGATCCTTTCCCACCTATTTGCCAGGTAGGTCCTCGCGGTCTCGTCGTCATGGTAGGTCTCCCTCAATGAATTCAAGGCACCCTCCAGCCTCGGCATTACCGGTAATCCAGCCTCCGCCAGTCTCACGGCCGGCCTTAGGAGGTCTCCCCACTCCATCGAGCCATGCCTTTGCCAAAGCGCGTGGACTCCGCCTACCATGCCTGGCACCACTATGGAAAGAGGCCCGTATCTTGGCATGACTCCGCCGTACTTGCTCATTATCAATTCCCTGGTCAAACCACTGGGCGCCCAGCCAGTGCCGTTTATGAACTCTACCTTTCCATCACCATGATTATATATCATTGCCATGAAATCACCTCCAAGTCCATTCAACGCGGGTTGGCTGACTGCTAGCGCAAATGATATTGCTACAGCAGCATCAAATGCATTGCCTCCCCTCTCCAGCACCGATAATCCGATTAAGGAAGGGAAGGGATGCTCGCTGGCAATGGCTCCTCTGCGAGACACAAATGCAGGCTTCATGCTGATCAGCAACTATTCTAATTAATAAACTTAGGGGTACTCACCAATTTTTTAGGAATAATTTATTATTGAAAAAGACCTGCGAGAGGCGCGGTTGGTTATTAATTGAGGCATAGTTTCAAGAGGACTTGAACTGTGCTTTTAACATTGTAATTAAAGTGATTGTAGGAATAGTTATTGGAATTGAAGTATAGTTATTATTCCCCATGTTACATAGCTAAGTAACGTTAGTTGAGGGGCTTAACAAAGGCTTCGGGGGATCCTCAGGTGGGAGGGGATTGAAAAATAGTTGTGAAGACTCGGTCATTAGTTTCTATTTTTGAATGTAAAAACGTGGGTGAGTTGTCGATATCGCAACGTTTTTAAGCGGTTTTAAACCCGTATGTTGATAGGAATGTTCGTGCTGGCGGCATTTCAATTGTTTGGAGGAAGCGGCTCCAATTCGACGGATTACTTATTATTCAATTTATTGCTTTTCATAGTATATTTCGGCGTTTTTCCATTTCTATATGAGTATCTTCAATTAATGAGATTTCAAATGCAAGTCAATGGTTTCCTACAGCAGTTGAATGCAACCATAACCAATGGAATCTCCCAATTCATGGGAGCAGTGAATCAAATTGGATCCAAGAATGGTTCGTCAATTGATGGCGAGAAGGTCAAGAATGAGTTGAGGAACTTGATGGATTTGGTGGTGATAGATCCCACCAACATAGAGACGGAGGGGTTGGTGCGCAAGTTGAAGTACTTGATAAACATGTACAGCGATAGGTTGGAGGGTGACGTTAGAATGATAATGCCTGGGCTCGATAAACCCATGGTTCAGAACATGGCCAATGCGGTGGAGGTATTGAGAAATCTGAATTACATCTATAAAGTAGTGGATCACTACTATAAACTGAGCTCCAAGTACAAGAGCTACTACCTACTATATCAATTGACGTTTATGTTGCCTTTCCTCAAGGAGGCCGTGAATGCATTAAGCAATTCCATAACTTCATTCGTGAAGGGACAGCCGATAGGCGATGCAGCGGGTCCATTGACTATCTATAGATTCATGAATTCGTGTCAAGGAAAATCCTCCATGGATAACGTGGTTCCGGACACCTATATTGGCCAGTGCCTCTATAACGAGAGGAAGATATATCTAATGAAGGCTCAAGGACCGGGGGGCACGGTTGGTCACTTGGATGATGCCGTGAACTACCTGTTAGAGACCCTCAATGTGAAGCCGAGGCTGGTGATAACAATAGATGCTGCCCTTAAGCTGGAGGGCGAGAAGACCGGTACCATAACGGATGGATTGGGCGTAGCAATGGGGGGAATAGGGGCGGAGAAGTTCAACATAGAGACCACCGTATCTAAGCACAATATTCCGCTATACGCGATATTGATCAAGATGAGCGAGATGGAGGCGCTGAACACTATGACGAAGCAGATAGATGATGCGGTTAACTCGGCAGTGGATAGGCTAAAGAAGATAATAGAGGTATACACGTCAAAGGGGGACGAGGTATTGGTAATAGGGGTAGGCAACACTATAGGCGTGGCTCAGTAGTGGGACCGGCAGCAAAGTTTTAAACTTCAAATAATCGGCTACGAACCATGTCATTTGATGCCTTTGTAACGGGCTACTCAGTGGCGGTTTCAGTGGCTATATTCGCCGCGCTGGCGTTATTGCTGTATTATTTATTATTTAATAAATCATTAATGGCCCGGATAAGCGCCCCGGCTCAGCAGGCACAATTGACGGAATTCGTGATTCTCAAGTGCCCCCAGTGCGGCTTCGAGAAGAAGAGACAATTCGAGCTCGGCGATTACGTGGGGAAAGTAGATCAAGAGAGGTGCCCACACGATAATTCCCAGCTGGTGGTGTCATCTATAGCCAAGGAAACATCCAGTCAGTGATGGATATGGCATTGCCCAATATAGACGTCACCCCCATCGGTGGCCTTCGGTCAATAGAGGAGGGCAGACACGTGGTGGTGAGGGGATGGGTGTACAGGAAAAGGGTCTTGAAGAACAAGGTCTTCCTAGTTATAAGGGATTCCAGCGGCATAGTTCAGATAGTGTTCTCAGGAGGATTGGCGGAAGAGGCTTCGCGGCTCAACATAGAGTCGGCCGTTTACGTCGGCGGCACAGTGAAGAGGGAGGAACGAGCGCCCGGGGGAGTCGAGATCCAAGCCGATAGCATATTATGGAAATTCGTGGGGGAGCAATTCCCCATTAATGAGGACGCCGCCGAGGCGGACTCGGAGTTGCTGCTGGACCTGAGGCACCTCTGGGTAAGGAGTAGAAAAATGCAGGCGGTGCTTAAGATAAGGAGCACCATATTCTCGGCTGTTCATGAGTATTTCAGAAGCAATGGCTTTTATGAAGTGCAGGCCCCCACGTTCATATCCGCCGCGGTTGAGGGCGGCTCCACGTTGTTTAGCCTGGATTACTTCGGGACCCCAGCGTACTTGACGCAGAGCGCTCAGTTCTACCTTGAGGCCCTAATATACTCGCTGGAGAAGGTATACACAATAGCCCCCAGCTTCAGGGCGGAGAGGTCCAGGACGAGGAGGCACTTGACTGAGTTCTGGCACGCTGAAATGGAGATGGCGTGGGCAGGACTGCGCGATGTAATGAAGGTTGGGGAAGGCGTGATAAGCAGGGCAGTGGAGAGGGTGCTTCAGGATAACCTGGAGGAGCTCAGCATAATAGGTCGCAAGACGGAGTACTTGGAGAGGATAAAACCTCCGTTCCCCATGGTTTCCTATGATGAGGCAATAGAAATACTTAGGAACAAGGGTGTGCAGCTCAAGTGGGGAGATGATATAGGGGCAGACGAGGAGAGGGTTCTCACCCTTCAATTCGATAAGCCAATTCATTTACATCACTTCCCTGAGGCGGTTAAGGCGTTTTACCACAAGAACGATCCCCAGCGGCCGGAGACGACGTTAAGCGTCGACGTGTTGGCCCCAGAGGGCTACGGCGAGGTTATAGGGGGAGGCGAGCGCATAGAGAACTATGACGAGTTGGTGAGCAAGATACGCAAGTTCGGATTAGAGCCCAGCAATTATGGTTGGTACTTGGATTTGCGCCGCTTCGGCTCCGTTCAACATGCTGGATTCGGCCTGGGAATGGATAGATTAGTTATGTGGATATGCGGCCTCGACCACGTCAGGGATGCCTTGCCGTTTCCCAGGGACATGCGCCGCATAAGGCCATAGCATGAGGATAGTGATTACTGGGACGCCGGGCACTGGGAAGACCACTATTTCGAGGGAGTTATCTAGTAGGCTTGGATTGAAATATATTAATTTAAACGATGTTGCTTTGAGGGAAGGAGATGCCGTGTGGGATGAATCGCTCAATACGTTTTCTATAACTGATCCAGATAAGTCAAGCAGGGCCTTAAATAACGTCTTGTCCTTCAGCGATGGATGCGTGTGTGAAACGCTGGCAATAGACCTACTGGATCCCGGCTTAGTGGATAGGATGGTGGTGCTGCGCCGCGATCCTCGCAAGTTGTGGGCTGAGTTGATGGGGAGGGGCTGGCCTCCACGTAAGGCAGCCGAGAACGTGTTGGCAGAGGTATTGAATGTATTGTCCCACTCCGCTTGGAGCGCGTTTGATGGAAGGACCGTTGAGATAAATACCACGGGCAAGACCGTTGATGAATGCGTGAGCATGGTAATCGATGCATTGAATGGTCGTTTAATAGGCAATGCAATTGATTGGCTGGCGGTCCTCGATGGAGATGAGTTGATGGACTTCATTCAGTTATTGGAGAGATTCGCCAATTCCTAATGACTCCACGCAAGCCGCTCCCGCCGTGATGGGGAGGCTCTAGGCATTCACTAATTATTGTTTCGAGCTACTTATTGTGTTGGCTTGCTATCCGCTCAATTCTTATGTAGTTTTTGCCGATGTTACTATTGGGAGAATTATGTTTCTGACCAGAAGCACTATGTCTTTTATTATGCTGGTTCCAGAAAAACCAGCCCCCTGGAATAACGCAGTTACGCAGAGCCTCACCGCATCGTTGTTATCGGACAGCATGCAGAGTGAGCTGGACACGTTTAGGACGCTTTGAACCTTGGTTATCAATCCATCTATGTATCTAACCATTTCCCCGAAGTCCTTCGTCTCAATCCTCCTCCTGGCGGCGCCGCTCCTTATGCTGTCGACCAACGCAAGCACGTTTATGTTCATCTCGCTGAGCTTATCAGAGATATATATCAATGCATCCCTGACGTCGGGGAGCGGGTAATTTGTTCCGCTCATGAACTCCAATAAATAGGAGTATTTATCCTCTATCTCCTTTATTACGTTGACCAGCTCCACCTCGTTCGGGCTTCTTCGCATTCAACTTCTCGGTCTATTGACCACACGATTATTAAAACGTTTCTATGACGAGATGCCCAGGCCGTTTATTGCTTTGCCGGCAAAAAGCAATCGGTTCTTTTTAATTTCATAGAAGCGGAAAAGGTACTTATCGCCTTAATTAATGACATTGACCAATACTATAAATTACGTCTCTAACTACATATAATTCAATCCAGTTAAGAAGCGCGTCAGGCGATTTGGGGATAATGGGTTAATTCGAAATGGCCTGCCCCGCTTAACTTATTGCTTGTGTCTTCGGCCCGTACTTCAGTATCGTCCTGTTCATCCATACGGTCAGCATTGTGAGAGGGACGAAGGTGAACTTAACTATTAACTGCCCCACTATTAGGCCGAGCAGGACGGGGGTCGGCAAAACCCCCAGGAAGGCGGCGGGTATGAACACCAGGCTATCGATGGTCATGGCTATGGGATCGCTCACGCCCACACGCCTAACCACGCCAAGCTTAAGCCTCGTAACTAGAAACACGTCCACGTTCTCGCTGACCAGGAAGGCTATTACGCTTGCCGCCGCTATCCTCCCGCTAGAGGTTAGGAACTCGTTCCCGCCCGTGCCGGGGGTGATGGCTATCAGGTTGAGGAGCACGAAGTAAGCCACCTGCATTGCGGCGGCCGTGAGGACCAGCCACCTACCGACCCTCGCACCGAACTTAACGCTGGCTATGTCCAGCATCGCCACGCTGGCGCTGTAGCTGATCACTCCCCCAGGCACCATGAATGGGGAAATATTGAGTAACCTAACCGCCGCTACCTGGCTCATGGTTAGCAGGAAGAGGTAGGCCGCGCCCGTGGCTAGAAGCAGGTAATCATCTCCCCTCCTCCCGCTCATCCATACCACCCAGCCCGTGAGCAGGTAGAGGAGCAGGGCCTCCCCTATCAAGTATATTAATTGAAACATGATTTTCGATTAGATGACTGGATTAATAAGGATTCCTGCATCAATTGATCAGCGCGGCTTCTCCTCTAGGCAGGAACTGTGTCCTCAATGGTTTGATCAGTAGCTGCCGCTGGGCCCGCATTAGAATGCACGAGATGGAAACCCATGGGCGGCTCGATCTAGCAATTGTGCGCTTTCAGTAAATCTCTCGCCGTCAGTTGGCTTGAGGCACCGCTTATTAAATCGGGGGAGCCCTTGGGAAGGGATGGCTCGCGCGTAATGGCTGGAGTCGTTTTTGGTGAGTAGAGGGATGGAGATTGGCTCGGTGAGGGCGAAAAAGAAATAAATAGGTCCAACGAGAATTCAAGTTCGATGGGAAGAAGAAAAGTGCGTAGGAAGTTGGCCACGAAACCGGCGAAGAAGTTGCCCAGGATATTTCAATGTCCTCACTGCGGCATGACAAGCGTTAACGTGATATTGGATAAGAAGGAGAAGCAGGTTCGTGTGATTTGCAGTAACTGTGGCTTGGAGGCATCATTTAACGTGGTTGAGGGGTATCTGCCCGTGGATTACTTCAATAAGTTCGCGGATAAGTATTACGCAGGGGAGATAAAGCCCAAGAAGGAGGGCATAATTCCCGTTGCTCCCCAGGCCACTGCAAATAGCCAGAAAAACGATGAGAGCGATAAACTGGAAGGTGTTGAGTACGAGGACTTTCCAATAGAGGATGAGACGAATGATTCAGGCATAGAGGGCGAGCCGATAGATGAGGCTTCGGAGAACAAGGACGAGGACATGGATAGATGAGGATATGGGCCGGATGGATTGGCAGAAATGGACGACAAGCCTCGCCTTTTAGGGCAGGGGGGAGGTCAGGTGGATAAAATTGCTCCTCAATTTGGATCTTGATTAATTAGATCGATGGAAGAAGGGTGATGTTTTGCTCGGCATGAATAGATACCTTCATAGGAACATCTTTTGAACGGTTCTATCGACATTTATTAATAATAGCTTGGGTTCGCTTCCCTCCCGTAACCACTCTAGCTCGCGCAATTCATTGCCTGCGATCTCCGCCTCCACTCCGAATCCCTTGGCTATATCGGTTATGCCTGCCTCTATGTTCAGGTAATCGGCGTTCTCCAACTCCGGGTAATAGCTCTTGGCGTAGCTCTTCAATATATTATATCCCCCATTGCTTAGAACAATTATCTTGATGGGCAGTCCGTATTTTTTGGCTGTCCAGAGCCCCTGCACGGAGTACATGAAGGATCCATCTCCGATCACGGCCACGGTTTTCTTGTTAATTATCGATATGCCCATTGATGCTGCCAATCCCCAGCCCAACTGACCGCTCTTTGCCGTGAAATACTTGTTATGACCATAACCCATCACGTTCCTAAGCGCGGGAGAGTAGGATATCGACTCATCCACAATCGTGAAGCCCTCGAATGTCTTCTTCACCTTGTAAAGGACGTAATCGATACCCATTGTAGGCCTGGCCCGCGCCACCCTATTCATGTATAGCAAATCCTCTTCCCTCTTAAAGTCACACTTATGTTTGACCTTCTTGGTAGCCTCGGCGAGGAATGCCTTGGGGTTCATTACAAATGCCTCCCCTAGCCTCGGATCCACGTCAAAGCCAACGGAGATGACATCCTTGCCGGGAAGCAATGGGGATGGGAGATACGGATATAACGTGATTCCGCCCCCAATTATTAGTATGAAGTCGTGGGGCAGCAACTTCATGTTTATCAAGGTGGAGGCTGGAAGCAAGTCGCCGGCAAACCTTGAATTATTTGAGTTGAAGGGAGACCTATGGCTAAGCGGCTCCCCGTAGACGGGACATCCAAGTGCGTCTGCCATGGCCTCCGCCTCCCTGAACGCATCGAACACATCCACCTCGTATCCCATTATCAATGCTGGATTAGCCGCGGAATTCAACCTATCAACTATATAATCAACGGCCTCCTCATCAATCAAGTTGGGTGATTGATGCCTAGCCCGCTTTGCCTCGTACACCGCCTCCTCGTCCAATGTATCCATGGGGAACGAAATGAAGACGGGACCCATGGGTGGGGACATAGCTACGGCCCTAGCTCTCCTGAGCGCTATGGGTATATCATCGCCGTGCCTCACCTCGTACTTCATCTTAACCAACCCATCCACTAACCCCGTTAAATCGCCGTACAGCAGCGGTTCGTAAACGGCGTGCCTGCTGTCCTGCTGCCCGGCCGTTACCACTATGGGGGATCTATTCTTGGACGCCGTGTGTATGAATGCTATTGAATTTCCCAAGCCCGGGACCGAGTGCAGGTTGACCAGCGATGGCTTTAAGGCGTATTGGGAGTAGCCGTCCGCCATGCCCACGGCTATTGAATCGTGCAGGGTCAGGTAGTATTCATCTATTCCGCGCAACATGGGTAACTCCGTGGTGCCTGGATTACCGAACGCCGGCAGTAGGTCTAGCTCCCTAATGGACTCCCGCAATGCCTCGTATCCCTTCATCTAAACCACCCTATACTGCGGCTCCAGCCCTTGCTTATACCTCAATACATTGGCTATGGTTTCCATGAGGAACCTCTCCTGGCTCTCAACGGTTGCGCCGGCTATGTGGGGGGAGAACACCACGTTATCCAACGAGAATAGCTCCGATTTGAAGTCGGGGGGCTCCTTCTCATAGACATCTATCCCAACCCTTATTCCCTTCTCCTTCACTGCCTTAATGAGGGCCTTCTCATCAATGACCTCCGCCCTGGATGTATTTATCAGGATCGCTCCATCCTTCATGAGGCTTAATTGTCTCTCCGATATCATACGCCTAGTTTTATCCGTCAGGGGAACATGTATGGATATTATATCCGATAGTCTCATCAAGTCATCCAATTCAACGTACTTAATGCCGTAGAACTCCTCCTTATCTTGCGGGAGCTTCCTCACGTCGTTATAGAGGATTCCGACCTCGAATGGTATCAGCCTCTCCACCAGCTTCGTTCCAATGGCTCCCATACCTATTATCCCGAAAACCTTCCCCCTGAGTTCTCGCGCCCCCGTGAGGACGGGCCATTGTCCAGCCCTTATTTGTGAGTTTAATTGCACGAAGTTTCTCAGTAGCACCAGCGCGAACATTATAACGTGTTCCGCCACGGCCTCCTTATTGGCCACCGGTATGTTGCTCAGCATTATTCCACGCCGCTTCACTTCGTCCAGATCCACATTATCATAACCGGTGCTAGCCACTTGTATAAACTTCAGGTTGGGCATTCTATTGAGCAGCCCAGCATCAACCTTAGTGAACGTGGTGACTATCAACACATCGGCGTCGCTTTTCTCGAAGCTGGCGTCGATGGTGATCTCCAGCTCGGGAAGTATCTGTGCGGCGGCCTTCTTGATTTGATTCACCGGTATGAATCCGGGAAGTATTGCCAGTGCCTTCATGGGTTTCAAACCAATTCAAACTTAAAAGTATTCCTAATAAGTAAAGTTTTTAATTAATAATTAATTAAAACAAACATGGTTGACCAAAAAATCACGTTTCCCTCTAGGGAGTGGGTGAGTAGGTATTGCAGCGAATTATCGGCCTCGGAGGAATACAATAAGGCGGGGAAGGGGTGGAAGGACCCCATCCTATTCAAGGTGGAAGAGGAGGCCGGACTGAGCCTGGAGCTATCCGCCTTCGTATTGAATTTGATGGATGGGAAATGCCTATCCGTGGAGTTCCCGGTGGACGCCGCCAAGGCATCCGCCCCATTCACCATACAAGCCACATATGATAATTGGAAGAAGGTAATAGAGGGAAAGATAAATCCAACGCAGGCCATGTTGATGGGCCAGCTAAAGGTTAAGGGAAACATGGCCCTCCTGCTACGATACTCGACCGCAGCCATAGCGATGGTCAAGGCAGCACAGCGAGTGCCTACTCAATTCTTGAGGTGATGGGTGAAGTGCCCATATTCACCCTTCCACGCAAGGTAATTTACCAAAGGGACATCTACAAAGACGTGGGAGGAATTCTAGGCAGGTACTTAAGCGGCAAGGTACTGGTGGTGGTCGATCCCAACGTATTATCGATCCACGGAGATAAGATCAAGGAAATGTTGAAGGGCGTGGAGTACACGGTGTGGAGCGAAGTATCGCCGGAGCCGTCGGTTAATGATGTGCTCAATGCATATGATAAGGTGAGGGGCGATTACTCATCCATACTAGCTATAGGCGGCGGCAGCACCATAGACTTCGCGAAGTCGCTAGCCTACCTCCTCTCCGTTCCAGGCGGGGACCTGCGCTCATTAAATCCGTTCGAGCCGATCAATCCGAGGATGACGTTGATAGCTATGCCCACCACGTCCGGGACGGGCAGCGATGCATCCTTTGGAGTGGTTTTAACGGATGATGGACGGAAGTTGGCGATGGGCAATTACGACTTGGTTCCCATGATAATCGTGCTCGATCCCTCGTTCACCCCAACCCAGAGTTCAATAATACGAGCCACAGGCCTGGATGCGTTGGTCCACGCCTTCGAGTCGCTTACAGCCAACACAGCTACGCCGCTGACGGATGCCTTGGCCGAGAAGGCAATCAAGATGATAATCGGGAATCTGGGGTCTGCGATGACCAATGATGAGGTGGCGAAGGACTCCATGCACTTGGCGGCGACGATGGCCGGCATGGCGTTTTCCAACAGCGGCACTGCAATGGCCCACGCATTGGGGCATGCCTTCGGCGCCACTTTCCATGTGACTCACGGCACCTCCGTCGCTCTCTTTCTTCCCCACGCGATAAGGTTCAACAGCGCAGATGCCTTGGCTAGGTCCAAGTATGAGGAGGTGAGCCGCGCATTGGGCTTCGGAGATGACGTGGACCACCTAATCAAGGGACTGCTCGAGTTCTATAGGAAAGTTGGTCAGCCAATCAAGGTAAGCGAGTTGGGGATTAAGAGGGATGATTACTATTCTCGACTGGACGAGATGGTGAGGAAAGCTATGGAAGACAGCGAGCTATCGTTTAACCCGGTAATACCGGGAGAGGATGATTTGAGTTCCATTTTTGAGGGGGCCTATTGATGGAGGGCAATTGGAACAACATAGTTCACATTGACTTAGGATCAGGCGATGTTTGGTCAGAGGATATGGAGGAAAGCGTGTGGAGAAAATACATAGGCGGAGTCGGGCTTGGTTCGTACCTGTTCGGTAAGTACTCTAGATCGGCTGACGCGTTTTCACCGGATAATCCAGTGATAATAACCACAGGCCCCCTCGTGGGCACATCATTTCCAGAATCGGGCCGCCACGAAATAGTGAGCAGAAGCCCCCAGACAACCCTTCTGGGAGAGTCAAACTCGGGCGGGAGATTCGGCTTTGAATTGAAGAGAAGCGGCATAGATGGGCTGGTGATAACGGGTCGAGCGCAGGGCCCGGTGGCCATAGTGATAGATGATGGATCGGTTAGGCTCATTGACGCCTCGCGACTGTGGGGGCTCACCACATATGATGCAATAAAGGCTTTATCGCCGGGCGGGTACAGCGTGGCCGCCATAGGCCCGGCCGGAGAGCATGGGGTTCTTTTCGCTGCAGTCATGAATGATAACGGCAGGGCAGCCGGCAGGACAGGAATGGGGGCGGTCTTCGGCTCCAAGATGTTGAAGGCAATAGCTGTGAGGGGGAGGAAGCAAGTGCCTCTGCACGATAGAGCTGGTTTTCTCAACCATAGCTCTTACGTCGCCAAGTATTTATACGAGGCTGCTTTCAGCACCAGTCTAAGGGAGTTCGGCAGCTCGGTATGGATGGATGCCGGCTCCGCCTTAGGCGATGTCCCGGCCCACTACTTCACCTCGCTTGCATTCAATTATGATGCGCTGAGCTCTATCAAGCTAAGGGAGATGTTCAACCCAGTCAGCAGGCCATGCGCTAGCTGCGTGATTGGGTGCGGCAGGGAGGAGAGACTTAACGGTAAGAGAATAGATGGGCCTGAGTATGAAACGGTGGCCGTCTTCGGGCCCCTCCTGGGCAACTCCGATTTAACTAGTATTCTAGAATGGAATTATCTAGTGAATTCCCTAGGCTTGGACTCCATATCGACCGGCGTCATAATATCCGCCGTGAAGTACTTCGTCGATAATGGACTGCTTGGAAAGGAGCACGAGATCGGCTCTGTGTCCCAAGCCATACAGGACATAGCGTATAGGAAGGGGATCGGCAATGAATTAGCGGATGGCTTAGAGAGATTCGCTGCGAGGCATGGTATAGATAAAAACATGGTGGCCACGGTAAAGGGATTGGAGATTCCAGCCCACGATCCGCGGGCATTCAAGCTGCAAGCCTTGACTTACGCTACATCGACCAGGGGAGCATGCCACTTGCAGGGTGAGATGTACGCGGTGGACATAGGAGCAGCTCAGGAAAGCATTGGAATAAAGCAGGGCGATAGGTGGAACGTCGACACTGATGAGAGGGTTTTGAGCTTAATAAAGGCCCAGGATTACAGGCAAGTGCAAAACTCAGTCATAATATGCACGTACGGTTACCCGCCGGCGGAGGACGTGCTTAAGGCAGTTAACCTGGCCACCGGCTTCCAAATGGATTTGGAGGAGATGATGAGGGACGGCGCTGCCATAATGGACTTGAAGAGGGAAATAAACGAGCGACTGGGATGGACTCCCGACATGGATTGGCTGCCCGCTCTAGTGAGGCGCGAGATAGGCGAGGAAAACCCCGGGATAAGCGATGAGGAGATGAAGAGCCTCCTCAACAGGTACTACAAGCTGCGCGGGTGGCAGTTCTCCCGCGCGTAGTTACCGAGCCCAGAGAAGGATGGATCGGCCTCGGCCAGCTCTGCCTCCCTCACGGCATCGTGGCACCTCCCGACCTTTATCAAGGCAAGGCACTTATTGGCATGGTAGCTGGCATTGCCAGGCTCCTCCCTCATCGCCTCATCGAACTCCCTAATTGCCTCCTCGTACTTGTTAATCGCCATAAAGGCCAGCCCCAGGCAGTTATGGTACAGAGGGTTCCTTGGCTCCTCCCTTATTGCCTCCATGTACTCCCTGATGGATTTATCATAGAAGCCATGTATGTATGCCTCGAATCCCTTTATATAATGCATTGACATGTAGATATAGATGAAATGCTTGTTAAAAAACGTTCCGTGTACTCGGCTTCACTACTCCAGCCTCGCTCCCTTAGTTTCCTTTGACGTGAGGGCGGATGCCATTATGAAGAGCTCGCCCACTATTATGAAAATGCCCCAGTAGGCGTAGAACGATGGCGATGTCAAGGATGATATTAACAAAAGGAATACCGTGCTCCAATTGCCCAATATGAAGCCACCGTTAAATGAGAAGCCAACTCCAGTGCTTCTAATGCTGGTCGGGAACTTCTCGGATAGGTATGCCGGTATTACGCCATAGATTCCGGTCGTTATGAATGCCATCAAGCTGGCCAATGCCATGGTTCCATAGTAGCCATAAGCATGCGTTAATATAAGGTATGATAAAGGTATTGACAGCACTACTGCGATGGCGGAGAATATAATCATTGTGCTCCTCCTCCCGATGCCATCACTTAATGCGCCTGATGCCAAGTAACCGATTAGGGAGATCAATATCGCCACTATCACCACGTAGAGGAAAAACGGGAACTTGAGGAAGCCGTGGTACGACAACAGCGTTGGGAAGAAGCCCAGGGTCAAGCCGTATACCCATGCTATCCCGGTCATAGCCAACGCGCCAGCTATCATGTTTAACAGATACGCCTTATTCCGAAGTATGGTAGTCAATGGCGCCTTATTGACCTGCCCCCGTTTCTTGAGGTCCTCCCACATAATTGATTCAGGCATGGCCAGTCTAACCGCCAGGCCGGCGATCGCAGGTATTAGTCCTATCCAGAACATCCACCTCCAGCCAACCTCCGCGAACTCGCTGGCTGGTATTACGTAATGAAGGGACAGGTAGACCAGGGCCGCCAGCGTGTAGCCTATTGGATAACCGCTCTGCAGCAATGCACCCCATAATCCCCTCCTCCTGGGGTTCACGGATTCCACCAGGATCGCCGCGCCGTTCCCGTACTCCCCGCCAGCGAAGGTACCGGTTATTGCCCTGAAAATAAATAATAGAATTGGAGCCAAGATACCTACCTGAGCATAGGTGGGCAGGAAGCCCGTGGCGAAAACTATTAACCCAAGGCCCGTCAACGTTATCATCATTGTGTTCTTCCGCCCTATTAAATCACCCAGCCTTCCAAATAATGCTCCTCCAACGGGTCTGAATATGAAGGTGGTAGTGTATATGCTCCACGTGCCCACTATTGCCAGTCCATATTTCGCTGGGAAAAATACATCCGCCATAATGGGCACCAAGAGAAACATCATGCTTAGATCGAATGCATCCATTATCCATCCCACTAGGGATCCGCCGTATACCCTACGTGATATGCGGGCATCCGTGGTGACGCTCATGGACCCGCTTCGTTCAGCGGCAATTATTTAAGCTTTTACAGAGTACTTAAGATACCGTTCTTCCTTAATGATGAGGCCTTAACGGGTCTATTTTAGGTCCATGCCATGGTGAAAGGGCCGGAACACGGAAATCCTTAAAAACCATTGATGTATGCCATGGTGAAAGGGCCCGTAGCTCAGCATGGTGGAGCGATCGGCTGATAACCGATGCCGAAGGGCGGTAAAGGCCCCGGTCAAGCATTGGCTTGGGGGAGGTTCAAATCCCGGCGGGCCCACCAATGCTAGGCGTCTATTGAAGAGCAGAAATTAATAATTTAACTATTTATATATATACACAAATATTGTTACTACTCTACATAAGCAAGCTTTATTAGCTATAAATGGCCTTTGTATGTATGCAATGGATAATTTACGCATCCGGCGCGGTGTGGAACGGGGTTCATTTCAACCTCAACTCCGTCATACCCTGGTACGTAATAGTTATATACGGACTAATCTACGTAGGCGTTCTGGCCTGGATATGGAGAAGCGGCAAGTTCTCCGCGTTTAAAACAATAGATTTCGTATATATAGCCTTGATCTCGGCCCTTATAATAGTGTATAACTTCTTCATCTCTCCCATAATACCCAAGGTAGGGGCCGTCACCACTTGGTTCTATTACCCAATGATAGGAGAGATATTCCTGCTGTTGACGGTGGCCGCCTTGGTGGGCAAGCCGGGCACCATGGCTATAACGATGTTTATATATACCTTGCTGTCGGATATATTCCATTACGGCTTCGGAGGAGAGCCCTTCTACTTCATTTACGAAATACTGGCTTACGGCGCAATACTTGACATGTGGTTAGCATATCGCGGCGAGTTATTCATGTCGCCCTACACCAAGTCAAGGCTCGGCTCCATGTCGGCTGGAGCCACCTTGGAGGAGAGAGTCAAGGCCCAGGCCAGCAATGCCACCACCGTGGGTTATGCATTAATGGTACTGGACGCATTAATAGGCGCTATTCCTATGGCGGTGGCGTATAGCTTGTTCTATAGGGGATTCTTCGCTACATTTGTGAGCGGCTTTGTATATAAGGCTAGCCTGGTTTACACGACGACGCTGGCCAGCATAGGCGGCGGCATCGTGATGGGATTGATCTCGCTTCCCTTCGTAGCCTACATAAAGCGAGTGGTGAAGGGAGCCATATAGTCAAGCCCCGCCTCCATCCATGGAAAAATAAGAGGGTGTTTCATGAAGGCCGTCGAGATAGAGAACCTATCCATTGCCTACTTCGGGAAACACGAGCTTGCATTGAGAAGCGTGTCCCTCTCAATAGATGAGGGCGAGTTCGTCTTGCTCGCTGGCAAGACAGGGTCAGGCAAATCCACGCTGCTGAACGCAATAAACGGCGTGATTCCCCATATAATCAGTGCAGAGATGGAGGGAACGGTCAAGGTATTCGGGCAGCCCACGTCGTCAACTCCCGTACATAGGCTATCCACGATGGTGGGCACAGTATATCAAACCCCGGAGAACCAGATATTCTCCCTAATAGTGGACGACGATGTGGCGTTCGGGTTGGAGAACATGGCCGTGCCGCGGGAGGATATGATGCAGCGGGTGGAGAGCTCCCTTAAGTTGGTGAACCTATGGGGCAAGAGGTCTCACCCTACATTTTTATTGAGTGGCGGGGAGAAGCAGAGACTTGCCTTTGCCAATGCCCTGGCCTTAAGGCCCAAGCTGTTGGTGTTGGATGAGCCGACATCGCAGCTGGACTCCGTGGGAACTGAGGAGGTTTTCGGCTTGATAAAATCGCTCAATGAGGAGCATAAGCTGACCGTGATAATGTCGGAGCACAAGCTGGAGCGTGTGATCAACTTGGTCGACAGGATAGTGGTAATGGATGGAGGTTCCGTGGTAATGGACGATGAGCCTCATAGGGTTCTAAAGGCAGGGATAGCCAAGTATGGCTTGGAGGAGCCCCAAGTGACAGTCCTCCACAAGATGCTTAACCCCAGCTCGGAATTCGTTCCAATAACCGTGGAGGAATTCGTGGAGGTGGACGGCAAGCTCGTCGGTAACCTGGATTCCGACGCGCCGCCGAGTCGAAATAATGGGGAGCCCAGGGTCATAATCAAGGATTTGTTCTTCAAGTACGAGAGGAATGGGGATTGGATCTTGAAGGGCATCAATCTAAGCATTATGGCGGGCGAGTTCATCAGCATAGTGGGATCCAATGGGAGTGGGAAGAGCACGTTGATGAACTTAGTGAGCGGCATATACAAGCCGCAAAAAGGTCAAGTGTTGGTGGCAGGCGTCGACGTGTCCAGGGTTCCCAGAAGCAAGATAGCATCGCTTGTGGGATATGTGTTTCAAGACCCGGATTACATGTTATTCAACTCAACCGTTGAGAACGAGATACGGTTCACCATGAATGCGGCGAACGTCAAGGATGAATCGCTGTTCAGGGACGTGGTTGATCTATTTGGATTGGGGAGTCTATTGAAGGAATCGCCGCATAGATTATCCGTGGGTCAACGAAGGTTGGTTAGCCTAGCTGCGGTGCTTGTGGTCAGGCCCTTGGTTCTCATGCTTGACGAGCCGACTCGGGGGTTGGATTACGAGATGGGGGAGACGGTTATGAACTACGTAAAGGAGTTGCAGTCAAAGTTGGGCTTGACGGTATTGATGGTAACTCACAATATGAAGCAGGTGGGGGAGTACAGCGATAGGGTGGTAGTCATGAATAGGGGAGTGATAGATATGGTGGATTCCGCCGAGAACGTCTTCTCCGCATCACTGGGCCGCAGGGAGTGGGGGGTCTCGCCGCCTCAAATATTCATGGTCAGCAAGCTGCTTGGGTCGAAGCCGATCGCATCAATGAGGCCGGTGATGGGGGGTGGGCATCCATGATGGGGCTCCTCTATAATCCAATAATCAATTGGCTGATAGCATTGGTGTTGCTATTCTATGGTCCCGTCTTGATAATAGTGCTCATATACAAGGTGTTGGGGTTCACGGGCTACATGTCCTTGTTCAGGTACGTGGGCGGCAACTCCTTCATCTATAGATTGGATCCGAGGACCAAGATATTGCTGGCCATAATATTAACCATTGTTGCAGCAATGACGATTTGGTGGGTGTCAGCCATATTCCTGGCCGGCGTGTTGTTTCTGTACGCGTTCTTAAAGGATCCTGCCGCTAAGATGAGGGTGGCGGGCCCCCTCATATTGTCTACCTTCATTGGAACGGCTTGGAGCGAGAGCTTGTTCGCCCCGTTCAACTATCTATATTCGATATTCGGTCACCACGTCACGTTCATATACTTGCTTCCCTCCGTGCTTAGCTCCCTGGGCGTCACGCAAGGCAATTCATCGGCATCGGTCTTGCTGGTGGGCAAGGCGGCTTCCCCGGTTGGGTTGACTTGGGAGGGCCTCATCTATGGATTACAGATATCGTTCCGCGCCACGGCATCCATAGCCTCCGGCCTCCTCCTGATATTCTCTGCATCTCCCTCCGACATACTTCGCTCCCTCGAGAAGTCGAAGCTGCCCATAGAGCTGGGCTTCACGCTATTGTTGGCGGCCTCCTCCATTCCTAAGGTATTGGAGAGCTCCATGATAGTGATAAATGCGCTGAAGGCCAGGGGAGTCGACGTAGTTCCCCGCGGTTCCAGGAATCCCATAGTTCTCTTGAGGCGCCTGGGTTCATCGTTTAAGGTAGTGGTGCTTTCCCTCACAGCAATAATAATATTGACCTTGAAGAATGCCAGGGAGATAGCCATAGCCGCTGATTTGAGGGGTTTCCGGGCGAATAGGCAGAGGACCTATTACCACGAGCTTCGTCTCACTAGGATGGATGTGTTGACCATAGTCATTTTGCTGTTGATCTTCGCTCTCGGCATATACCTGTCCGGCCTTCCCGGAATGGGCGCGGTGCCGTATAATCCATAAATATTTTATATATAGTATGGAATTAGATATATTTATTATTTAAGATTGTGGAAAAACTTTATTTACCCAGTTTTTCGTTTACTGCCTATGTCAATTACGGCAAATCAATTAATAAAGAAACGACCAATAGGAGTGCCATCCGGCGAGAGCATAAGAAACGCGGCATCAATCATGGCCAAGGAAAACGTGGGACTACTCGTGGTCCTGGACGGAGGCAAAATAGCAGGCGTCGTGAGCGAGAGGGACGTGATGAGGGCGGTGGCGTCGGGCGCCGATCTAAACGCGCCAGTGATTTCAATAGCGTCGAGGCAAGTCATCACCATAAACGAGGACGATGATATATACAAGGCAGCGGAGTTAATGCATGGCAACAACATAAGGCATTTGGTTGTGGTTGGAAAGGATGGCTCTCTGAAGGGCGTCATATCAATACGGGACGTGGTTGGAGAAACCATTAGATTAAGAACAATAGCGGAAAGCCGAGCGCCGAGACAAGAGGAGCTGGCTCCTCACACGGATTAATGTTTTCGGGGCCGAAGAATAATTTGAGGCTATCTCCAAATCATAATAATTTCTACCTCGCTTGTCGATTCCTGAACAGTCCCTCATACCTATTAGCCTTGGCGTTCGGCACTAAGTGATGCTCCTTGCACCTAGCCTGGTAGGTCTCCCTAGAGCCTATCAACACCAGCGGGGAGTCGTAGGGCGCTGGTTCCCCGTTTATTAACCGCTGAGTGTAATACGCCTCCCTGCCGCATATGTCGCACACGGCCGTTAATTGAGTCACCTTATCCGCAATCGCTATTAATTGACCCATTCCACCGAACGGTTCTCCCCTGAAGTCCATATTCAAGCCGGCCGCTATCACATCCACGCCCGCGCCATTCAATGCCCTTATGGCTTCCATTATGGACATCTCCTCCTCTAGCGTGAAGAACTGAACTTCATCTATCCCCACCACTTCATACCCGTTCCTGGCGGTTTCCTCCATCATCTCCCTCACTCCCTCATTATTTGCAGGTATGAAACTCACGTTCCTATACCTAAGCCCGCCGAGGCTCCTCCACTCATCCTCACTGCCATACCTGCCCCTCGAGTTGCTGGGCGCGAATAAATGGGTCCTCCGCTTCCCTATTTCATATCTCCGCAGTCTTCTTATCAATTCCTCCGTCTTCCCCGAGAACATGGGTCCTATTATTACCTCGAAAGACCCAACCACGCGATTGCAGCCGCGCCTCCCCTTAATAATAATAGAGGAAACGGAGTGTTTTTAACTAATGATTTCCCGGGGTTTCATGCATTCCAAGGTTAAGGACCCCAGTTTGGCCGATCGGGGGCGCATGCAAATAGAATGGGCGGAGCGCAACATGCCTGTTCTCATGCTAATAAGGGAGAGATTCCAAAGGGAGAAACCGCTGGCTGGTCTCAGATTATCCGCCAGCCTTCACGTCACAAAGGAGACCGCAGTGCTGGCCAGGACATTGGCGGCCGGCGGAGCCGATGTATTCCTCGCCCCGTCCAATCCATTATCGACGCAGGACGACGTGGCGGCCGCGCTGGCCGCGGACGGCATAAAGGTATATGCTTGGAAGGGAATGAATGAGAGGGAGTACTACAACGCAATCGGCGCGGCGATCGCTCACTCCCCCCAGGTTACGCTGGACGATGGGGGCGACCTCACCATAACCCTTCACAAGCTGGCAATGGGCATAAGCGATGAGTCCATACAGTACGCCAGGGAGACCGCGGGTGATTTGGACTTCAAGGCATTAGTCAAGGGAATATATGGTGGAACCGAGGAAACAACGACGGGCGTGATCAGGTTCAGGTCAATGGAGCGCGAGGGTTCCCTACTCTATCCAATAATAGCGGTAAACGATTCATACACAAAGCACCTATTCGATAATAGGTACGGCACTGGCCAGAGCACGTGGGACGGGGTTCTCCGCGCTACTAATGCATTGATTGCAGGCAAGGTAGTGGTGGTCTCGGGCTATGGATGGGTGGGCCGTGGAATAGCAGGCAAGGCAAAGGGCCTAGGCGCTCGAAAGGTGATAGTGACAGAGGTGGATCCAGTGAGGGCATTGGAAGCCGTATTCGATGGCTTCGAGGTGATGCCCATCTCCAAGGCAGCTGAGGAGGGGGATATATTCATCACCGCCACGGGCGATATGCGAGTGATAGACTATAATACCATGCTTCGCATGAAGGATGGCGCAATGCTAGCCAACGCGGGTCACTTCAACGTTGAGATAGACGTGGATGCGGTTGAGAAGAACGCTGTTGGAAAGCGAGAGGTCAGGCCCTTCATGGTTGAGTACAAGCTCCCAAATGGAAGGGTGATCTATATATTGGGGGAGGGTCGTTTAATTAATCTAGTGGCGGCGGAGGGCCATCCATCGGAGGTCATGGATTTATCATTCGCCAATCAAGCATTGGCAGCCGAGTACATAGTTAAGAATAGGGGCAAGCTAACCCCTTCAGTCACCAAGCTTCCCGAGGACCTCGACATTGAGATAGCCAGATTGAAGCTGAAAGCGATGGGGATAGGAATAGATGAACTAACGGAGGAGCAGCGGAGGTACATCTCGGCGTGGGCGTTGGGAACCTAAGAATTCCCTCTCTGTTGACAGGCCGAGTTCGTAACCTGCCCCATAGTATTCAGAAAAGCATTTAAAATCTATTCGAATATAGAATAGGTATGGATCTCGACGACATCGCATTGTCCAGCATGATGCCGTTGGTTAGATTAATGCTGAAGAACGAGAAGAGAAGGTCGGATCTGGAGCGATTGCTCTCGTCCTCCCTATCATTCATGTCGCCGGAGAGATTCGTGGCGCGTGCATTATTCATAACGGTCATCGTCACCTTGATCACTGTGGCATTATCGCTCTTCTTGATAATTCCAAACTACGGCTTCTTCTCTGCCTCCCTTAGATACGGCATGGCATTCAGTAAGGCCTTTCTTCCCTTCACAATAAAGGTTCTGATGGGATTCGCCATATTAGTGGTGCCTCCCGTAATATTCATTTCCCTCTATAATATGCCCAAGATATCATCGTCCGATTTAGCATTTAAGGTGGATACGGAGCTCCCATTCTTCTCCGCCTACCTATCCATGATGGTCAGCTCCGGGCTCTCCGTCTTCAGGGCGGTGGAGAGGGTGGCCTCCTTGTCCATACTGGAAACCACGGCCCGCTTCTCCAGGATAGCGTACATGAGATTCAAGGCGTTCGGCGAGGACCCCATAACCGCGCTAAATGATGTCGCGCTTTACTCCCCCAGTAAGGGCTTCATGGAGTTCATGATAGGCTACGTGACTAACGTGAGGACGGGCGGTGACGTGCTTCACTTCGTGAACACGAAGCTCCACGACATAGTGGGCGCCACGGTGGAGCGCACCAGGAGGGGCGCGGAGATGTTGGGAACATTAATGGAGTCATATATAGGATCCGCCGTCATATTATTGATAGGACTGGACGTGATGTACCTGGCCCAGACAGTCACCCCGAATGGCAATGCATTGGCAGCCGTTAACCAAGCAATAAGCTCTAACTTCATGTTTGGCCTCCTCATAACCCCAATGATAACGATTGCATTCATGTACCTGGGCGAGGTGTCCGGCTTCAAGACTCCGTTCACGGACTATAGGCCATACAAGGTAGGAGGGATAGCGGCAGCGATAGCCGCCGCTGTCATTGCTTTCGTTTTCGTATCATGGTTCCACGGCAACCTAGCAAATAGGATATCTGCGTTCGGGTATCCCTTCGACTTCACCGAGGTTGTCGGCATAATTTTGATACTGGCGTTCGCCCCGGTGGCTTTTTATGGGTCCAGGGTGGTCTCCCACCGCTGGGAGCTGGAGAAGGAGTTGTCGTTCTTCCTGAGGGACTTCACGGAGTTAAGCAAGTCGGGCTTCGTTCCGGAGAAGATATTCGAGACGCTCAGCGAGACCCGTCACTACGGCGAACTGGATGATTACTTGTCGGAAATAACCAAGCAGGTACGCTACGGGGAGCCGCTGCGCAACGTGATTAATTCCGTCATGAATAGGATGCACTCCTACTTGGCTAAGGTATTCAATTGGCTGCTGCTGGAGTCAATAGAGTTCGGCGGCGCTAGGCCGGAGGTGTTGGAGAGCTTGGCCTCGTTCTCGTCGGACATAGTTACCATTCAAGAGGACGCCAGGGCCAGGATGAAGCCCCTCCGCTTCGTCCCGTACATAGGAGCCGGCATACTGATACTCACGCTGGCGATAATGCTATCCTCGATAGTGAGCCTGGCGGCCGTGTTGAATCACTTCCCCCCCAGCACCATAGACTTGTTATCGACGTCATTCTCGATATCGGTGATACTTAACTCGTTTCTGATGGGCTTCGTGGCTGGCAAGTTGGGAGAGGGGGAGTTAGCCATGGGATTCAAGCACGCAGTGGCCCTCACGGCCCTGACCTTGGTCGTGTACATGGCGTCTCCGCTGATAGGTCACCTGCTATTCGGGGGCTTAACGATAAGCAGCTCCGGCGGACTTCCCTGAACTCACTGCAACAGCTTTCCCAAGACTTCATTGGAATAATTTATCATTGATGCTACGGCCTTGGATTCCAGTGGCCCTATCTTCAGCACCTCTATTTCCAAAGCCTGGCGGGCTATCTGCACGTATTCGTCCAGCGGCACCACGAAAGGCTCCATGCCGAGCTCTCCCTTGGCCACCTCCGTCCATGGAATGCCGGTGGATGCATCAACGGGGTACCTCTCGTCGAACATGTTAAGTATGGGATTCAGAACGTTTATGTTGGCGTTCACTGCCTTTATGGAGTTCACTGCCAGCTTCGCCGCCTTTATAGAACTGTGATCGGGCGTCATCACTGGAATGACATCTGTCAAGTAAGGTGCGGTCACCTCTATGATATCCCCGGTCATCCCCATGGCCGGGCTATCTATTATCGTCAATATGGGCGACAAGGATCTAATGGCATTGAGAAGCATGGACAATGGATACAGCGATCTATACCTGGTTAAATTAGAGAAGCCGGATGCGGCGAACACTATATTGAATTGATCGCCGTTGACTTGCCATTGCCTCAAGTACAGCACGGAGAGGGGATCTGTCGTTCTCCCATCCAGGAGATCTATTAGGGTGTACTGCACATTGGGATTGGATTGGCCGAACAATAGCATCGTGGATGAACCGCTATCTACGCTTGCGTCTATTAATATCACTGGGTATTGCGCCTTACTCCTCAGCTTGTATGCCATTAGGACGGATAAGTTGAGGGCTATGGTGGATTTCCCAGTTCCCCCTTTAGTGCCGCTGGTCACCAGGATAGTCCTCATCAATCACTCACCGGGCTTCTTGTTGGGTCTACTCTTCAACTCGCTGGGAGACGGCCTTCGCTCCACGCGCGGCGTCTCCTCCCGGTCCTTCGCTATCATCATTTCCAGCAAGCTCACGCCGTATCCAATGGCGAACAGAATAGCTCCAATTACCTCCGATCCCAGCGCAGCCACTATGAACCCAATAGGCATCAACGTGAGGCCAGCCAGCTCCAGCGCTACATTCCTCTTCATAGTTGGCGCACATGGGGCTGAAATTTAACTCTAACGGGGGCTTAAGGATGAGGCTTTACCGTTCCTCGTTTCAGCGGGTACGTTCATTGCGACCTTGGCAGGAATTCAGGTTCGTAATCATAGAAGCGGGAATCCTCCAGGGCTGGGTGGCTCACTTGGAGAACTCGGAGGCATATACGTATATTCCGTCGAGAACGCCGGGAGTGCCTTCTCTGCCGTGTGGGCTTATCCTGTCCTTGCCCCGTAGCGTGGTGGCCATCTCCACGTTGGCGGCAAAGTGGCTTACCAATTCCTTATCTATTCCCTCCACTATTATATCATCCTTGGTGACTTGCACCTTGACTCCATCCGGCACCGGTACAATTATCTTGGATTTCCGGCCGAGGAAATTCTCAATTACCAATTGCTTCCCTTGAACCTTTATATTCATGGGGAAGTGGGAGAACACCACCTTCAGCTTGTACCTCCATCCACGCGTTGCACCAAGGATCATGTTGTTTATGTGTCCAGCCACCGTTCCTACCATTGCCTTGCTCTTCCTATCGGCGAAGTAGGAATACACGTTGACCTCACCATCCAGTTTCTCTATAATTATGGGAAGCGACGAGAAGTCGCGCTCAAGGGAGCCGAGAGGGCCTTTAACGGATACCTTATTCCCACTAACCTGAACCGTGACTCCCTCCGGCACCTTAACTGCTGCGGACGCGATCGGAGCATAAGTCATGAATAATGCAATACCGGGACCGTTTAAAAATTTAGTGCAATGAAGCGTGCTAAGCATGACATGGCCCCAATAATCAATGACAGCGAGCTGCCCATTATTGTGGAGTGCATGGATGTTCCCTTTCCATTGTCTGCCCATCCTCGAGCGATAAAAGAAAACTAAGTCCGCCCTTTAGGGGATAGGTCAGAACCGGACGAAATGCCTAAAATTAAGAATTATTATTAGTTATATAGACTTAGACGCGGGCCGGCTTAGATGCCATGAGTTAGATTATCCATGCGGCCTCCATCTATTACTATTACTTGCCCCGTCATGTATCTGGAATCGTCGGAGCCCAGGTAGACGGCAAGCTTGGCCACATCATCTGGCCTACCCACAAGTCCCAGCATAGTCTTGGATTTGAATATATCCTCCAGCCTGCTCACCTCATCGGGAGTCTTGCCTCCTATTGTTAGATCGGTCTCTATCCAACCGGGAGCTATTGCATTGACCCTTATGCCTATGGGACCAAGCTCAAATGCCAATCGCTTGGTTAAGATTATCGCTGCTGCCTTAGTTATTGCGTAGAACGTGGTTCCCTGAGCAGCTGTTCCTATGCCTGCATTGGATGCAATGTTTATTATTGATCCCCTCCTCTTTTCTTTCATGTGGGGAAGCACTTCCAACGTGGTGTACATCATTCCCATGAAATTTATTCTCCACATCTTATTGAATTCCTCCTCATTGAATTCCTCGAACCTCCTCAGATACCATATGCCTGCATTATTTACCAATATATCTATCTTGCCCAGCGTCTCCTCCACCTGGGCAACCATTTTTCTGACTTCATCCCGTCTCGATACATCGGCCTTGAATATCTCTATGTTTCCCATGCTCTTCAATTCCATTGCCTTATCAGGCGAGGAATAATAATTGGCCGCTACCTTGGCTCCATACTTACTAAATTCAAGGGCTATGGCTCTCCCCAATCCCCTTGATGCACCCGTGACCAGCACCACCTTATTTCTCAAGTCCTCGAACGCCATGAACATCGAAGCCCAGCCGGATTTTTTTAAATTGACTCAAATCGAGGTCCTCGGCGATTCATTGCATTCATGAACGTAACCCTGCCTTTCAATGCTCTAATGAAACGCCGAATGGGAGCATACTGCCCTAAGTTCCCTTGGGTCTATTTCGAATAAAACCCAGGAATCAACCTAATCGGCGTAGTGAAATTGGATAAGGGCTTCCTTAGATAATTAAGTGAGATCTATAAGGAGAGAATTAGATGTGCGTGGAGTAAGGTTTATAAAACATCATTGTCATCCCGGCTATTTATGTCAGATGATGAGTTGAACAAGATACTTGAGCGTAAATATAAGGAATTGACAAAACCAAGGGAGGTAAGGCACCTAACCAAGGCCGATTTCGATGATTTCATAAAGGATCACGAGGTAGCCGTGGTGGACTTCTGGGCTCCCTGGTGTGCTCCCTGCTTCATGTTGGAGCCAATAATGAAGCAAGCCGCGGCGGAGCTACTCGACGTTGGCTTCGGCAAGGTTAATTCAGAGGAGGAGCCCGAGATAGCGTCAAGGTATTATGTCATGAGCTTACCAACGATTATAATATTCAAGAATGGAGAGCCGGCCGATACAATAATAGGGGTAGTCCCAAAGAAGGCGTTAATTAATAGAATAATGTCTGTTATGGGGAATCATTGATGCAGCCCATATTGCTGGGAGTGGATGGATTGGGCTACGGGGGATTCATGGAGTGCGAGACCGCTACCCTGCTCTCGCTCGTCAATTCGATGGAGAGGGGAGTCGTGGAGAACCACGCGCCTCAGTCGGAGCAATCGGCTTGGTCGTCCGTGTTGATGATGGATGGCCCGGACCCCGCCTCCTCGGCCTTGATAAAGGCGACCAAGGCAGTGCCAATTAATCTACCCATCACTAATCCAACCTTTGGGTTAGTGAGCATAGCGATGGATGAATCCACTCCCCCGAGCGAGGAGGTGGGTAAGGTGATTGATGCCGTGATCAGTGCGTCCAGGAATAGACCCGTGATAGCGTCTATAACCGCATTGGAGAGGTTTCTCCATGTCAAGCCTCAATTGAAGTGCGAGATTTACTCCGTAATAGATGAGGGGATTCGCAAGCTGGTCTCCAGCGAGGATATAGGCCACTTGATAATTTTCTCGCCCTTCGGCGAGCCTCAGTCCCAACGCGAGGGGGATCACTACGATTACGGCGTGTACTTATCCACAATGCCGAGGCCCCGCCATCATGACACTGTGAAAATCCACGAGATAGGTCAATTATTCCTGGACATGGTTGAGGCGAGCCAGTATCGATAGGATAGGCATAACAGGAAACGGATTCCGCGCGGAGGTGCTTTCCCTCGGTGCCTACGTTGCCGACCTAACCTATGAGGGGAAGCCATTGCTGCTGCGTAATGATGGGAAGCAATCGGCGACTAGGGCCGGCATGGCATTGCTGGCTCCCTTCGCCAATAGGGTTAGAAATGGGGAGTATTCGTTTAATGGAGCTAAATACAAGCTCCCTGTGAATTCAGAGGGGCATGCAATACATGGCTTCGTGAAGAATAAGGAATGGAAAGTGTTGGAGAAGGGCGATGAATTCGTAAAGATGGAACTGAACTCCAAGGGCGAGCCCGGCTATCCATTCGAGCTATCGTTCTCCGTATCTTATGAGGCATCCAAGCGGGGCTTTAACGTGGAGATGGCAGCGGTCAATGCGGGCGGAACCAATGCGCCAATAACCATGGGTGCCCATCCATACTTCGTGCACCCAACGCCGAGGAGTCAGTGGTTCATTAATGCAGGCAATGTCTTCCGGCTGGAGATGGTGGGCAATATACCCACTGGTAGAATGGTTCCTCAGCGATTATCCACGTATATTGGAGAGTACGATGATTGCTATAGGGTTAATGAAGACCAAGTGCGATTAATATTTCCCCATGATTGGGAAATCGCGATTAAACTGAACGGGTTTCACTTCATTCAATTATTCACGCCTAGCTGGGCTAATGCGGTGGCCGTGGAACCCATGACGGGGGCCCCCGATGCCTTTAACAACGGAATAGGATTAACGGTGCTGGAGCCGGGCAAGTCGTTGCGGGCAAGCTTCACGATAACGCCGAGGCCCAAGGGAATGGAGCTTTAAACCGAACAGCACGGTTGACTACGTTGATCTAGCGAGGGAGAGATGCGTCTGACCTCCTCCCCGCCTTGAGGGGGTTTCCCGGGGTCTTGGGGGTTACGCCCCTTTACGGGCGATACTCCGTTTCCCCTACTGGTATTGCTGGGGTAGTCGGCCCCAGCCCCCCATCCTCAAAGAATTAACCGAGGGGGGTGAAAAACCCAAACAAAACATGACCTGAAAACACACCCCAGCCCCTAGAAGGAGCGAGGCCCGCCCCATCTTTTATCATTTATCCTCCAATGCATCCAAGTACTCCGGGTTGCAATCCGTGAATCCAAGGTCCAAGCATACCTTGAATGCCTCCTCTAGGGATTTGAAAATTGTCATGTAGTGCCTTATACACTCATCACAGCTCTCCATTTTCATGGAATTTCCCCTCGCTAGCCCTTTTATAAGCGATACTTAAAACGTAGCCTTTCACAGCGAAAAGGAAAGTAAGATTGCCTCCCCCTCATGGCCGATCTGCGGAGCAAGTGGAACGTGTATAGCACGAATCCAGGCCGTACTTCCAGGAACGATGAGATCAAATCCCCGGTTCCTGGATTGTTGAATCCCTCCGGGGAGCAGGCGACTTAACCTGCCTTTCCCAAGGTTCGCCGAGGATCGTTTATGGTTACCAATGGAGAAGAACTAAGGGCTTATATACCTTATAATAGCGCTCCCGCTTCATGGAAAGCGTGACTTTGGTTCGTTACAGCGAGATAGCGATCAAGGCAACTGCCAGCAGGAAGAAAATGGAGCAACTCCTGATCCATAACGTGGCTGACGCGTTGAGGAGACGCGGCATTGACTTCGCCGACATAGTCAAGACCCAGGGAAGGATTTTAATACGAACAAATCGCCCCAGCGACGCGGCGGTCGCGGCTTCTCACGTGTTCGGCGTGGTCTCCGCATCGCCCGGCGTGGAGATAGGAGTCTCTGGGCTGGACGACATAGTAGAGAAGGCCGTTGATATGTGGGGTAACGCCGTGAAGGGCAGGAAATTCGCGGTCAGGGTGAGGAGGATCGGCAAGCATGGCTTCACATCCATGGATGTGGCCAGGACTGTGGGGTCGGCCCTGCTGGGCGGGTCGGGCGGCGTTGACTTGGAGAATCCTGACTTGGAGTTATTCATTGAGGTCAGATACGATAAGGCATACCTATACCACGAGGTCATGCAAGGCCCCGGGGGACTGCCCCTCGGTTCCCAGGAGGGCAAGGTGCTCGGCTTGGTGTCGGGCGGCATAGATAGCCCAGCTGCTGCCTGGATGATGATGAAGAGAGGCGTTTACGTGGACATGATGTTCTGCAGCTTGATAGGAGTAGACGTTGGTAGATTCATGAAGGTCGTGAAGGCCCTTTACGATAACTGGATCTATGGTTATGACCCCCTAATCTACGTTGTCGATTGTAGGGGCTTGGCATCAGCGATTCAACGCAACGTCAACCCACACGTATGGAACACCGTGTTCAAGTACGTGCTGTATAGGATGGGCATGCGGATAGCCAAGGACGGCGGTTACTTGGGAATGGCCACCGGCGAGTCAATGGGCCAAGTCAGCAGTCAGACCCTCCATAACCTCTACGCCTCCTCCCTAGGCATAGACATGCCAATATACAGGCCCCTGGTCGGCTTCGATAAGAGCGAGATAACAATGCTGGCCCGCAGGGCTGGGACCTATGAGGAATCAATTAAATCAATCGAGGCTTGCGTCATACTATCAAGGAAGCCCAGGACAAAGGCTCCTCCTCAATTGATAGCGAGCGAGGCAAGCAAGGTGGATGCCGCCGCTCAGGAGGCATTGGGCAGGATAGTGAAGATGCATGCGAGTGAGATAGATATTGGGAAGTTGAGGGAGGGCCTTGCCATGTTTGGGTAATTACTGCTTCTCCCCGATTATCTCTCCATAGCTGCTGACGGAGAAGGAGTTGTTGCACTTCGGGCACGTTATGGATATTCCCATGTTGTACCATGACTCCCCCATCTCCACCTCGAAGACATGGCCGCAGTGGGGACACTTGGCCCTTATCTTTAGAACTCTCTCGGGTTCTCCTCCGGAGTACTCATAATCCTCCGGCATCTCCCAGTTGCTTCCTGAAGACATGGCTCGCGCGGGATTCGTGTATTTATTAACTTTTCTATAGGGGACTTTATTAGGAGGAGGGTCTTATGAGGGCGGTGAGGATCAGACTACCCAATGCACGGCTTGAGCGGAATATCAAGGCGGCCGTGGAGATGTCGATCAACGCCCCGGTCTCCAACTTCGATGATGCCCTTACCTTGGCTTTAATGGGCCTCGGCCCCTCCTACGAGGAGTCGCTGCGCATGTTCGTGGACTCCCCGGACCCCCTGTCCGCCTACCTCGTGGCGAAGCACTTGCTTAGGAATGAGAGGGCACAGGAGGCTATTGATAGGATGAGGGCGATCAAATTGATGGTGAAGAAGAAGTGCTTGTCCGGCGAATTAGATGAATTGCTGTGCCTTAGGTTGAGGGCGTTCGAGCATGGTTATGCGTTCAGGAGATTGTCGGGGCTCTACGGGGGAGCGGATCCATTGATGCTGGCCAACGCGTTTGTGTCGTATAATCATGAGAGGCACGCGTTGCGGTTACTGGAAGGCGTCTCGCCCACCACCCCGAGCGAGGCATTGCTTGAATTGACCGTGTTTAGAAGGGCTATTGGCTTAACTGCAATGAGGGGCTCCCTAATAATGGGCGTGGAGCATCTGAACTACTTGGATTGGCTAGTTATGGATGGGGTTGGGGGTGGGTTGGTGATACAGTTCAACAGCATTCACCGAGCGTACACGATATCCACGATCCAGGTGCAGGCCATGGAAAGTCGACTGCTCCTGCACGGTTGTGAGTGGGAGGTCAACGATGGCGCGACGGTCGAGGCGACGGCTAAGTGCGACGATTCTCTCCTCTACTTCGTCGGGAATCCCACCGATGCTGTGATTGAGATAGAGCTGCCCGGCGAGGGAGTGGTGAAGACCAGCACGGCGGAGTTCAGAGCGAGCGGCAAGTTGCTCGTGCTTCCCATGGACTACGCATCGGCTGTGCTCCGACTATGAAGAGGAGCCCCGTCCTTAAGGTTTGGAATAGCCCGCTTACTCCCCTATCTTTAGAACGGTCTTTATGTCATCGTGAGTCCATGTATATGCATCGCCGTAATTATCCAGAGTGGATACTTTGGTTATCAGCTTTCCAAGCCAGTTTCCATGCTCCGATTTGCTCTTGACCATGTGTTGAAGCCCCATCTCGAAGTGCTTAACCGAGGCATTGACTGACCCAACTATCGCCTTGTTGTTGAGCACTGCATCCGTTAGGAGGGAGCCCAAGTCATGGGACTCCCCGCCCTGCGGATATACGCCTAGCAGCACCATCACGCCGCCCGCGGCCAAGTACTTTACGGAGTCGATGGCCACCCCCACTGCCCCAGTGGCCTCCACCACTAAGTCGAACTCCCCCTCCACCTTATCCGTGAGCACGTCAAGGTACTTGCTCCCCACCTCCTGGGCCAGCCGCGCCTTCAAGCTATCCGCCGGCCTAGTGGCGGCGGTCACGGTCTTCAACCCCATGAGCCTCAACACCATTGTTGCCAACAATCCTATCGGGCCCGCCCCCATTATCAACGCGCTGGATGGGCGCCAGTCGAACCTGGACTGGCCCACCCTCATGGCCACGTCTATTCCCTTCTCTACGACTGAGAGGGGCTCAGCGAGCACCGCTACATCCACGACCTCCTTGGGCACCTTCACCAAGTACCTGGCATCGGTGACTGAGAACTCGGCAGCGTGCCCGTGCAGGCCCCATATTCCGTGCTCCACGTAGTGACCCATGGGGCAGTAATCCACAGGTAAGTCGCAGTTCACTGGGCGGCGCACGGTGGGCACCACGACCTCGCCCTCCGCCACGGAGTCCACCTTATCACCCAACGCCTCCACCCTGGCCAGGGCCTCGTGGCCCAATATGAGGAACTGGGATCCCTCGGGGGCCTTGCCGTACTTCCCCTCTATTATTTCCTTATCAGTCCCACATATCCCCACCTGTAGCGGCCTTAGGAGGACCATGCCGGGCTTAGGCGATGGCTTATCGACGTCGCGCAATCGTATTGAATTGGGCATGCCTGGAACAACGGTCACGGCTTTCATGGGAGGAGGGGTACAGTGAGAACTTAATAAAACGTTTTGGCTGAGCGAACTAGATGGAATTCAAGCAATCCATAGTTATAAGGAGCGACTTAAAGATGAGCTGCGGCAAGATAGCTGCCCAAGCGGCTCACGCGTCTGTTACTGCATTGTTGGAGGCCATGGAGAGACGAAGGGAGTGGGTTGAGGCTTGGCTCAACCAGGGCCAGAAGAAGGTGGTGCTGGAGGTCTCCTCTCTGGCGGAGCTGGGGGGGTTGGCCAACAAGGCAGCGTCGCTGGGCTTGCCTCACTCAGTCATATCGGATGCAGGCTTCACGGAGCTTGAGCCGGGGACGGTGACTGCATTGGGGGTCGGCCCGGCTCCCCGCGACTTGGTGGATAGGGTCACCGGCAGCCTGCGGTTGCTGAGGTAGTCAATATTATTGCTCGTCGGTTTGTTGATAGCTTTAAAAAGGGCGAACGCCTCCAACACCCATGTCCGACGACTTCGAGGAGGAAAACGCTGAGGAGCAGGTAGAGGAGCAATCGCAGGAGGAGACGGAGGAGGAGGTTGAGGAGCGGGGTTCATTGAGCGGGAAGGGCGGGGTTTACTCGCTTCTCTTCCCGAAGGGCAAGGATGTCAGATACGCTTTCTCCGCCTTATCCACCATATTGAAGAGCGCATCCCTCCGGGTTGGGCCTGAGGGGGTTAAGATGAAGGCCATAGACGACGCCAAGATATCGTTGATACTGCTGGAGATACCGGCGTCCAGCCTGGATGAGGTAAATATAGGCGAGGATGCCGAGGTCGGCATATCCTTCGACGTGTTGAAGAAGATAATGAAGCGCATAGGCTCCAGGGATAAGGTTGAGTTAATAATAGATAAACAGCAGGCAAAGCTGAGCGTCGTCATATACACCAAGAAGGGGCGGGAGGGGGGTATGTACCGCAAGTTCAGCGTTCCCCTTATGGACGTCTCGGAGGAGGAGGTGCCGGAGCCCAACCTGGCCTATCCCATTAGGATAACCGCCGATCTAGCCTTGATGCAGGACGTAATAGCGGCCGCGGCGGATATAGGGGAGGCAGTGACATTCACGGCGGCACCGGATCAATTCGTGATAAGGGCTGAGGGGGACGGCGGCAAATCCATTGAATCCATATATCAAAGCACAGACGAATTGTTCCACGAGTACTCAGCCGGAGAGGAGGGAACAGCCACATACTCCGCGGATCACATACTGGGATTCATGTCCCAAATGAGGCAAATATGCGATGCGGTCACCATCGAATACGCAACAAACAAGCCGCTGAAGCTCACGTTTAATTTCTCCACGGGCTCCGTCGTGCTTTACCTTGCGCCCAGGACATTGTGAGGCAGTGCTTGATTACTTCCACGTTCCCCTCACGACCCACACGGGCTCCTCCGGGTTGAAGTACTCAGGCCCAGCGGCCCGTAACTCCTCCAGCAGCTTCTCGTTTATTGACACGCCGATTCCTGGCTTGGAGGGCACCTCGTAGTGGCCATTAACCACCGGCGTCTCGTTATTAACCAAATCCCTCTTCCATTGGGGCCAGAAGTCGTAGAAGGACTCCTGTATCAGGAAGTTCGGTATTGCCGCATCCATTTGAATCGTGACTGCGTTCTGTATCGGCCCGAACGCGTTGTGGAACGCCACCTCCACTCCATAGGCCTCGGCGAGCGCCACGACCTTCCTGGCAATTGTGACGCCGCCTATATTAGTTATGTCAGGCTGAATGAAGTCCAAAAGCCCGCCCTCCAGGTAAGTCAAGGCATCCTTCAACCCAATCAGCCTCTCTCCCAGCGCTACCTTAATGCCGGCCCGGCTCCTGTACTTAGCCAACCCATCAAGGTCCTCCGGATGAACTGGTTCCTCCATGAATAGGGGATTGAACTCGCTCAACGCATCCGCTATCGCTATAGCCGAGTTTGGATTGAACCTACCGTGATGCTCTATCATTATGTCAACCCCATCACCCACCACGTCCCTCACAGCCTTCACACGCGCCCTAGCTTCCTCCAACCCCTTCTCGTCTATCCAGTCGAAGTACTTGCCGAAGGGGTCGAACTTAAGCCCCGTGTACCCCATGGCAGCAACCTTCCTCGCCTTCTCGGCGAAATCCGCGGGCGACACTGCGTCGCTGTACCACCCATTGGCGTACACCCTCACCTTATCCCTACTCCGCCCCCCGAGCAATTCATAAAGAGGCGCCCCCAGCTCCTTTCCTATCAAGTCCCATGAGGCTATGTCTATTGCGCTGGCGGCCGTGGTTGATTCAAATGACCTAGCCATGTAAAAATCATGCTTGTACCACTCCCTCAAGTTAGCCTCGACATTATGGGGATCCCGCCCCACGTATACCCTGGCCGCCTCCTTAATCGCCTCGACCACAGGTCCCACCCTAAGCGTGGGCACCGCCTCCCCCCACCCAACCGCGCCTCTCGACGTGGTGACCTTGACTATTATTGACACGCCGGCCCAAGTGGCCGCTGTTGGGTTTTTCTCCCCCACAACTATTGCATCCACGCTCGATATTGTTTCAGTCATGGCATTGCAACAACTCGGACAAATTAAACGTTGCTGTTTACCGCTCCCGGGGCGGTGATGGTGGGTTGAGATTAGTTTTGTTGTGGGAATGCATGAATTGCGTGTCCAAAAATTGGTCACGCAGTAATGGGACTCCCCGAGAGGCGGAGCTCGCTTATTCCAGGAATTTTGAATTCAGGTGTTGGATTTAATAGGGGCCTTGATTTTATTTTTTAATGGTAAGAATAGCTCTTGCGACGGACGACGAGAAAACCATAAGTAAGGGTCACTTCGCCCACGCTCGGGAGTACATTATTTATGATTTGAATGAGGAGACGGGCGAGCTGGTGAGGGTGGAGTCTAGGAGCAATCCATTGGGTACTGTGCCCGACATGGATGAGGGGATCCACGCCAAGGCGAGCGCGGTTCAGCCCGGCATTCCAATGCATGGACTGCCGAAGTACGAGTGGCTGCGCAATAACGTGTTGAGCGATGTGAACGCCGTGATAGCCAGCGGCGCGTGCCAGACCAGCTATAATTACTTTACGTCGGAGGGGGTTCAGATCCTATTCGTGGAGCCGAATACCAGCATAGATTATCTATTGACTCAGATAACCCTGGCCGCAGATGAGGAGGAAGAGGAGGATGAGGACGAAGATCGTGGAGCTGCGTGGGGCACTGATAAGGATTAACGGTTTTGATTTAACATAATACTTATTAACAAAAACTATAATACCGTTAACAAACTCTCTCTCCCACCGCATCGTCCCCTGCATCAACTGTAGCTATGGCAGGCCTCCCCTTATCACCGCACGTGGCCAGTATCATTCCCTGGCTTTCTATGCCGAATATCTTCCTGGGCTCCAGGTTTGTTATAACTATAACGCGCTTGCCTTTTATTTCGTCGGGCGAGTAATGCTCGGCCAGGCCAGTCACTATTTGCCTTCTCTCCGTCCCTATATCTACCACGAGCCTTAGGAGCTTCTTGCTTTCCGGCACCCTCTCGCACTCTATTACCTTACCCACCCTCAAGTCCATCTTCATGAACTCATCGTGGCTTATCATGATGAAACGGGAAGCGGTTGGTTTTTAATCTTTAATTGCTGGCATAGCCCGATTTAATCTCAATAAAACTGGGCAAATTTTAAAGAATGATTTTGGGGAAAAGCGTTTATGAAGGGAAGGGGGCTCACTGGGACTGGGATATTTTGTCCAGCAACTGTATTCTCTTGGCTGGGTGGGGGTGATCGCTGAGTATGTCCTCCCACGGCTTCGGCTTATAGCTGCGCCAGTACTCTATCAACTCCTCCACGTCGGCATCGCTCGCCTCCCTCACTATCTTATCGTCGGTGGGAGCAAAGAAGAGCATCTTAACCATGTTGTTGGTGGGCGACTTCTTTATCTTGGCTATCGTCCTGGGATCCATGTATAGGGTTATCTTGGCGAGCGCCCGCTGCAGGTTCTTGGCCGCGTTAGGCACGGTCAGGGCGGAGTTCACGTCGGCATACGCCTCCCTCAGCCTATTCATGTAGAGCAGCACGAATTGGAACAGGAAGCTGACTCCCAGGAGCGCAACTCCTATCGCCATCAAGCTCAAACCATTGTTCCCGCGCTCCCCCCATGCGCCTCCCCATATGCCGCTCCACATTAGGGAGTAGCCGAGCCAGTAAATGAGCGCCGGTATCAACCCTATCGCCATTAAGAGCTCCACGTCCCTATGCCTCAAGTGTCCAAGCTCGTGGCCCAGCACTGCCGCCAGCTCGTCCTTGTTCAGCAATCTAAGGGCGGGGCGGGTTATTGCGACCCTCCTCCCAGCTATTGGGCTTCCGTACGCGAAGGCATTGGGGAACGGCGCCTCCGCTATGTAAACCTTGGGCGGCTTGGAGAACCCATTATCCCGCGCCACCTCGCTCACGAGGTCCACCAACCAACCATAGCTGGGGTCGTCCTGCGTCACCTCGTGGGCTCTATACGCTGCGTTTATCATGTAGGGACCAAAGAGCCACTGGAATATGTTTATTGCAAGCACTAGAACTAGCATTCCGCTTATTAGGTAAAGCCCCACGGCTAGGCTGCCGCCGCTCAACAGTTCCGCTATGCCCACGAGCAGTGCAACCGATAACAGGACTATGGTTACGCCGCTCAAGCCCATTACCAGCCTGAGCTTGATTAACTCCCAATTCATGGGCGACGCGCTGGGCAGCTTTTAAAAACCTTACTCATAAAAGTTGATTAAACCAACGGTCCTCAAGCCAGCTCTATCGTTTCTATTAATCAGTCCGTCGCCAGCTCCTCACGGGTCTCAGCCGCGTTTTTCTTCATCACTTCCAGACAGGATTCTCTCCAGCTTATTAATGTAGTGAACCTTCTCCTTCTCCTCGTAATTATCGCCCAGCCTTATCATGCCCAGCCTTATGTGATCTATGGCTCTTAGCTCCTCCACCCTAGACGGCATCACGAGGACGGCCCTGCTGCTCCCGTAGTATATCTTCTTGATCATGGCCAGCGACACCAGGTACCCCTCCCCGTCCTCCAGCGCGGCGAGGAGCCCCTCCTCCCAATTCATGGGCAGTATCGCCACCTCCACCCCCGGCAGCGCCTTTACGACCAACTCCTTGACTGCGGGCGACGTCATTATGGCCCTCTTCCCCACCTGCTCTCCATAGGCTATCGGCATACCCAAGTACCTCGCCACCAGCGCCCTAAGCCCGGCGTCGAGGGGGACCCCCCTCCCTATCGGCACGTTGATTATGGGCTTCTCGAGCAGGTTAATGGTGGCGGTCCTGGCCGGCATCAGGTACTTGCCGTACCCCATCTCCCTGTGAAGCCGCCGCTCCTCCCTTGTCTTCACTGAGAGAGGCGGGGCCGGCAACTGGATCACGTTAAGCCCGCTTCCCTTCACGGCGCTTAGGAGATCCGCGGCCTCCCCCTCCTTCTGTATTAGAACTACCGCGTCGGGCCCCAGCCTCTCCAGCATTTGGAGCTTGTACTGTATGGCGGTGGGCTCCGTTATCCACCCATCCGTGTTTATCACCTCCAAGTCGGTCCCCTCCGACTCCAAGTAATCCGCCAGCTTCGCCACGCCATCTATCGCCTCCCTCCAAGTGTGCTCAAGGCTGGTCGTCCTAAGGAACACCATCTTGAGCGGCGGCAGCATGCTTAGGTGGGTTATCGGTTCGCTGGTCTTGGTGCACGCGATGGTGGTGGGGGGCCCCAAGTCGTTCTGGCCCGGGTCCGCATCTATCACTCCAACCGTTCTCCCCGCGGCTATTGCCTTGTTGGCAACCATTATTGTGAACGTGGTCTTCCCCACATCCATCATTCCCAACACGACGACCCTCCTATTGGATCGAGCCACCGCCCCAGCCGCCTCCCCCCACGCCTCTATGCCCTCCTCCCCTTGCGCAGGCTCTATCCTGCCCTCGGGCCCCAGCACCACCTCCAGTTGCGATTCATCCATGGACTTCACCACCACCTTCTTGGTCCTCAATATGGTCAGCTTGGACCCAGCCCCATAAGTTGTTCCCAGCACGTACACGGTGCCCCTCAGCACCTTCACGCTGGCCGGCCCCTCTATCCTTACCGTGGAGCCAGGCCCCAAATTAACGGCATCCACGTCCTTTCTACGATGTGCATTTTTTAAAGATGCCGCCATGCCGACTCGGGCTTCATGCGCCGGCGGAGAGGAGTCCAAGCAGGACTAGGGAGATCACTATTGCGACCACGTACTGGGTCCATATGTACCTGACGAACCTTGAGGGCACGTTTTTCTTGAGAGCCCTCAGCACCAACGTGAATCCAAGCATCAACCCCTCCGCCACGGGGAAGAACATGGCTATCATGACTGCTATGGCCGACGCCACGCCTCCGTACCCGATGGCCGGGATGGCGGCTATCACTCCTAGGTTAACCATGGCGTACGCGGCGTACCACAGCCCCGCTATGGGTATGTAGGATATCCACACGGTTCCCAGCAGCGATGCGAAGCGGGCCAGGGACGCGGCCAGGTACGACATGCCGGATATGCTTGCCTCGAATGACTTTATGCTTGCCTCCACCTCCGCCGCGTAGGATGGCGGCGACGACACGGCGTACCCCATTAAGAAGGCGCCCAGAAGCGATATGAGCACCGCGGCGTACACCACCAGCCTGGATTTGATGTACCACCTTATCAGCTCCCTCATCACGTCGTTTGCCTCCATGTGGTTCCCCCCATGCCCCGCTTTAAAAATGAATCGGAGCCGATTACGGATCGCCGCATTTTTAAAGGGGCTAACAGTCGACCCAGCGTGCAGGATAGGTGGAGGCATTGGGCTATGAAGAGGAGGGGACTTAGGTACCTAATCCTTTACCTGCTAGCCTCCAAGGGATCCATGACCGGGGCCCAGATCTCGGATGAGGTGGAGCGGGCCAGCATGGGCATGTGGCGGCCCAGCCCCGGCTCCCTTTACCCCATGCTCGACGAGCTGGAGAAGGAGGGCTTGATACGAATAGATAAGGTGGAGGGGACAAAGAAGTACTACGTCATCACGGAGGCCGGCAGGAACTTGGTGGGCCCCTCATCAGATGACAGGCTGGCCAGGTCCGTGGATGAGTTTACCTCCATGGCGAGGTACATACTGGACAACTGGGATAAGTTGAGGAAGGAGGATAGGGACCGCATAAGGTCAGCGTTGATTGAGATGGAGAAGGTAATAGGGGGCAATTGAGGCGTGGGATTGGCCGAAAAAATTAAATCCGCACATGGATTCATGGACTGCAATTGAGGCATCATGAGGTGTAGAATAGATAAGATAGAGGCGGAGGCCCACGTTCATGCAACGGAGGATCAGGGAAGGGTGGTGCGGGCATTGATGAACGCGTTGGGGCCCGGCTTTGATTATGAGGCCACCTCGGCCCAGGGACATTACGGCAATCCAATAACAATAGTGAGGGCCGTGGTCGATAGATCCAACGGTTGCCCGGACCGCGTGGCGTCTAGGTTGATCTCCATGCTGGGGGAATTGGACAGGCAATTGCTCGTGTTGACGGCGGACGATAGGATGGAGGGCGGCAGGCTCTACTTGAGGCTGAACAAGCAGGCAGCGTACCTGGGATCCATGAGGCTCGACGACGGCGGCGACGTGGTGAGGTTGATCATATACTTCAATCCAGGCATTGCGTGGGGCAGGGATGCCAAGTCCCTCATAGGGGAGTTGGTGGGGCAATGAGCGTCCTAACCGCCAGGGGGATTTACAAGACGTATGATGGGAGGAGGTGGGCCCTCAACGGGGTTGATTTGGAGATTGGGAAGGCCAGGATAGCCACGCTGCTGGGCCCCAATGGGGCTGGGAAGACCACGTTCGTCAGGATAGCGTCAACGGAGCTCCTTCCCACCAAGGGGGAGGTGGAGATACTGGGGGTGGACGCGGTTAGGTACCCGAGCAGGGTGAGGCCGTTGATATCTATAATACCCCAGGAGGCTCGCCCCATTAATTTCATAACCGCGTGGGAGGCCATCTACTCATACCTACTGCTGAAGGGCTTCAGCCGCGGCGACGCCAAGAGAATGGCTGAGTGGGCCATGGAGAGGCTCTCCCTGGAACCCTATAGAAGAACCCAATTGTTCAACTTGTCCGGCGGGTTGAAGAGGAGGGTCCTCGTGGCCATGGCGCTGGCAAGCAATGCGTCCCTAATATTCTTGGATGAGCCCACGGTGGGTCTCGACATAATAAGCAGGAGAAGCGTGTGGGACGCCCTGGCAGAGCTGAGGAGAAGCGGCGCGGCGATACTGCTCACCACGCACTACGTGGAGGAGGCAGAGCTCTTGAGCGATGAGGTCTTCATAATAGACTCGGGCACCATAATCCGGCGCGGCTCCCCTAAGGACCTTCTCTCCCTTGCGCCGGGGGATGCTGTGGTGGAGGCCTACGGCGACTCCCTGGAGCTGGACGAGCCCCACGTGAGGCTGGGGAATAGGTACATAATATACGTTGACTCGGCCGTGGCCGGCTCGCTCTCCACAGAGTTGATTGGCAGGGGCATGACGGTCACGGCCAGGAGAAAGACTCTGGAGGACGCCGTCATATACTTGCTGGGCGGGTGGAGGGAGGAGGGGGAGGCGGAGGTGGGGAGCGATGAGTAGGATCACGACGCAGCTGCGCGGCTCGCTCGTCATAGCGTGGATAAACGGTTGGCTGGCCATGACCAGGATGCCCGTATGGCTCGTCTCATCCCTCACCGCGCCGGCGTCGATAGCGTTGATGATAATATTCTTTGGAGGGTATCGCTACCTCGGCATAGGCCTGGTGGGGGGCATATCGATGTTGATAGGAGTGAACGGCGTTGGGTTGGTCGGGGATGGCGCGTTTTACAGGCTGGAGCTGAAGTTCCAGAACATGTTGATAGCGACGCCCCTCACCCCGGTCAGCTACACCCTGGGCCTCGCCCTGTCCTCCCTAGTCTACTCCAGCCCCGGCATAGCCGTGATGCTGGGCGTCCTGGCATACATGGGCTTCATCACCCCCCTCGACGCGGCTCCCATAGCGGCCGCGCTCTTCGCGGAGTGGCTGTCCTCGTCAATGCTTGGATTCACGATATCCACGTACCTGAAGGACACGAGGTACGCGTGGTCCATAGGGAACATAATGGGGTTCGCGCTCGGCACGCTGTTCCCCGTCTTCTATAGAGCCACGGTTCTCCCCATCCCCTACTTGGCCGCGTTCTCTCCAGTCAGCGCGGCGTCCGTCATAATACAGTACGCCAGCGGGGTCTCGCATTACGCCGCGTCCCTGGTGCTAGCCGCCGCGTTCTCCCTATCCCTGCAGGCCGCGCTCTTCACGTTAATGGCCATGTATAAGTCCAAGTGGAGGAGCGATTAACCACCCGAGGGAGCCGCTAGCCTCCGCCTTACCTCCAACACCCCCACTATCAATAATATGAATCCTATCAGGGAGAGAACGGGGCCGGCGTAGGGGATCAGCACGAGTATGTAGAGGATGGCCCCCACCCTCACCAGGTCCGATCCATGCTCCTCCCCCAGCCTGTAGTAGCCTATGGCTATCATGACGAGCCCCACCAGCGACACCGCTCCTCCCACGAGCGCCAGTATTAGGGCCGGGATCAACGCGGAGAGAATCGTGGCCGGCTGCGGCTGGATGGCTAGGGTCGGTGTCGTGGGCTGGACTTGATTATTTATCGCCAATTCCTTCACTGCATTGATTAAGAGATAGAGGCCAGGGAGGGCTACCAGGGAGCCCACGGGGCCCAGCACGGCGCCCACCTTCCCAATCGAGTACCTGGAGCTGAACCTGCTCAGCCCGGCGAAGCCAATGTATTGAGTGACGGCGGTCGCAATGCTCACGGCTATTCCTATGATCGCCATCACCAGCACTTCATTTAATAATTGAATCACCTCGCCCACGCCGGGAGCCCCGGCGCCCATTATGGCTAGCCTAATTATGGAGCTATACACGGTTAAGAAAGCCGCCACGGCCTCGCCTGCCCCAAAGGCCAGGTTTATCAGGAGGCCCGCGGCCAGCCAAGTCACCGCTTGCTTCGAATCCATTACTGGCCGGCTGCTGTGCATCTAATAAAGTTTGGGCCTTCCCGGCCATCACTGCTTCTTGCTCTGCAGCTTGAGTATTGCCTCCGCCAAGTCCCCCCCGCTCTCCCTCAATGCCTTAACCGCCTCATCCCTCGTGGCCCCCGTCTGGTCCATTATCAACCTAACGTCGTCCTCGCTCACCGCCGGCTCCGGGGCGGTCGGCGGCCTGCCCATTATTATGGAGGACTGGGCCGGGGCTGCTTGTTGCTGGGGGGAGGAGGTGGCCTTGACGTCCCTCTCGCTGGCCTGTACTTGATATATCACCATTCCCTGCATCTTTATGGCGGCCACGTTGGGATTAGGCACCTCCAGCACGGAGCCGTTGCGGAGGTAGATGACTACCTTAGCCGCGCTGAGCTCCTCCACGTTGAGATTCCCCACGCCCATCCGCTTCAGCATCTTGCGGAGCTCGTTTGGGTTTATCATTGCTTAACCCCGCCCAATGCATGCTTTAAAGCTGTCTCCACCCTCGCAGCGTCGCCCCTCAACCCCTCCACCCTCCCCTGCGCGTACGTGGCCCCCCCACCGCCCCTGCCGCCCAACTCCCCCAGCAGCGCCTTGGCCGCGTCGCCCGCCCTCACCTTGCCGTTGGTGTACACGTAGACCTCGTCCCCGATCACCTCCACCAATACATCGCCCACAGATGACGTGTAGGCCCTAGCCAGCTCCTGGGCGTACTCCCTCCCCTCGAGCGCAACCACGGCTGCCCTAACCCCGTTCAGGTTTATCTCGCGCCTCCTCGCCTCCTCCAGGTCCGCCTGAACCGCTTTACTGGCCAGCCTACGCAGGACCGCCTCCCTCCCCCTCAACTCCGCCACCAGCTTATCCACTGCCTGCAGCAGCGAGTCCCTGCCTACGCCGAGCCTCCTCGCCGCCTCATCCATTGCCCCCTCCAGTTCCTGCACGTACTTAACGGCGTGCCGCCCAGTGGTGAACGTGAACCTCACCACCCCCTCCTGTATCTTCTCCACCTTAACTATCTTTATCGGCCCGATCAACCCAGTCCTGGTCAGGTGAGTGCCGCCGCATGCCTGTACGTCGAACGGCGGGTCCTCCCCTATCTGGAGTATCCTGAGCACCTTGCCCGGAACAACGCCTCCCTGGTATATTATGAAGCCGAACCTCCTCTCCGCCTCCGTCCTGGGCAGCACCAGGGGCCTCACGGGCAGGTCCCTCATCACAGCTCCATTCGCCTCCTCCTCTATCCTCCTCAGCTCCTCCTGCGTGGGGAGCCTGTAATGAGTCACGTCTATCCTGCTGGTAGGCACGTCCTTCTGAGCCCCAGCCTGCCACACGTGCCTTCCCAAGACTCGCCTTATGCTCTGTATTAGGACGTGGGTGCCCGTGTGCATCCTCATCAAGTCCAGCCTCCTCTCCCAATCTATCTCCAGCTCCACCTCCTCACCCTCCCGCGGGGCCGCCCCACTCACCTCGTGAACTATGACGGGGCCCGCCCTCTGCACGTCAACCACCGCCGCCTCACCGCCGCCGTGCCTAATGACTCCCCTATCCGCGGGCTGCCCCCCGCCCTCCGGGTAGAAGATGGTGGAGTCCAGCACCACCCACCTGCCCTCGATCACCTTGATGACCCTGGCCCTCGACTTCGACTTGTAGACGTCCTCGTAGAACTCCTCCCTGGTGGGGGGTAGGCCAACCACTTCCTCGGGCGGGACGGGGCTCCTCTTTCCCTCCTCCTTGGCGGGGCGTTGATGCATCTTAGTTATGCGCTCGTAGAAGTCATCAGGCACCGTCACCTGAACCCCGCGGCTGGCCGCCGCCTCCGCCGCCACCTCGGGCGGGATGCCGTGGGAGTCGTATAGGTCCACCAAGTCCTCCACGGCTATCTTGCCGCTCCTAATGTACTTCTCCACCAGCTGCGGCGCTGCCTTGAGGGTGGCCTTGTACTTCTTGTCCTCCATGTCCACCAGCTCAAGTATTAGGGGCGCTCCCTCCCTCAGCTCGGGGTAATCCGTAGCCGCCAGCAGCTTTAGGTGGGCGTCGAACACCTCGGCCAGCGGCTCCTCGATGCCTAGGAACCGGGCGTACCGCATCATCCTCCTTATCAGGAGCCTGGCCAGGTAACCCACGCCTGAGTTGGAGGGTATCACGCCGTCATTTATCATCCAGGACACCGTCCTGCTGTGGTCGGCCAGCACGTACAGCGCCTCCTGGGGCTTCACCGTCTTCACCAGCTCCCCCGCGTCTATCCCTATCTTCCTGGCCACGGCCTCGTACGCCTTATCCAGCGCCAACACCTCCGGGTCCAGCTGCCCCATCAGGGTAGCTATGGACTGCATCAACGCGTCGTCGGGCCTCTCCACGCCGAACCTGGACCGCGCCCAGGACAGGAAGGGGGAGAAGACAGCCTCGTACACGGTGGGCTTCCCGGTGAGGACCCAGTAAATCCTCTCCAGGCCGTATCCAGTGTCCACTATCTTCATGGGCATATCCCTGTACTCCCCATCCGCTATCCTGTAATGCATGAAGACCAGGGTGGCCACCTCCAACCCCCTCACCAGGACCTCGAATGACTCCCCCGCGTTTCCCCCGCCCTCCCATATGTTCTCCTTATACGTGACCTCATCCTCCCTGATCCCCAACTCCTTGGTGAGGAACTCGTGGGCGTACTCCACGGTCTCGTCCACCCAGTACACCTTCTTGTCGGGGAAGTTGAAGGCGTGGTGGGCCATCATCTCGAACCCCGTCAAGTGCCTCCCGCTCCTTCCCACCTTATCCACGTCCGTCAACCTAATGCTGGGCTGGGATATGGTTAGGGGGTTGGCGGGCGGCGGCACGATTCCCTCAGTTACCCATGGCTGGAAGTCGTATATGGACGCCCCCACCAGGTAGACGTCGTCGCGCCACCTGGCGACGACTGGGTACCTATTCACCCTAGCGTGGCCCCTCCTCTCGAAGAAGGAGAGGAACTTCTCCCTCACGTCCGCCACGGAGGAGGGCCTGTACGTCCCGGGCGGGTTCCCTATGAAGCCGTACGGAGTGCAGGGCTGGTCCCCGCAATTCTCCTGCCCCTGGTTGAGCGTCCAGTAGTGATGGCCGCAGTAGGGGCACTTGCCCCTCTTGAACGACTCGCTCCTGAACAGCCTAGTCCTCAGCAATTCCTCGTCAAAAACCATGCCCCTAATCCGTCCCCCCTCAATTTAAGATTTCCCCCCACGCTGTGCCTCCCTGCACTTAATCGAGCCGGCGAGGATCCCCTCCCTCCGTTAACCTCCATTGAGCGAATCAGAGATGAATTGATGAATACAAGGCCTACGCCGCTGAATTGAGCGAGTTCCATGAAGCTCAGAGGCGTTAGCGGATCGACTTGCGCTTCCACCGCCCGTGGGGAGGGATGAATCTCCTCCTCGGACAGGGGCGCGTCGTCACGGTCTCATAACGGTAGGAAGTTGCCCCCGCCCATTCACCGATGCATTGAGCGGCTATGAAATACTGTGTTGAAAAGCAATATAGGGGTGGCGACTCAACAATGCTCGTGGTTTTCGGGTCAATGCGCTTAGATGCAGAAAACCCGGCATCATAATCCCTTGTATTAACTCTCGTGGCTATGCGCATCGCCTTCCCTCACTGCTTAAGCGGGGATAGAGGGGGTTGTAAGACTAATTGAAGGTGGAGCCCGTCCTGCATTCACTAGGGAGGGTGATTCAAGGCCTTGCCCCCGTGGGGGTGGTTGTTTGCGTTATCGGCGAGCCCTTAATCGCCGTGCCCCCATTTACGGACTAGGAGAGGGAGAAGGGGTACTCCTCCCCATTCGCCGTTATCAAGGCCCCCCTCAAGTAGTTGGGCGTCGGGGACCCGCTGCAATTGCCTCGGTACTCCCTGGAGGCGGTAATGGCCTCCACAGTGGCGTTGCTCCCTATGTTGATGGTAATGGGGATCCCATCGGCATTGCTGGGCACTGGGATGGGCTCGTCGAAGGTGCAAGTGAGTGATCCAAGGCTCACCCCGGCAATCCTAGCCGTCGTGGAGTAATCGTTAATGACTATGAAGGAGAGGTTCATCCATCCACTCCCCACCGCCGCGCCGAGGGGCTCCACCTTTATCGCGGATAGCTTGGAGGCGGCGGCCGATGTCTCGAATACCCAAATCGATAAACCGATGGCCAGCGCAACCGCCGCCCCGGTCAATATAATGGTGGTTATCGCGTTGTCCAGCCCTCGCATTTTTTGGGGACGTTCAATCTCTTTTTAAGCAACGCGGTTCCGGCGTCAATGCTTAAAAACGCCGCTTCCCGGCTCCATCCATGTCCAAAAGCAGCATCGTGATCTGCCCCTCATGCGGCTACCTGGGGTCCCCCAGCGATGGCTTGGCCGGCGAGGTAAAGGCGTTGGACTCCATGACGTGCCCCAAGTGCAAGGCCGACATCACGGTTCGAAACGCGGCGTCTCACTTGGTGGAGAAGCACCTGAAGCAGCAGGGAAGGAACTACACCTGCGATATATGCAACGCCAAGCTGCCCAGCATGGGCGCGGCCGAGAGGCACGTGATGCAGCACCTCATCCTCCAAGCCACGTCGGCCGGGCTGAACAGATTCATTTGCCTCGTGTGCGGCCGCGAGTTCCTAACAATTAAGGCTGCGCTGGCGCACATGAAGGCCCACCAGTGACTCCCCCTCATAAACTCCTTCAGTCCCAAGTTCCTCATCACGAGTCAGGGGCCTGTGCTCTCCTCACGCTGGCGGAGGGAATGGGGACGGGAGGGGTTGGGGGCAAGCTTTAAGCCGATTGCGCGGGGGCCAGCCCGTGCTCTCCGTCTACTTGGGGGGAGGGGATCACTGGTCCCAGGTCGCCGCGGAGCTGGAGTCCCTTGGCGTGGTGGAGCTGCTGGAGGGCGGGCCCACGCTCCTCTTCGGCAGGAGGGTGTTGGGGAAGGGTCAGAACGGCGTGGTGGTTAGGTGCAGGCACGAGGTGGCGGGGGGAGAGTGGGCGTGCAAGTTGAGGAGGAGGGACGCCTCCAGGCCCAACCTGCTGTGGGAGGGGCACGTGCTTCGCCTCGCGAATGGAGTGGGGGTCGGTCCTCGACTCCTCACGTTCTCCAGGAACGTGATAGTGATGGAGGAGGTGCTGGGCTCCCCCCTGGGCGTGGGGGCGGTGGACGCTGAATTGGTTAGGCGGTTGCTGGGGCAGGCGAGGGCGCTGGACAGGATCGGGGTGAGCCACAACGAGTTGGCGAGGGGCGGGCGGCACGTCTTGGTGAGGGGCGGGGAGCCGGTGATAATAGACTTCGAGTCAGCCACGGTGGGCGGGAGGAGGAGCAACGTGCTTCAACTGCTGAACGCGTTGGTGCGGGACCCGGCCGGGTTGAGGGCCGCGGCGAGGAGGTATAAGGAGGAGAGGAGCGAGGATGCGTTTAGGGAGTTGGTGGAGTTGGTGGTGAGGGAGGTGGAGTCGCGGTCCGCCAAGGCATAGCTACGCCTTGTTGAGGGCCTCGTATATCCTCCATATCCTGTCGTTGACGTGGTGCACGGTTTGTATCACCTTGCCCTTAGTCATGCCGCTCATCTCTCCGCTGGAGTAGAGGGCAATGCCGACGGCTATGACGAGCCCCCTTGGGTCCCTCACGAGCACTATGCTTCCCTTGTCGAAGCTCCCCCTTATCGACTTTATGCCGGGCCTCATTACGTCGGCCCCGCCCGCCACGTGGCTCACGGCTCCCTGATCCACGTCCACGGTGCCGTACCTCTCCTGGGCCTGGGGGTTCTTGTTCAGGAAGGGGATGGTTGGGAACCTGTACTCCCTCTTCTCCCCGCCCGACTCAACCTCCATCACGGCTAGGACGGGCATCTTGCCCGCCACGTAGAGGGACAGGTCCTCCAAGCCGTAGTACTCCAGCGCGTCGACGCCCCTCAAGTAATCCCTCAGCTCCGGCACTGCCTCGGCCAGCTCCTTCATGTCCCTCTTGCTCAAGAGGTGTCTCTTCACGGGCTTTAAGCAGCTGGGCGGTATAAAAAATTAACATCGAGCGAAGAAGGAGAAAAGAAAGGCGTGGTTTGAGTTGGTTTGAATGGGAGGGGATCGCCGTCACCAGCAGCGGCCGTGCCTCGGTCCCCAGCCGTAGCCCCACTGCGCCCACGGCCATGGCCCGGTCGACAGCCAGCTCCTCCCCGCGTCGGTCATCTCCAGGTACTCCTCGCCTCCCTCGATCACGCGCTTTGCGAGGCCCATGGAGAGCAGGCCCGTGACCGCCCAGTCGAACGCGGTTCCGTAGAGCGGGGTTGATTGCCTCAGCTCGCTGGTTTTCCTCCTCCCGCCCTCCAGTTCCTTTAGGAGGGCGTATGCCATCCACATTCCTCCCCTCATATTAATCGATAACGCTTCTGTTATCGAATTTATAAACCTAACCCCATCCGCCTCAATGAATGGGAATGGCGACGACATAGGCCCTGCCTGGCTTCAACGTTAAAACCGGGCGACGCGGGGGCTCCCCCATGACCGTAACCATTGTGGATCACCCGCTGGCTCAATCAATACTCACCATGCTGCGGGACAGGAGGACTGGTCAGATAGAGTTCAGGAAGGGACTGGTGAGGCTGGGGAGGCTGATGGGGTACGAGGTGGCGAGGTCATTCCCCGTCTCCGAGGTGGAGGTCGAGACGCCGCTCGGAGCGAGGGCGCGGGGCGTGAGGCTGGAGGTGGGGGACGTCGTGATAATCCAGATACTGAGGGCGGCGATGCCGATGGTGGAGGGCCTCCTCAAGGTATTCCCCATGGCCAGGATGGGGGTGATAAGCGCGAGGAGGAGGGAGGAGTCGCACGAGAGGGGCTCCATGGACTTCCAGATAGAGATGAACTACGTCAGGATACCCAGGATCGGAAGGGAAACCACAGTGATGATAGTCGACCCCATGCTGGCAACGGGCTCCACCATGCTGGCCGCAATGAGGGCAATAGAGGAGAGGGGGGAGCCGGGGAGAATGATACTCATAAACGCCATAGGCACGAGGCAAGCAGTGGAGAGGGTACTAGCCAAGAAACCCGTTGACATATACCTAGCCGCAATAGACCCCGAAATAAACGAGGACGGATACATAGTGCCCGGGCTAGGAGACGCAGGAGACAGAGCATACGGAGAAGCATAAAACCATAAACCATAAGAAATGTATAATAATTTCTATTTTATTTTGTTTCTTTAATTTGATTGACGTCTTACGAGCTAGCGGTCACTGTAAATGGATAGGACTGACCAGTTACAGTGGTTACAGTGCCAGAATACTGAACGCCAACGACCGCAGACTGAGAACCTGTACACGTAGCAGAGTCTCCAGAACTGGATATCCCAGGACCAGATATTGCTGTAGCAGTACTGCTACCGCTACCACTGGAGGTACCAAATACGCCATTGGCAACAGATAATTGTATAGATATTGCCGCGCCTTGGGTTCCTGAGGGTATTTGGATAGGAGTGCTAAATGTGCACACTAGGCTACCTAGCGTGAAGCCATTTATTCCTATTCCGGTGCTACTTGGATTGCTCACCAAAAAAGTTAGGGTAGCTGTACCAGTCCCTATACCGGAGAGTCCAGTGGCGGTTACTTGTAGTGTTGCTGATTTGGCTGAGGAGCCGGCGAGGCCGAAGACCCACACGGCCACCGCCACGGCCAGCGCTATGGCTACGGCTATCAGTATTATCGTTGCCACGACGTTGCTTATACCCTTCCTCCTTTGTAGGCTCGTCGCCATACTATTACTGAATATCCCTTGTATTTAAATATTACCCCTATATTTCTACTTGCAATACATTTTATGATTATAATTATTAGATATAATTAAAAGCGGCAAAGCCGCCAGGCGAGCCCGCCTCAAGGCGCGCCATTCCCATCGCCTCTTAATCCCCGGCCCTCCCCCGTCCTTTACTTCTCCCCTAAATGGGCTAGGGCGAATCTTTTTAAGCACTGGGTTCGGCGTCGTTGCATGAGTTGGTCCGCCAGTTATGAGGACTTGATTGAGTTGGTCAGGAGGAGGTTCGGCGCCTCCGTGGGGGAGGACCAAATAGTGAGGGCTAGGGCTACCTTCCGCATCAGCTGGAAGAGCAGCATAGACGTGGCCAGGGCGATAAGGGGGTTAACGGTGGAGCAGGCCAAGCAGTACCTTAACGACGTCGCCGCGGGCCGCGTCCCCGTGCCAGTCAAGGGCCACGACAAGAAGAGGGCGCACCACCCGGTCCCCTGGAGGGGGTGGCCGGCCGCCAGGTGGCCCAGGAAGGCCGCGCTCGCCTACCTGGAGCTGCTGGAGAGCCTCGAGGGCAACTGCACCTATAAGGGACTAAACACGTCCAACGCAGTGATAATACACGCATCCTCCAGCAAGGGAGCCAAGATACCGGGATACATGCCGAGGGCATTCGGCAGATCCAGTCCCTGGAACAACTACGAGGTGAACGTGGAGATAGCCGCCGCGGAGCTACCGGAGGAACTGGTGCCCAAGAAACTAAGCCACAAGAGAATACTGAAGAACAGGTAATCCACTCCCACCATCCTCGCCCCAACCCGCGTCGCTGCATTTCTGATAATAGTAGTGAGCAGGAAAGCCCCGCCGGGGGTGGGGTTGCCGGCCCTTCATGGGGTAATTATTGCATCTTCCCGTTGCGCTGCTAGATTTTAATAAATAAGGATAATCTTCTCGTCATAATGCTATTTTACGAGATTTGCTTCATAAAACGATGGGTCCCCCCACAATGTTCCCTCAATCGCCTCTCTGTATAGTGATGGGGCCCGGCCTCAGCTTGTCGGGGTCGCCAAGCAGGAAGCCTATGGGGTTCACCCTGTCCCCCAGGTCCACGTTGTTTATGGCTATTATCAATTGCTTGCTCTTAGGAATGTATATTACCTCTCCCCTCCTGGCGAATGTCCTGAAGGTCTCCGGCCCCACGCCCAGGTCCAGCGGTATTATTGCCTCCGGCCCCGCCCTTATCATGGATGAGTTAAGGGGAGCGGCGGCGATCAGCTTGCTGACGGTGACGGGGGAGGAGGAGGTCTCCACCTTTACCTCAACCATCGTTCCATCCTTGAACTTGAGAATCAGCTTCATCGTTGGACGGCGGGTCGGGGACGCACGACTTATAAACGCTTCCCCCGCTTAACAGCGATGCAGGTCAGGGACGAGTTGAGGAAGGCCCTGGACCCCCTGCTACACGGCAAGGTGGTGGATAACGGGGAGGACAGGGCGTGGCTGTACTACGCCGAGGCCAGGGAGTTGGAGGAGGCGGCTGGGAAGGTGGGGGACACAATAAGGCGGCTCGGCCTGGAGGCTAGGCGGTTGGACCAGGAGGACGCCGCCATATTCGTCCTGAAGGGGGAGGTAATCGCAATAATCAAGGCATGGACCTAGGACCAAACATAAATGTCGGCCCCCCACATCTCAGACCAGAACGGTGCCCCGGTCCCGGGCATGGATTGGGGATCCATCGATGAGTGGACAGTGCGCCGGGCGCTTTGCCTTCCTTACATTAACGCCCTTCGCCGCTCCATGAACATGAGGACGGCCGTCTCATCCACGTTTGTTTTCCCGTTCTCGATGTTTTCATCGCCTTTCTTTGAGCCATGTATTATTTCTTGGATGCTCATTTGACTTACCTAAGTAAAATGAGGGCGAGAACCCCTTAAAAACCCTTCCCCCACGCGCACCTCACCTGCGGAGCAATAATTTGGACGCAATGAAGTCCGCCGCGCCCGCGTCCAGGGCAGCGAAGCCGACCCCCTTATACACCGTCAACTCCTTGGCGGGGCACTTCCTCCCCATCAACGCCTCCCCAAGCTCCACCAGCTCCACCCCGCTCAAGTCCTCCCCCGCCTCGTTGACCGCGTTCCTAGTATCCACTAAGACGCACCCCGCCTCCTCGATCAACCCGCGCCCAAGCTCCGCGACGGGCCTCGGCGCGCCTATGCTCGCCACGTGCCTCCTCCCCCTCGGCACCGAGTTGAAGAGAGGCGACGCGCTGGACGTGGCGAGCACGATCAAGTCAGCCCCCACCACGTCCCCCAGCCCCACGGCCTCCCCGCCGAACTCGCCCGCCAACCTCGCCGCCTTACCGGGGTCCCTCCCGGCCACCAGGACGCGCCTCGGCTTGAAGACTGCGGTGAGCAGCATCAAGTGATACCTGGCCTCCACCCCCGTCCCCACCACCCCAATTGTGGAAGTGGGGGCGCCGGCCACCATCGCGCTGATAGCGGTGGCCCCCGCCGTCCTCACGCCGGTTATGGCCTCCCCATCCATGACCGCCAACAGCCTCCCCCTGGCGTCGAAGTAAGCCACTGCCCCCGTGACCGTCGGCAGCCCCTCCCCCGCGTTCCCGGGGTGAACCCCCACCACCTTGACGGCCACGCCCCCACCCACGTAGCCCGGCATCACTCCCCACCAATCCCCGCCAACGGTGAACGACGTCCTCGGCGGCACGACGCCCCGACCCGACGCGTGGGCAACGAGCGCCCTCCCCAGCCCGTCCAGGAACTCCGTCAATCCACCCATCACGGTCCTAATCACTTGCTGGGCATCTATGATCACGACCATTTGGGTTTGGGCGCCAACGGAGTAAAAAGCTTTATTATGGGGTCGCCCACATGATAATCGGTGGAAAAGGAAGCTATAGAGAGGGCGCTGAGGGAGGACCCATCCATACTGATAAGGGTGCTGCAGGAAAGCGAGGAGCTGAGGGCATTCCTTAAATCCTACATTGGCGACGACATAGCTAGAAAGGACGATATAAAGACGATGACCGATATACTCACCAAGATGGTGGACCAAAACGCCCAATTAATGAAGCAGTTGGATAAGCGTTTTGAGGAGGTCATCGGCCAAATGGATAAGAGGTTTGATGATATGGATAAGCGTTTTGATGATATGAATAGGCATTTCGAGGAGATGATTAGGCAGATGGATAAGCGTTTTGAGGATATGAATAAGAGGTTTGATGATATGAATAAGCGTTTTGAGGAGGTCATCAACCAGATGAATAAGCGTTTTGATGATATGAATAGGCATTTCGAGGAGATGATTAGGCAGATGGATAAGCGTTTTGAGGATATGAATAAGAGGTTTGATGATATGAATAAGCGTTTTGAGGAGGTCATCGGCCAAATGGATAAGAGGTTTGATGATATGGATAAGCGTTTTGATGATATGAATAGGCATTTCGAGGAGATGATAAATCAATTGGATAAGCGTTTTGATCAGATGGATAAGAGGTTCATTCAGGTGGATAGGAGACTTTCCTTCCTGGAGAAGGTGGTGATAGGCCTTTATGTTCCGATAGTTATAGAGATAATTCTTCAATTGCTGCACCTATGATTGGCGGGCCCGGTGGGATTTGAACCCACGGCCTACGGCTCTCCGCCGCTCGGCTTCGCAGGGTCGGCCCATTAATGGTCCGCCGCTCTGATTCCATGCTGAGCTACGGGCCCTCGTCGATGCCGGGGCTCATGCTTTAAAAGGATTGCCCCTCAGCTGAGGGCAATGCCTTACCTGATCGCGTCGGATTACCACAACACCCTGGCGGCTAGAGTCGATGGGGGGTACAGGGTGAGTAGGGAGGTGGAGGACGCCGTGATTGAGTACGCGAAGGCGGGCGGGCTGTTCGCCGTGGTGACGAGCGGTACCCACAGGCACGTGTCGCTCGATAGGCTGAGGGGGTTCATAATCATAGCCATTGAGAATGGGTTGGTGGTGGAGATGCCCGGCTCAGGCAAGGCGTTGCTGGAGCCCCCCGGCTGGCGGCGGGTTCGGGAGGAGGTCTCGGCGTTCCTATCCTCGCGCGGCGTTCCCCATTACTTGGGGGAGAGCAGCGTGTTCGTCGATGATGCTCGAGGCGTGTTGGAGCCCATGGAGGGGGAGCTCCGCGGGTTGGGGGTTAGGGTGGAGTGGAACAGGAGGAGCGCGGCCTTGATGCCGCTGGGCTTCGATAAGGGAGCCGCCATAAGGTTCCTCCGCGGGCTCCTCTCGCCGGAGGCGGTCGTGGCGGTGGGAGACGCGGAGAACGACATACCCATGCTGAGGGAGGCCGATGTTCCGGTGGCCGTGGGGAACGCCGAGCCCGCTGTGAAGGCTGTGGCCAAGCGCGTGGTGAGGGAGGATGGCTTGGGCGTGATCGATGTCCTCAACATGGTGAGGGAATGGGGAAAGGCTTTTTAATCCAGTAATTCTAGTACTACTATGAGTTCCAGTACAACTAACGAATCCAATCAATCCCAGGAGGGGGAGAAGAAGCAGGTAACGATAAAGGGAGTGGACAAGGAGTTATACGAAAGGGCTGTTCAGCTCTCCAGGGAGATGGGGATGACGGCCGGGGAGCTCGTCAACAAGGCTCTCAGAGCCGTGATATCGCTTACGGACGCCGCGACTAAGACAGTGGCGGGAGCGGCCCAGGCCGTTGGGGAGACGGGCAAGGCGTTCACGGAAGGCGCGAGGGGGGTGAAGGTGATCACGGGAGTGGATGAGTTGACCGTCACCAAGGCGGACCTCCAAGCCGTGGACTCCCCCATATCGTTCCGCGGAATAAGGAGGCTGGAGTTCGCCGACGACGTGGACTGGGACACGTTTAACTCTAAGGTAAGCTCGATAACCATGTGCGGCGTCGTGGTGCTGCCCAGGGGGGTTCCCAAGCTGAAGGCGTTGGAGAAGTGCAGCATGGTTAATAAAGTGGAGGGCAAGCAGTAATCCATGGAGGGCTTAAGCGATTTGGAGAAGAGGATACTGGCCCACATTTACAAGTACGGCCCAGACACTCCCTGGCTGATGGCGCGCAGGCTGCTGGGCAGGGCAGGCTGGGACCCCCTGGTCCCGCCAGAGGAAGTGGAGGCGGCTTGCGCCAGGCTGGAGGCAGCCGGGCTCCTCGCCAGGTTCAGGGGGAACTTGAAGGGCAGGGTGACTAGCTCCGTGAAGCCGTGGCTCAAGGTGAAGCAGAAGAACCCGGAGCACAAGGGCCGCGGGGTCTACTACGAGTTGACCAGGGAGGGCAGGAGAGTGGCGGGCGAGATATACAAGAAAGAGATACGGGGTCGTTGACGCGCGTTTTTTAGGCCCCACCCGCCTCCCCTCGCATGCAGTGCTTCGATTCGGGGGAGTACTTGAGCAGGATGAGGAGGCTGGAGTCGCTCCTCTCCTCCAGGGGAATAGGCTTGGCCATAATAACCCCGGGGAGCAATATGGCTTACCTCACGGGGTTCCGCGAGCCCCCCATGGAGAGGCCCATAATGCTGGCCGTGGGCGCGGGGAGCCCCCTAATGGTGGTGCCGAAGCTCTACGAGGACCAGGTGAGGGGGGTTCCGGCCGACGTGGTGGCGTACAGGGATGGGGAGGACCCGTTCCAGCTCCTCAAATCAATGCGGCCCGCCAAATCCATAGCCATTGATGACTACGCCTTCGCCAAGGACTTCGCGGGCATTGCTAAGGCGTACGGAGTACAGCCATCACTGCTGGGCTCCCTGATGTTCCAGCTGAGGCGAGTCAAGTCGCCGCGCGAGGTGGAGCTTATGGGTAGGGCGGTTCAGTTGAGCGAGGCCGCGCTCTCATCCTTCGTGGGGAGGGTTGGGGTCGGCATGACGGGGCACGAGGCGGCTCGCCTCCTCAAGTCGGAGCTGGAGTCGAGGGGATTGGAGCTGGCGTTCGAGCCCATAGTCACCTCCGGCCCCGACTCGGCCATGCCTCACCTGACCCACACGGATAGGAGGATAGAGAGGGGGGGCTCCCTGGTGGTGGACTTCGGTGGGCGGCTCTGTGGGTATAACGCCGACATAACTAGGACGTTCTTCGTGGGCGATGTAAACGGCGAGGAGGAGAGGGTGTATGGCGTGGTCCTCGATGCTCAGACGAAGGCGGAGGAGGCGGTCAGGCCGGGCGTCGAGGCTGGGAGCATCGATGGGATCGCCAGGCGCGCCATATCGGACGCCGGGTATGGCGATTTCTTCATACACAGGACCGGCCACGGCCTCGGCATAGACGTCCACGAGGAGCCATACATAGTTCAGGGCAATGTCGAGAGGTTGGAGGAGGGCAACGTGTTCACTGTGGAGCCGGGCATTTACTTGCCGGGCCGGTTTGGGGTTAGGATAGAGGACGACGTAGCCATAGTGGGCGGCCAAGCCCGTAGGCTAAATGAATTCCCCAGGGAATTAACGATTATAGGGGATCGGCGATGAATGGCGTTGCGGGGCAATACATTACGTTAAACTTGACGGTCTCTAGGCCTGGGTAGTTCCGCCGCATTTTTCCTCTTACCGCTCCTGCCCAGCAGCACCGTTACGAGGATGAAGTCGATTATTATGGCCGCGTGCATTATGGTGCAGTACACGCATATTGCCCTCACCACGGCCAGCTCTATGTATATCAGGTAGGGAACTATGGCTATGCCTATGAATCTCCACCCCATTATGGCCTTGAGGATGGAGCTCGCCCTGCTGGACACGGAGTACCAAGTCACCAGGGCGGCATTAATTATGAACCAAGCCGCCGCCAACGCGTCCAGGGGAACACCCCCCACCTCAGAGTAGGGGCTGGAGAGCACCGCGGCGCAATTTATAGTTATTCCGGACGAGGGCACCAATGAGGCCGGCGCGGTGCATATGGGGAGGGGCCTGCGGAGGAGGTACCACGTGTATAATACCATGAAGGACGAGGCCATGCCCACGATGGACATGGCGATAAGCGCGGCGAACCTGGCCTTGCTTATATTCATTTAGGGACGGACCCATGTAATTAAAATATAAGGATATCGCGAATTGCATGTTTTGCACAGGCCGAGCCCATCCCAAAGTTTATATATCGGCCTGAGTATCGCTTAATTGGGACATGTCTCAAACCTCGTTGTTCATGCCGCTAGACGCCAGGCTGGCCGACGTGCTTGGGCTCTTAGACACATTGGAGAACGACTTCGGCGGCGCAGCCGATATATATAAGGTAGCGCAGCAGATGGATTCGGACCTGGACGACTTGATTCCGGCCCTTAACGCCGCGTCCTCCCTAGGCCTGGTTGAGGTGATCAACGGGGACGTCAAGATAACCAGCGACGGCAGGCGATTCCTATCCGCCAAGATAAGCGATAGGAAGAGAATGCTCAGGGAGCGCATAATAAGCATCGAGCCATTCAAGACGGCGGTCGAGCTGGGCCGGCTCTCCCCGTTCAAGATAGATGAATTGATAAGCGAGTTGGGCAGGAGGGGTTACCACGACGCGAAGGACCCCAACGCCCGCGACCTCCTATCCATACTGCTGGCCGAGTGGGGCGTCTACGCTGGTATCTTGAGGAGGAAAGGCGATGAATACGTCGCGTTATGACTCGACTGCCCCGCGGGCCGCGGACTCAATTGAAAAAGTTTATAAGAATCCGCCCAGTCCAGCAAGCGTGAGTTTTGATAGTGCAATAAACGGATTGAACACCATGCTTGGCCAGATAATAGAGGAGAATAAGGAGTACATCAGCGGCCTTCTGCTGCTCTCCAGGGATGGCTCTCTCCTGGCCTATAGGACCAACGGTCCCGTGCTAAACGGGAGCGACGCGGATCTAGTGCTGCCCGCCAGCAAGTTAATGGAGTGCATCCACAAATTCACGGAGTCCACTCAGCTGAACTCCTTCAAGTCCATGATAATGGAGACGCCTGAGTTAACCATTGTCGTAAGCTCCATAGGCGGGGGCTCGGTGATGGCGTTGATGCCGCCCTCGGTTCCCACGGGCTTCGCGTACATGATCATAGATAAGTACGTGGATCAATTGAATAGGGCCGTGGAGGAGATAGAGAGAAGCGAGCGCGACATAACAGTGGAGGAGATAGGGCGGGGCGAGGCTTCGGAGAACCTGTCGCCGGATGATTTCGACTACATAATACTCTACCTGCGGGAGAGGCTTAAGGCCGTCACCAAGGGTTAGGAGATGAAGATACTGAAGATAGTGATAGCGGGCGGTTACGGCAGCGGCAAGACGACCTTCGTCAAGACGCTCAGCGAGGTAGTGCCGCTGGAGACGGAGGTCAACACGAGCGATCCCAGGGGCGATAAGCGCACCACGACGGTGGCGTTCGACTACGGCAGGATAGCCGTTCGCAGCGACTTGGTGGTCCACCTATTCGGCCTCCCTGGGCAGGAGAGGTTCAGCTTCCTGTGGAGGGGCCTCTCCAGGGGAATGCATGGCTACATACTTATGGTCGACTCATCCTCCCTGGACACCGTGAAGGAAAGCGTATTCGTCTACAGCTTCCTGAAGGAATTCTTCCCATACACGCCGCACGTGGTCGCCGCCAACAAGCAGGACCTGCCCACCCGCGTTCCCCCCAACGAGGTTAGGAAGCTGCTGGACGTGCCCAGCAGGATAAAGGTGCTGCCGCTGATAGCTAAGGATAGGGAGATGGTGATCAACACGTTGGTGTCGCTGCTCGAGGAGATAAAGCTCACCGGGGAGTACTAGACTTGCTGGATAGGAACGCCATCAACTCGTCCACATCATAGAAGTACTCGTGCACGTACTCGAACGGGTTCTCCGCCGCGTTCCCGTCATCGTTGCTCCAGTACACGTAGACGGGCTTGCCCAAGTGAACCGCCAAGTTCACCTCCGACAGCACCCCCCTGCTCAGGACTCCCCCGTACCTGGGCCTGTACGCCACCACCATGTCCGACTGTTGTATATATCTATAATCCCTCTTCATTATTTGGTCCTGGATCAGGTCCCTCTTCGTTATGGGATTCTTAGCTGTCACCTCCTCCACCTCCTCCTTATTCAACTCAATGGGGTATTGATCTAGGTCCACCTCCGTCGGCCACCTCAACTCCTTCCTTATAACGACGTTCCCTATTATGGCCTCATCTATTGTGGTGGGCTCGAATACGGCTGCCACTCCCCGAAGCCTCTTTGCGAACTGCATTATCTCCTCCACTGCCTTTCCATTACTCCTCACGTGCGTGATGGGGTGGGACAGGTACGCCTTCGGCAAGTCGGTGAACAATAGTTTATAGAAGGTGTCCACCGGGTGCTTTATAGCAACCACGTAGTGAGGCACGCCGAGCGCGGTGGCAATGGCGTCGCCCATCATGGTCTCCACGGTCCTCCATATGAAGACGTCCCTCAACCTCATGTAAACTCCATGCCTCTCCCTGGCCTCCCTCTGCACTATCCTGCTCCACACGGAGTACGCGTCGTCTATGAGCGTGATCAAGGCGTTTAGCTTCAATTCCTTTAGCATGTTCACATCGACCAAGCTCCAGTAGGAGTTATGCCTGAAGTAGGTCAAGTGCATCCCAATCAATGCATGCTGCGCCCCGCTTCCCCCCAACTCATCGAGCAGCCTGCCGAACTCCGCGTACCACCTCTCCCTCTGCTTCTCCATGTAGCTGTCCAGGAAGTACGGCATGCCCCGGGACAGGGTTGAGTCGAAGTCAACGGCGTACACCTTACCCCCGGTCCTCTCCTCGGCCTCCTCGCGCAGCTTGTTGAGCAAGCCAACCTTATTGAGGCCGCTGTGCCCCGCTATTAGCGCCCTCATTCAAGTCGCTGTCGCCCATCTCTTAATATCGATTTCGCCCGGAACCGTCGTGGCCATCAGCATGCGGGAGAAAGTTTTTAAGCCATAGGGATTAGGATCAGCGATTGGTGGATAGATGTGGGTTTGAAAATTCATAGGCCTAGACGAGGATCGATGGCGTACTATCCCAGGAAGCGTAGCGAGACCCTCGTTCCCAAGATATATAACTGGCCCCAGGTCAACCTGGGCAAGGCAGCCCTACTATCCTTCGCCGCGTACAAGGCTGGAATGGCTCACGTGGTCATGATCGACGATAGGCAGACCAGTCCATTCTATGGAAAGGAGATAGTCAGGCCAGTCACGGTGCTCGACGCGCCCCCCATGCGCGTGGTGGGGGTTAGGGGCTATTCAGTGGATCCCTTCAAGGTGCTCACCGTAAGCGTGGGAGAGGCGTGGGCCAGCGACGTCCCTAAGTACTTGAGGAGGGCCTTGACGCTGCCCGAGAAGATAAACACTGAGGCAGCCCTCTCCAAGCTCCAATCAAAGCTGGATGAGTTGACCCAGGTCAGGGTGATAGCCATAACGCAGCCCCACCTATCCGGCATAGGCAAGAAGACCCCGGAGATAATGGAGATACCGGTGGGCGGGACCCCCAACGTCGATGAGCTATTCAAGTACGCCGTCTCGCTGCTGGGCAAGGAAGTGTCGCCTCGCGATGTGTTGAGGGAGGGCCAGTTGGTCGACGTGATAGGCGTCACCAAGGGCAAGGGCACGCAGGGAGTCGTCAAGAGGTTCGGAGTAATAACGCTGCCCAAGTGGAACAAGATGAGGAAGGGGTACAGGAGGACGGGCACCGCGTCGCCCCAGAACCCGGCCGTGATGTTCACCATACCCAAGCAGGGACAGACGGGCCTTCATAGGAGGACGGAGTACAACAAGAGGGTGTTAGCGATAGGAGACAACGGAGCCGATGTGACTCCCCCAAGCGGTTTCCCGCATTACGGCGTGGTGAGGGGCAGCTATATATTGGTGGAGGGAAGCGTGCCGGGCGCATTCAAGCGATTGATAGGGCTGAGGTACCCCATGAGGCCGCCGCCCAAGTATGACCACGTAAATGTAAATAAGCCCCAGATAGAGTGGATAAGCACCAAGGCGGTGTCGAGGTGACCGGCATGAATGTAATAGGCATAGATTTAACTCCATACCTCAAGGAATACCCAGAGGTTCCGGCAAAGGCCGTGGTGCTTGGAACGGATGGCTCGGCCAAGGGAGAGCTTGAACTGCCGCCGCAGTTCCATACCCCGGTCAGGCTGGACGTGATAAGGCGGGCCTACCTCAGCGCATTCACTGCGTCTCTCCAGCCCAAGGGCGCTGATCCCATGGCTGGGAAGAGGACCACGGCAAAGGCATTCGGCGTCGGCCTCGGGATAGCGAGGGTACCCCGCGCCACGGGAAGCCTATGGCCGAGGGCTAGGCTTGCCACCAACGTCGTGAAGGGTCGTTCAGCCCACGCCCCGGTCGTGGAGAAGGTGATCCGCGAGAGGATAAACAAGAAGGAGAGGGACTTGGCGATCAGGTCCGCCATAACCGCCACGGCAGTGAAGGCCCTAGTGGAGCGCCGCGGCCACGATGTGAGCAGCATAAAGTCGCTGCCCCTCGTCGTTTCCAGCGACGTGGAGTCGATAGATAAGGCCAGGACCGCCAGGGAGGCCTTGGAGGCCGTAGGCGCGTGGAGGGACGTTGAGAGGGCCGGCAACGGGATAAGGGATAGGGCCGGCATAGGGAAGCTGAGGGGCCGCAGGTATAAGGAGCCCAAGAGCGTCTTGATAGTGGTATCCAACCCCCACGCTGCCCTGGCGAGGGCGGCGAGGAACTTCCCGGGCGTCGAAGTGGTTCACGTGAACAACCTAAGCGTCCTCCACCTAGCCCCGGGCGGCGTGCCCGGCAGGTTAACGCTGTGGAGCGACGCGGCTTTGAGGGCTATGAAGGATGCGGGGCTATTCATGAGGTGATGCGGGTGTCAGAGCTGATAACCAGGTTCATAATAACGGAGAAGACCATCAGGCTGGCCGAGAAGGAGAATAAGGTGACGATAGCGGTTCCCCTAAGCGCCAGCAAGAGGGAGATAAAGAAGCAGGTGGAGAAGGCGTACGGCGTCAAGGTAGTCAAGGTCAACACCGCGATAACCATGAAGGGCGAGAAAAAGGCCGTGGTGAAGCTATCGCCGGAGAGCAACGCGTTCGAGCTGTTGACTAGGCTCGGCCTCGTGTGATGGATCCTCAATCCAACTCCATGCTCCTGCTCACCCTTCCCAGATACTCGGCGCTCCCGCGTATCTTCCTGTGGGATCCCTTGCATTCTATGAGCCCAAACCGGGCCGAGTACCCCCTCTCCCACTCATAGTTATCTAGGAGGCTCCAGTACATGTAGCCAATGGTGCCCCCCCTCACCGCCTCCCGCAGGTGCTCTCGTATGAATCTTATCCTGAACCCATCATCATCCGTGGCCACTCCGTTCTCCGTTATCATTATGGGCCTCCCAACCCTGCGCGCAACTCTATGGCCTCCCCAAGCCCCCTGGGATCCACCACGAAGCCCATGTGATTATCCCTCCCCTCCTCGAACTCTATTAAGGCCCTCCTCGAGAACCTAACGCGGGGCCTCGAGTAGTAATTGAGCCCCAGGTAATCCAGGGAGCCAATCGCCTCCCCCCCAAGCCAGTCGGGCAGCCTGCCTCGCTTCAAGGCGTTGAGCGGCGTCAAGTTGTAGAGCTTGTTGACGAGGGTCGACGCTATGTAGTCTAGCGGGGATAGCCTATTCATGGGGTGCACCGGCATAACGTTGATAACTATGCCCACCATGTTGGTCTCCCTCTTCAGCTTATCATAGGCCTTGCCGTGGGCCTTCAATAGGTTGGATAACACGGTCCACATCTTGGCGGGGTCAGGCTTGAAGGGAGGAAACTTGCCGAGGAGGTACGCAAGGATTGGGTAGAGGTTCACCTCGTTTATAGTTAACCAATACCTAACGTCTAGGTTCTTCGATACGTAGTCAACGTACTCCAGGAAGTACTTCAGGTTCTCCCCCCTCTCCCACGCCCCCGCGTCGTGGAACCAAATAGGGTTGGTGAAGTGATGCAGCGTCACCACGGGGGTTATCCCCCGCTGCCGCATTTCCTTCATCATGTCTCGATACACGTCCATGGCAGCATCATCGAACCACCCCAGCCTCGGCTCTACCCTGGACCACTCCAGGGACAGCCTCAATGCCTTCAGTCCCAGCCTGGCCATGATGTCCAAGTCGGTCCTATACATCTCCCAGAACCTGCATGCCTCGCCGCTGGCGGGCAGTAACCCCGCCTTCTCGTACCTCCACCAATCCGCGTTCTCGTTATTGCCCTCCACTTGGTAAGCCGATATGGCCGCCCCAATCAAGTAGTCGCCGGGTATCCTCACGTGGGGGACGGCGGGGAGCATTATTAAAACCTTTGATTCCCCCGCAATCACTTGAGGGGAACGAACAACACGGGCGTCACGGGCTCCATTCTTGTCTCCCCGCCCAGCTTGAATATCCTGTACAGGACCTGCTCATCCCCCTCCCTTAACGGTATCACCATGACGCCCCCCTCCCTCAATTGATTCAGGAGCGCCGGCGGCACCGAGTCTGCGGCGGCGGTGACCAGCACCGCATCGAATGGAGAATGCCGCGGCAATCCCTCCCTTCCATTGCCTCTATACACCTTCACCGACCGGCTATACCCATTGTTCACCACGTTTATGGCGGCGTAGAGGGATAGGTAGGGATCCACCTCCACGCTGAAGACCACCCCGCCTCCCCCCATGGCCTCTGCGCAGACACATGCGTGGTACCCCGTCCCGCTTCCCACCTCCAGCACCTTCTTGGCCTGGGCGGGCTTTATCAGTTCGCACATGAGGGAGACCATGTGCGGCGCACTGATGGTTTGCCCCCTCATCACGGCCAGGGGCGAGTCGTTGTAGGCGTACTGCCTTATATACCTCGGCAGGAATTTATGCCGCGGCACGGCAAGGAGGGCCCTCTCCACGTCCGGATCGTGTAGGTAGCCCTCGGCCTTTAGTTCCTCAACCATGCCGCGCCTGGCGGCAGCGTAGGACTCCTCATCGTAATCCATTCTCCCTCTCCACTGGGCTCAACGCGCAATTTAATAAACAATCGCGTCGCTCAGCGGGCTCTGAGGAGCCTCTCCGCCATTATTGATTTTATTAATTGAATCTCCTCGGAGAATTGCTTAGGCGCCTCGTCCAAGTACTTCATCACCATGTCGTGCGCCACCAAGCCTATCACCTCCTCCCTGCTCAACCCCCTGCTGGCCAGGTAGAACATCTGCTCTTCATCTATTGAGGCATCCATGGCGGAGTGCCTCGCCTCGCTCACGTCCCCCGTGTCCACGGCTATCACGGGAACGGAGACCGCCACGGCGTCGCGGGACCCCATGAACATCTTCCCCTCCACCACGGTTGAGCTCCACTTCCCGGTCTCCGTTATCCTGCCCATCCCCCTATGTATGACCATGGATCCATCAAGCGCAATACCGGACACTGTTGAGTAACTCCTCGTCGACTCCCCTATGTGGAGCAGCGTGGAGTAGTAATCTATCCTGGACTTGGCAGTTCCCGTCTCCAGCACCTTCGAGGACACGCTGGAGTAATTGCCGCGCAGCAAGTAATCCTCCTCCCGTCTATTCATTGATCCATCGAGCACCACGGTGTATCCGTTGATCACCGCGTTATCCAGCGCAGTTATCCTGCTCAACCCATACGCGGGATTGCCTCCCTGTAGGGAGGCATTGAGTAGATTCACTTGAGCCCCCCTCCCCACCAGCGCCTCCACCACGTTGGAGGAGCACGTTCCCCCCAGCTCGATTATGGATAGGTCGACGGACGCCCCGTCCCGCACGTTTATCAAGACGTGGCTTGACTCGAAGCTACCTCCAGAGGACTCCACGAGAACCCCAAGCTTCCCCGCGCCGGGGGGCACGTCTATGAATACCACCGACGGCACGTTGAGCAAGTGCTTCAGCAACATCTTGGATTCCCTTAGATCTATCGTGTTTATGGGCAGCGCGTCGTCCTCGCCCAGCTCCACGGCGCCCACCTCATTCTTGGCCAGCCTTCCGTCCCTAATAATTACCTGAGCATCGAGTTCGTATCGAAGGGGCTCGCCTGGACTGCACGTCTCGAACGCTGACCAGTCCGTGTAGTACTTTATAGAGGGCGAGTCCTTCACTTGCTGGTAAGGCACTGAGTCCAGCAGTTTGGCAGCGCCTCGCTTCAACTCGCCCAGGGTAGTCATGATCCTCCCCCTCACGCCAGTTTGCCGTACTTGCTGAACTCCATGGATATGACTTTGTTCAGAGTCATTGCGTACTCGAACGGCAATCCCTCCGTTACGTCCTGTATGAATCCAAGCACTACCAAGCTCTTCGCTTCGTCCTCAGTGAACCCGCGGCTCCTCAAGTAGTAAAGCTTGTCCTCGCTTATTCTTCCAGTGGTAGCCTCGTGAGTCACCGTGGCCTCCTCCTCGAACACTTGATCGTGGGGTATTGTGTACGCCTTAGACGATGAGTCCAGCACCAGGGAATCACACACCACGTGGCTCTTCGCTCCCTTGGCTCCCTTCCTCACGAACACCAATCCCCTATACACGACGGAGCCCCCGTTCGCCGATATCGACTTGTTCACTATCTTGCTGGACGTGTTGGGCGCGTCGTGGTACACCTTGGCTCCATTCTCCTTCCAGTGGTTCCCGTTGGCCATGGTTATGCCGACTATGCTGGTGGACGCCCCCTCGCCCTTGAGCACTGTGGATGGATAGACATAGCTCGCCCTGCTTCCAATGCTGGCCTCCACCCACTCTATGAAGCTGTGCGCCTCACCTATCGCCCTCTTATTGTTGAAGTTTATCACGTTCTTGCTCCAGTTCTGGACGGTGGTGAACTTTATGTGAGCGCCCTCGTGAGCGTACAGCTCCACCATTCCATCATGGAAGCTCGTCTTGCTGAACCTAGGTGCGGAGCACCCCTCTATGAAGTGTATGTAGCTGTTCTTATCGGCCACCAGCAGCGTGTGCTCGAACTGTCCCTCCAATGCATTGCTTATAAGGAAGAACGCCTCCAGCGGGGCCTCTATCTTGACTCCGGGCGGCACGTAGACGAACACTCCACCGCTCCACAGTGCCCCGTGAAGCGCTGCGAATTTATGCTCGGGCGGGAATATTTTCATGAAGTACTGCCTAACCATGTCGGGGTACTTCTGAACGGCCTCCTCCATTGACATCAATATGACTCCCTTTTCATTCAATTGCTTCTTGACATTCAAGTAAATTATCTCTGAGTCCAGCTGGGCTCCCAAGCCGCTCAAGGCCTTGGCCTCGAGCTCCGGCAGCCCTATGGATTCGTAGTAGCTCTTTATATCGCTGGGAAGCTGGTCCCAATCGTTGGCTTGATGCGTGGATGGCTTTGCGTAGTTTATCAATTCCTCCAGGTCTATCTCGTTGACTGCGGCGACCCAGTTGGGCATCGGCAACTTATTGAACAGCTCCAAATTCCTCACCCTTAGCTGCCTCATCCACTCCGGCTCCCCCTTAAGCTTCGATATCTCCTCCACCACATCCTTGGTTAGCTTCCCCCTAACCGTGGCGGCCCACTCCACGGGCTTGGTGTGGGTCAATGCGTCCTCCATTGTCTTCTCTCCGAGTATGTCGGTTATGGTTATCTTCTCCACGTCCATCACCTCCTCAGGAACGCCTCGTAGCCCATCTTCTCTATCTCCTCCACCAACTCAAGCCCGCCCTGAGTGGCTATCTTTCCTCCCTTCAACACGAGGACTCGCTTGGGGGAGACGTAGTGGAGTATCCTTGCTTGATGCGTGGTGAGAAGAACTGCGGTTCCCCTCTCCGCCAGCTTGGACACGGCCTTGCCCACCGCCGCCACGCCATCTACGTCGAGGCCGGAGTCCGGCTCGTCGAGAAGCGCCACCTTGGGTTTAGCCATCAATAATTGAAGCACCTCGCTCCTCTTGGCCTCCCCACCGCTGAATCCGTGATTTGCTCCCCTGGATAGGTGGGATTGCGTCAATCCAACGTCGCCCACGGACTTAACGAGCTCCGCGACCACTTGAGGAGGCGGGGAGTCCGTTATTTTTCTATTCATTCTCTTGTTAACCATGGCCGTTATCAAGGTGGTCAGCCTGACCTCGGGCACCGGCACTGGGTTTTGGAATGCCATCATTATCCCCAAAATGCTGCGCTCCTCCGGCGGCGCCTTGGTTATGTCTATTCCATTCAACAATATGGATCCCCTCGTGATGGAGTATCTTGGATGGCCCATCAACGCCATGAATAGGGTTGTCTTGCCGCTTCCATTCGGCCCCATCAATGCGACGACCTCTCCGCCGCCCACGGATAGGTCTATCCCGCTCAGTATCTCCTTTCCGTCCACAGACACGTGCAGATCTCTAGTTTCCAACTTAGTGCTCAAAGCAAATGCACCGACTGGTCTGCGTGACACTGATTATAAATCTTACGTTAGTGTATACGCAATTTAACCAGCACGAGGACGGCCCGGCAAATGACGGTGGCCGGATAATTTAAATCCAGGCATGGGTGGGAAGCGGCGAGCTACATGGGCCTTGCATCCATTGTTTTAGCGCTGGTGGCAGCGCTGGGCACGCTGGCCTCCGCAGCCTCCCTGGCCCGCGAGGTGGCGTATTGGTCCAGGGCGAGGATTAACGGCGATGGGAAGGAGCCCGACGTGACGGTGATAATACCGATGCGGGGCGTGGATCCAGGGCTTGACGATAATCTGGCCAGGATAGCCAGGCAGAGGTATGGCGGTAAGGTAAAGTACGTGGTGGCTGTGGACTCGCCCGACGACCCGGCGCTGCAGGTGGCTAGAAGAGTTCTCCCCGACCTTAAGGTGGTGATAAGCGATCCAGGCAATGCCTCCGGCAAGGGCTCCGCCCTATCCAACGCGTTGAGGGTGGTGGACACGGACGTCGTGGTTCTATGCGATAGCGACGTGAAACCCCATGAGGAGTGGCTGCGAAGGCTCGCCTCGCGCGTATCCCCCACGACGGCCGTCACGACCTATAGATGGTACATAGGCAGGAGCGCCCCGGCCCTCTTGATGGCCAACTTCAGTTCCCTGGGGTTGACCGGGATGCAGACGGAGGCCAGCAGATTCACTTGGGGCGGATCCACGGCGCTGCACATGGACTTCATCAGGAGAAGCGGCGTGATTGACCTGCTCCCCCTCTACCTAAGCGATGATTACTTGATCACGAGGAAAATCCATGAATTGCGCATGAAGATAGAGTTCGAGCCTAGCGCGATTGTATTATCACTGGCGGAGGACGATGTTAGGGCCGTCTTCAATTGGGCAGTGAGGCAGATGTGGTACGTCAAGGTGTACGGGAAGCGCGCCTTTCAAGCATCGCTGGCCTCGTACACCGTGATGGCCCTGGCCAGCCTAACCTTCCTCGCCCTCCCCCTGGCTGGGTGGCCCGTCTTGATCTCCCTACTGATATTCCCAATGGGGGTAGCCAAGGAGTATGTTAGGGCAGTCAACATAGCCAGGAGAAATCCAGGCCACGCCCACCTGATTAATCCCCTCCTACACGCCGCGTTCTCCATCCCCAACCTCTACTTCTCAGCAATAGTGATGTATGCGACGCTGGCCACGAGGGAGATAAGTTGGAGGGGCAGGCGGTACTTTGAGGGGGAGGCCCTTAAGATGCTGGAGAAGGCATCCATTGACCAGTACAGGAACGGCTAGCGAGGAGGAGAGGGGATTCCCCCTCACTTCCTGGATTCCTCCCTCAATGCCCTGCGAAGCACCTTCCCAACCGCCGTCTTGGGAAGCTCGTCCCTGAACTCGACTTGACGCGGCATCTTGTAGTGAGCCACCTTATCCTTTAGGTACTCCCTTATATCGTCCTCGCTCACCTTTCCCTTGCACTCATCCTTGAGCACCACGAATGCCTTAGGTATCTCCCCAGCCGCTGGATCCGGTACTCCCACCACGGCGGCTTCCTTGACGCATGGGTTCTGGTAGAGCACCTCCTCTATCTCCCTGGGGAACACGCTGTATCCCTTATACTTTATCATGTCCTTCTTCCTATCCACTATGAAGAAGAATCCCTCCTCATCCATGTAAGCCAAATCCCCCGTCCTCAACCACCTATGCCCGCAGCACTGGAAGAACACCAGCTCGTTGTCGGCCGGCATGTTGTGGTACCCCTTCATGACTTGCGGGCCAGAGATTACTAATTCCCCCGTCTCCCCCGGAGGGAGCAGTTGAGGCTTGTCCGGATCCGCTATGGCGGCTATGGTGTTGGGTATGGGCACTCCTATGCTTCCCACCTTGTGCTTGCCCAGTATTGGGTTGACGTGCGTCACCACGGCGGTCTCCGTCATGCCGTACCCCTCCCTCAACCTGGCCCCGGTCAGCTTCTCGAACCTCTCCGCCACCTCCCTCGGGAGGGGGGCCGCGCCTGAGATGCAGGCTATCAGGGATGACATGTCGTACTTGGAGGCATGCGGGCTGTTGAGGAGGGCTATGTAGAGGGTCGGCACGCCGTGGAAGAGCGTTGCCTTGTACTTCTCTATGGCCTCCATGGTCTCCTTGGGATTGAACCTCGGCATGGCTATTATGGTTCCCCCCTCGTATACCGCATCTAGGAATACGGTTATCATTCCATATATGTGGAACCACGGGATGACCCCCACCCACACGCCCCTCTCTACGTTGAATTTCCTCTCCACGTTTTGGATTATGGCGGATAACTGCTGCAGGTTAGCGGCTATGTTGGCGTGCGTTATCTCGGCTCCCTTGGGTATTCCTGTCGTGCCTCCAGTGTACATTATCACCGCCAAGTCCTCTTCGGGATTGATAGCCGGCCGCTCCGCCAGCGGCTCCGCCTTAACTAAGTCCCGGAACTTGTGCGCCTCAATCTTGGGTCTCCTATTGGCCAGGGAGTACGCGATGGCCAAGTGCTTTGGCAAGTAATCCGCTATGCTGGTCACTATTATCTCGGCATCAGCGTTTTTTATCTTGTCGTGGAATTGATCCAGCGCGACTATCACCTTGGCTCCCGAGTCGCGTATTTGATGCTCCACCTCCCTCTGCGTGTATAGTGGATTCATGGGCGTCACCACGGCTCCCAGCTTCAACGCGCCGAAGTAAGCTATGGCGAATTGAGGAGAGTTGGGGAGGAATAGTGCGATGATGTCCCCCCTCTTCACGCCGAGCGATCGCAGGCCGCCGGCGAACCTATCGCTTAATTCCCCTAACTCTCCGTAAGTCATCCTCCTTCCCATGAATATCAAGGCATTATGGCCGGCATCCTCCCTAGCATGCTTGTCCAGCATCTCGTATAGCGGAAACGCTCTTATGTCTAACTCGGCTGGTACACCTTCGTCGTAGCTCCGCACCCATGGTTTACCTTTGTAAAAATTAAATGCGTCCTCCATGTGAGGGCCTACCATGTGACGTTAATAACGTTTTTCCCACGTAGAGAATAGCGTAGAGAACCAAGCGGGCGGGCCCGTGAACAGCATGATATTTCATCGTGAGTTCTCTAGCGCGTTGTAGTATATCTAATCAAGTGAGGCACGTCATGGTTAGTGTCCGCCTAATCGCGTGGCCCAATGCTGGGGCGGACTACTTGGTGGATTGCATTAGCGATCGCAGGATGCATTTTTAGCCGCGATTATATTCTCTTTAAAATATATTCTTTGAATGGGCAGTTATGGTTGGCAGGAGCACCTTAGTAGCGGTGCTGGCCGGGATGGGTGGGTTCTCCGACGGTTTTGCCCTGCTTCTGGGAGGCGCCGCGCTGCTTTCGCTGAGCCAGTATTTCAAGTTGACCGCCGGAGCCGAGGGATTGATAGTCTCGTCGCCATTCATAGGATCAGTCGTGGGTTCCCTCATCTTCGGCAGGTTAACCGACATGCTGGGCAGAAGGGCAGTGTTCGTGAATGTGCTGGCGTTTTTCGTTCTCGGTTCCCTAATTAGCGCCCTTTCCTATTCAGTAGCTCAATTAATTATTGGCAGGCTGCTTGTGGGGATTGGGATTGGGGGAGATATACCCTCCGGCGCCAGCCTAATCGCCGAGGCATCCAGCGGAGGCGATAGGGGCAGGTTAATCTCTATCCAAAGCATTCTATGGGGAGCAGGAGGAGCCGTAGCCGTATTGATAGCGTTGCCATTGCTCGCATTGCTGGGTAATGCATCTTGGCGTGCATTACTGGGGCTGGGCGCCGCGCCTCCATTGGCGGCATTGGCGATGAGGAGGAAAATAGGTGAGAGCTGGATTTGGCGGATCAAGAGGGCCGGCGGATACAAGGTTGGGAATCGCAGTAAGTACTCCTCAATTCTTGCATTCACCGCTGCCTCGCTTTTTGCTTGGACATTCATGCTAGCCATATTCGCCAACTACACTCCATCCATCTTGGTGAGCACTATGAGGCTCAGCAAGTCCGCTGCATTGCTTATCGGCGGGCTTCAGTGGATGGGCTTCGTGGTTGGTGGTCTGCTCGTATTCAAGTACTGCGACTCCTTGGGGAGAAGGCAGTTGCTAGTTCCAGCCACCATGGGCACTGCCGCCCTACTTTATGCTGCTACATTCCTCGCCGTGAATGATCCGGCGACATCGTCCCTGGCGCTCATCGCGTTGTGGATCCTAGGCGGCGTCGGCTATATAATCAATAGCATATATTCCGCGGAATTATTCCCAACTCTGCTTAGGGGAACATCGAACGGCATCAGCTTCTCGATGGGCAGGCTCGGCGGTTACATTAGCACGCTGATCCTTCCGTCGATGATGGTTTCAATTGGATTAAGCGGCATCATGTTGGCCTTAGCCATAATGATGACTCCACTGGCCTTGGCCTGCCTATTCATGGCGCCCAGCAGCGAGGGAAGAAGCCTGGAGGACTTGGAGAACATATGATGCGTCCTGAATTAGTGCCATCCAACTCCTAGGATGGTTTTGAACCTCCCCAGACCGGCATTACGTGTAAATAGATCATCTGGGGAACACTACCTAAAAGATATATCGCCCCCCAATGCGGTTATCTCGCCTAGTGATTGGCGCCGCCGCCGGGACTTGAACCCGGGACCTATGGGTTAACAGCCCATCGCTCCACCAAGCTGAGCTACGGCGGCCTCGCCGCCAATCATTTAATGGGTTTTAATTTTTTGCGTTGGGCCGTGTAGGCAAATACAGGTAATTCTATTTAGACATTCGAGGTAGTCGCCCATCCTAAACGCGCCGCCGGGACTTGCGGTGAAACAGCGCTTATCGCGGCAAGATTAAACGCGCTCGCAGGGGAACTGCTTTCCGGGTCTAGGGCTCGCCTAGTCCAGGGGCTGCGGTCTCCGTGGGGATCTTTGGATTAACATCCTCAAGCAGTGGCGTCTCATTTGGAACTAGGTAACTTATATAAATCGATTGAAGCCGTTAATTCATGGTGCGATACCTAGTCCTGGGCAACGGCAGGCTCAGCGCGTTCTTCGACGATAAATACTACCTCAGGGAGCTTTATTACCCATTGATGGGCAAGGAGAACCACTCCCTCCAACAGTACTTCAGGTTGGGGGTTTGGAGGGATGGGTTTTCATGGGTGCACGACTTCAATCCATCAATGGCTTACTTGGAAGATGCGTTGGTGAGCGATGTGAGGATCAACGTGAGGGGGATCGATCTCCACATAAACGATGTCGTGGATTTCGTGGTGCCAGTGCTGATCAGGCGGATATCGATAGGGGGGAAGGGCAAGGTAAGGCTGTTCTTCACTCACGACTTCACCATAAAGGAGAACGACGTGGGCGATACTGCGTTGTTCGACCCATCCCTATCCTCACTAATACATTACAAGGACGACAGGTGGTTCGCGGCGTCCACCAGCAAGGGAGTGGATCAATACGCCGTGGGGTACAGGGGCGCGGGCTTCGAGGGGACTTGGAGGGACTGCGAGGACGGGGAGCTCAGCGGCAACAGCGTGGCGCAGGGATCCGTGGATTCGGCGATGGCTGTCGACGCGGAGGCTGGGGAGGTCGTGCATTACTGGTTGATAGCAGGTCAATCCTACGGCGACCTGGAGAAGCTGAGCAAATTCGTGCGGGAGAGGGGGCCCGACAAGCTGCTTAAGCGCAACGTGGATTACTGGCGCACCTTCTCCAACAAGGACCCGCGACTCCTCTCATCGGTGCCCAGCGACTTGTTGAGCCACTTCAAGCGGGGCATCTTGGCCATGATGACTCACGTGAATTGGAACGGCGGCATAATAGCAAGCGGGGACACGCACGTGCTTAGGTACTTCACGCGGGACACGTACGCGTATGTCTGGCACAGGGATGCGGCCTTGACGGCCCTCGCCCTCGACGCGGCGGGTTACGGCGACGTGACCCGCAGGTACTATGAATTCGCCCTATCCACCATAAGGAACGGCTACATGTTTCATAGGTATAAGGCGGATGGGAGGTGGGGATCCACTTGGCACTCCTGGGTCTCCAAGTGCGGTTCCCTCCCCATCCAGGAGGATGAAACGGCGTTGGTGGTCTACGCGCTTTGGCGCCACTACGAGAAGTACAGGGACATGGACTTTGTGAAGGACTTCTACAAGCCATTAGTGAAGGATGCTGGGGACTTCATGGTGAGGTATGCCAGGGACGGCCTCCCGCTTCCCTCCCACGATTTATGGGAGGAGAGGTGCGGCATCCACTCGTGGACCGTGGCCTCCGTTGTGTCCGGCCTACGGGCCGCCGCCAAGTTCGCCGACTTGTTCGGCGAGGACGATAAGAGGAGCGAGTACGAGGCCGCCGCCAACGCCATGCTAGGCCGCTTCAGGGAAATCATGAAGGACCGCGGCCTCTACACGAGGGGGCTGCTGTACAGGGATGGTGGGCTCGCGATAGATGACGAGCTGGACTCCAGCGCGCTGGGCCTGGCCGTGCTTGGCGCGGTGGATACCAGCGATCCCCTCATGGTGAATACTGTCAAAGCAATAGAGGGGAAGCTGTGGGTGAACGGAGTGGGCGGGCTGGCCAGGTACTCCGGCGACCAGTATCAACGAGCAGTCAATGGGCCCGGCAATCCATGGTTAATAACTACGCTATGGTTGGCGCAGTGGCATGCATTGGTCGGCAACGCCAAGAGGGCTAGGGAGCTTGTGGATTGGGCCATATCCAAGGCAACGCCCACGGGCCTGCTGCCGGAGCAGGTGGACGGGGAGGGAAGGCCGATAAGCGTGGCCCCCCTCACTTGGAGCCATGCGGAGCTGGTCAGGACGATACTAATGATAGGTGGTGCCCCGGCTGGGATTTGAACCCAGGACCCCCCGGTCTTCAGCCGGGTGCTCACCCAGTCTAAGCTACCGGGGCCTCAATGTCGCCGGCGCTCGAGCATTTTTATTTTTTACCTCCCACCTCTCAATCTCCAATACTGCCCCCTCCATTGCCCAGCGTGCGCCAACACGAGGCTCAAGTACATCGAAATCCCGGCCTCATCACCGTGGTGGCCTCCAATTCACGCGAATCGCGTTTTCCCTAGGGAAAAGTTTTTATGCTCTGCAGTTGAACCATTAAGCGTCGGCTCGTTGGGATTCAGGCAGAGCGGGGGTGACCCCCCTATACGGTGATGCTTGAAGGACGAGCCGCGGGGTCGTTCATCTTCTCTCCAATTAAACTCACCCCGCAGTGAAGGGGGATTGCCGTCTTTCCAATACTAACGCTGGAGAGGCTTGATTAATTGCCTCGCATTGAGGGCCGTCATGGCATTCAATGCCTCCCTCGGAAGATCCAGCGACAGGAACTCGCGTAGATTCTCGCCCAGCCCCTTCACTCCAGGGCTGCCCACGTCGCTTCCGTATATCGACTTGCCGCTCAACTCCCCTATCCTCGGCAGGTACGAGAGGAGCCGGGCCGGCGGTATCCCGGACAGCTCCAGGTAAATATTGCTCCTTATCCTGGCTAATTGAAACGCGGACTGCATCCAAATCGGCCTCCCCGCGTGCGCGAGCAGTATGGTTAGCCTGGGGAAGTCCACGGACACATCGTCGGCCAGCATGGGGTCGCCGTACTTATTCCTGGCAGGCGAGAACGCGCTTGTCCCCGTGTGTATGGTGACCGGCAACCCATTGTCCTCCGCGAACTCGTACGCCGCCTCCAGGGATTTCAACCCGCCCTCCTCAGGCCTGTAGGCGTTCGGCTTCACCCATTGATGAACTGGGTGCACCTTCAACCCGCTTATCCCAGCCTCGTACTGCCTCTCCAACTCCCTACGAGCCTCATCCGCGTCCCTCACCCTTTGAAAATCCACCCCGCCGAACACGGCGAATCTATCGCCGTACTCAGCCACAACCTTTATCACTTTGATCGGTAAGTCGCCCACGTTGCCATATATAGATGCTGGGTAAGCCATTATCACCACGTAATCTATGTCGAGCTCATCCATTAACCTCACCACGTCGCTTGGAGACCCATAATCGACGGCGGTGAATCCATCACGCAGCTCCCGCCTCAATGACTCCAAGTCAACCCCTATTAGCCTGGGAAATATCAGGTGGGTGTGGGCATCGATGAATCCCATGGATAGTGGGGCGGTGGGTTATTTATAAGAGTTCATTGAATGTCATCTACGTGTCCAATTTTTGGTAACGCACAGTGCAACTGGGTGTCCAAACATTTATTTGAATCAAGGACGGTGCATTATGGTTTTGAATGGGCCCGCCGGGATTTGAACCCGGGACCTCTCGCGCGTAAGGCGAACGTCCTAGCCGCTAGACCACGGGCCCGAGCTTGCCTGCCCACTCTCCCATGCCTTTTAATTTTTGCCCTGGTAAGTCGAACGGTGGCCCACCGTGAGTGGATTATCAATTATTGAGGAGGCCCACATGACCCGCGGCGCTCCTGTCATGGCAAGTAAGTGAAGGTGAAGCGCCTCCTCACGCTATGCTGGGTATTCCGGCCAGCAATTCCTCCTCTATTTGGGTAGAAGCGGATATTCCGCATGTTTGTCCTTTCCTTTTTCTCCGGCATGTTGCTGGCCGGTTTGGTTTTCTTACTTCATGTTGGTAAAAGTTATGGCTAGGGCTGCGTGGGCTAAGGCCCCCAGCTTTAGTACGCTTTCATCGACGCAGAATCTAGAGCTGTGGTTGGGATAGACGCATCCCATCTGTTCGTTTCTAGTTCCCAGGAATATGTAAGTTCCTTTAGCCTTCTGCAGGAATCGTGAAAAGTCCTCAGCTCCTAGAACAGGCTCGGTTTCCTCAACTTTGGAGATATTACTTAGAACCTTCATAGCTTCCTCGGTGACTTCGGGATCGTTGATTGTGATGGGGTAAACATCTTTCATAAACTCAACCTTACATTCAGCACCGTAGATATCGCAGATCGATTTCACTATTTTCTCCATGTAACTTAATGCTCTCTTTCTGACCTCTTCGCTTAGACTCCTTATTGTTCCCTCCATTACTGCATTGTCGGGAATTATGTTGTCCTTCGTCCCTGAGTGAATTGAGGTGATTGAGATCACGAAGGGTTGAACGGGATCGATCTGTCTAGAGGAAATACCGTAAATGGCGTTGGCTATCAGCAGAGAAACATGTATGGGGTCTATCGTCTCATGAGGTGCCGAACCGTGTCCTCCTTTCCCGTGAACTGTTATCTTGAATGAGTCCGGGGTGGCCATCAGGGGTCCCTTTCTCGTCGCAAATACTCCTGCAGGGTATTTCGCGAAGATGTGCAGCCCGAACACGTAGTCAACGCCATCCATTGCCCCGGCGTCGATCATTGGCTTAGCCCCGCCTAACCCCCCATCCTCCTCAGCAGGTTGGAAGAGAAACCTCACCTCCCCCGAGAGCATGTCCACATTCTTTACTAGAAGCATGGCAGCGCCGAGAAGCATGGCCACGTGAGTATCGTGACCGCAAGCGTGCATTACCCCTTTTTCCTTTGACTTATAAGGTAAATCGGTCATTTCCTCAACGGGTAGGGCATCCATGTCGGCCCTCAAAGCCACGGTCTTGCCCGGCCTCGGCGTCTTGAGCGTCCCCACGACTGCGGTGGGTAACCCCACCCCGGTCTTAACTTCTATCCCTAAATTCCTTAATGTATCGGCCACTAGTTTTGCAGTATTATATTCCTTATATGATAGTTCGGGGTTCTCGTGTATCTGCCTTCTTATTTTTATTATTTCATCCTCTATTTCGATTACGTCCCTTCTCAATTTTTCCAAGTCCATTAATACCTTTATGTTTCTCCCGTATTTTAACTTAATTAGCGAGTAAGGCAATAGATAATATAAAATAATGAAATGCTTGCCGGTTAGTTTAGGAATTAACAATTCAATGTATGGAGACGCAAGCCTGGCAATCTCAACGCTTGGTAAAACGTACTGCGAAGCCACAACTCCAGTCTAGAGCGTGCCTGGGGCGAGTCGATATTGTACCTTCAGCCAAAACTCATGCGCCGCCCACGTGGGGAAAGCTCGCGATCTATTAACGATCCTTGGCCCCCGCTCAGGGGAAGCTGATGCGGAGGTGCTTCTTGCGATTGACCACGGGCTGAGTTACGCCGCAGGTAAACGCTTTAATAGCGTGTTTCCCTATGGTAGTCGCCGATGTTGCATAGGTTCATTGTTTACATCACTAAGGATCTCTCTGGGTCTCACTTGTATAGGGGCTCCGTCAAGTATTGCAATAAGTTGGCCGTGGACTTACGGGTGAGGCTTGTGTTCAAGGGCCCCATCACCAAGACCGGGTTGGAGGATTGGGTATCCCGCATTAAGTTAGCCATGGGCGAGACATGGGCTGGGTCGGATCGCCCCGTCAGTGATGTGTTTGAGATACCGAGCGGGATGTGCGTGGCCGGCGACGTCGAGTACAGCATAAGGAACGGCTTGGAGGATGAATTGGACTTCGCCAGGCGCAAGTTGATAAGCGATGGGAAGCTATTCATAGCGGGCTACGAGTTCGACTTAATAGATGAATCGATGTCGGGGACTTCAATTGATTAGCCTTGACTTTCGAGTGCCCGGCCTACGCGCACGTGTGGGGAATGGCCTTCATTCCCTGCGTAATATTAATAAACCTTGGCCTAAGCCATTGGTAATGTTATGGCTAAGGTAGCCGTTAAGCTGGTGTCTTGGGACGAGATAGCGGACTGGGCTCGCGATTTATCCTCAAAAATACTTGAGAGCGGCTGGAGGCCCGACGTCGTCATGGCGATAGCGCGCGGGGGTTACGTGCCGGCTCGATTGGTATGTGATAACCTCGGCGTCATGGACCTCGTCAGCGTCCAAGTCGTCCACTGGCCCAGCACTGCGCAGGCAATTGAGAGGGCATTCATAAAGCACGAGGCCAGGGTGGATAGCTTGGCTGGAAAGCGAGTGTTGGTGATAGATGATATAGTGGACACGGGGGATAGCATTTCGTTGGCCAAGGAGTACGCTGAGAAGGCGGGGGCAGGCGAGGTGAGGTCGGCCGCCCTTCAGTGGATATCGACGGTCGCCAAGTTCAAACCGGATTACTACTCCATCAACGTGACGGACTGGAAGTGGTTCGTATACCCATGGAACGTCACGGAGGACGTCACGAACTTCATGAAGAGGATAATAATGGAGGAGGGCGCTTCCAAGAACAGGTGGGGCTTCACGGAGTTGGTGAGCAAAATGCGTGAGTGGTACGGCGACGAGATAATGAAGGTTCCCCTATCCTACATAAGCAAGGCGCTCATTAATTTGGAGCAGATGGGCTTGATAGAGAGATCCAGCAATGGCGCCGAGTACGTAGTGAAGGGTAAATGAACTTGAATGAAGGGCCAGGCCCTGGGCGTCATGATTTTGCGAGCGGTTCATGCGAGATCTGCGGCGAGAACGAGGCAGTGATCACTTGCAGTCGATGCGGTAGGCGGGTCTGCGGCTTGGACTTTGATTGGGGGCGGGGCGTTTGCCTGGCTTGCAGGGATACTTCCTGTTACATTTGCGGCGATTACTCGATTGCCTTGTGCGCTTTGTGCGGCAGGCCGGTGTGCAGGAGACACAGCTCGCGGGTCGGGTTGAAGCGGGTCTGCGAGGATTGCCTGTCCAAGTCTCGGCTCGGGGCTTTGGGACCATGATGGCCGTCCCTCGCTCGGCGAATGATGCGTCGGCGTAGTTAAGCTTTTAAATTCAGAATCCAAGCGGAGTTCGATATGAGCATAGTTAAGCAACCGCAAGCGGACGCATTGAAGAAACCGCACCTGAATCTGGCGGTAGTGGGTCATATAGACAATGGAAAGTCAACTCTAACCGGCAGATTGTTGTTGGAGACAGGCTACGTGGATGAGAAGGGCTTTAAGGAGATAGAGGAGGAGGCCAAGAAGCTGGGCAAGGAGGATTTCAAGTATGCATGGATACTAGACAGGCTGAAGGAGGAGAGGGAGAGGGGTATCACAATAGACGCTATGCACGTTGGCTTCGAGACATCCAAGTACTTCTTCACCATAATAGACCTGCCGGGCCACAGGGACTTCGTGAAGAACATGATAGTGGGAGCCAGCCAAGCCGACGCCGCTCTGTTGGTGGTATCGGCCAGGCCGGGCGAGTTCGAGGCAGCAATAGGGCCCCAGGGCCAGGCGAGGGAGCACCTCTTCCTGTTGAAGACTCTGGGAGTCAATCAATTGATAGTTGCCGTCAATAAGATGGATGTGGTGAACTTCGATCAGAAGAGGTTCGAGCAGATAAAGAACGATTTGGGCAAGCTGATGAGATTGTTGGGATACGATCCAACCAAGGTTCCATTCATACCCGTCAGTGCTGTGACGGGCGATAACATAAAGTCCAAGAGCACCAACATGTCTTGGTATAATGGACCCACCCTGTTGGAATTGCTGGACGCGCTCCAGCCCCCGCCCAGGTTGACGGATAAGCCGCTCAGAATGCCGGTCCAGGACGTGTTCTCCGTCACCGGCGCCGGCACCGTCATAGTGGGCAGGGTGGAGAGCGGGGTTCTCAAGAACGGAGATAGGATAGTGGTCATGCCGTCGGCCAAGGTCGGCGATGTTAGGAGCATAGAGACCCATCACATGAAGCTGGACGATGCCAAGCCGGGCGACAACGTTGGAATAAACGTGAGGGGCATTGATAAGAATGACGTTAAGAGGGGCGACGTGATAGGGCAGTTGAATGCGCCGCCCACGGTCGCCGACGAGATAGTTGCCCGCGTCGTGATACTGGAGCACCCAACCGCCATAGGCGTGGGCTACACGCCGGTCATGCATGTCCACACCGCCACAGTGCCCACCCAATTCATTGAGTTGATCTCGAAGCTGGATCCCAGGACCGGTCAAACGGTGGAGCAGAAGCCGCAGTTCCTCAAGAAGGGAGACGTTGCCATAGTGAGGATGAAGCCGCTGAAGCCGGTGGTCGTCGAGAAGTACAGCGATATGCCGGCGCTAGGCCGATTCGCGTTGAGGGATATGGGCAGGACAGTGGCTGCGGGCCAGATAATAGAGATAAAGCCAGCCAAGGTAGAAATAAAGACTTAATCAATTGAGTGAAGCTATAATGCCTAAAACTGCTCGAATAAGGATATGGGGAACGGATCCCGAGGCCGTTGATGGACTGGCCAGGGATATAGTCGACCTAGTTCAGAAGCTGGGGGTCAGGGTTAAGGGGCCTGCCCCACTGCCGGTGAAGAGGATGCTGGTAACAGTGAGGAGGGCGCCCAGCGGCCAGGGTTACCACACCTTCGATCATTGGGAGATGAGGATACACAAGCGATTGATAGACATAGATGCTGATGAGAGGGCCATGAGGCAGTTAATGAGAATAAAGGTTCCCGAGGACGTCAAGATAGAGATAGAGCTTCTCTAACCTAAATAAATAAATCTATCGAGAAATCATTTTAAAACCCAAGTCACACCTCATTCAATGCATTTGACACGAGAGGAGGAGGAGGTATTATCCCGTGGGGATGCTAGGTCCAGGGCATTGGAGACCGTGGTTAAGGTGGGGGAGTCCCTCGGCGCCTCCAGGTTGCTCGACGTGGAGACCGCCCACGTGAGCGGGGTCAGCTATCAAACGATTGGGGATGCTGGGGTGGAGTTCCTCAGCGATTTGGCGGCGAGCGGGGCTAGGTTTAAGGTATTCGCCACGGTTAATCCGATGGGCATGGAGCTCGACGGGGGCGAGACGCCTGTGGATGACTTATTCAAGTCAAGGCAGCTGGAGGTGGTGAAATCATTGATTAAGATGGGCGCCAGCGCGTGGTTCACCTGCGCTCCCTATGATATAATCAGGACGCCGCCGGGCACGGTGCATGCGTGGGGGGAGTCCAATGCGATATCCTACATAAATTCAGTGAGGGACGCGATGAGCGAGAAGCTGCCCGGCCCCTTCACTATACTGGCCGCCATAACGGGCAAGGTGCCTGAATTCGGCCTTTACTTGCATGAAAACAGGATGCCGCGGGTCATGGTTAAGGTCAATGGAAGAATAACTCAAGCCGCTGCCGGGATTATAGGCAAAATGGTGGGGGAGTTCTCGGGAAGCAGGGTTCCCTACGTGGTGGTTGGGCCAATGACGGAGAGGGCCATGAAGGCAATGTTGGCCTCCTTCGCCACATACTCTCCCAATCCATTCATGGTAATAGAGGGAGTCAATCCCAATTGGCGGCTTTATAGGAGCGAAATGGACGTGGAGGAGTCGCTTGTCATTGATGAGAAGGACCTACGGCTGCCGGAGACACGCGACTTCGATGCGGTATTCATCGGTTGCCCCCACGCCGACCTGGACGAGGTGCTCCACGTGGCCAAGTTGCTGGAGGATCGCGGGTATCCACGGCTGGCAAAGCCTCTCTTCATAAGCACGTCTAGGTTCGTGAAGTCACAGCTGAGCCCAGCGATCCTCTCCAGGCTGGATGAGTTGAACGTTCACGTCATAACGGATACTTGCCCCATAGTGTCTCCATTCCTTAGAAATAGGGGTCTCCTCAACATAGCGACTCCCTCCTCCAAGTCCGTCTACTACATGCCCAGGCTGGTGAGCCTCAACGCCATGCCGTGCGAAATAGATGAGTGCATAGGTGACTTGCTGTGACGCTGAGGGGGAGGACGATATATGGGAAGGGCGTGATCGCTGGCAAGGCCGTCGTAATGAGGACGCCCATATCGTTCCTCGGCGACGTGGATGGCAGGAGGGGCACCGTGAAGGCCGGCTATGAGGAGAAAAGCATTGGGGGTCGGGTCCTCATCCTGCCCTTCTCCCGGGGATCCACCGTTGGTCCCTACATAATGTATCAATTGGTCAAGTATGGCAACGCCCCCCTGGCAATACTCTCAGTTAAGGCCGATACTCTCGTGTTGATAGGCGCGGTGATGGCCGGCATACCGTTGGTAACGGATCTGCCGGACTCCGTGCTTGGAGTCAGTGACGGCGAGGAGGTGGTCGTGGACTTGGATGGAGGCGAGGTGAGGTTGGGTGGACAGGATCGATAGGATAGCGTCCCTGATAAGGGAGATGGGGCTGGACACGGTAAGGAGGTTCGAGGAACGTGATCCACAATATGTGGCTATAAGCAGGCTCTGCAGCTCCGTTGGGGATAAGTGCACGGCGCTGGCTCTCACCACGCTGAATTCCCTGGTAAGCTATATGTTAACGGGGAGGGGGGAGCGGCATTGGAATTACTTCAGCGATTACTTCTCAAAGAGGGGGGTGGGGGATATCTGTGACGACTTTATCAAGTACGTCTCGGCCAGTCCATTCCTTGGCAGGCTCAGGCAAGCCAAGATACGGAGGATACGGGAGGTATGCGGCTCAGGGGTAGTGGGTGAATTGGCCAAATGCGGCCTGGGCCTTGATGAATTAGCCAAGAGGTTAGGCGAGGTGTTGAGGGTTGATTGGAGGGCCAAGACGATTGTATTCTCAACAAAGATGGCGTACTACGTGTTTAGGGCGTGCGGGGACGACCCGCCGCGGTTGCCCAACGTGCCTATACCCGTGGATTACAGGGTGTCGACGATAACTCACTGCAGCGGTCTCTCCAGCGAGTCTCCCAGGAAATTAATGGGTAAGCAGCGGTTGGTGCAGGACATATGGGACCAGGTATCGAGGCTCAGCGGAGTTCCAGCGATAAACCTGGACAGCTTGATCTGGGTGATGGGGGGCGCGTTGATATATAATGGCTTCGACGTGGGGAAGGCAATGGATGAGGTGAAGCCCATGGTTCCAGGCAAGGAAGAGACGGCGAGGTTGCTATTGATGGAGCTCTCCCGCGACTGCGGAGGGGGGATTAATGGCTAGGTACTTGATTATGGAGACGCTGGACGATGTGGAGACGGTTTACGGGGAGCTGGAGGCCGCTGCCCAGGGAATAGCTGGACTGGCTTGGCTGGGGTGCAGGATGGAGTTGAAGGGGGTTTACGGGAATAGATTCGTGGTTAGGACTCGCACTAAGTGCATTAAGTGGGTCAGGGCCGCCGCGGCGTCGCTGGGCAGGCCTGTGGTCACGGTTAGAGTGACGGGGTCCGCCAGGAAGGCGGAGGCTTTGGCTAAATCGCTTAAACCGCTCTACGCGCCGGGCAAGTTACTTGACTAGGCTCACCCTTATCCCGTGCATCCTCCATATCGCCTCCTCCACAGCCCTCGCCTCTCCGGGGAAGTTCTCCAGCCGCAGCTTTGTTGGGTTATCCCTAACCCATGGGCAGTCCCTCGATATGATTACCTCCCCAGTCTTTGGGTTGTAGAGGAGGGGGTACATTTTGCAGGCCAGCGGCTTCTCCTCATGTATTGTGCACCTCTTCCTCTCCTCATCATAGAAGGGGCAGTAACCCCTTATTAACCACCTATACATCTTGCGTCCGTTTACCTTCAATTCCTTGAACTCAAGCGAGGCCCCCACCCGGGGCGCCAGGCTCCTCAGTCTCTCGGCTTCATCTGGAAAGACGACGGGGCACTGCTCCTCCCCCTCGAAATAGCAGCACCTCTCGCAGAATAGGCACTCGAACCCCATCGCGGGCCCAGGCAGTGCCTATTATTAACGTTAACTGGTTACTACTGAGGCGGTTCGTTGCCGTTGGCTTCAATTTATTATTGCAGTGGCTATGCTGGCGTTGCCCACGGCGTAATTACCCCTGTCCCAGTAGGCCGTGGACAACTCATCCACGTAGCCCGGCATGTTGAATGGCAATCCCTTCAGCATGAAGTAGGAATCGGCGTAGGCCCTGTCAAACATGTTTCTAAGCGATGATGCCGACACGTACTCCAAATACTTCCTCCGCCTCCTCAAGTAATCCTCGCCGACGAACTCGTGCGCTTCCAGGATTGCCGATCTAAGCTGGCCCAGCACGGAATCCAGCTTATCGGGCTCCACCGCCTCCACCACGGCCTGCATGTACGCAATGCCGGGGAAGAGCTCCCAATCCACATCGAATGAATACGCCAATCCCTTGTTCCTCAAGTTCCTGAATAATATGGATGATGCGCCATCCGATAACTGGAACTCCATCAACGCCAGCCTCAAGTAGGTGCTTCTAGGGTCCTCGTTGTCCATGGCCAGCGAGAAGGAGATGTACGCTCCATCCCCCCTGCCCCGCTCAATTACGTCCCGCGGAGATCCCATGCTTGGCTTCTTCCTGTCCGGCCGCCCAGGCTCTATCTTGGAGAAGCATGCCCGCGCCGCGTTTACGGCCTCGTCCCCCACGTTGCCTACCATTGCCACCTTGATGTTTCCTCCCACGTAGTTCCTGGCCTTGTGCTCCACAAGGTCTCGCAGGGTTACCGAGCCAATCGTTTCATGATACCCAGTCACTGGATCCCCGAGATCGCTTCTGCCAAAGAGGGCTTGGGTTCCCAGATCCCATATCCTGGAGCTAGGATTCTCGTCCCTCAACTGTATCTCGGAGAGAACGACATCCCTCTCGCTGAGGAATTCATCCTCGCTGTACTTGTCGTTAAGCATCATCTTGCAGATCACATCTATCAAGCTGGGGGCGCTCTCGGAGAGGACCTCGAATACGTAAATTGTGTAATCCCTGCCGGTGAATGCATTAGCCATTCCCCCAAGCCCCTCTATTGTCATGTCCAGCTCCTCCCCGCTGATCCACTTATTGGACTTAAACATCATGTGCTCCAGCAAGTGGCTTATTCCCCTCATATGTGGTTCCTCATATATGGAACCAACCCCGACCCCGACAGCTATCGCGGTCACCCTAGACTCAGCTCTATCTATTGAGATCTCCACTCCATTATCCAACAACATGGCCTGCCTTGGCGTGTGGGGGCATTAAATGTTCTACTGCAGCTACTCGCCGTAGTATAGGGGCACTATCTTGGCAGGCGCTCCATCCACGTATATTACCATGAACCTGCTTCCCACCATGGCCTCCAGCTTATCCCTGTTCTCCAGTATAGCTTTTATCTTGTCGTTGACCATGGCCTTATCCGTGATGGCTCGCTGAATCACGTCCCTAACATCATCCAGGGCATCGGCGTCCACCAAGCTTATCAATCTGCTCCTCTCCTTGCCCAGGGAGCTAATCGAGACTTGGTATTGATTCACCTCCTCCCTGATGAGGGAGAGCTTTTCCACGTACTCCAGCACGGAATTGATGGCTTGGGGAGCCGTTATAGATTGAATGAAATCATCGAAGCTGTCATAGATGGCCACGTCCGTTACCCGCCCCTTGGTCTCCGATACGTAAATTGACTTAGTCTTCCTCCTGCTTCTGCGCGACCGCTTGGCTTGCCGTCTCCCCTCCCCTTCCTTGACAGTCTCCGCCGCTCTTCTCCGCGGTTTTATTGGGTTCTCGATGCCGGCCCTCTCCATGAGGAAAGAGAAGCCGTAGCCCGCCGGTATCCCTATCAATAGGCCTAGGTAGGGAATCGCGGCTGGGTATATGAATGATGCAAACACCAATATTATCGCTATCGCAGCCGCGACCAATCCTATGAATGCCGCCGGCAGCCTGGCCGCTCCAATTATGAAGAGCGCTGCGAATATGGAGGTGAACACCATGATGGTGGTATACTCCATCATTTAATCCCCCTCCCCGCCCTGAAGGGTGAGGCTTGTCATTCTCTTCATCATATCAAGTCGCCCGGTATTATGTATATATTGCTTGGAGAGCCATCCTCCTCCACCAGCACTATTATCCCGGTGTAATCGCTGCTAGTCTTTATTCTCTTCAGCATGGAGTTAACGTCGTTTAGGACGTCCTCAACATCATCTTGAAACGAGCTGTCCAATGATGTTAAGGACCCATCCTCGACATTGACAGCTTCAACGCCGTTCACTTCAACCTCCAGTGCCTTCCTCAATCTATCCCTCTTGGACTCCAAATAATTTGTCAATTCCCTAAACGATGCGAATATGTGGACATCTATCACGTGGTCTCTACCTCGGCGACTCCCTCTACCTCGGCGAGCACCTTATCTGGCTTCGTGTAGTATTTCTCTATTGTTTTAGCCACCTCGTTGAAGTCCATCATCTTCCTCTCCACCATCCAATTAATCACCCTAGTCCTCCTCCTAAGCTCCTCCTCCAATTCCTCCTCGTCTTGGCCGGTCGCGTCTGCTATCTCGCGCAGCAGGAAGCTCTGGCCCACCAGCACGTGGACGTCGTTCTTGGGATCCCACCTGAACACCGGCCTTACGTCATCGGCGGTCTGGACCTCGCCTATCTCAGTAACCCTCCTGGTCAGCCTATCACCCACCCTCACCCTCCTCACCATAACGAAGATATTCATTGCCGGTATATATGCCTTCGGCACGTTCATGGGCGGCGACGTCAACCTGTTTATGGCTGCGGTGAAGTCCTCGGCGTGCATTGTGGAGACGCCGCCGTGGCCCGTGTTCACGGCTTGGAAAAGCACGTAGGTCTCCTCGCCTCTCACCTCGCCCACCACCAAGTAGTCCGGCCTCATTCTCAGCGTGGCCTTCACCAAGTCGAACAGCGTCACCTCATTGGTCTTCTCAGGTCCAAAGGATAATCTTGGGGTCAAGCGTATCCAGTTCTTGTGGGGCAGCCTTATCTCCGGCACCTCCTCCACGGTTATTATCTTTAAGTTGGGCCTCAGGAACGTCGCCATGGCATTCAGGAACGTGGTCTTCCCAGCGCCGGTCACCCCCAGGACCAGGAACGATTTGTGATTATCCAGCATTAGCCAGAAGTAAGCCGCTATCTCTGGCGATATGTTGCGGCTTTGAATCAACTGGGTGAAGGTTATGGGCGTGGCCTTGAACTTCCTTATGGTGAACGTGCTGCCACCGGGGGAGACCTCCTGCTTGTACGTTATGGCTATCCTGGAGCCATCCGGCAGCTGCGCATCCACTATCGGCGCCGCCACCGAGACGTGCTTGCCAGCCATGTGTATCAGCTTCGAGACGAAGTCATCCAGCGCCTGGGCGTCCACGGGCACTATGTTTGTGGGAATGGTCTCGTAATCCTTATGGAACACGAATATTGGAGCCCCCACTCCATCCGCTGATATATCCTCTATGTTTTCGTCCTTCATTATGGCATCGATAGGTCCATAGCCCAGCAGGTCCTTCTCCATGTGGTAAGCCATCCTGTCCAAATTTATCTTAGTGCCCCTAATCAATCCCCTATACCTATCCAATATCCTCTTTATCTCCCTGCTGAGCCTCTCCCTGGGCTTATCGAGCGCCTTTATGTCTGCGGGAGGCGGTAGCTCCATCATGACCAACTTGTATATCTTATTATAGATCTCCAATTCCTTCCTGGTGAGGGACTGCTCCACCAGGTAGTACATCAATGCCCCCGTATCCTCGTTCTCCGCTATCACTGCACTGGCATACGGCGGAGAAAGGTCATACCTCCTTATCTCCCTATAATTAGGCTTCATTTCCTCAAGCCTGAAACCAGAACCAGCTGGCACGCATCTGTAATATTCAATAGTTTAATAAAGTTACTCTCAGCCAACCATCTAACTTACCCATTAATTCAGCATAAGCTGTTAACTCTCAACCCACTTGCTGCGCTACGCCACCAGCAATTGGATTGCGATGAATAGTGGAATCAGTATGACGCCCACCCCAATGCTATGAACGGCCTTGCCGGTCAAGATGGATGTAATGATGCCATCCACCGTCAACATCCCCCTCGAGCTGCCCAGAGATGGGAAGATGGGAAACGGGCCAGCGGTGGGGACCACGCTTACCATTAGAACCCTAACCGTTACGCAGAGCAACATGTAGGGAATGGGTATCATCAATCCATAAATTATGAGGGATCTGCGATTCTCATCCATCCACGACAACATATCATACACCACTCTGTTCACCTTGGATAAGAATAGCGGGGCACCCATGGAGCTCGCCACGTCGAAGAGCCTGCCGAGCTCTGCTCCAATCATCGTGTCCCCCGGCGGTCGTGGAGGGTTTGGGCTCCACATTAATTCATTGAATGAATTCATTATTTTGGACCTAACCATGCCTGGAAACAAATATTCCCGCCTCAATTGAGGCGCGTAGGCAATAGTGAAGGCCGTCGAGGCGATTATGAGGGGGTACGCGTATCCCCGTAGTAGGATGAAGGCGGCGACCCCAGCTATCGCCCCGGCCGCCAGCGGGATCGAGTAATCATACTTTACCTCCTCCACTTGGAAGTAGTGTATTAAGGGCAGCATTCCAGCCATCGCTAGCGGAAGCAGTAGTGCGGGGCCCCCCAAGAGCATCGTCAGTATCATGGCTATTGACAGGCCCACCGCGGTCATCAACGTGGACGTCAATGCATCCCCCGCCTCCTTCCTCCGCCTATCTAGGTAATTCCGCAACGCGTTATAGAGGAACTCAAAGGAATTATCAGCCCCCGTGCCCGCCCTCTCGTAGTTAACCGCCGCCCTATATAGCTCCGTCCTAAAACCGTGCCCGCCGCCCTCCATAGGCATGAGTTCCTCCATCTTCGTCCACTCCCCATCATCGATGACCTTGATGGCTCCGCTAACGCCCACCAGTGGAGCCATTAGAACGAATATGGAGTAATCGATCAATTCCTTAAACCTCAACCCCCTCCCCTCGACGCGCTCGGAATCGAGTAGTAATTCATGACCGCCCTGATCACGGAATCGGCATCATATCCGGCCAAGCTCCTTATTATCTCTGCCTTAGCCGCCACGGCATCCACATTAATGTCGTGTCCATGCACTATTGACTTGACTATTCTCATTCTCTTATTGGTGGCGATTCCTCCCCCCTCATCCATCACATCCACGATTCCCGTCTCCACCATGGCCACCTCACCCAAGTGATCCACTACTCCAGGCGCGATTATAGAGAGTCTCCTGGCCGCGTCCGCTGCGCTCCCCGCATGGAAGGTAGTGACGCCGCCGTGGCCGCTGGTAACAGCGTTTATCCACGCCACCGCCTCCTCGCCCGTTATCACCTCGTTTACCACTATGTGGTCAACCCCCATCCTAAGGGCCTGGGCTATCAAGTCATCCTTAGTTATGGATTTGACGCCGAGGCCAAATGCCTTTCTCTCCATTAATTTATACACCAAGTGATTGGGCAGGTTCATCTCGTCCACATCCATTATCAGAGCAGTGAACAAGGATGGATTCCCCATGAACGCCACCGCATTGGCTAAACTGGTCTTGCCGGAGCCTATGGGGCCTACTATTAGAATGGGCACCTTGTCCTCGAATAACTGCCACAGAACTGCGGCGCTGCGGGCGTTTAGCATTCCCCCCGTCACCAGGAGGGGCAGGGTCCATGGAGTGCGGGGCATTATTCTGATATGGATGGCGGGCCCGCCCACCGGGGGTATTGTGGTCGATATCCTGACTCCATACTCATCATCTGTGGTCGATGCCATGGGTTGATACGCGGTTATGGGGGTCCTGCACCTATGGCCGACGCGCCTCAAAAGGTAATACGTATCCTCCTGGTTTATCTCTACATCCACGGAGACAAGGCCGTAGTCGGAGTGCCTTGCCTTTACGGATTCCCCCACGTATATATCGGTCAACTTGGGATGGAGGAGCAGCGGCGTGAGGGAGCCGTAATGCTTGCTCCACCTCTCGTAGGCCTTCATAATGGACGGCGTGGGCCTCGCCCCGAGCTTCTTGATGGCCTTCTCGAGCTTGACGCCTCTCATGGAGATGGCATGCAGCTTGGCGACGTCCAAGTCAGGCACATCCTCATCTTGCAATTGAATTGCGTAGGACGAGCCGATCGCCCTCACCTCAATCACGGTCTTCAAGCCGCAGCAATCAATGGCCGTGGACTCCACTACAATGCCTATGCTCCGTCCCTCGTTTCTCCAGAGCATTCAATTAATGAATAGATGCAAGTTAAAAACCTAGCCCTGATTGGGCGCCAATAGTGATTGCCGGTCGAGGTCACATAAAATTTATAAAAACACGAGTTACGCTAGCTTTAATGACTAACATAAAGCCGCCGAAGCAACGCAAGTACGGCAGGGCAGTGATTAGGTGCATGCGGTGCGGCACCAGGGAGGCAGTGATTAGGAAGTACGACTTAATGCTGTGCAGGAGGTGCTTCAGGGAAGTAGCTCCTCAGCTCGGCTTCAAGAAGTATTATTGATGGAATGGCAAAGCATTTATTCACATCCCAACCCCGGCCTCGTGGTTAGTGAATGGTCAAGATAAGCAATGATAAGCTCAAGAAACTTATCATAGGCAACGCAAGGATCACCGACCCAGATGTATTGGTGGGGCCCAAGGTGGGGGAGGACGCCGCCATAATAAAACTGAACGGGAATTACCTAGCAGTTCACTCAGACCCCATAACTGGCTCCCTGAACGACATAGGTTGGCTTGCAATAAACGTGCCGGCCAACGATATAGCCACGCGGGGCGTGAGGCCTAGGTGGTTCGTTCTAACTCTATTGCTGCCCAGGTTTTTCTCCGATGATGATTTGATGAAGGTGATGAATCAAGTAAACGACGCATTGGCCGCCCTGGGCGGCTCCTTGATTGGGGGGCACACAGAGTACGTTAGGGAAACGCGCTTCCCAATAGCCTCCACCACAGTAATGGGGGTCGGAGCGGCATACGTGTCCACGAGCGGATTGAGGGCGGGGGACGCAGTGGTTGCCACCAAGTATGCAGCGATTGAGGCAACAGCGATAGCAGCGCGGGACTTGGAGAACGATCTGAGGAAGAGAGGGGTCAGCGGGGAGGTGATAACCAGGGCCTCGGCCTTGATAAGGAACGTGAGCGTGGTCAAGGAGGCATTGATAGCTGCCAGGTACGCCTCGTCAATGCATGACCCAACCGAGGGCGGCGTGATCCAGGGGCTGCTGGAGATGGCGTCAGCGTCCGGGACCTGCATAAACGTGGACTCCAGCATCCCAGTTCTGCCAGAGACGAGCGAGGTGCTGGGCGCGGTGGGGATCGATCCATACAGATCCCTGAGCTCAGGCATGCTGCTCATAGGCGTTAAGCCAGGCTTGCTGGAGGGCCTGCTGGCGGATCTCAGCGATAACGGCGTGCCCGCCAAGCCCATTGGAAAAGCAGTGAAGTGCGGGAAGCCCTGCGTTGAGTTGAATGGACTAGCCATATGCGAGGATGAATTCGTGGAGGACGAGTTGATGAAGCTACTGGATGAAACGTCTAGGCAGTAAAATGGAGAGCGCCACTCCCTAGAAGGCCTTAGCGCGTCGGCGGAGGCTCCCCTCTACTCGTCGTCAAATCCGTGATAGAGATCTATTGATGGGTGGATGCCGGGCCCCGTCAACACGCGTTCCCTCCGCGTGAGCTTCACCTCTCCAATTAACTGAAAGAGACTGACCTCAATGGACGCGCCCCCAGCCTCGAGCACCAAGAAACTGGGAGGAGACCTGGCACCACCCCCGCTCCACGCCCCCGTGAGGGAGCCTGGATTCAGTAAATTGACGGCCCCCCTCATTATGGCTGGCTCGTGCGTATGACCGCTTACCAGTACATCAACGCCCAGCTTTACGGCGGCCTTGGTGAGCTCATCCACGTCTCCCCTCCTCCTTATTTGATGTCCATGCATTAAGCCCACCTTCATCCCCTCTATTTTGATCACCTCCTTATCCGGCAGCTCCAGCGAGTCCATGTTGCCCCTCACGGCGTAACTCTTCTCCCCAAACCCCCTCAACTCCTCCAACACATCCCCGCTTATCAAATCCCCCGTTATCAAGACGTAGTCGAAGGGCTTCATGGAATTCAACGCCTCCACGATTTGCCTCGGTATCGAGCCGGCCCTATCCGGCACGTGGGTATCCCCCACGATCAATGCCCTGCGAAAACCCATGCCCATAAGCCACCGAGGGGGTTTTTACGGCTATGGGCGGTAAAGAACGGAGTGTGCAAGAATGGTCGCCCCGCCGGGAATCGAACCCGGGACTCCCTGGTGGCTGCCGTGGGGCTTTCCAGCGTTGTACCCCACGTGGCTGTCTACAGCCAGGTGCTCTGCCGCTGAGCTACGGGGCGACCGTAAGCCTTTCTCCATAGCGATTTTTATGCTTTACTCTGCCTTCAATTGCCTCATCACTGGAACTCGAACGGCGATACCTCATCCCTTCCGCCCAGCTCCAGTAATCTCCCCCTCTGCTCCTCCAACGCGTCGAAGAATGCCTTGGGCATCCCCGGTATTGAGGAGTAAATGCCGCGTATCCTCTCTATCTTCTCCAAGTGCTTCTTGACCCTTATGGAGAACTGGGCCGCGTAATCCTCCTCTCCATACTCCTTCCCCAGCACAGACTTGAATAACTGCCTTAAATCCCCGTATCTGGGCAGCAGTCCTATGGGGGTCCTAACGGCCCCCGCCTCCCCATGTATTCTCCTCTCCATCCATGCCAACCACACCCTCTTATCCTCCTTGCTGTTCAAGAAAGCCCCGTTCCGCCTCAAGAAGTAATTCACGCCGAATATCTTGGGCGGGGTCCCGCCCTCCCCGAACCTCAGGTAGTGGCTGACGTAGTCGCTCAGCGAGACGGATAGAAAGTCCAGTATTGCCATTGGGTTAAACTCCCTCTCGCCCGCCCTCCCTATCACGGCGGCGGTTCTCTCGGATTCAAGCGATGCAGCTATGGTCACGACGCCGTGCCTCCAATCAAATGCCTCCACCACCGGCACGAATGTGTCGGGATCCCTGCTCCCGAATATCACGCCACCTACCTTGACTCCACTGGGATCATCGTATGCGGGGTCCAAGTTCTTGAACGACTTGAGGGGAACCGTGAACCTAGCATTTGGGTGAGATGGAGGGATGGGGTTTCCCTTATCGTCAGTCTTCCCCCTCCACCACTCCCCCGCGTAGTTAACCCCCCTCTCGGGCTCCGGCTCATCCTTGCCGCTCCAATAGACCCCGCCGTCCTCCGTGACCAGCACGTTGGAGAATATGGCCTCCCCCGGCCTGCTCAGCACGTCGAATATCACCGGGTCATCCTTGGAGTTTATGCCCTCTATTATGCCGAACACGCCTGCCTCAGGGTTGACCGCCCTGACCTCCCCGTTCACCCACCTAAGGTACGCCAAATCATCGCCGAGCAGCCTGCCCATCATTGCGGTGGACGTTTTCCCCGACATTGATGGAAACGCCCCAGTCAGGTAGGTGACCCTCCCCCCAGGCCCCTCCACTCCCATCAAGAACATGTGCTCCGATAACCACCCCTCCCGCATGGCCCTGCGCACCGTCAACCTGAGGGCCAGCTTCTTCAATCCAATGCTGTTCCCCCCATACTGCGTGTTCACGCTGTACACGGTCTCATCCATGGGATCAATGTATATCCTCCTCTTAGATATGTTCCTGCTCCTGCCCATTTCATCCAGCTCGCCTTGGGAGTGAATGAATTTCAGGAATTTAACCCCAGCCCCAAGCCTCACTGCCTCGTCATATGCCTGCCTGTACAGTATGTTCTCGCTATGCATGACGTACGCCGAATCGGTTATCTGAACCGCCAATAAACTGAAGGGGGAGCCCTTTGGCCCCAGCGAGTAGAATCCCACATACATTGTCCTCCCCCTCATGGAGTCGCGCAGCAATTCCGTGATCTCCTTCAACCCCTCCTCCCTATCCTTAGTCCTTATGAAGGGCAGCTTCTCCCCATTGGGCAGCAGTATCGCCGTATCCTCCCTGGCCCTCGCTTGATCTAGGGGACTATCGAAATGAATCGTGTGCCCCTCAATCCTTAACCTCCTCTCCTCGCCGCTCCTCAACGCGTCCTCCCTAACTCTGCGCGCGTCTTCGTCGCCTGTGGACACGAAGACGTTGCTGGGGTTGCATAGCCTCACGGCTGCATCGATGAATCGCCACAGTTCCTCGTTTCTTATGGCCAACAGCCTCCTCCGGGCTTCCTCGTTTATTTCCCTGAGCGCTTCGTCGTTTTCTTGCATAAAGTGCACCCTAATAACTCATTTATATCAGTTACACTTATGTTATACTATAAAACCCAGTTGAAACACGGCCTCCAATGAATGATTAAAAACGCCTCCTATGGTCCCCAGCAGCATGCAGCGAAGGATTAAGGGAAGCCGTTGGCTCTCCAAGTGATTGACCACCTCGATGAGCAGCTCAAGCCGGGAACCAGCCCTTCAACGCGCTTCCAGCGATGAAATGATTAATGCAGCGGTTATCAAGGTATATATCGCGTATTCATACGGGTTGGGAACTTGCCCTAGAAACACGTATCCCCACACAGCTGCCAAGACCGGCTCCAACGTGGCCAATATGGCGGCTAACGTGGCCCTCAGCCTGGACACGCCCAGCGAGAATAGCCTGTAAGGGACGACGGTGCAGAATATCCCCAGGTAAACGCCGGCTGCCAGCGGCGTCATAAATTGACTGGGCATAACCGCCAAGCCGCGCGAGATGGAGAAAAGGAACAGTGGAACAGTAACTATTGTGGCGTATGGTAGCGCGCCGTATGACACGTCCCTGCTCATACCTGCCCTCGAGAATAGCCTGGCTATGGAAATGTAAGCGCCATACGATGCCCCCGATGCAAGCCCTAGAGCCACCCCCAGTATACTGGCTCCCCCGGAGGCCGCGTCGATCATGGCTATCGCCACCGCGGCGGAGATCATGCCGAGCCCCGCCAACCCAAGCCTCCCCGGCGATTCACCGAACGCCAGAGAGAAAACCGCGGTCCACAGGGGCGCGGTGTATAGAAGAAATGCGGCTAGGCCCACTCCGGCAACCGCCGCTGCGGTGGAGTAGATCCCAAACAAGAATCCCAGGCTCACCCCAGCCGCGACGGCGGCCTTATTGAATGCCCTGTACACCGGCATCACCGCTGCCGCCGCAGCCACCGACCTAATCAGCGATGCAAGGAGGGGAGCCCCGCTGTAGACGCTTGCCACGCCTATCGTGGACCACAGGGACGCGGCGGCCAGAATCATAATGGCCGGGCCAGCTCCATCCTTCCTTGCTGGCCATGCATTCATGGCTTGAACCCCAGGGCCCAGGTTAATAATAATTATCGCCAGAGCCCCCTCCCCTCGTTTATTGGCTAAGGCGAAAAATTTTATAAATATGGAAAGCCCCGGCGATTCATGACCCATATTTGTGGATATGCGGGTCTATGAGGATCTGGCGGACCTCATAAGGGGGTCCTGGCCAACGCCGCTTTATAGGTTGAAATCCTTCGGAGAGAAAAATGTTTGGGGGAAGCTGGAGTTCATGAATCCAATAACTCATAGCATAAAGGATAGGACCGCCCTATCTCTCTTCCAGGAAGCCATGAAAGCAACTAAGGCGGGTGATCCCATAATCGAGGCATCGTCCGGCAACATGGCTGTCGCGCTGGCTGCATTATCGGCCGCCTATGGGAGGAGGATGATAGCGTACGTGTCCACCAGGACCGCGGCGGCCCATAAAGCCATGCTCAAGCTGCTGGGCTCCGAGGTTAGGGAACGGGATGGCGGGACGCCCGACATGATAGATGAGGTGAGGGAGGAGGCTCGCCGCCTGCACGCGCATCACCCGAATCAGTTCGAGAATCCGAGGAACTACTTGATTCACTATGAGGAGACAGCGAGGGAATTGGATGAGCAGTTGCTGTCCGCTGGATTGAGGGTTGGCTACATAGTGGCTGGGCTGGGCACGGCCGGCCACATAACGGGCCTGTCCCTATACTTCAAGGAGAAATACGGAAGCTCGATGAAGGTGATAGGCGTGGAGCCTCTGGACGGCATCCCCGGCATAAAGGAGTTCGATGGCAATCCATTCAGGGAGGTAGCTAAAATAGACGAGGTGGTGAAGGTATCGCTTCGCGAGGCCTTGGCCGCCGTCAAGCTAGTCGCTGCTAATGATGGCTTGCTGCTGGGCCCCAGCAGCGGCGCGGTGGTGGCTGCCATACGTAGGCTGGAATTGGATGGAGCGGTGGGGATATTCCCGGACGACGCGTGGAAGTACGCGGACCTATTGGCCAGGAGCTGGTGATTCCCCAATTAAGCCCCTCGCGAGCGTGGGGGATTCCATTTATAAATTGAACTCCACGACGTCGCTGGATGCCTTCTCTGCCAGCACGTCGTTATCTAGCTCTATTGAGTACTTAATCTTGGCGGTGTACACCATATTGCCCCCCTCCTCCGCAGGCGTCAACGGTATCTCCCCCTCCATCTTCGCGGCGCCGCGTTGCTCTCCATTCCTCAACAGCTTCCACTCCATCTTGATGCTTATCCTCCCATCCTGGCTCGTTATGTTCCAGCCCCGCTCCCCCGTCTCCAACTCGTAATCCCTGGCGAAGGACTTGACTAGGTCCATGAACGTGCCCCCCTCGCCCAGCGATTGGGAGAGCCCAGCCTCCTTGGGCCACCTCTCCAGCCTCTTCGCCCTAGCTTCATCGGGCGTTGATTTGCTTATGCGAATCGGTATCTCCACGTACGTGTCATAAACAACCGTATACTCCATGGGTCTTCCTCTATCGCCAATCGATTTAAATATTTCGGGACCGGCTTCACTTCCAAGCTTTGGCAAGCTCCGCCGAGGATATTACCGGGAAGAACGATGACATGTTGGCGAGGGACCTCTCATGCGCCTCCCTGCTCCTGGAGGACACGGCATCGCTGACTATCACGGGTATAAAGCCCAAGGCAAACGCGTGCCTCGCGCTAGTCTCAACGCCTATCTCCGTGGCTATTCCAGTGAACACCACGGTGGACCTGGAGGAGTTCCTGAGGAGCAGCTCGAAGTTGGTGCCAACGAATATGCTCCACGTGTTCTTGTTCAGAACTATGTCCCTGTCCCCCGGCTTCACCGCCAGCTCCATGTCCTCCGGCCTGAATTGAAAGCCTCCCCTATACAACAGCTTAGATGAGGGCGATTCAAATCCCTGCGGGTAGGGGGTTATCTTTGTGAATATTATGGGAACCCCCGCCCCCCGGGCCGCATTTATTGCAGTGTTCAGTGAATTCATGAACTCGTCCTTGTTGAATATGGAGTTGACCAAGGCCTTGTGGACGTCCCATACTACCAGAACTGATTGGGATGGTTTGACTATGTCCGAGAGCTGCCAGTTGGCCATAGTTCACTGGTTAATTATAAGTTATTTAAGTTTTATTGCACATCAAATAATCGGGATCGACCGGCATTCGATCCTTTAATTACATAATGTATAAATAATGGTTATCAGATAATAATAACGTAAGTATTATTAATAAGTAGTATTATTTATATATATGATGGTATTCAGAATATTAAGGGCAAACCTCTCCGCCGGGGAATTCAAGGAGGAGGTGATAAGAGACGACTTGCTTAAGCTATTCCTCGGCGGCAGGGGACTCGGCTCCTACCTAGCCCTGAGAGAGGTGCCTCGCGGCGTGGACCCGCTCGATCCAAGCAATAAGCTCTACTTCTTCTCGGGCCCCCTGAGCGGCGTGGCGACCGTGTCCTCAAGCAGGTTGACCGTGGTGGGCAAGTCCCCCCTCACGCTGTCCATCACGCATTCAAACATGGGCGGGAATTCATCGTATTGGCTGCGGAGGTCTGGGTACGACGGCTTGATCGTAGAGGGGAAGGCAGAGGAACCGGTATACATATACATAAAGGACGGCGAACCCAGCATAAGGCCGGCCAAGCATTTATGGGGGAAGACCACGGGCTCGTCGACTAGGCAATTGTTGTTGGAGAATGGATTTCCGCCGGATGAGACTAAGGCTGGCATAATGGTGATAGGGCCGGCCGGCGAGAACCTGGTCAGATTCGCGGGGATCAGGGGCAGCGATTACGAGAGATTCGCTGGGAGAGGGGGTTTGGGGAGCGTCATGGGCAGCAAAATGCTGAAGGGAGTAATGGCCTGGGGAACCAGGAGATTAATGGATGAAGTGGTGGATAAGGGCCGGTTCATGAAGATCAACAACGAATTGGTGAGGCGAGTCACGTCGCACCCAACATACCAGGCACTTCACTCATATGGAACCAATGTTTTGATGAATATAATACAATCCATGGGAGGACTCCCCGCCTACAACTTCACTGGAAGGGCCGGCGACGTAACACCCGTCAGCGGCGAGATGATAAAGGACAAGTACGTCGTGGAGACGCATGGATGCTATAATTGCCCCATAGCTTGCACCCAGATGGCTGCGGTGAAGGCAGGTCCATTCAAGGTGCCTGGCGATAAGATAAAGTACGAGTACGAGAACACGTGGGCGCTGGGCCCCAACGTGGGGGACTTGGAGCCCGATGCCGTGCTGAAGCTCCAGAAGGCGGCGAACGAGTTGGGGATGGACACGATAAGCCTTGGAAATACGTTGGCGACCGCCGTGGAGCTGGCGAGGAAGGGCAAGTTGAAGTTGGACGTGGATTGGGGAGACTCCGCCACGCTCATAGACTTGGCTTACAGGATAGCTCATAGGGATGGGATCGGCGATGAATTGGCGGAGGGCGATTATAGGCTGGCCATTAAGTACAAGGATCCAGAGTCCTTCATAGGATCCAGGGGACAAGGCGTTCCTGCATACGACCCGAGGGGGTTGAAGGGCTTCGCGCTCGCCTACTACACGGCCAATAGAGGAGGCGATCACTTGGAGGCGTACACGCCCACGTGGGAGGTGTTCGGGGTTCCGGAGAAGGTGGATCCACTCGATGACTCGCCGAGCGGCGTGAAGAAGCAGGCCAGCATAGTGAAGTGGAACCAAGACCTGTTCGCGGTAGTGGATTCATCCGTGTTCTGCAAATTCGAGAATCTGATGCCAAACATAAACACGGAGAACGATTTGGCGTCCCTATACAACGCCGCGTTTGGGTGGAACTTGAACGGGAGCGATGTTCTGGAGATAGGCGAGCGGATATTCAACGTGGAGAGGCTTTTCCACGTGAGGGAGGGGCGGTGGGTCAGGGATGAGCTGCCAAGCCGCATGAGGCAACCCATACCGGAGGGACCAGCAAAGGGCCACAGCGCATCCAAAATGTTCGACGAGGGGATACGCATGTACTACGAATTGCGGGGATGGATCGATGGAAAACCCACCCGGGACACCCTCAAGAGGCTTGGGCTGGCCGAGTTTGATTACATTCTTTAAATGCAAGGAATAAAAAATAGATTATTTTCATTTCATGCCCAGCGAATTACCTACACTCGGTGCCGGGCTCGGTGCGTCAAGTGGTTCTGAATTACTGGCCTATGTACTTGGTGATTAACGGGAGCAATTACTACCTGTATTACTTGTTGGGGAGGCAGTGTTGGAGTTGATGGGGGTTTGTGTGGTTTTCGTGGTTTGGGTTATTGTAGGGTGGGTGTTAGGTATAGGTTGGGCTTCACTCCCTGCCTTACTGTTTCCGTTAGCTTTGCCTCCTCTATCGCCTTTATCACCTCCTCGTCGCTCGCCCCCTTGCCTATGTTGATCCTGTGCTGGGTGGGCTCCACGTGCTTCGCGTTCACCTTCCTCCTCTTCACCCCCGTCAACCGCCTCGGCCCCGTGATTAATAGGAAATCATCGTCTATTACATCCACCACCACGCACATCCTGCCGGCCTCCCTTCCCCGAGTCTTAACGCATATCCTCCCCACATCAAACACTCTAGCCATGAATCAAACCCCGGCCCCACCATTTAAAAACTTTATGATGACCCCACCACGCCCACCAATCAAGGAAGAACCCGGCCCTCATGGGATAAAGAACCCGGCTTTAAAATGTGATTAAGGCGATGGTCTCGGCGGGCAAACTCACCGCTTCATTCATTATGGGGATTCGCTTGATCCGCGTGATGAGTTTTATTTTAAAGAGAGACGGTTGTGAATGTTTCGGAATACTCTCGTATATTCAGGAATAATTAATCCTGAGCATCCAGGTATAATAGTCGCCGGTTATGCAGGATTACTGCTTAATATGCTGGCGCACACGCTATTTTAATGAGCTCAATGACGTCGTATACAGATTTCACTAACGTGGAGAAGGCGGTGGCGGAGGCCCTATGGAACGTGGTCAAGGAGTCCAGGGGATCATGTGTATCCTTCATACCCAAGACCTTGCTGGAGCGGTCCAACAATAACAGCTTAAAGAACAACATGCTGCCCGTGGTCTTCACGTTGGTAAAGCACATACTGGATGTATTGACGAGTCGAGGATTGCTTGAGAAGGATGATTCAAGAAGCGTGATCAGGTACAAGCTATGCAAGACCAGCGAGTTATGGGCCCTATGCAAGGAAAGCGACAACCCGGATAAAGTTGAGAAGCTGATAAGGGATTTGGTTGAGTGATCACCTTTCGCGCCGCCCCTCATTGCGCCCATCCTTGCCCTTCGGCCATGCACTCGGATATACTCCCCTCTCCATTATGACCCTGGTGGGCTTCGCCACTATCCCTCTCTCCATCTTAAGCACTTCGTTGGTGCTGGCCACGGCCTTGGCGAGGGCCACCAATTCTCCCTTCAACGTAACTATAGCAGCCATGCGGTCCCTCTCAACGCCATCCTCTATCTTCGCCACTCCAGGGGCCGCCAGGGCCGCTCCATGCGCCACCGAGTCGACCGCCGAGTCCCGTATGAATATCCTGGGCAAGTGCTTAACCATGTATTCAACGGGCTTCACGTATCTGCGCAGCAGCGATTCATCGCCGTACTGCTTCCAGAGATAGAGGGCATCGGCCAAATCGTGGAGGGTAACGGCCTCGTCCTCCCCGAAGCACCCAACCCTCACCCTGCGCAGCTCGCGCATGTTGGCGCCGACCCCGAGCACCTCCCCCACGTCGTAGCATAGCTTTCTTATGTAGGTGCCAGCCTCCACCCTGGCGTCGAGCAGCACGTACCTGCCATCCCTCTCCAGCATCTTCAGCGAGTAAACTCTCCTCGTCCTTAGCTGTCTCTTCACTGCGCTCTTTACTGGAGGCCTTTGGTAAATCTCGCCCGTGAATTCAGCAAGCACTTCGCGGATCCTCTCGTCCGAGGCATCGCCGTGAAGGGTCATGACGGCTATGTACTCCTTGTCCTCGTGGGAAATGCCCTGCAATACCTTGGTTGAGTCGCCCAGGGCTACCGGAAGCACTCCGGACACCCTTGGATCCAGGGTACCGGCATGCCCGGCCCTCTCCAGCCCCATCATCTTCTTTATCCACGACACCACCTCGTGGCTGGATGGTCCCCTGGGCTTATCGATAACCACGAATCCATGCCTAACGTGGTCCTCCGCGGCCCTCTTCTCCGGGTACGTCCCATACCGCTCATCGGTTCCCTCCTCTATCTTAACGTGTATAGCTCTCTCGCTCTTGCAGTCATCGCTCACCCATAACCCATAGAACCGCCCAATTTAAGCTAAGCGTTGCTGTACTTTCCCTCCCGGTTAAGTTTTTAACGAGCGGTGGCGTTGGGTTAAGCATGGGCATCATCAACGTTAATAAGAAGGCCGGCGCAATGCTGGATGAATTGATGAAGGATCTCTCCAGGAATGATTTGGCGCTGTTGGAGAGGCTCCCGCATGTAAGGGAGACCGAGAGGTATAGGGACGTCATAATTAATACGCTGAGGGAGTTCCACATATCCCTGGTCCTGGTGAGGCTGGTCTTCGATGATGGAAAGATAAAGGGCTATTCCTTCTTAATAAGGGGAGATGGCGAGGTGGGGTCGCTGCCCAGCAGCGGCGTGGTGGAGGGCTTCATAGTGGAGCACGGCGGCGGTCGGTCCACCAAGTTCCTCTATGAGCCGGAGGAGTTCAATGGAGGAGCGGATCTGGAGGGGAGGGTGAAGATGTTCGCCGACATGTATAGGAAGGCCGAGGAGAGGTTGACGGAGCTGCGGTTCAAGAAGGTCTACAGGGAGAGGGAGGCGTTTTACCTGCCTGAATAACCATGGATCCATTCAAGCAAAAGAAGATAGCATTCATGGAGAGGCTGGAGAGGGAGGCCGGGCTAGGCCGCGTTGACTTCGACATAATGGACGTGCTGCGCGGCATAAATTCGCTGCCAGATTACTTCACCACCAGCAGCTGCAGCGGTAGGATAATGATAGCCAGTGCGGAGAGGCTGGGCTTCTCCAAGTCCGTTAGATCGATGGGCTCCTTCGAGTTGGTATCCAAGTGGCATAGGCCAGTCACCATGGGGGAGGTGAGGGAGGCCATGGAGCGGTTAAGCGATGCGTGGCTAATGGTGAGGAGCGCCATACTGCACGTGGTGGCCAGGAGGCTGGATGAGGCAGAGGAGTTATTGAGGCTGGCCAGGTCCTCCGGCTTCAAGCACAGCGGGATATCCTCAATTAAGGAGTGGGGGTACTTGGTGGAATTGTTGGGGGAGGATAGAATGGATGTCCCACTCAAGGTGCGCGGTAAGTTGATTTACGATGATCTGGACCCGTTGGTGGATGCCGCCAACGAGACCCTCATGTTCGCCAAGCTCAGGCTGGCGGACCTAGTTAGATCCATCGAGAATGCATTAATGAGCGGTGGGTACCCCGAGTCGCGGTTAATCAAGGTCCCGTACAGGCAGTTTAAGAACGAAATGGGAGCCAGGCCAGCCGGTCTCCCCTGATATCCGAGGCCTAAGCGCGCCTAGGGGGATAATTAATAAAGCGGTCACGCTTTTGGCCAGTTCATGAATAGGATAACGGCTTCCTTGATGCTTTTGGCCGGTCTCTTGATGATAATCGACGGCGTGTTTCTAATCGATGTATCGATGTCCCCCTCCTCATTACTGCCTCCCCAAGTCTCAACCCTTGTTCCAGCCTCCATCTACATGTACTCAGGAGCGGCGGAGGCCGTGGTGGGCGTCTTGTGTGAGGCCATCTTCTTCCTGGCCGTGCTGACCAAGGTGAATAGGAGGACCATAGGCATAATAGCCCTCCTGCTCTCCCTAGCATCGCTGGTGGGAAGCGGGGGTTTCTTCCTTGGCTTCGCGTTTGCATTGGTCTTCTCCATATCCCTAATAAGGGAGAGGAGGTCCTAGCTCCGGCGCTGTTGGAACAAAGTTTATTAAATCGGTGTGGGCCGGGGTATCATGGGTTCGCACGGTTCGTTAACTAAGGCTGGAAAGGTAAGGAGCCAAACCCCTAAGGTCCCCGCTAGGCCGCACAAGAATTTAACGCCGAGGCGCAGGAATTCCCGGAATTATACAAGGAGAATACTGAACGCCGAGAAGAGACAGTGATGTTGCCCGCAATCCGCGCTTCCCTAATTTCCTCAAATCACTAACACCTCAGCTCCGAGCGCTTTACCCGACCTCAAGCCGCTGATTAGGGTTAAATAGTCTCCCCGGAATTCTATAGTGGATGTCGTTTAAGTCCGTCATTGAGGTGATGGAGTACCCCCAAAGCGTCAGGCTGGTCGCCTCTAGGGACGTACCTGAGATAAGGGTGGGGGGGTACGGGGTTGGCCCGCTTAAGGCGGGCGATCCGATCCAGGCTCCCCCCTCCATGGCCCTACTGCTCATTAGCAAGGGCATGGCGCAGTTGATTCAGCAGGACTTCATCTCGCTTGATGATCTTCGCAAGATTCATTGGAGGGAGAACAAGTCCTTGAATGAGCTGCAGGAGCTCGATAGGGGGTTCTACGTTAGGGCTAGGCTGAGCATGTCGCAGTTGGGGGAGCAGGAGGCGAGGCAGTACGAGCAGATACTGAGGGAGTTGGCACAGGCCAGGCTTAGGAAGCTCCTCAACGCGGTGGCCGTGTCGCCCTCCCTGGTGGACACGAGGGAGTTTCTAGACAAGTTGCCGGTGGAGGAGGAGGCGCTTGTGAGGGAGGTGAGTAAGGCGGCTGGGAACTGGCTCGACGCGGTGGGTGGGAGACCGTGATGGAGGAGAAGGAGGCCGTTAATTTCGATGAGTTGATAGAGAAGTTCAAGTCGCTGCTGGAGTCGGATGAGAAGTACCTGAACGAGTTGAGCACCATGATAATAAACAGGGAGAGGTCGCTGGTGATAGACTTCAATGACTTGGTGTTGAACGGCAAGGAATTGGCTGACTTGCTGATGGACTCGCCCAACCTAGCCATAGATGCGGCATCCAATGCAGTGAAGCGAATGGTGACGGAGCGGGATCCAGAGTACGCCCGCCAAGTGGGGAAGTTCCACGCCAGGTTCAAGATGCCTCAGACCGACAAGTTGAGCTTGAGGAAGCTGCGCAGCGATCAGATAGGGAGGTTCATAGCCATAGAGGGCATAATACTGAGACAAACTCCCCCCAAGCACTTCCTAGTCAAGGCAATATACAGGTGCACGCAGTGCGGCTACGAGGTGGAGGTGCCCCAGACCCTCAGTTCCTTCGTCCAGCCCCCCAGGAAGTGCCCCAGGTGCGGCGCTGTTAACTCGCTGGAGCTGACCTCTGAGCGGAGCGAGTTCATTGATTGGCAGAAGGTGATAATACAGGAAAGGCTGGAGGAATTGCCGTCCGGCCAATTGCCGCGCAACATGGAGGCCATCCTAATGGATGACTTGGTGGACAGGGTGAAGCCGGGGGATAGGGTGACTGTAACGGGCATACTGGAGCTGGACATGGCTGAGCTCAGGAAGCTGAGGCCCCCCATACTTTCCAGTTACATAAACGTGAACTACATAGAGAGCATGCAGAAGGACTTCGCAGAGGTCGAGATAACCAGCGAGGACGAGGACAGGATAAGGGAGTTGGCCGCCATGCCCGACGTGAGGGATCGCATAATCCGCTCCATAGCCCCCTCAATCTACGGCATGACGGACGTCAAGGAAGCCATAGCCTGCCTACTCTTCGGCGGAGTCCCTAAGGAGTACCCAGACGGGATTAGGGTGAGGGGGGACATTCATCTCCTCCTGATAGGGGACCCCGGCGCTGGGAAGAGCCAATTGCTGAAGTTCGTGAGCAAGATAGCGCCGAGGGCGGTGTACACCAACGGCAAGGGATCCACGGCCGCCGGCTTGACGGCCGCCGTCGTTAGGGACAAGACGACGAGCGAGTTCTACCTGGAGGCCGGCGCGTTGGTTCTCGGGGACATGGGGGTAGCCATAGTGGACGAGATAGATAAGATGGATGCGAAGGACCGCGTGGCCATGCATGAGGCAATGGAGCAGCAGACCGTGTCCATAGCCAAGGCCGGCATAGTGGCCACGCTCAACGCCCGCTCCTCGGTGCTGGCCGCCGCCAACCCCACCTTCGGCCGTTACCTGCCAAATAGAACTGTAGCTGAGAACGTGGATCTCCCAGTGACTCTGCTGTCTAGGTTCGACTTGATCTTCATAGTGAGGGACGAGCCCAACGCGGAGAAGGACAGGAACATAGCGACTCACATAGTGAAGCTGCACGCCAATGATGTTCTGGACGCCTACAGCAGGGACATAATAAAGCCTGACCTGCTTAGGAAGTACATAGCGTACGCCAGGAAGCACGTGAAGCCGATACTAACAAAGGAGGCGCAGGACATGGTGACTCAGTTCTATATACAGATGAGGGGTAAGTCCCAGGAACCGAGCTCGCCAGTCGCAATAACCGCCAGGCAATTGGAGGCCCTCATCAGGCTCGCCGAGGCCGAGGCCAAGATGAGGCTCAGCAGCGCCGTGGACAAGGAGGACGCGGATAGAGCGATATCTCTCTTCCTCAAGTTCCTCCAGAGCGTCGGGATAGACGTGGAGACCGGCAAGGTCGATATAGACGTGATAATGACTGGGAAGCCCCGGAGCTCCCAGGAGAGGATAGCGGTGGTGCTGGAAACCATAGGTAGGCTGGAGGAGTTGAATAATGGCAAGCCCGTCAAGCTAGATGATGTGCTCAGGGAGGTGGAGGAGAGGGGAATGGATAGATCCACCGCGGACAAGTTGATAAACCTCCTCATGAAGCAGGGCGAGCTGTACGCGCCCAAGCCGGGGTACGTGAAGAAGGTGCATTAAACCCTAACAAGTCCCCGACGGATTTGATATTGTTGTCGCGGTGGTCCGCTGCGCAGACCAAGTGCGCCGCTTAAATGGAGGATCCCGCCAGGTCCCGCCCTCCCGAGCCCTCGGCGGGGGCTCAAGCTGGTTGGAGCAGAGAGAGGGGGTTAGTCATGTGGATTTAAAACTTAAAAGAATAGCGCGACGCGCGGATTATGTCGTCAAGCGAGGGCAGCGGCGTTGAGGCATTGATTCATCCCTCCTCGGTGGCGGTGGTGGGGGCGACGCCTAGGAGGGATAGCATAGGCAACGTAATAACGCTTAACCTCACCTCTAAGTTCCGGGGGACGGTTTACCTGGTGAATCCAAGGTACTCCGAGATAAATGGGGTTAGGGCCTATCCATCTATTAAGGATATAGGGCAACCCATAGATCTAGCCGTGATAGCCGTGCCCGCGCCGTTGGTGCCGTCGGTCATGAGGGAGGCGGCGGAGGCGGGCGTGAGGGCGGCGATAATAATAAGCGGCGGATTCAGCGAGGTGGGGGAGTCGGGAGCCAAGCTGGAGGAGGAGGTGAGACTGGCCAAGGGTCGGGTCAGGGTATTGGGGCCCAACTGCATAGGCGTTTACAATGCATCGACGGGGCTGGACACGTTCTTCCTGCCCGAGGACAGAATGGGGAGGCCGAGGCCCGGCCCCATAGCCCTAATAAGCCAGTCCGGGGCGGTGGCTGGGGCGATACTGGATTGGGCGGCCAGGCGGGGATTGGGTATTGGGGTTGCCGTTAATTACGGCAATAAACTCGACGTGACCGAGGTGGATTTAATGAAGCACCTGGCCTCCGATCCCTCCATAAAGGTGATAACGATGTACATGGAGGGGTTCAAGTACCCCGGGGAGGGTAGGAGGTTCATGGAGGCCGCCAAGGAGGTCTCCGCGAGAAAGCCAGTGGTGGTGTACAAAGCAGGTAGGTCGCGGTCATCACGGAGAGCCGTGGCCAGCCACACTGCAGCGCTGGCCGGCAATTACGAGGTGTACAGCGCGGCGTTCAGGCAGGCGGGGCTGATAGAGGCATCCAGCGTCAGGGAGGTCTTCGACATGGCGAAGGCATTGGCGACCCAACCGCTGCCGCGGGGGAGGCGCGTGCTGGTGCTGACGGACAGTGGGGGGATGGGGGTTCAAGCGACAGATGCGTTGGAGTCCCTTGGATTATCGGTGCCGGAGCTCCCGGAGGCGCAGAGGGAGAGGCTGCGGAAGATGCTTCCCCCGCTGGCGGCGGTGGGTAACCCCATCGACTTGACGGGTAGCGCGACGGATGAGATGTATAGGTCCGTCATCGATGAGGTGATTCCAACGGATTCCGTGGACATGGCGATGATAATAGCGCTGATGCAGTTGCCTAGCCTCACGGTTAACCTGGCCAATTACATAATAGACGCGAGGCGGTATGGGAAGCCCATGGTGGTGGTGTCGTTCGGCGGGAACGAGTTCATGGCTAAGTTCAACGATGCGTTGGACGAGGGGGGAGTGCCTGTTTACGCAACCCCGGATAGAGCGGCCAAGGCCCTGTGGGCGCTGGCGGAGCACGCCGGGAGGGTGGGTGAGCGCCGTGAGTGACGTCTCAGCAATAATAGGCAGGGCCTGCGGGGAGGGCAGGTCGAAGCTGTTGGAGCACGAGGCCCTGGACCTACTGGAGGCGGGCGGAATACCAAATCCACCGCATGCGTTGGCGACGACGGAGGAGGAGGCCGTCAGGGCAGCGGAGAGGGTGGGTTACCCGGTGGTTCTCAAGGTTGTCTCCCCCGACATAGTTCACAAAAGCGATGTGGGCGGCGTAATTCTAGGCCTGAAGAGCCCCGAGGCCGTCGAGAAGGGGTTCCGGGAACTCATGGGCAGCGTCAAGGCCAGGGCGCCGTATGCGAGGGTGGTGGGGGCATTGGTTCAATGGATGGTCCCCCAAGGCCTTGAAACCATAATAGGCGCCACGAGGGATGAAATGTTCGGCGGAGTCGTGGCGTTCGGCTTGGGCGGCGTGTTCACGGAGGTCCTCCGAGACGTCTCCCTAAGGGTGGCGCCGCTCGAGGAGGGGGATGCGAGGGCCATGATAGGGGAGACCCGGGCCTCAACGCTGCTCAACGGCTTCCGCGGAATGAGTAAGAGGGACGTGAATGCATTGGTTTCGATTCTGATCAAGTTCTCCAAGCTGATAGCGAGCGAGGAGGAGATAGCGGAGGCGGACCTCAACCCAGTGATAGTGCTTGAGGAGGGGAGGGGGGCCTACGCCGCCGATGCCAGGTTCATATTGAAGTGTCGATGATGCTAAGGCTAGCCGTGCTGGACCTGGATGGAACCCTAACCAACACTGCCGTGCTTCACTTAAGGGCATGGAGGAGCGCGCTGGCAGACCTGGGCCTTCCCGAGGAGGGCGTCAGCGTTGAGAGACTGCTGGGGAGGCGGGCCATAGATATAGCCACCGCCCTGGTTGGATCGGGGCCGCTGGCTTGGAGGCTGGTGAGGCTGAAGACAATGTATTACATGGAGGAGCTAAGCATGGGGTTAAGGCCCTTCCCATGCGCGGAGGCGCTGTTGGCCGAGTCGCGCGGCATGGGGATGCGGGTGGCCGTGGTCACCTCCTCCAGTAGGTCATCCGCCGCTGCGGTGCTGAGGGCCACTGGATTAATGGAGTTCGTGGACCTGCTGGTCGCCGGCGACGACGTGGATAGGGGAAAGCCCGATCCAGCCCCCATCCTCTTGGCGATGAGGGCCTTGGGGGCGGAGCCATGGGAGGCATATGGACTGGGGGACACCGTGTACGACGTGGCGGCATACAGGGCGGCGGGGCTCAGCTTGATAATGTCCCTAAACCCAATAGAGGGAGCCATCCACGTAAAGGACCTGTGCGAGGCCCTACAAGTCGTGAGGAGGCACTCAGCCTCAGCATAGTTAGTTAGCGATGATGGGCGATCCGTCCAAGGCCTCCCTGGCCAGGAGGTACCCGGCGTGGCTGAATATGTGGGGGTAATTGCCGCGCGGCTCGCAGGAATCCACGTCCAAGTGCTCGCCGAGCAGGCCAACCGTTGATGAGCACCTCTCTATCCTCCCAAGTATCGCCTCCGCCTCAGCCCGCCTCCCCAGCATCGAGTAAACCATGGCCAGCCACTCGCTTGTTAGGAGGAATGGGTGTCGAGCCGAGCCCAGGAAGTCCTTGGAGTACCTAAGCACCAGTCCATTCCTGATCAACTCCCTCTCTATGGCGTTAAGCGTGGCGGCGAACCTCTCGTCGCGTGGATCCACGAAGCCATATAGGGGAAGCACCAGCAGGGCCGAGTCGACCTCGCTTGATCCGAAGTACTTAGTGAACATCCTTGGTTGATTGGCGAGCACGTACTGCCTCACCTCGCCCGCCCTGCCCCTCCACTCATCCCCCTCCTCCCTGAACCCAACGCCGGAGGCCAGCTTGGCGGCCCTATCCAGCGCCACCCACATCATTACCTTGGAGTGCGTGTAGTGCCGAGCCTCCCCTCTCTCCTCCCACATGCCAGCATCGGGCAGCGCGTATGACTTTGAGCACCACTCAGCCGTGGCCTCCACCACCCACCAGTAATTCCGTATATACACGTCATCCCCGGTCAGCGAGTAGTAGGTGTGGAGGGCATCCATGAACCACCCCTCCACGTCCAGTTGAAGCTGCGTGGACGCGGCGTTGCCGACCCTAACCGGCCTGCTCCCCCCGTACCCCGCCAGCCAAGGCAGTTCCTCCTCGTCGCCGGGCGGGGAGCCGTCCACCCCGTAGAAGGGGTGATCGAAGGGCTTGGCCGTGGGCTCCACCACGCTGAGCAGGAAATTCATGGCGCCCCTCCCATCCACCAAGTACCCCTCCTGCATCAACGCCTTGGCGGCCAGGGAGGAGTCCCTCACCCATATGAACCTGTAATCCCAATTACGCGACTCCCCCACTATCTCTGGGAGGGAAGTGGTGGGAGAGGCCGCTATTCCCCCCGTGGATCTGTGGATCATGGAGAGCAGCAAAACTATGGAGGAGGAGCGAAGGCCGGCGCCGCCCTTCACCTCCTTGACCCTCCAGAACTCCAGCACCTTATCGAGCGCCTCGCCCAGCATGGAGTAGACTATGCTCTTCCCCCCGCCCAGAATGCTGTTCCCCACGCTCCTCGCGTAATGCCCGATAAACTTAGCCGGCCCCCTGCACCTCCACGCATTCCCACCGAGGGGGGAGCAGTTACCCTCCAGCACTATGAACTCCATCAATTCCTTGTTCAAGGGATTCACGAACTGCGCGCCATTCTTGGAGTCCAACCTATATGGCTTGACCAAGCCGTACCTCATCGCTGGATCGAAAACGGTCTCGTAGGCCAAGCCGCTGGGCGCCTCCACGATCCTCATTATGGCGGGCATGCCGATGGGCATGAAGTCAAGAACCCTGACCTCCCCCTCCCCAGCCCTCACCCTGGTCTCCAACACGTTGGTGCCGGCCACGTACCTCGTCGACACCACTTCGCCATCAAAGGCAATGCCCCAATGCCCTCCCCTCTCCTCATCCAATAACCTGGCGAAGACTGAGGGGGAGTCAAGGCGAGGAGCGGGGAACCAAACCACGTCCAGATCCGCTATCAATGCGCTGGTCATCATGTTGCTGATCAACGCCGTCCTAGACAATTTTATGGACACTCGCCCCTGATATTAACGTTCCTTTTAAGCGTGATGGGCTCGAGGCATCTCCGGCAACCACGGCGCCCACGCCATCGATGCCCGCGTTCCGGGCCAGCGGAGATGGATTGCTGGTATTGCTTGTTACATCTCAGCGAAGGTCAGTCACCATCACTGGTCAGTCCCTGGGTAGTCATCACTCGGGGAACTCTCGCCCCCGGTTTATAAACGGTGCCCAAAGCCCATCCCTTTGGGAGTGATGAGGATTTGACGGGCCCGGTGGGATTTGAACCCACGGCCTACGGGTGTCTTCCCCATAGGTTAAAAGCCTCGGCCTCCATGCCAGGACCGCCGCTCTACCATGCTGAGCTACGGGCCCTCGATGGGTTCTCCTTACATTGATTTTTAAGGTTTACTGGCTGGGCCCCACCATTAAAGCCGGGGCCCGCAAACGTTTTTAACGCCTTTTCATCAATTCCCAAATGTACCTGGGAACAGCCATCGTCCACGACGCGCCGTACGCGGCCGCCCTGCTTGCCTGGGTATCGTTCGTCACCTTTTACTTGGCCAAGAAGGCGTACTGGGCAGCCGTGAGGAGGGGATACCCAGAGCGATCGGGCACCTACTTCGGACGCAAGGTCATTCACATCCTGGGCGGGGGAGTAGTTGCCTTCCTCCTACCGTTCCTATTCGAGGAACCCGTGCTGCCCCTCGTAATGGCCGTGTTGCTGACGATCGCAGTATACGTGCCGCACGTCACGGGAAAGCTCTACTATTGGTTCCAGGACCCGGAGAACATGTACGAGGTACACTTCACGCTCGCATGGGGAGCCGTCGCCTTCCTGCTCTGGTTCCTCGATCACTCGTATTGGCTGGCCGCCGTCCCACTGCTCTACATGTCGTGGGGCGATGGCGTGACCGGGATAGTCAGGAACCTCAGGTACAGGAGGAGAGTGAAGGGGTGGGAGGGCTCCCTCGCAATGTTGGCCGTGAGCATTCCCATAGGGGCGGCGCTGGGCTACGTGGGAATAACATCAGCCATACTGGCAACACTATCCGAGAAGCAGCCATTCATCGACGACAACATAACCATCCCCCTCACAGCCGTGGCAGTGCTGGTGCTGGGCCACTTCATTGCGCCGAGCTTAATGATGAATCTATACTAATGCCGCATTAAAGGAACGGCGGCCCCCCATTCTAGAGGAAGTTTAAAACATGCAATCAATGCATGAAGCATCGAATTAACTCCATCGCATAGCAATGCATTCAAGCATGGCAATTCTAGGGAAAAGCAATAAACGAAGGCACTCCAACGAATCGAAGATTGGACAAATCCATCATAAACCATCATTTTCATTTTTCATGAGGCGAATTCGCGTGAAGATGCAGAAAGAGGGAAAGAAACGGAAGGAAGGAAGAAAGAAAGGAAGGGGGATGGACAATATTCATGGAGTTATTAATGGATTTGATGGTTGTGTGGGCACAGAAAAGTTTATATTGTGTCTCCGGTTAAATTTAACCGGAGAAAATATGGTTGACGTTTGCCCCCGCTGCGGTGAAGTTGGGTATAGAGAAGTGAAGACAATCCACGGAAGGGATTATGTTTACTACGAGCATTGGGGCGAGAAGCGGAGGTGGTGCTACGTGGGCCCGGTTGGGGGGTACCGGCACGCCCAGGGAGTGGCGGCCTCGGTGTACGGCGTTGATTTATCGCTGACCAACGTGGATGATTTGAATCCATTGAAGATAGCCATAAACGCGCTCCTGATGTTGGAGGCTAGGCTGGATAGGGATGAGGGCAGGGGTGGGCGTTCGTTGTTGGATGGATTTGATGAGCTTGAGATGATGGTGAGGGAGTTGAGGAAGACCCGCGTTGGGCATCGCTAAATGGATTAGTGCGGCATAGCGTTAATTCCATTTGAAGTTCGGGAACGGATAATTCGTTAACCGCCATGTTGGGGAGTGGATAGGAAAAAAGAGGGGAGGCGTGGGTCGTGAATTGAGTTAGATCCATCCTCTCGACAGCATTGCGTCCCTAACCCTCTCCACGGCCGTTATGACGGCCGCATCCCTCATGGTTGCCTTTGCTCCCAGCTCCGAGTGCTTATTGATCACTCTCTTGAAGTTGCCGACCAGTATTGCCTCAAGCCTTCTCCTGGTCTCCTCCTCGTCCCATATGAACCACTGCAGGTTCTCCACCCATTCCAGGTAGCTCATTATTACCCCGCCCGCGTTTGCCAGTATGTCGGGCACTATGATCACGCCCCTACCCGTCAGCGTCTCCTCCGCTCTGGGAGTGGTCGGCCCGTTTGCCCCCTCCACTATCAGCTTCGCCTTCACGTTCGCCGCGTTGCTCTCCGTTATTGTATCCTAGATCGCGCTGGGCATTAGTACGTCAGCATCCACCGTAAGCGCGTCCTGGGGAGCTAGCCTCCGCGCTCCCTCGTACGATACTACCTTGCCTGTCTCATTCTTTGCCTTGATTGCCTTAGCCACGCTTAACCCGTTGGGGTCATATATTGTTCCCGAGGTGTCGGCCACCGCCACCACCTTCGCCCCGAATTTATCGGCCCAGTACGCGGCCCACTGCCCTGTGTTTCCGAAGCCGTGTATTGAGACTCGAACGCCGGTTAAGTCCCCCTTGAACAGTTCCCGCCATGTCTCCCTCGCCATAACGGCGACGCCGAAGCCCGTGGCGTACTCCCTCACTGGGTTTCCCCAGAGCTGGACCGGCTTCGCCGTGAACGTGGCGGGCGCGTTCCTCCCAACCATCTTGCTGTACTCATCAACCATCCAAGCCATTATCTGGGGATTGGTCCCTACGTCCGGCGCGGGGACGTCGATCTCCGGCCCTATCACGTTGGCCAAGGCCCTCGCGTATCCCCTGGATAATTCCTCCAGCGCCTGCCTATTCAGCGACTTGGGGTCTACCCTGACCGCTCCCTTAGCCCCTCCATACGGGATCCCCGCCAGGCTGTTCTTGAGCGTCATCAAGGTGGCCAGCGCCATGTCGTCCTCAAGAGTCACCTCGGGGTGGAACCTTATCCCGCCCTTAAACGGCCCCAGCGCGTTATTATGCTGAACCCTGTAGCCCTCGAAGAACGAGATTGACCCGTTCACCTTGACGGGTATGGATACTACGGTTATTCTCTGGGGCTTCGATAGGTAATCGAATAATTGCTTCTCCAGCCTCCCCATTTCTATCGCCTTCCTGAGTATGAGGATCGTGTCCTGCAGGAACTCGGATTGGAGAGTGGTTGCCATATTATTTCGCATTTAATTAAGTAATATGTACTAATAAATTTTACTCTATATGAATAAAAATACCACTTTTCAATAATTACTTTTTAGTAATAAGGCGCTCAAATCTATTTCCATGAATTGAGCAATCGCCGCTCAACGGCCCGCTAGGCTTGGTCGGTGGTAATCGCGGGAAGCTAGTGGGTCCAGGTCGATTCCGCGGGTCCCCATCTCTGTAGGGTGGTTCTCCGTATTGCTCCCATTCGCGTCATCATTTGCATAGGAAATGGTAACCGCTTGATTCACTGCCGATCCCGGACGAGAAACGGCGGCTTTCCCATTCATGCGGGTCATGCATATATACCGGGCTCGGCGTGAACCCGAGTGGAGTGCCCCTTCCCCGTGCTCCCGGGAAGCGATGCAGAGAGGCGGTTATTATCCATGTTATTGACGGAGTTGGACTACCATGACTTAATGTACGTGCTACAGCCCGTTCACGTCGTGGTTCCGGAGTACGAGGTGGCAAGCGTGGTGGAGGGCTCCAATGAGGTCGAGGCAGGCCCGCTTCCCCCATCTCCCTTCTACGAGGGCAGGACGAGCAACTACGTGGTGGCGGACATGCCGCGCGACCCGCTCGAGTTGAAGGGGACTTACCGAAGCGCGGTCGAGGCGGGCGCCGAGCTGTTGGTGTTGAGGGGACCCGGCTTCGGCTTCATACCGCAGGGGCCCGGTTTATCCCTTCAAAGCAATGACTACCCCCCAATACCCGCCGTCGTGGTGGATGGGGAGGTGAAGGCCGGGTCGCCCATCGAGGTCCACCTGCGGGGCAGGGTGAGGGAGGGGCTAGCCTATAACCTGGTGGTGGATAGGCAGGGCGACAGCGATGAAACGGTGGTGTTCCTCACCCACGTGGATTCGTGGCCGCGGACCGCCGATGCTTGCCCGGCGGTGAACGTAATGACAAGGCTGGTGAGATTCGTGGCGTCCAGGAACCCGCGGAAGAGCTTCAGATTCGTCTTCGCCACGGCCCGGCACTTCGGCGATCCCGCGCTCCCGGGAATGCATTGGGGGGTAGGGCATAGGCATTACTTCTCCAGGTTCGATGACGCCGTCTTGGCGATCGACTTCGAGGCGGCGACCACGCTCAGCATGGTGGCGTCGGAGGAGGCGCACGGGTTGCTGGGCATCGGGCCCGGTTTCTCTCCCTTCGCGGCATCGGTGCATCCTGACATGATGGGCATACCCACTATACATTTGGAGGGGGGGTTGGACATGATGGGTGCGCTGGAGTCCATAGTGGAGTCCGTGGACTCCATGGATCGCGTGGCGGATAGGTTGGCCGAGAGGTACGCCGCCGCCATCTCCCCCTCGCTCTCCAGGTTTGGGGCCGGCAACCTAATCAATAAGATAGATGGAAGCAACCTGGCGAGCGTTAGGCGATTGATGACCAGGTACCTAGTGGTGAACGAGAGGAAGATCGTTCGCCCCCTCTCCATATTGGATTTCCTATCCACGGCGAGGGGAGCGGAGGTGATTGAGGTGGGGTCCGGGTTTAGATTGATGGGGAGGCAAAGCCCCGGCTCGCTGGGCAGGGCATTGATAAATGACCTAACGCAGGAGCTGCGCTACATCTTGATGCGGGGGGAGTGATGGTTTGGCCGGGCGTGCGTTTCACGTGGACTCAAAAAAAGTTTATATGCATGGATCATTTCAATTAATGCATGGGCATGCCGAGGCCAAGCGACGGGGGCGCGCTGTTGATGATGATCCTCCTCATAATTCTATTCATGGTCGCCGCGTTCGTCGTGGAGTACGTGTCCAACCCGCGGTTCTCCAACGCCGTCGAGACGACGATTACCGACGCCTACTACGCATGGCTGAGGATAGACCTGGGCGTTGCGAAGCCGGCGCGGCTGGAGCCGCCCGCTCAACAGCCACTAATGTTCTCAACGGCCTACGTCGTAGGGCCAAGCTCCTTCGCCGCCTCCCTGGCCGCCTCCGCTCCCCGGAGCTCCATAAGGAGCGTGGGGCTGGGCCAAGCTCCCCGCCTCCCCAACGGCTCCGTCTTAATCATTGACTGGGACTACGTCAATCAATCCCTTCAAGTGGGCCCGCGGCGCTTGGCGGATATGCTGGAGGAGCCCATGGAGAGGGGAGACTTCATCATGCTGTACACCGCCGACCCCAGATTGGTTTCCCTCCTGGAGGACGTGATAGCAGTGGCATGGGGGGATGCGCACCGGAGCGATGTGATCGGGTATCCCGTGATGTACATAAATGGCTCGGCTTACGTGGTGGGCTTCGGCGGTGGGAATTTCTTGGTAATAAGCCCAGTCCAGATCCGCGATTACTACACCGACACCATTAATGGATTGCTCGGCGAGTGGGCGGGGCAAGCCAGGGTTAACCCCGGCATCTTAACTCTAAACTTAATCAATGATCCCTCATATACGGATGAGGACCCATGCTCTATAACCCAAGGATATCTCAGCAGCAATAATTGGTTATTCTCCACCGGAGAGCAAGTTTCAGTTTCACCGACTAAGGACGTATATATATTGGACTACTGCGTGTTGGGCGCTGTTTATCATCCTGGCGAGGGCGATACGATAGCCGTGAATTATATTGGATTCAATAATATCGAGATTAATAATAGTAATCCTTATGGCAATGTAGGTGAGTTTCGGCGTTATGACGTGGGGATCAACATGACCACGGCCTTAAGCATTGATAGTAAAAACGGTTATAATTCATATATGACTTGGTCAGGCGCGCCAAGCGCGGCGGAGCCAGGCAACACGGCCTGCTCGTGGTTCAGCTACTCCGACTTGGAACTAGTGATATCGCTCGCCCAGGGAGCATTGGAATATCTATTCGAGGCAGCGACGGCTGCCGATCCATCCCAGCCAATAGCATCGCTAACATCATCCCAAACAATCACGGGGCCTGGATCAGGCGCCACCTCCAACTTGGTTTGGTCCATAGGCGTGGAAAATCCCAACCTATTCTGCTCGCCGGAGTCGACGAGGACCGGCGGCATTTACCCGGTGGGATTCGGCTTGACTGATTTCCAGGGCGCTTGGCAGATAAATCCGAGCATTACGAATACCGCGGCGTCCCCCGTATTCTTCGGCGGCGGGACAATATGCTACCCCATTACTGATGGCTACGTCGAGGAGGCGTTCGGCGGCAGTGCCTACTTCGTGCTTCAATACGATCCAGGCGGGTCGCCTCAGATAGGCTTGATTAGCGCTCAATACCCGACCCCCATATACGCCGTAGACTTCCCATCCCCCGATTGTCCGAGCTGAGCCGGCGTTGTGGCCTCACCACTCCAGCCCCATCAAACCTACGAATCCCTTATCGTAGTAATGCTTTACCTCCTTCATCTCGGTGACCAGGTCCGCCCTCTCCACCAGCTCCTCAGGCGCTCCCCTCCCCGTCACCACTACATTGGTTTCGCTGGGCACCTCCGTTATGGCGCTCAGCAGCTCATCGACGCCGAGGAGGCCGTTCTTTATGGAGTTATTCGCCTCGTCCAGCACCAATAGGAATGGCCTCACCTCAACGCTTCTCTGCACCGCCCTCCGAAGCACGGCGCGTGGGTTCCTCAGCACCAGGGGATCCATGAAGTACTCCTCAACTAAGTCGCCCAGCCTGGCCGCCAATGCCTCCCGCTCGCCCACGGTGTTGGATCTGTAGTAGGGGGTCTTCATTAGGTGGGCGACTATGGATTTAAGCCCGTGCCCGCTCGCCCTGAGCACTAAGCCCAGCGCGGCCGTCGTCTTGCCTTTTCCATTGCCCGTATACACCAGCAGCAAGCCCATGCCACAGCTTCGCCAGGGCCATGAAAAGCTTTTCGTCACTCCTGTAATGCATTGAACACGGCCCTCAGCTTGGCGTACTCGTCCTCCAACCCGTACCTCAGTGACCTAGCCATTAGCTTGGCTATCCTATCCCTCAGCTTCTTGGCGTACTCGTTTCCCCTCAATTGCACGGTGCCTCGCCTCACCTTGGCCAGGAACTCCTCCGCTTCCCTGACCGCCTCCTCCGCCTCCATGGATATGACCAACGCCTCGCCCCTGGTCTCCTCCTTCTTGTTAACGTTTATGTTGAGGAATATGGGAGCGTGGAGCACCTTGGGATCCGGCCTCGCGGGCTCGTATTTTCCTATGAGGAAGCCCGCTATTATGTACCTGACTAGCTCGGAGACACCGTTCAATCCCTCCTTCTCCGCAATCTCTGCCAGCATCTCCTTGACCTGCCTATGAACCCTCACGGATACTATTGATCCATCCCTGTCCGGCGCCGCGAATAGTATGTCGTAGCTCGGCGCGTTGCTTTCCTGCTTGGCTGCTACAGCGCTCATCGGGTCAAGCAGGGCCCATGTTTAAATTACAATATTAGATAAATTAACTCCGTGATATCCAAGTGATATCGTCGCCCCACGGCTTGAGGGAATCTTTATATTTGCTCCTCGGGGCCTCTTTTCGTTGATTTAGGATGGCCTCAGAGGAAGCCAGTCAGCTGGAGGAGTGGCAGCCTAGGACTCAGCTCGGGAGGATGGTAAAGGAGGGAAAAATACGCAGCATAGATGATATATTCAGCATGAATATGCCAATAAAGGAGCCGGAGATAGTCGACGCGCTGCTTCCTGGATTGAAGTACGAGGTGCTCGACATAAAGGTGGTCCAGAGGCAGACGGATGCGGGAGAGGTCAGCCAGTTCCAGGCAGTGGTCGCCGTGGGCAACGAGGACGGCTACGTGGGCATAGGGATAGGCAAGGCCAGGCAGGTGAGCCAGGCCATAGACAAGGCGGTTAGGAACGCAAAGATAAGGATAACCCCGGTGAGGAGGGGCTGCGGCTCGTGGCATTGCTCCTGCGATGAACCCCACAGCGTGCCGTTCCAGGTTAACGGTAAGTCGGGCAGCGTAGAGGTAAGCCTAATCCCCTGCGCCGAAGGGCGTTGGATTGGTTGCGGGCGACACTGCCAAGAAGATACTATCCCTGGCGGGCATCAGGGATATATGGTTGGACGCTAGGGGTAGGACCAGGACCACAATTAATTTCGCCAAGGCTGTGTGGAACGCCTTGAGGGATACCTACGGGTTCAGGATATAGGTGGTGATGAATGGAGCAGAAACAAACAAGCTCTACGGGAATGATTGCCGTGATCAGATTAAAGGGGGAGGTGGACGTCCCCAGCGATGTGGAGCACGCGCTTCAATTGTTGGGGCTCAGGAGCCGCCACTCATGCGTGGTTCTACGGGACTCCCCGTCGCTTAGGGGGACCTTGTCGGTAGTTAAGGATTGGATTGCTTGGGGGGAGATAGACGGCGAGACCCTGCTTCTCCTCCTGAGGGGCAGGGGGAGGCTGAGCGGGGGGAGGCCGTTGACTGATGATGCGGTCAAGGCGAGCGGTTGGAACAGCTTGGAGGAGTTCGTCAATGATTTAATGCAGGGGAAGGCGTCCCTCAAGTGCGGGGGAAGGGGTAGGTGCTTGAAGGGCTTAAAGCCGTTCTTCAGGTTGCACCCGCCCAAGGGTGGATTGAAGGGAATTAAGGCAAGTTACGGCAACGGCGGGGACTTGGGATACAGGGGAAGCGGCATAAACGAGCTGCTGCGGAGGATGATTTGATCTCTCTTTCAATTATTTTTCCATTGAAAAATTTAAAAAGGCACGTCGGGATTGGTGGTGAAATGACCAGGAGATTCACCAAGAAGACCAGGAAGCTCAGGGGTTGGAGGACCCACTCGTGGGGTAGGGTGGGGCAGCACAGGAGGAACAACAGCGGGGGAAGCGAGAGGGTTGGCCTGCTGAAGCACAAGAAGAGCCTTCTAATGGAGCTGGCGGAGAAAAACAATGGATGGCCATTGATAGGCAAGCACGGCTTCGTCCAGCCACCCCCCCTCAGGTCCAGGCTCAAGTCGATAAACGTGGGGAGACTGGGCGAGGTGGTTAGGGAATTGGCCGCGCAGGGAAAGGCCGTCCAGGAGTCGGGCAAGTACGTGGTGGACCTAGCCGCCCTGGGCTACGATAAGCTCCTCGGCGGGGGATCAATCAATGAACCCATAATGGTTAGGGCGGCCGCGGCCTCCGCGTCGGCGATTGAGAAGATACGGAAGGCTGGCGGCGAGGTAGTGATACAGCGCGGCCTGCTTCATTGATGCCCCCAATTCCCTTCCTCATCCTGATCACGTCGCAGTAAATTTAATAATGGGCAGGTCCATGGTTTAAGCGATGAGCGGTAGGTTCATTGACAGGGTGGAGCCGTTGCTGCGGCTTGTGCCCACTGTACCTAAGCCCAAGGTAGCTCTATCCATGTCCAGCCGGCTCCTCTGGACCTTCCTAGCATTGACCGCATACATGGTGCTCTCCATAACCCCGCTTTACGGCGTCAATGTCGCCCAAGCCGCGCCTCTATTCAATCCATTGATAGCCGTCATATTCGCCTCCCAGTCGGGCACCATGGCTGAGCTGGGCATTGGGCCCATAATAATAGCCGGGATAATAATGGAGCTGCTTGCCTTCTCCGACATAATGAATATAGACATGGAGGATCCCAACGATCAGATGAGGTTCAACGCCTTCACCAAGCTGGTGGCCGTGATAATAGCCTTCGGCGAGGGCGCCATAATGATAGCGGCGGGCCAGTTGGGAGTCATAACTCCCAGCCTAGCCTTCATTGTGTGGCTACAGCTGGTCTTCGGTGCCGTGATAGTGATCCTGCTGGACGACATGGTGTCGAAGGGCTGGGGCATTGGGAGCGGCATAAGCCTCTTCATATTGATCAGCATAATAAGGACGGTGTTCTGGGACACCTTCTCCCCCATAATACCGCCGGGCCAAGTCCTCCCCCTCGGCGTCGTTCCAGCCATAGCGGTCGGCTCCTACGTGGCTGCTGTGGATCACACGCTTGCCGCGCTCTCATCAATAATATACAGAATAGGCTACCCCAGCTTGGTGGGGCTGGTGGCTACCCTGGTCCTGGGCGGGCTCGTCCTATACGTTGAGTTAATGGAGGTCTCCATCCCAATGGTGCTGACCCAGTACGGGGGCTATAAGATATCATATCCATTCAAGGTCATGTACGTGTCCGTCCTCCCCATAATATTCACGGCGTACACCGTGGCCTTGATATACAATGGCCTCTACTTCCTGGCAACCACGTACAACGCGCACGCGTCCAACGCGTTGCTGAACGCCATAGCGTGCGTCCACCAGATAAGCCTGAACGGCCAGTTAACCACGGCGCCCTGCACCTCGTCCCTGCTCTACTTCCTGCAATCAACCCCGCTGCAATTGACGCCTCAATTCGTGGTGGTCCACATAGTCCTCTACGCGCTCCTATCGGTTGTTTATGCGTACCTATGGGTTAACCTGGCCGGCATGGGGCCGGAGGACCAGGCGAAGACGATAGCGGAGAGCGGGTGGCACATACCGGGCTTCAGGTCCAGCACTAGGGTAATAGCGAGGTACCTCGAGAGGTACATAAACGCGCTAACGCTGACCAGCGGATTGATAGCGGGCGTCGTGGCGGCGCTGGGCGACGTAATGGGCGTGTTTGGGACCGGGATTGGATTGATACTGTTGGTTGAGATAGTGATTCAGTACTACTCGCTGGCAATGCAGGAGCAGCTATTCGAGATGTACCCCATGCTGAAGAGATTCGCCGGGAAGCTTTGACGACACGACGAACGCCATGCCGTTTATGTACACCTCCCTTATTAATCCCCTCTTCACCAATTCCTCATATCTATCCCTCCAATCCGGTCCAGCCGACTTCAATTCCTCCTCGAACGACGGCTTGGGGACGGGCTCCTCCGGGAGCCTCACGCTGGGCAACGCGCTGCCCTCAGGACTGGGCTCCTGGGCCTGCAATGGCTTGAGCCTCAGGTAATACTCATCCTCGGCCACGTCGTAGAAGACATCCACGTCCCCGCTGCTCGCAATCTCCATGAAGTCCCCCTCATCCAGCCTCCTGTTCAAGGCCCTGGAGAGCTCAAGCCCGCTCGTCCACCTATCCCTGGATATAATTGATAGGACCAATCCATTCATCGATGCCTAACTCGTCGGCTCGCTTTTTAACTGGATTGATTAAAATAGGACCAATGGGGAACCATCAATCGCCCCCCCTCTCCAGGTTTCTCTCGATGGTCCATCTAATTATGTTCATCACTTCCTGCCGCCTCGCGTTTGTCCTATAGTTCCTTATAGTTATGGAGGTTATGTACCCATCCCCGCCCTTCTCCACCTGGTAATCAAATGCATCCCCCTCGCTCAGTTTCCTCTCCTGTATCAACTCATCATCGCCCTTCTTATACTCCTCTAACTTCCTCAGTAAGAATTTGGTGGGCTTGGATTCCGGGTCCAAGGGCCTCAATGGCCTCACGGTGATCACCCCCTCCCCGCTCTCCACCTCCCCTATCTTCTCCCCGCTCCTCGACCTGAGATCCACGCCGGCCGCCGATTGCCTCGGCTTCTCCTGCTGGGCGGGCTGGGGCTGCTGCAATTGATTGGCGGGAGTTATCGACTTGGACTTTATCTGGCTGTCTATGGCTTGCTCCGCCTCCCTAAGCATGGAGAGCTCCCCCTCCAATTCCTCTATTCGCTTCTTGAGCCGCTCCCTCAAGTCGAGCAATCGCTTCACTTCGTCCTGCATCCACTGTTCCGCCCAGCATCGCTATTTATCCTTTCCCCTCCATGGATCCCGGCCAGCCCAACGGAATAGATATTAACGCGGCTCCCTCCCCGCCGCAGTGGGCAAGCCAATAGTTCTCTCAATAGGTAACCTGAACCTAGATATATATATGAAGATCGGCAACCTGCCCGGGATAGATGAGGCCGTGGACGCGTTCGAGGCCTACGTGGGAGGCGGAGGGTCAGCCGCCAATTTCTCGGTGCAAATAGCGAAGCTGGGCCTCAGCTCTCGATTCATGGGCTCCGTGGGGTCCGACACCGTGGGCGGGATATTGGTGGATGAATTGAAGACCTTCGGGGTGGACACCCGCTTCATAAAGAGGATAGGCTATGAGAAGACAGGCACAGTGGCCGTGCTGGTCGGATTGGATGGAAGCAAGAGAATGATAGCCTACAGGGGAGCCAATATGGGACTAATACCTAGCGATATAGACGGCGCGGCCCTGGATGGAGTTAATCACGTACACATGGCCACCGGCAGGACGGAGATAATAGAGGCCGGGCTGAGGAGGAGCAGATTCATCGGCGCGACGGCGTCCATAGACGGCGGAACCAGCCTGGCCAGGAAGGGCATAGACGTCGTGTCCAGCCTGCTCAAGGGCATAGACGTAATGTTCATGAACTCCGTCGAGGCAAGCATACTAAGCGGCGTGGAGGACCCCATTAAGGCGGGCTTCGCAATATACGGCAAGGTCGAGCCCCGGGAGCTGGTTATAACGCTGGGGCCAAAGGGCGCTCTATGCATAAGCGGAGATGAATCGAAGGTGGTGGAGGCATTCAGGGTGACCCCGATCGATACGACGGGGGCGGGCGACGTCTTCGCGGCGTCCTACGTATCCGCAAGACTAATGGGGCTAGGCATAGTGGAGAGATTGATATTTGCCAATGCCGCCGCCTCCATATCCGTAACCAGGAGGGGAGCGCGATCGGGCCCCAAGCTGGATGAAGTCTTGGAGTTCCTATCATCGATAGGATACACGGAGATAGCCGATAAATTGGGCGGGAGCATAACGGAATAGAACAACTAGCCCTTCATCACTTCCTTCACCCTTATGAAGTACGCCGTGACGGAAATAGCTCCAGCGCCCTTCGCCGCCTCCGCCACGCGGGCGGCGTCAGCCTCATCGACTGCCGGATAGACCAAGAGGATGAAGCCGAACTTACTTACCCCCCCCCCCCCCCGCTGTCTGTCCCTGCACCTCAGTCGTTGCGTAGGCAGTGAGCAAGCTCTTGCCGGTGCTGGATCCTATGGCAGTCAAGACTCTCCCCAACTCCCCGGGCCTGTTTAAGAGGATCATATCTAGGAGAACCACTCCCCCCGCTGTGCTATCAATGCCTGCCTTAAGCAGGTCCACGTAGAACCTGCTCGCCTTTTCCACCGCCCTCTCCAAGTCGAGCGCGACCCACGACATGCTGTAATTGAAGTTTCTAGCTTAATAAGAATATCGGTGCCTGCATCACACCCTGAACTCTCGCTGTCCGGCCTCGGCCTCCCTCCTACAGCTGGGGGGGCACGGCATGTCCCTCGACAACGCGCTCGCCAGCGCGGCTAGGGACACGCTTCTCAGCCAGACCCTGCCGGGCCCCCTTATGTTTACGAAGAACAATCCCTCGCCGCCCAGCAGCATCGTCTTAAGCCCTCCCGCCCTCTTTATTCCGTACTGCATCCCCGCGTCGAAGGCCAAGAGATGCCCCGCCTCCACGTCTACCTCCTCCCCATCCCCTAATTGGAGCGGCAAAACGTTGCCCGTCCCATGCAGGAAAACATTGCCTGGCCCCGTGAACTTGGCCAGGAACAGCCCCTCGCCGCCGAATATGCCCGCCGTCAATTTCGCCAGCGATGCATCGTAGCGAACGCCGCCCTCCGCGAATAGGAAGCTGCCGTGCTCGGCCAGCAATTGATCCCCATTGCCCAGGCTTATTTGAACTACCTTGCCGGGAGTGCTCCCCGCAAAGGCGGTCTCGCCTGGGCCGGTTAGTTGGAGAACGAAGAACGTTGCCCCCGTCACGGCCCTCTTCAACCCAGCCATGAAGCCCCCCACATCCCTTGCTTGGAGATTAACGGTGGGCGACTTATAGAGGAGATGCCCTCCCTCCCCGTAGATGCTCTCGCCCTCGTCCATGATGACCTTGACCAGCTGCAGATCATCTCCCAGTATGGAATATTGCATGTATTGACTTACATTTCAATTAAATAAACTTTGTGCTCCCATGATCATAGGTCCCTCCCCCTCCTTTGTAAAAGGTCGACAAGTCTCGCCCCTCGGGGCGGGGAGGTCAGAGAGCGATCAGCACGGGGGCAAATCGCATAAATAGCGCAGGGCTTTTGGCTCAATACATGAAGTTGACCGAAAGGCTTTGGTCATCCATAGGCGATGTATATTCAGCAATACTGAATCACCCATTCATTAAGGGCCTATCCGATGGGTCCTTGGAGGAGAATAGGTTCCGGTTCTACATAGTGCAGGACCATCTATATCTACGGGAGTTCAGCAGGGCAGTGGCGCTGGCCAGCGCGAAGGCCAGAAACGAGGAGGAGCAAGTCTTATTCGCCACCCACATAGCTGATGCGTTGAACGTGGAGAGGAGCCTCCATGGCAAGTACCTGTCCCGCTGGGGCGTGAACGTAGATGATTACGGCATGTCGCCCACCAATGCGGCGTACACCTCCTATTTGCTGGACGTGGCATACTCAAGGCCATACCACGAAGTCATCGCGGCGCTGCTTCCCTGTTACTGGATATACATGGAGGTGGGCAGGGAGTTGATCAGGCGTGGATCCCCAAACGAGCTGTACAACATGTGGATCAACACGTATGGGGGAGAAGCCTATGAGCGGGGCGTGAATGCCGTGCTTGGCATAATGGATTCCATGGAGTTGACCAGCCAAGAGACTGCGGCGGCGATGTCCAGGTTCAGGCTGGCCTCCATCTATGAGTACATGTTCTGGGACTCCGCGTACAGGATGGAGCGCTTCCCCTTCAAGCCGTGACTCCCAGAAACATGAGGCGGTCGAGTTCAATGCCCTTATTGTGTTTTTTAGTTAACGGCTTAAGCTTTATTAAGCCAAGCTATGCGGGAAATCCATGGATAGGGTATCCATAGTCACCTTCGTCGTTGTGCTGGGCACCATGATGGCGGCCATAGACTCCACTATAGTTATACTGGCGCTTCCCACAATGGTTCAATCGCTTCACTCCGACTTATTCACAATGATATGGGTAATACTGATATACTTGCTCGTGACCGCCGTGCTGACCACCCAGCTGGGCAGGTTGGGGGATAACTACGGAAGATCCAGGATATACAACATAGGCTTCCTGATATTCACGGTGGGCTCGGCAATGTGCGGCGCCGCCCCAAACGACGTCTTCCTGGTAGCCTCGAGGGGAGTGCAGGCGCTGGGCGCGGCGATGCTGCAGGCCAACAGCGGCGCGATAATAGCGGATCACTACCCGCCCAACAAGAGGGGAAGGGCTTATGGGTACACGTCGGTGGGGTGGAACGTGGGAGCTATACTGGGCATAGTGCTTGGAGGCATAATAACCACATTCATAGGGTGGAGGTTCATCTTCTACATAAACGTGCCCATAGGGATAGCCGCGATAGCCTTGGGGATAAGGGAGGTGAAGGATTACAACGTGGTCAAGAGGAGGTTCGACGTGCCCGGCACTGTGCTCCTCGCCGCCTCCCTGGCATTGATCGCGTATGGAGCGGCCAACGTGGCCGGGGTGGGGTTAACAGTCCCCGACTTGGCTATACTGACGGTCGGCCTCGCATTGCTCGTGCCATTCGTTTACTGGGAGAGGAGGGTTAGCTACCCGCTCATAGATTTCAGGGCATTCCGCAATAGGATATTGGCGGCCAGCATGTTGGCGGCATTCCTCCAAAGCGCGGGCTACCTATCCACCGCGTTCATATTGATAATGTACCTACAGGGAATTAGGGGCCTATCCCCATTCTCCGCCTCTCTCCTCCTAGTTCCTGGCTACGTGCTTGCCAGCCTCCTCGGCCCATGGGCCGGCCGCCTAAGCGATAGGATGGGGGCTAGGTTGCCCGCCACCCTGGGGATAGGGCTCATGCTGGCCGCGGCGGGGGCTTACTCCCTACTGGGCCTGGCCACGCCGTACTCTTACATAATAGCAGCGTCGATAGTTGGGGGGATAGGGTCGGCGTTCTTCTTCCCAGCCAACAACAGCGCGGTGATGGCCAACGCCAGCAGCGAGTTCTACGGCGGGGCATCGGGCATACTGAGGACCCTGGCCAACATAGGCATATTGATCAGCTACGTCCTATCCATCACAATAGCCTCCCTGACTGTGCCGAGGTACGTGGCGTTCCAAGTCTTCCTCGGCACGTCCGACCTGGTCGGCGGCGTGACCACGGCCTTCTTGTCGGGCCTTCACTCGGCCTTCCTGGCAAGCATGGCCATACTGGCCATTGCCATGGTGCTCTCCGCCATGAGGGGCAGGGAGACAAGGGCCCACGTGGTGAGGCAGGAGGGGAGGGGCCCATTCATTGACCCCAGTGTTGCCCGCGATGGTGGGAATCCTTATAAATGAGTCACTCGATGGATTTGAGGGTTCGTTGAATACCTGGCTTGGAAGGGATGTGATCTCGGCCCTTGACTGGGGCCGGGAGGAATTAATGGGTCTCTTTCAGGAGGCCCAGGAAATGGAGAAGCACTCCAAATCCTCTCTTTCTGTAATGAATGGGAAAATAATGGCGATCGCCTTCTTCGAGCCCAGCACTAGGACGAGGCTCAGCTTCGAGACAGCCATGTTGAGGCTAGGGGGGAGGGTTATAGATATGGGCTCCGTCGAGGCGTCATCGCTTGCCAAGGGCGAGAACTTGGCGGACACGATCAGGATGCTGGATTCCTACGCCGATTTAATAGTGATGAGGCATGAATTGGAGGGAGCTGCGAGGTTCGCGGCGGAGATAGCTGATGCGCCTGTGATAAATGCGGGGGACGGTGCGCAGAACCACCCCACCCAGGCAATGCTGGACGCGTATACTATGTGGAGGGAGTTCGGCCGCATTGATGGATTGAGCATAGGCTTTATGGGGGATCTCAGGTATGCCAGGGTCATCAACTCCCTGGTTCAAGTGCTTTCCCTATTCGACGTAAAGCTTCACTTGATATCCCCGCCGAGCCTGCGGCCTCGCGCTGAGCTGCTTGACTTCATGAGGGGGAGAGGAATGAGGTTTGAGATGCACGATCAATTGGAGGAGGCGGTGGAGGGGCTTGACGTGTTGTACGTGGTGAGGATACAGAAGGAGAGGTTTCCCGATCCGATGGAGTATGAGAGGGTGAGGGGGAGCTTCAGGTTAACCATGGAGTCGCTACGCGGCGCGAGGGATTCATTGATAATACTACACCCGCTTCCCAGGGTGGATGAGGTTGACTTCGCGGTGGATCAAACGAGGCATGCTAGGTACTTCAAGCAAGCCGCCCTAGGGGTCCCGCTCAGGATGGCGCTCATAAAGCTGGTTCTGGGTGGTGCCGAGTGAGCAGGGAATTGATAATAAGCAAAATAAGGGAGGGAATAGTGATAGATCACGTGCTGGCCGGCCGAGCCATGATCATCCTTAAGATATTGAACATAAGCGGCCTGGAGGGCAGGGTGGCGCTCGTCATGAACGTGGAGAGCAGCAAGATGGGCAGGAAGGACATAATAAAGATAGAGGGACGGGACCTCACCCATGATGAGCTCAACCTAATAGCCCTAATATCGCCGACCGCCACGGTGAATAGAATCAGGAATTACGAGGTTGCCGAGAAATTCAGGGTGCAGCTGCCGACCAAGGTCCGCGGCATAGTTAAGTGCAAGAATCCCAAGTGCATCACCAATAAGCCCAGGGAGCCCATAACCTCATCCTTCACAGTGATCAAGGGCGATCAAGCCGTCCTGAAGTGCGATTACTGCGGCGCCTATAATTCCCTGGAGGACGTGGAGAGACAGCTGGTGAGCAGGGGTGAATAGGAGGGAATTGATAAGATTGCTGGGAAGGCATGGAGTGGTGCAGTTCGGCGAGTTCAAGCTCAGCAGCGGCGGGTTCAGCGATTACTACATAGACATGAGGAGGGCCATATCAGTTCCAGCCATATACAGGGAGATAATAGAGCTAATGACTGGGGAGGCCGTGGGCGTAGAGCTCATCGCCGGCATAGAGAGCGGGGGAGTGCCGTGGGCATCCATGCTGGCGTACAGGATGGGCATGGGAATGATCTACGTCAGGAAGCAGGTCAAGGAGCACGGAACCGCGAGGCTCGTGGAGGGCATTTACGAGCCCGGGCAGCGGGTCTTGGTGGTAGACGACGTGGTCACCACAGGATCATCCATAAGGAAGGGGGTCGAGTCGCTCAAGTCTGTGGGGCTGGACGTGGTTAAGGCCCTCGCCATAGTGGATAGAAGCGGGGGAGCCGCGGATGCGGGAGCTGAGCTGAGGTCGGTCTTCTCAGTGGGTGAATTACTGGATGAACTTAAGGACGCTCATCAATAAACTGCCCCCCGAGGCCACGTATGAGACCTCCCACCTCCTCCTCAGGCTCCCAATTCTACCCCGCCTCCTCAAGGCGCTGGGCCCCCGCCGCCCCGTCCCCGCTCGCCTTAATCATAAAACCATAGATGGACCAATAGGAATCGGGGCCGGGATAGACAAGGACGGTCTCCTGATGGACTTGGCGGCGGCGATGCCGGTTGGTTTTCACGTAGTGGGCTCCATAACCCCCTCGCCCAGGGAGGGAAACCCCCGTCCCCGCTTCCTGAAGTACCCGGAGCTGGGGGCCATGATCAACGCTATGGGGCTTCCATCAAGGGGAGCCGGGGCAGCGCTGCGCATAGTTAAGTCGAAGTGCCCCTCGTGGCCCAACTCCAAGCTATTGATCGTAAGCGCGGCCGGGTTCACCGTGGAGGAGGTGGTCAGGACCGCCAGGGCGGCGTCAGCGATAAAGTGCGTGGACTACGTTGAGCTGAACGTGAGCAGCCCCACCTATAGGGGGCTCTGGCTGGAGGGCGATGGGTTAAGGCGGTTGCTGGGCGAGGCGGAGAGGCTGGACAAGCCCGCGTTAATCAAGGTCCCACTGCTCAGGAACATCGACGCGGAGCGCCGATTGATCTCGGAGCTGGCCGCCTCCGGCCTTGGCTTGACCATAGCCAACACGCTGCCCATTACGGCACCGCTGCCGAGGGGGTATGGTGGCCTCAGCGGTGCGCCGATAAATGAATTGGTGGTCTCCCTGATACGCATTGCGCGCAGGGTTGGGCATCGAGGATTAATAATAGGGACTGGTGGCTTCCTCGACGGGGCATCGGTTATGGCCGGTCTGAGGGCGGGCGCGGATCTGGTTGGGATAGTGACGGCGTTCGCCATGGAGGGGCCGGCCGCGGTCTATAGGATAACGGCGGAGCTTCGCCGATACGTGGGGAAGCCTAACGTCTCCTCCCCGCCCTAGGAATCCGCTTGCCTCGGTCACTGCTGGTCCTGATAGAGGAATGCCGCCTCGTTTATCAATTCCTCCAAATCCAAGTGGGCGTAGTTCGAGACGACGCTGGCCGCAGTCCGCCTAACCTTATCGGCCATCCATCCACAGTCCAGCTTCGGCTGCTCAGTTCCCAGGGAGACGGTGGCCCCGCTCATCCTTATGGCTCCGCTGCTCCTCAACTCCTCCACCGCGTCTATGAAGTCGGGACTTATGGGTGAACCCCCCTCTAGGCTCCAGGAAAACGCCTCGAACCCGCCCAGGTAATCCACGATGAAGCAGAGCACCCCTAGCTTATCAAGGCTGACGGCCTTAAGAAATGACAAAAGGGTCATCACTATGCACTGCCTGATGCTCATTAATTGTAATCGCGGCTCCCATTTTAAAAAGGTATTCACGGGCCATAACGGCTAAACCTAAGGCATGCTCGCCGAATCGCAGTGTGAGGCGATGGTTTCCGCTCCTCGACCGGCTTGCCTCCCTCAACTCCTGAATTACTGGATGCGCGCCCCCATCTCCCCGGGCTTCATCGCCGCTCTCCGGACAACAATTAAATACGGCGGGCCGATCGGCGTTTATATGAATCCACTGGATTACAGGCAGTGGCCCACGACGTCTAAGTCCATCTATGGTTCCATCAAGTTAGGCCCTATTCCCCGCCCATCCTCAATATTGATAACGGGAATGGGGGGATCAGGCATAGTCGGCGATGTGTTGAGGGATTACTTGGGGGGCAGGATTCCCATTCACGTGGTGAAGGATCTAACCGTGCCTGATTGGGTGGACGCCAGCACATTGACGATAGCGATCAGCTACTCCGGGAACACGTCGGAGACCATATGCAGCTCGCTGTGCGCCAGGGAGAGGGGGTCTGCCGTGATAGGGGTGACGACTGGGGGAATCATGGCGAGCGAGTTCCGGAGGCTGGGCATTCAGGTGGTTCAGGTGCCCACGGCGACTGCCCCCAGGTTCGGCTTTCCGCAGCTGCTGTACGCCGCGCTGTCCATAATAGATGACGCTGTTGGAGTGAATGGAAAGGAGGTGGAGGAGAGCATAGCCGCCCAGGAGGAGGCGTTGAGAGACGTGAGCTTGGCCGAATACGTAGGGGAGCAGCTGCTCGGCGCCGTGCCGTACATATTCATCGATTCCAGAGTCCAAGGCGTTGCCGTCAGGTTCAAGAACGACCTAAACGAGAACGCGAAAACTCCCGCCATAGTGGCTCCAATACCGGAGGCGGATCACAACGACATAGTCACCCTCATGATGAGGCACTCGGTAAAGCATGTACTGATAAAGGCTGGCCCCAACCCCGTCATGGAGGCAGTGGAGTCCGTCTTCGCCGACTTCTCCGCTGACCCAGTAAAGTTGGAGCTTAAGGGCGATGGATTGCTTGCCAAGGAGCTTTACGGGATAACGCTTCTCGGAATGGCCACTCTCCACATGGCGGAGAAGCTGGGGGTGGATCCGGTCAGGACCGACCCCATAGACCTCCTCAAGAAGAGGTTGGGCAGGCTGTGTTGATGGCTGAGGCAGCTGCGGCCTTCATGGTGCTATCGCTGGGGGTAGCCGCGTTCCAGGACATACGCGGCAGGGTAATAAATGATTTGACGTGGTTCATAGCCGCTCCCGGCGTTGCCTTGGCTATATGGACCGCCGCGAAATCGCCACCCATAGTTATTTATCTATACGTGCTGGATGCGGCCATAGGGATAGCCTTGGCAGCCATCATATGGGTCACGAAGAGCATGGGAGAGGCCGACGCCATAGGGATAGCCCTGATATCCACGTCCACGGTGCCGGCCCTCCCCCCAACGCCGCTGTACGCCGCCCTCAACTCTCCAGTGATAGCCTCGCTTATCAACAGCATGCTTCTCACAACTCCATTCATAATATGGAACATCGCTATGAATACAGTGAGGGCTGGGAAGTGCCTTGAGATGAGCGGTGCTTCCGCTCTCAGGCGGCTGGCCTATTTATTATTCCTCACCTGTGAGCGCTCATCAGTTGTGAGGAGAAAGCCGTGGGCCTACTCCCCGGGCAGGCTCAGTCTCAGGATAAGCGATGAGGCGGCCCAGGCATCGGAGGGCAGGGAGTACGTGCTGGTCAGCTACAACATGCCGTACATAGCCTACATGTTCCTCGGCTACGTGATTTACTTATTGATCGGCGACCTAGTGCTTAAATTAATAGTCATTGCATAGCCCTTCGTTCAATCGAGCATAATGAGTGTCGGGCTTAGGTTTTTATCCCGGCCGGAGCCTTAGGCAAGTGCTGCTTGCCCTGCTCTTTGCCTTAAGCTCCCTGATGGTTACCCAAGCAAACGGATCCACGATCTTCGTGGTGGGGGGCAGGGCTTGGGTTGGGGAGCCGCTGGGGAATGGCTCCTATGTATTGATGAGCGTGAATTCGAGCGGGGCAACGATAGGCTTGCTGACCAACGGCTCGCTCAGAATAATCTACTTCATCCCCTCCCCCTCCGCGCAGCAGGGCTTGACGGCGCCCCTATCTCCCCCCCTCAATGAGTCGAGCAGCGTCTACGCGTTCACAAACGCCTCGTCCGATTTCTACCTAAGGCTATTCACGGTGAATAAGGTGAGCAACGGCGAATTAACAGGCCCGAGCCGCAACGTGACTTACCTGGGTTACCCGCCCTACTCTGTTGATTTTGGAAGCGGCATCAATTGCTCCACCACCTACATATCAATCTCGTTCCCCTCCCCTCCCCAAGTGATTCCGCTGCCCGTCTACGTTAACGCCGGTCCATCCATAACAAAGGTAACCGGTCGCATTACATTGGTGAGCACAGTTCCCAGCGTGCCGATAGAGGTTCTTGGGCCGGATTACGTGGTGGTGCCGCTTGCCCCCGTAAGATCGGCCTTATACTCGGTTCAGGTCTGTTCGCCGGTCAATGCATCGCTTGGCCCCATTAATGACTTGATCCAAGGCCTCAGGTTCAGCGGCAGGTACTCTTACTCTATCTCGGTGCCGTATGCCAACCCAATCACCGGCGTTCCAGCATACCGCACGGGTTGGTGCAGCGATTACGCCATATACGCGGCCCATGCGTTGGAGGAGGAGGGGTTGAGCGCGGAGGTGGCCGTGGGCTACATCATCCAGAACGGGCGGGCGAGTGGGTTGGATTACCATGCTTGGCTGGAGGCGTTTGTTGATGGCGATGGATGGATAGACGCAGAGGTCACGCCGCCCTCCTTGACCGCCGCCGGCGGGGCTGGAGGCGTGGGCGGCGTGTTAATAGGGCTCGTCGTTTCCATCCCGTCCCTGCTGGCCTTGATTGTTGCATTCATGGATCGCGTTGGGTGGCATCGGTGAGCGGTCTTCATGAGTTGCTCGGCATCATTATAGCAATCCTTTTATTCTCCTAGCCGATAGTTTCGGGTTCCTGTGATTAAAGTTTATAAACTGGGTTAAGCATATGGTTGCCGTAGATGTCATTGAATCAACCCAAATCAACGGAGAGGGATATTCCTTCCAAGTCGCTGAGCAGGATAAGGTTTGGGATACTGTCGCCCGACACAATTAGGCGCATGTCGGTTATGGAGATAACGACCTCCGAGACCTACGATGAGGCAGGCAATCCAGTCAAGGGCGGAATAATGGATAAGAGGCTGGGCGTCGCAGAGCCGGAGGCCGTCTGCGATACTTGCGGCAATGATTACAGCAGGTGCCCGGGGCATTTCGGCAGAATAGAGCTGGCCAGGCCCGTCATACATCCTGAATTCGCCAAGCCGATTCACGATCTATTAAGGGCGACGTGCAGAGAGTGCGGCCGCGCATTGTTGACGGACGAGGAGATAAGCAGGTACAGGACTAGGCTGGCCCGGCTTAAGAAGCATTGGCACTTAACTAGGGATAGGGTGATAGCGAAGATAGTGAAGAAAGCCATTAGCAGGGACACTTGCCCCCACTGCGGTGCCAAGCAGTTGAGGATAAGGCTGGAGAGGCCCACGGATTTCTACGAGGAGACGGAGAACCACGTGGAGGTGAAGATGGATCCCGTCAAGATAAGGGAGAGGCTGGAGAAGATACCGGACTCCGACCTGGAGGTGCTTGGGGTGGATCCATCATCGGCCAGGCCGGAGTGGGCTATACTCACCGTAATACCTGTGCCCCCGCCCCAGGTTCGTCCATCAATTCAATTGCCAAACGGCCAAATGAGCGTCGACGACTTGACGCATAAGTTGGTGGAGATAGTGAGGACCAACGAGAAGCTGAGGAACGCTATAGAGTCCGGCTCCCCATCAATGATGGTAGACGACGTCTGGAACCTGCTTCAATACCACGTCTCCACCTACTTCAACAATGAATTGCCCGGCCTTCCCCAAGCCAAGCATAGAGGCGGGAGGCCTTTGAAGACACTAGCCCAGAGATTGAAGGGAAAGGAGGGGCGCTTCAGGGGAAGCTTATCCGGCAAGAGAGTCGACTTCTCCGCTAGGACCGTGATAAGCCCTGATCCCAACATAAGCATAAACGAGGTGGGGGTGCCGATAGATATAGCCAAGGAGTTGACGGTGCCGGAGTACGTCACTGAGTGGAACATAGATAAGGTGAGGCAATTAGTGGTGAATGGGCCCGAGATATGGCCCGGCGCGATAGAGATAGTTGGGTCTGACGGCAGGAAGCGGAATCTGAAGTACGTGAGGGATAGGACGGAGGTGGCCAAGTCCATAACCCCCGGCTCCATAGTTTACAGGCATTTGATAGATGGGGATATAGTTCTCTTCAACAGGCAGCCGAGCCTTCACAGGATGTCGATAATGGGCCACATAGCCAAGGTGCTGCCCGGCAGGACGTTTAGGCTTCACTTGGCGGTTTGCCCACCCTACAACGCCGACTTCGATGGGGATGAGATGAACCTCCACGTTCCCCAGACCGAGGAGGCCAGGGCGGAGGCTAGGTTATTGATGTTGGTGCAGAACCACATAATAACGCCCAGATACGGCGGGCCTATAATAGGGGCAAGACAGGACTATATAACCAGCGGTTACCTGCTTAGCAGGAAGGATACGTTGATAAACAAGGAGCAGTTGATGTACCTGCTGGCCGCGGCCAACTATGATGGAGAGGTAATGGAGCCCGCCATACTCTACCCAGAGAAGCTTTGGACCGGGAAGCAGGTAATATCAATGCTGCTGCCGAAGGACTTGAATTGGACGCAGCCCACCGCCATGAGGTCTACCTGCAAGGACGCAAATGACTGCCTCACCGATGAATTCATAGTGGTGGTTAACGGCTACATGGCGACCGGCGTTCTTGATAAGAAATCCATCGGAGCGGAGCAGGTCAATTCGCTCTGGCACACCATAGTGAAGAGGTATGGAGGCGACGTGGCCAGGCAATGGCTGGACTCCACGCTTAGGATGATAATGAGATTCGTCGACTTGAGGGGATTCACCATAGGCATGGACTCCCTAGAGCTGGGGGAGGAGGCGTTCCGGGAGATAAGGGAGATAGAGAATAAGTATGAGGAGGACGTTAAGGATCTCTTGTCTAAGTTCTATGCCAAGACCCTGGAGGCGGATCCAGGCTACACAGTTGAGGAAACGCTGGAGAATAGAATAACGATACTGTTATCAAAGATAAGGGAGGAGGCGGCCGCCATAATAGATAAATACGTTGATAAGGACTCGGACGCCTACATAATGGCGAAGACCGGGGCCAGGGGAAGCCTGGTAAACCTGACCCAAATGATGGCGCTGCTGGGGCAGCAGACCGTGAGGGGGGAGAGGTTCAAGAGGGGCTTCCTCAACAGAACGCTTCCTCACTTCGAGCAGGGCGACCTGGGACCAGAGGCGAGGGGCTACGTCAGGTCCAATCTGAGGCTTGGATTAACCCCAATAGAGTACTTCTTCCACGCGGCGAGCGGCAGGGATGGATTGGTGGATACCGCGGTCAGGACGTCGCAGAGCGGCTACGCCCAGCGTAGGTTGATAAATGCGATGCAGGACATGTACGTGTCATATGATGGAACCGTCAGGACATCCTCGGACTTAATAATTCAATTCAAGTATGGAGATGATGCGGTGGATCCATCCAAGAGCGATCACGGTTCCATCAATATAGACGACGTGATACGCAGGGCTCAATCCATCAAGCCAATCAAGGAGGAGGCCGAAAATAAGGAGGGCAAGCAGGAATAACCGTGAATCGCCTCTCTTTTTGACTAATCAATCTTCCTTGTTTTCTTCCTTCCCTGAAAGGGATATTGTTTAAATAGGCAAGGCAAGGGAATTGCTGAGTCTTAATGCCGGATAAGGGATCGCGGCGGGTTGAGGTGAGGAAGGCCCAGTCACTGGGTAAGTCGTCTCTGGGAATTACTATTCCTAAGGCGTGGGCCAGCTCAATAGGGGTTGAGCCTGGGTCGCCGGTTTACTTGGAGTTGAGGGATGATGGGATATTGATAAGATCGATGGGTAGGGAAGCCGTTAGGACCAGCAGCATACACGTGATGTCGTCGTCCACGGTGGATGAGGTGTTGAGGATGGTGATAAGCTCGTATTTGAGGGGCGATGAGTCCATGATTATCAAATTCGATGCTGTGAATCCATCGGTGAAGGAGCATTTGTTCCGGTCCATTAAGGTTAAGCTGGCAGGAGTGGAATTGATAGAGGAATCACCGGCCGAGGCGCACGTTAAGGTGTTATCCCTCCAAACGCAGCTGCCGCTGGGCAAGTTGATGAGCAGGATGTGGCTAACGGTGAGGGGGATGCTTCGTGACTCGCTCGACTTGATAGGGAACAGCGATGGTGAGTTGGCTGAGGACGTGACTGCCCGCGATGATGAGGTGGACAAGACTTACTTATTGATCCATAGATTGATAAACATGGCGATAGCCGGGACAATCCAGCTTAAGTCCGTATCCCTTGAAAATAGAATGGAACTCACACCCTATTTGCTGGTCGCCAAGTCGGTTGAGAGGAGCGGGGATCACGCGTGGAGAATAGCGCAGTGGGCGCCCAACCTAGTCTTGGCTGGACCAGCCATTGGCGCCATAAAGGAGCTGGGATTTAAGGTGCTGGAGCTAAGCAATGCCGCCCTCAACGCCTTCATAGGTAAGGACACGGAAATAGCGATGAAGATATTAAACCAAAGAAACGTGCTGCTTAACGAGAGGATGGAGGCCATGACATCCATGCACGACGTGCCCGCCGACTCCCGCGGATTCGCGTTATTAGTCATAGAGTCGCTTGGAAGAATAGCCGCGTATGCGTTTGATATTGCCGAGACCACCCTGGACGGCTATTCATGACAAAATCGACAAGCCTCGCCTTTTGAGGTGGGGTTAGGTTTTAAGCTACTGCCCGCTACCTCTGTAGTATGCCCGTCACTGAGCCGATTAGGGTTAGTAGGGAGGTTAAGGAGGAGTTGAGGGGGTTGAAGGTTCATCCTAGGGAGACTTATGATGATGTGATTAGGAGGTTGATTGAGGTATATAGGAAATGCCAACAATGAAGAGAACTAACGTGGTTAAGCTCATCGCGGACAGGAACACCCACGAGAAGCTAAAGGAACTGGCTATAGCAACAGCCAAGTGTTGGAACGAGGTGAACTGGTTAAGAATGTGACAGTACAAGGAAGGGGAGAGAGTAGACTTTGCTAAGACAGAAAAGGAGGTCTACGAGAAGTACAAACAAGCGCTGAAGGTCAATGCCCAGCAGGTGGCTAGGAAGAACGCTGAGGACTGGAGAAGCTTCTTCTCACTAATCGAGGAGAAGTGTCCCCGCATGGGGAAGGTTGTAAATGCGGACTTGAATGGGTCGATGAACATCCTACATATCCCCGAGTCCCTGGGATCTGGGGGTGGGGGGCTCCCCTCGGTGAGGGATAGGGGTAATGGGTTGAAGACCCAGCCCGTGGTTCACCGCTGGACGAGCGGAGCGGGGTGGGTGCTTTACGCACCCGCCAGCTGTGAAGCGGTGAGGGTGAAGGCGGTGCACCACGAACCAATGAACCGCCCAGAGGGAAACCCACTAGGGCGGGGAGGAGGTCAGGAATAACATCCAGCCCTGCCTAGTAGGGAGTGGAGATCAGCAACAAGCTTTAAACGTTTGATCAGCACTCGGCAAACTCGTCACCAATTACCGACTTTTTTAGGTCATCACTGCCCTCCTTTAGTTGGCCACGATTTTTAAGGCTTTGCGTCGGGCCCGCGTCATTTCGCTTTGCTGTTGAGTAGGTCCTTAACCTTAACTCCCACGCCGCTCAGGGATCCATTGATTACCAATCCAGCTCTCTCCAGCCTGGAGACATCGCTTGGGCCCGCGGTTCCATTTATGAACTTAGTCCAGGAACTCCTCAACTCCTCATCATCCACTATTAATTCCGCGTATAGGTTGGGGAGCTCCCGCTCCACGCGCCTTAGAATCAGCTCCCCGTCTCGGCTCAGCGTGTAGTAAACGTGGTGCTTCCTCACCTCGTGCTTCCTCTTGAATTTAGCATAGGTATTCTTAAGCACCGGCTTGTCTATTCTCTCAACCAATCCCCTCCTCTCAAGCTCATCCAGTATTGATATGACGTCAGGGAGCGGGATCTTGGTGTCCTTCATTATGGATTTCCCATAATCAACGTTGGCCCTCTTTAGGTGAATCATGACGGCCATTAACCGCCTATCCAATAGAACTGCCCTGAGCCGCTCATCCACGTTCATCCCTCACAGCTTGAAACGTATAGCAGCCCTATCCACCGATTCGAATATTGTTGGGTGGGCATGGGCTAGCAGCGATAGGTCCTTCACGCGCGCATTGGTGGCGACGGCCAAGGCCACCTCGTTTATTATCAGCGACGCGTCCTCGCCCACTATTTCGCCGCCTATGATCCTTTGAGTGTCCCTCTCTATTATTAACTTAAGCCACCCCTCCCTAGCCCTCAATATCTGGGCGTACGCGTCGTCCTCAAGCGGGTACTTCACCGTGACGTAGGGCACTCCCCTGGCCTTGGCTACGTCCTCAGTCAACCCAACGACCGCCGCCTCCGGCTCGCTGAATATTGTGACTGGAATGGAGTTGAAGTTAACCTCGTATATGGGCGTGCCGTGCAGCATGTTCCATGCAGCTATGGTTGATTCCTTAACTGCGGCGTGGAACAGCATGTATTGGCCCGTGACGTCGCCAGCCGCATATACATTGGGTAACTTGGTCATCATGGTGGACTCAACGCTTACCCGCCCCTTCTCAACTATTCCCAACCCATCCAATCCCTCCACGTATGGCTTCCTGCCCACCGCCATGATGACCTCCCCTCCCTTAATGGTTCTCCTCCCGCTCGGGGAATCGTACTCAACCAGCTTCTCGCCGCCGTCCTCCCGTATTGCCGCTACTTTAGAATTAGTCAATACGGTCACCCCGCTCCTCTCGAGGCTCCGCTCTATCTCGGTCACGACGTCATTGCTCCACCCATTCAGTATCCTGGGCAGCATCTCCACGATGGTTACCTTAACCCCGAGGCGACTCAGCATGAACGCGACCTCCACCCCTATATAGCCTCCCCCGATCACCACGACGCTGCCCGGCAGCTTCCTGTGGCCGGTCTTGTATCCGAAGAGCTCCATGCTTCCAATGGATAAATCGCTGCCCGGTATTGGTAGCTTGATGGGAATCGAACCTGTGGCCACCAATAATCGCCCAGCCTCTACTTCCTTGCTCCAGCCCGCTCCGCTTATTTTTACCTTATTATTGTCCAGTATAGTTGCAATGCCCTTGACGAGCTCAAGCGGGGCATGCTCTTTAACCTCCCTTACGTGTTGGTGGTATCGAAGTTCCTGCACCCAGTCCTTGTTGTCCAGCAAGTTCTCCCACGTCAATCTAACTCCATTTATATCATTGTTCCCAACAGCGGTCAACATGTTCCTCAGGTTATTGAGGAGGTGTATGCCCATCCTAACGGCCTTGGAGGGAATGCACCCCTCATATAGGCAGGAGCCGCCTAGATTGCCCTTATCGTCTATCATCAATGCCCTCAACCCGCCCTTGCTTAGCTCGAATGAACCATGATAACCTCCCCCTCCAGCGCCTATTATCACTACATCATATCTATCCTTTTTGGGCGGTTTCTCGAACTCCGGATCGGTTGGTGGATAGACGGGATAATTGCCTAACTCCATGGCCACTCTCCCTCCGGGTTGCCGATTAATTGCTTTTCTTCGTTCGGAGTCGAATGGGCCCAACCCCCTCCCAAGCAGCGGCTAGGCGCGGCGCCGGCGGAGCGCCCAGCATCAAGCCAGTGGACCCCTGAACACGCCCACCGCGACTTAGGGCTGCTCCCTCCCGGGCCTGACCCACTTCGCCGCGTGCCCGGATCCCGACCCGCCCTACGGCGAATGGGTCCGGGGATGGACGTTCCAGGGGGCTAGCCTTCATCGCCGGCAACCCCTCGATGCCGCGCCATCACCACCGCCAGGGAAGGGTTTCGGTCCCCGCTTAACCTACGGCCCCGGAAGGGGGAGGGGTAGGCGATCCCCTCGGACCCGGCCCATCTAATGCGGCTGCATTCCCTTTTAAATTATTTTGGAGGCGGGCTATAATCAATTATGATAGAGAAAAATCAATAAGCATGCCCGAAGCATTATTAAGCCTCACTTGCTTTTCAGCGCGATGATGAGCAACGGATATGCCATGAGGGGTGAGGAGGGACCATATGCTGATTAATGGGGTTCTATTGGAGGGACTCGAGGAGGTGTTGGACTTGCTGAGGCGCAGCGATGGAAGGATCATAATAGAGGCGCCCACCGGGCTGCGCGGTGTCGCGGTTGAGGTGTCCAGGATGCTGGGGAGCGGGAGAGCCATGGTGAGCGGCAGGAATACTTGGGGGTCATGCGATATAACGCCCACGCCCGGCACGTCCATAATTCACATAGGCCACGCTCTTCCCCCCAACATAGAGGGCATCTTGAGAATGAATGGTGCATCCATAGACAGGGGAGGGGGGTTGACCATAATTAAGTTCAAGGATTCCACTATATATCTGGTTCCCGCGTATTACGAGCCCGATCCGGAGGTGGAGGAGGCATTGATTAGCAAGTTAAGGCAAGCCGGCGCTCCGAAGCTAATCGCATACGCATTGCCGTATAAGCTATACGCTGATCACTTGGCGGCGGTCCTGGGCGCGCAGCTCTTCGGCCCGTTCACGGGCTGCTTCTTTCCATTGAAGGTGGACGGTGCTGGCGTCGTTGCTGGGGGCCTGTTCTACTCCATGACCGTGAAGCTAGTGAATCCGAACGCCAGGGTGCTGGCCATAGATCCCCATAGGATAACCGTAGAGGACATAGATCGAGAGTACAGGAGGTTTCTGGCCATGAAGGTTAGTGCATTGATTAAGGCCCGCGAGGCCAAGCGGGTAGCCGTTATCCTGACAGGAAAGCCTGGGCAATCCATGGAGATGCGCGTGAACGACGTGCTTGCCTACCTGAGAAGTAATGGGATAGATTCATTCTTGGTGTATGGGGATGAGGTGGGCCCAGATCTAATAAATGAATTGAGCGTCGATGCCGTGATAAACACCGCGTGCCCAAGGTTGGGGTTCGATGATTTGGACAGAGTCAATAAACCTGTGATAAATATGGGGGAGATAAAGTACTTGAGGAATGGCTTGGATGATTACCTAAGCGCTAAGGTCCTTGCCTGGCCCGGCGACGCGGGTAAATAGCATCATGGGCTTCACGTTTGGAGGCAGCGGTAGGCTTATCAATTCGCTTCTGAACGCGAGGAGCATTCGGCCTTTAGTTATCCATTCATTAACAGCATCGACGTGTTCCTTCACCTCATCTATCAAGGCGAACCTCATGGGAGGTCCATGGCATTCCACCCATATTTCCAGAATTGCAGCATCCTCGAACACATGATATATGGGAACCACGGTGAAGTCATTGCAGTTGGGGATCTCCGCGTCAACGTATATGGCAAGGCCATTTCCAGCATCAATGAGCTGCGTCTCCTCCACCAGCCTCAATAATTCCTCCTCTATCTCTTCCCCCTCGCTCACTGGCCTACTGTGAGGCGGAGGTTTTTTAACGCTGCCCATCCATTCTCAGCGTGTTCATCAGCGACAATCACGGACACGTGAACCCAGTCGGCGGCTTGGGGCCCAGGGAGGTGGCGAGGCGGTTTGCGTCGAGGGGCGGCTCGTTCATGGTGGTGGTCAGCTTGCTGACAGTTGACTTCGGGCTCAACGTGGGTGATCTAAGCGACGTGGAGAAGCTGTTCAAGTTAACGATAGAGTCATCCCGAATGGTAAGCGAGGCCGGCGTTAAGTCGGTGGCAGTGATAGGGGTTCACCCAGCTGAGTGCAATGCACTGCTGGAGCGGGGGTGGGGGAGGAATGAAGTTAGGGATCACATGTTCAAGGCTATAGACTTAGCGGCTCGCTTGATAAGGCAGGGCGAGGCCGTGGGCATAGGGGAGGTAGGGCGCCCACACTGGGACGTGGGGACTGAGGTGGTGGATCTATGCAATGATGTTATATTGCACGCCTTCGAGGCCGCGCGCGACTTGGATGCAGTGGTTCAACTTCATTTGGAACGGAGGGGGGCGGAGACCGTTGAGTCTATTGCAGAATTGGCTAGGAGGGCCAATATAAAGAGCCATAAGGTGATACTGCATCACGCTGCGCCGGACATGGTTGGGCCAGCGGCATCTCGTGGGTTAACGCCGTCAGTGCCGGTTGGTAGAAAGGGCGAGTTCGAGGCATCGGTGCCGTTGGGCCCCATCTTCGTTGTTGAGAGCGATTTCGCCGATGATGTGAAGCGAACGGGCAGCGTGATACCTCCTTGGACCATGGCCAAGAAACTCAGGGAGTACGTGAGCACTGGATTGATTGAGGAGAAATTCCTGGATACCATCTGCAAGGAAAATATTGAGAGGATCTATGGATTATCCTTAACGTGATTAAGAATGCTGCCGACATCCAATCATAATGCGGGCTGCGCGTGGAGGTGAAGGACGGAAGGCACTAGTTTATCCACTTCTTTATGTTCCTAATGTACACCTCCAAATCCCTTTCATCTATTTCATCGCTGGATATGCACTCATCGTCCACGCAATACTTAACGAACGGCTCCGGCTGCATTAATTCCCCCGTCATGCTGTTCACGTTCATGGAAGTTATCAATTCATCCATTGGTACCTTGCTGATCACTATACCCCCCCTCCTGGTCACCCTATACGCCCTGAGCTCCTTTATTATTCTCCCGCTCCTCCTCTCTCCAGTGAAGCTGCGTAGAACCATCACGAGAAAACCATCGTGAAGCGCGTCCATCACGGTCTCGGCGAAGAATTCAGCCTCATACCTATCACTGAACTGCACCCTACCGTTGACGCGCCTCAGCCTCCACTTGCTTGCCTCTCCCCTGGCCGTTAGAAGAGTCAAATATGCCTTATTATACACGTGCCTCCCCACTTCATCCATGATGGTCCTCACCGGCTCATCCATGGGTTATATGCGTTTCCCGATTAATAAACATAGTGATTCTAGACCATAAACGAGGCTAGTCAAATCTTTCGGCGCTCCCAGCCTCCAATCCACGGTCTCGAGGCGACATATTTTTAAACGGAAAAGAGGCCGAGTTGCTATGGCTGATGATGCTCAACGGTCCATCCAGGACAAGTTGCGGGAGCTAGGCAAGAAGAGGCCGGAGCTGAGTCCCGCGGAGGCCCGGCTGATTAGGTTGAGGCTATTAATGGAGCGGCGAGAACCCAAGTGGATGAGGATGAATTCATGGCTTAACAGGAAGCTTCAAGGCGCTTGGAGACGGCCGAAGTCTCTTGACAACAAGATAAAGAAGCAGCGCAAGGGGTACCCACCATTGGTTAAGTCGGGCTATGGAAAGCCCAAGCTAGTTAGGGGTCTTCACCCGACGGGCTACGAGGAGGTTATTGTTCACAACGTGAAGGAGCTGGATTCCATAGACCCGCGCAGGCAAGCGATTAGGATAGCCAGAACAATAGGCCTACGCAAGAGAATAGAGATAATACGAAAGGCGACCGAGAAGGGCATAAGGGTGCTCAACGCCACGAAGGAGGCTGTGAGCAGGATACAGGAGCAGTAATTAGGCAAAAATAAGTTCCTCGCCTTCCCCCTGCGTTTATATTTCCAAATGGTATAGATTTATCGTGTCCTTCACTTATGAAGAACATGTTGGAGGCGTCGACGGGCTCAGCCATTAGGCCGAAACGCAGTTATACTGGCATGATAGAGTAGAATGGATCCTATGCTTTTTATGATGCCTTAATTCAGTTTCACGTACTTGCTCAGGGTCGGTATTGTGAACTCCAAGCCGAGGCTCTTCAGGGTCTCCTTGGTGGGCACGCCATTCTCGTCCCAACCCCGCTGCCTGTAGTACTCCGTTAACAGTGAATCATACGCATCCAGCCTCAGCCTAGCGCCCTTCAGCGGTCCCTTGGTTAGGGGTTGCTCGAACCACTTCCTGGGCGGGTAGTCATACTCCCTGCTCCACCCCCCATACTCGCGTATCCAGAATGCCCTAATCAATGCATATATTCTATCCGCCATATTGGCCAGGTTTAGATCCATGCCGGTGGCTGCCTTGAATAGGCGGGAGTACCAGTCAAACTCCAACCCCACCTCGACCCAGGGGAACCTGCAACCCACCATTGATTCAAACCATCCTCCCCTTATCCGTTGAAGCTCTATGACCTTAGCCGCCTTCTCGGGAGCATAGCTATCCCTTCCCGTCTGGACCTCCCACGAGATCACCCATGAATCCTTATGGCTTGCCCCTATTGGTGATGTGCCGAAGGCCAGCGCCATGCCGGGGGCCGCGTGGCAATCATACGCGCTGACCTCGAGCCCCTTGACCGACATGGAGAACTTCCACGAATCATGACCGATTCTCTGGGCCGCCATTCTGGAGCCATCCGCCAATAAATCGCCTATCTCGCTTGATCTCTGCGCTATCTCCACCACTATCCGCGCGGCTGCCTTGACGTCGCCCCACTCCAGTCTCTCGCCTCTCAAGAGTCCCTTCTCGCTGGCCTCCATTGCCCAGCTCAAGGTGCCGCCCAGGCTTATGGTGTCCATTCCCATCATGTCTGCCAGCCTGTTGAGGTAAGCGGCCTTGTCGAGGGAGTCCATGCCCAGGTTACTGCCCAGCATCGCTATGTTCTCGTAGTCCAGCTCCGATAATTGGGCCTCCAAATCCTTAACCACGTGGCCGCAAGGCATGACGCAGTTGGGGCATGATCTGGTCATCACTTTATTCTTCTCCACCATGAAGCCCCCTATCTTATCGAAGTAATCGAACTGCCCCTCCGAGTAATTATATGTGGGCAGGACGCTTGCCTCCTGGGCCCACTCAACCGTGGCCGTGGTTCCCTGCCTCATCCAGAACGGGTATCCCTGCTTGGATTTAGTGGCCACTATGGCATCCACCCCTATCTTAGACAAGGCTGGATCCGCTGGCTGCGGCAAGGACTTAGTTCCCTTCACTACAACGGCCTTTATCATTTTGCTCCCCATTACGGCACCCATGCCAGGCCTGCCCCCGCTCCTGCCCTTCTGGGCTATCACCGTGGCGAACTTGACCAGCCGCTCGCCTGCCGGTCCTATCAATAGGTAACCCGCGTTGTTGCCGTGTACCTGCCTAAGCCGGTCCTCTGCCTCGAAAGTGTCCAGGCCCCATATATCGCTTGCATCCATGAATTCTACCTTATCGTTCTCGATGTATAGATACGTGGGTTTCTCGGCCTTGCCCTCTATAACTATAGCATCTAGGTTGGCCCTCCTCATTTGGACGGAGACCCAGGAACCTATGTTGCCATCGCCGTAGCCTCCGGTGAGGGGGCTCTTGGCTGCCACCACCAACTTGCCCGTATTCGGGCCTGGGTAAGCTGTGACTGGCCCCACGGCCAGCACCAATTTATTGGCAGGCGAGAGGGGATCGGTGCCCGGCTCCAATTCATCCCACAGTATTTTCACCGCGAGCCCTCGCCCGCCCACGTATGATGCAAGCACGTTTGGATCGATTCCTTGAACCACGGATTTGCGGCGATTTAGGTCAATCCTCATTATGTTGCCGCTCCATCCCTTCATGGTTGAGGCAGTCAATCCTCCACTATTAAAAGCATTTTGCCTCTACAATTGGCGTGAACTGCTGCGGGCTGGGGGCGTTATTTAATGGTAGTTGTATATCGTAGGGGTATTGCGTTCACTAGCCTCGGGGCACGGCGTGGCGACGCAATGTATAAAAGCAAGCGTTGGAGAAAATTACGTGTTGCGGTTCTTCTTGGGAATGGCGCTGGGGTTCTCTCTGGCGGTCCCGCCTGGCCCGATGAATGCGTTAATAGCCGCTGAGTCGCTTAGATCGCCCAGGCACGGGACGCTGGTGGGGGCCGGCGCCATGACTGCAGATGCAATTCTTATGATAATATCATTATTATTATATCAATTGATAAAGCCATTCATAGATTATATATACCTGGCCGGGGGAGCCATAATGATGTATCTGGCTTACGGCGTCGTGCACAGCGCCCCGGCTCAAGTCAGCGGCAAGCCGTCGGTCAGCTACGTCAAGGGAGTTATGATGGGCATCACTAACCCTTTTCAGGTGGGGTGGTGGGTGACCGCCGGCCTCAGCTTCATAAGCGTGTTCGGCATAGAGAGCGTGGCGGGGTTATTTACGGCCATAATTATCTGGATAACGGTGTTCCCAGTGCTGGTGAATCTAGGCAAAAAATACGGGGGCTCGACTGCCTTCACCATAATAAAGATTATCTCCGCAGCTGCCATAATTGGATTCGGGATTTACTTCTTGGTAATTGGCATGGATAGCGTGATTAAACAAGCCTTATGGCGTTGAGGTCTCTCCCCCTAGCGTCCTTCATTGCATGCCCTCCATTCCCAGTAATTGCTTTATGAACGAGGATTTATCGAATTTCTGCAAGTCATCGTACCCCTGCCCAGTTCCCATGAACAGTATGGGTCTCTTCAATTCCATTAATAGCGTGAGCACGGATCCGCCCTTGGGGTAGGCATCCACCTTGGTCATTATTAGGGCGTTTATTGGCACGTACTTCACGTACGTCCTAGCTATCTCGAGCGCTTCGTTGCCCATCATCGCGTCCGCCACGAACACGCTCAGATCAGGGGTCGCTACTTTATGTATCTTCCTTATTTCCTCCATTAGGTTCTTATCCGTGTGCATCCGCCCGGCGGTGTCTATCATCACCACGTCAATCCTCTTGCTCTGGGCGTGTTGTACTGCATCGTAAACAACGGCTGCTGGATCTGCGCCGTACTGGTGCTTAATCACCTTAACCCCCAGCTTCTCCGAGTGGCCCTCGAGTTGTTCTATGGCTCCCGCCCTAAACGTGTCGGCAGCAGCCCATACCACGCTGAACCTCCTATCCATCAAGTACTTGGTCACCTTAGCTATGGTCGTGGTCTTGCCATATCCATTGGGTCCTAGGTACATCATGATGTAGGGTCTCTTTCCCTTGGTCTGCATGTCTTGTATTAAATCCATGTCTGGGATATCCCGGAGGAGGTCGAGCATTGCCTCGTATATAGCTGAATTAACTACGGCGGTCTTATCCCCAAAACGGGGTGCCCGCACCTTGATTAACCCGCTCCTTATAGCGTTAATCACTTGCTCTGCCGATTCAAACGCAACATCGTACTCCAGCAGCTCATTCATCAAATCATTCAATACCTCCTCAATCTCCTTCTCTCCAAGCTCCTTCTCGCTTATCGAGCTAACTATAGCATCCGCCGTCTTCTTGAATGCGCTGCGTATCTTATCGAACATGGTCATGACTTGGCTTGAGGCTGTCTTCCTTGTGCCTGCAGCTGCTGGTATATGGCGGTAAGCACGTTCCTAACCTCATTGCTTCGCCTTATGGTTTCCGCCAATTGCTCCTCCAGCTTGGCCTTGATGGCTTGCGTCTCCTTCAACCTATCGTCTAGTATGGCCATGGCTCTCTGCGCGTCCATTTCCGCCACATAGCCGGCTCCTATGGACATCAATATCGGAGCGTTGCTCTGGGGAACAGCCCTCACGAATGCGCCGGCTCCTATCGATGCTAAGGCATCGTTGATGGATTCCTTGCTCATCATCTCCAACACGGACTTGGCGTTGCCGTAATCCCTAAGCGTTGCATCTATGACGGCTATGTTCTGGCTCAGCGTGTTCATTATGGCGTTTAACTCCTCATACTCCCTGCTCAGCTCCTCTAATTGCTCCCTAGTTATTACCAGCCTTTGCTCCGACATGCCCGCGTCACCTAAGCTCCTCGTTGCCTAGAACCACTAGTTTATCCAGTGAAAGCAATTGAATTAATTCCTTGCTGGACAAGGAGGCCGGGTCCTCTTCCCTCACGTCCTCTATCCTTATCAAGCGCCTCTTGACCCTGTGGAGCCCCCCTATTTGCGTGTACGTCTTCTCTACGGCGTCCTTCTCGCTTATGGCTGTGACCTCCTTCTCGAACTTTTTCCACCCATCCGTATCCCTGAACTTTCCCTTAACCTTGTAAACCTTAACCGACATCGATGAACCCAGGAAAACCCATTAAATAAGCTTTTCCAGCCGATCCATCTAGGAGCAAACAATGAAATTGCAATGCATTCATTCGGGTTAATGCTTTTAAAAAGCATTGTTTGTGTCGGAAAATGGAGAAGCTATTCGGCACTAATGGAATAAGGATTGAATTCCTAGAGGGCAAGTATGATTTGACCCGTCTCACCAGGATCGGGGAGGCCATTGCATCATTCTTCGCCGGGGGCGAGGTATTGATGGGAAGGGATGTGAGGAGCACGAGCCAGGCATTGTCCAGGATCATTGGAGGCGTGTTGTCGATGCACGGCGTGGAGGTGCACGATATGGGCTTGGTGCCGACGCCCATCCTTCAATACTTGGTCAAGGCCGAGGGATACGCCGGTGGAGTTATGATTACTGCAAGCCATAACCCGCCGCAGTATAATGGGATAAAGGTGATGGGCAGCAACGGCGTCGAGGTGTCCCGAGACGAGGAGCGGAGGATAGAGTCCCTTTATGGGGAGGCCAGGCCGGCCAAGTCGTTCGACCATGTTAAGCCAATCATTAGCGTCGAGCTTGATTACCTCCTCAAGCGATACGAGGAGCACCTCTACGATCTCCTCCCCATGAATGCAATAAAGGGCAGATTCACCGTGGCTGCGGACTTCGCCAACAGCGTGGCGAGCCTAGTTCTTCCAAAGATACTGGATGGACTGGGGATCAGGTTGAAATCCATAAACGGCCACTTAAGCGGTTTATTTCCGGGACGAACCCCGGAGCCAAGGCAAGACACCCTAGCGGAGACCGCGCGGGCCGTGAAGGAATTGGGCGTGGACTTCGCCGTGGCATTTGATGGTGACGGGGATAGATCCATGTTCATGACGGGCGAGGGAGAGGTGGTTCCAGGGGATAGGAGCGGCGTGATACTCGCCAACGCGTTGCTGGAGGAGAGCGGGGGAGGGTACGTCGTCACCCCCGTGTCATCTTCGTCGGTCGTCAAGGCTGAGGTGGAGCGCCGCGGTGGGAAGCTGGTCTGGACGAGGGTGGGCTCAGTCGACGTCAGCCATACCTTGATGGAAATAGGCGGGCTATGCGGCTTCGAGGATAACGGCGGCTTCATTTGGCCGAGGCATCACCCGGTCCGCGACGGCATATCCACCACCATTCTTATGATGCATGTCTTGAGCAAGGGCGGGAAGAGCTTATCACAGTACTACTCAGAGCTGCCGCGAATGTATATTCACAGGGACAGGTTGGAGATGCCCAGGGACAAGGCCTTAGCGGCGGTGGACGCGATAAGGAGGGAGGTGGGCGATGCCGTCACCATGGATGGGGTCAGGGTGGATTACGGGGATTCCTGGTTCTTGGTCAGGCCCAGCGGCACGGAGGATGTTTTGAGAATCACCATAGAGGCCTCAAGCAAGGAGCGATTGGAGGAGCTCCGCAAGTGGCTTTACCAAAGAATCGGGGTCCAGTGACCTTAGTGCAGGGAATTCATATGACAAGTTGGCCGTCCCGTTCAAATCCATATCGATGATATCCCGAATGGAATGGCCCTCCCAAGCGGAGCTACGGCTTGTTGCCATAATGCCCGCCGAGGATGCCGACTCCATCGGTTCACCTAAGGCCATTATTTACGGTTGCTCGGCGCGCTCCGCGACTTCGTCAAGAGCATTCTCCCCGCTCCCTCCAGTGGATGGGTTCTTCCAATTCCGAAGGTAAAACTGTTATTGGCTTTTAAGCATAGACACGTTGTAATTATGGGGAGTGGGATGTGGTGGGCAGGAGAATGTTTTTTTATCGCTGTTATGTAGCTAAGGCATGCCTCCCCGAGGGTTAATGCTTGGGACGGCCATGGAAGCATGTCCTTAGGGTGGATGGTGATCATTAGTTTTCAAAATCAAGCTGTGGCCGTTATCGCTTGCTGCTTCTCAAGATCGAACGATATCTCGTACATGTCGCCCATGTATCTGAATTTGCCGTTGAATTTCCTGCCCATCCTTATCAGCCTCAGATTATCGACGGCCGTGTACGCCACTGCCCTTCTAAATCCCCTTCTGGCCAAGTAATCCAGCGTGTGCCTCAATAAGGCCGAACCTATCCCCCTTCCTTGATGGTCATCCCTCACCGTGACCGCTATTTCCGCCGTCTCCCCATCATCTAAGGGGTATGATTCCGTTACGCCGATCAACTCTCCGCCGTCCACCGCGCCCAGCATAATTGGGTTCCTCTTGAGCAGTCTATCCACGTAGGAATCGATGTCCTTCACTGGGCACATGAATCTACTCTCTATCGACTCCCGCGATAGTCCCTCGTACAGCTTCCTTATATCGCCTATCCTCTCTGGGCCCAGCTCTACTATCTGCATTGTGCCTTTTACGTGAAGTGTCTTTTTAAATTCTTCTCTTGTATTAGTTAAAGAGAGGAATAACATGACGGCGTTGAGGCTATGCCGAGGAATTGCGCTAGGCATCCACTAAGGGTTTTAAACGAGGCTTGCATCGAGCTTAGCGTGAAGAGGGTTATCTTCCATAACCTGCTGACGCCGGAGGAAGCGCTGAACAAGCTGCTCGGCTACGTGCGGGTCCTTGATGCTGAGACCGTGGATATAGAGGAGACTTACATGAGGGTGCTCGCCGCCGACGTTTACTCCAACATGGATGTTCCTCCCTTCGATAGGGCTACCATGGATGGGTATGCCGTGAGGGCGGAGGATACCTTCAATGTTGATGAGCTGCACCCGGCGAGGCTTAAGCTGGTCGGCGGGATAAACGCGGGCGATGTTCCCAACATGGAGGTAACCAGGGGGACAACAGCGGAGATAGCCACGGGCGCTCCCATGCCTAAGGGAGCCAACGCCGTGATTCCGGTGGAGTACACTAAGGCGGAGGGGAGAGAGGTGGTGATCTACAGATCCGCGACTCCCACCGAGAACGTGATGTCGGCCGGATCCGATATAATGATGGGCGAGCTCGTCCTGAGGGCTTGCACCCAGGTGAGGGAGAGGGAGGCCGGGGTCTTGGCGTCGATAGGGATGAGGAGGGTGCCCGTGATAAGGAGGCCCCGGGTGGCAATAGTGTCCACAGGCGATGAGTTGGTCGATGTGGGGGGCTCATTGGGTCCAGGCAAGATATACGACGTAAATGCCCATAGCATATCCCACGCCGTTAGGGAATCGGGCGGGGTCCCCGTGCTGCTTGGAATTGCTGGGGACGACGAGGGCCAGATACGGGAAATGATAATGAAGGGGCTTGATGCCGATCTAGTTCTGGTGTCCGGCGGTACATCGGCGGGCGTGGCCGACATAACGTACAGGGTGCTCGATTCCATGGGCCCACCCGGCATCGTGATACATGGACTTAAGGTGAAGCCAGGCAAGCCTACCGTGGCCGCTGTCACCTCCGGCGGCAAGTTGGTGATAGGTCTCCCCGGCTATCCCAACAGCTCCTTAATGATATTCAATTTATTGGTGAAGCCGCTCTTATCAGCCATGCAGTGCTACCCGCTGGACACGGTAAAGATCAAGGCCAGGCTTGCCAATAAGGCCGAGGGCGCCCGCGGCCGGCGTGCATTAACCCCCGTGAGCCTAGTCGACGTGGGCAACCAAGTGCTGGCCTACCCGCTCCCAGCGGAGTCGGGCGCTATATCAACGCTCGCGTTCGCTGATGGATTCATGGAGGTTCCGGAAAACGTGGAATTCATGGATAAGGGAGACGAGGTGACGGTCACATTATTCACCCATGAATACAAGCCGGCCAACCTATACTTCGTGGGCAGCCATGACTTGGGAATAGACATAATGGCGCGCCTCCTTCCCAAGTGGGTCACGGTCAAGGTAATAAACGTCGGCTCGCTGAATGGGTTGATGGCTGCATCGAATGAGGAGACCGACGTGGCTGGCCTGCACTTAATAGATGAGGAAAGCGGAGAGTATAATCTGCCCTTCGTGGAGAAATACGGCAAGGGCAAGGTCGTGCTGATAAGAGGGTACTCCAGGGAACAGGGAATAATAATCCCCAAGGGCAATCCGAAGGGGATAAGGGGGATCAGGGATCTATTGAGAAGCGATGTATCTATCGTTAACAGAAATAAGGGAGCAGGTACAAGATTCCTGCTGGACTCCTTGTTGAAGAGAATAGCGGCTGAGGATGGCGTGTCATTTAACGATTTAATGGGAAGAATCAACGGTTACTATTACGAAGTGCGCACCCACACGGCTGTGGCGGCCGCCGTGAGCCAGGGCAAGGCAGATGCTGGGGTGGGGATAAGGGCCGCCGCCCACATGTATGGCCTGGACTTCATACCTCTCTCCCTAGAGAAATACGATTTCGCGGTGCCGCGCTCCAGATTGGCAAAGGATAGCGTGAAGGCATTCATAGAGATGCTTAAATCGCCGAGCTTCCAGAATGAATTATCTAGGCTGCCCGGCTACAAGGTATCGGAGGACATAGGAAATCAAGTCCCACTTCCATCCTGAGAAATCGCTTCCATCCCACAATCGATTGCTCCCCACGTCTGTTGACTTATTAGATCTATTTCCAGTCTCTTCCCGGCCCTAGGCTGCTCCGTTAAGCGCCCGCTTTATCAGCCTTCATCTACGCGTGCCCCCTCATCATCCTTTTCAACTGGGAATGAATGGCCCCCCGCTATCTCCATGGCTATTTTCACCTCCTTCACGGCTTCGGGGGCCAGCGCTATTACGATGCCGCCGCCGCCGGCGCCGCTTAGCTTTGCGCCGAGGGCCCCCGCCCTCCGCGCGGCGTAGATCAATGAATTTATCCTTCCGGTGGACACCCCCAGCGATTCCAGCAAGCCTTGGTTTATGTTCATCAATTCGGCAACAGTTGCCAAATCGTTGGACTCCAGGGCATTGCGCGCCAGCAGAACCGCCTCCCCTATCGCATCCATTATTGAGCCTATCAAGGCTGGATATCTTGCCCTCAATTCCTTTACGTTATTAACCAAGTCCTTCGTCGTGGACTCCCTATCCACGTATCCCACCACCAATGGAAGCGGCCCCATGCTTAGCCTGCTCCTGTCCTGTAGAGTTATTATGTGGATGCCGCCTAGAGCGGATACCGTGGAATCCATGGGGCTCGCGGCGCCTTGCACGGTCTTCTCCACTTCATGTGCCAGGGAGGCCACCTCATCATTGGTTAAGTGATAGCCAAACGCCGATGCATACGCCTTTATCGACGCGACCGCCACAGCCGCCGATGTGCCCAACCCGGCCCCCACAGGCATGTCGGACGATATGTCCAGCTCGACCCCCCTGGGCTCCCTGAGGTACTTCTTGGCAACCTCTATTGCGGTCCTCACGTACGAGATGGCATTCATGGCCATCCCGTACTCCGTCTCTATTGCTATTTCTCCATTACCAGCCACGTTTATTATCAATCCCATTGCCTTGAGGTCCCGCGCAATTATCTTTACGTGGCCATCAGACCTAGGCAATGCCGCCACGCGGAGCCTTTTATTTATGGCCATGGCTATTGCCGGCTTCCCATAAACGACTGCGTGCTCCCCGAACAGCTTCACCACGCCGGGGGCAGATACAACTACTTGCCGCATTCGCTCCTCGCCTGCCTGGCAATCCTCACCAACTCCGCTAAATCATTCTCCGGTCCCTGCAATTCCTTAATCAGCGCGTCCACCAACCTATCCAGGTAATCATCCGAATTAGCCGCCGACCCCAAGGCGTCCCTGAACTCCGCGGGGAGCAGCGGGTATACCTTCTTGAGCTCGCCACCGTATCTATCGAGTATTACATCAATTATCCTACGTATTATATCCCTAACCCTGTGCTCCGCTATGTAGTAGTTGCCCAGCAATCGCTCCGCCTCGTCTAAATCGATGGATGCCTTGCACTTACTCTCCCGCAGCGCATTGACCACTGCTATTACGTCCTCCACCGTGGACTTACCGACCGCCCTGGAAAAACTGGGCGACGATGCCTTCATCAATAATCTATCCATCGCATCCACGACGCTATCCACAATGCATTGCCTTGTGCCCGAGAAATAAAAATCTTCCCAAAACATTGATTGTAATAATTGAAGGTGACTTTAGTGATGGATGCTCCTCATAATCATAAAAGCCAAGTCTCGTCCTTGGGGCCAGGAGAAGAGGGTTAATGCTATGTAGTGCCTTGTTATGTGGTTAACATCTAAGGGTCACGGCCTATTGATTTCGTCTGTTGGATGCGAATGTTTTAAATTGATAGCTATTTTTTACATGTGTATAACTGAGATTTGCTTCATTAATTTACCTAATTTATTGCCCAAATAGGAAAAATGCCAGCAATGCTTAAAAATCAATAATATATATTTCTAGAATGCCTGGATCTGAAGAGAATCCGGGTGATAGAAAAATAAGCGAGGCTGAGGCTGAGAAATCAGACAAAATGCTGCGCCGTGCCCTGGGCAGATGGGATATAGCGTTCCTGGTCATAGGCGCCATGATAGGAAGCGGTTGGCTCTTCGGCTCCGAGGGCGCCGCGACGGCCGCGGGACCTGGGGCAATACTTTCGTGGATAATAGCTGGCTTCCTAATGATATTCGTCGCCCTCACGTTCGCCGAGATAGGCGGCATGCTTCCAAAATCCGGAGGAATAGTTAGGTATCCCCAGTACGCGTACGGCGGCTTCGCCTCCTTCATACTGGCTTGGTCGTATCTGCTGAGCGCGGTGACCGTGGCTCCCAGCGAGGCCATAGCTGCGGTCACCTATATGTCGACCTACATTCCGCAACTCTACACCTCCAGCGGCATAACCCTGGCCGGAATAGGGGTTGCCGCCTTATTGACTATATTCTTCTTCCTCTTGAATTGGTACGGCGTTCAAGTTATGGGAAAGACCAACACCGGAGTTGGTTGGTGGAAATTAATTATACCGACGCTGACATTCATATTATTGATCGGCCTTGCCATGCACGCCACTAACTTCACTGCGATGCCCGGAGGCTTCATACCATATGGTGCTGCAGCGATCTTCCTGGCAATACCTACCACGGGCATAGCGTACTCGTATTTGGGGTTCAGGCAAGGCGTTGATTTCAGCGGGGAGGCCAGGAAACCAACCGATGTGGTTTGGGGCACAATACTAGGATTCATAATAGTAATGGCAATTTACGTGCTGCTCCAAGTATCCTTCATAGGGGCAGTGGATTGGAGCAAGCTTCACATACTTAATTCCCAAGGCCAAGTGGTGGGGCCCATATCTCCCGGGGATTGGGCTGATTTGGGAAAGACCGAGCTGGCCAGCGGGCCCTTCTATGAGATAATGACCCTCAGCGGCGTGGCCGTGCTGGCCGGGTTCGGGATAATATTGCTGATAGACGCAATAGTATCCCCGTCCGGCACGGGATGGATATATATAGGCACTACCTCGAGAACCATATATGGAATGGCAGCCGACGGCCACTTGCCCAGTGCATTCCTTAAGCTAAACAGGTACAAGGTACCGTTGCTCCCCATGATAGCATCCCTAGTCATAGGCTTGATCTTCCTATTGCCGTTCCCGACCTGGTTCGCCATATCCAGCTTCATAACCTCAACCACGGTCTTCACGTATGTGGTGAGCGGGCCTGCCTTAATGAGCTTCAGGAAGACCATACCGGACGCGCCGCGTCCCCTACGGCTCCCCGCAGCCTCCCTAATAGCGGCGATAGCATCCATAGCGGCTTACTTGATAGTGTATTGGAGCACCTTCTACACTCTCTGGTTCGTATTTGCCTTGGTGATGGGTGGCCTGCCTCTCTTCTATATGTATACCATGGTTAATAGATACAACGTGAATAGGACCAGCGCCGCCGCTGCCGGCATAATTTACTGGGCAATATTGATAATCTCCACGTACTTCCTAATCTACAAGCCAATCATAGCGCCCACGGGCTGGCCCTCCCCCACTCCATCAACTATACCATTGACCGCGGGCGCGGCCCTGGATTTCACGATTTACATATTGATAACCTTGGCAATGACTATAGGATTCACGCTGTGGCTCTCCTCCACCACCGCCAATAAGGATGCAGCGAAGCATGTCAGGGCTGGATGGTGGGTCGTGGCGGTAATATTCACCTCAGTGATACTGTCATTCCTTGGATCCGCCAATTACGGGTTAGTGTTCACCACGGCCGTGATACCATTCCCATGGGATGTGGTGGTGGCCGCGTTGATTGCATTGGCTCTCTACTTCTATGGAACGTACAGCGGCATATTGACCGATGACTTAATGGTAGCATTGAAGGAGATGGGAATAAGCGCCGCGCCTCAATAGAGGAGTTAAGCCCGCATATAAATTAAAATCTATTTTCCTTGGAAACACACTCCAACTCTGATCATACGATTGGGGATTTTCATAGGGGAGCTCAACGTGTGGGACAATACCATCAGTGAAAATCAATCATCATACCTCAGCTCATCCCATCATCATCAACGAAGCAAATTCCCGCGCCTTGCCCGTGGTTACAAGGCTCCCCGCATACATTACGTTCCCCAGGGAGGCGGCCACTACTTAAGCCTTATTGCGTGCTCCCGAGGGTTGGGCTTTTAAAATTTAAAAAATAGATGACGAGAAAAATCCGTTGCCCGTCCTTTAGCCTAAGGAGTGGACTTCGAATGAAGGCTGGGCTAGGGAGGGGTCAGATTATGGATTCTAGGTATGGAATGGATAAGAGTATGGCGGATATCATGGCCACGGTCCAAAGCCCGTACTCCCGCTCGTGGATTACCTTGAACCCATCGAGGGGAGGGATCGGGATCATGTTCATTAGTCCAAACCATGCGTTCACGGCGTACGGGATGTAAGTTATGGGGGAATGCCAGACGTATTCATATAGTGAAAAGAACGTGAGCGCGAACGCTATATTGCTTAGGGGGCCAGCGGCCGATATAAGAGCGGAAGCACGTCGGCTTGGCTGGTCGCTCCTGGTCCTATACCCTATCTGAACGGCGCCGGCCATTCCCATCGGTATCCTGACCACAGCGGTTAGGGCCAGCATGACTAGCCCCAACGTCCACATCCTATAGCAAGCTATATAGCCCAGGCTTCGCGCCACGTACCTATGCATCAACTCATGACCCATGAAGCCAGAAGCAACTGCTATGAAAACGGAGATTGCCGAGACGTAAATCGGGTATAATTCGTAGAACACCACCATAAATGCTCCATATGTGACGGCGAGCGATATTGCCATTTGCCGCACCTCGCCGGGACACGTGCTATTTATCCTCCTCACTGCGCTCGCCTAGACCGGCTCAGTAAAAAGATTCCCCGCAGGCTTTATTTTGCGGAGACGGGGAAGCCCGCCATGGAGAGATACGCGAGGCAGGTACCATTGCTGGGCCTTGACGGGCAAGCCAGGCTTGGCAGAAGCTCGATCGCGGTGATAGGGCTTGGGGGTCTTGGGTCCATTGCATCCATGTACTTGGCAGGCGCTGGAGTTGGGCGGTTAGTGCTAGTTGATTTCGACTCGGTCTCCGTCTCGGACCTACATAGGCAATTACTATATACATCAAGCGACTTGGGGAAGCCCAAGGCAGATGCAGCGGCCAAGAGGCTCAGGGAGATTAATCCGGAGATCAAGATCGAAGCGGTGAATAGAGCGATAATGGATCAAGACGACGCAGAGGAGGTAGTTAGGGAGGCCGACATATTGGTTCTGGCAGTCGATAATTGGAGAACTAGGCAGCTCATAAACGCCTCGGCGGTTCACCATGGAAAGCCGATAAGCCATGGCGCAATCAATGGGTGGGTGGGGATGGCCACCACAGTGATTCCAGGAATCACTCCATGCATTAGGGAGCTAAGCGGGCTGGGGGTAAGCGATGAAGGCATTGCGTGCCTGACGGGCGACTGCAGCTCGGTGATAGGGCCGGTTGCCGGGGTGGTAGCGTCAATTCAATCAAGCGAGGCCATAAGGATAGCGGCTGGTCTCAGGCCGGCGCTGCTGAATAAGTTATTGGTGGTGGATCTAAATAACGGCATTGTGGATTACGTGGAGCTGCAGCGAGACCCCAAGTGCCCCGTCTGCGGCGTTGAGAGGGCTTGAGATCCCCTCTATGAATTCAGCTGCGATCCACTTCTCTATACAATGATCTTGAAGATTATGAATGCCAGGGACAGCGATAACAGGAGGGAGGCGAAGTACCCCATTAGCACCAAGTATACGTAATTGACGTTTATGAAGCGGAACCTGTGGGCGAATGCTAAGCCCAGGAGGGAACCAGTGACGCTGAGAGTGAGCGTCATCGGTATTGAGAACACGGTTGCCACCTCCATTGCAATGAATACGGACAATTGCGCCGCCGTTCCAGTCATGGGTCCAAACCCATACATCCTACCATAGGCTCCCAAGGTCCTCCTGCCTCCCACTATGGCGCCTAGCACCGATACTGCCGATATAAGCAGTAAATTGCCCAGGCTCGGCCCGGATAGAGCCCACACTAGGCCTAGGTTATTTGCTCCGAACGAGTATGCAACCATGAATGATAGAATTATCACCAGCAACTTAAACCAAGCTATATATCTTATTGGATTAGCCGCGCTGTAGTATCGTATGACTAGGTACACCAAATAGGAGAAGACTGCCAGTATTACTGGAGTGATGAACCAATAACCTACCACTGTGTAGAAGTTGCCGAGCAGCCCCCCATTGACCAGCCGTATTCCGTTTATTGACATGTAAAGGGAATTCGTTATGGACATGGGTATTCGAGACCCCTCCCCGATCGTGAACACCACCAAGCTGACGGCGAAGAGCACTGCTGGCCCGGGCTGAGGGACGTGGTATACATTCATGCTTCTCCCCTGGATTACCAGGCCTAATATGTAGCCGGCCGCCGCCATAAGTATGGCGGCCTGAGGCTTGGCGAGGCGGCTCCCCACGACGGGCCCCACTATCAGGGATAGGTTATTGGCGGAGACCAGGAAGGTGGAGATGGCTACTAATGAATATGTAATTACGTAGTAATATATCAGCATCATGATCCCATGCTCCTGAGGATGGTTATTACCATGAAGGAGACGTCCTTTATGGCATCCATTATATCGTCCGCCTCGAAAATCATGTTGAGCAAGCTGAGGAACTCTGCATAACCCATTTCCTTGACGTTGCCGTATAGCTCATCTATCGCGTTATCCTTAACGTCATCTACCATCTCCTCCAGTTTCTCTATGGCAAGCGTGTGGTCTCGCAGGCCCGATCTGGGCTCGCCCTTAATTATGGAGTCAAGCATGCCCATTAAATCCTCCAATCCACGCTTGGTCAACAGTATCTCCTCCCTCAGGTTCTTCTGAACCATTGATGAAACCGCCGGCGTGTTGCATAGCGTCAATGCACGCTTCATCTCCCTGGCCAAGACATACGTCTTATCCAGTATATCATCTATCTTACCCACCAGTATCTCCACGTCCCCTATCAATGGAGTTGATATGGCCCCCGACGATATTTCCTGCGTCAACTCCCTGCTTATGGCGTCTCCCTGGTTCTCCAGTATTGATACCTCCGATATAATGGACGATATGTCGCTGCCGGACGGATTTGAGGACAGAGACTCCAATAGCATGATGGCTTTATGGGCGAGTTCCACGTGCCGCCTCAAGCCATTAAATAGCTCCGCCTCGCCTTTCACGAATGGATTAAGCAGCCTAGCCAATGTATTGCGCATAAAGCTGTTCATATCTAATACCATTTATAAGACTATCCCCCATAATTACGCGGCCTCAGCATAAATGTCTCTCACCTTGGGGTCCTCTGCACCTAGGGGCGGGAATTGCCTTGGATTTCAGTGAAGCCGATGCTTATAGGAAGAGGTAACTAGTCCAATAAGTCAATGCACGCCTCCCCGGTCCAGGTCAGAGCGGTGGGGGCTTTAGTGCTACGCAATAATGTGCAGAATGGGTATAACTCGATCACTTATACATTCAATGCCATGCCTTTACCTATCGGTTTTCCTCATCATCGTCCTCAATTGTCTGTACAGGCATGATTTTGCTTGTTTTGCATTCATGCGTCAGCAACTCGGTCTTTATAATTAAGGAAATTGCCCCTAAGATATTATTTAGTTGATTGCCTTGTAGATATACAGGATTGAAAAATCCCCTACTGACCTCCTCCCCGCCCTTGAGGGGTGGGGGGTTTCCCGGGCTCTTGGGGGTTACGCCCCTTTAGGGCTACTTGGCCCCCTCCCCTACTGGTATTGCTGGGGTAGTCGGCCCCAGCCCCCCATCCTCAAAGAATTAACCAGTAGGGGACAAAAACCTAACAAACACTAACTTAAAAGCTTCACCCCGTCCTAAAGAGCTAGGCTTGTCCTCTTTTTTATCATATCATAATAAGTCTCCCAAGGATAATCTTTAATTTCCTCAACTCCTCCTTAATATCCCCCGCTAACTCTAATCGGCTCAGTAGCGGACGCACTACAAACGTAGCAAACAGTAGTTAAAAACCTGGCCGTCCCTAGAAGATGGCGAAGACTTATAATCCGTATTATGATGAGTTTTTGGCGGACCCGGTGGGATTTGAACCCACGACCTACGGCTTAGAAGGCCGCCGCTCTGATTCCATGCTGAGCTACGGGTCCTTGATTTTGCTTTATGCATGCATTTTTAATTTTTGTCTGGCTCATGCCCTACCTTGAGCATAATGCGTTGTCATCTATAGTTAGTAAGAACTGCGTCTAAAGCTTGAGTAGTTATCTCTTCGGGGGAGGGGGGAGGGGGGTAACTCGCCGGAGACCGACAAGGTTAAAACCGACGGTTGATTATTGATTCATGGGTTTTTGGAGGCACGTGGCCAGAAATAAGCCCTTCTTGATTGGGATTTTCCTAGGCATAGTGACAGTATTGCTTGCAATATATGTGGAGTTTCACCCATATGATGTGACTGTGTTGGGGAGCGGAACCATATCCCCCTTTGGGATTAATTCATCGATCTCGTTCACGGTCCCTCCAAGCAGCATAGTCGTGGTGCAGCTGGGGAATGAATCCGGCAATGTCACTGTGTCCTACTATAGAATAGTGCCTGACACTAGCTACGTGATTCCAGGCTCGGTAATAATTAACTCGACCGCCCAATATCACTTCTTCACCATGGTGACCAACATGACCCTCAGCAATGCATCTGTTCCGTTGAATTACAAGGTGTACGAACTAAATAGATCATATATTTTCTGGGCATTGTTATGGGCTTCATTGATCCTATTCATTGCCACTATAGTGCTAGTTATACTAGGTTTCTCTCAAATAACAAGCGACATATATAGAGAAAAACTTAAAAATAAGAAACAATAGTTCATGACATGCGCAGGGAAATCGGAATTCTCGCGCTGGCCATCGCATTGGCGATGGCTCTAGCGTTGGTAGTAAACGCGCAGCAAATGCCGCAGACTGTGAACATATATGAGGTATCATCTAGCCAAGTGGCTCAGTACTTCTCCTCTGGTAAGATAGATCTGTTCCTGAATCCATGGGCGCTCCCGCCCAGCACCTTGTCCCAACTATCGACTAATCCCAACATAACTTTCGTGTCTCCCGCTCCAATATCCATATATGACTACTTGTTCAACCCATACCCCAGCAACACCACGTTCAATCCATTTGCATACACGTATGTTAGGTTCCTCATGAATTACCTCGTGGATAGGAGCGGCGTGATATCCCAGGTCTTCGGCGGCAATGCTCAACCCATGATAGCTTGGCCATCTGTGTTCGCCCCCAATAACTATCAATTGATCCTTCCATCTATACTCAAGTACAACATTCACTACGATCCATCCTTCGTCAACGCATCAATATACTCCTACTTCGTGCAATTGAATAAGACGGATCCAGTCTGGCACGGCAGGATACTTTACATGAACCATATGTGGTACTACCTGCCTCCAGGCTCCACCACGCCTCAGCCAGTCACGATAAAGTTCTTCATAAGGAACGACGATGAGTTCAGGTATAAGATGGGCCAGATGTTCATGGCTGCGCTTCAAAGCCTAGGCTTCACCGTTAGTCCGGAGTACGGCAGCTTAAGAGATGCCCTATCCATAGTGTACGGCACCAATCCGGCCAACATGTCTTGGAGCATCTACACCGAGGCTTGGTCGGTGACGCCCGAGCCCTGGGACACCGGGGCCGGCGATGCTTGGTTCGCTACTTGGTACGGCAACGTTCCTGGATGGGGTACTCCCGGCTGGTATAACTACGCTAACTCTACCATAAACAACTTGACCTATATGGTTGCGACGGGCAACTTCTCCTCGCTTGCCCAGTTCGAGAAGTACTCCGAGATATCTGACTTGATGGGCTTCCAGCAAGCCATTAGGGTATGGGTGGTCTATAGGGCCGTCTCGTATCCCGTCCTCAACACGGTTAAGGATTACCTGCCCAGCTTAATGGGTCTTGAGAGCTTCAACCCGGTTGGCGTCAAGTTTGCCTACAACTCGGCCCATCCCAGCGTCCTCAACGTGGGCATGCTGCACGTGGCCCAATTCCCCTGGGACCCGATAGGCTGGTACTACTCGATTGATTCATATAGCGCGGATGTCTTCGGCGGCTTCCTATTCGATCCATTCATGTTCTACAGCCCCACCAGTGGGGAGCCAACGCCGTTCAGGGGAGCGTGGAGGACCGTGATGAATGTAAACAGTGCATCCGCCACATATCCAGTTCCCCCCAACGCTGTGATTTGGAACGCCACGCTGGAGAAGTGGGTCCCCGTGGGTCCTGGGCACACTGCCAAGGACATAGTTTACCTATACTTCAATGGTACGTGGCTTGGCACCAACTGGCAGGACGGCCAGCCCATAACTATGGCGGACGTCATATTCAACTACTATCTATGGTTTGACTTATCCCAGCTAGGCAAGGACTTGGGCCCATCCGCCAGCGCGTTATCTGACTTGCAGGGAATAATCTCTCCCACCACTTCTGAGATAGTTGGCCTGCAGTTCTTCAATAATGGAACTGTGGTGGTATACGGCAATTACTGGTTCCCAGACCCCAATATTGTGGCTGCCTACTATGCGCCGGGTCTCTACTCAATGGTAGTTCCATGGGAGGTGTATGCCGCCATGTTGCAGGACTTCGTTGAGGGCAAGGGAGCTTTCACCAGCAGTGAGGCATCGTCGCTTAATACGCATCAAATAGATATTAGCCAGGCAGGGGATTCAGCCGTGCTGGCCGGCATACTGAGGAACTGGACCGCGTCGGGCTACGTGTGGGATAACGGGAGCGTGTTCAACATAAACGGTGTCTCGTTCTTGACCACCAGCCAAGCGGTTCAAGACTACCAGGACGCGCTTAACTTCTACAACACCTACGGCAATATGTTCATAAGCAATGGTCCCTATATACTGAAGCAGTTGATAACGGTGACTCCGCAGTCGGCCACGTTGGTGGCATGGAGTGGCTATCCATTCAATTACTCCTACTGGTTCAATAGGATATATGCGTCCAAGGGCATAACCCAGTTCCCGCCGCAGGGCAATTTCGCTCCATCAGTGGTCAGCTTCTCCCCAACCAGCATAGTGTCCAACGAGACAGCCTCCTTCACCATAAAGGTACAGGGAGTCGGCAATCCAGTGGCCACCGTGTACATAATCAACCCATCAACTAACGAGATATTATATAATGCTACAGTGACCGGTGCGAACGGCGTGGTAAACGTGACGGTGCCCGCCTCTGTGACTGCCATGCTGCAGCCTGGAACATATGAGGCGCTGGCAGTTGTCCATACTACAACCGTTCCAATACCGGCTCAGTACGAGGCTACTGTGCTGGTATCGCCGCCTCCGCCTCCACCCACTACTACTACTCCACCCACTACTACATCTACTCCCCCCGTCACTACATCTACTCCGCCTCCGCCTGCCACTAGCTCAAGCTCCTTGCTGATAGCGGTGGTAGTGATAATAGTGATAGTGGTCGTTGCGGTCGGCGTTTGGCTAGCGCTGGGCAGGAGGAAGCAGTGAATGCATTAAAAATTGAGAGATAAAAACCTTTTTCTTGTTTCCATTTTATACATTTTTCTATGTATTTTATCGTCTATTATATTCGGGCAAAATTAATAAATAGGCCATTATGATTAATTTATATGGGATTATTAAGGTCCCTGGGCTTCAGGGCGATAAATCTAGTGTTGATATTGATAGTGGTACTGTTCATAATATCCTATGCATTATCGGGGCCTGCATCCTCGGTTCTAGAGAATCAAGTGAAGGTTGAGGCCAGGGCAGTGGCCCAGGCGGTGCTTAAGCACAATCCAAATGCAGCGTCCCAGGCGCAGCAGGTGTACAATACCATAGTGGCCCAGCTGGAGAAGGCCTATGGACTAAACCAGCCTCCCATAATTCGTACCTTCTACATAATGTGGGACATGTTGAGCTTTAATTGGGGCTACTCCTTCTTCCCCCAGAATTACGGCGTGAGCAACGGCAAGGTGGTAAACATCATAGCATCGGCGTTGCCTGGAACCATAATACTGGACACGCTTGGCATACTGCTCAGCGCAGTTATAGGCATATACGTTGGTACTCGCTCTGCGCTTCGATACGGCTCTTTGAGCGATAGGGGAGTCATGTATTACGCGGCCGTCTCTAATGGATTGCCCCAGTGGTGGATCGGCATTGTCTTCATAATAGTCTTCGCCGTGATGCTGAGGGAGGTTCATTCTCCGATATACTTCCCCTTCGGCGGTATATTGGATCCAAAGTACTTCGGCACTTGGCTGGTTAATCCAGCGGCTGTGTTCGCCAATGCCTCCGCAGTGTTAAATCTGCTTTGGCACTTGACTCTGCCCTTATTGACAGTGCTCATAGTGAATATAGGTGGCTGGGCCTATTTCGCCAGGACGGTAGTGCTGAACGTGGCTCAAGAGGACTTCGTGACAGTGGCCCGCGCAAAGGGCCTATCCGAGAACCAAGTGGTCAGCAAGTACATAATAAGGCCAGCGGCCCCGGCAATATTGACGTCGATCTTGATAACCATACCATTCGTCTTGTTCGGCGGATTCCTGGTTACCGAGGTGGTGTTTCAATGGTGGGGCCTCGGCTATGTTTACAACATTGCAATAACGGCGGCCGGCACGCCTGATACTCCAGTGGTCGTCGCGTTAACATATGCCTCAACATTGTTGTATATAGTGATAGTGTTCATACTGGAGATACTTTATATAATGTTGGATCCGAGGGTGAGGGAGCAATGACTCAGAAGGAGGAGAAGAGGGGCTCTGGTTTCAGGATTCTCGGCATGTCGCCGAGCGAGATAAGCAGGGAGTTCTTCAGCAGCAACACTGGGAAAGTGGCCTCGGCCCTATTCATAGTGCTGGTGGTAGTCTCAATATACTCCTACTTTGCGCTGCCCCCCAATTTTGGGGCTATTTGGAACAATCCATCGTATTGGAAGTTTAACCCGGACAATGCGCCGCCTGCGTGGATTAATTACTTCACGTCACAAAAGCTGGCGCCCCAGACCACAGTGAATCCGCTTGAGTCGGTCACAACCTATCACGGGGTCACCTATATATCATCGACTTTCAGCATAGAGAATCCCTACTCCGTTCCATGGCAGGATATCTACTTGGTATTAAATGGGATTCCCAAGAATTCGTCGGCTGCAGTTCAATTAACTATTTACAGGCCTGATGGATCATCCATATCAATAGGTCCACTGCAATTCTCCGGCTCATACATAGACCTCGCATCCAGTCCCCAGGTTGAGAACCAGATACTGAGTTTCTTCTCCAGCAAGGGAGAGACCATAACTCTTGCCCCTACTCAATCGCCAATTCCATTGCTGTTTCAGACAGTAAATAATGGAAAGATACATCCCCTCGACGGCAATTACACCGTGAAAATATTGGTAACGGTGTTCGGCTCCGTGGCCGGCTCATCCAAGGACCCCAACTTCATCACGGTAATCATGAGGGGCAACGTGTATGGATTGATGGGCACCGACTTCGAGGGCCACGACTTATGGGAGGGATTGCTGGCCGGCTTCCCAATAGACTTGGAGATAGGGATAGTGTCCGCCGTGATAACGATGGTGATAGCCATTGTGGTTGGAATAATGTCCGGTTACTTCAGGGGCTGGATAGATGAGGTGCTGACCAGGATCACGGATATAGTGATAACGATGCCGGCGTTCCCATTGCTAATAGTGTTCTCGGTTCTCTTCGCATGGAGTCTATGGGATGCAATTCTGTTCCTCTCCATACTATCGTGGGGCGGCGCGGCCAGGATAATAAGATCCATGATAATGCAGATACGTGAGGCCCAGTACATAGAGGGCGCAAAGATAGTAGGGCGCGGGGGTCCTGGATATTAAGGAACCACATACTTCCCCAGATAATGCCGTACTCCCTCTACCTGCTGGTGACCAGCGCGCCCGGCGCGATATTGACGATATCTGCGCTGAACTTCCTCAACCTAGCTGGAAGCGCATACCCAACTTGGGGTAACCTCCTCTACTGGGCCGACAGCACCGGTGCATTGTATGCTGGCATGTGGTGGTGGGTAATACCGCCCGGCCTCCTCATAGCGTTTGTGGCGGTAGTGTTTATATTGGTTGCAATAGCCAGCGAGCCCGTGGTCAATCCTAGGTTGAGGTATGGGTGATGGGAATGGCGCTCCTGGAAGTAGATAACCTGCGCCTGTATTACTCCACAAGCAAGGGAGTAGTTAAGGCGGTCGACGGCGTCTCGTTCGATTTGGAGGAGGGCGAGACGCTGGCGTTGGTGGGCGAGAGCGGCTGTGGTAAATCCACTATAGCCAAGGCATTGATCAGGCTATGGGAACGCAATGTATCTTCAGTTGATGGAGAGATAAGGTTTGAGGGCAGGGATGTACTTCATATAAGCGATGAGGAGTTCAGGACACAGTATAGGTGGAAGAAGATAGCCTGGGTGCCGCAAGCATCCATGAACTCCCTAAACCCCGTGTTAACCATAGGCGAGCAAATGATAGAGCCATTGGTGATTCATCACGGCGTCGATAAGGACAAGGCATTGATGCAGGCTATGGATATGCTGGAGGCGGTTGGATTGCCTAGGGATACGGTTCGCAGGTATCCGCATCAATTAAGCGGTGGAATGAAGCAGAGGGTGGCGATAGCTATGGCCCTGATATTGATGCCAAAGTTGGTCATATTGGACGAACCGACCAGCGCATTGGACGTGATAACCCAGGCTAACATAATGAATCTATTGAAGAGGCTAAGGAGGGAATTCAAGCTAACCTACATCTTTATAACCCATGATTTGGCATTGGCAAGCGAGTTGGCCGATTCGGTTGCCGTGATGTATGCTGGCAAGTTAGTGGAGTGGGGAAGCTCCGATGATATGTATGTATCCCCCAAGCATCCATACACCGTTGGATTGATGGGGAGCGTGCCTACCCTTAGGGGTGAGAAGAAGTTGACCTTCATGCCGGGCGAGGTGCCCAGCCTCATCAACCCGCCTACTGGTTGCCACTTCTATCCAAGGTGTCCCTACTTTGCCTCTAGGGGAGAGTTAAAGGGACTCTGTGATAGGGATGAGCCGCCCTACATAGATGTGGAGCATAAAGGCGTTAGGAGGCACTTGGTTTCGTGCTGGCTATATAAGTAACAATATATCAATTTAAAATAGTTACCCCTATCGTAATGGGGGGAGGATATCTTTTTAAATATTGATAGTAAGGGTTTAGCGATGTATGCCTCGTCCATTGCTGACTCGCCGTGGTTGAACCCCAATCACTTGGTGATAGGCCACAGACTGAAGATGTGGTACTCGGTCCAGGCCGGCTTATTCTCAAAGACGAGGTACGTGAGGGCCGTGGACGATGTGAGCATCAGCATAGGGAAGGGGGAAACTGTTGCAATGATAGGCGAGTCCGGCAGCGGCAAGAGCAGCCTAGGTCGAACTCTTCTTCGCTTATATAAATTGAACGGGGGATCCTTGATATTTGACGGCAAGGATATAACCAAGGCCAAGGAATCCGAATTGGCATGGTTCAGGAGGAGGGCTCAAATGATCTTCCAGGATCCCTTCTCAGCCATAAATCCATTCCACAACATAAAGTTTATACTGGAGGAGCCCCTCATAATTCACGGCGTGGGCGGTAGCGCTGCGGAGAGGGAGGAGATGGTTATCCGCACCCTCAATGAGATAAAGCTGAACCCGCCGGAGGACTATCTATATAAGTATCCACACATGCTCAGCGGGGGACAGCGGCAGAGGGTTGCCATTGGTAGGGCCATAATATTGAGGCCCGACTTCATAGTGGCCGACGAGCCTGTTTCCATGCTCGACGCCTCGGTTAGGGTGGAGATACTCACCTTGCTAAAGGAGGTTCAGCAGAAAATGAACATTGCATTCCTATACATCACGCATGATATATCCACTGCCAAGTACTTCAGCGATAGAATAGCAATACTATACGCGGGAAAGCTCGCCGAGGTGGGTCCTTATCGGGATGTGGTGAAGGATCCAGCACACCCATACACTCAAGCATTGATAGAGGCTATACCTGACCCAGATCCATCCAATAGATTCCACGATAAGAAGGTTGTGGGAGGAGAGCCTCCCAGCCTGGTGAATCCACCACGTGGGTGTAGGTTCCATCCAAGATGCCCGTTCGCAATGGATATATGCAGGAGGGAGGAGCCTCCCATGGTGGAGGTTAAGAACGGCATATACGCCGCTTGCTGGCTTCATATAAAGAAGTGATCGCTTGCTGGGGTCACCGGCCAGCAGATATTTAACCCAAGCCATTCCGTATATCCATGTATGAGATTGAATAAGAACGATATCGGCATGGGAGATCCCGACGACGTAGCGCTTAACCCAGGCAAGGTAAGGGGGAGGGAGTTGCTCTCGTATGCTATGGATTATTTCGAAAGGTCAAGGCAATTAACAGGGACTAGGGCAGCGGAGGCCCTCTGGGCGGCAGCCACCTTGGCTGTGGAGGCAATTGGTGCTTACAGGGAGAACCAGAAGATAGTCTCCATGAAGGAACAATGGATGTATGTCATCTATTTATCAATCTCGATGAGTAGGCCGGAGTTGCTTAATTGGTGGAGGACTGCGCTAGCCATGTACTTGGGATACAAGGAGGACGTGGTCCCTGACGAAGATATACCGCTTGCCAGGAAGGAGGTGGGCGGTTTAATTGACTTTGCTGCCTCCATCATTAAATAGGCTTGGAATTGGGCATAGAGGGTCATCCCCATACATGTCGCCGCCCAGGTAATACGCGCGCGCCCTGTCCCCTCCCTTGCACTCCTTCTTGAATCTACAATTGCCGCACTTGGGCCCCCTCAAGTACTTCTCTGTATTTATGAATAGGTCCAATCCATTGACCAATATATCCCTTAACTTGTTCCGCCTCACATTGCCGAGTTTCACGAAATCTATGAACTGGCAAGGATAGACATCCCCGTTTGGATATATCGATATTATTTTTCGTCCACATCCACCCGTTGATTCAACGAATCTTAAGTACTCGCTCGGATTCTCGCTCTTCATGGCTATATATATGCCATCGTATGGGGCCAATGTGGTCTCTATTTCCAGCTTGCCCGCGTACTTCTCTGCATACTTGATAATGGTATTTATGAATCTCTCGTATTGGGATGGAGTGTACCACCACTCCCCGCCGAGCCTGCCCGCCCTACCGCTGGCGGATAGGTGGTAAAACGTTATTCGCCGCACTCCCAGCGAGGCTGCGAAATCCACGTAATCAGCCACGTTATCTATATTCAATGCGGTCACGGTAAACCTAAGCCCTACATCCAATCCCTCGCTCAGCGAGTTCCGTATTCCCGCCAGCGCAAGCGAGAATGCGCCATTGACGCCTCTGAACTCATCATGATACTTCTCCTCTATGGAGTCAAGCGATATCCCCACATATGAGAAGCCTATCGCCCTGAGCCTCCTTGCAACTTCTTTGGTTATCAATGTACCATTAGTGGACAGAACAAGCTTTATTCCAAGCGATGAAGCATATTCGGCCAGATCCATGAAATCCCTCCTCATCAATGGCTCTCCCCCGCTCATCAATATCAATGGGACCCCCACTTCATGGAATTGATCTATTAATTCCATTGCCTCCCTCGTGCTTAATTCATTGGGATCCTCACCACCAGCGTCTATATAGCAATGCAAACACTTCAAGTTACACCTCCTTGTCATGTTCCAGGACACTATGGGCCTCATGACCTCAGAGAAATTGCTGGGCTTATCTACTCCATACCTGCCCTTTATCTTGAACGACACAGTGCCGCGGCCGGTCACCATTGTGCTTACCGGTATCATCCTAAAAGGCAGCGCTCAATCCAACTAATTAATATTTTTGTGGGAACGCATTTTAATGGGCCGCCGTCCTAGGGTTGATGGGCTCCATAAGGGTATCGCTGAATGATGCCGGCAACATAAACCTGGAGAAGGCCAGGGAGTTGGCGGCAGCGGTGAAGCCGCTTGTATCGAGGCAAGATACCTATATGGATCAGCGTTTCTATCCCGGTGCGGATATCGACGTGGATCTTCAGATAATGTATTTCATGGCCATGGTATCCATAGATCACCGGCTCACCGTGCCTGGATTTCAATACGAGACAGAAATCAATGGGGTCCAATATAGGGGAGCAGACCTACTGTGGCTACGGGGTCGCCTGCTGCTGGAGAAGGATCCCTCCGCTTTCTTCCCCTCTAGGCTAGCTTCCGCCTCGCCTCAATGGGTTAGGGAGTGGCTTGGGGATGCGTGGGATTATGGAGTGAGGGCTTTCCTGCTCCGGGATGTGGGCTCCAAAATCCAGTTCCTTTACGATGGATCCCCAAGTAGCTTATTGAAGAAAAGCGGGGGTCACTTAATAAACGGCGGCCGCGGCTTCGTGGAGTTGTTAAAATCATTCACTGCATTCACTGATCCAGTTGAAAAGAAGGCAATGCTATTGGCCAAATTCCTTCACGGTCGTGGGCTGATCAAGTTCGTGGATGTCCATAATGAGGAAGTGGCGGTCGATAATCACCTGTCGCGATTAGCGATCAGACTAGGCCTTATAGAGCCATCTCGCGAATACATGAAAATGATAGAGCACGCAGTGCCGTTCACGCCTCAACAAGATGTATTCCTTAGGATGTTGATAAGATATGGGTGGAAGCTGGTTTCCATGCTGAGCGACGTGGAGCCCTTCGCATTAGATGATTTCTTATGGAGCTTCGGCAGAACCACATGCATCGCTGATAATCCGAAGTGTAATGATTGTCCGTTGAGAAATTCATGCAGCTTGAAGGAGCTTCATCCGCGGGAGCACGTATTCAATGCAACGTATTGGTACTGATCGAATTGGGATTCGATCGAGCATGCTTTAATTCAAGGTCTACCCCCGCCTTCTGCTAAGGAGCTCCTAGAACATAAACGTTAAAATCAACAGTTGCTTTACCCATTAATGAAGATAAGGGCTGTTACTTTGTTTCACGATAATGTAAGCGACTTGGATGAAATGTTGAATAGGCTGGATCTAGCCATAAACGAGGCATCTAAGGAAACTGGACTTGAAGTGCTGACTCGCCGAGTTACGTTTCCATACATGGGGCCGCGGCTCAACGTTGAGGAAATAGGCAGAATCGCCGAGAGGCGAGGCTACGTGTATTCCGCCTTGGCGGCTAGGGATTCCGTCAATGCGGCATCGCTGGCTAAGTTGCTTATTACGACTAAGTCCTACGGCAGCGTGCTTGTGGATGATGTAGGTAAGGCGGAAACCGTGGTTGAGGTGCTGAGGATAATCTCGCAGGATGGCTCTGATGCAGCTAAGAGATTTGCCGCCCTGATTGGAGGTGAATTGGAGACCCCATACTATCCGGCCTCCGTTAATTTAAGGGGAGGGACCGGCATCGCGTTAGCGGTGCTTTACCCGAAGGACTTAATTGGAGTAACTAATATTGAGGATTTGAGAGCTAAGTTATCCTCGCTGAGGTCAGCGGAGGAGTTCGGGAGAAGGGTGGCTGATCTAGCAGGCATTGAGTATAGAGGCATTGATGCATCCCTATCCCCGTGGGGGTGGGAGTCCGTGGTCGACGTGTTGGAGCAGCTTGGACGCAAGCTTAGCTCCCCTGGCTTCATGATGTCCATATGGCGCGTAAATAAGGAGCTAATGGAGCTTCCAATCAAGAAGTTGGGCTTCAATGAAGTTATGCTTCCCCTGGCCGAGGATGAGAGATTAAAGGAGCGAGCTAGGTCGGGGGAGTTATCGTTCAAGGATTTAACCATGTATTCCTCCGTGTGCGTGGCAGGCGTCGACATGGTTCCCATACCTGTCTCCGACGTGTTCAAGGTACGCGGGGTAATAGAGGATCTCTACTCCATATCTAGATCCAAGGGACGACCAATAGGTTTGCGGCTGATTCCGGTCAAGGGATCGAGGGAGGTTGAAGTAGAGGGGTTCGGTTCAACTCCAGTTCTGAGCATCTATTAACGTTATCCTAGGTCTCTCCCTCTAGGTTAATTTTGTGGAAGAGTTATGGGGTCCCGATTCCCCATTGGAGTGAATGCATGGCGATTTCTCGGTAATGAAAACTCAGCGGCTTTTGCTTCCTTCTCCATGAGTGGCTATCTCACTTGCCCAGTTCTATTGTTCCTATGCCGATTCCAGTATCTTTTGCTTCTTCCGATATTACATTCATCAATGTGGAATCCTGCGTTGCAATTATTACTTGATTCGTTATTCCCTCTCTCAATATGTTCACCAACAGCGCGGCTAGGGCTTTTTTCACGTTCTCATCAACGTATGGGAGAGGTTCATCCATTAAGATAAAGCCGAACTTGTGGTCTATTAACTTATACATCGCCAACACGAACGATATGGCTATTGTGAGTCTCTGTCCATCGCTTAGCCTGGACATGGGTACCTTCCTTCCCCTCCTAATGGCATAAAGGGCATACGCGTAATCCCCCCTCTCGCGCTGCTCGAGCTCTATGGCCACTCCCCCTAAATCCCCATATGGATATATTCTCTTGAACATGGAATTGAACTCCCCTGCCAACCCCTCTATTATTCGTTGCCTTGCCTCTCTTTGGACCTTCAACAATCCATCCCTTATTCTCGTGAACCTCGATAAAATCCCCTCTAGCTCCTCTATCTCCTTCAGCGTATTCTCTACATCGATGCCCATGGACTCCACTTTGGACAATTTAGTCTCGAGCTGCATGTACTCCGATCCCAGCACTTCCAATCTATTCCTGATGGATTCAAGACGATTGTTGACCTCGCCCAGTTCCGATTCTAATCTAACGGCTTCCTCAACGTTAACATTGTGTTCTCTCAATAATTGCTCCAACCCGGATAATTCGCTTCTTATCTTCTCCATCCTCTTGACGCGTTCCGCCTCCTCATAAGCCTCCTCCAGCCTCTCCATTCTCTCCCTTACCACTGGGAGGAAATTGGATAGATCCGCGTACTTGCGCTCCAAGTCCCTAACGGCTCTTTCTAGTCTCTCCATTTTATTTATCTCCTCCTCTAGCCTATCCCGCGCCTCGCGCGCCCTTTTCTCCAACTCCACGTATTGTAGGTAGATGGGATGGAGAAGCTCCATCTCGTCTACAAGCCGCTCCAGTCTATCGATTCTATTACGTAGCTCTCTAACTTCTCCTTCATCTATGTCTATCCTAATGCGATCCAATGCCCCGGCCTCCAGCTTTGACCCACATATGGGGCACCTCTCATCCCCGCTGGCCCTGATGTGGCTTATCACTACGGAGAGCGCGGATTTATAGCTAGCCTCCCTCTCCGCCTCCTCGTACCTGGCCCTGAGTCGCTCAAGCTCTGCCTTGGCAGCCGGCAATCCCCCGGCCTCCCTCTCCGCCGCCCTATACCTCTCCACACTTGGCTCCAATGCCTTAATTCTCTCATCCATGAGCGAAACGCTCATTCTCAGCTTTTCCAACTCCTCCCTGCTCTTCTCTGATTGATCCTTGTACTGACGCAGATCATCCCCAATCTCACTGGTTCTCTCCTCCAACCTCTTCATTGAATCATACATGGCAGTGAGCAATTCATCCATTGAGGAAGCCTTAGCCAATGCCTGGGCCTCCGCCTCCATTAAGTTCTCCTCCAGCCGGGACATCAACATGGCCCTCAACACCTCGGCCTCCCCAGCCACGTCCAGCTCGCTCCTCTTTGATGTGGGTCCCCTCGATTGTAGCTCCTTGAGTTTCTCGCTCAGCATTATGTATTGCCTATATTGAGCTTCCACGTCCTTTATCTTGCCCATTATGGCGCTCCGCCGCTTTAACATGTCCCCGTAAGCCGCGCTGAGCTTCTCCAGCTCCGCTTTGTTCCTCTCCATCTCCTCCCTCAGCTCCGCCGCGCGGCGTTTCGCCGCCTCTAGCGATCCATATCTTTGCTTTAATTCCCTAGCATCCACTGCTCCAGCAATGGCTCTTTTTCTATCATCTATTGCCTTGCCCACTGCATCTATCGGCAATAGCCTTAAAATCGAATCTAGATAATCTATGTCAAACAACCTATCTATTATTACCGTCCTGCGTTGAGTGGATCCATACGCTAATTGCTCCAATGTTCTGTGGGTTATCAGGATGAATCTTTCGAAATCATCGTCGCTCAATCCAATCAGCTTGGATAATTCGTTCTCATCCCCTTTGTTGCCATCTATTATTATTTCCTGCCGTGCAGAGTCCTTCTGCCGTACAAGGGATCGCTCTATGTTCAATCTATTCTTTCCATCCAAGAAGGATATCCCCACCTTGGCGTAATCGCTGTCCTCGTTTATTAGATCGGAGAGCCTAGCTATTTTCTCCTTTATCTCCAACTGTTCTCCATACAATGCATACTCTATCGACTGTATCAAGCTGGACTTACCGACTCCTATGGGTCCATGAATCAATGTGAGGCCAGGCCCAAGCTCGAATATCTTCTCTCCCTTGAATACCTTGAAATTAATTAGCTCTATCTTGCCTATGGTATACTTCATTCTCACACCTCTATTCCATATTTTGATAGCAAATCATTGAGTTTATCCTTAACCCCCCGAGGACCCCTTGCCTTGTATGCATCATACAAAGCAATCACTAGATCCGCATCGTTTCCCAGCTCCCTCCTTAGCAAATCAATGATGATTTCATCTAGCTTTGTACTCATTGCTTGCATGCAATTCCATGTTTGGGTTTTTAACTCTTTGGGAAGCAACTGCCCTGTCCCACCGTATGAGCATCATAATTTAACGGCCTGTGCATCGGTTCCTTGGAAATTCAATTCCTAGTTCAGAAGAGCATTTCCACTTTATTGTCATTCGGCCTTCTTAATCACCTTTGCTGAGCTTTGGATAAGGGTATAGTTCTTCCTGTAGTACAGCTCCTCAACGTCACTATTTATCAGTTTAACCTCATCGCCTACTACCTTCTTCGCCTCCACGTTTATCAAGGTCACGTACTTACCTTCTACCGTATCTAACTCAGCATCAATTACCCTGACCTTCTCCCCCTTAACATCCTTAATACCCTCTGGCGGTTTTATGAGCTTCACGTCTTCACTCGTGGCCTCGCCCACATATGCGTTACTTGCCTCCTCTTCATGCCAGGCCGTGCTCCACCTACGTGGCCATATTGTCACGCCGAGGCTTGGCCTTAGCCTAATTCTAATGGGCCCCACGTTAATTACGTTGAATATTCCCGTTAACGCTGCGTCCTCACTGTGCCCCCTCGTGAAGTACTCGTAGTATTTATCAAACTTTTCGGCCATTCATCTCACCTCAAGCATATCCCTAATCTCGCTGAGTAACTGCTTCATCTCCCTAATTCTCTCCCTGATTTTCTCGATTACCTCCTCATCGCTCATCTCGGTGTACTTAAGGGTCATTCGCTCACCTTCTTTAACTCGTCCCTAATATCTTTGAGTATTGAATCAACCTCATCAAGTTCCTCAAGTAGGCTCCTCATCATTGCCTTGTGTATGTTTAGTTGCGTCCTTAATTCACTTGCTTGTTCATCAACGTTTTCCATCACTGGGACGAAGGCTACTATCACCATGATTGCTCCCCAGAATATGGCTATAGCGCCCAGTATAGTGGCGGCAACCAGGAATGGCCAAGTGCCTATCTTGAAGGCCATGTAGAATAGAGCCACGGGCACGCCTGCGCCTATGACTAGGCCTGAAATGGCCATGGCTGTTATTGACCCGTATGGTAGCCTGATCGTTGAGACAGCTCCAGCAATAGATTCCTGTCTATGATTAGCCTGAAGTCTCTTACCTTGTAGACCTTCCTCAAGTGGGGCCTTGGCTTCTCCTCCACTATGTAGGAACCCTCTATTAGACCAGCCTCCTCCAGGATTTTCAAATGCATGTGGGCCAGGGCATAGGGTATGTGAAGCCTCTGGGCTATGTCCTGTATAAATGTCGACTCCAGGGTGAGCATTAACAGCATCCTTACCCTCAGGGGATTCGCCAGAGCCCTTCCAACCTTTACCAAATCCTCCTGGGACTCCACTTTTAAAATCAACCATTCACCTCACCTCTAGCTATCGCGTACCTGGTTATTAAGACTGATGCAGAGGAGTAGGCCAGTATCCCCAGTAGTCCCATGGCCAGCGTGGATAGGTTTAGGTTAAGGGCTCCCTCTACGGTGAATGCCATGTATGTTGTTGGTAGAATTAGGGCAACGTACCTTAGGGTCGTTGGAAGTATGGTTATCGGGTAATAGACCGGGGCCAAGAGGAGGAGGGGCCATGGGACTATTTGGGAGACTTGGTTAACCACCCTATAGTTCCTAACCCCAACTCCTAGGGCATAGCCTAGCAGGGCTGAGGCAAGTGATATTAATATAGCCGCGGCCACGGCTAGTGTTATCTGGATCACCCCGTACCTAATCCCCATCATGATCACCGCCAGGGCTAGGAGGGCCACTATAGAGGGTGTACTTAATGCCACGACTTGTATAATGTAGCCTAGTGCGATATCAAAGTGGTCCGCTCCGTTGGCGAATAGCATGCTGTAAATGGTTTCCCTCTTGAACATTGAAATATCTTGGGAGGCACCTATGAATGGTATGCCGAAGCTTGTGTTAACCACGGTGCCCACTATGAAGTACTCCACGTATATTGGATTGCCGACCATTTTAAGTAGCAGTAGCCAGAGTATAGGGAACATTAAGGTGAAGCCCAAGGCGGCGTATATCCAGGCCCTGCTGCTCAGTATAATGTATTTGGCCACGGCGTATACGTTACCTGGCCTCATTGCTGAACACCTCGATGAAAACATCCTCCAGGGTCGGTTCCTTAACCTCAAACCGAGCTCTCCTCCTAACAAGGTCACTTATAACGCCTAACGCCTCATCCCAGGCGACTCTAATTGGTCTATCGCCATCGTCGCTCCTAACCTCAACCCACGGTAGCTTCCTTCTAAGCTCACCTGGGGTGCCCTCCATCAATATCCTCCTGTTCATTAAATAAACCTCGTCGCTGAGTTCCTCAGCCTCATTAATGTAGTGCGTCGTTAATATTACCGATGACCCGCCGTCCCTCATGGACCTAATCACGCTCCATATTACCCTCCTATTCTGGGCATCAATACCCACAGTGGGTTCATCCAATATCAGTAGCCTTGGCCTGCAGGCTATGGCTGAGGCCACTAGGACTAGTCTCTTTAAACCGCCCGAGAGTTCGTCGATCAACGTGTTTGCGTAGTCCTTAAGTCCAACTGTGTCAATGGCATCATCGATGCATTCCCTAACTCTATCCCTTGGCATGCCTCTAAGCCTAGCGATCATCTCGACATGCTCCCTAACCTTAAGTAAACTGAATGGTCGGGCCTCTTGGGGTACAACGCCCATCACCCCGAGTCTCTTAGCCCTCTTGGGGCTCATGCCAATGATGGAGACCTTACCGTTATCGGGCCTCAGCTCGCCGTAGGTCTGCCTAAGCAGAGTGGTCTTCCCAGCTCCATTGGGGCCCAGTATCGATACGATTTCACCCTCATCAACATACATATTGATGCGTTCATTAACCATCTTCCCACCGAAGGACTTCCATAAGTCCTCAACCTTTACTATCATATTAACCATATTCTATATCAGTTTAATTTTATACTGAATTATTTATAAGCATTACGCTTAATCTTATTAAGCGGGAACCTCTCTAGCAACCGAGAGACCCCCATTTGTCTCAAAGCACCAAGGAGAATTCAGGGAACCTATTCGATGGAAAGGGGTAGGACCAACAAGTTGGAGAAGACAGTAAACTACCCAGCAACCTTAACACTCCACTTAGGAGTAGCGGCTGGTCGTCGCTGATCAATAATCATAAGGGCGATCCGCGACATTAGGCAGACATGAGATTTAAGGTGACGTTAGGCTTAAGTCTTATAGTATAGTGTCTAATCATTTAAGCAAGGCTCCTCAACGCCTTGATGGGCGGTAGTTTCGCCGAGGTCTAGAGGATCACCTCCCTTTACGGGAGCTATCCCTTTATCAGGCCAATGCCGATCTCAGGAAGGAAGAGATATCACTCTATCATTTAGCAATTCATTTACGAATTGTGGAGTCTGGCCCCACGTGAAGAGCAGCGCCGGCTTTAATGGCGTTAATCCATAATTCGCCAGGAACGAATCGTTTCTTAACAAGAGCTCCACCGCCAATTGGGCTAGGGTGGAGTTATTTGAGTTGGCTGGAATCGATATGAAGAGGTAGATTGGTTCTCCGGTGAATGTCTTGCCCGCTGCAGCGGTATAGTGAAACTTGGAGTAAAAGGAAGAAAGCTGGGGGTCTCCCAGGCTTAACTGGGGTGGCAATTCTATGTACTTCAAGTGATGGCTTATTGCTGCCGATTTATAGATGAAAAGGAATTGTAACTGCCCCGCCTCAAGCGGTGCTATTAGCTCAGCCGCATTGGTTGCACTCCTATTGCCCGAGTTGGTGAGCAATCTATTCAAGAAGAACATGGATTTATTCCCTGCATACAGGTATCCAGCTATTTCAAGCGATAGGAACGCGCGGTACCCAGCGGGATCCGTGAGAGGATTTGATATTCCAACAAGCACGCGGCCCGAGGTGAGGTTCATGAAGGCCAGATATATCAAGTGGGTGTTGTTCTCGGCGAAGCCTTGATTTAGCATGTCTATTATAGCCAGAGCCATAGGATTGTTGAGGGATGCATTGGAGTAGGCCAGAACCAATTCATCGGATGCAAAGGCTATTGCCCAGTCCGGCGCGTAATTGTCCATATACGCTGGGTAATAAGCCTCTTGTGCCACCGATATGAAGATAGTTGACGGAACTGACTCCATGGCTATCTCCCTTGCCAGCTCAAATGATCCTTCCGAGTATACTTTGTACTGTACATGGAGGGCATGTTGCAGGATAGCGCCTAGGGCGTTTCCCTCCCCGGAGTATGCGTCCGCTATATCTATGAATAATTCATTTCGTGGAAATTGATATGTGGAGCCTCCTTTAATGTCGTGCATGATCACTATGACGAGGACCGCGATTAACGTTGCTATTATGATAGCCGTTAAAGTCTTCCTCATGAGAGGAGGCATTCCCGATGCGCTATATTAAGCATAACGGGAAGCGGCTGGGCGGCATTGATTAAAAGGGAAAACGGCATCTATTGCGGTGTGATGAGGATAGCCGCATTGATCGGCATTATCTTGATGTCGCTGCCCGTATTAGTGGTCATTGTGTATGGCGCTCCCCTTCTAGTTCGTGGAGTTGGATTAAATGGATTGGCGGAATCAATAGAGCTGACTCTGGTATCATCGTTGCTTGCTGCGGCAATGGATGCCGCACTCTTGACGCCCGCGGCTTACTTCTTCTCACGCCACTCAGCCAGCGTTGCGGACTCGATTGCGGATCTGCCAGCGTCGATACCTCACCCAGTGATAGGCATTGCAATAGTATTGGCCTTATCTCCGACCACCCCGATCGGCGCTGCGTTGGCCGACCTTGGATTTAAGGTATTCGATACCTTCTCCGGCTTATCGCTAGCCTTAATGGCAGTCTCATCCCCCATATATTATAGGTCGGCCAGGAATTTCTTCGAGTCAATGCCGAGGGAGCAGGAGGAGTACGCGCACACAATCGGGATGGACGAGGTCTCCACGTTCATTAAGGTTGTGCTGCCCCAGTCAATTAAAGGCATTGCCAGCTCCGTATTGGTGGCTACGTCAAGGGCAATGAGCGAATTCGGCTCTGTAGCCATTGTTGCTTATTACGTGTTGACTGGCCCCATCCGCGCAATGCCTGCATCGGTCATGATCTACAACTCCTACTCGTATAGCGGCGTCGGCGCTGCGGTCTCCGAGTCGGCAGCGTTGGTGTTGGTGGGCCTTGCCGTTGAGTTGGTCTCCAGGTTATTGGGATGGGGGAGACGGCTATGGTGGTGACTATAAACGTGAAGAAGACGTATGGAGATTTCAAGCTATCCGCATCGGCATCAATGAAGGGCGTGGTTGCCTTGCTTGGAAGAAATGGAAGTGGAAAAACAACCCTGCTCAGAATAATAGCAGGACTGGAGAAGCCGGACTCCGGTTGGGTGTTAATGGATGGAGTGGACGTGACTCGACGGCCTCCCTGGGCGAGGCGAGCCGCCTATGTATCCCCCACCACCTATATCCCGTATCTGAGGGTCGAGAAGCATTTGGGCATTGCCAGCAGGTTGGAGCTGGATTATGCCAAGGATTTACTGCGGGAATATTCAATACCGATGCAAGAGAAAGTGGGCAGGTTAAGCATGGGACAGAGGGAGGTGGTTGCCATATTGACGGCTTTGTCATCCAGGCCCAGGGCATTATTGCTTGATGAGGCTGCTGCCAACATATCGTCTCCGATGAACGTGCTGGGTCCAGTCGCAGCTACATGCAAGGAGGTTGGGATAGACATGATATATGCTGCCCAAGGCGGTTATGGTGAATTATTCGAATCTGTGTTTCACATGGATGCCGGTAAGTTGAGCCAACGCGCTCCATAGGGTTTTCCGCCATCCCAGATGTAATTGACAATAGGAGTTGCATTTAATGTCACGTAAAGCAGCCGCCCCCGGTTAAATTCACGTCCAAATAGGGGGGATTCCCATTGCCTTAATTTTACAGAGCAGTCGAGGGAATTAATGCTTATATAGTTGGTTCGCTTAGGCCCTGTCATGAAGTATAGGCTTATGGACGTGCTTGCTTGTCCCTACGATAAGACATTCCCGCTAAGGCTAGTGGTGCTCGGGGAGCACACCAAGGATAGGAACTACACGGGCAAGGTACCGTTTTGTGAGCTTTACTGTGCATTTAAGGGGATGAACATAAAGGATATGGACGATCCAAGCAAGGCGCCGTGCGCTGAATGTTATAGACACGAGATAGAGGAGGGAATCTTGTACTGCGATAAATGCCACAGGTGGTACCCGATAAAGGAGGACATACCCATACTTCTGCCGGACGAGTTGAGGAACTTAAATGAGGACAAGGAATTCCTCGCGAAGATTAAGGATAGATTAACCAAGGTGGATCCAAAGCTAGCGGATGAGATAATAAATAATGGAAACCCAATAAACCTGAAACAGTGAGGGGATCCACGTAACGGTGTTGGATGGAAGGTAATGCATGCCGTGGATCAATGCTTCACCGCTCGCCGTTGTTGCAATGGATGGCCAGAATGAGTTTGCGCATATTTAGTTGCTTATAGGTAATCGGATAAATCGCCGCTGGGCTCCTCGTCTCGGGGTACCCTAGTTATCCTGCCGGTCTCCATGAGTTTCTTGGCTTGTTCTATGAGGGAGTTGGCTAAGGTAGGCCCTATCCCCCTTGCTTGTTGCAGTTTGGCAGGCGTGGAGTTGGCTATATCCTCTATAGACTTAAAGCCGGCCCTATACAACTCCCTGGCCCTAGTCCTCCCTATCCCCTCCAAATTCAGCGCAAGCTCCAATGCATCGGCCTTTATTCCGTACTTCACGCGAAGCCTGAGCATTCCTATCCTTCCAGCCAATTCCCTCAGCTTTAGGATGCGGGCCAGCTCAGACATGGCGCCCAGCAGCCAATCCAATTGATCTATGTACATGCGAAGATCCCCCGGCTGGGCATCGTACTGCTTTAGCAGTGCATCTTCATCAACCTCATTTATCCAGTCCAGCATCATGGTTGCTGTCTTCAATTCCTCCATAAATGGATTCAACTCATCATCGTCATAATCAGGCAAGGTTGGCGGCATTAACGGTAACCTAGACCAATTGCGAACCAATGCATCGCTCCACTTATCCTCCTCCCCCCTCTTAACCCTGAGCTTCGGTATCTTCCTTGACTTCACCGCCAGAAAAAGCAGATTCAAGTTATTTGCCTTGCCATTTAATTCCCTTAACCCCCTCACGTAATCATTGGCAGTATATGGATCTATGTACGTCTTATTAACGGCCAGGCCAAGCGGTGTTGCGGCGAATTCCCCATTGCTCTCCTCAATGAAGCCGGACTCAATGAGGAATTTCAACATGTCATCAACCCTCCGCATCAAGGCATTCCGTTGAATCACGTTGCTCGCTATCCTATACTGGGAATAAGCTAGTGTATTGGATAGGAAGTCGTTTATTTCGTTCATGTTACTGGCATAACCGCTAGCTATTATGGAGAGAAGATTAAAGGCCAGATTCTCCTCAACGAAGAACCTGGAAACCACGTTCTCCGGTTCCGCATTCACGTAAAGATCGAATAACCTCCTTGCCTCCCTATCATTTGACGCTATCAATACGGCCTCCCCATAAGGATCAAGGCCGGGCCTGCCGGCTCGCCCAGCCATTTGCTTGTATTCCATAACTGGTATATCGACCATCCCCTCCCCAGCCTCATACCTCCTGTAATCCCCTATTATAACCCGCCTGGCCGGCAGGTTAACTCCGGCCGCCAGCGTCGTAGTTGATGCCAATGCCCTTATTATCCTCTGCCTAAATGCCTCCTCTATAAGCCTCCTCACCTCTAGCTCCAGCCCAGCATGATGAAACGATGCGCCGCACCGTATTAGCTGAGATAGCTCATCCCCAAGCAACTTGGAGCTAGACGCCCTCCTCACCTCCTCGGCCGTGCGCGAAGCGGCCTCAACATCTATCAACCTGGATTGAGAATCGCATATAGCCTTGGCCAATTGCTTGGCCACCTTGACCGCGCTGGATCTGGACGACGTGAACACTATGGCCTGCCCTCCGCCGTTCAGTGAATCCATGGCTAGGGATGTGACGGGGTCACCCACCTCCCTCACCCTTATCTTGGTTCCATCGTTAAACGATAGAAATGGCCTTAGGTAAACGCCTTCCCGCAGCGGTATTGGTCTCCAATTGGTTTTGACGAGCTTCGCGCCGAGCCAGCCTGCTAATTCCTCGGCGTTCCCTATAGTCGCGCTCAGCCCTATTATCTGGGGGGTCAATCCCAGCAGCTTTATCTTGGATATGATGGACTCTATTATGGGTCCTCTCTCGGGATCACCCAAGTAATGCAGCTCATCTATTATCAATTGGCCGACATCGCCGAGCCAAGCCGGCTTATGCCTGAGTATGCTGTCCAGCTTCTCGTATGTGGTTATTATCACATCGAATGATTCCAGCCACCTATCATCGCTGTCGTATTCCCCGGTGGATGCGGTTATCCTTATCCCCAGTTCCTCATATGCCTTGAAATCCATTAATTTCTCATACGCCAGCGCCTTTAGAGGCACGGTTACAATGGTCTTCCTATCATTGATCAATACATTGCTGATGGCGGCCACCTCCGCTAGGAAAGTCTTTCCACTGGCAGTTGATGTTACCATCACCACGCTCTCCCCGTTCAATATGCCTCTCCTCACAGCTTCTTCCTGGGGTGGGTAGAGGAACTTGGCATTGCGCTTTTCCTCTATGAATGTCTTAAGCACGTCCGGCAACGATAAATCGGCTATGAGCATTGTCATGTAGGACTTCGGTGGGTTTAAGACTCTATCGGGTCCTCTCCCGTTTAAAGCCGGAAGAATAATCCTCGCTTAGGGCGGGAGAGGGAATCAATTGCTTCACATACTCCAGTATTACGCCCAGCACGTTGGGTGGGTCTATCCGCGTGGTGTCTATAACTAGGTCAAAAATCGATAGGTCCCTCACGTCGAAGCCGTAGATGTCCTTGTACCTCTTCCTATTGGAACCCTCTCTCGCCCTTATTTCGCTCATTGCATCGCTGATATTCCTCCCATCTCTGTTGGCCAACCTAGCTGCCCTAATGTCCTCATTCGCCTTTAGATAAACCTTAATGTCGGCGATATCCTTCAATATCCATGCCGCTAAATGGCCCTCTACCACCACGTTGCCAGCCTTAGCTTCCTCCAACGCATATGAATCAACCATTCTATCTATTGAATGATCCGTCTCCGCCAATCTATGCAATTCTATCAAGGATACCCCCCTCTCCTGAGCTACCTTTCTGAATAATTCACCTATGGACACAGCCCTATAACCGAGCTTCCATGCCAGCAGCCTCGCTATCGTGGTTTTCCCGCTAGCGGCCTCGCCGCTTATGGCGATGACCCCCATCTAAATCACTGGGAGACGAGAACGCTGAGTTTCAGCGCGGTGTTGAGGCAATTACCGCAAATATAACCCCCAAAGGGTCTGCTGGATTTCTTGATTGGCTTACCGCACACGGCACACTTGGCGACGCCCCCGCCGGTCTTTATTTTACTTCTCCTTACTTCTCCGCTTGGGGTCTTCCTCACCGAAATTATCTTCCTAGCCATAAAAAAGGTCATAATGTTCACCATTTAAAAATTTGACTAAAAGCCGCAACCGATCCCCTCCCACCCTAAAGCGCGATTGTCTTTTTATCGCATGCCTTCTAGGTCCAAGGCCGAATCGGGTTTAAATCGAGGCCTCATTTGGATTGATTCGCTTAGCCTTGGATCGATTTAATGAGTTAAGGCTCAGCGGCCCCCCACAGGGCCTTTTTCTCTTCATCGATACGAGTAACTCTGACTCATCACGGTCCAGACAATGCTATGCGTATTTTATAAAGATGCGCTGATGAAAGATGGGGCAAACCTCGCCTCTCTGGGGCTGGGGTGTGTTTTCAAGTCATGTTTTGTCGGGGTTTTTTGTTTCTTGCTGGTCGACTCTCTGAGGATGGGGGGCTGGGGCCGACTACCCCAGCAATGCCAGTAGGGGAGGGGGCCAAGTAGCCCTAAAGGGGCGTAACCCCCAGACCCCGGGGAACCCCCCTAAAGGGCGGGGAGGAGGTCAATAGCTACGGTCTCCTCTTAAATGAGGTCTCGCATTCTGAGGTCAGTAAGTCATTAAGGCTCATCCTTTATCGCTTGGAGGAGGGGCGGGGAGAAACAGAATTGTTGGATTTACGGAGGGTTAATGGTCATTAACCGCGTTTCAATGATGGAATTGCTCCCGCCACCACCAATGCTGCGCTTATTATCATGACGGCCGAGCTGGCAAATGCGGCGGCGCTTGGGGCTCCCTGCATTAATAGGAGCACTAGAAGAGTGGATAATGGTCCAATGGCTGCATTTATGTTCCATCCAAAGGACACCCCGCTCCATCTGGCCTCCACAGGGAAGAGGGATGTGAAGTAAAGCGTTTGGGGCGCGGCAGCCAAGCCGAATAATATGCCCATTATCAATGATATCAGGGGAGCCAGCGGATTGAAACTGAACGATAAATTAACCCCCAGCGGGGAAATCACCATCAATGCGATTGCGGAGGCTATGAAAAGAGGTCGAATGCCGATCTTATTCAACAGGAATCCACTCAATACCTCCCCTGTTACGGCTCCAAGTCCTCCATACATGCTTAAGGTCAAGGCGAAGTCGAGCGCTTTCGATGGAGTTACCCCAACATGTGGGGCAATAAGCTTCGGTATGGCATAGCTCCAGAATCCAGTGCCGCCGTAATAGTACATAGTTAATCCGAGATTTATCAGTATAACTATCAACAGAGCCCTCCAATGTCTTCTTACCACTGAGGCCAGGGGTAGCCTCGGCAATTTACCGGCTCGCTTGGCCTCGACCCATTCCGGCGACTCAACACCGCTCAACCTAATTATCAAGGCTATCAATGCTGGTACGGCGCCGAAGGCATATATTACCCTCCATCCCCATGCATTAAAGGCAGATGGAGGTAATGCTCCCTTGATCGTTAACACCATGAATGAGGAGAGAAACACCGCCCAGGAGAGACCGCTATACATTACTCCATTCAAAATTGGCTTGAGACGGACCGGGGCAACCTCCATGGCCCAAGTCGCTCCCCCGCCGGCCTCTCCTCCCAGCGATAATCCCTGTAATATCCTCATTGAGTAAAACGCAAGGGGCGCGGCTAAGCCTATCGCTGAATACGGTGGTAGAAGCCCTATCACCACGGCGGCTAAGCCTATCAATCCTGCATCCAATATCGTGGTGTACCTACGTCCCCGCGTGTCGCCCAAGTGACCGAATATTACAGCGCCAAGGGGTCTCACCAAGTAAGATAAAGCAAAGGCACCCCATACCTCTAACAATCCAACTAATGGGGAGCTGGAGAAAAAGAGCGGTTGAATTATATATGCAAGGGATGAATATATTATAATGTCATAATACTCCAATCCCCATATTAGCATCGTTGAGATCACCGGGACCAAGTACTGCCTAGTTTCCAGCCTAACTCCCATACCATTTTGATCAGAGAAGCCCTATTTTAATTATTTGGGGGTTAGGGGGTGGGAGTAGTGAAGGTAGATCCTAGAAATGCTTTCAAGCCTTGCTAGGTGTGGGTATGTGAGGGAAGATCTATCTTTAGCCGACCGTATTTTTCGTGCCCTAGGTGTGGCTGGACGGTTGATCGTGGTTATGACGCTTCCCTGAATGTTCTCGGCGCGGGTTGGGACTGCCCCTTAGAGCCTGTGGACGGGGGGCCTCTGCTATACATTCCCTTCTCCGAGGGAGTGCATAGCAAGTTCCCTGGAGGAAGCAGGAAATCCCCACCGCGGAGGCGGGGATGCCCCGCCCGTAAGGGCGGGGTAGTTCACAATTCTGATTCAGCATTGCATTAGCATGCAAAGCCATCCAATGCTGAAATATCAAAGCCACACATTACGTTTAAAACTGGAACGGGGCTCCCGCAGTCCCTCCCATCCCTGAAGTATGGTCTTCCTCCCCAAACCGGGAATCTCCAATCATGATTCGCTGAACTTGCATGTATAATTTTCCTCTTCATAATGTAGAATAATTCCCCGTATTAAGTACATGTATTTTCTCATCAATATTTATCCATCAATTTAAGTAGAATGGTTTGCCGTGAGCAATCATTGCTTCTCAGCCGGGTGGCAGAGCCAATCAATTCATCCCCGTCTAAGCGAATCTCTACGCGTTTCCTGGACAGCGCGGCTATGGTTATGACGCTATGGCCAAGCGGAGAGGCTCTCTCTACGGCCTCGTTTATCTGGAGCGTGCATTGGCTCAGCGCCAGGGCCTCCATGTTTGGGTCCTTGGCAAATGCGTTTCCATTTATGTGGGATCTAAGCGCGAAGTATAGATAATAAAGCATGTCTAGATCCATCGGTGCAGCCGATGCATTTATTACCACGAATACGTCGGCCTTCACGGATCCCATTATCCGCTTTACATCGTCATTTGTGGCATTGCCGTCAAGAACTATTGTAATTATTTGGAAGTCAAGTGGACCTATATCGGTATTTACCATCATTGTTAACCACCGTGTATGTATGATAGAAACAATACAGTATCTCCATCCTTGAGAGGCGTTGCCAAGCCCTTCAATAATCTGACATCCACGTCGTTTATGGCTATGTATATGTCTGGCATTAATTCCTTTCCATCCATTAACCTAGAGAATAGTTTTGGATTGCTTGAACCCAGCCTTGCTATTAAGTCCTTAATGGATGAACCGCACGGTATCTCAACGTCGATTTCGTTGTCGCCAGCAAATATTTTTAGCACGCCGGCGAATCTCAATTTAATTCTAATCCTACACTCCATGTTTTTGGTGTCAGGCAAAATGATTTATAAATCAGTCACTATTAATTGGTCAACTGTGGTAAAGCGATGCATTAACGAGGCCCTAGATGGACTTGGCCACTCGCTGCAGCTTTGCAGGAATGGCAATGGCAAGATAGTCAGCGCCAGGTTGGTTAGGGAGGTCTCCAGGCATAAGTTCGAGCAGCCTAGCGTTGTGGAGGTGTTAAACATGATAGAGATACCCGCAAACATGCTGGGATTATTGATGATAGCGCTACTTGCCATTCCTAGGGGAAAGGTAACATCATATGCAGCCATGGGCAAGCTCCTGGGCATAAGTCCTAGATTGGTGGGATTGCTCCTCTCGAAGAACCCAATTCCAGTGTTGGTGCCATGTCATAGAGTGATTCAATCAGATGGGAACATAGGAGGGTACTCAATACGTAATCCGGCGATAAAGAATGCCGTTGACGTGAAGAGAAAGCTATTGGAGATGGAGGGCATTATATTCATTAACGGTAAGGTGCCCAAGAGATTCTTCATTGATTATAGAGAACATGAGAGAATGTTCTATGAATTATATAATGTTTATGTCAATCAAATGAAGACTAAGAGTTGATATAAAACCATCGGCATTAGCCGAATTGAGCGGGGTTACTCTGGCTTGTGCTCCTCTATGAAATCGGATAGCTCCAGCTTGGGGTATATGCCTAGGCTTATCAATTCCTGCAGCATCAACTTAAACGCGTACGGCACCACTATCTTCGATATATTGCTCTTATTGCCGTGTATTGGGCACACGGGACGGCCCTTGTGGTAATCATACCAAGCTATCATTCCGCAATCCTCGCATACATACATTGTGTACTTATCGCTTGACTCCACCAGCCTCTCGTGAAGCAGAGCGGATGCGCCGTGGGCGATCAGCACGTCTCTCTCCATTTCGCCGAGCCTCAATCCTCCCTCCCTTGACCTTCCCTCGGTGGGTTGCCTGGTCAATATTTGGACGGGGCCTGTCGACCTCGTATGTATCTTATCAGCAACCATGTGGTGCAGCTTCTGGTAGTAAATGACTCCAACGAATATATCGGCCACCAGCTTCTCCCCGGTTATGCCGCTATACATTACCTCCTTGCCGGACCACCTGAAGCCAAGTCTTATCAATGCATCGCGCAGCGTCTTCTCGTCCACTCCCTCGAATGGAGTGGCATCCACTAATTGACCGGTCATCGATGATATCTTGCCCGCTATCGCTTCCATTAACTGTGCAATAGTCATTCTACTTGGCATTCCGTGCGGATTAATTATTATATCCGGCACTATTCCGCTTTCCGTGAATGGCATATCCTCCATGGGCAATACCATGCCGACCACTCCCTTCTGGCCGTGCCTGCTGGCAAATTTATCGCCTAGCTCCGGCTTGCGTATCTCCCTCACCTTTACCTTTATCAATTTATAGCCCTCGCTATTCTCAGTTATGAGTATCCTATCCACTATGCCTCTCTCTCCCCTCCTCACCGTTATTGAGGAATCCCTTCTCTCCTTCTTAAGGGTCTCCTCGGCAAAGGCTCCGTAGAACCTCGGCGGGCTGGTCTTCCCTATCAACACTTCATTACTCGATACCAGCACCTCAGGTATTATGATGCCGTCCTCATCCAAGTGTGAGTATACGTCCGCGCCCTTATACCCCCTCGTGCTTTGGGATGGTATTTCTATTTTATCCGTCTCTCCGCCGGAGTACCTTATCTCCTCCGTCTCATATGTTCTGTAAAATATGCTTCTGAACATTCCCCTCTCCACCGACGCCTTATTTATTATCACTGCATCCTCCATGTTATATCCAGTGTAGGATATCAGCGCGACCACCGCGTTCTGGCCGGAGGGCCTTTTGCTGTAGCCCACCAGCTCTGCTCCCCTTGTGGTTACCAGCGGTCGTTCTGGATATAGAAGTAGATGACCCCTAGAATCCATTCTATATCTAAAGTTTGAGGCAGGCATGCCGAGAGATTGCTTTGCCATTGCGGCCTCATATATGTTCCTAGGCGATTGGTTGTGCTCTGAGAACGGTATAATGGATGCGATTGCCCCCAACATAACGGATGGGTATATCTCCATGTGGGTGAACTTGCTTAGATCGTCTTCGGGCCCTATTGTTATTAATGCATTCTCCTCCTCGTCCGCATCCAGGTACTCTATTATGCCGTTCTTCTCTAAATCATTCCACGTCCACGTTCCTTTTCTCAGGTTATCAATGTGCTCCGGCTTCAGCTTGAACTTGCCTCCCTCTATCACGAGGAGTGGACGCCTTAACCTGCCCGAATCGCAATTCACCCTGACCTCCTTCAATTCATCTATGTAGGCCACGTTTATCTCCTTGCTTATTTCATTTCTTCGCCGCATTTCCCTTAACCTTGATACCAATTGCCGTGGGTCCTCATGAATCCCTATCAATCTACCGTTGAGTAAAACCTCGCTGCCCTTTATGCCGTTTCTTCTTGCCGTCATTATATCCACGACGCCCATTTCGTAGAGCATATCCTCGACGTCCTTTTCATCTATTCCAACGGTCACCGATGCGAGGAGCGCCATGTTCTTCACCAATCCACAGTTGGCGCCCTCGGGCGTCTCCACGGCGCATAGCCTGCCCCATTGGGTCGGATGAAGATCCCTGGCCTCGAAGTGGGGCTGTCCTCTTCCCAGCGATGATAAAACTCTGCGAAGATGACTTATGGTAGATAAATAATTGGTTCTGTCCAGCATCTGCGTCACCCCGGTTCTATTTCCGACCCAGTTACCCGTGGATAGGGCATGCCTTATCCTCTCCGTCATTATGTCGGCTCTTACTATTGTGGCCAAGTTAGGTATCTTGCCTCTAGCGTAGTACTTCTCCAATTGGCTTCTCAGGTCTTGCATGAATTGGTTGAACACGGTCTTGAATAATTGCGACATTAGGTCGCCGACCAGCCTTATCCTCTTGTTGGCCATGTGATCCTTATCGTCCGGCTTCCTCCTGCCCAGGTAAAGCTCAACCACTCCCTTTATTGCCTGTCCCAGTAGGAGTGCCTTCTTCATCCTGATCTCGGGATCTGGGGCGGTGCCTAGGTGGGGCAGGAAATACTTGTCTAGGGTCGACAATGCCCTTTCAATTCTTATTTCCCTCAATTGGCCTATGGCTATCTTGCCCCCTATGTAATCCCTTGCATCGTCTATTGTGGCTGCGACTTGGCTTGATTTCTCGAGGGATGCCATCAATTCGTTCTGTATATCGGGATCATCGCTTATTGCCATAACTATGTCTTGGTCAGTCTCCATGCCAAGCGCCTTCATTACTATTGGGAATGGCAATTTTATGGATAATCCAACCGATTGAACGTATATAACGCCGTCCCTATGTAATTCCACTGTAGCCTTAGTCCTATAGCCGGGCCCTATGGATACTATGGTGGCCATGTATACTCGTGTGCCGCCTCTTTGATCTATTTCATAGATGGGCTTATTGAGGGATAGGTCCTCCTGCGCCACCACGACTCTCTCGCTTCCGTTTATTATGAAGTAGCCTCCAGGATCATCTGGGTCCTCCAGCTTCTTGGGTAGGTCATTCTGTTTCAATCCCATTAGGTTGCAATACCTGGATTTCACCATAATGGGCATGTCGCCTATGTATACCCTCTCGCTTGGATACTCCTCGCCGTTCACCACCAAGGTCATTCGCATATACATTGGAGCGGCGTATGTTGTATTTCTCATCCTTGCCTCCATGGGATAGATAATGCTTTCTATTCCGTCTGACTCCTTAATCCTGGGCTTGCCTATCTCCACTTTATCTACTATGAGGGAGATGCCCTTGACGTTCAGTTCCGCGCTCCCCATCTCCTTAACCATTTTTTGCAGCTTATTGTCCAAGAAATCATTGAAGGAATCTATTTGATGTCTGACCAATCCATTCTCCCTTATATAGGACTCCACTATGGTCCATCTATCGTTGGTAGATGGAAAAACCCCCCCATCATTGGCCTTGGTCAAGTATGGAAGTATTAGCGGTCCCTTCTTCATGCGGATCAACCCGATACTACTATCCTATAGAATATTATCTCTCCAGCAGTGGGGGATTTCCTGTATATTCTCACAACGCTTCCCGGCTTGGCCCCCAGGGCCTTTATCAAGGGATCTTGTGCCCTTATCCATGGCAACTGCCAAGGTGCAACATTTAGCTTCTTCAGGATGGCCTTAGCTTCATCCATGGGAACGAGCTCTGCCTTGGGCACTAATTCGTGATCCAAGGCTCGCTGAGCAATCAATTCATCTTTTTTCCTCCTTGAACGATGGGACGACATTACACTCCATTACGATAGAATACCGTTAATAAATCTTTTCCAGACGGCACACAATTTTCTGCGGCTTGACGTATCATTGATTCCCATCATGCATCAACTATTAATATGCGTTGAAATTGATGATCGATATGATAAGGCCAAGTGCCAAGGTTCTTGCCTTCACCAGCGGTTCCAAGGGCGGGGTCGGCAAGAGCACCATAGCGGCTAACGTGGCTGCAATAATAGACGCCCCGGTGGCATTGGTGGACTTGGGCTTCGACGGGAATAGCACTGCGAGCAAGCTGCATGGAATAGACGATAATGACGACGGCATCCTGAACTACTTGGCAACTGGCGCCAAGCTTAAGATATATGAATCGAAGGAGCATAAGAACGTCTCAATAATTCCGCCGGGTGATCTTGACTATAGATATTTCCTCCTTTTCAGCACCAATAGGTATGCCGTGGCGGCCAGATTCGAGAGATTGATAATTGACCTTTCAAGAAATGGAGTAAAGCTTGTTCTGGTCGACTTCCCGGCAAACATGGATAAGTCTATACATCATGCCTTGATAGCTTTTTCCGACATAGTTAATCTAATAATGGAGCCCAGCGAATCGTCGATAGACTCCCTGACCAAGTTGTACAAGGAAGTGATGGGTTTTTACGATGGATATGGCGTGATAAATACTATCGTCAATATGGTAGCGGTGGATAACGATCCATTGGCTGACTATTCCAGGAAGTACGTTAACAATGGAGAGACGATGAGGATACCATTTGACCATTATGCCAGGTATTATACAAATAACGGCGTCTTGGCAATTCACTACAAGACTGGTGGTTTCACGCCAGCCATCACCGGCGTCGCCAAGCAGATATCAAAGCAGGCAGAGCAGTTGATGGGGGTGAGATTATGATCTCCAATAAGCAGGAGAGATTGAATAGATTGGGCGAGGTATTAGGCGATGACGTGAAGGAATCCATTAAGGAAAAGGGTCAGGATAGTAAGGTCAGGAGAGCCATGAGGTTGACAAGGGATCTAATAGAGCTGCTGGGAGATGATGAATTGACGAAGAAGATACTCTCAAAGATAACGGCAGATGATATAGTGGGGGAGGTGAGGCAAATTGACCCGGAGCTGGCGAGTTTCCTGCAGGTTTGGCTATCAATTAGGTGTTCTCAGTGAATGAGCGGAAGTTAAACGAGCTTAATGAAAGGATGAGGCATGACTTGGGCGGCATATCGATGAAGCGCATTGATAAGGTAAGGAAGGTCGCGGCCTTCCGAGTGAATTACGAGAAGAATATGGCTAAGAAATGCGGTAAGCTGCGTGAGCAGTGCCTTAAAATGCTGCATGATGTCTTGAATGGCTATGATGCAGGCGATGTGAATGTGCTGCTAGGCAAGGGGAATGCAGCGATAGTCGCCTTTTTTCTATGGAGAAGGGATGAAGTCGCCCTGATGGATTATCTGGGCAATGGTAAGTACGATTCAAACGAGGTGAGACAAGCGTATTTGGGCTTAGGAGCCAAGGAACGGGATATAGATGAGGCATTGGGCAGCGGTGGAAAGAGTGAAAAACTGGTCGTAATTAAGTTGCCCAGAAGGAAGCGCGTCAATGCCAAGAGCGAAAAAGATGATCTTCCCCAATTGACCACAATAGATGATCTACCGGACGATTTATTTAAGTAGTTGACCTATGGATAATAGACTGAATCTAATACTCGCATCCATGATCGCAGTACATGTGGTTGCCCTGCTATATAAGCCAATGATATTAGCAATTCTGCCTCTATTGGCAGTAACAGGAGGTTACTCAGTGCCTCTGTTGCTTGGTCTCTTTGATGGAAAGGCGATGCCGTTAGCCACCATAAAGAATGATTATGTATATGACGTGGGCAGCGGCGTGATAAATGTGTTCTATTCTCTGGAGCCATTGTTTAATTCAAGTAGAATGAGCGGAAAAGGCTATGCTGCGTTAGTTACGGAATTCGTTCAGAGGCTGCAATTGGATGACGATGTCTTAGTTTCGTTCATTGTTATGGGGAGCAAAATTATGGCCCGCATAGGATTGAAGATTGCCGTCGATGATATGGCAATTGCGCGGGCCAGGTTCTTATCGATTGAGAGGATATTGGGGGAGTACTTCGTTATCAGGAAGAGATTGAATAATGCGGATTTGAGGGAATTTTATGGAATTAGAGGCATTAAGTTAACTGTGAAGCACTCTCCATTGATCATAGTATCGTTTATGTACTTCATCGTTTACGGCATACCTGGATTACTGATGATTGCCTCAGTAGCGTCATTCTTCATTTACGGCATCTATAGAGGTAAGTGGGTATCCTCCGATCTCCCCTTCAATTATGTGATGAGATCTAATGACAATGCATTCAAGGATATAGACGACGACTCACTGCGGGCGCTCTCATTGGCTCATAATGGAATCAATTCGTATTGCGTCATATTCCAAGGGAACCCAGATCTTCAGGGCAAGGCTAGGAAAATGTACCATAAGGCAAATGAGGGAAATGTGGTTAAGGAGATGGGAAAGTATTACTTCGATGCTATCAAGTGGAGAAATGTGATAAATAGAATTAATTCAGGCGAGTTACCTATAAGACTGCTTGTCCTCTCCGCATTACCGATAGGCCCCGGGTACACTCATCGCTTGCCTGCTCCTTACCTATTCGCTAGGCCGGCCGAGTTCATGAGTGATGGCTTGAGCAGGGACCTCATGATATACTTACCATTTAGGGCAGCCGAGGAGTCGAGTGGTAGTTCAATACGTATAGGCAGGGATAGGCAGGGCAATCCGATTAACGTGAACATGGATTTATTGCCCAACATGCATGGGCTCATAGTGGGACCCACTGGAATGGGGAAGACGTGGACCATGAAGACCCTCCTCGCGAGACTTATGTCGAGAAACATAATGCCCATAGTGGTAGATCCCCACGGCGAATATGCCAGCGTGAGGGGTATTAGGGAGATAGATGTCACCAAGCAGATGATAAACATGTTCGATTTGGGCGGCATTACCAGGACCGAGAGGATCAGCAGGATAGCCGAGGGCATTTCCCTCTCCTTCCAAGTCAATGCTATTGATGAGATAATAGAGGATTTGGAGCTTGCATATGCCGGAGGCGAGATCAAGGATAACAAGGATGGAATTAAGAGATTAATGGCTGTGTCTCAAGATGCTAGGCTGGTTAATGTGTATGAACGCATAGGCGAGGCAATAGAGGGATCCGAATCAATGAGGCTGGACGATTTAATATCGTCGCCAACCTCAATAACGTTCAAGGGAGTGGCGGCTAGCCCCGACGTAACTAGGTTCTTGATGCTGCAGTGGATAGATCATATATATGGATATATATTGAGCAGGAACGTAGGGGGAAGGAGATTATTGGTGATAGATGAGGCGTATTACGTACTATCCAATAGGTTGATAGAGCTTTACGTGAGGGGGACCAGGAAATTCGGCCTAGGTATTTTCCTTATAACACAGGAACTGGGAGATTTATCGCCTGAGGCGGTGCAGAACATTCCATTCAATATATTGCTAGCCGGCCCCGATCCCTATGTTGCCTCCATCGCATCCATTTACAATCTAAGTGAGGAGGACATTCGTTGGTTAACGCAGGCCCTACCTCCCCAAGCATTGGGCGGAGCAGCCAGGGCAATGCTGATCAGAGGTCCGTTAAAGGATCACGTAATGATAGAGCTAGAGAAAAATTAATAGAACTAAATAGACCTCATGCTTTCAAGCAATGCTCATCTATCATTTCGTTTAATAGCCAAGCCTTCATGTATGGCCTCCCTAATTAGGTCAGTCCCTCACTCGAAGGGAAGGTTAATTGCTTCTGGTCCCTTCTTGTAATTCATTATGGGAGATGACATTCGCAGCGATCTATTGGCCCGGGCCCATCAATGGTTCCCGTTCCACGAAAGGGTTAATACCGCTGTTCCGCCTTAATCCAATGATATGGAGAATCGCTGCCGCCATCCTAGTGATGGCTTTATCGGCGGCCCTCCTGGTTCACGCCAGTGGAAACTATACCGGGAACTCGACTGGAATAAACCCTCAATCCATAGAGAACAATTTGATAACGCCGTTTCTAAGCGATGCATTTAATGTAATTTCAATTATAGGAGGACTCAGCATGTGGATGTTGATATTGGCTGGCATATATAAGATCTTCGAGTCTAAGTTAAGCATGACATCGTGGGGCAGGATGAGCGGTCTTTACGAGGCAATAAACAATTTTAAGTGGATATTCATTGGAATAGCCACCTTCTATGTATTGATGTATGTAATGTTTTATGTCGCAAACGGATTGGGAGCCAACGTGAATCCAGGCGCTGAGTCCCTATTAATGATTAGAAAATTGCTGATATCTCCTTTCATTCAATTAGCAAGCCATGCAACTTGATGAATTAGCTTTGACGCTGGAGGCCACTTCGGTAATAGTGATTGGGCTTTGGAGGCATAGAATTAGACTACAGGAGGCGCTGCTCGTAGTGGCTTCATGCATATTCTTCTTATCGCTGCCTCTTTTGATGAACGAACCCCCAATAGGCGCTGGATCCATATTTGAACTATCTGGAATTCGGGATTCTTGGCTAGCCATGTACAGATCATCTATCGCGGCCGGGTTGACGTTATCGATGGTGCTGACCGCCAGAAACATAATAGCCATGGTGGTGCTTGCCGGAGTTAACGTTCCATCCCAACAGTATTACTATGGATTGGAGGCATTGGGCAAATTCTTGGATCCACTATCATTTATTGTATATACATCAATGCATTTAAGCCAGGTAATGCTTGCCATATTTAATACAGTGGTAGAGGTGGCCAGAATATCGGTTTACTGCGGTCAGTCCATCATAGCATTATCGCTTCCTCTGATAATTATGGGAAAAACCAAGTCATTTGGGCTCTCATTATTGATCATTGCCGTAGTTATGGGATTCGTGGCGGGCACAGCGGCCGCCTCCGTTTACGGCCTCAAGCCCCCCTCAATTCGTTTCCCCCCTCAACTGCCTTCATCATCCATGGATCTCCTATACACGACGGGGTACGCTGGTTGGTTAGTCACGGGATACGCGGGTAGGCAAGGATTTGCATTGGTCACCCCCACCTCCATCTCTCCCATACCAGGCGGAAATTTGGTGATAAATGCCACGTATTATCTATGGTTGAATATAAGGACCTCTCCCATAATAAATCAATCCAATGGAGCATACGAGATTGGGCTGGGCTCTCCTCCATTCCATGTTATAAGAAATGAAAGTTATGCAGTTGGTGCGTGGATGTGGCTCAACTCATCAGCCCCTTCGCATTACTATATCCAAAACGGTGATGGGTATGCTGTATTGAAATGGACGGAAAGGCTAACCCCCAACGAAACCATGAAGAACACATTATGGACTTACTCAAGAAACATATCGATAGAAGGATGCAATTATACCGCTTTAACCAAGGCCATCTACAATGAAGCCGATCTAGGCCTGTATATAACGGAATTAACCGGATTATACGATCGCATAGCGCATCAATTGGGGGTGAATTCAATTGATGAAGCTCCGCCTCCAGCTCCGCCTAGTGACTTAATTCAACGCGTGGCTACCATAACGTGCTTCAACAATGGAAACAAGGACCTCACGTACTCTATCATCGCAGTGATATATGGAACTGACCTTAGGGGCTGGGGCGATTGGGGCATTGGACCCAAGCTAGTAGGCATTGCATATACGAATGAACTGATGAGCTACTATGATGCAGTTAACAATGATTATTTGACAGGTGCGATAAACGAGGTAAAGGCGTTGCCCAACATATTCGGCATATTCGTGGTCAGGATAATAGTCCTGTCGGCAACGATCTTTGGCGTGGCCAATGCATTGGCATTCGTCCTGGGATTGCCCACCGGATTCAATTCATTGATGTATGCGTTAATAAATGGTCTAGTCTACGAGTTATCGGTTATATTCCTGTTCAAGCCATCGTATGGCTCCACATCAATAACTAGAAGGATAACCAGGAAAATAATAGGCAGGAATCCCACAGTACCTGGAACCAGAAAATCATCGCTGCTCATGTCGAGGGCCAGGAGGGGCGAGCTGCATCGATACGTGCCGCAATACTTGCTGAGGCGTCGAATAGTAGATGCCACTACGCTGACTTTAATTCATGATGGCTTGACGGGCCGGGTTAAGCGACCGCCAAAGGCTGAGGCAAGAACGATAAGCGATACCACGGCTAGGTATATTGCATGGGCCGTTAGGAAGAGGAGCCCCAGCGACATACGCGTTAGATTCACTGGTAACATATATTCCTACAAGTATTTAACTCAATCATCTATAGCCGTGTTGAGGAGCGATAAATTACTCGCCAGATTCATTCAATACTCGATCGCATTGAGGATAAGCGAATTACACGAGCGAGACATAGACCTACTCCGCTCGGCCTCGTTTGCCAAGTCAGGCAACGCAAGGGCCATGGAAAAGCTTCGAAGGGCCGGCATAGTAGTTAATGGGACTATTGATGCGGCTAGGATAAATAGAATTAAGGAGGACTTAGCCCGTAGGTATAATTGGTTGGGGGATCTATACTCCGGTAGGGCTCCGGCTAAATCCCCAAGGGATCCAGTACTGCGCGAGATGGTGAGTGATTATTTGACCATTCATAGGCAAAGAACAAGCACCGTTCTTCAGATGTCGGTTAGGCTCAAGGTAACTCCGTTGTCCGCAGTAATGTTGAGCCTGGGGCCTCTCTCAATTAAGGTATCGAGGAGTGGAAAATATGGTGAAAACCACGAGAAATTGGCCCACGACGGCGCGGTCCGTGATTACGTAATGATGGGACGAGAAGCAGCCAGGATATTCCGTCGCCGATCGCGAACCATGGAGGATGATCTGTTAAGCGATGCTCGCTTCTCTTCATTATACGTGAAGCCGGCAATAGATTTCCTGGAATCATATAGATCATACTTGGTTAACGCGCTTAACGATATGGGACTCCCCGGATCCACAGTTCACCAGTTCATAATGGAACTGAGAACCGGGCCCGTAATAGATGCAGATAAGGCGGTGGAGTTGATATCCGAGTTGAGGAGGGTTGATCAATTGATGAAATCATTGAGGCCCAGAAAAACGAAGCCCGTAAAATGAATTAAATGGGATTCCCGTTTTAAAGGGGTGAATTATGTCCTCCAAGGCCTATCCAGGCGTGGCTGTGCCCTGATCAATGGGTGGCCAAATTCATGATAAAAAAAGAGACGATCGCCTTTAGGATGGGAAGGAGGTCAAGAAACACTTTCTTCAATAATTATTTAACGGTTTCAGCGGCTTGCCTGGTCGTGAATGAAATGTTTAAATGAGGGGGTTAGGCGATCGATTCATGCCTCTAAAAGTAGGTGATCAAGCGCCGAACTTCGAGTTGTTGGATACGGATCTAAAAAAGGTCAATCTATACGACGTGCTCGGGAGGGGGCAGTATGTTGTTCTGCTCTTCTTCCCTGGCGCTTTCACTAGCGTGTGCACGAAGGAGCTGTGCACGTTCAGGGACAGCATGTTCAAGCTGGAGAAGGCCAAGGCTAATGTAATAGCGATCTCTGTGGATTCGCCTTTTGCTTTGAAGGCATTTAAAGAGCAGAACAGGCTGAACTTCACCCTAGCATCAGACTTCAATAAAACGGTGATAGCTGACTATGATGAAGTGCTACCCAACCTGTTGGGCCTTAAGTACTTGGCAAAGAGGGCGGTCTACATAATAGCGCCGGACCATACAATAAAGTATGTGTGGCACTCAGATGATCCAGGCAAGGAGCCGCCTTACGATGAAGTAGTGCAAACTGTAAATAAGCTCGCATCTTGATTTAGAAGGAGAAGTTAGGCAGGCTTAATTCAATATTCTATGAATTATATCGGCGGTCTTCAATCCTGTCCCCGTTATGATGTGCACCATGCCTGGAACTGGCTTTACCATGAACACCACGGCCGAGGTGGGCTCCACGATAAGCCCAAGGGAGGCGGCAACCCTAAGTCCGGCGATTACATCGCTGTCCCCAGCTAGCCTTATCTCCCCCCCGCTCTCCTTCACGGCATTGATTATCTGATCCAACCTGGGTGGTTTTCCAACCATTATCCCCTCCGGCAACGTGGCCTTCCCATCGCATCGCTGCCCCGTTAACTCGGAGAAGGCGAAGCAAAAACCCTGCGCCTCCACTGCGATAAATCTAGGCATGTCCTTGATTAATCCTTCCTTAATCATTTCCTGGAATCCCCTGTATAGGCCGAGCAGGAGCGTGCCGTTGCCTAGGGGCACCACTATGGATTCCAAGGTCTTGGCTTGATATAGTAATTCATAGGCGATCAATTTAGTGCCCTCCAGGAAGAATGGATTCCATGAATGGCCAACATAGACTCCGTCCCGATCATTCAATGCAGCCGCAGCAGCCTCGGATCTATCCGCCGTTTCCACCACCTCGGATCCAAGGAATCGCATTAGGGCTTTCTTGGAGGGGGATGCGTTGTATGGCACGTATATCCTAGCCCTAATACCAGCTCCTCTACTATATGCTGATAAGGAAACGCCTGCATTGCCGCTGGAGTCCTCGACCAGCATTGCTTCGATTATGGATGCAGCAATGCTCCATCCCCTATCCTTAAAAGAGCCGGTGGGGTTCAATCCCTCCATTTTGAGTCCATATTCCCCCCGCCTTATGAGCGGTGTATACCCTTCCCCTAAATTTATGGTTCTCCTCACGGGAAGCACCTTCATCAGCTCCCTGCTCGTTGCAGCTCTCGGTTTTTCCACATCGAACTCGAGATCCAGAGGGTGACCACAGCGGGGGCATTTCCACATCCAGGTCATGGCGGGGGTCGTGAAGCCGCATTTACTGCATGAATATTTAACTCCCTTTTTAACGTTGATTAGATTGAGGGGCATACGATCCTCCGTTCAAGCCGCTCCACTTTAAAAATATGGGTTCATGAAGACCACCGATCGTTCCCTTTATGAGGAGTAATATTAGCTCTATATGATGTAATCGATATTGGAAAACGCCCAGAGCTCAATTTCAAGTAGTCGCTTCACTTTAGGAAGTAATTTTCATAGTCCTTCACGTACCTGACGCTCTCCTTGACGCCCAAGAACAGCTTTCTAACGTACTCCACGTCGTCCTTGGAGATGCTTTTCCTACCGGATTCGCTGGCCTTGAGTTGAGTTGGTGCTAGTAATTGAATTGAATATCTAAGGCTCTCCTCAACGCCTAGCTTCGTTAATTCCTCCAACGCCTCATCGCTGAGCTCCACCTTCTCCTCCCTGGCTCTAATCCTCAATATCTCCCTCACCTCGTCTGCGTTGTAGGGTCTCGTCCTAATTATCACCAGCCTATCAAGCATGTCCAGGGGAACACCGTGCGGGCTCTCTATGTCGGTGCCCCTTATCTTGGTTAAGCCCCTATTTGTGGCCATTATTATTATCGGGCTTAATTCCCCCTCCATTGCCCTGGACAAATAAGCCCACGTCTCTACGTCCAACATGTGAACATCATCTATGAACAAGACGCCGGGAATCAACTCTCCCTTTCCATCGTTTATCAGCTTCATCACGAATTCATCAACGGATTTCCTCACCTCGCCTGGTATTTCCCTCTCCTCGCTTGCGAATCCGAACAACATAGCCCCAACTAATCCCTGCTGCCTTGCCTGGTATACATCTAAGTCGTTCAGCGTGAAGAACCTGGTTATCTCCTTCTCCTTATATACGGGCCCGCTTGGCACATCGATCTTCCTCTTGATGCTGACATCATACTGTCCCTCCCCCTCTCCGCCCTCCCTGCCCTCCACGAATACTCTTCCCGTTTCCTCGTCTATCATTATAACATCCCCCTCCTCCACGCCCATCTCTATCAATTGCTCAGCTATCTCAGCGGATACCCTGAGCCGTTTCTCCTCGTCCTTGGTCTTTAAGGTTATGGCGGCTCCCCGCGGTATTTGGGAGTATGGATTGTATGGATGCTTCCCCAGCTGGTAATCCATTCCCTTTACCACTCCCTCATACACTCTCCTCCATTCCCTAATCCTAACGCCTATCGCCCTCCTCAATGCCCTTGTCAGGAACTCTGTCTTCTTTATCTCCATGCTGTAGACCTCCGCACCGCTCATTTGAACGAATGGAGTGTCGGAGCCCAATTCCCTGGCTATTCCAATGGCCAACGCAGTCTTTCCCGTCCCTGGAGGCCCCACTATTAGCACGGCCTTTCCACCGAACTTACCGCTCTTTATCATTTTCACCACGTAATAGGCCGCCTCCCTCGCCTCGGATTGGCCGACGAATCCATCTGCGTTGAATTGTATCTTTCCATCTCTTATGCCTAACCCCTTTATATGGCTATGCAGGCCCACCCTTTCAAACGAAGTCTTGACTTCCTCTACCCTTATCTGCGACATAATGATGCGCAATTGATGGAACCCTTTAAATATTTGATGCTATTATCGCAATGAAAGAAGCAATACGCCTAGCCCCCTTCATGGAGGGAAGAGGTCGGGGCTATTCAAACTAAAGTTATATTAGGCCAATTTCACTTCATTAAGGAGGGACTCATTGATATTTTATATGCAGAGGATGAAAACGTCTCATAGAGAGGCATCCAGTGATGATACAACGTTCTTGAACTCCTTGTAATCGAGCTTATGAATGCCCCATTCTACCGACCTTATCACGCCTTCTATGAAGTCCTGCTTCACATTGATTGGAAGCTTTGCTGCTATGCTCATTGAAATGCCCGGCCTCCTCAGCATGGCAATTCCCTCCTCGTATACCTTGATAATTGCCTCTGGATTTCCATTCACGTGAACGCCGCAACTGCCCGGAACGAAATTCAGTAGATCCTCGAATCTTATCCCAGGAGCTAAGTTCGCCGTCACAACCGCGCTATCCGCTGAGCCCCTCTTCAACGCTGCAATTGCGTCGAGTGGATCATTTGCCGGAAGCAGCTCCATGCCGCCCCTGGAGGCTGCGAGCGCTTTTGCCAGAATCACGGAGCTCTCTCTGTTTGTGGGCACAGCTATCCGCCTTCCCACGCTTGGCGTCAATACCATTAGTCCCCTCACAGTTACGTAGTCTATCCTGAGTCCTCTCTTGATTAACGATACGGTGGAATCAAAAATGGCATCCGCGTTGGCGTTATCCTTGGAAAAAACGAGTTCCACATCATCTCTCTCCAGCGAATATGCCACCAATGGGTATGAGACGGGGCCCGGTGCTGCTGCTATCCTCATCTTCTTATCGTTCATGAAGACGCCGCTAGTTATAAGAATTTAAATTAATATGCGGATGTTATTTTCAATTTCATTCAATTATTTAATGGCTTTAAAGGATTCCTCCAACGCTCTTATAGTGTAATCAACTACATCCCTGTCATGAGCAGCAGACGTGAAGTTCACCTCGTATTGGCTGGGCGCCAAATAGACGCCTCTCTTCAATGCCTCCGCATGCACCTTCAAGTACATCTTCTCATTGCTTTCAGCCACGTCCCTTGTGGATTCAACGGGCTTCTTGGTGAAATAAAACTGAAACATAGATGCCACCCTATTGACCCATACATCCAACCCCGCCCTTCCCCCGATATCGATTATGGCCTCACCCAACCGCTTAGCCGCCTCGTTGGCTATGGCATATGCTTGTTCCCCCTCCAGCTCCTTGATCGTTGCAAGCCCAGCGACCATTGAGACTGGATGCGCATTGAATGTTCCAGCATTGTAAACAGGTCCAAGGGGGCTCACCAGCTTCATTATTTCCCGAGATCCACCAAAGGCGCCTATTGGGAAACCACCTCCAATTATCTTGCCCAGAGTGGTTAAGTCCGGTTTAACTCCGAATAAACCCTGAGCCCCCTCCAACCCGACCCTGAAACCAGTCACCACCTCATCTAATATCAAGAGAGTCCCATGTTCCTCAGTTAATTGTTTAACCTCCTTAACATAACCCTCCCTGGGCGGTATTAAGCCGTAATTAGCTGCTATGGGCTCCATTATGATGGCAGCCACCTCGTCTCCTCTTTCTTGCATGGCCTTCTCCAGCGCATCTAGGTCATTGTACGGCACCACTATTGTCAGCTTAGCAGCCTCATCGGGTACCCCCGCGCTGGTGGGAGTTCCCCACGTAGCTGCTCCGCTGCCTGCCTTCACCAACACGTAATCATGACTGCCATGGAAATTGCCCTCGAATTTTATAATGTACTTTCTACCTGTGAATCCCCTGGCCAGCCTGATTGCATTCATGGTGGCCTCCGTCCCTGTACTGACGAACCTAATCATCTCTATGGACCTTACATGATCCATTATCTTGCGTGCCTCATCTATTTCCAGTTTGGTCGGAGCTCCGTATAACCAATCTCTTTCAAGCCAATTCTGCACCGCCCTGAGCACTGCTGGGTGCCTATGGCCTAGGATGAGCGGTCCAAATCCCATGCAATAATCTATTAATTTCTCTCCATCCTCGGTAAATAAGTAGGCCCCCTCTGCTGATCTAACATAGAAGGGGTTGGGCAAGTGCTTCATTGCCCTGGCCGGACTATTGACTCCGCCTGGAAATATGGTAGACGCAAGCTTGAATAGATCGCTCGACATGGGACTAATCACCCAGGTATTCCGCTTAATTAACTTAGTGTGGCAATGGATAAAGCATTATCTCTGTTCCTGGGCCTTGCCGTAATCACAGGCTTATGCAGCCCATGTAGCATCGATGCATCTCGGCCAGCGTCAAGGCTCGGGCCATCCATTTATGGCATAGTCATAATAAAACGGAACACCCGTTCATAAGTTTTTACCTCTCAATGATGCAATTGGAACTTGAAGCATTTATATATGGCTATGCCTTCATCTTTCTCACCAGAGACCCCGCCCGCAAGGACGGGGTAGTTTACCCAGTCCCTACTCTGTCCTGGAGCGGCCTTCTCGAGGTCTTGATTACGTCTCCTTAACTAACGCCGCTCGGAGTCTTCTCGGGGAATAGGCTTCCGCTCCGTAAGGAATAGACCAGGAAGGAGCGGCTAGATCAATTCAATGCCGAGAACTTATTCTTCCTTGAAAGGCATGGCTTATCATCTACTTTATCATTTTTATCAATTATTGTTGACTAGATTCCTTCTGGTTTTATTCCGGGCCTTTATTAATTACTGATAACTAGTATTTATTGAAAGTTTTAGATAGGAGAGTTTACCCGATAATAAGCGTAATTGTTAATATACTTGAATGGAAGCCCAGCAATTAAATGGGGGATGAAATAGGCTATGTGGTGGGCAACATAGGTTCCAGCGGGGTCAAGGTCGCGATCAGAACGGATATGGCCGATAAGGTGCAATTATTTGAGTACGTATCGTATAGGTATCTAAATAATGAGGTCCTGGGATATGTGGTTAATATAAGCAGGGAGCCCTATAAGATAGGGGAGGATCTCGCTGCGGATGCCCTGAGCAGCGCTGTTGGGGTGCAGTTGATAGAAACTATAATAGCCACGGTTATGTTGTTGGGGTACAAGGACTCGGGGCTGAAGTTACCTAGGTCGCCCCCGCCAGTTGGCACTCCAGTTAAATTGGCTGATCCCCAGTTGATCAAGGAGTACTTGGGACTACGAGGTAGACTATGCGTGGGTTACCTGGCTTCTCAAGACGTTCAGGCGTGCCTAGACGAGAAGGGCTTGGCCAGACACATGGCCATAATAGCGGCTACGGGAAGCGGAAAGACTTGGCTCTCCGTATTATTGATAGAGGAGCTCTTAAAGCTGGGAGCCACCGTGGTCGTGCTTGATCCTCACGGTGAATATATAACAATAAAGGACTCCGCCAAGAAGTTGGGCAATGTTGGAGTCACAGTGATAAAGGCAGCGAAGCATCATGTGGGAGATAAGCGGTACTCCATGAATGTGTTGAGGGTTGAACCGGATCAATTAGCATCTATAGCCGGGGTACCAAGCGGCGCATCTAGAATACGTCATATCATTTACTTGATTCACTCGCTCATGAAGATAATATACAAGACCGTGAACGGGGCCGGCGAGTCCGGTTCCGTGGTCGGGATGATTAGATTGATAAATTCATTGTTGGTTCGCCCTCTCGGCGCATCCGACATACAGAGGGCACTCAGGATTCAGCAGCCAATCGGCGAGGACAATGTGCTGGAGCCGGATAAATTCAAGCAATTACTGAATGAGCTTAGGTCGGCAGCCGGCGATGCCAGGCAACGGAGCGCTATAATTAGCGCAAGGGTCTATCTGAAGAGACTGGCAAGAACGGGCGTCTATAGGGGCCGCACGACTCCATTAAGCGATGTGTTGAGGCCTCGCCATGTTTCAGTGATAAATCTGGCGGGCGTCAGCGATGAAGTGCAGGATCACATAGCTTATCATGTTCTTAGCAGGATATTGAAGGCTCGAATAAACTATGTAAGGCAATTGGGCAATCCTCAGTATCCATACCCAGTGGTGGTAATAGTGGAGGAAGCCCACAGGTTTGCTCCCCCCAATAAATCCACGCTTTCCCACTCATTGATAAATAGAATAGCGGCGGAGGGCAGGAAATTCGGGGTTTACTTGGTGGTCATAACGCAACGCCCCTCCAAGATAGATCAAGACGTGTTGAGCCAGTGCCAGAACCATGCCATATTAAAAGTAGTTAACCCGCTTGACAGGGAAGCCATAATAGCGTCCAGCGAGGCGCTCAGTGATGAGCTGGTAAGGATAATTGGAGGATTAAATAAGGGCGAGGCGCTAATAGTTGGACCAATGGCTCCCGCCCCTCTCCTCATTAAGCTTCGCGAGAGGCGGTTAGATTACGGTGGAGGCGATATAGACTTGGACAAGTATTGGGGAGTTAGCGATGGAGAGTCCATAACCAAGGTGAGGGATGCTTGGAGAAAGGCGATGATCCGTGCGGTTCCCCCTCCGGATATGGTGGCCACAGCCATGGGATTAGTCGTAGATGGATTGAACCAAAGGGGCCATGTGGTTTCAGGTTACGTGGATGGATCATCAATTGAAATAAATCTGAGGGAAAGGACGTGGTCCTGCAGCAAGTGCGGGAATGCCCTAACTCCATGCGAGCACGTGGTGGCCCTCTTCTCCAAGGTGGTGTTCGAGAAGGCATCGCTGCTCGGCATAGCTTGACCAAAGAGCTGTTCACAGCATAACTAGGGAGCTGACTTTCTCCCCGCCCTAAAGGGCGAGGGTTCCTCTCATAGGTTCGGGTTTGCGCCTCTCATATAAACTTGATTTAATTGAACATAATTGCCTATTGATAAAACATTTTTAAGCAATTGCAAAATGGGTTGCCTCCATGTTGGTTTACGTACTCGATGATGATAAAATATTGGATACGGATAAATCAGCCCATGACTTCAGCTCATCATGCGAGTGCAGCGTGTACGCACGACACATAGTAGTTAATGTGGGTAAAACGCCCGATCTAGACGTAATAAACTCGATAAAGGGGGTCTTCGATGCTTGGACAGGCGATGGTCTTCACATAGTCTTCAATCCATTGGAGACCACAATAGAAGACATAGCCAGGGAACTTCTATCTCAGGGCTTGGAGCCTGTTCTTCGCGTAGAGGAGGATGTGAGGTACATTTTGTGATAAAGGATAGGGCAAGCCTCGCTCCTTCTAGGGGCGGGGATAGTTTTTAACCACCCATCCACTCCCCCCGTGGCGCCCTCACCTGGTCAATCTTCAGAGGATGAGGAGCGGGGGCCGATCACCCCCGCAATGCCGGGGAAGGGCGTCCACGAAGCCAGCTATAGGAATAGGAGGACTAACGTAGTCCACCTCCTACCAAACGGCCCCCAGGAAAGGAAAATGAGAAGGTTGGCAGAAACCTCCGCTAGGCTATCCAACGAGGTGAACCACGAGAGAAGGCAACAATTCTCCCACGAAGGGAAAGGTAGACCTAAAGGGAACGTGGGGCAAGTTACCAGAAGCACAAGACTACTCTAGGCGTTAACGCTCAAGCAGTCCCTCAAAAGAATAATTAGGCGTGGTCATCATTCTTCTCCCTCCTAAGACTGAAGAAAGAAGGAAAGCTACCGCCCCACGTGAAGCGCGTTTCACCGCCTCACTTATCTATTGTAACCGGCGAGTAGTTTCATGAATGAATCACTGCGACCAGTTGCCGGTCTCCAGGTATTCCTCCATGGCTCCGGCTGCCTTTATTCCAGTGGCCAATGCCTTCCCTATGAGCGAGGGCCCCGTAGCTACGTCTCCCGCCGCAAATACTCCTTTTCTACTTGTTCTGTATTTTGCATCCACGTCTATGGAATTATTATGTCTTAGTTTTATTCCTGCATATCCATCCTTGAAGGGGGGAGTCGGCAATTCCCCGGTCGCCGAGATGACGTTATTTATTGGAACCACGTATTCGGATCCAGGAACAGGTTCAGGGGCTGGCCTGCCGGATTTATCGGGTTTCCCTAGCTTCATCTTTATTAATTTAAGCGCCTCGACGGTTTCCTTTCCAATCACCTCGACGGGGTTTGTCAATTCAATGAATTTAATGCCCTTCTGTATCAACCTATTTATCTCTGCCTTGCCGGCTGGCGCTTCGTTTATGGTTCTTCTATACATGACTTGCACGTCGCCGGCTCCCTTCATTTGCGACTCCAGAGCAGCATCCACAGCGGTTAGTCCAGCGCCTATAACTGCAACAGCGTTTCCAACCTTATACACGGCCTCCGGCGGTAGGTATCCGTTTTCATGAGCATATATCCTATAAAGGAAGTCCAGCGCCAAGTAGCTTCCCCTCAATTTATCGCCGGGTACGCCGAGTTCCCTCGATTTCCAGGTCCCCGTCGCTATGAGCGTTGCATCGAATGAATTAATGATGTCCTCCAATTTAATCTTCTTCTCGGCGAATTCATCTCCGTCATTATGCTCATCCAAATCACCCACCACTTTGATCCTGTTATGAAATACAACCCCCAGCTCGGCCAACTCCTTTATTCCAGCCCTTATATTATCGCGGGGAAGTCTCCATGCTGGTATCCCGAATATAGTTAAGCCGCCGGGCTCTGGGAGCTTATCATATATCTCCACATCATACCCCTTACAGATTAGGTATCCGGCCGCGCCCAACCCAGCCGGCCCAGCCCCTATTATGGCTACCTTCCGTCCCTTCTTGGGAATGCTTTGGCCAGGCGAGCACTTCAGTGCGAACTTCATGTTAATCCAGCATTGCTGCCCAGCCCCGCTTAATAAGCATTGATGAGAAGAATGGCAAGTCTCACCCCTTCTAGGGGCGGCGGGGTAAAAGCTTAAGAGAGGAATAATCAGTTACGAAAATGTATCGTGATACAAGAAAGGCGAGCCTCGCCTTTTTAAGGCAAGGCTAGGCTTTAAAATAGTCCAAGGAATAGTTACTCCCTAGTCAGCTCTTTGGGGCGGGGCCTACCCCCCGCAATGCTGGGAGGGTGATGGAGTAGCGCCAGGAGTGCGCTTACGCATCATCGACCTGCCCAATTCACAACTGTAGGATTACCTAACCTACTCGATGTGGGCCATGCCCAAAGGGTGGGTAGGTGCGAAGAGGGCGGTGAATTGTGGCATGGGGATGTTGCGGCATTGTATAGTTTGAGGAAGAGAGCTGGAGGTGTGACCCCCGTGCCGTTGGGGTCGAAGGGGTCCCATGACCCACCCACCGTAAATAGGTGGTTGAGGGCTAAGTCCCTACACTCGATCATGATTGAATACAAAAAGAGTGAAATGAAAGCGTAGGGACAAACGGTCAATACCTCGAGCTTTATGTATTGCATTCATGTCGGCATCATTTGGATGGGGGAATAGGCTGGAATTGGATGGTTCAATTATTCGGCATTGCGGGCTAAACGTTTAATAACCCTTGAGGTTCTGTGATTGTTGGTGTAAATTACGACAGACGTTTACATAAATGGCTATGCAGAGGTACCTCCCAGCAGGCATTACGAGAAGGGCGTCACGGATCTTTTTGCCGAATCCACCTTGAAGGCGATGAGCGCCTCCGGAAATCCGGATATACGAATGATATACATAGCATCTGCATTGATGGAATTGACTTCAGAGCAGTTGAATGCAGGTAACGTGTTGAGGGAATATATAGGATTGAAAGGAGTTCCAACCATGAGGGTAGAGAATGGAGATGGATCCAGCAGCTTGGCCATATTGGCTGCTGTGAATGATGTTAAACTAAGAGGAGGCTGCGTGATGGTTGCTGGCGTGGAGAAGCCTCATGAGGTCACATCCACCAAGCTAAATAAATTCGTGTCGTTCTCCACGAACAGTGAGTACGAGGCATTCTTCGGCGTAACCCCCGCCGCTCAAGCAGCCATAATGGCGCGGGAGTACATGAATAAATACGAGTATTCCTATGAGGATATAGCGGTGTGGCCCCTCAAGATGCATGAGCGTGGAGCTCAGAATCCCAACGCGTACTTCAGGAAGGCAGTTAAGATCAAGGACATAACGGAATCCGAGCTTGTGGCCGATCCTCTGAGGCTATACGACGTGGCTCCCTATGTAGATGGCTCGGCCGCCGTCATATTATGCGCGGAGCCAAATAAGCGCGATGCTGTGATTCAGATAGCTGGCGCTGGAATGGGTGTTGGATCCGCGTATTTCGCATCGAAGCAGGCATATGATGCGTTGGAATCAGTTGGGCCAGCCACTAAGCAGGCTTTGAAGGAGTCAGGAATGGAGCTTGGGGATGTAAGGGTAGTCAATGTACACGATACCTATAGCATAATAGGATTGCTCTCGCTGGAGGCCATGGGATTATCGCAGCAAGGAATGGCGCCTAGGTTGATGAGGGATGGTGCATTCGACGGCGGGGGAAAGGTAGCAGTTAACATGGATGGTGGATTAAAGGCCATGGGATTCCCGATAGGTGCCTCCGGCCTGTATCAATTGATAAGCTCAGCGCTTCAGTTGAAGGGGGAGAAGCCGTTTGAGTCCTTGAATGCAGACACGGCATTGGTTCATGATATGGTCGGCGTGGATCAAGAAAGCATTGTAATAGCGTTGAGGCGGGGTGATTGATGTGGTGGAGCAAAACCTATCAATACCCAAGTACTGGAGGAGGACTCAACAATATTATAGATTAATTGCGACTAGGTGCACCAAGTGCGGAAAAACGTACTTCCCGCCCAGGAGGGTATGCGATTGCGGCAACGATAAATTAGAGCCGTTTGAATTGCCTAAGAACGGGTCCCTGATCACCTTAACCGTTCTTAGAAGCGTTTCCGTGGACTTCGAGAAGCAGAGGCCTTTGCTGATCGGGGTGGTGGATCTCGGTGGGGTTAAGTTAATGGGTCAAATAGTTGACTGCCCATCGCCAACAGCATTGAAGACCGGGACTCCCATGGAGGTGGTCTTCAGGCGCGTGAAGGAGGACGGCGAGCACGGTATAATTTATTACGGTTATAAGTTCAGGCCAGTTAAGGGGTGTGAGTCATGATAGGAATAGTGGGTTGGGGAACTTATATACCCCGTTATAGGATAAAGACAACCGAAATAGCGGAGTCGTGGGGAGACGATCCGCTGAGGATAAAGGACATGTACCTAGTGGAGGAGAAGGCGGTGGGTTTATTCGATGAAGATACTGTCACCATGTCCGTCGAGGCGGGCAGGGTAGCTATAAGGCGGGCCGGAATAGATGCAAGCCACGTGGGTGCCATATTCGTTGGAAGCGAGTCAAAGCCGTATGCTGTGAAGCCCATATCATCCATTTTAATAGATGCGTTGGGCACATCAAGGAATGTGTTCACGGCGGATTTGGAGTTCGCGTGCAAGGCTGGATCCGATTCCATCATATCGGCGATGGGATTGGTGAAATCCGGCATGGTTAAATACGGATTGGCAATAGGCACCGATGCATCGCAGGGCGAGCCGGGAGAGCATTTGGAGTACAGCGTTGGAACTGGTGCAGCCGCGTACGTGATAGGCTCCGATAATGTGGCGGCCGAGATAAAGGCTGTTCACCCATTCGTCAGCGATACACCGGACTTCTGGAGGAGGGAGGGGTATCCATTTCCCGTTCATGGGGAGGGATTCACCGGTGAGCCTGCATATTTCAGGCACGTCGTTACCGCCGCCAAGGAATTGATGACGGAGCTAGGCATGAAGCCGAGCGACTTCGATTATGCCATATTTCATCAACCCAATGCCAGGTTCCCGTTGAGGGCGGCATCCATATTGGGATTCCCCTTGGATAAGGTCAAGGATGGCATAGTTGTGGATAAGATAGGCAATACTTATAGTGCAGCGGCCTTAATGGGACTGGCCAATGTGTTGGAGAAAGCTAAGCCGGGTTCCAAGATATTGATGGTGCCCTTCGGCAGCGGCGCTGGAGCCAATGCATTCTATATAGAGACTACGGATCTAGTGGTTGAGAAGGCGAAGATAGGAAAAACCGTGGAGCAATACTTAGCTGAAAAAGTATACATAGATTACTCGTATTACCTTAAGTACAGAAAGCTAATAAGGCTTCACTGAAAAGAAAATTAAAATCAAATAGTTTCGAAAGTCTTACCCTCTCAATGCCGGTTAGTCGATCTATGAATTACTATATCTTCCTAAGCGATTTAACGCATCAATGGAATTCGATAATTAATACGATGCTCTCCGTAATGATGAAGCAGAGTAATATTTATATGTGCGTTACCAAAAATTAGACACGGATTAAGTCTTTTCCATATGGTTGGATCAAATAATCTAATCGGCAAAGTATTTAATTGAGTTATTAATAGTCCTAGTCTGTGAATTTTAGGAGGGCCGTGGAATATGAGGAATTGATGGATGAGGAGCCGGAGAATAGAGCTCGTTCATGGTTGATAATCCCTCAATTGGTTAGATCCGGCGTCTTGAAGCCTGTAGATGTTCGTAATATAGTGAAGCTTTCCTGTAAGGAGAAGGATAAGGATATAGTGGGCGTAATATATAGGGTGGTATATGAATTAATAGATTCAGGCATTGTGGACTTAGACGACTTGCCGCGCTGTATTAAGTCGAAGTTTTTCTATAAGGCGGCCAGCTTCATGTTTGATAATGATGATTATGAAAGCGCAATAAAGGCGTATACTATGGCCATTGAGAGAAACCAAAACAAGAAGAATGCATTATTCAACAGGGCCCTTTCCTATATAATACTTTATAAAAGCGATCCTCGGCCAGATTACCTGGATTTGGCGGAGATGGATCTTAATGAGGTTCAGAAAATGGAGAGCGTAAAGGATGACGTGGCGTTTCTGATGGGTTTCATAAAGGAAGAACGGGGGGACCTAGATGAAGCGATAAACTGGTATTCAATTGCGGTTAAATTGAATAAAAATAATAAATTGGCCAAGGATGCATTGGATCGCCTTCGAAAAACTCGTTAAGTAAATCGATAGAGGGGACTTTTTGATTCATTAAACCCCAAAGCATTAAATTAGGGAGTGCCCACGTGGAGACGTGAAGGGCTCGATTAACTTAGAGGAGGAGGTATTGCGGAAATTGATTAATGATGAGATGCGTCTCCACGAATTGGATAAGGCATTGGGGGACTCAAATAAGGCCACGAGGCTTAGAAGACTTTACTTGGAGCGAAAGTTGGGCATAGATTTGAGCAGTATAGGCTCTTCCATAATAGATTTCAACTCAGTTATTGGTCACAATGCTGAGAACACGATAGGAGCAATTCAGGTTCCCGTCGGCGTGGCCGGTCCCTTATTGATCCATGGATCTCAGATTAATGGAAGCGTATTCGTGCCCTTGGCCACCACAGAGGGCGCGTTAATAGCATCGGTTAATAGGGGCGCCAAGGTGGTAACGGAGAACGGCGGGGCATCCAGCTTCGTGCTGCGTAATGAAATGACGCGGGCTCCCGTCTTCAAGCTAAGCAACGCATCCTCGGCCTTGGAGTTCATAAAGTGGGTGGAGGCCAATGTAGACGCCATAAAGCGCGAGGCTGAGTCAACCAGCAAGCACGTGAAGTTGCTGCGGATAGATCCGTTCATGGCCGGCAATAATGTCTGGCTGAGGTTTTCCTTCTTCACCGGGGATGCCATGGGCATGAATATGGCCACTATAGCTACGGATAAGGCTGCCAAATTCATAGTATCCAATTTCAGCGACGCCACTCTCGTAGCCCTGAGCGGGAATATGTGCGTTGATAAGAAGGCGAGCTCAGTGGATTTCTTGCTGGGAAGAGGCAAGACCGTGGTCAGCGAGGCCTTCATAAAGCTAGACTATCTCAAGGAGAGGCTAGGGCTATCTCCATCCGATGTAGTCGACGTGAATAATAGGAAGAATCTGCTTGGATCGGCCATGTCGCACTCTTACGGATTTAATGCGCATTTCGCCAACATAGTAACAGCCATTTTCATTGCAACTGGGCAAGATGTTGCACAGGTAGTAGAGTCGAGCATGGGAATAACGTGGGCCGAGGATCGCGGAAATGGGCTTTACTTCTCAGTGACGCTTCCCAGCGTGGAGGTGGGAACGGTGGGGGGCGGAACTATGCTTCCGACCCAGAGGGAGGCGCTTAGATTGCTGGGAGTGGAGGGAGGTGGCTCCCCTCCGGGTAGTAATTCGGTGAAATTTGCTGAAATAGTGGGAGCGGCGGTTCTGGCGGGTGAGTTGAATTTAGTGCTTGCGCTGGCGCGACAAGAGCTGGCAGCGGCGCACGATATGTTAGGTAGGGCTGGAAGAGGCTAGAAAATAATAGTAGAAAGAAAAAAGAAGATGGATTTCTTTTGACCGGAAGGAGTGTAATTCCGTGCTTGTAGCTTTTACTCTATATACTTCATCGACTTGATTATGAATTGCCTTATTTTAGTCATGACGTTCTCGACGTGCCATATGGGGTTTACAAAGACTATTAACCAGCCCTTGTCCGACATATTGAAGAAAGCAACCTTAAAATTATTGTATTTTATCAGCAGGTATTGGAAGTTGCCGAGGAGGTCATCGGAGACCTTTCGAGATCGCTGGACGAATTCTAGGAGGCTTAGAACGCCGCGGAAGGATTTAACGGTCAATGTATTTGGAAGATGATGTAGGAGCGGAACATTTGATGAATTAATTATGGCGGCGCCGACTATCACCTCGCCGTCTATTAGCTCTGTAAGCAAAAGTTTTTTAAGCTCCATCGAGGGCGTTGTTTCCGTCACCTTATTATTTGGAGAGACGTAAATCACCAATGTCAAATCCCTAAAGTATATAATAGCGTGCGTATTTATAAATTTTTGCCCATTTATGTAGGTCCACTATGCTAGTCACATCGCTAAATAGGACCTTCCATCTCTCCCCGCGTTTCCAGGCAAGCCTTATAAATACGGCACAGCCAGTGGACGCGTGAAGCCATCGTACTTACTGATCATACTGGCATCCATTATAATAGTGTCCAGCATAATGATCGGCGCACTGTTCCCGGTGGAGTTGATGTTCTCAGTGGAGCCCAGGTATTGGTACGTCGTATATGTTGCTGGGTCCATAATCGAGACGCAATCTGTGCCGCTCTATATAATAATGTGGAGGGTCTCATCGCTTCTTTTTCTATCATGGTTATCCGCGGTAATTATATATATAATAAAACCCCTGGTCACGGCCGACGCTCTTTCAGTGATTATAGGCTTGGCATTCATTGTTTTTAATTATCTTTACTTATTCACGATAGGAATCCCCATATCTTTCTACCCGTTTATAATGATATTCCATACCATAGGCCATCCATTAACATATATAGATATGGGGCAAGTAATGGCTGCCTACGTCGCTTGGAGGCTCTTATCGCTTAGAAGACGAGGTCTCCTGCGCATGGTGTTCTAGTTTTTAATTACGCGGAGGAAGCCCCCGTGCTGCGGCTTCCCTCGCACTGAGGAGTGAGGCTTCATGATGCTTTTGTGAAACTGCCTCCGGGGACGGCATTATCGACGCTCCTCGCCCTTTATGGAGAGTGGGTCGGCGTGGCCGGCCCTTGTATCCTTAAAGTTTTTAACCAATTCTATCTGTGCCTTGTTATGGGTGGAAAATCGCCAGTTCCATTGTTGGTGGACGGCAAGAGGGTTGATGGTAGATTGCCTGAGGATCATAGACCAGTTACAATGCGCGTCGGCGTGTTGCCTAATGCGAGCGGCAGCGCGTTGGTGGGTTATGGAAATACCGTGGTTTTGGCTGCGGTCTATGGCCCACGGGAAGCAATGCCGCGGCATATAGCCTTGCCCGACACGGGGGTTCTCAGGGTTAGGTATCACATGGCTCCCTTCAGCACCGATGAGAGGAAGAGCCCTGCCCCCACTAGAAGGGAGATAGAGATAAGCAAAGTGGTGAGGCAGGCATTGGAGCCCGTCATTTTCCTTGAGCAATTCCCAAAGTCATCAATAGATGTGTTCCTAGAGGTGTTGCAGGCTGATGGTAGCACCAGGGTCACGTCGATAACGGCGGCATCGCTTGCATTGGCGGATTCCGGCATACCGATGCGGGATTTAGTGGTGGGCGTATCCATCGGAAAAATAGGCGATACCGTCGTGGTTGATTTAAATAAGCTGGAGGATAATTATGGTGATGGAGACATGCCCATAGCCGTCGTGTATAGGAGGAGCTGGATAACGCTGATGCAAGCTGATGGCTCTTGGACGGTTGATGAAGTTAAGAAAGCCATTGGCTTGGCGTTTAGGGCTGCGGAGCCCATATATAAGATGGAGAGGGACACATTAAAGGGTAGATACTCCGAGCAGGCGATAGTATCATGAGCTACCCATTCGAGGTGATTCCAAGCCTTCGCCGTGAGGCGTTGATGAGGTTGATATCTGATGGGAAGAGGTCGGATGGAAGGGGATTATATGATTATAGGCAAATAGACATAAAGGTAGGTTTGGTGAAGACAGCGGATGGAAGCGCATTGGCCAGCATAGGGAACACTAAGGTAATAGCTGGAGTTAAGTTCGAGTTGGGCAGGCCATTTGAGGACACGCCGGGCGAGGGGAATCTAATAGTTAACTTGGAGACCCCGCCCCTTGCGTCTCCTACATTTGAGCCCGGTCCTCCCGATGAGAATGCGATAGAGTTGGCGCGCGTGGTGGACAGGGCAATACGCCACAGCGGCTTTGTGGATATGTCGACCCTTGCCATAATTCAAGGCAAGTCCGTTTATGCGTTGTGGGTGGATGTCTACGTGTTAAACCACGATGGGAATTTAATGGATGCATCGCTGCTGGCGGCGGTGGCTGCGTTGGCGACATCTCAGGTTCCCAAGTCGGTGATAGACGGAGACGTGGTTAAGCTGGATAAGTCAACTAAGGTTCCGCTCTCGGTTAACATAGATAAAATGCCGTTGACCATCACGTTCAACAAAATAGGCAAGTACATACTTGCCGATGCGAATGTTGAGGAGGAGGTGCTCAGCGAGGGCAGGTTCACGATTGCATTCAGCGGAGACGATGTGGTGTCCATACAGAAGTCGAGCGGGTTCTTCACTCCGTTGGAGGTGGAGGACATGATGTCGCGCGGCTTGGAGTTATCGAAATCGATAAGGGCCAGGGTAGTTGAATCTTTGGGAAATAGGCCGGAGTCCTTCATAATTTAGATTTAGTTTTTAAACCCAAAATCGTAACCCACAGTAAAATGGAGAACTATACCTATCCCAATGCAATATTGATAACCGCGGGTCACGTGGATCATGGGAAGACCACGGTGGTGCACGCGTTAAGCGGTGCATGGGTTGCCAGGCACAGCGAAGAGCTCAAGAGGGCTATGACGATAAAGCTGGGGTATACCAGCATTGATTTGGCCAAATGCGACGGCGCTGAGTTCGGAGTTGCGCCCAAGTATTTGGTGGAGAAATGCCCCAACGGTGATATTCCTAAGCCTTATAGAAAGATCTCAATGCTGGACGCGCCTGGGCATGAGGTATTGATATCCACCATGATAAGCGGAGTGACGTTCGTGGATGCAATAATAATGATAATAGATGCTACAATGCCTGTTCCCCAGCCCCAGACTGAGGAGCATTTCTTGGCGGCTTCAGTCATGGGAATAAAGAACTTGATAATAGTGCAGAACAAAATAGACTTGGTTCAGAAGGATAAGGCGATTGAGAATTACAAGCAAATTCAGTCATTTATAAAAGGAACGTGGGCTGAGGGCGCACCAATAATACCGGTCTCAGCCCTTCATAAGGTTAATATAGATGCATTGGCGACGGTCATAGATGAACGGGTCCCCCCCAAATCCGCGGATATGGATAAATCGCCTATAATGTACGTGCTGAGGAGCTTCAACGTTAATAGGCCGGGTACCCCCGCCGAGAAGCTGGTGGGCGGGGTAGTTGGTGGTTCATTAATACAGGGTAGATTGCGGATAGGAGATGAGATAGAGATCAGGCCCGGCCTCAAGATGGGCAATACCTACAAGCCCATAATCACGAAGGTAGTGAGCATAGCGATGGATAATGTCCAGCTAGATGAGGCAAGGCCGGGGGGCTTGGTAGCGATAGGCACTCAGCTGGATCCTGCATTGACTAAGGCGGATTCATTGGTGGGCAGCGTGGTAGGTCACCCAAACGAGCTTTACCCGGTGTACTCAAGCGTTGTGTTGGATTATCATCAAATACAGAGGAGGGATGTTAAGGATCAATTGAAGACGAATGATCAGGTCATGACGATAATGGGCTCCGCTTCCATACCTGGCATAATAAAGAGTATTAGAAATGGAAATGTAGAGATAACTCTTCGCCGCGCCGTGTGCGCTTCGCCTGGATCTAGGGCAGTCGTCATAAAGCAAGTGGGAGGGCGGTGGCGCATAATTGGATGGGGAGCATTGGTAGATGGGCAAGCGATACTTGATTAAAATTCCCTTGGTATTATTCGACACTAGCGCATTGCTTCTATCGTTTAGGGAGGGAATTAACTTGTTGAATAGGGTATCTGAAATAGTGGATGGAACATACGTGCCCGTGGTGACACGGGCAGTCTTGGAGGAGTTGGACAAACTTGCTAGGTACGGCTCACCCCGGATGAGGCATAGCGTGGAGTCCATTAAGTCCATCATAAATGACAATTTCGCCGTGGCCGATGTAGGAGGCGATGCGGATGAGAGCATTATGAAGTTCTCGGCAAATCATAAATGCGTGGTGGTGACATGCGATATGGAGCTCAAGCACAAATTGGAGAGAATGGGCGTAGAGGTGATATATTTTAGAAAATCATCTAGGAGATTCGAGTCGGATTTTTAATCAATTGTGAGGCATATTCGAAAATAAAGTTAAAGCCGGTAGAGAGGAGTAGCGATTAAATGATAATACGACGATTACGCACCAGGGAGGAGTTTGAGGAGTTTGGCCGCGTCGAGGAGAAGGTATGGGGAGGACAATCCCCTCCCCCGCCTGAGTTGCTCAGGGCAATTTCAGACAACGGCGGCCTAGTGCTTGGCGCATTCGATGGTGAAAAGATGATTGGGATACTGCTCGGCTTTGCGGGCTTCAATCATGGAAGGGTATATCACTACTCACACCAAGCCGGAGTGTTGCCGGAGTATAGGGATAAGGGGGTTGGATATATGTTGAAGATGGAGCAGCGCAGGGAGGTGTTGGGCATGGGAATAGACCTTGTAATTTGGACCTTTAACCCATTGATGTCGAGGAATGCGTTCTTCAATGTGGGTAAGCTGGGCACTGTGGTGAGGTGCTACATGATGGATTATTATGGATCAATGAATGATGATCTAAACAGAGGAATTCCGACTGACAGGGTAATAGCGGAGTGGTGGGTAAACAGTGATCGTGTTAATGGATGGAGGCCCGTGAGGGCCAATCCATCACTTGGAGGGAATATCGTGGAAACGATTGTGGTTAAGAAGGGCAATGCCGCATTCAGAGTGCCTACCCGCGTTGTCAGGGTAGAGGGGGATCCCTTATTCCTCGAAATACCGACGGATATACTGGCCATTCGAGACTCGCTGGGGTACGATGCTGTGAGTAGCTGGGTAAATGCTTACAGGGAGGCATTTGAATACGCATTAAGCAATCACTACCATGTGACGGACGTGGTTAGGATGGATGGTCGTTCCTTCTATGTATTCACCAAGGCAAGCGAGGGAATGGGGGAGCCAATCTGCCACGTTCCCCACCAGCAACATGAACGGCACTACATCCATCACTGACAACTCCGCATTCCCCTTGAGCGGGGAGTTATTCTATATTAAGGTATAGGTATCATCGTTGGAACTCTTCCTGCCTCCAAATGCCCTTATTATCAATCCTGGCGTCTTCATTAGAAGAGGCATGTTAACCGTAATGCCGGCTGACTTAATTATCTTGCTTGCCTCATCGGAGCCCACCTCTATGCGTATCTTCTTAGCGCCTTGAAGCTTGCTCAGTATATCATGGATCTCCACTATGCTTCCCCCATATATAGGTCCCCCACTTGTGGATATGGATACCACCAAGAAACTGGCGCTATTTATTATCTCCCTGACTTTATCGGCATATATGGCGGGCTTCCGCAGCAGCATCTCGAAGTTATCTATCGCATACATGGAGGACCCATTTAAGGAATTGGAGCAAGATACGTCGTTTCCCCGCCTTAGATTGACTATATGTAGGCCATCAACTATTGTGCTCAACTTCCTCAACAAGAATGTCTTTCCAGTGCCGTACTCCCCCACCAGCGCATACACGCCTCCTCCTTGCAATGCATGTCTCAATTCGTCAATTGCCATCCTAGCACTGCTCCCTATAAGCTCCTGCCTACGTATCTCCTCGCAGTCCATATCCTCAGCGAAGCCCAGAGCCATCGATTCATTCTGGTAAGGTAAACAAATATAATTCAATCGATTAAAATAATTACAACAACCCCTCCCGTCCTGAACGGCGAGGCTTGCCCTACATTTTATCAAGTTACTTGTCCATGGCCTTCTTGATTATTTATCTGTATTCTAATTGGGCTGGGAGGGGATTTTTCGTTGTTTCAGGGCAAAAGTTAAAAATTGCCATAAACGAACCACTGGATGACCATTTATGACTACTTGCTGGGGGAGTTGAGGAAATATGGATCTATACATTTAACATTGCTGGACCCGGATAAGATAGATATTGACAAATTCGTGGAGCTTTCTAAAAACGCCGAGAAAAGCGGTTCATCAGCGGTAATGGTTGGAGGAAGCCTGGGTGTGAATGAGAAATTGCTGGACGAGTATTTGGAGGCGGCCAAGAGGGAAGTCAATATACCGTTCATTTTATTCCCAGGAAATATAGCGGGGCTCAGCAGTAAGGCTGATGCATTGTTCTATTTATCAGTGCTAAACTCGCTGGATCCTTACTATATAATAGGAGCTCAAGTTCAAGCCTCAATATTGTTGGCGAAACGCTATACCTCCTTGGACGTGATATCAATGGCCTATATAATAGTGGGTGAGGGAGGCGCTGCGGGATACGTAAGCAATGCCCGCATGCTTCCATTCGAGCGAGACGATATAATAATAGCGTATGCCTTGGCTGCCAAGTACCTTGGCTTTAATGTGATATACCTAGAGGCTGGATCGGGCGCGAAGGAACCCGTTAGGCCAAGCATATTGGCCAAGATGAAACGATTGGTGGATAGGCCCATCATGGTGGGCGGCGGCATCAGGACGCCTGAGGTGGCGTATAGCATTGCATTGGCTGGCGCCGATATGATAGTTACGGGCACAGTCGTCGAGGAATCCCCCTCCATGGTGCTCTCGGATATAGTGGATGCGGTTCATAGGGGTGGAATGGATAGGAAAAACGGTTCCTCACGGAATGAGGAATCTAAGCAGTAATACCACTATTGGCACGGCTATTCCTATAACTATTACGGTCGTCGGAGATAGCTTTATCTTCTCTATTTCTCCCACATCATAAAACCTAACCAAGCCAGCCGACATGAAGGGCTGCATGCCGCTGGACTTTCTTCGCTTGCTCGGCATGTATTATTGTATAACGTGGCCGATTTTTAAGTGTTTCCACATGAGCGTCAGCTCTCATAGGTGCGGTCCTGGCAGGCTTAAACCTCGGCATCCATAATTCTATTCCTTTGAAGCAAAATCACGGGTTCTGTAAACATTTAAAAAATCCAAACCCCGGGGCTTCCCTGAGAAATTAATGAAGAGGGTAGTAAGATTATCGGTGCAGCCTGGGAAGCCGCTTGCTCCTCAAGCTAGCCAGCAGCTTCAACAAGCATCGTTAAATGCAGATGAGGTGGCAAGGAGAATAGCCGATGAAACAAAACCGCTTGCATCGTATGGGGTGAACAGCGTCACTGTGGAGGTGATCGCCGATGATGGAGATTATTCCCTATCGATAGAGTATCCATCCATAACTGATTTATTGATACGGGCCGCCGGTAAATCCGCTCCAACTCACCAAGCAGGAAAGGAAATAATCGGCGATATTCAGTTGGAGAAAGTGGCCGAGGTAACCTTGATAAAGCTGGGAGAACTAAGGAGCACCAGCTTCGTAAAGGCCTTGAAGCAGGTGGTCGGGACTTGTCGATCAATTGGTTTAACTGTTAATGGAAAGGATCCGAAGGATGTAATAAAGGAAATAGACGCCGGTAAATACGACGAATTAGTTAAAAAGTATGAGGAGGAGGCAAAAAAGGTGAGCGGAGATGAGCATTAAGGCCGAATCCATAATTAAAGCGATAGATACGGCGAGGAATCAGTCGAAGCACCGCAGGTTCGAGCAGTCAATAGATCTAGTAGTTACATTCAGGGACTTGGATATTAAGAAACCTGAGAATAAGTTCTCATTAACAGTTACTCTTCCTCACCCGATACCAAATAAGCAGAACAAGATATGTATGATAGCCAGCGGTTCGATGGTTCTATCGGCCAGGGACGCCAATGTTGATTTGGTGATTTCAAAAGATGATTTCCCCAAGTATGTTGAGTCGAAGAAATCCATTAGGAAGTTAGCCCAGGAATATGATTTCTTCTTGGCAACGCCTGACATGATGGTTCAAATAGGCAGAACCATGGGTTCCATACTTGGCCCTAGAGGCAAGATGCCGGACGTGGTTCAACCTAATGCCGACTTAAAGCCCATAGTCGATAGGTACAGGCGCAGCGTTAGGGTTAAGATAAAGGATCAACCGCAAGTAATGGCAAGAATAGGCGGTGAAACCATGAATGAGAAAGAAATAGCAGAGAACGCGACAGCCGTGCTGGAGGAAATAACAAAGAAGGTCCAACCGGAAAAGATCCGCTCGATATATATAAAGTTAACAATGGGCGCTCCAATTAGGTTAAACCTTCAACAGTGATTTCCAATAGAGTAGGATACTTTTTCTCTTGAAAATATAATATTCACGCTGTGCTTAAATAATGCGTGTACTCCCACTCAGTGATTTTGCTCCACGTGTCATCCCATTTATATATTGATTCATAATCGTTCCATTCCTTCTCCTTGATATCCGCATAAGCCGCAATTATGTCTCTCATGTAATCGATTGATGCTATGGGGCTCTTCCGCAGTTCCCCAACGGCCTCGCCCAGAGTCCTAGGCGTCTCCTCTGCGTTCAGTTCGTATGCTATATCCTCTACGGGAGGCGGCGGCGATGCCTTGCTGGATAGTCCTTTCATTACCGCGTTCAGCTCCGCTGCGAATGCAAGGTAAGGATTCATGCTTGGATCCGGATGCCTGTACTCGAAGCGGTTAACTCTTCTTCCGTAGAATGGTATCCTTATCATGGCTGATCTATTGCCGTATCCCCACGCTATTCTGGTGGGAGCCTCATGATGCGGGACCAATCTTTTATAGGAATTGACAGTTGGAGCTACCACCGCGCTAATGCTCTTTGCGGCGGCCAGCAGCCCAGCTATTGCGCTCTGGGCCTCCGGGGTGGCCTCGCTGTTCTTTGATTCGAATAGGTTGCGGCCATCCAAGTCCCATATGCTTATGTGCGTGTGGGCCCCGCTTCCATTTATTCCCCAGAACGGCTTTGGCATGAAGGTTGCTACATAACCGTGTCTCTTAGCTATATCCCGCGCCATTATCTTGTAGATTATTATATTGTCGGCCACCTTTATTGGGGAATCAGCTGGAATATTTACTTCGTACTGTGATGGAGCCACTTCATGATGTATCTTGGTCTCGCCTATGCCTGACTCGCTCATCGCTGCAGTTAATTCCGCCGCAACGTCGAGAAGCACGTGGGTATTACGGCCCTCAAAATACATCCCATCATCAACTAATGCAGGGGAGCCGCTGCTATTGTTGACTATGAAGAACTCCACCTCAACCCCCATCAAGGCGCGGAACCCGCTTCTCTGAAGCTCATAAATCGCGCTCAACAAAACATTGCGTGGGTCCCTCATAATGGGCTTGCCCGAATCATCTATGACATTCATAAAGACATCCGCTATCTTGCCATCGTTCCACCGCTCCACGTAAACGGCATGATTATCCGGAACCGCAACGAAGTCGCTCTTATTCACCGTAGTATATGATGGTATTGATGAGCCGTCAAAGGGCATGCCATCCCTGAACACGTCAAGCGCGGGATCTATAGGCATTAATTCAGCCCTTGGCCGTCCATTTATGTCCATCACGGTGAATTTAACGAATTTAACCCCACTTGCTTTTAAGATCCTCCATACATCGCGTGGTTCCACGTTTTCCCTATATTTATCTATGTCCAGCACATAACGCTTTACTTCATCTATTTATATACATTATTGTTAAAATCGCAATCAATTAACGGGAATACACACCAATTTTTATCCAGCAGATAAGTCACTGCTTGGACTGATTTACATTATATCCTACGTAGAGGCTAGTCTTAATGCCCTTAAGCTTTCCCCTCAATAAAAACGCCTCAACCAACATTATTGTCGCGATGGATGAGAGCACCAGGTAATCCATAGGCAAGTACTGCGCTGACTCATAAAAGGTAACCATCATTAGCGCTGCTCCTCCCATGGTTATCGCCTTGCCATAGATGCCCACTATCTTGAAGGCGGCTATTGCCACCACCGCTAGGCTAAGCACGTAGTAAAGCGAATCCACGGCATAAGCATACTCCATTGCACCATAAGTTAATTGAATTGTACCTGAATATCCTGCAATCATCGCTGCAACATATGATGGAACCAATAATGCTGCTGCAATTATGGTGGATACGTACGTCGCTGTAACCGGCGACAAATACTTGGGGTGTATTGAGTTAAGCCATCGCGGCAACAATCCATCCCTGCTCATCCCGAATAGCATGCGAGCGGTGGCGTTGAGAGTGGCTAAGTAGCAACCGAAGACGCTTATGATCACGGAGGCCGAGAATATAACGAGACCCCACGGTCCTAGGTATTTCTCCACCAAGGTAAAGACTGGATTCACTCCAAATCCCTCCGCCGCCGAGACGAAGTTGCTTATCGATGTTTGATCGAAGCCAACATTTAGCAGTATTGCGTACGTGGTCGCCATGTAAAGCAAGCCCATCAATAGAGTCGCGATTAATGTGGCTCGCGGCACCGTCTCGCCCGGTCTCTTGGCTTCCTCGGATATCTGCGTACTGGTCTCGAATCCCATGAAGTACGTCACGGAGAACAGCAGCCCCCCTCCTATGCCTGCCAAAATGCCATTGATGGAACCGCCGTATGTGGCCTCCGGCGTGAAGGGGAATAGGGATAGCCTGCTCCTCTCTCCGTAAAATGATAACGAGATGAATAGCGCCAATATTATTATCTCAATGGATGATAATAGTGTCTCCGTGCGTATGCTTGGTTTGATTCCGATAATTGAGATAAGCATGGCGGCCACTATGGGAACCAGGACTAGAGGTAATGGGTTGATCAATGAGCCAGTTACGGCGTATATTGCCTCTGTGGTTAAGTAGGAGAAGGCTATGGCCACTGATGACAGCCCAATCAAGCTGTATATTATGTAGATTATTCCGTTCAAGAATCCAGTGAAGGAATTGAGGGAGTTGGTGGGGTAAGCGTAGAAGCTGGCGGCGTGCGGGTATCTCTTGGAGAGGACATATATGGAGTATACCATAGTCATGACTCCCAACGTAGTTAACAGCATGGCCAGAGGCGCAGCAGCGTATGCAGTGCTCATTATCAGAGCCGCCCCGCCCGCTATGCTATAGGTGGGCGCTTGTCCGGCCAATGAATTGTACAGCAATCCCAGGAAGCCCGTTGAATTCTCCCTCAGCTTGTTCGCCATGAAGAGGCTCGCGCACTCATGCAATATAAGTGTTGTTAAACGTTTAGTAAGTAATTGAAAATATAATAGCATCTCGCCCATAGTCTTGTGGAACATGTATATGGAAGGCCTCATCTTGCTATGCTGGGCCAGGCCCTCAATCCTCCTGTTCAGATCAATGAATCCACGTTTAATCACAGCGCACCAATAATTATTGTCGCCCGGCTCACTTGGCTCCTGCTTCCTTGCCCCAAGCCTTAATTAGTCAACTATCGATTCCCAGTACACGAACTAGATGCTGAGCATAGTTAACACCAAGTGCCCCCATCATTAATCCGTGAATGCCGGCTGGATAATGGCTTGAAGTGATTATCTAGCGGAAGGCTTAAAAAAGGAATAGCATCGGAGGCTCTTAATGCCGATCTCAGATCAAGAGAAGCTGAGGATAGCAATAGAGCATAGATTCGGTTACTGGATATGCAGGAACTGCGGGGCCAGGAATCCGATAAACGCCGAGAAATGCAGGCGATGCAAGAGCAAGAATCTCAGGCCTAAGAGATTCAAGCATTAAGTTATTTAGTTATCAGTTATTATTCTCGCCTCGGTTATAGATTAATGGGTCTTGATGCCAAAGATTAAAAACGCACGTTGATCCGGAATTCGGATGATGAAGATCTCGAGTGCTGGTTGGTTGATGAGAGGCTCGCATCGCTGATCTAAATTATGGAGGGTCCTTGGGAGTGGACTTCCATGCTTGCCTGGTTTTTATCGCTTGGATTGTCGGTTCACGATTTCAATTAGTAATCGTGATAGTTCGCCCAAGTCATTTACCTTAATCATGGAATCGCCCGGGGCCTTGCTTATACGTGATGGATCCACTTCATCAAGGTTAATATTAAATCCTAGGCACTTGCTTAACTTATTGGCGCTTATCAAATAGTAATCGCCCAATCTCACGGCATTGCTATCTATGCATGCGTTTATTCGCACGGCGGGATCCCCATTTATGTATCTCACCATTCTTCCTGTCTTAACTGCTAGGTGAGCATCAATTAATAGCCCCAGAAGGGCTTTGAATGCCACCTTATTAACCCAGGAGGAGGGGGATATCTTCCGTATTTCTTCATTTAACTCGTTGAACAAGGAATCCTCGTCCAGCGGTCCCCTGCTCATCAGTATATCCATTAACAGCTTATACTGCGGAAGCATGCTGGCCAGGTAGGAGTGGAGCTGCTTGGCTCCCTCGCCCATTCTAATAGCATCATATATCATCCATCCATGCTGCGTAAGCTCTATTCCATCTTTTCCCTCCCTCACCAGTTCTATCCTTAAAAAGAACCGCGTTATATCTCCCTTGCCCTTTCCTATATCCAGTCCCCTCTCCCTTATCTCGTCCCTAGTCAAGACACCGTAGTTGCCGCCCAATGCCTCTATATATGCCAGCAACTTGCCTAGGCTAACCCTGGGGAATGGAACGCTCCTCTGAACATTTAATGCCATAGCGATAAGCGAGCGCCTCCTCCCTTAAAACAATGTCTTCCATTAGTGGAAATAATACTGAATTCCTCCATATTATCCATTCACTGCCCTTCCTGGAGCGGAATGCCTCCTTGGGATTAGTGGATGGACGACTTGCCGGCGAAGGAATGGTCCCTAAAGTCGCCATCATTTATACGACGGCGAAAAAGTCGATTCTTATCTCAGGTGCGCGGGAATTAGATGGAAAGTTATGGTCATTGCCTAAATTGATGGCTTTCCATAAAAAGACACCTAATCATCTTCAAGATGGGATCATCAACTACAGGGAGTCACGTCCACCTCTACTGTGGTGGATGCAGAGGAAGGACCATAGTATATGGTGCCCCAATAAGTGGAGTACGGCCCATAATCAACGGTTATAGTATATTTCCCAGTTATGGCCGGCATGGGGAGGGTTATTGAGAGAGGCTCATGTGGCGGCATTGAGTATGCGTAGGAAGCTGAGTATCCGTTTGGACCCGCGACGCTTACATCAACAGATCCACCGGGCACCATAAGTGGAGACGAACCTATGAAGACGGAGACGGAACCTGTCCAATTGTGCGGCGGCATGCATATTGGATCATCTATGGTGCCTCCCGGCCCCACGGATGTAGTGGTGCTGGATGAGTAGTGCCCGAAGGGCTCCACGTACACCCCGGTGAGCGGCGGGTAGAAGGAGTGCCCATCATACGTGTACTTTATGGGCAGCTGCGCCATCAACACGTCGCCGAAGGCGGGATTACTCTCCATCGCTAGGTTGACGCCGATTATGGTCACTGTTGTGGTCGTCTCCTTAACGGTGGCCGTTAGTCCGGCCGCTATGGCGGCGGTCACCGGGATATCAACGCCCGCAGCGCCGGCGAGGGCTAGGGCGATCGCCCCCACAGGAATCGAGGCGGAGAAGGCAAACGGGGAATACTGCTGCACGTTGGAGAACACGAACCCATACTCCTGCCCGCTCTGGGTTAGGGCCACCTCATCGAATGGAACTGGGTTCAGCGTGTAGTACTTGCCGAGCTCGCTCAAAAAGTTGGTCAAGTTAGACGTGCCCACCTGGGAGGATGGGTATGCTTGGAAGTTGGAGGATTGAACGTAGCTCTCGTTTGCGTACTCCCCAGTGAAGAACCACGAGCGGTCTATCGGGCACCAAAGCCCCAACTCCGCAACACCAACAGTCCCCCTAGTATACATGGCGGCGAGCGATGGATTATTGACACCAAAACCCGTTGAATCATACGAGCTTGTGGTGTCCGGTCCCAGGCTGGTCCCTATTATCTGGAAGCCTATTGAGGGCTTGGCGGAGGAGCCCGTGGGCACCGCAGCCGACGCGGAGAACGATAAGGAGACGGACTGACTGCTGGACGCGTAGGAGAATAGACTGCCAGTGAAGGCGTTTCCATCGCTGTATTCAGCCCATATTAGGGGTATGTAGGTCTCGTTGGATTGCCAGCTCCAATCCACGAGCCAGAGGCACCCGGAGGGGGTTGGGGGGGTTGGTATGGAGAGGGAGGCGCCTCCCCCGCGGGGCTCTATGGTTATGCTGTCGTTTGCTTGGGTGACCATCCTCCACCCTCCCCCCACGGCGGCCGCCACCGCGTTCACCGGGTTCTCCTCCTCGCCTATCACTGCGTTGGGCTCGTAGGTGGTGAAGTGCATGCCGTACCACGCCGTGGACCCGTTGGTGTACGTTATGATGACCTCGATCCCCACCCGCGTGTCCCCGAAGCCCTCAGCGGCCCACCGCCTCGCCACGCCGTATAGGGCGGATAGGGGCACCTCCGCGGCCCCGTTGCTTGACGTGCCGTTCCACGCCTCCACGATGGGGTCAGGGGAGCCGGGCGGGAGAAGGGCGAGCACCTGCACCTCCGCGTTTACGGGCTTGCCGTGCACATACGTCTCCACTGTTAGGCTGGGCGCAAGGGCGCCCGACGCTAGCAGCGCCACAGCCAGCGTCGCTATCGCCGCCGCTAGCGCGTACAGCAAGTAGCCCCTGCGCATGGGGTGAGGTCTCGTGATTGCTTATAAGCGTTGATGGAGGTCTGCGGTGCAGACTCGCCTATGGCGTGGAGGCTTCGTTGCTCGTTAATGACTTGGATGTCATGAAGGGTTCCGGCAGCTGGGTCTGGAGGCAAGGGCAGCCGTGAGAATGTTGGTCTCAAGGCTCCTTTAAAAGTATGGAATGATTTATTTGAAGTGGGTTTCCTTGGGGAAGGCTTTAAGTAATTATTATTGCTTTCTGCGTCCCCACCTGAAGAGAACTACGCCGCCCCATATCATCACTGCCCCCAGCGCTATAAATGGAATCATGAACAACAATGAGGCGTAATTGAATTCTGTTCCCTGGGGGCTCGTCTGTTGCATTATCTTAATTGAAATCGAGGGGGATCCCCCTGTTATGTTGTACGGCCACACTAGCAGTACTTGACCGGGTTTCAGCGCGGTGCGGTATGCCATGTAGTTTCCCTTAAAGAAGGTCGAGTTTACCTCGCTGTAATTTAGCAATAGTATTCCTCCAGGTGACAGCGATTCCAGCCGGGTCCGCGCTGCTGGCAGTATGGCTGATTGATTAGCTATTTTAAATAATGAATGGCTTGCATTAATTATAACAACAGCCGCCCCGCTGCTACCGGGCATAAATGATGGAGACACTCCTAGTATCTTGGAGCCAAGCATTGTCATATTATACCCAACCACTGCTCCAGTGCTTACAGATGATGTGGATAAGTAAAGAAGCGAAGTGCCTATCCCCAAAATGATTATTGCACCCACGACTATTATTATTATCCCCACCACTTGGGCTAACACCTCAGTGAACCTCGTGTTTTTCTCGCTCATGAAAAAAGTGCGACCGGCGCTGCCTTTTAATGGTAATGATGTGGTAGGTGAGTTAAGCATGCTGCCCAAATCAACGTTATTCAGTGGACCTATGTAGTGCCAGGACCGGCCGTGCCTTGCATACACGTACTCCCTATCTCCTATCCTCTTTACCACGAACACGCCCTCCTCGCCGCACTTCGGACAAATACCTCTCCCAATAGACCTAGAGCTCAATTGGGTCCTCTCTGTTGAATAGAGTGGGTCTTTTTAATGGTAGCTGTGTGGTAAGTTGAGTAATAGAAGACTTAATAGAGCTTTGCCTTAGATCAATGCATCGGGACCGCGCGCTTCGAGCCCTAAGGGGCTATGCCTTGACTCGACGCGCTGCTTGCTTACTGGACTCCTCTGCCAACTCCTTGTCCCACTTCTCGTAGTCCCAGTACCCTATCAATTCATAGATTTCTTCCCTACTCATCATATCCCCCAACAATGACTTCTGGGTCCCCTCCTCCTTAATGGTTCTCAACGCCTTCCTAACAGCGCCCATCGCGTAGCGAAAAGTGGTGACGGGGAATATCACCACCTTATACCCAAGCTCCTCGAATCTCTTGGCCGTTATGTAGGGAGTCTTGCCGAACTCCGTCATATTTGCAAGAAGCGGTGCCTTGACTCGCTGAGCGACTAATCTAAACTCATCCTCGTCGTGCAACGATTCGGGGAATATCATATCGGCCCCAGCCTCGACGTAGGCATTAGCCCTATCTATTGCATCCTCAATGCCATTCACGTCCCTCGCATCGGTCCTGGCTATTATTATGAAGTTCTCATCCCGCCTAGCATCCACCGCCGCCCGTATCTTCTTTATCATATCCTCGACGGGGACAACTCTCTTCCCGCCCAAGTGCCCGCATTTCTTCGGGAATTCCTGGTCCTCCAGGTGAATGGCCGCTGCGCCGGCATCTTCCATTACCCTGACCGTCCTAGCCACATTAATGGCCTCCCCGAAGCCAGTGTCCACATCAACTATCAAGGGAAGATCGACCGTTTCCGATATATGGGATACCTGCATTGCGAGCTCCGTTAGTGTGAACACCCCTAGATCCGGCAGTCCCAGCATGTTGGAGAACGCCGCGCCGCCGAAATATATCGCCTCGAAGCCCTCCGCCGCGGCCAACATGGCGGTAATTGGAAGAAATACGCCTGGAGCAACCACTATTCCATTCCTTCCCAATCTCTCCCGGAACCTCTTTCTAATCTCTCTCTTATCCACTCCCCTCCGGAATAGGATGGGGTCCATGAATCGCGCAAGCCCTCATATATTAATAAATAAATCGCAGGTAAACGGAAGACATCAGTTCTTAATTGCCGCGGTGGCAATTTAAGCTATGGTCACACAATCATAATGCCCTTAGGTTTGGGTTACCCAACGTTCACGTGGATTGGGTTTTCATGGTTGTATTGATGTTTTGCGATATCGAATCATTGCCTTGCCTCCTCAATGCTGCCACTAAGGCAAAGGGCGACACCGGCGTAGAGTCGCGTAGGCAATGTAATGAAGCAACTAGATTGTGGGGCATTATCTTTTATAGCCGAAGCGTCTGAGTAATTCCTTTCTTTCTGACTCATCGTCGCTGCCCTCCACTCCAAGCGGTGCTGCCCCGTCTATTACTCCAACCACTCCCCTTCTTTCGGGGGATTGCTCGGCCACTATTATGGTTAATGGATTCGCCGTAGCGGCGAATATGGTCACCACCTCCTGCACGTTCTTTATGGCGTTGAGAACGTTTATGGGATAGGCGTTTCTTATGAAAATGGAGAAGACATGCCCTGCCGCTATTTTCTTGCAAAGCTGTATAGCAGCATTCCGCAGCTCTTCATCGTTTCCCTCATGGCGTATCAATCTCTTTCCGCTCGCCTCGCAGAACGCCAAGCCGAATTTCACTCCTGGAACTGAGCCCACTATAGCCTCATATAAATCCTCAACGGTTTTAATGAAGTGGGCTTGGCCCACTATCACGTTGGAGTCCTTGGGATACTCTACATCCACGGCCTCCAATTTCATAATAACGTAATTGCTCGGAAATTTAAAAATGTGAGCTTGGTTCATCTTGGACCAAGCATTATAGGGAAATTCATTAATCTACCTCCTAATCCCACTTGAATTTAAAGGAGGGCATTAACTTGTTGCTTTGTTCAGCGTCGTGATGTGTTCTTTCCAAATATGATTGAGGCATGCCTATATCGCTGCTTTGCCTGGAATTTTGCAGTTGAAGGGGTTTATTCCCCCTGAAGAGCCGAGGCATGGCTCTACCCATCATGATGACCCTCCCAATTATCTGCTTGAGAGGAGTTTATTGCTCGGCAACATTTTTAACCGGGCCATGGATGTATCGAGCGATGGACCTCAATTCAATTAAGTCGTTTGTTAAAGATTATGTAAAGAAGAATGGATTGATCGAAGTCAGATACGTTAAGGTAAGGGAGGTGGAGGGGGTTAAGGGGCAGTCCATGGTCTTGATCGGAATATACTTGGATAAGCCCATGAAGTTCGACGCCTTGATGGGCCTCCTTAATGGCTTAACTGCCTTGATAGGCGCTGGAGAGCGGTGGATATATGCTCCTCACGGCAAGGAAATAAGATTGATGATCGCTCAATCAACGGCTCCAAGCACATATAGGGGGCGCGGCTAATAAGCAGGTAGGCATTCATTGACTACCCTGGATTTCTGGGCGTGACTTAATCAAAGGACCTTCACTCTTCGCCCTCTTATATAGTGTTGGGCGGCTCCAATTACCGCGATGTAGAGCAAGAGGAGCGCGCCGATCAACGCATCCTCGCCGTAGTAGTAGGATAGGATCCTCAGCACGGCAGCGGCCCCCACGGCAGCCGGTATCCAGCTGGAGTAACCCTTTGGCCATATCCATAATATGCCTGGTGCAAGCATTGGAACGCATAGGGATAGCATTATGGGCGCCAAGAAACCTATCGCCATTGCGTGGAAGTAATATATGCTGGGCAGCCCCATCAATATCGTAGCGATGGCCGAGGGCAGTCCCACAGTTAATCCCACGATCAACCCCATGGGCAGCGCGACGGCCAGTCCCTCGTTGGCGTTCACAATGGGTAGCCCCATCAATGCGATTATAATGGCTATGAATGCTGCCCTATCCGCTTCAAGCCACAAAAGAGATGCAACTATCGGATATAGAGGAAGCAGGAGCGCATCCAGGGGGGTCGGTTTCATTCTGTTACTAACCCTCCTGACCAGCCCCATCGCCGATGCTATGGGAAAGCCAATCAATCCCCACTGAAACCCAAGAACCGCTGCCCCCACATCGCTGAGCAGTCCTGCCAGGGTGAACCAGTTGGGGAAATAGAGGGGTTTCCCCCCAAGTCCTTGTTTGGCAAACATAATGGCATAAATGGACGCCCAAAGCACGGTTAACGGTCTCCAAGTCCAATTACTTGCCATTAACAATGCTCCCCACAACATCAATAGGGATGCGATCAAGATTGATGCTTGCTTTGATGGCATGAAATTAGTGAAGCCGGGATGCTGGCTATACATTATGCCCATGTAGAACAAAGTCAGTGCAGCTAGCATGGTGCTGCCGTGAACTGCGTAGAAGAATGGCGACATAGCTGGGCCAATGATCGCCAGCGCCAATCCAATCCACAGCATTGCTTGGGATACCCGTATTTGAAACCTGAAATGGTGGTGGTAATCCATCGGAGGCAGCTCCTGCTTGGATTTCCCGAGCACGTTCTGGAGATGGCCTTAGCTGGTTAAAAATATTGGTTAGCAATCGCGTTGGTGCATGAAATTTAGCCGGGAATGTCGCCATGAGTCAATGCCCGGCAGCTGCCTTTTTCGCCGCGCAGTCGTTGCAAGCATATACTCTGAACTTGGTTCCAAGCGGGGGGAACTCATGCTCTACTATTGTGGCATCCTTGTACGACACCTCCCTCAAGCAGTAAAAGCAAATCACGGTCCAGCGACGCGCGTAGCTCCTCATTTACATTAAATCCATACGAATAGTATATAAGCTTAGTCTTGTTGGGAGGATAAATGCTTGCCTCAATTAAGGTAATAGATGAGAAATGCATTGGGTGCGGGATCTGTTGGAGCGTATGTCCTAAGGCCGTCCTAGCGGGAGAGCTGAGGGGAGTGGCCAGGGTCATTAATGGAAATGCATGCCATGCTTGCTTTTCGTGCCAGAACAATTGCCCAACCAATGCAATATACGTGAGCCCCACCTCGAGCCGATTTCCTTAACCACATGATGGCATAAAATGCTCTCGGTTTTAATGATTAATAACCATTATTTATTACCCTTAAGCATGGTCGGAGTGATAATAAAGAGCGATGATTACCAAGACCTATACGTTGCATCGTCGCTGGTGGCCTCGCTGGTCCTCAGGGGGGATGACGTCGACGTATTCATAACGGGCCGCGCAGTAAGCGCGTTCGCTACGGGCCGCGCGAGCAATGTGGTAGAGGCCATGAAATCCCACGGCATGGATTACATGGATATATTAAGGCAAGTGAAGGATATTGGCAAGTTGAGGATACGCATCTGCACGGGGATGATGGAGGTGCTTGGATTAAGCGAGTCTAGCCTGGATCCACTGATAGATGGCGTATCCACGTTCACGGATTTCGTGATGAATAACGATAACATAATAGTCACGTGAACTCCGCTGTATTTCTTTTACTTCATTTAACTTCAATAGTGTTTCCCTCAGTTAGTGGTTTCTAGGTGTGGGTTAAGTTTTTTAATTGAGATAAGTCGGCATTCCCCATGGAATCGAGGCCTAAGGTGATTGAGGAATTGATGCGTGGAAATCCTAGGTTAATGATTTGCCCTAGCTGTGGTGATAGGATGAGGGTTGAAAGTGAGACCGCCAGGAACAGCGCGAGCTACTACGTGGCTGAGCGAAGCATTAAGTGTGGGCGATGCGGCTTGAAGATACGGCAATACGTATATATGTTGAGGGGATAGCCATGTTCAAGGGCAGGGATGTTAATGTACACATAGAGAGGACCGCCCGCATAATAATGTATGGCTTTCTCCTTAACATAATCACAATAATAGCATTAGTCGTCTCCATATCATCCATAACTATAAATGCGAAATCGCCGTCGGCGGGGCTAGTTAGGGGTCTCCCCCTAATTGATTATTTCTCGGCCGCATCAACAATAATATTGGTTCTCATGGCATTGGCGGCATCCATGGTATCATATATGGCGAGGCTCAGCACACTCCGCCGCGAGTTCAAGGACGCCAGGAGATTAATAAGGATATACATAATCGTTAATGCAATCGCCATGGTATTCCTAGCCACGTACTTCGCCAGGATAAGCCCGTTTCTCCAGTTCTGGACCAACGGTCTCACCACTGGGTCCGCCGCGGTTCCCGTCTTGGTCGTATCATTATTGGTGCTGCTCCTGCTCGGCATAGTAGTGATATATATGGGTCTAATCAGCTTGGGGCGGGTAGAGGACATGTTCCGGCCACATCGCAGGCCGGGCGGTTCCCCCAGGCCCCCGCCTCAATGAGGAGGGTCATCAATAGGACCCCGCTTGATGCTTAGAGGCATCGCCTCCCACCTTATACGGATAATGATGGTATTATTAATCTTGAGCTGAGCTAATGTATTTCCATTAATGCGCTAAAAGGTCTAGTTCTTTGGCGTGGAGTAGTTCCAGAAAGTGGTGTATGGGGGAAAAGCAGAAAAATATATTTTTTAAGACTTGATTAGGTGACTTGGCATAGCGTATAGTATAGCCGTGGTTGGTGATTCCCCCGTGCCCGACTTGCCCAGCAGGGATTTAGTGCGATTCTCGCGGTGGGGAGGCTTAGAGGCCAAATACATTCCCCTCTCTAGATTCGCGGTTGCGATAAGCAATGATGGCTTATCCATATCAATACGGGGCAAGCAGGTCAACCTGGATGGCGTGTTCCTGAGGAGCCTTGGGCTCTTCATAGATGTTGAGCAGTTCTTCTACAGGACGTCGCTTCTTAGATCCATGCAAGAGATGGGGGTGGAGATAATAAATTCCGTTGATGGATTGCTGAGGACTCGAAATAAAATGGAGACGCTCCTGATGCTGAGCAAGGGAGGAGTGAATGTACCTAAAACTCTGGTCACGGAGGATTTACTCAATGCCTACGCAACCATGAAGCAGTGGGGAGACGCCGTGCTCAAGCCAATACAGGGATCCCGCGGGTTTGGATCTGTTAGGGTGACTGACGCCGATGTTGCGTTTCAAGTAATGAAGACGCTATTGACATTTCGTCGTCCCCTTTACCTACAGGAATACATAGATAAGCCGAATAGGGATATAAGGGTGATGGTGATAGATGGCCAGGTGTTTGGCTGTATGTATAGGCTATCCACGAATGGAAACTGGAAAACCAACATAGCTCAAGGCGCGACAGGCATGGCTTGCAAGTCCGTGGATCCAGAGCTGGCGGAGATATCCATCAAGGCCGTTGAGGTTCTCGGGCTAACCTACGGTGGGGTGGACGTCGGCGAGAGCAAGTCCGGTTATATCGTGTTCGAGGTGAACGGCAGCCCGGATTGGCAGGAATTAACCGCTGTAACTAATAAAAACCCAGCAGAGGATTTAATCAAGGTGATGCTGAAACGATTATCGAGGTGAGTCGCGTTGACTAAGTGGATGATAAGGTGCACTAGATGCGGCACTGAGATGGAGTTCAATGTGGCGTTCGACCTCTCTAAATTGAACGGTCACCTATTCATCTACTGTAATAAATGCAAGGCAAATACGGAGCACGACATTCTGGGAGTCTTCGATCCATTCACGGAAAGATTCATAGATAAGAACGAGTTGGCCAACCTTAAGTTCAAGTCGATAGAGATGGATTAATTCCTCTTAGTTCACAGTACTAGTAAAGAGGCGTAACCCCCAAGACCCCGGGAACCCCCCTCAAGGCGGGGAAGAGGTCAGAGTATATGGTGTCTATTATTGGAGAATAGTGCAGGTTCACAGAGTTGCTATGCTAACCTAATTTATTTAGGGAATTAATCCCTGCACTTGCTTTCGTATTCTTTCTGTTTTAAGTAGAGTTTCGTCAATTTCTCCTTTAGATTCCGAATGGAGCTCGTCAATTCATTAAGCCGTTGTCTGTAATCATTGCTTAAGCCGTAGCCTATCTGTTGCTTCAATTCCAGGTCCCTTGCCTCGGTTTCCTTGCTATTCAATTCCTTAGTCAGCCTATCTATTTCGTCCGTTAATAAAGAGAGGGCCTCCTTGCATTTAACCACTGCCTCCTCTTTCTTTCTCTGGAACTCATTTATGTATCTATATACAGTAGTCTCCTTCTCATGATTGTTAGGATCACTTATTATCACTTCTATGGCCTTGATTATCTTCTCATCGTACTCGCTTATCTCTTTAACATAATGATCCAGCTGATTCATCACGGCCTCAATGCTGGCCTTGCCTGGCGCCTCTTTGGCTGCCTCGTAGTCGCCCCCGTTCACGGTATTCGCCGCACTCAGCACAACGGAGTCGCCCCTTATGATTAACTTGCCGTTAACATCTATGTTCTCCTCAACCCCCTCCTTGTTTATGATTATGAAGCCAACCACCTTTCCTGTCTTCTTCTTATATCTAACGTTCCTTATAATGCCGCGATACTCATCTCCAACATACAGCTTCCTTTCCTTGTAGCTGGCTGGGGTAATATATTCACTGCTATTACTGGCCTGGCTAAATTTCTTGAACCAGCCGAAAAACATGGTGGAAATCGATAATCTATATTTAAATTTCAAGCGGTTAAAATACGGCATGGATGAGTGGGAGGAACTGAGATCGGCCGTTTCCAACTGCACCAAGTGCAGACTACACGAGGGGCGGAGGCATGCGGTGTTGGGAGAGGGGCCATTGAATGCGGAGTTAATGCTAATAGGGGAGGCGCCTGGAGCTCAGGAGGACATGACTGGTCGGCCATTCGTTGGAGCCGCTGGGAAATTGTTGAACGATATGCTGGGCGAGGCCGGCCTTAGCAGGGATAGAATATACATAACAAACATTGTTAAATGCCGTCCACCCAATAATAGGGAACCGCTTCCGGATGAAGAGGAGGCCTGCCTGCCCTACTTGATAAGGCAGATAGTTCTAATAAGGCCTCGATTGGCGATCACAATGGGGAAGCACAGTTCAGCTGCTCTGCTCTCCATGGCAGGCGTGAGGATCAATGGCATTTCCGAGGTCAGGGGTCGCCTTCGTTCCATTAAGGTAGGAGACGTTGAATTAACGGTGTTGCCCACGTATCATCCGGCCGCCGCAATCTATAACCCACGGCTCAGAGCAGCAATAGTTGGGGACTTGAGGATCGCCGCCAGCTTCATGTCTAGGAGGAGGTCATCCATTTTGGATTTCATTGAAGATGAAGAACATCGATCGGGGCATTGATTTTTTCCTTAATGAAATCCAGCACTCCATTCCTCCTAGCCACAAGTATCGAGAAGCCTCCTATTGATGCTCCTGCCTGGCGTATTATGTTTAGCAGAGCGTCAATTGTTCTTCCGCTCCTCATTATATCATCAACTATAAGCACTTTATCCTTTCTCCCAAGCAAGTCCTTGGGCAAGTAAATGCTGGTTCTTCTAGGCGGGGAATCCACTATATATGATGATTCATAGAACTCCTCGAAGCCTGCATCCTTGTATTGCTTGGCTATGGTTAGTCTAGCCCTCAACGCGCTGGCGGCCACCACCGCCAGCGGTATTCCATCCGTGGCCACTGTTACCACGCTGGTTATATCGGATTGGCCGAACAACTTGCTCACCCTTCGTTCATATAGTTTCAGCACGTATGGATTGAATATGACGTTGCTTAGGTCTATGTAGTCTCCCTTGTTCTTTATCAACATGGGCATTAGCCTGGGCAATTCCAGCTCCGCCTCCAGCTTCCTAACTATGTTTGAGGCCGTCTCGGCCGACGGCAGTATATCGCCGTTGGCATACCTGCAAAGCACGCTCTCGGGTATGCCCAGGGTATCCGATAGTTGCCTGAAGGAGTAGTCAAAGAGCCCCCTGATTATGTTTATCAACTCCACCGCCTCCAGCTCCACGCTTAGCTTCTCTATCCTAGCCATTTAAAGAGTCGTTTAAACAATGGCCTTAATTAATTTATCGCCTTACGCGTGGACCTCCAAATACGTATACGGGGCACAAGCGATTTAACTCCGCCGCTGCCCAAGCAAGGCGTGTCGGAAAGCGTAGATGCGATAAGGGGATCCCTTAGCAGCGCATTGAGGGGGAAGAGGTTGGTTCTAGCCATGAGCGGGGGAATATCCATCTATAGATCCCCCGACATAGCTAGGTTGCTGATACGGCATGGAGCTGATGTTTTGCCCTTCATGAGTCGAGAAGCCGTTAAGTTACTCGGACCTAAGGTAATGGAGTGGGCTACGGGAAACAAACCGGTGGTGGGGCTCAGCGGCTATGCGGAGCACGTTAACATATGCGGTAGAAGCGACGTGGTTTTAATATCGCCGGCCACCGCCAATACCATCGGCAAGATATCCAACGGAATAGCGGATACGCCGATATCCCTATGCTCGATGGTGGCCATAGGCGCTGGGGTTCCCTTAGTGGTGGTTCCAGCAATGAATGAATCCATGTGGCGCAATCCATTGGTTAAGCGCAATCTGGAGACCCTCTCCAAGCTGGGAGCTAGGGTGGTGGAGCCCATAATAGAGGAGGGAAAGGCGAAGCTCCCGCCCATAGACGAGGTGGTGGAGTCAGTCATAGATTCATTGTCGCCAAGGGACATGATTGGAATGAGAGTGCTTGTCACGAGCGGGCCAACTAGGGAGTACATAGATGCCACGAAATACGTAACCACGCCCAGCAGCGGCTTGACTGGGTACTACATGAGCAGGGAAGCCGCGGCTCGGGGCGCGTCGGTTACTGTGATCAGTGGCCCTGTTGGAATGAGGTACCCGCCCAACGTAGCGGTTAAGACCGTGATGAGTGTCTTGGATATGTATGAGGCAGTCATGAATGAGCTTAGGACTGCTAGCTATGATTTCGTGATACTGACGGCAGCTCCGCTTGATTTCTATGTTGCTAACAGGGAGCGGGGAAAATTGGATAGCTCCATGGAGCGGGTCTTGGTAGAGATGAGGCAAGCGCCGAAGATAGCCCGGGACGTGAAGCGCGTCTCCCCCCGCTCGTTTTTGATAGGATTTAAGGCGGAGGTGGGAATCGATAGGAAAGAACTCGTGGAGAGAGCCATGAAGAGGATGAGGGAGGGGAATTGGGATATGGCTCTCGCACATGATGTGGGAGGAAGCCTGGGCTTCGGTTCCCTGCTGGATTCCTACTTGATGATCTATGGATCGGGGGAAATAAGGGAGGTGGGGCCCATGAGCAAGCGCGAGTTATCACGGTTGGTATTGACGGAGGCGATTAGGCTTCGCTCGTCATTATTTTAGGCCTTAAAGGGCATGTGCAATGGCGGTTAACCTATACCGTGCGTAGTACCACTTCATTCTGGCACCCACATCCAACAGCCTCCTGCCCAGCTCTGCGTGGGCCATGGCCACTATCAGTGGGTGATAGCTGGGATCCGAGCCGTGATGCTTGTGGCTGCTGGCCACTATGTAGGGGGTAATCCTTATTCCGCTATAGTAATACAGCATGCCCAGCGTAGTCTCATCGCTTAGGAATCTCCTGATTCCGGAATCGATTGATTTCAAGGCGTCGCTCAGCCTGTCCAGCATGTTTGTGTTTATTGACTCCAATAGGGGCTTGCTCAGCCTAACGCCTTGCTTGGGTCCAATGAAAAACACCCCGCGCCACTTGCCGGCTATCCTATACCCATACACTTGCGGTTCATCTTGGAGCTTCACGCTGCGGGAGAGGAATCTCTGTCTATCCTCCCGTCGCTCCCATGTCTCCCTATCCAAGATGGTGTAATGCATGTATTTACTCACCAACTCGGAATCGATTTGAGTTATTGATTCATCCAATACGTTATCGCTGTCCACCACCAATGAATCCCAGCCCTCCGCCTTGGCGTCTCGGATTATTTGCATGAAGGTGAGGCTCCTATCTCTCCAGTTACCGAACCGCAGCTCTATCGGCGTTCCCTCAATTACTCTCCTTAATATATCGATTTGCGCGGGAGAAAATACATTATCGATGTATGCAATTCCTCTTTCCGCCTTCAGCAGGTCCAGGTTTAGGAGGAAATAAAGCAGCAGCTCATGTATTCTATAAAAAGGCAAGTAAGTTATGAGCAGCATCCAAGGATGGCCATGCATATAGGCAAAATAAACTTTACGTCAACAGCTTAGCGACTTGAGGGTAAGTTTATTAAGCATTATGGAGGCGTAGAGCGATGAAAATAGCGGCGGTCCAGCCGTTGCCCGACCTAGCTATGGCGATGAAGTTGATGGAGACGGCCATTAATGACTCCTCCGACGTGGTCATGCTTCCCGAGAAGTGGATTCAACGGGGGACCGCTGCGATAGATGCAGCCATCGATATGAGCTCAACGTTCAACGGATTAATTATTCCAGGCGCGTTCGAGATGAGCGGTGAGGTGAGGGCGCCCATAATTAAAGGCGGTGAGGTGAGGGCATGGGCCATCAAGTCCCACCTAACTAAGGCTGAGCTATCCAGGGCTAGGCCCGGGCCCGGCCCGCTTCTGGTGGAGTTTCGGGGAGTCAAGATGGGCATCATGATCTGTTATGACGCTGACTTCCCGGAAATAGCCCGTGCGCTTACGGTTAGTGGGGCGTCCCTATTTCTAGTCCCGTCCAGGATACTCCATAGGGGTATCGATATGTGGCGCATCTATATAGTGGCCAGGTCCTTGGAGAACAGGGTGCCCCTAGTAAATGCGAATGCGCTGGATCCTCCAATATTCATGGGGGGATCTCGGGCCGTGGAGCTTAGAGAGGAGCAGGGAATAATAATGGCAATGGAGCGAGTATTGGGAGGCGAGCCGGGCATTCTTTACTATGAACACGGTGATTCTCTCTCTACTTTCAGGAAAGAAAGAATCAAGGAACTACGTAGCTACCAAGTTAGGGTCATCTCCATTTAGTGAAAGTCCATTGATCCTAGCCTCATAGACACACGGCTATGAATTCCTCATCATGATCGACGACGGAGCACCCCAACGTAGATATCACCGTCATGGCCTTCTCAACATCTATGGCCGCCGGCGGCGACTTGTGCTCGCCCCATATAACTGTCCTGCCTATCCCCTTCAATTTTCTAAGCACTTGCTCCTGCTCGCCTCTGTATAACGCGTGCATTATTATTACAGCGTCGAATCCGGACCTGAGGGGCGGCGCTGTAAACGAGCCAGCAACGATGTCCACGTCCTTGCCTCCGTCCTCGCCGCACTTGAGGAGGCCCATTAAGGCATATATTGAGATGTCCATGCCAACCAAGTAGCCATCCAGGGATAATAGGTACCTACCCGTGCCCGCCGCCGCGTCTAATACCCTCCAGCCCCTCACCAATTGCCTTAAATAATCTGGGCTGAACCTGCCCGACTTATTGCATAGATGCTTGAGCACTTCGCTCTCTGTCATGGGCGGCGGTCGCTCCCTGATGAGTTTCGAGATGGTTTCATTCGATATATGCACCCCGATTCCTCTGAATACCATCTCGGCTATGAACCACGGGCTTGATTTACCCATATATATCATCCTTGGCCTAAGCGAAAGAATTGCCGCAACATTATCATATCCCCCAGGCAATCTAATCCTCTTTCCACCTTCAATGAAGGCCCACTTGGCCACCCCGAACCCGGCCACCGTCTCATCTAGGTTCTCGCTAGATCCCAGGAACACGCTCATATTATTATGTTAATCTATTATTCCTTTATTAATGAATCGCCCTTTTCAGCCTAAGCAGGTCGGCCAGCATGACCTCCGCGGTCCTGGCGGAGGGACCGGCGGGCCCCCTCAAGCTTACGGTGTCTCCCCCAATCCGTATCTCTATTGCGTTGTAATTGCCGCTGACCGATGCCAGAGGAGAGCTGGCGTCCACTTCCATTAACGTGACTGCCATTTCCCTCGAGTCCATATCTGCAACTGCCACCTGCTTAACCCTCCTGCCTGCTTTAATTGCTTGCCTAATGCGTTCATCATCTGCATCGAATCTGGATAGCTTTACGTCCCTTAGAGTAGCGTTCAGCCCCAGTTGATTGGCCAAAATGACGAGCTTAGCGCCGGCGTCCCACCCATCCAGGTCTATCCTTGGGTCAGGCTCGGCCAGCTTCTCCCTAATCGCCAGCTCCACCGCGTCCTTTCGCGACAAGCCTTCCTCTATCTTGGTCAACACGAAGTTTGTGGTGGCGTTAAGGGTTGCCTTTATGGAGTTTACCTCCCTACCCCACAATCCCCTCACCAAATCTATTGCCGGGGTTCCCGCCATCACGGTCGCCCTATATTCTATGTTTGCGTCTCCCTTGACTGCGGCTGCCATTAACCCAGCGAAATCCAGCGCCAGCCCGGTCTTGTCAGACGTAACCACGCTTACGCCGCTGGAGAGCAGTTTTCTATACATCGAGAGATTGGGTTCTCCGGTATCATAGCTGGGCGGTATCGATATTATTGCCGCGTCGATTCCAGCATCTATTATATCATCTAGCCCCATGTCCATGCTCTCTCCATATATTCCATTTTCTATATATCTACTTAAATCCCTGGCCTTCATGCAATCCCGCCTCAGCACTCCTCCCTTGGAGGCCATTATCGCCACCACGCAATCATCGACTCCCCTCCTGATGAGGAGCTTGGCGAAGTCCCTCCCAACGTTTCCGAAGCCTATGAGCGATATTCTCATGCTACTCCCAATCCCCAGAAGATTTTATAATTAATGCCCAGCACCTCTGTGTGCTGTAATTAGTTAGGCTTGTGTCTCCAACGGTGAAAAAATTTTTGCCGCCTTGTAACTAGGAGTTTTTATAGCCGAAAAGGGATTATGGGAAACTAAGGGAGTTCCAGTTGGGATTCACGATCAGTTCCACTTATTGTTTCACATAAACTGAAAATCAGTGGAGAGAGCAGTTCTAATTAAGGGGCAGCGAACAGATGCAGTTCATGAGAATCAAAACAAACATGAACACAATCGCGCTGTTGGCGGCCGCATTAATGGTAATGCTGTTGGCGGCAGCAGCCTCGTTGCACGCGTCAACTACTAATACAACCACCACTGTGACCAATACGACCACCGCTCCTCCCCCCACTAACACCACCACAACCCCGCCTCCGACCAATTCATCCAGCACAGTAAATGCTACCTCCCAAGCCCAGAACTCGACGTGCGTGGCGGCATTGGTTCACGTGGAGCTCAGCCAAATGTTCTATTATAGAGTATATCCCCTTGCCAACGCAACCCACAATAATGAGACATTGATGTTGCTCAGCCAGGCCGAGAACTTGACTGAAACCGCCAAGGAGTTGATAAACGAGTCCCAATGCTTTACTGCATTGAAGGACGCTATAGAGGCGATTCACTTGGAGCAGAAGGCATTTGTCCAGTTGGTTCATGAGAAGCACCTCAACAGAGCCACGGGTCTCCTGGCCCAGGCAGAGGCCGAGCAGCGGGAGGCCTCGGTGTTGCTAAGAGAGGCAACTGCGTTTAACGCAACCGAGGCGGTCGGCAACTTAACGCGCATAATGGGTGAGCTAAGCAATATAACCTCGTACCTGAGCACCGGCAACTCATCATCCCTGAACGCCAGCAGCATAAGGGCAGAGCTAATTACTATACGTGCTCAGCTGAACTCGATCAGGACATCCATAATAGAGGTCAAGAAGCTCCAAGCAGCCGCTGCCAGGGCCATGCTTAGATCATCTATGTACATAAACTCCACCTCAATATTCTACAATACAACTGGCAATGCATTTGGAGCTTACAAGAGAATAGAGCATATATACAATGCATTGTATAGGTCGTATATTGTGTTGCTAAATCATGGATACAACGACACTCAGCTATACCAGTTGATACAGCAACTGCAGCAATTGTTGGGCAGTGGTCCCCAGGGAATCCGCAGCGGTGGCTTAAGCAAGATATCGCACTCGATTCATTCACATGGGCCTCATGGTTCAGGCAATGGGAAGGGACATAAGCATTAAATCGATCCCTTAATTATTTCCAAAAAAGCCCCTCCTTTTTCTTCTCATCATATTAAAGCGAATGGAGTTAGTATCGTCTCAACAAGTTTATAAAATGCCACGTTAGCCGTGGATTCAATGATATTTAACAGGGAGCTTTCGCTGGTATATGATGCATCTGGGCGTAGTTTAGCTGAGTTCTTAATTCAGATAAACGAGGATAGGCCAGGTATTTTGGCGGCAATTGGTAATGCATATGCAGATCACGGCGTGAATATAATAAATATTTCATATAATAGAAATCAAAAGATGATCCATATAATAGCGGATATGAGCGGGAGCGATATGGGCATGGGGGAATTAGAGGAGCTCCTCAAGAAGTTCTCGTTCGTATCAGGGGTTGTGGAGAAGCCCCTTGAAAGTAATGCTCACTTAATTCCGAGCTTGTCGCTGCCAACGTTTTGGGGTAGGCGCGTGGTAGTGATAGACATGGATATGCTCGTCTCGATCGGCGCTCCCATTTTCAAGATAGTTCAAGAGATGGGTAGATTGGATAGATCACGGCTTTCCGATATATCTCCTCAAATGCTGAGGCTGGTTCAATTGAGGGGATTAGCCAGGATAGATTTGGTTGTGGTGGGCTCCACCGTAAGGGCCAAGTTATGCAATGAGGATGGGTTGGACCTAGCGATGAATTACTTGGAGGGATTGTTGGGGGAAATACCTTATCGCGTCTATAAAAGCAAGGAAAGCGAGGCCTGCGTTGAGCTGGAGATAAGCAAGTTATGAAGCGGTTGAGGCATTGCTGCTGGTCGGTTCTTCCTGCTTGTCCGCTCGCTCCATTTTAGTCAAGTAATCCAATAACCCCGCTTCCTGAAATAGCTCGCAGACCCTGCACACTTCCCTTGATGAGGGATAACCGCAGTACTTACACTTATGAATGGTCGGCTCAACGCCTTTCCTCACCAGCTTGGAGAGATTATCCCCGAAGGATACTAGGGAGTACTTTATATTTGGATTATCGCGCTCCATCTTAGCCAATGTGAACTTCAACTTATAGCGGGGATTGGTGTATACATAGGGACACTCCAGCTCCATTAATGGTATTCCATGATAGTAGGCATAGATTGCTATCTCTTCCTCCCTCAATAATCTAAGGGGCTTTATCCTTGGAATGAATTTATCCTCGTCCACCTCGTTCTCCGGCGTGGCCCCGAACCACGCGAACCTCTTCAAGTCATTCCCCATCACGTTAAGCATGACTGTCTGCGCCTCATCATCTATGTTATGGCCGGTCGCTATTTTTGTCAATCCGTGTTGTTTTCCGATTATGTTCATTGCCCTGCGACGGAGTACTCCGCATATGGTGCACATATGGGTGTTCTTGCCCTTGCTCCATAATCCTTGCGATATATCGGCCGCTGTGTATCCGTATATATCCTTAAACGCAAATGTCTTATATTCTATTCCATACTCATCTGCAATCTTCTTAACTATATCCACTCGGCTCATCCTGTAAAAGCAACTGAATGGTTGGCCCTCATTCACGCTAAACGCCAACAAGTAAGTATCCCTAGGTATTTTTCCCTGCCTCCTGAATAGGCCAAGCATGTGCATTAGCACGAGGCTATCCTTGCCTCCGCTCACCGCTATGCCGACCCTATCGCCGCTCGCTATCAATTGATATCGCCTAATCGTTTTGAGCACTGTATCCTCCATTTCCCTGAACAAGCAGTTGAGGCAGAGGGATTCACCGCTGGACTCGCGGCGAAACGCCGCTTCACGCTTACCACACTTGCTGCAGATCACCATCCAAGAAGCAATCTCGGCAGTCCAATTAAATTTTGATCTAGCTGCTCAAAGTTAGGTCCATACATTGCAATCACAGCTATTAGCTGACCTCTCCCAGCCCTAAAGGGCGAGGTTTGTCCCCCCTTTATCAAAGTTAAGACAACTGGCTCTCGACTTGAGGAAGCAGGACAAGGAGTACCGGCAACTCTATTCACAAACGGCTCAACAGATTGCAGACCGTTACTACGAGGCTAGGGACAGGTTCCTCAACGGACTAGCACGGTTCCCTAAAGGGAAGAAACCCCATAAGTACCACTCTCTTGTCTACCCACAGAGCGGTTGGAAGATAGGAAACGAGGTGGATTAGGACTAAGAGTGGGAAGAACAAGAAGAAACTAGCGTTAAGGCTGTCAAGCCTTGGCATATTCAAGGTCATTGCCCATAGGGGCTTCCCACTAGACAAGGTCAGGAGGGTCATTGTTAAGCTAACGCTCGCCGAGAGGATCTACATATCCTTTGTGGTTGAGGGCGTCGAATTCCCTCAAGTGGAGAAAACGGGCAAAGTAGTCGCAATTGACGTTGCCTGCTAAGCTCCGCCCTCTACCCGTGGCGCTGAGCCATAGGCAAGGTGGGGCTAGGAAGCAGGAAGCTCCGCCCTTTAGGGCGGGGTAGCTCACATGTATTCATCCCCTAGATCATCGTAATTATAGGTAGGCCCGTAATCCAGCAATAATTTAGCCATTATGTTTAAGCCCTCGCTTCCAAACATTCTTCCTATTATATAGATGTGCTGCCGTATTAGATCGTATTTCATTTCATCGGTTATGGTTAATTTGTATACGTATTGCTTTGCATTATTCATTGCCTTCTGCCGTTTAGCCACCAACCCCCTCGTATATAGCCTGCTCAGCACTGTTAATATGGTGGTGTAGGCAGTCTTCCTTCCGGCCTTGTTTAATTCATTCCAGATTTCATTTGCTGTGGCCTCCTTCAGCCTGCCCAGTATTCCTATTATATCGGCTTCCAAGGGGCCTATTGTCAAGAGCCTCCTTTTCTCTGTACTTACCATTAGAGTTGCTTTTCTCCAGTTGTAGTTTAAATGCTTTTCTCTCGTTAATAGACGATATCACGATATTTTGATATCCATTCGAATTTTATATACATATGGAGCGTATTCCCTGACTATTCTTCTACCGATTATATTGCAGTTAACATTAGCCTCTATACATTTGTTCAAAACTATAGATTCCGCCTCACTCCATGGATTCTCCTCGCGGCCTGTATGGTAGAAATGTATTATGCCACCCTTAGCAATACAGGATAAAGCATCGATCAGATACTCTCCCGCGCCTAATGGAAGCGTCATTATTACCCTATTGAATCCCTGCTTAACGACGTTGCAAAAATGACGCGCATCGTCCTCTATTGGGATCACCTTTCCTCGAACCTTATTTAATTTCACATTACGTTCCAGGTAAATGACTGCGTCCGGATTCAATTCAACAGCATGAATCGAAGACACGTCGGGCTGTCGCTTCAGTATGGCAAACGCATAAGGACCTGCGCCGGCGAAAAGGTAAGCTATAGACTCATTTCGGCCAACCATCAATGATAAATCCAACCTATCGCTCTGATCCCTGGGAGAGAAGAACACCTTGGTGGGGTCTATTAAAAGCCTATACCCCAATTCCCTGTGCATAACCTCCGTGGGTCCCGGTATCAATACCTCAGTTTCGTACAGCCTAAAGGCTCCCCGTCGAGCGCCAACTCGCCTCACCACCGACTTCACGTTCTTGTTGAGCCTAATCAATGCTTTTGCTATTTCATATTTGTACTGCTCCAGCTCGCTTGGTATTTCGACGACCACCACAGCCCCTTCCCTGGATCCTATCACATCAAAGCTATTTGGAACTAGCCCACGGAGCTCCATTGGAACATCCACTGCATCCCTAAGCCTCATTCACTTGAGGCTACCAGCAACGGCTTTATAAACGGAACCCAAGGATTCGATCTTTTGAGATAGTAATACAGGGCTCTCTACATCGATGGATATTTTTCCTTAATAGTTGGGGGTTTTAGACAAGGAATTCCCGGTCCAGCTCAGCGAGTGAGAAGGAGGGGCTCCTATTTCCCATTACAGGGGAGAAGCAGCATGGATGTGAGTAAATGAATGTTTAAAAAATAAATCCACTCAATTATGAGCGGCAATTCTCTAAGCAACAGGACGGACCGTGGTAATCCCCCAGAATTCTAGGCTTCAATTTACATGGAAGATGCTGCCATACATTCCTATTTACAATCATTAATTCTTTGAATTCATCCTAATTGAGGCTGAATGAGAACCCTAATCCTAATTGCCTTTTAACATTGTGAGAAGTAGCCAGGCATTTCTCTTACCGTTTATTGGGTAAGATTGAAAGTCAGTGCCCTAGGTTGTGGGGGTTCATCAGAGGAATCTTGGTATCTCCCGCCTCTCCGCTTGTTGCTGTTGTGGAGCCCCTTGGGCGTTTCCCTTCTGCTCAAAGTAAAGCCGCAGCAGCTCCGGCACCGCGTTGTCCACATCCATCTTCTTCAACAGCTCCATATACTCCCCGGTGTGGTCCACGTCTACCTTTATGAATGAGACTGCTATCTGCCTCAGCTTCTCCTCCAGCTCCTTCAGCATGTCGGTTGTCATTACGGACGTTATTAATGGGTTGCTCAACCATGATTCGAAATCCTTGACCGTTCTCTCTATGTAGAAGAGCATTGCCTGGGCGGAGAGCAGCAGCGCGAATCTATCCTGGGACGCCGCGTACTCGCCGTATTTATCCAGGTCATCCAATAGCTTCTTCTGTCCATAGACCCATCCCTCCAGCCTATTCATCAATCCCCTTATGTGATTCTTTATTTGTCCCTCCACGGTTTCCTCGCTCTCCATGGCTTGATGTATAGTCCCTCTTTATTAAACCTTTTGTCTTTATATTAATTCCAAGAACCCAGCCAAATGCGGGCTCGACAGTGATGGTGAGTTCCATGCCTTAATTATTAAAGCCTTTCCAATGAACCAGGACTTAATTATCCGTCTCCGGCGTTAAGGGGGAGGGGAGAGGTAAATAGCCCTTCATTTAATCCTAAGCTTCTTCTAGTTGCCTGGGATCGTAACATTGAAAATAAATGATCGCCCTCTTAATTATCTGATTATTATCGGGATGGATGGGAACGCAACATTAAAAATCCCCACTTATTTTTACGTTGATCCAATGCCCAGAGAGCTGGAGCGCGGTTATAGAATTCTGTTCAATGGGAAAGGCAAGTACTTCAGACCCATGGGCATTGCCATCGTGGTCATCCTTCCCCTATTGATGTCCATATACGTCGGCCTATCCGTTTATCAATCGTTGGTGATAAGCTTCGTCTATCTATTGGCAGTGATGGGCTTGCCCTACCTCATAAAGCTGCTCGTCCACGGCGTCGGCTCCTATAAGATGTACTTCACAATAACCTTGGTTATGTATATGGAGTCCGCCGTTATAGATCTATTGCTGACGGTGATTAGGCGGGTGCCCATGGTTATGATAGGCGTGATGATAATGCTGCCCCTCACATCCACCACAGTGACCCTTCTCCGCAACCCCGGCAATAATCAATCCATAACCAGCTATTTATGGGATTTATCGAAGTTATTCTTAATGCTGCTCATATTCCAATTAGCTGCATATACATTGATACTGGACAAGGTGATAGTTGGATTGAGGGTTTTTGGGATAATAGGAATAGATATATCCATGTTCCTTCTATCCATATTAATAGAGCTGCTGGTGTTGGGCCGGCATAAATCCCTAGGCACATTCAATTACCTGGGCATGTTTGGAACGTATATTTACTCAATAACTGCCCAGGATGGTTCCTTCTTCGAGGAGGCATTGGCCGCGCGGGCGGTGAGGACTAAGGTCAAGACCCACATAGTGAGGCTGGCGGGCTATGATCACGCCTTCCTAATTATTCCATATTTTCACGGCGGTCCTATAAGGAACGTGGGCGGCGGGGATATAATTCCCAAGATAATGGATCTCGGCAGGGAACTGGGCTCTTCGTTGGTGTACGTTCACGGAGTCGGCAGTCATGAATTGGATCCCGTGACGCAAGTCGACGTGAGCAGGATACTGGAATCAATAAGGAGGACCTTAATGAGCATCCCCAACCCCGCTCCCGCTTCAATAGAGTCAATACCCTTGACCACTGTAATTAAGGGAGACATAAAGCTGACAGCCATCCCGCTCGGCGAGAAGGTCTTGACAATAGTATCCCGCATTAATAAGTCGACGGACGACATACCGCTTAGGGTGTATGATGAGCTAAGGCAATTGATTGGCCCCAGCTTGGATAAGTATATATTAGTGGATGCCCAGAACGGCTTTGGAAGCGATAATTCGTGGGATGATAATGATGTTAAGTCACTGGCCGAGGCGATAATGGAGTTGGAGAGAGCGCCAGGGTGAAGTCACCCCTACTGTTGGGCATTGGTCACCTCGATGCAAGCGAGGTGAGCGAGGATCAAGCCGAGATAGGGAGTGCGGGAATATACATCATAATAGTGGGGTTCGGTGGGAGGAAATTGCTGTTGATAGACATAGATGGAAACAATATAACTCCCGAGCTCAACAAGAGGTTAGTGGAGGGGCTTAGGGATGGGTTTGACGATGTGGTGATAATAACTACGGATAATCATCAATTCACTGGGTCATTCGGCAAGCTTGGGTATAAGGTGGTTGGGGAATCCATAGATCCGGACAAGATGGTTATTAATATAAAGAGGAAGATCGAGGACATAAAGCTCTCGCAAGTTGCCCCAGTGCATGCGGAGGCTGAGGCCGAGGTTAACGTGATCGGCGAGGATGGATTTAAGGGAATGGTGGAGGCCGCCGCGAAGACGGTGAATGAAGTTCCCCAGTTCGTTTTTCTGTATTTGGGTCTTCCATTGATACTCGCGTTGGCTATATCCCTTCTCATATAATCCCTCGGACCGCCGAGCCTCAGTTATGTATTGTGCCTTTCATGCATGTACTAGCGATAAATTCTTAAACTTAGACTTAATCGGCTTTGAAGATGGTCTCGAGTCAGCCGAGGAAGCAGAGGAAGAGGCTTGCCAGCGCCTCATGGAGCGAGAGGCGTAAATTTCTAACAGCGCCTCTTTCAAAGGAGCTTCAAAGGCAGTACGGAATCAAGAGATTAACGGTTAGGAAGGGCGATACTGTTCTAGTGATGCGAGGCGATTATAAAGGAATAAGGGGAAAGGTGTTGACTGTTTCCTATGCTAAGGAGAGGATAACCGTCGAGAATGCATCGTCAAAGAAGGCTAATGGAGAGGTCATTTATCGCTCCATTCATGCATCTAAGGTAATGATAGTGGAGCTAGACACAAGCGATAAGCGTAGGATGAGCGCAATAGAGAAACGGAGGAAATCGCTGCCCAGCGCCGGGGGAGAGGAGGTAGTTGTTCAACAAGGTGGTTCTTCGTGACGCACCTAAGGAGATCATTGGCGCCGGGTTGGTGGTCCCTCGAGAAGGGCTACTCCTGGACGGTTAGGCCAAGGCCTGGACCACATGGGGCTAGGGAAAGCCTGCCCCTCGGCTTGGTGCTGAGGAATTTATTGGGTTATGTTTCAACGCTTGAGGAGGCCAGGAAGGTATTGGGGGCGGGCCAGGTGAAGGTGGATGGCAAGGTCAGGAGGGATTACAAGTATCCGGTGGGGGCCATGGATATACTGGAGCTGGTTCCAACGGGGGAGCGGTTCAGGATGCTTCCAGACCCCGTGAAGTTCCTAAGGCCTGCTCCGCTGGGGCAGGAAGATGCCGTGGTGAAGGTGAGGAGAATAGAGAACAAGACGGTGGTGAAGGGAGGCTTGGTTCAATTGAACCTAAGCGATGGATATAACGTATTGGTCAATGACGGGAAGGAATACGAGACCTTAGGTTCCCTCTTCATCTCGTTGACCGATGGCAAGATAGTTGATTATGTTCCTATGAAGCCCGGCAGCTATGCGATTATAGTGAGCGGCAGCAATGCTGGACGGCATGGGGTTCTGAAGTCCATAATAACAACAATGCGTCGCCGGGAGGCGATAGCCTCCATAGAGGGCGATGGAACGGAGTACAGAACTGTTTTGGATCACGTATTAATGATAGGAAGGGATGCTCCATTAATAAAGGTGAATTAACATGCCCGCAGTAGATGTGGCGTCCCTAGACTTAAAGTCATTGACTCCCGAAGCCATTGATTGGCGTAAGTTCGTGCTGCCCGCGGATAACCCGATGAGGGCTATTCGGATAGATAAGGTCGTCGTCAATATGGGGGTTGGGCAGAGCGGCGAGAAGCTGGAGAAGGCCGCTAATGTGCTCAAGGAGTTGACGGGTCAAGACCCATCGTATAGGAAGGCGAAGAGGTCCATAAAGGACTTTGGGATACGGAAGGGAGAGTATATAGGAGTTGCCGTGACTCTTCGCAGGGAGAGGGCCATCTGGTTCTTATTGAGGTCTCTTGCAGTCGTCGACTTCACCCTAAAGAGGAGCAGTTTTGATAACTTCGGTAACGTCAGCTTCGGCATAGCCGAGCACATACTCATGCCTGGCGCCAGGTATGACCCAGCCGTGGGGATTTGGGGATTCACCGTCACCACAGTGCTGGCTAGGCCCGGCATGAGGATTCAGCATAGGCGCAGGATGAAGCGTGAAGTTGGGAGGAGACAGCGGGTTAATAGGGAGGAGGCTATGAAGTTCTTCTCCGACGTAATAGGCGTGAGGATAATTTGAGTTTCTTGATCTTCAAAAAATTTTTAAATAATAGGTTCAAGAATGGCAAGTGTTCAGGATAGTTTCGGTGAGGGATTACATCCGAGTGCCTCCATCTAAGTTTGGGGAGCCCATAGATAAGATAGCAGTTGAGCAACTGCGTGAGATGTATGAGGGACGGATAGAGAGGGATTTGGGGGTGTTCGTCTCCGTGTTCGATGTGAAGGTAGATAAGAAGGGCATAGTGATGTTCGGAGACGGCGGTGCTTATCATAGGGTTGAGTTCAAGGCGTTGGCCTTCGTTCCTTTAATTAATGAAGTGGTGGAGGGGGAGGTGACGGATACGCATGATTTCGGAGCATTCATAAGGATAGGGCCCACCACGGCATTCATGCATAAAACTCAAATAGCTGATGAGAACGTGATTCACTACGATAAGCAAAGCAAGGTATTCATAATAGGAGAGAAGGCTCACGACAAGACGCCGAGGAGACTGGGGAAGGGAGACATTGTGAGGGCCAAGATAGTTGGGATAAGTTACTTCTCGGCTCAGGAAGGCAATAGGGTCAATATATCGCTAACTGCCAGGCAACCGTTCCTAGGCAAGCTGGAGTGGATAGAGGAGGAGCTGCAGAAGAAGAAGGCGAAGCCCCAGCAACGGTGATGTGAATGTCGAGGCGCAGGCTCACTGGAAAACGGCACCTGTCGGGATATAAGGCATGTAGGAATTGCAAAATGATAATTCCAGACGATGCTGAATCGTGCCCCAACTGCGGCTCCACGGATTTCAGCAATGAGTGGAATGGTCTAATAATCGTGGAGGACGTCGAGAAATCATGTATGGCTAAGTTCCTCGGCCTCACGAAGCCTGGTATATACGCCATAAATGTATCGTGACGCTGCGAAAAAGCAAGTCACCATCTTGGGGCCTGGAAGATTCCTGAAGCGAGAACTGGGCGCTCCGTTATTGTTAAATAGGGGGAATTCGATCATAAGGAGTCATGCCCGTCACATACACTTGCAGCGCGTGCGGGTTCGTGCTTTATAGGGGCACTAGGCCTAAGTCGTATGAGGATGTGTGCAAGCAATGGGGGTATGTGTGTCCCGTCTGCATGAGCGCCCTAGAGGTGCCGGGCAAGTCCATTAAGTGGAAATTCAATCCTTAGCGCTGGAAATGCTTATTTACGTTGATGCGCGGCGGGAGCCGTGCGTGACGTAGCAATAGTTGGGGTTGGTCAATCCAGGTTTGGAAGGAGAAACGATGTAAATTTACAGGAACTGGCTTGGGAGGCGGTGCGCGAGGCATTGAGCGATGCCAAACTATCGCAAAAGGATATTCAGTACTCCGTGGTCAGCAACATGGGTCTCTGGTCGGCCGAGGAGTTGCCCGCCGTGGTCGTTAATGAGTACTGCGGCTTGACGCCTGTGGGTAGCCATAGGGTGGAGGCTGCCTGTGCATCCGGCAGCGCGGGTGTTGTCTCTGCCTACAACATGGTGGCCAGCGGCGCAGTGGATATAGCAATGGTGATAGGAGTGGAGAAGATGAATGAGTCCCCAACCGATGCCGTTGTTGAATTGATAGGTAGGGCCGGATACTATTTATGGGAGTTCGAGAACTTCGGCCTCACGTTCCCGGGCTATTATGCTCTTCACATGAGTGCATACATGAGTCAGTACGGCGCGACGGAGGAGGATTTCTGTAGGGCAGCTATAAAGGCTCATCATTATGGGTCCCTCAATCCAAAGGCCCAGTTCAGGAGCGAGATAACCATGGAGCAATGCCTATCCAGCAAGTACGTTGCTTGGCCAATTAAGCTGTACGACTCCAGTCCAATAACCGATGGCGCGGCGGCCCTGATTCTGGCGGGTGGCGAGATTGCTGGGAAGATAACCGACACGCCGGTCTGGATAAGGTCTATTGGGTACGCGACCGGCACCGCTAACCTGAGCAAGCGACTGGACTTCACGGGGCTGGATGCGGCTAGGAGGGCGGCAGACGCGGCGTTGAGGAGGGTAGGGCTTGAGAGGAGGAATGTTGGGGGTCACTTCGACGTGGCGGAGGTTCATGATTGCTTCACGATAGCCGAGGTAATGGCGTACGAGGATTTGGGAATAGCGGAGAGGGGGACTGGGGTTCAATTGCTAAGGGAGGGGCAGACATACAAGGGCGGCTTGATTCCTGTTAACTTGGATGGAGGACTAAAGGCGAAGGGACACCCGATCGGAGCCACGGGGGTCAGCATGATTGCTGGGTTGACTGATCAACTCCTTCAACGGGTTCAGCCCAGGGAGAGGCAGGCGGATATAAGGAGGGGATGGGCGCTAGCGCATAACGTGGGGGGCACCGGCCATTACGCATATGTAACTCTTTTATCGCTGAGTAGAGAGGGGGGTCCGCAATGATCGTGAAGGACAAGGACGGCAACGCGATGATTCAAAGCGAGAGGGAGCTCAAGCTTCGCTATGTTATATCGGTTAATAAGGTGAGGAGGTTCTTTGATGGACTGCAGGAAGGCAAGGTCTACTTCACTAAGTGCATTAAATGCGGTGCAAAGTACTTCCCGCCCCAAGCCGACTGCCCGGCCTGCGGCTCGAGCGAGATGGAGTGGATACCAATAACTGGCAGGGGAAAGCTGGTCGCGCTAACGATAATAAACGTGAAGCCCTCGTCCTTCTCCGGGCCCGACTACGCTGTTGGCGTGGCTAGGTTTGGTGAATTGGGCGTCGTGGCTTGGCTGGACATCGATGCGTCGATCGCAAGGGACTCAGTGAGGCCTGGCGTTGACGTGGAACTGGTGGTGAAGGATGGAAGGTATTGGCTTCACCCCATAATTAATGCATAAGTTCTCGGGGAAGCCTTGTTATAAAGGAGTGGGCAAGCCTATCTCTGAGGCGGGGGTAAGTTTTCAGGTTAGTGTTTTATTGGGGTTTTCACCCCCTCCCTCTCTCGGTTAATTCTTTGAGGATGGGGGGCTGGGGCCGACTACCCCAATACCAGTAGGGGAAACGGAGTAGCGCCAAGGGGGCGTAACCCCCAAGAGCCCGGGGGAACCCCACCCCTAAAGGCGGAGAGGAGGTCAGTCCAGCGAATCGGTGGGTTTCTTCATCGGGCGATCTCTGGGCTTAATATGGTGCCGTTGCATTATTATAATTATAAATATCATATATATAAATAGCTAGTTTATATGTGTAGTTATTGCTTTACTTTCAGGGCAGTCAGCCCGAGTTTGGACACGTGCTTATGCTCGTGTTTTGGATGAATCTATGTGCAGCTAAATATATTATGGCGACTTATATAAAATTAACTCCGAAAGATATAAAAAGCCCTATTCGGTATACTATAACTATGAATGCGATAGAATTAGTAAAAAGAGAACCGATATATGTAAAGAAAGGAACCCCTGCGATGGAGGCAGTGCGGCTCATGTCTAAGGCCAACACCGGCCTCGTGGTGGTGGTGGGCGATGATGGCAAGGTGCTTGGGGTCGTGAGCGAGCGGGACATAATACGGGCGCTTGCAAATGGGGTTGACCCATCCACGCCCGTGGATAGCGTTGGTACTATGAACTCCATAGTTAAGGTTCATGAGAAGGACCCGATAATTAAGGTGGCAGCATTGATGGCGGAGCGAAACGTGAGGCACGTGGTTGTTGTGGATGATTATGATAGGCTGAAGGGAGTTATATCGATACGGGATCTCCTGCGGGAGTACGATGCATTGAAGGAACTCGCCAGGAAACCGCTCGTCCCATTAACAAAGGAGTAACCCATGCATTAACAATCAATTCTTAAAAATCAAATTATCTTTTCCTCGAATATTTTTGCCGGCTCCCTGATCTTCAATGTAATGGCTGCAGCTGCGAAGCAGATAATGGCAGCGACTATGGTACCGACGAAGCTGCTTAACGCGTACTCTATGATAATTGATATGACAATTGATAGTTCGTATATGTAAGCCAGGGACGTTGTGAATAATATAGGGCTCACAAGGGTGCTGAGCATAACCAATACGGACATGTATGCCATGACGGCGAACACGCCCATCAACGCTGCGGTTCCCATATTCACCTCGGCGAACACTCCGGATACGCTCAGCCCGATCAGCGATATAGCTATTATTCTGCGAACCCCCGCCAGCCTGATCAGGTACCTGGTAAGCACTGCGGCTGGGATCATTGGCAGCATCAATATGGCATTGATTCCATGCAGCCGCGGCATTAATTGCATCAGGTAAGACCAGGACACGGCCATTGCCATCGACAAGAGAAGCAAGTCCTTGTTATGGATTGCTTGCCTCAAGTGAATGCTGTGCACCTTCAATATGTTGGGGGACAAGGACAATAACAGACCGGCCGCAAGCAATCCCCCAGCCACCGCGTAGTCGTAGGCGTTCTTCAATCCAAGGGAGAGCGATGCTATGAATAGCCCGCCTGATAATAGAAGCACGTAGGAGGTTATCACGTGCCTGGTCCTGCCCATTATGCCAAGCGCTAAGCCCACCACGGAGACCATGGATGTGAAGTATATGCCCATAGCTGCCCCAGTCACCGCGGCGCTCAGGTATGGATTGATGGATCTGAGGTACGCCCCCATGGCTGCGATCGCCATCGATACTACCAGCGAGTCCCTGCTTCCGATCTTAGACGAGAGGAAGACGGCTGGCAATTGAATGCCAAGGAAGAACGCCGTCAACATCATGAGGGGACCCAAGCCGATGGGGGCTGCTCCCATCATTATGAGTAGATAGCCCACCAGTATCAGTGACACCAGAGCCCCCAGCCCCTGCCGCATGCGTGAAAAAAGGCGTTTCTTAAATATATACGTTTCGCGACAATCAATTGACGTGGGTGGCCGTCAGCCCTGCAGCGCGCTGTAGTAGTAATCCATGACGTGGGTTGGGAAGTATAGGAACAATAAGTTGACCGGCAGCGACTCCATTTCCCCGCCGTATTGATAATAAAACGCAGCGCAGAAGGGGCAGACGGGGTCAAGCATCTCTATCACTGTGGTGTTGCTCCCCCTCGAGAAGTAAAGGGAGTACTCGGAGCGAGCTAATCCCCTTAACAGGGACAGCTGGGCTGCACTGGCCTTTGTCCCCCCTCCATGCAGTACGTTCAGGGTAGAGTTTATTGCATTGGGGGTAGCCCCTATTACATAGGTGAACGTTCCGGTGGAGTTATTGAATATGACGAAGAGCGGCGTGCCCAATTCATTGCTGGGAATGCCTAACGCGCTCGCGGTCTTATTTATCTCAGACAATGCCCCGCTCACCTCGTGGAGCGACTCGTTGAGGCTAAGAGATAGGCTGCACTGGGGGTATTTGGCCGTTAAGTAGCCATGTATTAACCCGGGGTAAGCTAACTCGTACGTGATGTTCTTGGTGTTCTCATACTGGATGTTGTAGTATAGGTTGATCACGTATGATTGATTTATGGCGGATAATGCATCCGCCGCCGAGTAATTATGGTAAATACATGCCCACTGGTTCCAGTCCGACACCCCATAATTGAATTCATCCAGCAGCAGTTGGGTGGCGTTGGATTTGGATGGCGTGGAAGTCGTGCTGATGGGCGGCGGCGATATGGTGCTCGTGGATGGTACGGGGACCGCCGGTCTCTTTATGGTTACCACTAGCACGACCGCCGCGACCACCAAGACGGCGGCTATCGCCGCTATTACCAATCGATTATCCATTAAACACGGCACCGCCCCGCTCTTTTATAAGCTGCGCCTAAGACCTTACATTCAAGGCCAAAATGGGTCCAGGTTCGCATAGCTTAGTTATGGGGATAATCCCATAGTTGAGGATCATGTCTGAGTTTCAGCGGGATGCGTAATCGCCGATTCCTTTCAATGATTCCCAACCCATCCCCGCATCACTCCGATTGCCCATTTTATTGGATTGCTCGGGGGCATTATGGTGCTGTAATCGGTCATTAATCGTTGGAGGGATTCATTGCCTCGGCCGCCGATCGCCGCGATATTATTGCCTTGGATGAGTCGAACCAAGGCGTGGTCACCTCATCTATCCTCCACCGCTGCCTCACAGTGCTATCCTCAATCCTGGCGGTTACCCCGCTCATTAGGGATAGAAGTCCCACCCACGCTATCATGGCTCCATTATCGCCGGCCAGTTGATGCGGAACCACGTGAAGCGATGCGTTGAACTCCTCCGCGGCCACCCTCATTATATCCACGAGCCTCCTGCTCCGCGCGACGCCGCCAGCCACCACCAACCCCCGCTTTCCCGTCAACGCCAACCCCCGCTCCACCACCTCGGCAAGCATGTAATACACGGTCTCTATGAAGCTGAGGCAAACATCCTCCTTCCGCTCCCCCCGCCTCAAGGCCTCCACTGCCCTCGTGTATATCCCCGCGAAGTAAACGTCCTGCCCAGCCACGTTATACGGCATCTCGATGTACCTGGACCCCCCGGCCGCGCACTCCTCCACCCTCGGAACGCCGGGGAAGCCGAACCCAGCCTCCCGGGCGAACATATCTATGCAATTACCCACAGCTATGTCAAGGGTCTCCCCGAACACCCTGTACCTATCCCCGGAGTGCGCGAGGACCATTGTGTGCCCCCCGGATACCAGCAACACCAATGGATCCACCGCGCCCGTGGCCAGCCTAGCTATCTCCACGTGCGCGACCCCGTGGTGGACCGGTATGAGGGGCTTGCCCAGCCTAAGCGCTAGGGTCCTGGCGATGGTGGCTCCCACCCTCAAAGCAGGCCCAAGGCCCGGTCCCTGCGAGAAAGCGACCCCGCTAACCTTTCCTAGGTCGATGACAGCGGCGGCCCTGCGAAGCAGCTCCGAAGCTGCCTTCACGTGATGCTCCGCCGCCTCCCTGGGATGAATTCCGACGCCGCTTGGCGGGATGTACGTGCTCCACTCGTTTAGGAGTATGTTTCCCTCATCATCCACGGCGCCCAGCCCTATGGTGTGGGCCGTGGACTCTATTCCAAGCACTATCACTGGGGAGCGCCGTGACGCCGTCCCCTAACCGCCCCCTCGCGCTGCGTCTCGAATATTGTGTAATTACACTTGCCGCAGTGCCACCTGGGCGTTGGTTCTTTGTGGAACGCCATGACGGAGCCGCACCTTGGGCAGTACCTCCTGTTGAACTTGAAGACCCCGTTCTTCATGTCGATGGTGTACCAAAGATGGGCCCTGGCCTTCACGTCGGTCATTTGGATCCACCCTTCTTCGCTCCCTTCTTCGGCTTCTTAGCCTTAATCGCCTCCCTTATCTTCTTAGCCTCCTCCGGCGGCATGTTCCTTAACCGGACGTATAGGGGCTCCACCGCCGCTCCCTTTGCCTCATCGTCGTAGACGTGCACCTTAGCCGTTGACCTCCCGGCCCCATAACTCGTCCTCACCTCCACGACGTATACCTGGCCCTGCTTCACTCCCAGCATTGACGCGACGGCGTCCCTGAGCTGGAGCCTAGCCGGCGTGGGCTGTCCCTGGTGTTGCACCTCCACCTCCAATTCCCTCCTCCCCAATAGCTTATTGACTTTCTCCCCTGCAATGGATATTCCGCTCGACATCGCTGTTGATTGAGACATCCAATTGACGCCCCTTACTAGGCAATTTTAATTTTTTGCCCACGACACCAATCAATCCCGCCCCGAGCGGACAGCGCTATCGCCACGGCGTCGAGCTCATCTAAGCGAAGCGATGGATACCTCCCCCTCAGCCAATCCCTCTTCCTGGACGCCTCCGCCTCATCTATCATGGCCACGGACTCAAACACGCCGCACGCCCCAATCCTACTCGCCACCCGCCTCCCCAGGGGGTTATCGCCTATGGCCAACACGCCCCTCAATCTGCCCAGCAACGCCTCCGCCCTCCTGGGCGTCAGCATCGCGTGCATCAACAATTCATTGCCGCTGAGCAGGGCGAGGCCGAACTTGCGGCTACCAGCATCTGCGCCCACCACCAAGTCATCGACGCTTTCCGATATTGCCTCAGCAACCTCCCCCACCAAGTCGCTGCCCACCCTCAATGCCCTGCAGGGGGAGTCCACGTAGTAATCGAGGAGGGTAATGTCGCCCCCGCAATCATCAACGTTCTCCATGTACTCCACGCGGATCACGGAATCACTTAAAATGCCCAGCAGCTCCTCGTATATGGCCCGCCTCCCCGCGTAGGCTATCTCCACGCCACACACTCGCCGCGGCGCATTTAAGCGCTTCGCCTCCCCTCCTTCTCTCTCCGCTTCCTAGCAGCCGCACTCGACTGGATCGCTTGGCTTCATCAATTCCCGCATGAATGCGGTGGCGTACATTCCCCGCCTCAAGACGAACCTAAGCCTGAGGGGGGACAGCCTAACCTCCTCCACCCGCGGCGATGAGTCCAAGACCCTCCAACCCCCGCTCGCCGAGGCCTCGGGGATGGATTTTATCTTAAACGATTGAGTGGAGACCCCCTCGCTCCTCAACAGCTCCCGCTCCCACTCCCTCAGAGATGACTCCCCAGTCCTGAACCCAATCAAGGCGCCCGCCACGGCCGCCCTCCCCCTCCGTATCAACTCATTAATCCTATCCCTGACGCCGTCCGTAACCACGGCCCTGTGAATCGTGGGTAGCCCAGACTCGTCTAGCAGGATGACGCTGTCGCCCGCCACGGCCGAGTTTATGGGCAGTCCCCTGACCAACCTCTCGCTGAGGGACTTGTTGAAGAGATAGGACTGATAGGACTCCACGTAAAGCCTGAGGAGGTCGGTGGGAAGCCGCCTGAGGGCACCCACGTAATCCCCTCCCCGCCTCAATAAGTGGCTCGCCACTGCCCTCTCTGCCCTGTACCCCCTGGGGAACTCCTTGAGCGCCTCCCCCACCTTGCCGGCGTCAAACAGCTCCCTGGCCTCCCTCCCCGCCTCAGGCTCTCCGGGCCTGGGCGACCCAGCTATCTCCCTCACCGCGCCCTCGTAGTCCCCCATCACCATCATCTTCCCTATCAGGTGAGTGTTTGGCCTCCTCGTCCCGAACCTCTGATACCCGAAGAAGTTGGGGACCCCCCTCTCCCTTGCTTGCGATAGCGCGTCCCACACCCCCTCCTCCCGCGCGCCCCTCACGGTTATGTCGAATGCATTGCCGTATATTGACTTGGAAGTGCATGGCTCGTCCATGGTGAACGCGTCCAGCACCTGGAAATCCTCGTCCCCAGCTCCAAGGAAATCGCTTGGGTTAACGCCAAGCACCGACACTATTTGCACCGTCACCGCGTTGGCGTCCTTCAACCCGCCGTAGCTGATCCTGTCCAGCGGCACCCCGAGCCTCCCGGCAAGCCGCTCCACCACGGTTAGGGTGTCTATGCCCCGCTTTCTGACGATCCCCCAAACCCAGTTACCGGGCCGCGGCGCCGGCCTGTCGGGGAGCTCGCTCCCATCCAACAACACCTCCCTCACCTGGAAGTCCTCTGGCACCTCCCTCAACCGCCCCCCAATGCCAGGGGAGTCCGTGGAGTAGGCCGTCATCCCTATAAAGACATCCAGCTCAGCCAGCGTCCTCACGGCGCCCCCGCCTGGGAAGCTTTATAAATCGAGATGCATGCATAGGCCGTGAGGTTCTCCAAGGTAGCCCTCGGGGGGACCTTCGATTCGCTGCACAGCGGCCACATAGTTCTCCTCTTCGAGGCCATGAAGCACGGAGATAAGGTTCTCATAGGCGTCACCAGCGACGCCTTCGCCCAGAAGTATAAGCAGTACAGGGTCAGGCCGGTGGAGGAGAGGCTGCGCAACCTGGAGGTGCTTCTCACCAGGGAGTTGGGCTTGAGGAGGAGTAGGTTCGAGTTGAGGGTGATAGATGACCCCTACGGGCCCGCCGCCAGCGATCCGGAGCTGGACGCCATAGTTGTAAGCATAGAGACGTACGCCCGCTCGCTGGAGATCAATGAGTTGAGGATATCCAAGGGCCTCCCACCCCTCACAGTGCTGGTGGTCCCCATAATAAAGGATGGGTACGGCAACAAGCTGTCCAGCACGTTGGTTAGGCAAGCATACGATAAGTAAACTACCCCGCCCTCACGGACGGGGTCTCTGGCGAGAAAGATGAATCCCCATGCCGGCGATCGCATTGTGGGGCACCGCCCACGACGCGGCTTGAGGGTGTTCCTGCCTCATCATGGGTTCCCGAGATAAGGATTAAAATCAATGCTAGTTGAGGGGGCCTGTGATACTGGTAATAAGCGGGGAGAGGCTCAGGCTGCGGGGGGCTGAGGTGGTGGGCCTGGACTCGCTTCCACCGCCGAGGGAGTTGAGCAGGTTCGACGCAGTTGGGGTGATAGGCACTGACAGGTTCATAATAAGGGCCATTCATAGGCTGGAGGGGGTCGACGTCCCCATATTCACGGGCGGCCGCAATGGTTACCTGGGCAGCGTGGAGCCGTGGGAGTTGGAGGAGGCGGTGGAGAGGATAGTTAGGGGGGATTACGAGGTGGAGCCGCTGGCCAGGCTTAGGGTTAAGGGACTCAACCTTCCCCAGGCAATAAACGAGGTGGCGGTGTTTCCGGCCCGCAGCGCGACGGTTATGAATTACTCCCTCTACATAGACGGCGAGTACGCTTGGAGCGACTCGGCGGACGGCGTCATAATATCCACCCCGACCGGGTCCACTGCCTACGCATTGAGCGCAGGCGGCGTGCTGCTTCACTCCAGGACGGAGGCCATGGAGGTGGTGCCGGTGAACAGCGTGAACGTGAACAGGGTCCCAATGGTGGTCCCCTTATCGTGCAAGGTAACCGTGGGGGGAATATCATCACCGCACAGGGTGGTGGTCATAGTGGACGGCTCGGTGAGGCAGGCGGCGCCGGCGGACTCCATAACCGTGGAGAGGGGGGACCCCATTAGATTGATAAGGTTCAGCGCATCCCTGGCCCGCTACAGGAAGAAGCTGAGGCTATCGATGGACCTCACCCCAAGCGCGAAGCTGGTCTACACGGTGCTGGAGTACGAGGGCCCGCTGACCCCAAGCGAGATAGCCAGGAAGACCGCCATGCCGCCCAGAACCGTTAGGGCAGCGTTAAGGCAATTGATGGAGAAGGGCCTCGTCTCCCGCTCCTCCCCCGCGCGGGGCGGTAGTAGGAGCACCACGTACAGCGTGCTCTAGGCTGGACCCGTTCCTCCCCACCTCTAGGTAAAGCCGCGAAACGCACACGCGCGGGAATAGGAGGAGATCCATGCACTTAACCACGCCGCCCAGGTCCTGCTTCATGCATGAAGAGGCGCGGCCGCGCTTTTATTTCTTTCCATGGATGCATATTATTTCCTCTACTCAACAAGAGTTGACGAGGGCTTCAGCTTCAAAGCGTGGATTCATACATGTCGAATATCACGTAGAAGACAACGCTGGCCAGGGGGACGTATATCGTCGTAATCAATAGCATGAGGCCGGCGGTGTTGATAGGCACGGGCCCTATGGCCGCGCTGCCCAGGATGGAGAACGACATGGAGAGCACTATGAGGAGGAGCGGGAACAACATCACGGCCAGGGTGTACACCTCGAATAGGACGCCCAAGTCGCTCGCCACCCTGCTCAGCCTGGTTAATTTATCGGCAAGGAGGGAGTTGGACTTGGAGAGAAGGAGCTCCCCGACCCTGGGCGTCAAGCGGCTTCCCTCTACTAACACGTTTATGGCGTCCTTGTACGTGTATGAGGGCACCCTCTCCGCGCTGCGCTTGAGGGCCGTGATGGGGTCGACGCCGTTCCCCATGTCCCTCAATATTAGGCCCAGTTCCCTCCGGATGATGGGGTCATCCTCCTCGTCGTGCGCCTCCCTAATGGCCTCCCCAATGGGTATGCCAGCCGATATTAGGGGGGATAGCCTGAGCAGGGTGTAGACGAACCTATCGTTGAAGTGACTCCTCCTGGCGCGGACCAGGTACTGGGGGTACAGCACTGAGCCGGCCACCGCGGCGGCGGACGTTATGGCCAAGGCCTCGCCGGCGAACGAGATGACGCCCACCCCCAGGGCAGCGCCGGCCATTATCAAGGCGAGCCCGGCGGCTATGGAGAGCTCCATGACGCTGGCGAATACTGCCATCGCCCTCTTGTCGTAGCCGTACCCACTCAACGCGTGGCTGTCCTCAATCAACTTTATTACGGGGTCCCTCACGGCAATGCACCTGCCTCCACAGTCTTAAGCGTGGCCTCCGGCTCCAGGTAGTAATTCTTTATTATCTGGAACACGGACCTGTAGTCGTTGAACCCATGCCTAGCCGCCTCCCGCAGCAAGCGGCTCCTCCTCCCCAGCTCATCGAGCTCGTCCTTGCCCACCACGGAGCTCTTGGATGCATCCATTTTTCCGTTTATTAGGAGGTCCGTGAACACAGGCCTATCCGTGTAGTCGAGGTACTCCTTCACCTCCCACACGCTTCTCCTGACGCCCGCGCCGGTCCTGACCCTCCTCACGGACACGTATACGTGGGCCATCCCCAGCAGGGCGGTGGGGACGTCCATTGGCTTCGTTACGAACCTCCTCACCGCTCCCTCGGCGTTGTCGGCGTGTATCGTGGTGAGGCCGTGGTGCCCGCTGGCGAATGCCTGGAACAGCACGTACGCCTCCTCCCCCCTCACCTCCCCCAGTATCAGGTAGTCGGGCCTCATCCTCATGGCCACCTTCAACAGCTCCATCATGTCTATCTCCTCCCTCTCCTCCCCCCGCCCCGGCCTGACCAGTAGGGGGAGCCACTGCTCGTGGAGCAGCCTCAGCTCCCTCGTGTCCTCTATGGTGATTATCCTCGCGTCTGGCCTCAACAGGAAGAGGAGCGCGTTGAGTAGAGTCGTCTTCCCGGCCCCAGTGGGTCCCACTATCACCACGTTCCGCTCCTTATCCAGCGCCATCCATAGGTAGGCAAGGGCGTCGGGCCCCGCCGTCTCCAGCCCTATCAGGTCAACGACTGTGTACGGCACCCCCCTGAACTTCCGTATGGTGAAGGCATCCCCATTGGCCGCCACCTCCCTCAGCACGACCTCCACCCTCGCGCCCTCAGGGAGCAGCCCCTCCAGTATGGGGTTGGCCGAGTTGACTTGACGCTCCACGGCATTGGATACCTTGGCTATGAAGGCCCTCACCTCCTCCTCCGTCAACGCCACGTTGGTCCTCATGTTCTCGTACCTGGAGTGCCATATGAACACGCGCCCGTCCCTACCGTTGACGTGGACGTCCTCCACGTATGGGTCCCTCATTATGGGGTCCAGCTTGCCGTAGCCCCTCGTATCCCTCCTGAAGTAGTAGGCCAGCTTCTTGGCTGTGTCGCCCTCAACCCTGGCCCGCGCGAGGAATTGCTTGAAGGCGGCCTCGCCGTCCTCCAGCTTTGACTCCAGCACGTACTCCTTCGCCCTAGCCAGCAGCGCCTTCTCAGCGTCCGTAAGCACGGGCTCCAGCACGTCGTACCTCATGACCCCATCCACGTCCCTGGTCACCCCTATGTATGCGCTCCCCTCCTCTATGGGGTATACATCCATATACTTGGCGCCGGCCCCGCTCATCTATTGAGAACCCCTCCAAAAACAGAAATATAAAACATGCGTCCACCCAGCTCGACAGGTCATCGCTGCCTTGGCCGATCCCTTTATTAGCAGCCCCCTCCCCTCCCCCCATGCGTTGGATCAACCACGCCGCCTTCGCCGCCCTGCTCGCCGCGTCACTGCTGTCCCTCGCTTTATCCCCGAGCTCGCTCACGACGGTGGAGGTGGGGGGCGAGTTTCAACTGCCCGTCCCATCCAGTCGACTGGCTGTCTCGGCGTTCTCCGCCCTGCTGTCCCTCGCGCTGCTCGTGGAGGGCCTCCCTAGGTATAGGAGGAGCGCCTTCATTGCGAGGGTGGAGGGGCAGGTGCCGGAGATGGTTAAGAGCTTCCAGAGCGCGTTCTCCACGGGGCTCACCATGGCGGACGCCGCCAGGATGGTGGCGGAGAGCGGCCTCTCCCCCATCAACGGCATATTCAGGCAGGCCCTCGCCAATTACAGGTTGACGGGGGACCTCCCCGCCTCCCTCTTCCGCGCGGTGGCGGGCAGCGGGTCTAGGAAGGCCGTGTCCGCCCTCAAGGTTATAATGGCGGCTTACCAGCATGGGGCGGGCGCGGAGGAGGCGTTGGAGGCCCTTTACAGGTCCCTCTCCCAGTTGAGGGAGTTCGAGTCGCAGAAGAGGAGCCACTTGGGGCAGTACACGGCAATCATCTACGTCATGGTCCCCATATTCTCCCTAGTGGCGTCCATAGTCGTGGTGGGCTTCATCCCGCAGCTGCAGAGCCTCAAGGCCTCCTCCTCCCCCTTCGCCGAGGGGATAGGGGGCGGTGGAGGGATTGGGATCAGCGTCCCCACTGGCCTCTCCATAATCCAGTTAACCAGCTCAGTCATATCCCTATTCGCCGGGGCCATAATTGGGAGGCTGGTCTACGGGGATCCCTGGGCCGGCTTGATCCACTCATCCGCCCTAGTGGCCATATCCCTCGCGGTGTACCTGGCCGCTCCCCTCGCGTCAGGCATGTTCACGTGAGGATAGATCTAAGGCAAGCTACCCGTAAAGGAGGATGCTTCCCGCTTCATGGTGGTTCTTCCCTTCACGGGCGAGCCCCACGCTCCGTGGACACGGGCCAGCGCCTAACCAATCCCCCTCCCTCTTCCTCAATAACTTCCACAATGCTTGCCCACCCCTCCATCCCAGCCCTTGAGGTCGCGGTGTTCATCCGCCTCACCGGCATTAGTTATATAGTGGAAGGGGGTTCGAGATGGAAACAGAAAATTTATAAATATCCATTTTATGAATATATTGAGGGTTATGGAAAGAGCCAGGAACAAGAAAGGAATTGAGGCCATAGTGGGCGCGGTGCTTCTAATAGTTATCACCGTGGTGGCCGCCGTGCTCCTCTACCTCTGGTTCACGGGCTACCTAACAGGCACGGCCAGCAAGGCGCCCCAAATAAACACCGTACAACAATTCATAGTCACAGGAGCAAGCATAAGCAGTAGTGGACAGGTGACGGCTTATGTTGAGAACACGGGCAACGTGCCCGTCACTATAGCGCAGGCAAACGTGTTGAATTCAACAAATGGGGCGGTGGTGTGCGCAGCCATACCGGGTGGCTCTGGCTCTGGCGCCCCAACAAGTCCTACTAATCTTAGCCCAACTTCGGTGTCCAGCGGCGGCAGCGTTGGTACCGTAACATTCAGTTGCTCCTCTCCTACTTTAAAGCCCGGTCAATCGTATACGATTCAGTTGATTAGTAATAGCGGCGTGAGCGCGGAGTACACCACCACCGCTTCCTGATGTTTTTAGATAAGCTTTTAAATTTTAAAGTAATTCTTTTCCCATGTCTTCTCGTTTCGGCGTCAGTGAGGTGGTGGGGGCGGTCATGCTTGTGTTGATAGCCGCCGTGCTGGGCCTCTTCGTGCTAGGCTACGCCAATAGGCTCCTCTCGGTCGGAGGCCCCAGGTATCAATGCTCCATATCCATTCCATTGGCTGTGTACAACACGAGCGGCTCCGCCGTGACCGGCATGGTTATCTACGTCTACGACCCCGGCCCCGACTCCTGTCAATTGAGCTCGGCGTACGTGGTGAACGGGACCACCAACGCCGTTCTGGCTCAATTAGTGATTCCGCGGGCCCAGGTGGGGGTTGGTCAGTTGGTGCGGCTGGTCTACGGTAAGGTATCCAGCTCCAGCGCGTACGTGGATAATGTGACGTCCAGCGCTCCCGTGCCTGTGCCCAGCGTGGTCTCCATATACACGGTGACGGGCAGTGAGGCGCAGTACCCGCTGCAGTAGGAGGAGAGGGTTGGGGGACTTGCTTGCCGGCGCCATCGTCCTAATAGTGGCGATACTGGTGATAGCCATTATGTTCTCCGTGGTGCAGCGGCAAACCACCCCCGCCTCCCAGCCCCCGCCCCATCAATCCTCGCCGGTAATGGTTGGGGGAAGCCCGGCCGCTGGGAGCGGGTACGTCGTGCTGGAGCCCGCCCAATCCACGGCGGCCTGCTCGCTCACTAGTGGCGGTGATCAGTACGTGATTAACTGCAGGCCCCGTCAATCAGGCGGCGTGCTTAACGTAACGAAGATACTGCTGGGCAGGAGCGGTTTGCTATTAATTGGGACTCCCGTCAATCAAGTCCCTGTCGCGGTGGAGCCCCCCATGGTACAATTGACCGTTCAACCAATGGTTAACTACACGAAGCTGGGAGGCAAGACGACGTTTTTAGTCGCCATCTACGTCACGAATAATTACTCCGCCTACCTACCCCTCAACCCCAACTGGGTGTACCTAACCGCCTCATACAACGCGGGAAGCGGGAGCGCCACGGCAATACCGCTCCAACTCAACTCATTGATGGTGCCAGGATCCTCCGTGGTGATCACGAAGGAGGTGCAGGTAACGGCACAAACCGCTGGCCTAAAGGCCATTACGTTCACGGTTGATGAGGAGGTGCTGGGGAGCACCGTCGCCTCCGCCTCAGTCACGGCTTACCTGGTGGTGCAGGGATGAGGGGGCAGGGCACATTGATAATGGGGATTGTAATAGTTGCGGTGGCCGCCGTGCTGATATACGTGATCGCCGTCGAGTCGCCGGCCGCTCATGAGGTGGTGAAGGCGGCTGGCGCCCCTGTTCTGACAGTGATTAACTCCACCGCCGTGGCCTATGAGTCCCCTTACGGGCCCCAATTAGTGCTTTGCAGTTGGGTTAACTCGACGGGGGTGGAGGGGCCTCTTGCTTGTTCCTATAGGGTGGGCAGGTTGGGGGATGGGGAGTGGGCGATAAACTTGGAGGCGCCGAGCGGCAAGTACTCCTACCTACAGGTAACCGTGGTGTCCAGCAACGGCGCGGCCGCGTCCATAGAGCTGGCGAGGACCCCCAACTGCACCGTGGCCGTGGCCCAATACCCACGGGTTGCCGTGGTTCCGCTCGGCGACGCGTACCTGGGGTACTCCATAGTTGGCCTCCCCAACGGCTTTGGCAATACAGCCCCGATAAACGTGGCAGTGACGGGGGTTAGGGTGAACGGGGTTTACCACCCGATAAGCTCCTACCTATTGGGCGGCCAAGCCGCAGCGTCCTCCTCCCCGGCAGTCGCCTCCGGGATCCTCGACCTAAACGATCTGATAAATGGTCCGGGGAGTTATACGGTTACGCTGGGTGTATCAACGGCCTGCAAGGTGATCAACGCATCCACCACCTTCATAATACTGGCCCGCCTCCTCAACTTCCAGCCATTCAACGTGGGTTGCCTGGGCAACTTGACGCAGAACGGGAACAACATAACCAGGGTGCTATACGCGTACACGCTTCGATTGGCGAATGGGTACGAGTTAAACGCGTTCCTCGATAATGTGACGACGACCGCCCCAGGCCAGCTCCAGGTAGAGCTACCCTCCTCACCGTCTCTTTCTGTGGGTAGTGGTTCCATATATGCGGAGAACAACACCGCCTACGTCAGCGGAACCACTTATCCCAGCGGCTCCGTTTCTAATTTGACATTGTGGAGCGGTTCATATACCTTAAACGAGAGCCTAACATTTGATGCTGCGATTAATACAAGAACGGTTTTATTGGGTAACTACTCTTATCAATCACAGAGCGGTTACATTAACGAGACCATACTGCCGGTCACGGGTAACGTGATGAATCTACTAAATGGAGTTTCCAAGTTCTATGTGAAGCATATATATCAAGGTGATTTTTATGGTTTTAATATCAGTTATTGGCCTCAATATTATAATGTTTCATATTCCCCTTATTACTGGTACAACTATGAAATAACTCAACCCATATTGGAATTAAGTGGGTACGAGTATATTCCTACTTCATTGTCAGCTGGCATAATGCTTTGGCAAGAAACCTATCACTCTGGCATCACAACAATAAGGGTAATCGGAACTTATTCAAGCGGCACCTATCCACCTGGGGATGGTTTCGATATATATCTATTTATAAAACCACCAACTTCAAACAACCATAACCAAAGATATAAGTGGTCCATCAGTGAAGAATATAATTGGACATTGCCATATCTTGCTTCTGGTTTCGGGTATGGTATAAGCAATTATTCATTGGTGCAGGGAGATGTTATTCTTCCCATTGCGCAGTCACCGTACATAATGGTTCAATGGAATTCCTATTGGGAAACAGGCGCTTCCACAACCGGATCTACTGGCCAATTTAACATTTGGATAGTGAATTATACTAAGGTAAATGGAAATACGATTTCATTCAATGGAGTATCGCCCTCCCCTTCTCCCAACCTAGGTAGTCCTTATGCTGGGTGGGATGGGTATGGGGAGGGCTACTTCGCTCCTCATCCAGGCGATTACATCTGCGTAACGGTGACCTATGTGAATAAAACAAACACGCTTTATGCGTCGGCCGTCGACTTGAACACGGGGCAAATAGCCACGGCGCAGGTGTCCCTGGGCAATTACTTCTCCCCACCGCCCAACGGCAATTACGTGTTTGGAATTGGGGGAAGCACGGCCACCGTGGATTACGCTAATTGGGGCGTGGTTCTCGTGAATTACACTAACGTTAAATGATCATGTGTTAAGACGGGGAAAGGAAGGGTAGAATTTAGGGGTTTAGAGGGTGTCCATTATCTGCGTCAATGCCTGGGCGAACTCCTTCGTTCCCAGCGCTTGGACGTTCATGAACCTGGCCAGGTCCTGAGTCACCTTCCTCTGATTCACGGCCTCGTTTATGGCCTTGTCTATTAGGTTCGCCGCCTCGGTCCACCCCATGAACCTCAGCATTAGCTCGCCGCCCCTTATTATTCCCGTGGGGTTGGCCACGTTCTTCCCGGCGTACTTGGGCGCCGTGCCGTGCACTGCCTCGAACATTCCCCCCGTGTCGCCCACGTTGGCCCCGCCCAGCACGCCTATGTTGCCTATCAAGGCCCCCGCGGCGTCGCTTATGTAGTCCCCGTCCAGGTTGGGCGCCAGTATCACGTCGTAGCTCTCCGTCCTCGTTATTATCTGCTGGAACATGTTGTCCGCTATCCTGTCGTTTATCAAAAGCCTCCCGGCCTGGCTGGCCCCCTTGCTCACCTCCTCCTCAGTCACCACCTTGTCCCTGAACTCCTTCACGGCCACCTCGTACGCCCACTCCCTGAACGCCCCCTCCGTGTACTTCATTATGTTGCCCTTATGCATTATGGTGACGCTCCTCCTCCCGTTCTGGAGCGCGTACCTAATCGCCATCCTGGCCACCCTCTGCGTCTTGTACTTGCTTATGGGTTTCACGCCGATCCCGGCGTCGTCCTCTATCTCGACCTTCAACTCCCTCCTCAGGAAGTCCCTCAGCTTAACCGCCTCCGGGCTGTCCCACCTCCACTCTATCCCCCTGTACAAGTCATCCGTGTTCTCCCTAACTATTATCAAGTCCACCTTCTCCGGGTTCCGCAGGGGCGACTCCAGCCCCTTCATGTACTTCACGGGCCTTATGTTGGCGTATGCGTCCAGTATCAGCCTTATGGTCACGTTGAGGGACCTAAATCCCCCGCCCACCGGCGTCTCGAGGGGTCCCTTCAATACCACCCTATACCTCTGAATCAGGTCCACGGACTCCTGGGGGAACCTGTTTCCGGCCATTTTCTCTGCCTTCTCCCCCACGATCGCCTCCATCCACTTTATCTGCCTGGAGGACTTGTAGGCCCTCTCCACCGCCTTATCTATGACGCTCATCGCGGCCCTCGTTATCTCGGGGCCAATGCCGTCGCCCTCTATGAATAACACGATGGGCTTGTTAGGGGTCTGCCAAACCCCTCCCTCCACCTTAATCGGCTCCCCGTCCTCTGGAGGATTATATTTTATCATGGATAAATATATAGGGCTACCCTTATTTAATTTTACCCCAAAGTCCTGCCCAGCCATGCCCCCCAACGAAACCGCCTCAGCTACCGGCTTAAGCCCAGCAAGCCCCTCAAAGCCGGACGAATGTATAATCACTCAAACCATTTACGCCGTGAATTATAGGGGCGGGTCATGCCTCTTTAATTGGGCAAATGCGTTACCAATTATTGGACACGCAGTTAGGCAAGTTTTTAAATTCGCCCCGCCCAATCCCCCATGAGTCAACCCCTGATTCAAATACGGATAACGTACATTCACGGCGAGGTTAATGGTGCCGCCCCCAACCTGAACGTGGCAGTTAATTTTCAATTGAATGGTGCGCCGGCCGTGAGGGATAACTCCATGGAGGTTCCCTTCTCCATATCCGCCTCCTCCGTTCCCCCCTTCCTCAACATAACCATAAGGGGCGCGGCTTTGGTCCAGGGGGACCCCAAGGCGATAAACTCGCTGGCCAGTGACTTGAGGTCGGGCAAGCCGAACCAGGTCCAGGCCCTCGCCATGCAGTACGCCATGCTGGAGCTGGCCCTCATATCCAGGGAGCTAGGCCTCCCCCCAATACTTCCCGTGCAGCCGCCCCCGCCGCCTCAGCAGCAAAGCAATAATAACATACTGTGAAGGGCCCCATACCGGAGCCACCCCTCCTAGTATTTTAGCGGCTTCCTGATTGGGCGGCTCGACCTGCCCTGGCGCATTGCGGGGGTTACTGGGTGAAGTACTCCCATCCCCTGTATTGAAGCGGTTCACCGCCGTAATAAACTCCGCTTCCCTCCTCCACCTCGGCGAACTCCACCATCCCCATTCCCCTCAAGCGGTTCACGCAGTCGCGCCTCACAGCGAAGACGGGGAGGTACTCCTCGCCTCCATTGAAGACCGCCTCCTCCACGGGGATCCCCAGCTCCACTGCCGCCTCAACCACGTCGCGGGGGGCGGGGAGGCTCGTCACGATTATCTTGGCACTCCTGCCCATCACATGAAGCACCCTGCCCAACCCATCGCTTGAATCCATGGACGCGTCCAGGCAATCCGCGAGGGAGGCATCGCCGTAAACCTGGAGGGGCAGCTCAGGCCTCCTCAGCATCTCCACCCCCCTAGCCACTGCCGGGTTCCCCGCCCTCTCCCTCCACAGCTTGAAGGCAAGCCCGTTATAGCCGAAGAGCGGCAGCGTGACCAGCGAGTCGCCGGGCCTCGGCCTCCTCCCCACCTCCCTCTCCGCTGCTCCAATCACGGCCACGTCTATGACCCCCTCCTCCCCCTCGTTCAAGTCCCCCCCGACCAGGGGCGCCCCGTACCGCGACCCAGCGTCCCTGACCCCCCTCATTAATTGAACCGCGTCCTCCTCCTCGGCGTCCCTCCTCAAGGTGATGGAGGCCGCGATGGCCATGGGCCTCCCCAGCTTCACGAAGACGTCGCTTAAGGCTCCCACCGTGGTTCTCCACCCCACGTCGTAGAGGGTCATGAATTCCATCTTTGTCCTGGAGAAGGCACCCCCATCTATCTTTATTATGAGGAGGTCCCCTCCTTTCCCCCTCACGTACGATACGTCGTTATCCTCAACGCCGGCCTCCCTCCTTATCCTCTCCAGCACGGCCTCCTCCCCGATCTCCCACAGCTTCATTTGTCGCCCATCATAGCAAAGCTTTTAAATTAATCACCGTAGGCGTGACGTCGGATATGGCAAGTAGGTGTGTGGGAATGATTCAATCGGAGTTGAACGAGATGGCGGGCAAAATAGTTATGGTTAAGCTGAGGGACGGCACGACGGTTAGGGGCGTTCTCAAGAGCTTCGATCAACACATGAACCTCCTCCTGGAGGATTCCGAGGAAATAATAGACCCCAAGACCTCGGTCAAGAGGGGCATGGTAATGATAAGGGGAGACACGGTGCTGTTCGTGTCCCCGCTGTAGGTGGTGAGGCATGGGCACTGGAACACCTACCTTCGGCAAGTTCAATGGAGGGAAGAGCCACATAACCTGCCCCAGGTGCGGCAGGCACTCCTACAACGTGGTGAAGGGCTATTGCGCAGCGTGCGGCTGGGGGAGGTCTAAGAGGATCAGGAGGTACTCCTGGCAGAACAAGAAAATCAATGGAAAGCGATTGATCTAGGTTAACTCGCCTCCCCGCCAACCAACTCAACCGCTAACGGCGATCTCATTTTCGTGAGGGATTAATAGTAATTGAGATCGAGATGGATTTACTGCGCGAGCTCCGCCGTGCCCACCAGGGGTTGGGCGCCATCACTGGTCACAAGCACGGTGTCCTCGAACTGCGCCACGAATCCCTTCCCGGCCTCCACCAGGGTCGCGTAGCCGTACAGGGCTCCCCGCCTGGTCAACTGCTCCACTATGGATGCGGCTCCCTGTCCGAGGTCCTTGACCAACCACCTGGGCGTGAAGGGTAGGGAGTTGAACCTGGAGTATATGGCGTCGAGCGCCTTGGCCAACTCCTTATCCAGCTTCTTAGCGGTGAGCCGTTCCACCCTGTATATGGTCACCGCCCTGCCCTCCACCACGTGCCCCCTGCCGTTGGTGGTGAACGGCTCTATGGCGTACGTCTCCCCCTCCATCACCTTCTCCCCCCCATCCACCTCCACGTTGGGGACGGAGACGCCGGCATGCAGCTCGTACCTGCGTATCAAGTGCCCCGTCAAGTTCTCTATGGGCTTGTATCCATAACTCCTCACGGTCTTCTCCACCACCGCCCCGATCCTCCCCATTGATGTGCCGGGCTTGAAGTTATCGATCGCGTTCACCAATGCGTTCCTGGCCGCCTTGGCGAGTAGTGAGAACGCGTCGTTGAAGTAAACAGTCACTGCGGCGTCGGTTATGTACCCATCTATGTGCGCGCCAGCATCTATCTTCACCACGGAGTTGCTGGGTATGGTTAGGCCATCCCCTATCACGGCGGTGTAGTGGGCGGCCACGTCGTTTATCCCCACGTTGGTCGGGAATGCGGGCTCCGCCCCGTACTCCCTGACGACGCCCTCCACGAGCTCGCACAGCTCCAGCACCTTCATGCCCGGGTGAACGGAGTCCACCGCCTTCCTCAACGCGGCCCTCAATGCCCTACCGGCGTCCCTGTACTTCCTTATGGCCTCCTCATCCATGCGCAAAGCCGGTCCGCCGTGCTTAAAACACTGTCGGGCAGCGTCCCGTCGGTGGAACGTGGGGAGGTAAGGGAAGGCAGGGAAAGAGATGGGGAGGAGAGGGGGGAATGCTTATTAATCCATGTATCCATCATGGTTAATTCATGGATGAGCAGGTGAAGGCGCTCGTCAAGAGCACCGCCAAATTAATAGAGACCGCCATCAGCGTGAAGCCCACGGATTGCATATTGAAGAACCTCGCTACAATAACAGGAAACGCCCTGGCCGCGCTCAAGATGCTGGTGCCGGAGATCGCCGGCGCGGTGGACGAGTTGGCCCCCAAGTTTGAGAAGATACAGGAAATGAGCAAGTCGGTAACGAGCAACCCCAGCGTGGAGGCGTACATAGAATCCGTCATGAGCATCTTCTCCAAGTTCAACGTGGATCCAGGGATATGGGCGGCTTTCACAACGCTGGAGGCCATGTACGCCATACAGCTGTGCGGCAATGAGGCGGCCAAGTACTTCCTGGTCAGGACGATACTGGCGGGCTCGCTTCCCTTCAACCTATACGTAGCCATGCTGAACCACGTGGGGGTGGATAATCAATTCGGCGTAGAACTGTTCAAATCCCTCCTCTCGCAGTCAGAGGGTCAATAATTGATCCCGGGACTCGATAAGGATTGATTATTTAGTTTTTGGGATTGATTATTTTTCTTGATTAAATCAACGCCCCACCAATAATTGAAGCGCCTCCTCTCCCTGCTTGCTCCTCGCGTCCTCGCGCATCATTAAGTCCCTTATGGCTATGCGTATGGCCTCGGAGCGACTTGGGAATACCCCTCTCTTTACTAAGTCATCAAGTTCCTCCAGCATTTGCTTGGGAAGGTGCACGGATATAAGTACCATCTTCTCCTTGCTCTTGGTTTTAGGCATAGGGGAGGTAAACCGGGCTACCGGTTTTTAACGTTGTGGTTCATCTTAAATGTATATACGGTCATCAGGACCTAGGCGCCGCCGTCCTGCCCTGCGTCCCCTCATCCTTGACAGACTCGAATATGGGCGATCTGTAGTACCTCCGCGAGACCTCTGACGGCACGTTGGTCAACTCATCCTCCGGCAGTATGCTCAAGGCGTCCCAGGCTATGTCGAGCGTCGTCTCGAAGCTCCTCCTCTCGTAGTACCCCTGCGATATGAACCTCCTCTCGAACTCCCCGGCAAACCTCAAGTACCTCCTCTCCCTCCAGCTTAGGTTGTTCTCCCCCACCAGTATAGCCAGGTTCCTTATGTCGGATGCCCTCGCGTAAGCCGATATCAATTGATTCGCGACGTACTTATGGTCCTCCCTCGTCTTCCCCTCGCCTATCGCGTCCTTCATCAACCTGGAGAGGCTCATCAACACGTCGAAGGGCGGATATATCCCCCTGCCCCACAGGGAGCGGGACAGGACGAGCTGCCCCTCAGTTATGTAGCCGGACAGGTCGGGTATTGGGTGGGTTATGTCGTCGTGGGGCATGGTTAGTATGGGGAACTGCGTCACGCTTCCCTTCCTCCCATGGGCCCTGCCGGCCCTCTCGTATATGGACGCTAGGTCGGTGTACATGTAGCCAGGGTACCCCCTCCTGCCCGGCAGCTCTCCCTTGGAGGAGGATAGCTCCCTGAGAGCCTCGGCGTAATTAGTCAAGTCGGTCAGGATGACTAGGACGTGGTAATCCAGCCACCAGGCGAGGTACTCCGCTATAGTCAAAGCAATCCTTGGGGTGAGTATCCTCTCCGCCACGGGGTCGCTGGCGAGGTTGAGCACCATGACCAGCCTCCTCAACGCGCCCGTCCTCCTGAACTCGTCCAGGAAGAATAATGCCTCCTCCGTCTTCAACCCAACCGCCGCGAACACTATGGCGAACTCCGACTCCGCCCCCCTCACCGTTGCCTGCCTGGCGGCTTGCGCAGCCATCATGTTGTGCGGCAAGCCCGTGCCGCTGAATATGGGTAGCTTCTGCCCCCTCACCATTGTGTAAAGACCATCTATGGCGCTTATGCCAGTCTCTATGGGCTCCTCCGGGTAATCCCTGGCGTACGGGTTGAGGGGCTCGCCGTTAACGTCCAGGAACTCCTCGGCCGGAGGCATGGGCAGCCCATCCCGGGGCTCTCCCCTCCCATTGAGCACCCTGCCCAGCAAGTCCTCGCTGACCCTGACGTCGAACGTCTTGCCCCTGAACCTCACCGTCGATCCAAGGGCGGGCAAGCCCAGCGTGCCCGTCAATACCTGGGCCACCGCGTAGTCCGGCCCCACCTCCACTACTTGCACCAACCTGGGCTCCCCGTCCGGCCCCTCCACCTCGCCTATCTCGCCGTAGGCGACGTTCCTGGTTCTCTTGATGACTATGAGAGGGCCCTTGACCTCGCTCACGGTCTTATAGCCCTGAACGCCCCTTATCTGCTGCATGGATCCACCCCCTACATAAGCGTTTTAAGTATTTTGCACCTGGACGCATGCATGGAGGCGGCAATGCTTTAAACCTTTAAGTTCCCCCGTCCCCATGAGGAGGCCGCAACCGAACGACGTGTACCTATTCAAGTTAATCCACCAAGCCCGCACCAACGGTCGCTTGACGGCGTTCACCGTCACCCAGATGAGGGAGAACGAGTACGTCAGCGACATATGGATGAGCGATGGAGCCAAGGCTTGGCAATTCACGCGCGGCGGCTCCGACTCCAGCCCCGCCTGGTCCCCAGAGGGGTCACGCATTGCGTTCCTCTCAAGGAGGGGCGCTAAGCCTGAGGAGAGGTGGGTTCAGTTAATGGTGGCGGACATCGCTAACCTCGCCGGCGAGGCTAGGCCGCTGGCCAAGCGGGAGGGCATATCAAACATAAAGTGGTCCAGGGATGGAAAGTTCATATACTTCACGGGCCCCGTGGGGAAGGTGGACGAGGATGTTAAGGTGATCGAGCGGATACCCATATGGTTCAACGGGAGGGGCTTCACGTACGGGGTCAGGAATCACTTGTTCCGAGTCGACGCTGAGACGGGCGACGTGCAGCAATTAACGAGCGGCGACGTGGACGTTGTGGCGTTCGACGTGATTGACGACGTGATCCTGGCCATATCCAGCCAGGAACTCAAGCCCTTCGAGACGGAGATCCACGTGTTGAGGGGGTTCAGGATGGAGCGCGTGAGCAAGGAGAGGTTGAGCGTGGAGTCAATAACGTGGCTCCCAGGCGAGGAGGGAGCGCTCGCCGTTGGCAATGACTTGCATAGGGGAACGGTCACCCACAACAGGCTGCTGCGGGTGGACTTGGATGGATCCGTTAAGGACTTGCTGGGCGATTTCCCCCTGGAGGTGGGGAACAGCCTCAACAGCGATATGAGGGGCTCCCCGCCCGACGTTCGGGTGGACATCGATGGATCCCTCGCCCTCTTCCCCGTCAACGAGGCCGGCTCCGTTAACCTGTACGGGCTGGACCTCTCCCTGGGCCGGTTGAGGCGCGTTACTGAGGGGGAGTGGAGCGTGGAGAGCTTCTCCTCGCGGAACGGACTGCTTGCCTTCACTGCCATGGACGCCGCGGCGCCCGCCGAGCTGTTCCTAATGGATGCTGGAAAGCCGAGGCGGGTGACGTCGTTCAATGATGGAGTCACGTCCTCGCTTCAATTGAGCCGCCCCACCCACTTCAAGTTCAACGCCAGCGACGGCGCCGCGATAGATGGGTGGGTCATGATGTCCCCAGCGAATGAGGGGAGGCGGGCGGCCGTCGTGGAGATCCATGGAGGGCCCAAGACCATGTACGGCAACGCCTTCATGTTCGAGTTCCACCTATTATCCTCGGAATTCGCCGTCATCTACATGAATCCCCGCGGCAGCGCTGGGTACGATGAGGCGTTCGCCGATATACGCGGCCACTACGGGGAGAGGGACTTCATGGATATAATGGAGGGGGTGGACTACGCGGCGTCGAAGTTCCCCATAGATCGATCCAGGATCGGCGTCATAGGGGGATCGTATGGTGGCTTCATGGTTAACTGGATAGTGACGCACACCAATAAGTTCAAGGCAGCCATCAGCGAGAGATCCATAAGCAATTGGCTTCACTTCTTCGGCACCAGCGATATAGGGTTCTTCTTCGGGAACGACCACGTGGCCGGGGACCTCTCCTCGGATCCGTGGGGTAATCAATCCAAGTTCCTCGAGAAGTCACCAATAACCTACGTGAAGTCAGTGGAGACGCCCATAATGATAATCCACTCCACGGAGGATTATAGGTGCTACGTGGGAGAGGCAATTCAGTTCTTCACAGCGTTGAGGTACAACGGCAAGGCCGCTCGCCTCGTCCTCTTCCCCGGCGAGAACCACGACCTAAGCAGGACAGGCAAGCCCCTTCACAGGGTGGATAGGCTGACCAAGATAATGGATTGGTTCATCGATCACTTGAATAAATAGCAATGCATTAAAGCGGAGCCGTGGCTTGCCTCCGTGGATGAGCTGAGGGTAACCGAGCTGGCGTTCAATATATTGATGAGGGCGTCGAAGGGCCCGGCAAGGCTTGACGACGTCGCGCGGGAAATGGGGGTGGAGCCGAGCTCCTTGATGCGGACAGTGATGGAGCTCTCATCAAGGGGACTGCTGGAGGTGGATAAGGCGGTGGAGTCCACCTATGAATTGACGGAGGAGGGGCGCAGGTATTTAAGCATTGGATCCCCTGAGGCCAGGCTAGTCAAGTTGCTCGCGGCGTGCCGCTGCTCCCCGAGGCCGGACGAGGTGGCGGGGAGGGCCAGGGAGGTCGGCGTCGAGCTGCTGGAGGGGGAGGTCGGGATAGCCATAAGCAACGCGGCCAGGCTAGGCCTCATAGAGGTCATCAACGGCCGCGTAACGCTGCGCGGCGGGTCGGGAGGGGACCCCGTCAGGGCCGCCTTGGAATCCGTGGCTCGCGGGGCCGTCGTGGACGACCTGCCCCAATTGATTAGGAGGGGCTTGGTGAGGCGCAGGGAGCGGTCCGTGATAACAATAAAGCCAACGAGCATGTTGACGGAGTTGCTGGGAAGCGGCGCAATAAAGCCGGCTAGGCTGGTGACGGCGTTAACCAGCGAATTGATTCGCAGCGGGGAGTGGCGTAGGGTGGAGTTGAAGGAGTTCGACCCCTCCGTCCCAACGCCGATTCTCCTCCCCATCGGCCGTCACTTCTACGGCGAGTTCATAGACTTCCTGAAGGAGATCTATGAATCAATGGGGTTCCAGGAGACCTACGGTCCATATGTTGAGCTGGAGCTCTGGAACTTCGATGCATTGTTCCAGGCCCAGGACCACCCGGCCAGGGAGATACACGACACGTTCTTCGTGGATGCCCCGCGTGGCCACGGCGTGCCCGAGGACCTGCTCAAGAAGGTCGCCGCGGTTCACGAGGATGGGGGCGGCACTGGGTCCCTCGGCTGGAGGTATAAGTGGAGCGCGGAGAAGGCCCTCTCGCTGGTGCTTCGCTCCCAGGCCACGGCGGTTAGCGTGCGGTCGCTGGCGTCCCGGGGCGATGGGGAGTACAGGTCGTTCACGATAGATAGGGTGTTCAGGCCGGAGCTCCTGGACGCCAAGCACTCCATGGAGTTCCATCAAGCCGACGGCATAATGGTTGGACGGGGGCTCACGTTTAAGCACTTGCTGGGGTTCCACGAGGAGTTCGCGAGGAGGCTGGGCATGAGGAAGGTCATGTTCAGGCCCTCCTACTTCCCCTTCACCAGTCCCAGCGCTGAGATATACATGCTGCACGGGGAGCTGGGGTGGATAGAGGTGGGGGGTACCGGGGTGTTCAGGCCGGAGGTGTTGGCTCCCCTGGGCATCAGGGAGTCCAGGGTGTTGGCCTTCGGGATGGGGGTGGATAGGCTAGCCATGGTAGTAATGGGAATAAACGACATACGGGATTTGATGTCAGCCAATGTTGAGGAGCTCCAGCGGAACAGGGATAGGCTGGTTAGGGCGTTGAGGGCAATGGCGTAGGCGGCACGCTTAAAACCGGGCCGCGGCTTAACGGCAATGCCCATGGATATAGTCGCCGTGGGGGAACCCCTCGTTCAATTAAATGCGGTCACCCGAGGCCCTCTTCGACACGTTCAGTACTTCGAGAAGCACTCCACGGGGTCCGAGGCGAACGTGTGCGTGGCGGCCGCGAGGCTCGGCATGAGGAGCGGCTTGATAACTAGGCTGGGAAACGATGAGTTCGGCCTATTCATACGGGACTGGCTGAGGGGCGAGGGGGTGGACGTCTCTCGAGTCGTGATGGACGGCGAGCACCCCACTGGCATCTACTTCGTCCAGCGCGGGTACCCAGTGCCCGGAGTCAGCGACGTGGTTTATTATAGGCACGGCTCGGCGGCGTCGTTCTTATCCGAGGAGGACGTGGATCGCGATTACGTGAGGGAGTCCAGGGTCCTCCACACGACTGGCATAACACTGGCTATAAGTGAGTCGGCCAGGTCGGCGGCGATGCTGGCAATGGATGAAGCAAGGAGGGCCGGGGCCCTGGTGTCCCTGGACCTCAACATACGCAGGAAGCTTTGGAGGAACATGGATGAGGCGGTCGACGTCGTGGGGAAGGCAATGGCCAAGGCCGGCGTCGTCTTCATGGATGAGGAGGAGGCCTCCATGATCCTGGGCGCGGAGGGGGTGGACGCGGCGTTCAGGGAGGCGGAGAGGAGGTTTGGGTTAACGAAGGTAGTGCTGAAGCTGGGCAGGAGGGGCTCAGTGGCTAGGTGGGATGGAGAGGAGGAGCGAGTCAATGCATTTGAAGTGCCCGTCGAGGACCCGATAGGGGCTGGGGATGCGTATGTCGGTGTCTTTCTCTCCTCAATGTTGAAGGGCATGGGGTTGAGGAAGTCAATGGTTAGGGCATCCGCGGCGGCCGCCATGGTGGTGACCGTGAGAGGGGATGAGGAGAATCTCCCCAGGGAGGGAGATATAGACGTGTTCCTCAGGGGGTTTGGGGGAGATGTAGATCTTAGGTGAAGGAAAAAATATTAAGCCCGCCTAATCGACTCCAATGTGTCGTTCACCCCCGAGGTTGCGGTGGATGGGAATGCCGTGGTGGTCAGGATAAGGCTGGGGCCTGATGTCAGCGCTTCCATGCTGGCCAAGAAGTTGAAGGAGAGGACTGGCTTGGAGTTCGCTGGGCTAGGCGACTCCGTTGCTAGCGTGGTGACGATTGATAGGTCGTTCATGGATGATCAATTCATCAAGTTCCTAAGTGATAGGGTTCTCTCAATGCTTGACGTTGACATAAAGGGATTGGCCGGGGAGGCCAGGAAGCCGTCGAGGAGGCGGGGCAAGAAGCGTAGGAAGAGCAGGGGGAGGAGGGGGCGTAGGAGTAGAAAGTCCAGGAGCGGCAGAAGAAATTCATAGACACGTAAGGTTTTTAAATCTTCAGAGTCATGCATTTTTTACTATGTCGGCTACACCGATAACTCCTCCCGCTGCAGAGGAGGTTCATATAGAGGTGGATGATGATACAAAGGCCACCATTAAGGAAATACTCTCCCAGATGGTTAACCCCGTAACGGCGGAGTTCTTCGTGGGCGCCGCCTGCAAGGAGCGGGACACCAATTGGTGCGTCCCCACCCAGGAATTGCTAGATCTGCTTGTGGAGCTCGCGCCTCCAGGCAAGCTAATAGTCAATAAGCACGCCTATGAGGAGGACAAGGCCAGCTTCGATAAGTTCGGACTAGCTGGGAATAGGGTTCCAGCCATATTGCTGGATGGCGGTTCCATCAGGTACGTGGGGGCGCCGCTGGGCGAGGAGGTGAGGGCCTTCATTGAGACGATAACGAGGCTATCCACCGGGAAGACAGGCTTGAGGCAGAAGACCAAGGAGACTCTCAGCAAGTTAAACGAGTCCCAGGCAAAGAAGGTGGAGGTGATAACGGTGGTCACCCCGTCCTGCCCCTACTGCCCCTACGCCGTTCTGCTCGCCAATATGTTCGCCCACGACAGCGGGGGCAAGGTGATCGCGTTGAACGTGGAGGCATACGAGGCGCCGGACATAGCTGACGCCTACTCCGTCAGCGCCGTTCCGACCGTCGCATTAAGGGCCGTCGATCAGGAGGTGGGTAACGTGGAGTTCGTCGGCGTCCCGCCGGAGGCGGAGCTGCTCAAGAAGGTGTTGGAGTACAGCGGAGCTGAGCCGAGTCAATAAAAACAAACAAAAAATAAATTCATTTACCTTAATGCGTTTGCCTTCCGCTTTAGGTTTCTGATCCACGCCGTCCCGGGAAGCCTATGCTTCGCAACGCGGTTGGGCTAGCCGCAATTGATTTAATTCCATTAAATTGCCTATACAAGCATGGAGTTATCGTTCGCCACCGGCAATAGAAATAAAGTGAAGGAGGCCTCCGCTGTTCTGGAGAGGTTCGGCATATCCATTAATCAATCCCCGCTCAGGAAAATAGAGATACAGAGCGGTGATTTGGTTGAGATAGTCGAGTACGCATTATCGCATCTATGCATGGAGGCGAATAACTTGGTGGTGGAGGATGATGGACTATTCGTGAATTCCCTCAACGGCTTCCCAGGGCCCTACGCGGCCTACGCCTACTCTACCATAGGGGTGAGGGGCTTGTTGAAATTAATGCAAGGAGTAGCCGGGGAGGAGAGGCGGGCCACCTTTAAATCAGTGGTGGGTGCCTGCGTGGGCGGGAGGCGTTTTATAGTGGAGGGAGCAGTGGATGGGGTCATAACTGAGGAGCCGCGGGGGTCCTCTGGTTTTGGATTTGACCCGGTCTTCTCCCCGCTAGGCGGTGGCCGTACCTTCGCCGAGATGAGCATTGAGGAGAAGTCTAGGTACTCCCATAGGGCCCTCGCTTTCAGCCGCCTCGCCGAGCGCCTATTGAAAGAAGGAGCACTATGAAGAATGCCAGCAACATGACCGCCGCGCCGGCCTCTATCCCGGCGGCTATCCTATAAAGGGTAAGAGAGGACTGGCCGTGTATCGTGCACACAGTGCCCGCTCCCCCCGTTGCCTCATCATAGTAACCATCGGCTAGCGTCACGTTGTTCGGGTAACAGTACGGGTACTCCCCCCTGGGCAGCCTCATCTCCACGTACCGTGAATCCTTGGCTATTATTATTATGCTGCTCCACTCATTGAGGGTTATGTTGGCTTTAACGCAGCCGCTGATGCTTTGATGCGGCCCGTACAAGATGAGCGTGGAATTGGCTGGGATTATTATTGTGTAATTCATCTGGGAAGTAGCCACGTTGCAGGCAATGGACCCGGCGTGGAGCACCGCGGCGGCGGCCAGCATTGCTGCCACGACGGCCAGCAAGCCTATGATTGGCCTCACCGGCTCACACCTCGGGAAGCTGGAGCTGGCTCGGTATTAACTTCTCGTTCTTCAAGTTCCTAAGGAACTTGACGTTATGCATGAGTATCACCTTGGATGCGCATCCATAGCAGTACGGCTTTCCCCCTATTATGGCCATGGTCTTGCCGGATCCACATGCAGCGCATGTTTGAGTCCTCATCCCTGTCGCTCGGCGGCGCCGCTGGATTTAAACGTTGCCGGCCCCCGCCTGCTTTCTAAACAACAATGCGTTTTGATTGCCCACCTCATCGATGCGCTCCAGCCTCAACCCGGCTTCCCCAAGTATTTCGGCCACCTCCCCCGGCTTCATGCGTATCCAGGAAGGCGGGCCAAAGCCCCCGACGCCCGGCTTAAACTCTATTATCAATGCCCTACCCCCGTCCCGCAGTATCCTGTAGACCTCCCTCGCCACGGCGCGTTTGTCCTGCATGTCGTGGAATGAATTAACCATCAATACAACCCCCACCTCCCCGCTGGGTATCGAGGTTCGACCCGCGTCCTCCACCAGGAAGACCGCGTTGCCGCCTGCGGCGGATCCCCGCGCGGCCTCTATTGCGTCGGCATCGGCATCCACGCAGTACACCTTATCTGCGTGCCTAGACAGGACCCCGCAGAATCGCCCCTCCCCGCATCCCAAGTCGGCGGCGGCCTCGACGTGATTCATTGTCTCCTCTATCAGCTTCTCTAACTCGGGCGACCTAAATGATCCCCAATGCGCTCCATGCCTTCCATGGAACATAATCGATATCGGATTCCTAAGTTATTAAAATGTTTCCCCGACTCGCCGCGATAATTATTGCATTGCTACGAAGAATTATAATAAAATTGCAATAAATATTGAAAATTCCTTATAATTTGAAATCCATTATTCCAATACATGGACACAAAGACCCTGGGATTAACGGCCCTAGCCGTGGCCCTACTAGTGGTGGCCGCGGTGGGCTTCTATGAATACTCAACGGCGTCGGCCAAGGTATCATCGCTAAACTCCTCCATACAGATGTACAAGTCATCCCTGCAGGCAGCGGAGGCCAACGCCAGCAAGTACGAATCCCTGTACTTCAATGCAAGCAAGTACGAGGCGATGTACATGGCGCTGTACAACAACGCGGAGAGGAACTACACCACGTACCTGGGATTATATGAGAAATTATCATCTAGCGGATTGACAGAAATGGCCCAGCAATACGCAGAGGGAGCCGCGCTCGACGTCGCTTTTCAGTTCTGGGATGGAATTGCCATAGAGAATCCATCCGACGTGCTTCCGCTATTATCATCTAACTTCACAGCTAATGTGCTGGGCTCGCCGTTCCCTGGAACCTACTCGTATTCGTCCTTTAATTCAACGTGGTTATCCAGCTTCTTCGGCAATTACGAGACGGTGTACTTCTACACAACAGCTCCTCCCAACGTGGCGAGGATCGGTAACTCAACGTTTTCCGTGTCGGCTGTGGTTCAATTCTTCGTGGCCCCAACCCAGGACCCAGTTTACCTACAGGTCTTCAATGCATCCAACACAATAATCATTAAGCTAGTGAACGGAAAGTTCCTCATAACGAGCCTATCATGGACAGGGAACGAGTTGCCGCCCTCGGCGGTCATAACAGGATACCCGTCCCAACACTCAATGCAGGCAAACCAAGCCCTGGAGACATACCTAAGCGAGTTGAACGGCCTCGGGGCTGAGCTGCCGCCAGCCCAATTATCGCAGTCATTCGCGCCCACGGCAACGCTGAGCGTGGCAGGCCAATTACCGCCCGCGCTGAAGCCAGGCAATTACTCAGGCCTCGCCTCGATAGAGAACTTCTTCGGCAATTGGGATAATTACTTCATATTCGTAGCCGAGTACGCCCAGAACCTATTGCCCAATGGAACCGCGGTCTCGCCCATGGTGAGCGTGGCCCTGCAGCCAAACGGCACGGAGGCCGTGGTCACGGCAAACGACACTGTTTTCATAGGATTCGTCAACAAGGGAGAGGCGGGATTCCCCGCAATATATGATCTCCATGCATCTATAACTACCGTGTTGATGTACAACTCAACTGCAGCTCAATGGCAAATAACGTACCAGGATTGGAACGTAACGGAGGCCTCGTTGGCCGGCGATACCCTGTACTACAACCTGAACACCCCAACATTCACGGTGGTCGGGGAGCGCACGGTAACCGTCAATGCATCCCTTGGCGCCGTGATTAGGCTCGGCAACCTCATCGCCGTGGTGAGGCCAGGCACGTACGCCGAGCTGCCCAACGGCACGCTGGAATCTCTATACAACTTCTCCCTAGTGGATCTAGGCATGCAGGCAGTATACGCGCCGGAGCCGGGCTTGACGCCGCTCTACGCATTCGCATTCGCAGTGGACGGCCAAATATCGCCCCAGTACTCGCTGGTCAACTCAGCGAAGCAGCCTAGCCCCGTTATAACGGTGGCCTTCGCGCCAGACACGTGGACGTCGTGGACGTGGTTCGGCGGCTCGTTTAATGGATCTACCTATGTGGGCGGTTCATATAAGTTCCCAGACCAGTGGATATATGGGAATGGCGTGATTGTGAATGATAAGTTCTTCAAGCCGGTGATTTGGGTGTTCGAGTCGTCCCAGACACCGCTGGGCGAGGCCCCGGTCGCCGTTCAAGTGCCGATCTCCAGTGCATTCGGGTTGACGCCCATATCCGCCTACTCCTTCGCCGTGAATGGGACTGATGGCGGGGTGATTCAGGCAGGTAATATAATAGCTGTGATACAGCCGGGAACTTACATAAATACGCAGAGCTCCACTCTGAAGTACTATAACTTCTCTGTAATATTCTACTCCCCCAGCAGCGTAACGGCTCCAGCCCCAGGCCAATTGCCTGCGCTTGTTTTTGCCTACGCCGTGGACGGCCAGGTAACGTTCAGCGACACTGCGACCCAGCCCTTCATAACCGTAATAGAGGCGCCGTCGGTCAACTCATCAATGTGGACCTGGGGAGAGAAGAACGGCGCATATACCTACCTATTCAGGGATCCCATAATAACGGGCAAGGGATTGATCGTAAATCTAACGTTCCTGAAGCCCGTTCCATGGGTGCTGAGCCTGGAGCAATTAATGCCGCCGAGTACCTCCACTACAATGTCTCAGACCACCTCCACTACATCTACCACCACCTCCACTACATCAGCGCCTCCGCCATCATATACTTGGGGAGGATAAATTAATGACTATTAATTGAATGTAGTAAAAATACATCGATTATTGAGCTAAAAATAATGGATTTTTCTTCAAATCCATGATATTTTCCAATTCATATGATTCACTATCATCCGCGGTGAGAGAAGAGATCGCCCAGCGGATCCCTCGTTAATCACTTCCATGCAGGCAATACCCTCACGTTTCCGCTGCCCGCTCCTCCTGGGTCCTCATGGATGAGAATAGCCATCCCGCCTGGATAATGGTTGAGATACGCTGAACCCCATGGCAAGTCACCAAGAGTTCCCAAGCGGGGGATATTGAGACTCCCCCGGGGGTTGGTCTTTCTTAGTTGAGGGAGGAGACTTTCTTCCACATGCTCCAAGCGAGGATAGAGCTAAATGGCTTCCAGCTATTGGGTATCGATGGTCGTCAGGATGGCTTACTTGGTTATGTATGATGGATCCGCGTTCAACGGATTCTCGGGAGGCAGGGGAAGCGTGGAGCACGTGATTACAAGGGTTCTCTCTAGGCTGAATGGCTCGCCGGTGAGACTAGATAAGGCGTCCCGCACGGATCCCGGGGTCTCCGCGTTGATGAACGTGGTGGCGGTGAACTTGAACGATGAGTTGAAAACCGGGTTGATAAATTCAAAATTGCCCCGGCAAGTCAGGGTATGGGGAGCGGCTAGGGTACCGCCCAGCTTCAACCCCAGGAGGGCAATGCAGAGGACCTACCTCTACTTCTCTCCATCCATGGGGGAGGACCTGGAGTTGATGAGAAGGGCCGCGGCCGCATTCGTCGGCAGGCACGATCTTCGGAATTACATGATTAGGGATGGCAGTCCCACCATTGTTGAAATGCATGAGATAAATGTGGAGGAGTTTAACGGGATTATCAGTGTGGAATTCAAGGGCCGCGGCTTCCGTAATAAGATGCTTAGGAAGATAATGCATGCCATATTAATGGCTGGAAGGGGCGTGCTGGGCGTAGATTTCTTGCGGAGAACAATAGATACAGAGGAAAACATCCCAATGCCTCCCCATCAACCACATGGCTTGGTTCTTAAGGCGGTTAAATACGAGAATCAGCCTGGCTTCTCAATCGATAAGGCAGCGCTTTCATACTTCACTAGATATCTGAGGAGCAGGCTGGCCGAAATCAATGCGATGAGCGCCTCATACGAATTACTTCTGCGAGGTGCAATGTATGAGTACTGGGACGGAGACCTGAGACCCTAGTCTCATTCCTCATTACACGAATGCAATTTGACCGTTTTTCCGTTGCCGGTAGCCCTATTAGTTACTAATATAGCTATTTTTCCACTGAAACATCGCAGAGGAAAATGCATGCAACATGAATATAACGTCGAATTCGCCCTGCTTCCAAATGAAATCCTTATAAAAATAGCCCTATTAGTTACTAATATGGCTACTTGTGAAATATTTGACCCGTATCCTAAGACGGATAGGAGGGACTTCTTTGATAATGACGATGTGATAAATGAAGTAGAAAAACTAATTGAAGGGAAACTCTGGCCCCTAATAATAGGCCCTAAGAGGACTGGAAAAACCTCCATACTAAAAATAGTGAGCAAAGAAATTAACGGAATCTACATCGATGCCTCAGGGATTAGGAGTCTAAAAGAATTGGGGAGCTTGATGGTAAATTCAACTCAATTAAAGGTAGAAATCGACCTAAGGGTAGTACGAGTTGAAATTGAGAAGAAGCCAGTAAACGGGATACAAAGTCTCCTCAATAGGCTAGGCGATGCAGTCATCCTAATAGATGAAGCCCAGAACATAGTGACTCCATGGTTTATATCCTTACTTTCAAACTCCTATAATAACTCCCAGGTAAGATTTGCTTTTTCCGGGTCAATGATAGGACTATCGAAGACATTGACAGGGGAAGGGAGAGGAAAAAAGGTGGGGAATTCTTTCAAAGGCAGGCCAATAGTTGAGATAGAAGTCAAGCCGTTCAACGCGGAGCTCAGTAAGGAATTTCTAAGGACGGGATCAAGACTTTGTGGTTTCGACGTCTCAGAATCCGAAATAGAGGACGCAGTGAGAACATATAGAGGAATCCAAGGCTGGTTAACGTATTACGGTAACTTTAGGAGACTAGGGTATTCTCACGAGAGAGCCAAGGAATTGGTGTTGAACATTGCAAAAAACTTAATCAAAGAAGAATTAAAGCAGCTAAGCGAGACCCAGAGGCTCATAATTAGGGCCTTAGCCTTAGTTGAGGAAATAGGTTGGAAGGACTTAAAGAGGCTCACCGAGAGTTTCGGAGGGAAGGAAATTAGAGATGCGGTGTTTAACAACGCGTTAAAGCACTTAGTTGATGCAAAGATAGCCAGGAAAGAAAACGCCAAGTATAGCTTAATAGATCCCATATACAAGATCCTCGCTCCTCCTTAGGCGACTTAAAAGCTCCGCCCGGGCCAAGAAAACATGCGCCCAGTTCAAGTGCATTATATTATTGCAGCAAGATCAAACTGAGACAAAAACCCATTAACTATATTGGCGGCATTCTTGATCAAAGCACGCCTCTATTGATTCCCAGGTAAATGCCGATACTGGTTGCCCTGCCATGAAGTACGCGGGCGATGCGACACGTGAAGAGAGGGCTCGACCCATAGCAAACGGCAAGGCTTAGGGGATCACATCGGCTCCAGGCTCTACTGAGACGACCCAAGACCTACTGCCCACCCCCTCCACAGCCCGCGCGGCAGCGGCGGCGTCCTCGAATAGGGCCACCACGCTTCCCCCCATGCCTGCCCCGCTCAGCTTAGCCCCTAGGGCCCCCAAGTCAATTAACTTATTTCGTATAGCCTCTATCTCTGGAATGCTTACGTCGTATAGGTCCCTCAACATCTCGTGCTGCTCGTTCATGGCCCTCCCAACTATCCTCGGCGATGGCTTGGGCTTCCTCAACTCAACAAGAACGGCCTTGGTGGATTGATTCATCCTTATCGTGAACTCAATCCTCCGCCGCTGAACATCGCTCAGCGAGTCCAAATACTCCACCGCCTCCCTCCCAATCCAGTCCCAATCCACTCGATCCAATGGGAAATCTAGGTTACGGCCCATTGCCTCCCCCAATGCCCTCAATGCCCCCCTCAACTCCCTCTGCCTCTCCGAATGGATATTAGAGGTCCTATGCTTGACCCCGGAGTCCACAACGGCTAGGCTCAAGTCCTTAACCCCTAACTCCTCGACGGAGTAGGGCGGCCTGGTCTCCAACGCTATTAATCCCCCAAAGGCCGACGCGTATTGATCCAGCCTCCCACAGGGAATGCCCAGCTCCGCGTTCTCCGCCTCAAACGCCAGCTCGGCCAGCTCCCCCCGGGTCAGCCCTGCGCCAAGCGAGGCACCGAACCACTTGATTATGGCCACAAGCAAGGCCGAACTGCTGCCCAGGCCAGCCCCCATTGGAATCCCGCTCCTTACTATTAGCTCCGCGCCTCCCACCCGCATGCCCCGCCTCCTCATTGCCCTCAGCGCAGCTATCACGTAATCGCTCCACCGCCCCGTGAACTCGCTGTCGGCGTCAACCTCATCCCGCTCCCCCAAATCCATCGACTCGACCTTGACGCGGCCGGGCGCCTCCCGCCCCTCCACCTCGGTCCTCAAATTAATGGCGGCGGGCACTACTGGCAAGCCCTTATAGTCCTGGTGGGTATTAAATAAGTCCACCCTGCCCGGCGCTCGCGACTTCATGTATTGAGATGAATCTCGCTCCATTTATAAATAATAATTTATGAGGCTATGATTGATTAAACAGAAAGTAGGCCTGGCTGGCCTCCCGCTCACCCTGGAAGGGCGAGGCTTGTCCCCTCATTTATCACGGCCTCGGGCTTGCCATTACCATTATGGAGGCGTGAGGTGCCATCGTGAAAGATTAATACGGGTTCGTGGTTAATCGGTTTTATGGGAATGGAGTTGAGGTTCAATCCATTGATAGGGGAGTGGATAATGATATCCACGGTGAGGGAATCGAGGCCATGGCAGCCCTCCTCCGCGTGCCCCTTCGATCCAGGCAATGAGGAGACGGGCATCGGTTGGTCTTATCTAATATTGCCCAATAGGTATCCAATGCTTGTCCCCAGCCCTCCACGCAACTCGAGAACCCCTGGATTCAAGTCCCGCAGGTCTTTTGGGTATTGTAAGGTGGTCGTGGAGTCCCCTAACCACTCTTTAATTGATCTGCACTTGATGAGCCTAGATGAATTGACTAACGTGCTTCTTGGGGTGAGGAGGGAGGTGTCCGATATGGAGGGTCAAGGCTTCGTGAAATACGTCTACTTCTTCAGGAATAAGGGCAGGGAGATAGGGGTATCGTTGACCCACCCCCACAGCCAGATATACGCGCTCCCCTACGTTCCGCTCCGCGTTAGGCTGGAGGCGAGGAACATGAGGAGGTACATGAAGAGGCGCGGCTCCTGCATGCTGTGCGATGAGTTGAAAGCAGAGGCGGGGAGCGAGCGATTGATTTACATAAATGATGGATTCGCGATAATAAAGCCGTACTACTCCATGTGGCCCTACGAGATTCACGTAATTCCAAGGAGGCACGTCCAGAAGCTGACGCAGCTAACCGATGACGAGGTGAGGTTGATGGCGGACTCCCTCAGGGCCTCCACCTACATGCTGGACTCCGTGCTGGGCAGGGACATGCCGTACGTGATGGCTGTTCACCAGGCCCCGGTCAAGTTCCACGAGTCCTTCCACCTACACGTCGAGTTCTACCCAATGCTCAGGGACGCGGGTAAGATGAAGTACGCCGCGGGCGTTGAGTGGGGGCTCTGGACGTTCACGTACGACTCGTCACCTGAAGCCAAGGCGGCGGAGCTGAGGAGATCATGTGCTAGTGCGCGCGACCTAGTTGGGAGGTGCGTTTAATTACGCCTAGACCTATTGCAGCGATTATGGATCACGCGTGGATCGGCTTTTTCCTGAAACCAAGCCACGGATCATGGGATTGGGAGGAATGCGTGGAGTTGATCTATGAGGCGTGAAAGCATTAGGGCATGCTTTCAAAATTGGTCTGCAGCAAACTAACGCCCTCGCGGAGGGGTCCCTGGCGGCGGTATGAGAGAAAGAATATAAACAAGTACTAGAGCTTACTATTGATGAATAATTTATTATTAATAAAGCTTTTTGTAATGATATCCATAATAGTATTGCTGGGCATTTCATTATACCTCGAATCGCAGCCCCGCGTCGTATTCATCTATTACGGCCCCAATTACGTGGTCCGCTACGTGAAGCCGACTCTCCTATCAAGGCTTGTGAATGGCTTGGATCACGTAGATCCTCCAGTATTCCCCTCAATATCGATGCAGGTTAACGGTGTAGATAAGTACTACAACCTATCGCTTCCCATCACCAACGCCAGCCTCTACGCATTTGCCGTGGGCCCAGCTCCCGGCGGCTTCGTCGACGTGGGGGAGTGGGGAGGTAATGGGAGCACCATAATCATCAATTCGTCCAGTTACTTGCCCTACGCCGAGGAGCTGGATGAGGAGCTGGGCTATGGATCGACGGCGGGTCCCTCCCTCGTGGTGCTGTTAAGTACCATAAGCAATGCGAGCGATACTGCCTTCTCTCCCCTGGATCTAGTGACCATACCCATAATACCATCGCTGGCGGAGGGATCGGAGGTCCAGGTCCAGGTTAACTACACGGCGGCGGCTATGATAGACATGGGGCTCACCATGAACTTGACCCGCATATGCTCAGCATATCCAAGCCTTCCCAAGTGTCCCCGAGTCCCCGTCGCATCCATACCGCTAGGCCCGATAACCTCCCGCATCCCCCACATAAATAAACCAATGGCTGGAGCCTCCCAGCCGCGGTACTGGACGGAGTACTTCAACTTCACCTCGCCTCCCCTTGGGGGGACCGTGATGGGTTACTGGTTCGTGGCCTCCCCCGTGGGAGTGGAGGCTAGATTGAACGGTTTGGAGCTTGGCATCGGCATGAATAGGGGAGTTCTGGCCAGCGGTCAATCCAATGTAACGCTGTCCGTCTCCGTGACCGGTCCGCTGGTGCTCGATGCCCCCCTCTACGAGGTGGGGAGCCTTAACATTTACTACGCGATGCCGCAGGTATCGCTGGAGTGCGATGTTAACGGCAGCGTGGTGACCATATGGGGAACCCCCACCGTGCTGAGCAACGGCTCAGAGACTGTTGAACCAGGCTCCGGCGGGGAGGGCGGGCTTCAGCCTCAGCTCGCCGCAGTTCAATTAGCATCTGTGGAGTACCAGTTCCACGGCTTCGCTGTATCAACCGAGGCGCCCCAAGGCGGGAATTACACCGGGTCATTGATGTGTTGGCTGGTTGAGTCCCCTCCCGATAATCCATTCTCTGCCAGGGTGAATGTATCTGATCCCTATGGGGCTGGATGGGAGGTAATGAGCTCCGTGGCCTCCGTCTCGGGCAATGGCAGCGTCGCGGATTCCGTGGTGAGGCTGGGGGGATTCCGAGATGAATTGAGCGCCGTGGTAACTAAGGACCCGCCCGGTAAGGAGTGCGTAATAAATCCGAGCTCCGTGGCTGTGGCCAATGGCTCCGCCGCGTCCTTCACAGTATCATGCGTTGCCCAGCCCCCCAAGACAGGGGTCTCAGCTTGCCCGTGGTTTACCTTGTTCGATGCATGTATTGAATGGTATAGGGGGAACATAATGTTCAATGGAACAATGCCGGCCCCAATAATGGGCGTCTATTTCACCCCGGCTCAACTAAAACACATTGAATTGGTTGAGGAATATCCATACATAACCGTGGGTTCCGAGACCTCCTATGATTTGAGCTTTGCGGTATCATTTGCTGCTCCGATTAGGTTGGGTAAAATAGGAATAGAAACAAGCGGGTCTGGGTTCACCATATGGTCTAGCCACAACGAAGTGGTATTGTTGGATTATGTATGCATGTGGGGCTCGGTGGGCAATTATTGTGGTTATTTCAATAGCAATTTAAGCCAAGTCACAAGCATCTCTCCTGGTTTCACCACTATCGATTTGATCGGCATCGGTTACCTGGTTAATTACACCCTACAAATTGGATTTCTGCCGTTTCTCAAGATGGGCAATATCACGCTAGTGTGGTTTGCTCCATTTAATAATACTAAGACTCATCAATTCGAGGCTACCTACTCCACTGGCGATTCGGGCTGGGGATACATCATATCGACGGCGTTCCATGACATAAATGGCAGTTCCATAAACGCACTAAAAAAGGTACAGCTAAGCCCTACGGTTAACAATTTAGCTGAGAACACAGGCGATATAATAGAGAATGCAAAGTACACCAATTATTTCAGCATAAGCATTCCGGTGGGCGCGATAGTAATGGCTATGTCAGATGGACCATCCGGTTTCAGTATGCCGAGCTATTTACCGGAGTTAAATGTAGGTGTATCAGCGGGCAGCATGCATGATGTGGCCACAGCATATGACTTATCGATAATCGTTATGGGTAGGAATGGTACTTGTTTCTCCCCTGTATATTATGTTACCAATTACTTGATTTACGTGGAGCCGCAATCCGGTTACTTCCCCTCTCCCTTCTATCTGGTGCAGCCCAATCCATCTGGATGTGATCGATGATGGGATTGCGAGTCCGATCCCCCGCAATTGGGGCAGTGCGTTAAGTCATCAATAATATTAAATCATCGAGCCCGTTCTGGAAATGCGTTTCTTGCTTCGCTCTGCTAGTTGATGGTTAACTATAGGGTTATATTCATTACTTATTTACTTTAGCTGAAAGGATTGGCTTGGAGTATTATTTATAAATGGCCCCCATCTCCGTCAACTATGTCAATGTGGCATTGGCCCATAGATCCGAAGGATGTCCCTAAGATAAAGGTAGAACCCCCGGGTCCCAAAGCCCTTGATGTGGTTAAACGAGACGAGAAGCTCATAATGCAGTCATTCGGTCGATGGTACCCCCTGGTGATTAGGGCTGGCTACGGCCCAGTGGTGGAGGACGTGGATGGCAATCTATACATAGATATGAATGCCGGCATAGCCGTGATGGGCGTAGGCCACAGTCACCCCAGGATAGTTAAGGCAATAAAGGAGCAGAGCGAGTTGTTCACCCACTACAGCTTGACGGATTTCTATTACGACGTTGCCGTAAAGCACGCGGAGGAGTTGATTGGAATAACCCCGATAAGCGGGGAGAAGAGGGTGTTCTACACGAACTCGGGCACCGAGTCCATAGAGGGCTCGCTAAAAATAAGTAGAGGGCACTTCCAGAACCAGAGACCGTACGTCATAGCGTTCCTGGGCGCCTTCCACGGCAGGACCTACGGCTCCATGTCCCTCACCGCCAGCAAGCCCGTCCAGAGGCGGGGCTTCAATCCGATCACGCCCAACGTGATCCACGTGCCGTATCCATACCCCTACAGGTGCCCCTTCGGTAACCTGGATGAGGCGGCGTGCGGAGATGCAGTGATAGGGTATATGGAGGATTGGATATTCGGAAAACTGGTAGATCCAAGCGAGGTCGCGGCCGTATTCTTTGAGCCCATCCAGGGAGAGGGGGGCTACGTGGTTCCCCCGAGGAACTTCTTCCCCAAGCTGAGGAGCTTGGCGGATAAGCATGGTTTTCTCCTCGTAGATGATGAGGTGCAGGCCGGCTTCGGCAGGACCGGTAAGTGGATGGCGATAGAGCATTGGGGAGTGGAGCCCGACTTGATAGCCACGGCCAAGGCGATAGCCGCGGGGCTGCCTCTCGGCGCCATAATAGGGAGGAGCAAGGTGATGGATCTCCCCAAGGGATCACATGCCAACACGTTCGGCGGGAACCCCGTGGCATTGGCTGCAGGGATAGAGGTGATAAACGTGATCAAGGATGAGGGGTTGCTGGAGAACGCGTCCAGGGTGGGCGAGTTCATACGAAACAGGTTCAGGGAAGAGATGGACTCCATAGATCTAATAGGTGACGTGAGGGGGCTTGGCTTGATGATAGGCGTGGAGCTGGTCAGGGATAGGAAGACAAAGGAGTACGCAAAGAAGGAGATAGAGGAGGTACTCATGGGGAGCTTCAAGAGAGGGGTCGCCGTCATATCGTCTGGCTACTCCACCATAAGGATAGCGCCGCCGCTTAACCTACCCATGGAGCTGGCGGAGAAGGCCGTCAATGTGATAATAGACGTGTTGAGGAAGGTGGACAGGGAGAGAGTTAAGTGATGAATGGCTCGAGACTCTTGATTGCAATTGAAAATTAAAATTATCGAATGGTTGGATTTACCGTTAATTAGATGGAACAGGTGTCTCTTCCTCTAAGTACCACTCAAGTATGTAGTCGCGCTCGTCGGCGATATCCCTGGCCCTTTCGTATGCCTCCCTCCATGTCTGGAATGATCCAATGATGGACCAGCCAACCCCGGCGAGCTCCTTGTCCTGCTCCCGGCCAGTCACCAACACTCGCGCTGCTTCCTCGTTTATCAATATCATATATTTTCCAGTCATATCTAGTATTCTGAACAACCCATTTATAAACCCAGACGATAATTGTTTACCTGAGTTTGATAAAACTTTCAGTAAGCTATATTCACCCCCATCGATTAATTACAATGCTCGGCTGGAATTGCCAGGGAAATGCTTAAAAATAGGCTTAAACAATAGTTTAGCAAATGGCCATAGGCATAAAAAAAAGTTTACACAGAAGCCCGCTACGCCTATCGCTGCTGGCCGTGCTGAGCGCAGCCGCGGTCTCGCTGGAGTTGCTGAGAATAGAGTTCCCATTCCCGCTCGCCCCATTCCTTAAGTACGACTTAGTCGGGGTACCCCTACTATTATTGGCATTGCTGAGCGGCAGGAGGGATGCACTGCTTGGAGCCAGCATCACGGCCATAGCCATATTCCTGGCAACGGGAGACCCAGTGGGGGCCTCTATGAAGTGGTTAGCCGAAGTCGCCACATTCATTCCATTCGCATCAATTTATGGATATGGAGGCAAGATCAGGACAGCGGCGGCCAGCGCAGTAGCCGTTGCATCCAGGGTGGCCGTGATGGATGTGGCCAACATCGCGGTGACCCCGTATTGGTTAATGATATTCGCCCACGCCTGCTCGACATACGCTCAATGCCTGACCTCCGTGGAGGTTCTATTGCCCGTCATATCAATATTCAACGCCTCCCTGGCGCTTATCTACATAGCGATAACGGTTCCGCTCTATGAATACATAGCTAGGTACTTGAGGTCACAGCTATGGGAGTTGAGGTAACCGATCTTTGGTTTAAGTACAATGGAGCCGATAAATGGACACTGCGGGGAATCAACCTGGGCCTATCGAGCGGCCGCCTCCTATTGCTCGTGGGTAAGTCCGGCGCGGGTAAGTCGACCCTAATCAAGGCCATCGCCGGATTACTTGCTGGGAAGGGGGAAATGAGAGGATCGATTCGCGTCGGCAAGGTATACCCAGTCCTCCAAAACCCTGAGAATCAATTATTGGAGTTGACGGTCAGAGACGAGTTGGAGGGAGTCGATGAAGACATAATTAGTGCAATGGGGATTCTGGATCTAATGGATCGCCCAACGTTTGAGTTAAGCGGTGGAGAGCAGCAGAGGGTGGTCTTGGCGAAGGCATTGGCCAGCGGGGCGGACGTGTTGTTGCTGGACGAGCCCACCATGTGGCTTGACTTGGATGGAGTGTCCAATCTGCTCAGCGTAATTTGGTACATACGAGGAATGGGGAGGGCAGTGATCGTGAGCGAGCATAGGTATCACTACTTCCTCCCAATAGCGGATGAGGTTGCATTGCTGGCGAATGGATCCATTACATTCCGCGGCCCTCCCAGGGACGCCATCGAGTCAAGCGAGCTATCGAGAGAGGTGGGCGCTCCCCTCTTCATGAAGCTCTGGAGATCTATGGGAGGCGCGCCTGCATTAACGGTGAGCGAGATTGCACGCAATTGAGGCGCGGAATCTTTGGTTCAGGTACGAGGGCGAGTGGGTGATACGGGGCGTGAGTTGGGTCGTGGAGCCATCTAGGGCGGTAGGGTTGATTGGGAGAAGCGGGTCCGGCAAGACCACGCTGCTGAGGATACTCGCCGGGGCCAGAAGGCCGAGCAGGGGCAGCGTGTTCATAATGGGCATGGATCCCCGCAAGGCAAGGGGAATCCTCGCGTACGTGCCGCAGAACCCCTCCCACTCGTTCTACATGCCGACTGCGTTGGAGGAAGTGATGGATTCATTGATTGGCATAAAGGGACTCTCCAAGAGGGATGCCGCAACCGCTGCAATGAATATATTGAACGCGTTCGGGCTGGGCGAGTATGCTGGGGAGAACCCGTTCAACCTATCCTGGGGCGAGCAGAGGCGATTGTCCCTGGCCGTGGTAGCGGCCTACGGTCCCCGCGTGATACTGCTTGACGAGCCATCCACTGGCCTTTCGTATAGGGACAAGGAATGGGTGGCAGCGCTGCTCAACGGGTTGGATTCCACCATGGTGATTGCCACGCATGACGTGGATTTCCTGCTTCTCATGGGCGTCGATGAGGCTGTCGAGCTGGAGAACGGGGTTCTCGAGCCCCTCAGCTGCGGCAGGCTAGTGTCTAGGTCGGAGGTGTACATGGTTTTAAGGACGGCCGAGCTGCCTGAGCCTGTGAGATGCAGTTCAGCGGTACCTTGGGGTGACCCACTGCGTCGGCCATAATGGGCTTAACGTATATCCCCGGGCGTACTGTTCTACACAGGTCAAGCATATGGGGCAAGATGGTAATGCTGGGAGTCCTAGTGGCTGGTCTACTGCTTGGCTATAGATCGATGTTATTGTCGATGGGGGTAATAGCCGCCTTCACTGTGATCTCGGGTCGATCCAGGAGGTTCTTGTCCTTGTTGGGATATATATCGCCAATCATAGCGGCTACAGTGGTTCTATACGCGATCACGGCCATAATTAATAAGTCCACCAGCGTGGAATCGCTTTTATTCATTGGCATAAACACGGCCAGGCTCGTAGCGTCGCTCTCCATGGTTGTCGTGATCGTGGGCACCACGAATCCCAGGGAGGCGGAGGCGTTGCTTCAACGAATCGGTTTATCCGACTTCGCCCTGGCCCTGCACCTCACGATTCGCATGGTTCCGATAATAGCTGGGGAGATCGAGAACATACGCACCGCAACCAGGCTGAGGGGCTCCGGCTCCAGCTCCCTTAGGTTCCTGATCCCAGTCATGGTTAACTCCATAATGAGGGCCAGGGAGTTGGCGGATGCATTGATGTTCAGGGAGCAGCGTTTTTTGAGGGTGCCGAGGCCGGGTAAGTACGACGTGTTGCTGGCCTTGGCGGCGGCCATCCCATTGATGGCGGCCATCTAGAAACTAACCCTTCTCCTCATCATCAATGCATCCCTGGCCCTAAACCTCTCCTCCAGCCATGGATCTCCATTATCGTGGTAGCCCAGCATTTCCCAGTAGCCCTGCTCGTCTTCATTCATCACCACCAGCTTGGATAGGTACTTCGCCGACTTCCAGGCGTACCGGCTGGGAACCACTAGTCGAAGCGGGTATCCATGCTTCCTCGGAAGAATGGCTCCATTCATGGCGTACGCGACTATGCTTTCCTCGCTGGTCAACGCGTCCAGCGGCATGTTAGTGGTGTACCCATCCAACCCCACCGCCATAGCGAATCGCCCCCGCGGGCCGGCTAGGCCCAGCAAGTATTTTGTTTGAACCCCTCTCCACTTCACATTGCTCACGCTCCAGCCGGTCACGCAGTGGAAATCCATCACCAAGTCGACGCAGGGCAGCTTGGTCATCATGTCGATTAAGGTCACCTCCAGCCTCCTGTCCACCGCTCCGGTCACCTCCAGCTTCACCTCATCCACGCTGGGCGGACGGCCCGGATCGAACGCGTCGTATATGACGAATTTATTCGCCCTAACCTGGTTCGGCGGCCACTCCCTGGAGTATACCACCTCCCCGCACTTCCTGGTCAACGCCTCCTCGATCGCCTGCTGCTCCATCGTTGATACTAGATGAACTAATAAATAATTGCTGCATCGGTGTCGCTTTCACATTAATTAACTGGAAATCCTTAAATGCACGTCTTCCGTTTATGATGAAGATGGTGGATTTTGCGAGTTTGCCCGGCATGGATCCCATCCTCAAGTCGGCGGATGAGCTGGGATTCGGCGACGCCATTGCCCATGCATTGAGCGGCAAGGCATCCATAAAGGATGTAGTGGAGTTGTACAGGGCCCCTCTTTGGTTGGTGGGCGCTGCAGCGCGGGCGGTGACGGATAGCGTGAGCGGTAGGAGAGTGGGCTTCATAGTGAACGTGATATTCAATTACACCAACGTATGCGTGATAGGATGCAAGTTCTGCGCGTTCTATAGGAAGCCCGGATCCCCGGATTCGTATAGGATAGCGGTTAGGGATGCCGTGGCCTCCATAAAGGATTATTGGGAGAGGTACGGCATAAGGCAGGTCCTATTCCAGGGAGGAGTGGATCCAAGCATTCCCCTTGAGTACTACGAGGAGGCATTCAAGGGAATAAAGGAGGCCACGCGGGGGGAGGTCGCGATTCACGGCTTGAGCGTGGTGGAGATAGAGTGGTTGGCCAAGACCAGCGGCTTGAGCATAAAGGAACTGGTGTCCAGGCTGCGGGAGGCCGGCTTGGACAGCGTTCCAGGCGGCGGCGCCGAGATTCTAAGCGATAGGGTGAGGAGGTTAGTGTCCCCCATAAAGAGCACGGCTGGGACTTGGCTTGATGTAATGGATCAAGTAATGGAGATGGGAATTCCGATAAGCGCAACCATGGTGTACGGGCACGTGGAGACGCTCGAGGAGAGGGCGGAGCACCTATTGAAGCTCCTCGACCTGCAGAGGCGGCGCGGCTTAATTATGGCATTCACGGCTTGGAATTTCGAGCCGGAGAACACGGAGCTGGCCAGCGAGGTTCCGTACCCAGTGGGGGGAACGGAGCTGCTGAGAACTGTCGCGATCGCCAGATTGGTGTTCAGGGACGAATTGAAATGGATACAGGCCGGTTGGTTAACGGCGGGCACGAGGCTCGGCCAAGTCTCCCTGGATTACGGAGCCAACGACTGGGGGGGAACGCTTTACGAGGAGAGGGTGATGCCGGCCGCCGGGGTTCCCCTTCCCCACTTGGCCCGAGAGTTCATAAAGAAGACAATAGCGGGGGCAGGTTACGTGGGCTATGAGAGGGATAATTGGTACAGGCCGTTAGAGCCCGTTAATTAACTGGTCAATCCATCTTCAGCTCAATGAATCCATCGCTGGTCTCGCTTGCCTGGTAAGTCTTGAGCGGCGGGGTTATCTTCTCCGTCTCGCATCCCTCCTCCGGCCTTATCTTGGCCTTAGCTATTAATTGCCCCGTCCTTATATCGTACTGAGCCTCGTGGGCTGGGCAAGTAACTGTGTACCCATTCACCTTGGTCAGCAATGCGCACCCCATGTGGGCGCACACGGCATCCATGGCGTAGAGGCGGCCCTCCACCTTAGCCACCAGGACGGGCCTATTGTTAACCCATGTTATTATTGAATTCTCTCGCTCAAATACCTTGGTAGATATGCGTACCTTCATGGGGTGGGGCTATAAGGTTAATTATTTAAATATTTTATCATTAATTTATCGATAAAGCAAACGGCAAGCCCAGCCCTTAAGGGCAATGAAGGAGGTCATGATATGAACTTGCAGTTAAGGCGGTCCTCTTCCTCCAGTACACCATGTGGATGGACCGTCGTCAAACTAACCAAAACCAATTTCTTTCCTTCCTAACGTAGATGGCGACCGGATTAGTCACAGCTTCAATACGACGTGTCAGCTTTTAAAGAGGGCCTCGCGTGCCCCACTCAGTGGGTAGGCGAGTAGCGATTATTGGAATGGGAAGGATCGGAACCGCGATAGCGCGTGGGTACCTATTGGCCGGGGCCTCCCCGGAGGATCTTATCGGCACGGTGAAGCGCGCGGAAAGCGTGGAGCGGGTCAAGGCGCAGGTCCCAATAAGGGTTACCACCGACAATTCCGCGGCTGCCGACGCGGACGTGGTGGTGCTGGCCGTGAAGCCCCGGCAAGCATTCGAGGTATTGGAGGAGATAAAGCCTAGCCTGGGGCCGGATCAATTGATGATTTCCGTGGTGGCTGGCGTTCCATTACAAGCAATGGAGGGCTTAATCCCATGCAGGATAATAAGGGCTATGCCCAACATAGGCATAATCAAGTCCAGGGGGGTGACCGTCATATCAAAGGGGATCAGGGCCAGCGATGATGACGTAAATGAGACATGCGGCGTGTTCAAGTCCTTGGGCAAGTGCTATGTAATGGATGAATCATACATGAATGCCGTAACGTCGTTAAGTGGAAGCGGGCCTGCCTTCATTGCAATGGTGATGGATGCCATGCAGGAGGCGGGCGTCCTGATAGGGCTTCCCAGCGATATATCGTGGATGCTCGTCATGGACACGCTTGAATCTACGTTGGAGTTGCTCAGAGACTATGAGCCGGCCAGCTTGATGCGGAGCGTCGCCACGCCGGGCGGGGTGACCATAAATGGGATATGGAGGGGCGAGGAAAGGGGGTTGCGGGGAACCATAATGGATATGATAGAGGCCACGAACAGGAAGGGAGCTGAGATAAGCAGGGAGTTAATGGAGGAACTCAAGCGATACATAGGCGAGGAATTGGGGAGCCGGCGATGAGTAGCTTGGCGACGCTGGCCCGCATTGCTTGGGCGTACTCCGCCTTGATAAGCAAGGCATTGAGGGGGCTCCACAGGATTGTGGAAAAACAAGTGCCGCCGGGCTCCTCCGTGTTGGACGTGGGATGCGGGCCGGGCATCCTTGATTCAATGCTTCAATCGAGGGGAAGCAGGGTAGTCTGCATAGACGTGCTGCCCCAAATGGCTGAGCTGGCGTTTAGAAGGGGGGTTGACGTCGCCGTCGGCAGTGCGGAGATGATTCCGACCAGGAGGGCTAGCTTCGATGCCGCGATAACGGTTCTCGTGATGCATCAAGTAAAGGATAGGGAAAGGGCCGTCGGCGAAATACTCTCCTCCCTAAAGCCCGGCGGTCGCTGGATAGCTGCGGAGTTCGCGCGGCGATCCGCCGTGAATCGAGTATTCATGGATTACGGTCCATTCAAATCGCCAGGCAAGCCCGTGGCCAAGTGGTGGTTCGGGGTGGAGGTGACGGTGTCCTCTCAGGGAAACGCCCTGACCAGCAGCAATTGATAGAGGATCCTATAGCCGTATCCCTTTGATGATAAGATGACGGGAATTCTATACTCCCCCGCCACGGAGGGGAGAATCGTCACCCTAATTACGGACTCGCCCGGCCCCACCACGTGGGTCGCTGCGTCCCTACAGCAAACCACGTCAAGCCGAACCGGGGCCCCAGTCTCATTACTTATGCGTATTCCCACGCTGGTTTCCCTATTCGCTAGGGTTTCAATTACCTCCCTCTCCAAGCTGGCCCTCACGCCGCTCATTGAGTTAGCCACCTCCTCCCTAACCCTCCTCAGCCACTCGTCTATCATGTACCCGCTCCAGAAATCGCTCCACCAGAAATCGCTATCCACGGCGTGCCAAAGCGCGTACCTGGCGGTCCCCAATCGGCGCCCCAGCGCCGCCTCCGCGCCCACTATGGATCTGTAGGAGTCTATCGCCTTGATCCAGTACTGCTCGTGCTCCGGCCTCTCCCCCCTCCACTTGGAGAAGCCCCCCAGCCACGACGTGGTCGGTATGAATGTGAGCCGTCGCTTAGCCGAGCTGGCCTCGCTCAGCCTTATCGTGGACAGCACGCCATCCCTCTGAAGCAGGTCCAGGTAGGAGTATAATGCGTTCATTTCCGCCGCCACCAAGCCGGGGGTCTTCGACATGGCTATGAAGTTCTCCCCATCCAATGCTATCACCACTAGGGGATCCTCCCCATCTGCCCTGGCCGCCTCCATTAGGATCCTCCTGGCCATCCTATCCGCGTGCCTCTCATCAAACAAATTATTCTCAAACGCCAGCACATCGCTTAGCCTCTGGTCCCTGAAGAACACGGTGAAGCCGTCCACGTCGTATGGTTCATAGATGGAACCCTTATCGCCGACGGACCCCGGGAAGTGATTTCTGCCGCACAACACTGTGTAGTGAAGACCGGCAGCGGTGTAGATGCCCAACAATGACATGTCCCAAGCCATCTCGGGGGTCCACACGCCGACTGGGTCTATTCCAATCACATTCTTGGTGACGTCGATGCCGGCCTTCACCTCCTCATCAATGACATCGACCATTCCATGCGTGGCGGCAAGATATCCGGCTATTGTATGCGCGTAGAGACTTGTCAACACCTCAACTTGGCCCCGCTTGGCTTGCGACCTGAATAGATCCAGCGCCTCGCCCACTCTCTTCACTTGAATTGAATCCACGCCGTAGACGTGGCCATCCATTAAGGCGTATCCCCTCTCCACAGCATCTACCCATTGATGCAGTAGGCTGGGCGATAGGTTTACGTTTATTTTGACCTCGCCGTATTTCTCGTTCAATTTAGCATGAAATAAATACGGACCTCCATCGAAGAACGGCGATAATAAATTATCAGACACATACCTGAACGCCCAATCCATGTAATAAGCCCCATTGGGCAAATACCAGGGCGGTTGATGCATGTGATAAACCAACGCGAGCCTAATTCGCTTACCTCCATCCAATACGTATGCCCTGACGCTGTCAGTCGTTGACTTCCCATCGTAATCCACATCGGCGTTAGCCATCAAGACGCCTGGCCCCGGCAAGTCCACTTGGGTCTCTATAACCTTGGTCTCTCCCCTCAATAATGAGATCCTCTCCTCCCTCGAAACCAGCCTATCGTTATTGAGGGACGCGGTGATCCTGGCATTGACGGTTATTCCCCTGTCCTCCTCGTTTGACACCTTGACCCTTATAGCCGCGCTGTCGCCAGCCCTATAGAGAGGCTTATCAGTAGTTATGTATATCATTGCGATTGAACCCACGTCAATGAATCGGATTAAAACATTGTGTTGGAAATCATGAGGTATTCCCCCTCTCCTCCGGTGAGCAATGTTTATAATGAGTCCTTGAAATGGATCGTCAGTGAAGATAGTCATATTTGGCATTGACGGTTATCTCGGCTGGCCCCTCGCCTTGAGATTGGCGGCAAGGGGGCACGACGTGATTGGGGTCGATAATTACAGCACCAGGCGCGGGGTGGAGGAGGTAGGCTCCTGGTCTGCTCTGCCCATAGGAACCATGGAGGAGCGGCTGCGCGCTGCCAAGGAGGTGATGGGGGTCGATATCTCATTCATAGAGGGCGATGTGACGGATTATGGCGTGGTCAAGAAGGTGATGCAGGAAAAGCCAGATGCCGTGGTTCACTTCGCTGAGCAGAAATCCGCTCCTTACTCTATGATGGATCTAGACCATGCTAAATATACGTTTACCAATAACATAATTGGGACCTTAAACATAGTGTATGCTGCCAGGGATCTATCTCCACGAACCCACATACTTAAGATGGGCACTCTTGGGGAGTACGGCACTCCAAACTTCGACATACCTGAGACGGCCATGGTTAAGGCGATCATAGGTGATAGGGAGGACGAGATAGTTGTCCCGAGGTGGGCCGGCAGTTGGTATCATTGGTCAAAGGTATATGATAGTTACAATTTAATGTACGCCAACAAATTGTGGGGGCTCACCGTGACCGATATACATCAGGGCCCGGTCTACGGCACCCGGACCCCAGAGATAATTGATGAGAGGCTGTTCACCAGGTTCGACTTCGACGATGTGTGGGGGACCGTGATAAATAGGTACTGCGCTCAAGCCGTCATAGGCCATCCATTGACTGTCTACGGAAGCGGGAAGCAGATTAGGGGCTTCATATCGCTTGAGGATAGCATTGATTCCATTTACTTGCTGTTAACGCATCCCCCGGAGGAGGGGGAGTACAGGGTCGTGCATCAATATAGGGAGGCCCACTCCGTGATCGAGATAGCCCACATTGTGCGGAACGCCGCAGCTGAGCTTGGCATGGAGGTCTCCATAGACCACATACAGAATCCCAGGGCCGAGAAGGAGGAGCATTACTATAATCCCATACGCAGGGTGCTGCCCAGCCTGGGCATGTTCGGGCTGCGCAAGGATTTCAGGAGCGAGGTTAAGGTAATGCTGCAAGACATAATTCCATATAGACACAGAATAGAGGAGAAGCGATCAATAATAATGCCCAGAGTGCGGTGGCGGTAGGGTGGGGGCCAGGCGGGACGTGTTGGTGATAGCGGCGTATAGGATGCTGCTCAACCTAGCCGGACTGCTCTTGCCGTTGTCATCGCCGATGGATCCCAGCATCTGGGTGTCGCTAAACTACGGGACATTGGCGGCGGGGGGCTTGGTGGGGTATCTATTTGGCTTCAGGAGGCCCCAGAAGATTATGCTCGCCATGACTCCGCTCCTATTTATTTGGTATCCATATACGATGCCAATAGCCATGTTCGGGCTTGGCATTTTGGATCCGCTGGCGACGCCGATGATTTACGAGAAGCACGGCGATAAGGCGGTCTCGCTCGTTTCGTCGCTTACCTCGTTCGGCATAGCGGCGAGCGGATTGCTTCTGCTTCTGCCCCCATTCATTCCATTCCTACTTCTACCCTCTGTCTTGTTGTTGCCATCTATGTCCAGGAAGACGAACGTGAAGCAAGCCGTAGCGTCGTCCCTCAACGTAGAAACCGCGCTATTCGCCGCCTCCACATTCATATTGGGGGGCCTGTACACGATATTTCTGGCTAGAATGAGTGGGATTCCCTATGCTAAGTACATGCTGGCCGCGGCCGCGGTATCCATGGGAATGATCAGGCTAGCATCGCATAAATTGCAGAAATGGCTATATGCATTCATAATTGCCGCGGGGCTGGGCTTCATCATGTTTGCGTTCAATTACGCGCTATTCCTGCTCTTCATCTTGCCATACGCGGTGATTTACCCCATGATAACCATGCTGGCCGGCAAGCATGGGAGAAAGGATCCCACGACGGCCATAAACGCCGCATTCGCTGGGGTGGGCACTGGATCCGCGGTTCTCCCTGCAGCCTCAAGATCCATAAACGTGCTCGTATTCCCAAGCGTTTTAATAGCAATAGGAGCATTAATGGCAATAGTTAATAGGTTACAGCTTGTATCCTTTTATAGGGTAAATAAAAAATTTGCTAATCGGCTCTGAGCATTCCTTTAAAAACCGGCAATCAGCATCATTTGGTGCATGTAGAGTTCCTTGTGCAGTACGGCAGGGTTGGCCGCTCGATTCGCTCAGGCATACGCATGCGGCTATCCGCGTTGCCAGACGGAGTGGATTACAGCGTAAGGGGGGAGCCGCTAATGCCCGCCAGATTCAACGAGTACGGGATCAGCATGTCATCGATGGCCAAGGGCCTCCTCAGGATATTATTCGATAATTTAATGCAATTGAAGGCAGACGTATTTCACGCATTCTTTTGGTGGTACCGCAGGATGGGAGATAATTGGATACTAGAGAATGACCAAAGCCTAAGCCAGTTTCTACACATGAGCGGTGGACTGGGTCGTGCACCCCGCTTTCTGAGCAGTTTCACGTATGGAAGGGCCACCGTGATCACGTGGACAAACTGGGCCAAATCGGGTTTCATAAGGGATGGATTCCCAGAGGAGTCGATTCACGTGATAGACCTGCCGGTATGGCCTCAATGGATTAAGCTGGAAAGAAAAATCGATAACAGCATAATATTTGTCGGCATTGATTTCCACTTAAAGGGAGGCGACATAGCGCTCGGCGTTTTCAAGTATCTAAAGGAGCGGTGGGGAAGCTCCGTGAGAACCATCTATATAGGATCAGTGCCAGATGAGTATAGAAAACAATTGAAATACGTGGATGAGTACCTCCCCCCCTCCCCGTCCAGCACGGTACTGGATAGGATAGGAAAATCAAAGGTGCTCCTCCTTCCCTCTCGATGGGAAGCATACGGAATAACGGCGATCGAGGCAATGATGAGGGGCACTGCCGTTGTTTCCTCCAATGCCGGAGGCCTGGGAGAAGTGGTGGAGGGAGCAGGCACAGCGTGCGGTGATGTTGCATGCATGGCGGAGACCGCGGAGGACTTGCTGACCTCCCCCTCCACGTGGAAGAGCCAGGTGAACAGGCAATTGGAGTCATTGGTGAACAAGCATAGCCCAAACGATGTCATGGACTCCCTGAGCAAAGTCTATGAATTATTCATGCGGCGATGATAATCCCTAGTTCCCCTCCAGAACGCCTCCTCATCATCCGGCGGCAATGAGTAAGGCACGGGGTCCCTCACCCCGTTCACCTTGAATGCCACCCGCCTCATATAGCATGGACCGCACAAGCCGCAATGCTTATCGCCGTTCTCGTAGCAGCTCCATGTATGCTCCAATGGGGCGCCTATCTCCAGGCCCAACTTAACTATCTCGTGCTTGACTAAATGTCCCACCGGCATCAATAGCTCCACTCGCCTCTGGGGCCCAGTTGCGTAAGGCATGACGCTGTTGAGCAGCCTTATGAACTCCATTTCATTATCGGGGTACGCGCCGCTCTCCTCCAAATTGACGCCAGTAGCCACGGCATCGAATCCCCATGCCTCCGCAATTGCGGTGGCCAGCGATATGAACACGAAGTTCCTGGCCGGCACCCACTCGTGAGCGAATTCAGCGCCGGCCTCCCCCATCCTCGCCTTATTGACGTCGCCCTCCCCCAGCAGTGGGGAGTGGCCTACCAATTTGAAGAAATCCATGTTCACCTCTATTAACGGGACCTCCAATGCCTTCGCTACTTCCCTCACCGCCTCCCTCTCCCGCTCCTCGGATTTATGCCTATAATTGAAGTGGAGAAGCGATACATCGTAACCATCCCTCTTCAAGCTGGTCGCCGCTACCGTGGAATCCAATCCCCCGCTCGCTATCACCAAGACCCTTCGTCTATTCCCAGAGCCGCTTCTCCAGAGACTTGCCTCCCTCCACGTCCCATCCACGCCGATCTCCACCACTGTGTATGGATTGACTCTCCTCACTACGTTGCTCTCCCAGGGAGCCTTGTCTGGATCCTGCATGTAGTAATCCATGCTTGAGAAGAAAAGGGCATTGGCGCTCCAATCCCACATTACATAGAGCGGCTTGAAATTAGTGGCTAACCAAAGCCGCCCCGGCCTAGATCTATCCAACACGGCAACTGCATAGGACCCCGTCACCTCATCCCTCAATATGCGTTGCAAATCCTCGAGCGATCCATTCCACGCCCGTTCCAACAATGGGGGGAGCACTGAAGAATCTATTCTGCTGCGCTTGCGTATCCCATACCTCCTCTCCAATTCCGAGTCGTTCGCTATGGTGCCGTTATGGGTCACGGCTATTCTATCTCCCACAAATGGTTGGATATCATCTATTCCCTTCTCCACAACCACCTCGGTGGTGGGCTCTGCCCTATTGTTAGCTATGACGGCTACAGCGTCGGGACCCAGGAATCCCCGTTTCCCTGCCAACGAAGAAGAAGCAGGCCCCACTCCCTTCTCCTCCCTGAATTCCCCCTTCTTGGTAAGGTATACAATGCCCCAACTATCACGCCCCCTTTCCTCCGCCCTAATCAATATGTCGATCAATTTATCCTCTATTATGCTGGCCCTCCTTTCATCCATTTCGCCGAATATTAGGACGCCGCTGATGGAGCAATCCATCGCGGCGGTGCATAGCCTGGTCTATTTATTGATTATGCCCTGGTTTTTGATTTTCTATTTATAATTAATAGAGGTGGACTATTAGACTAAGCAATATGGGCAAGAATTGCCTGAATCAATCGATGTAAACGAGGGAAAACGTAAGTAAAATGATGAAAAACGGAATAAAATCGTCAATTAGACCTAACCACCTCAATAGTTATTTAGGGGCCGCCCCACTCCGTCACAGTATGATGCCCACTATAGCGGTTCACGCAGGAGCAGGCCGAGCTAGATTTGAGGAAGACGACTTAAGGATGTATAGGTCTGGCCTCAGGGATGCCGCCCTCAATGGATTGAAAGCATTGAGGAACGGCAATGCCATTGATGCGGTGGTCGAGGCAATATCAACCTTGGAATCCAACCCAGTCAACGACGCTGGAGTGGGGAGCGTCTTCAACATAGCCGGCGAGGTCGAGGTGGATGCTGGTTTAATGAATGGATCAACCATGAGCATAGGGGCCGTGGCATCAGTCAAGCACGTTGCAAACCCAATTCGCTTGGCTAAGTTCATAATGAATAACACAGATCACGTGATGGTGGTCGGGGAAGGCGCAGAGGAATTGGCTAGAATTGCCGGGCTATGGGTGCCCGAGTTCGTCTTCGTCAATGAGAAGAAGGTGAATAGGTACAGATCAATGATACGAGAAGTAGATTCCGGCAGCGTGCCATACAAGAGGGTTTTGAAGCTGGCAAAGGAAGCCGGCATAATGGATACCGTTGGAGCGGTGGCCTTGGACTCCGACGGTAACCTGGCCGCCGGCACCTCGACGGGCGGAGTCTGGCTCAAGTGGAGGGGCCGCGTTGGCGATTCCCCAATACCGGGAGCAGGCTATTGGGCCGATAGGCGGTGTGCCTTATCGGCAACGGGGCTCGGCGAGGTAATAATACGCCACATGGCGTCCCTAAGGGCAGCTACGGCCGTGGAGGCGGGCAGCGACATAATAACCGCAATAAATGCATCCGTTAACGGCGCAAGCACCATATTTGGCACAGGCACTATAGGATTGATAGGAATCGACTCCCTTGGGAACGTTCACGCCGCATTCAACACCGAAATGATGGGGCGCGGATTCATTAGGATGGATATGAGCGAGCCAGTGGTAGCCGTGCTCCCTGAGGAGAGATTCCCGTGAACTGAATAAAAAATGAAGTTGCAATTGATTCCAAGAGCGAGGGAGGAGGTCGGATTCAAGTTGTGCCGCGGCGTTTTTCACCATAGCCATCTGTTGAGGATGGTATTCTCCACATTTCTATTACATCGATGGCTGGGTACTCCATTATGACTCGCCTACTCGGTTTGTTGCCTATCCATTTCCTGGCCAATACCTTGCCGCAGCAATCCAGGTAGTTGATGCCATCCATGTATATTGCCTCTTTGAACGGCTTCCTGGCAAAGTTTGATAAGTAATTCCCAGCGGCCAGCCGAGCCCTCCAAACTATGTAGGGCAGTTCATCCCCGTGGTCAAGCCTAACTATCCTTGAATCGAAGTAGAGAGGCCTTCCCAGCGCGATCGATACATGAGCCGATGCAATGCCGGCGGAGACTGAGGTCAACTTGAATTCGCGGCTCCCGAATGGTACATGCTCTCCCAGGAATAGATTTATCTCGTCGGAAACCACGTAGGCAACAGCGGCGCCGAATCCTCTCATCAATTCTCTCGCCGCGGTCTCAATAGCGGCCATAACTCTCTCATCCCTGGGCTTCCGGAAACCGTTTAGCCTGGTCCTAAACGACACGCCGTCCAGCCTCAATACCATTAATTGACCTTTCACCACACTGATGGATTCCCTCGACTCGAAGTACTCCTTTGCCCTCCTCAGATCCACCTCGAGCAATCTATCCATGGCCCTCAACATATCGATTTCACAAATCGCTTGGCTACCTCCCGCGCCTCATCGATGGTGCTAGCTTCCTCTATGCATACTCTCTCTTCGTCCTTCATATAAACCACGTATATATCCCCAAGCAAGTATATTCCAGCATATGCAAAGCAGTTCTCCTCATCCATGGTACCCTCCTCCTCAATTGGCGGAACATCAAATCCTATCTTGGACCTAACGGCGTTAACATACTCCAGCTCGCATCGCACCAATGTATTGCCGCTAATAATGTAAAAAGTTTTCGTCCATATTTTACATGGATTTTTCAAATCGATCCAATGTGGTTTGCCCCCAATTTTCGTATTGCCCCGTCATTTCTACATTTTATATATTCCTTAAACCATATTTAAATAGAGCCGCAATGTTTAAATATAACATTAGAAAATAATTATAGATATGTCGATTGAAGAAAAAGATCTTCCGTTTGATGAAAAGATAATAATAAATAAATGGGCCAATAAAAATCTCTCAGTCGAGGATTATAAGAAACTGCACGAAAGAACCATCTCCAATATAGAGGAGTTCTGGTCGGGCGTTGCCAAGGAATTGGATTGGTTCAGTCCGTGGAGCAAGACCTTGACGGCGGACCCCCAGCCGCCCTTCTATAGATGGTTCGTCGGCGGCAAATTAAATGCATCCTACTTAACGCTGGATAGGCACGTCGCGTCATGGAGGAAAAACAAGGTGGCATACATATGGGAGGGGGAGCCCGTTGATGGGAAGGGCAACCCAGTAGAGGTCAGGCGATTGACCTACTACGACCTCTATAGGGAGGTGAACAAGCTTGCATACGTTATGAAGACTAAGTTAGGACTCAAGAAGGGAGACACAATAACTATCTACATGCCTATGATTCCGGAATTACCGATAGTTATGCTGGCGGCAGCCAGGTTGGGAGTAATATTCTCGGTCGTTTTCTCCGGCTTCAGCGCGTCGGCGTTGTCGGATAGGATAAACGATGCCAAGGCTCGCGTGGTGTTCACGGTGGATGGCTTCTGGAGGCGGGGAAAGCAGGTTAGATTGAAGGAGATAGTCGACGATGCATTGAAGACCAGTCCAAGCGTGGAGAAGGTGGTTGTCTACAAGAGGCTCGGCTTGGGCGATACTCCAATGACGGCGGGGCGGGATCATTGGTGGAGCGATTTAATGGAGGGCATCCCCGTCAACGCCTACATACCGCCGGAACCCGTTGAAAGCGAGCATCCCCTTTACATCCTGTACACATCCGGCACCACGGGCAAGCCAAAGGGAATAGTGCACGACACTGGGGGCTATTTAACCGAGCTTCATGCCACGATGAAGTGGGTCTTCGATATAAAAGATGACGATGTGTATTGGTGCGTTGCCGATATAGGCTGGGTCACCGGCCACAGCTATATAGTGTTTGGGCCCCTCTTGGAGGGCGCTACGATAGTTATGTATGAGGGTGCGCCGGATTACCCAGCGCCAGATAGGTGGTGGCAAATAATTGAGAGGTATGGCGTAACGGTTTACTACACCACGCCGACGGCGATAAGGACATTCATGAGGTACGGAGACGAGTGGGTGAGCAAGCACGACTTCTCCACTATTAGGCTGATGCACAGCGTGGGGGAGCCCATCAATCCAGAGGCGTGGAGGTGGGCGTGGAAATGGATAGGCAGGGGCGAGGTGCCCTTCGGCTCCACGTGGTGGATGACGGAGACCGGCGGCATAATGATAAGCCACGTGCCTGGTTGGGGATTAATCCCACTGAAGCCGGGAACAAATGGTTGGCCCATCCCAGGCGTGGAGGCGGATGTGGTCGATGATGAGGGCAAGCCAGTGCAGGGACGGCGGGGCTATCTCATAATCAAGAAACCATGGCCTGGAATGCCATTAACAATATGGGGAGACCCATCCAGATACGTTAATGTCTATTTCTCCAAGTTCCCAGGAGCATTCTATGCAGGTGATTGGGCAATAAAGGATGGGGATGGCTATATATGGGTGCTGGGCCGCGCCGACGAGGTGATAAAGGTGGCCGGCCATAGGTTGGGCACGTACGAGATAGAGTCCGCCCTCATATCCCATAAGAGCGTGGCCGAGGCCGCAGTGGTCGGCGTTCCAGATCAAGTTAAGGGGGAAGTGCCAATTGCCTTCGTCGTGTTGAGAAGCGGCAATGCCCCATCCGATGAGCTTAGGAAGGAATTGAGAGCATGGGTAAGGCAAGTCGTGGGGCCCATTGCCGAGCCATCCAATATAATCTTCGTGACGAAACTGCCGAAGACCAGGAGCGGCAAGATAATGAGGAGACTGGTGAAGCAAGTCGTCATGAATCAACCGCTGGGCGATGCAACCACCTTAGAGGATGAGACTAGCATAGATGAGGCAAAGCGTGCATATGAGGAATTACGCAAGGAAATTGGCGGTAATATGTGAATTAAATAATACCATAAGAGAATATTAAATATTTATCAAAAAGCAAAGCTTAAAAATATCTATATTTCAATAAATACATGTCTCAAAAAACCGCAAATCCAGCCGTGCTTGGCTTGTCCGGCTTCGCGACGACCACTCTCGTGCTGAGCGCCGTGAATGCCGGACTAGTCTCCAATTCGACCGCCGTGCTTGGCTTGGCAGCGTTCTACGGCGGTTTGGCTCAACTAGTGGCCGCGATATATGAATTCAAGGCCGGGAATACATTTGGCTACCTAGCGTTCTTTACATACGGGGCCTTCTGGGAGTGGTTCTTCACAACGATACTATTGATAGGACTTCACGTGATAGGGCCCAGCCCCGCGATAAATACGGTGCTAATCGCCTTCGGCATATTCACCTTCATTATGTGGATAGCCACGTTTAAGCTGAGCTGGGCGCTTTGGTTAACTTTCCTATTGCTGTGGATAACGTTCTTCCTGCTGGGGCTAGGCTACACAATGGCTGGGGGCTATGTTGGCATATTAACGGCTTTGGCGGCTTGGTACGCGGCGTTCGCATCGGTAATACAGGAAGTATTCAATAGGCCAATGCCAATGCTATCAACTGCGCCATTAAGAAAGTGAAGCAATACAGATTACCAGCATCGCTTCTAAATAAATGATTTTTCCAGAACGAATCACGTAATCGATTTACATATGCTCTATTATTGGTATTCCCATTATATTCATCATGTTGCCCAGCGCTATTCGGAATGCGGTAACCAGTGCCAGCCTGAAATCCCTTAGCTCTGGCTCCGCGTTTATGACCGGGTTCTTCTCATAGAATACGTTGAAGTCGGTGGCCATCCTATTGACGTAATCCACCAAGTTCTCCAGCCTCAGGTTTGAGGATACCTCCGCCAATGCCCTGGGCAATCCCCCCAAGTCGCTTATTAGCTTGACCTCCTCCTCGCTGAGAGACTTTGGGGCGGCGACGCTGGTTATGGTTGGGTACCCGGCCTTCTCCAGTATAGATGACGCGCGGACATATGAGTATTGAATGAAGGGGCCGCTGTTCTGCTTTAAATCGAGCAGCTTATCCCAGTTAAACTCGAGCACCTTCAAGGGAGAAATCGAGAGGAAGGAGAACCGAATGGCTCCCACCGCCACAGCCTTCACTACCTTGCCTGCCTCCTCCTTGCCTAGCCTATCCTTCACTATCTTCCAAACCCTCTCCTCAGCCTCCTCCAGCAAGTCATCCATTGATACTATCCGCCCCCTCCTGCTGCTCATTTTGGCTCCAGGCATGTTGACCATCTCGTATGAGTAATGCATTATTCTCCCGGCGTCGTACCCCATCATGTGGAGCAACACCCTCAGTTGTGCTTGTGGATGGGTTTGCTCCGATCCTATTACCCTTATTATCCTGCTTGGCCTGCATGAATCCAGACACCAAACGGCATACGCCAAATCCCTGGTGAGGTATAGAGTGGATCCATCGCTTCTCGTCAGCATGGCCTTCGGCAGGAACTTGGGTAGGGATAGCGAATTCATTAAGTTGTGATCCTTGGCATACCTCTCCACATCCACGGTCACAGCGCCGCCCAGTCTCTCCACATAGTCGGCTCCCGCAGCGGCTATTCTATCTACGAGGGCTTTCGCGAGCCCCGTGTCTAGCGCTATCTCTGATTCCCAATCAAACGCATCAAATGATACTCCAAATGAGCTCAGGGTAGATTTAAAGCCATCGAATATGCGCTCTATCCCCTCCCTCACCTTGCCCCGTATCTCCGGGTTTCCCCGCTCGTACTCCCTGACCCACCTGCCCACCTCCTCAGTCACGTTAACTCCGCCCAGGGATGAGGCAAGCGCGTTCACCAACTCTTCATCCTCGGAGCTCCATTTAGCCAGTATACCCACCCACTCATCCCTCTCGGCTATTAACTTGCGCTTCTCCTCATCGCCCTCAACGGTCTTCTCCGCCGTAGATAGCCTCTGGATCTCCCCTATTGCATATGTTATGGAATACACGGCCCCTAATACCTTATCCGGCTTCGTTCCCCTCTCGATTCTTTCATTTATTAATCCCTTCGCGCTTTGATATCCTAATGCCATGTACATCACTTGAGGACCGCAATCATCGACGTAGAACCTAGTGCTGACCTCGCTGCCGCAGAAGCGGTGAAGGCGGGATAACGTGTCCCCAATTATCATGTTTCTGCCATGACCCGTGTGCAGCTGGTGTATTGGATTGGCGCTCGTATGCTCTATAACAACCTTAGAACCCCCGCACCTGGGGGACCAGCCGTACTTACTTCCCGCGGATAGGATAGAATTAATCACCAACTCTGCGTATGCGTAATTATCTATATCTATGTTGAGAAAGCCATTTACTAAATCAATGCTCTTTATCAATCCCCGCGGACGCAGCGATTTCACGGCATCGGCAATGCCTGGATTGCTCTTCAGATACGTATGGAGGGGAACTGCCATGAAGCCAAACCCCTCCCTGGCCCTGCTTGGCTTGACCCCGCTAAAATCAATCCCAGTCGCGCTGCCCAACTCAGCCAACAATGCCTTGAAATCCATCTCCACTTGCTCCTCAGGGTCATAAATCATGAATAGCTGGACTCCTTTAAATTAAATAAATATTCCCTCGACACCGAACCAGCTTTCAACTGATTTATTTCCAATATATGAATCCCCAACGCTCAGAGGCAGGAGGAGGTGACTGCCGACAAAGGTTTTTAGGGAAGGTGAAAAATGTAGAATTATGTGGAGGCCGTTGATTGTGGCTGTGGCCATATTAGTTGCGTCAATGGGCATATCACTTCATGCAGCATTGATACCGGTCATAATACCGCCGGTCTCAACGCCTTGCCTCAATTACTCCATATCGCTCAACTTGACCTATGCATCGTTGCCCAACTCTGTATTGAGCGAACTTAATGGGTCGAACCCTGTTTTGTATAGATCCATTGAGCTCATATCGAGAACCGTGCCTCCATGGTTTGGACTGGAAAACGAGAATTTATCCTTGATCATATATGGTGGATCAATTCATGTAACGGACTGGGCAGTGTCCAACTCCACGGGGGGAATCGAGTGGCATGTATGCATAGGGAGAGATGAGCTGAACGCCGTTAATTCTTGGACGGTGGTTATAGGAAGCGGAGGCAGATACCCATTATCAGTGCTGTTTGGGTTCAGAACAGGAAATGAAAGCCTTGGATCGCTGCTGGGGAATCTTTCCAGGGTAGGCGGCGTCCTGCTGGGCGAAAACAACCATACATATAGTTTATGGCATCGGGTGGGCAATTACTATGGAGTGCCGATGCCAATGCATGTCGTCCTCTATGCTTGGCTGGGCAATGATTTATCTACAGGCAAACGCATATCGCCGTTGCCGACTTACTTTAATGGAGCCTCGTTCCCATATTATGGCAAATACATATATCTACACCTATCCAGCGTCGTGGATGGAAGCGTGGAGTTCAGTGCCAGCTATGGAGTCAACTTTACCGTTGGCAACATGACCGGATTTGGGCTTTCCATTTATGGAATCGAGCGATTGCTTCCATATGGCCCCTTGCAGTACAATTCCTTGCTTTTCATCTATGGAAATGGAACCATTGCCAGCGCATCGTGCTTGGGCGAATCCTTCTACGATACGGAGGTAACCCTTCAATTCATTAACCCGGCTTATGGCGATTACATTACTATACCCATCTATGATTATAAGTCGCCGCCCACCGGCATTGCTTTAATAAATGGATCGTTAATATTGGGCGGATACCTGACCGAGTATGACTTCTACAACGACTCGTCCATAGTGGAGGCTCCTTTATTCAACGCGTCAACGAGCATTTGCAGGCTAACTTGAAGGGCAATGAGCCCTCATAATGTAATACCCATTTTCAGGAAAGCGGGCGGATTGAGGCATTTCAATCGGGCAGGGACAGCCGCTGGAAAGCTTGTCCTATTTGGGGAGAGGCATCTATCTTAAAGGGCGTGATTTGTTAATGTATGGGGAAAGTTTTAAACTAAGGAATCGACCGTAGTTCCATGCTGGAGATGATGATTGCATTGCTGGTGACGATAAAGGCAAGCGGGGTGCCATTCATAAATTACACTATTTACCTTAATCCGAACTCCACGCTGGTGACGGTGAACCTACCGTCCCAGCCCATACAGGGAACCTTGGAGGTGGTCAACGATAGCGATGGTTCATTAATACCCGCCAGCCTATACTCCAATGGTTCCCTATCAATATTTGCGTTTGGAGGCGGGTATGTATCGGTGCTTTATTATGCTAATTATACTATCAACCAAGAAACGCTGACTTACTACTTTAACTTGACGAGCCCCATAAAATTCGGCCTAGCGTTTCCAAGCAACATAGTGATACTCAACCTACCCAGCACTGTGCTGAGTTACGAGAGGATCAATAACTCGGTGGAGGTCATGCTGCCGCCGGGGCAATACGGGATACAGTACGTATATGTTCCCGCGACGCAACAAAACAAATCGCTCACCACATCGACCACGGCTACTACCGCCACGCCGGTGACTCGAACAGCATCGCCTCAATCAACATCGCCAACAACATCCACATCATCTGCCGTGGTACCGCCAGTCACCTCATCAACTGAGGCATCGTCTAAGAGCCAATCATCAACTCCAACAACTCGGGCATCCACATTGACCCAAAGCAGCGGAGCCGGCGGGGAAACCAGGGATTTAGCGATAATAGTTACCGTGGCCATTCTAGTCGCTATCGGAGCGTTGGTGGCATATTGGAGGAGGAAGCAGAATAGACCTGTCTTGGAGGCGTTGGACGACGTGGATCAGGCAATATTGAATGCGTTGAGGGAAAACGGAGGCTCGCTGTATCAATCGCAGCTGCAGCAATTGACTAATATACCGAAAACCACGCTGTGGAGACACGTTCAGCGACTGCAGGAAAGGGGATTGGTTAGAGTGGAAAAGGTAGGAGGCCAGAATAAGGTTATCCTAAGGTAAGGACTAAGATGAAACCAGCGTTTCTCAATAGGTTTCATGAATTGCCATATTAGCATCCCTAATAAAGGGGTAACTCGCGGCTACACGCATGAGCGTCGGGCGGGCCGCTGCGATGATGGCGCTGGCAGCATTATTCATGGGAGCGGCCTTAATGGCTTCGCAGGCCAACTCGACGTCGGCTAACTCCCAAGGCATCTGTAATGCGGCGGCGGTCAACATAATGATAGGAAAGGCATTTTACGGCGAACTACAAAGCCTGGGACCATTCATTTATCCTAACTCGACTCTATCCATGGCGCTGAGCCTTAACTACAAGGCAGAGACTTACTTAAACGAATCCAATTGTCAAGCCGCGCTCAATTACAGCGTGGAGGCCATAAATATGGAGCGATCTATCTTCTATTCCATTATAAAGAACCCACCCAACTCTGAACCAGAACTATTTTGCCCCCTCAATATTGGAATCGCATATGCTTACCTCAACTACGCCAAGGAGATTGGAACGAGGCTGGGCAATGCCTCGCTGGTCCTGTCTGCATCTAACGCGTTGAGATCAGCCTCATGCAATGAATCATTCATTGCCAAGGCCAGGGAGATATACTTAATGGCATATTCGGAAGCCATTGCGAGCTATAATTCATCGATTTACGGCATCACTGCCAAGCTTCTCGGGAAGTTCATTGCAGATAACTCAACCGGTTCGCTGAGATCCGTGACCTACATAATTAAATCCCAATATGGAAAGGCAGCTGAAGCCGCAGTGATGGCCAGCATGAAGGGATTAATTAATTATCTAAACGTCACTTTCTCAGAGTATCTTTCAAGCGGAAATATAGTTGGCTTGGCATCTATGAACGGGAAAGCCAAGTTACTTGCCTCGCTGATAGGGCTCGCTAGACAAGCCGGCATAAATGCCAGCCAATACTCCAGCGAATTGAACAGCATTTACAATTACATAAATTCATCTCGAGACATTGAGGGCAATGGGCTCAACGAGACCCAGCTACAGCAGGTGGAAAATGAGCTGCGGTTATTAACTAAGATAGGACATGGAGGATTGAGGTCTCTTTGGCTCAATGTTTCTTCGCAGTTCAATGTAGCATCAGCCATGATGAATCTATCAAATTATGAGGCATTCATAGAATCGCTGAGGGAAAGCCAAGGGGTATCATCCAACATAGTCGGAGTACCAATTCCAGAACCCATGCGTGAGGAGCTGAGCCGCATGTTCAATATAACAATAGGAAATGCCTCCCTGGCTTACCAATACCTCAACCTATGCGGGAACTACCTAAACGAGCTTAAGCAGAGCATCGAGGATAATTCCACATTAGTGGAAATCGCCTATTACTCATGGAGAGTCCACGTTTATTGCCCGATGGCTTTCAATTATTTAATGCTGACAAAGCTGGATCTAGCATTGATTGAGAGAATGAGAGCAAACCATTTGGGATCCAGCGGTAACTCAACGTCATCGATGCCGGGCTGAAGGATAAATTTTAAAAAGCGGCTGTCTACGTCATGCCATGGCGAAGAGAGGAGGCCCTAAGACAGTGGGAGTGTCTCATAGATACCACGTGACTCCCGGCGTTTTTGCCAATAGTTTAGTATCAGTGGTGGACAACAGCGGAGCTAAGGTGGCCAGGGTCATAAGCGTAATAGGCAATAGATCACATGGGGTTCACAGGAAGATACATAACGCCGGCGTCGGCGATATGATAGTGGTGAGCGTTGTTGAGGGGAGGCCAGAGGTCAGAAAGCAAAAGCTAAGGGCCATAGTTGTGAGACAAAGGAGACCGTTTAGGAGACATGATGGAACTTGGGTCGCGTTCGACGATAATGCGGTGGTCATAGTGAGCGAGGAGGGTCAACCGAAGGGCACTGAGATTCATGGCCCCATAGCCATGGAGGCAGCCCAGCGCTGGCCCCAGATAGCATCTCTTGCGGCACTTGTGATTTAAATTAAATTAAAAGATCAGTGATGATAGATCACTAACTGAGCTGTGACTGAGGGATTTGAACGCTGATCAATCTTAGAGATGGATCAACATTACTTCTCTGCCGGGTTCCTCACCTAATGGAGTGATCTATGGTACGAGCATCGTGCCTACGCCACGTGAATTTTTAGGCTTTAATCGATGGGCCGCTTATGGGAATAATCTTCCCAGCCCGTGGGGCGATCAGCCTAGGCGAATGGAAATCCTTAAATTACAGTAACATATGAAATCGCCAGTGATGATCACCAGACCACTGAGAGATGAGGAGTGGTATTACATCTGACGCGATCAATTTCATTATCTAGTAATTAAAGAATCTCGGGCCGTGATGGTTAGGAGAAAGTTCTATATTCATTTATGTTAAGAACGGATAATTCACTGTTGAGCGAATTTATTAGCCTAATGCCGGAATCCAAATCGAGGCTCGCATACAGCACTGCATCATAGCCATGAACCTCTACCTTATATTTCACCCAGCTGTAATATCGTTTCATGTAGTAATCTATCATGGCCAGATCACCGCTTACTGCCTTGTCGCCGGATCCTATGAAGAACCCATTCCTGAGGAGCAGCCTATACCTAAGCGTTAGCTCGCCTAGCCTAGACCTGAGGCCAGCGAACCTGCCGAGCATGAAATAACCAATCACTAGTCCAAACAATACCTCCACCAGCGCTATAACCATTATTTCAGCCGGGCTACTGCCGACAGCCCTTAACAATAGGATGGCAATCAATAATATCACCATAGTGAATGCGATAGACGCTCCCAAGTCTCTCACATTCATAAGGGTGAAATGCATTAAACAGTATTAAATCTTTTTGAATATTGGCAAAAAATAATAAACAATGATTCAAGAAATAAGGGAAAGAATGGATTTAATCCATTCTTAAATGCTTGCCTCCCCTTAAAATCCAGGCCAAAAATGGAGAATCAAAATCACGTTAGGCTCCCTTGTCTAGGCACCTAGGTCTAGCTTGCTCTCTCCAGGCATTTTATTTGTTGGAGGACAGAGCCAGCATTTGGGCTCCAGGAATAGCAAAAAGACAGCAAGCCTCGCTCCATTAAGGAGAGGAAGGCATATTTGTCCAGGATCGCAGTTTTCGCGTTTTCATGTTATTCAATTCAGCATGGTAGAGCGATCACCGCGGCATCATGCTTCTAATTATGGGGGTTTCGTGTATTTTCTTGCATACCCCTCTCAATGGGCAATCCCCGCAGTTCCTCTGCGGCGGGGATTGAGCTGATAGCATGATCTTGACCTGCTTGACCCGCCTTATTGCATCGATCACGTCGCTCTGGGTCACGTTGACCTGCTCCCGCATGTTCATGTAGATCAATTCAGCATCGTTCACCTCCTCATTGAGTAGACCGACGTAGGTCAGTACCTGAATGCGGTGGGCTGGGTGTGGTTTCCCGGTTTTGAGCTCAAGCACATCTATCGTGTCATCATCGTTGTACACAACGACATCCGGCTTCCCAACCACATCGTCATCCTCTATCTTCATCTCGGAAATCACGGTCTTGCCAAGGGTTGATCTCAAGTAATCTTGATATTGAGCATGAGCCAGCTCACCAAAGGCTATGCGGTGGAGCCAGGCTGTCTTGGTTATCATCACGCCGTACCTATGCTCCACCCACGCCTTGAGGGGACAGAAGTCGAATGATGATACCATGCTTGGCGATGCATTGACTCCTCCTCGTGGGATCACAACTATGTCTCCCCAGAATGTCAATATGGCCGACTTGACGTATTCCTCGACCACCTTCTTGACGGCATCATCGTTAACCCTCACCACATCCCTCAAAAGCGGGTACACGTCTTGGGAATCACTGGATCCAATATAAAGATTGCACTTAGCATACCATTTGATGGCGCTGCGTCCAGCGGTTAGTTTAATAATTCCCCAGACATCGATCAACTAATGAAAGCCTTAGTGTTCCACGGGCGCGGCAGCAGCCCGGATAAAATAAATTGGTTGACCAGGCCATTCAAGGAGGCCGGACTGGAGGTGATTGCGCCCACCATATCTGAGGTGGATGATGGGCTTGAGATAGGCGCGCAGGTAATAAAGGATAGCCAGGATAAATTAGTAGTATCCGGTCACTCAATGGGGGGAACAGTCGCGTTGCTGCTGGCCGCTAAGATGCCTAACAAGGTGCGGTGCGCGATAGTTGTGTCGGCTCCCGTCGATAGGCTGCTCCAGCTAAAGTACTTGGAGGAGGGAGCAGAGGGGACTCCCCGCAGGGCGATCTACGAGGAGCTTCGGAGGAAGTACCCCAAGGATGACTACTTCATACAAACATCTCCAATAAACTACATAAATGATGATACGCCGCCCATACTTTATATTTGGGGCACTGCCGACGAGATAGTTCCTCGGAATCAATTGACAACGATTGAGGCTAAGGCCCATAGGTTCGCCAAGGTGGTGGTGAACGGCATGGGACACACACCGCGATCCCAGCATTTAAGGGAGATAAGCAGCGCAATAAAGCAATTCCTCAACGATCAATGCAAATAAAACCTATCTAATTCGCTTGATTCAAAAATGGCGAAGGCCGATCTCTCGCAGTGCAGGGGGAGGGCATAGAGTATAGCAGGTACGTGTTTTACGTGGTCGCGAAGACCTTGGGAAACCCAAGCCGCTGAGCATTGGGAGGGGGGGTTGGTCACTGCTGGCCTCCCGTTTTCTTTATCATTGGAAATGGAATTACTTCCTTTATCGATTCATTGTCGGTGAGTATCATTGCCAACCTATCCACTCCCAGCCCAAGGCCTCCCGTGGGCGGCATGCCGTAGCTCATGGCAACCACGAAATCGAAATCGTATGGGTGGGCCTCCTCATCCCCCCTCTGGAACCTTCTCTGCTCGTCCTCAAAGAGCTTGTGCTGGAGTATTGGATCGTTTAGCTCCGTGTATGCATTAGCCAGCTCCATTCCAGCTATGTAGAGCTCGAACCGCTCTATCAGGCCGGGCTTCGACCTGTGAGGCTTGCAGAGCGGCGTCGTCTCCAGCGGGTAATCCGTTATAAACGTGGGTTGGATTAGGCTGGGGGTGACGAGCTTATCGAATAACTTCTCGATCATTAACCCCCTCACGTACTCGCCGCCTCTAGGCACCAATCCATGCTTATCCATCAATGCCTTCAATTCAGCATCGCTCAAGGAATCCACGTCCAGACCCAATGCATTGCTGAGGGATTCGCTCATGGTTATTCTCTTGAATGGGGGCTCCAACGATATCTCGATCGATCCGTACTTCACCGTGCTAGTTCCCAGCGTCTTCACAGCAACACTGCTTATCATCTCCTCCGTTAACTTCATCAAGTCATTATAATCCGCATAGGCCCAGTAAAGCTCCATCAAGGTATACTCAGGGTTATGCGTGACGTCTATATCCTCATTCCTGAACACCTTGCCTATCTCGAACACCTTATCAAAGCCCCCTATTATGAACCTCTTCAGGTAAAGTTCAAGGCTTATCCTGAGGTACCAGTCCTCATCTAAGGCATTGACGTGAGTTCTGAACGGCTTAGCCAAGGCACCGCCATAAACGGGTTGAACCACCGGCGTCTCCACCTCCATGAATCCCCTCTCGAAAAGGAACTCCCGGATTGTTTGTGTAGCCTTGAACCTGATGGATATGCTCCTCCTGGCTGATGGATTGTACAGGAAATCTAAGTATCTATGGGAGTACCGCCACTCCGTGGTGTAATTAGTCCAATCGGGTGGGTCTAGGAGGGCCTTGGATAGCAACCTATAGTCCTCCACCAATAAAGTGAGCTCGCCCTTCATGGTGTAAAACAGATTTCCCCTCACTCCTACTATATCGCCTCTATCTATGAAGCGGAGGAATTCATCGTACCTATTTCCCAACTCATTGACTCTGAGATACAATTGAAGCTTTTCCCCCTCATCGAATATATCCACAAACGATGCCTTTCCATGTGGCCTGATATTGGCTATCCTGCCCGCAGTGCTTATGTTGGTCTCTATGAACGTCATCTCCTTGGAGGGAGCCGTGAATGGGCGTGACTTAGCGATCTCCCTTATCTCATGGATTGTATGCGTTATCTCGTACTTATGAGGATATGGATCTATCCCAGCCTCCCGAAGCGACTGCAATGCCTGCAGCCTCTCCTGGTTCCATGGTGGTGTCGGCACTATCGCGTTATCTGCATCCGCTTTAAAGCTTATCAGGTTTAAGGCCAATGTAATCTAGACAAATAATTGTGGGTTCCAATTAACCGAATGATTTATAACGAATCGATGCAATTGCCTCACATGGATCTCTGGAGTCCGGCTTTCAAGAACGGGGAAATGATACCGGTTAAGTTCACGTGCGATGGAGACGATATATCAATGCCATTATCGTGGAACGGTGTACCTGGTGGGGTTAAATCATTCGCATTGATAATGGATGACCCCGATGCGCCAATGCAGGTATTCACGCACTGGGTTCTCTATAATATTCCCCCCACGCTAGCCTCGCTGCCGGAGGGCATCAGCAAGGAAAAGGAGGTGCCCCAGGGATTGCAGGGAGTCAACGATTTCGGCGAGATCGGTTACGGCGGTCCTTGCCCGCCAAGGACTCACCAACCTCATAGATACTTCATAAGGTTGTACGCCCTAGATTCCATGCTTCAATTAAGAGGGGGTGCGCGGGTCGGAGATGTTAGGCGATCCATGGAGGGCCACGTAATGGCATCCGCTGAGTTGATGGGTCGGTATGGCAGGAAGAGATAAAGGCGTGTATGTATTGGAAATAGAGCTTCAACTGCCTCTTCACATATTAGGACGCGAATTAAGTCGAGGAGTTTACCTGTATGTTGGTCGAGCCATGAATGGATTATCGGTTAGGTTAGGCAGGTATATGAGACCCATAACGAAGCCGCACTGGCACGTGGATTGGCTATTGATGGCTGGAAGGCTACTTGGGGTGGCGTCGGCATTGACTAATGATCCAGAAATGGAACACAAGCTGGCCTGCCTGCTGGCCTCTTCGCACGAGTACGTGCCGCGATTCGGGTCGTCAGATGATGACTGCCCCTCCCATTTATTCAGGGGCGGAATGGATAATGCCGTGAACGCGATGAGGACATTAGGGCTTGAGCCGCGTGTTTATCGGGAATTACAGGGCAGGCAGGAATGAGAGTCATTTCGACAATCAGAAATATTTCATTGAGGAAATTTATTACATGAGCTCGCGGGACACGAATGTATACCTGCTCCCCGCCACCTCGCTCAGCTCCACGCCGAATGCCCTGCCAATCGCTGTATTTAAGGTGCCATTTATGAAGCCCAACATGAATTGCGAACCAATTGCCGCATCGAATGGATTGGACAGGTAAATCCTAGAGAAGCCTTGCGATGCGCTATAATCATCGAAGTAACCCATAGCCCACGCCACGTCCATTATTAACTCGACTGCGTTATAACCACCTTGAGCCATGGATAGGCTGTCCAGCATGGATGATGCATAGTCGAATCCAACCCTAAACAATGCATGGCTTGAGTACATATCGCCGAACCTCCTGGATAACGCGTTTACCAAGCTTCCCCTGCCAAGCGCTATTATGTCCATGTTATCCTGAATCGGCCTTGCATATATCACCTCAGGCATTCCAATTACAGCATTGACTGCCGCCGAGACGTCTCCCTCCACTTCAACCAGGGCCGCCCGCCCCCTTCTTATTATCTGGAGCAAGACCACGGATACCGGCAATGCATTCACGAGCCCGACCAGATTGGTTTTATCGCTCCGCAGCTTGACTAGAATGAATGCCATAAATCAACAGCCATAGCGTAAAATAAAAAACTAATACGAATTATGGGCTCACGTTAATTTACATTGCTGTATGAAGAGTGCCATAGCGTAACCATCGCTAACGGCCTACGCGATCCATTGAGTATATCACTCGTAGAAGTTAAAGTATTTAAGAGAGAAGCGGGAGGGCTGTTTCATGTTTGATCCTCCCCGTTGGTTGGAGGAATTAACCAAGGATTCAAGGCCCTTGGAGAAGGCAATACATGGCGATAGATTGGACGTGACAGACGTGGAGGGACTCCTTAATGCTCCCTTCCACCCCCTCGCCGCCGCCGCGGATTACTACGCTAGGTCAGTTAAGGGCAATAGGGGCAGCTTCATTAGGAACATATATGTTACATACACCAACGTATGCGTGACCAATTGCACGTTCTGCGCGTTTTATGCCAGGCCAGGAAGTGAAAAGGGGTACCTAATCGAGCCCAAGAAAATGGCTGCGCTGGTTGGAAAGGCTTGGAGGGATCTCGGCATCGCGGAGATTCATATGGTTGGAGGGAACAATCCAAGCATAGGGCTTGATTATTATGAGGAATTGATAAAAAGCATAAAGGAGGCCGCGCCAAGAGCATCCCTTAAGGCATTCACTGCGGAGGAGATATGGTTCATAGCAAAAACAACAGGCAACAGCGTGCGGGAGGTACTTCAACGATTCAAGGAACTGGGGCTGGATGCTATGCCAGGGGGAGGAACCGAGATACTGGACGAGGAGATACAGAGGAGGATAGCGCCATTAAAGGCAAGCCCAGAGGAATACCTATCTGTTCAGGAGGAGGCGCATAGGCTCGGGATAAAGACCAACTCGATAATGATGTACGGGCACATAGAGGAGCCAATACACATAGCGCGTCATATAACTAGGCTAACAGAGCTCCAACGAAGGGCGCCGGGCTTGGTGTCATTCATACCCGTCAGATTCAATCCAGGAAGCACTCCCCTGGGCAAGCTGTCGGCCGGCAAAGCAAGGCTAGATGGGCAGTATGACTTGAGGATAATAGCTGCGTCCCGGCTAGCATTGCTTGGGTTGGTTGATAATATAGTGGCTTACTGGGTATCCATGGGGGATAAATTGGCGCAGGCCGCGCTATCTCATGGAGCAAATGATTTGGGCGGCACGTTCTATAATGAGGCTGTAATATCTGCGGCTAGCGGCAGGGAAAGCGCTGGGAAGAGGGCCGATGAGTTGGCTTACATGCTGAAGACGGCTGGTTGGGAACCCTACGAGCGGGACACGACTTATGAAAAGTACTACAGGGCCGGCGATCAGGTTGCCCATTAAGTACGCAGTCCCTCCCTACAGGTACGCGGCTCCCCTCAAGCGATCCCTCACGGATTCCGGAATTGAAGTCTTAACAGCGCTGCCGCCCGATGCGCATGCATTGATAAGCAATGGAATTATAACGGCGGGTCTAGTTCCCATATTCATGTTAATCGACGGAAAGTTACAACCGGCGCCGGGCCCCATGGTATATAGCGAGGCCGAGACAATGAGTGTCCTAGTGGTATCAAGGAACCCAGTGCCGCTCAGGGAGTGCGGATCCATAGCCGCCTCCCCCGAGAGTCGATCTGCCGTGGCATACCTGGGCATAGTCATGGATAGGGCCGGAATTAAATCGAGGATAATTACTGGATTCAGCGCCAATGCTGGTCTCCTCCTTTCTGTTTATAGATGCGCATTGGTGCTCGGGGATGAGGCACTTAAGGCGCGCACATCGTTCCACGTGGTGGCGGATGTGGGCGAGTTGGTGAGAGACGTATTGGGAATAAATCCCGTCTACGCGGCCACCGGCGCCAGGGATGCATCGATTGATCTAAGCCATATTAGGCCAATTCCCATTGATGAGGATGCAGCAGAGACGTCCAGGATAACAGGAATAAGCCTAGACGAGGCTAAAAGATACCATGAATCGATAAAATTGGGATACGATGAAGCTAAGCTAAGCACTGCATTGAGGACTCTGGCCGAGCTACTCAATGAAAGCCCAAAGTGAGCGGTCTAATCATTTCTTTAGGTGCGATCCACCAATTCCATCTAGGACTTGGGAGCCGCCTTTTAATTGAAGTTGCGGTACGCCAAGTTTCAGCCAAAAATCAGAACCGGGGCCAGGAGCCAGCGTTATGGCGTAATTATTTTTAATGCCTCCAGTCAGCTTCAAGCATGGGCAAGCTTATCATAGCTCACACCCCTGATCCGGACGATGCCTATATGTTCTACGGAATAGCGAGCGGCGCCGTGTCGGTGCCCGGCTTCGAGGGGATAGAGCAGGTGGTGGAGGACATAGAGACCCTCAATAAGAAGATAATAGGGGGATGGAATGTGGATGTGACAGCAATGAGCGCACATGGATTCGCGTACGTCGTGGATAAGTTCTACCTGCTTAGGACCGGGGTGAGCATGGGGGAGGGGTATGGACCCATGGTTGTGGCCAAGCGGAGAATGGGATTGAGGGGGCTAAAAGTAGCGGTTCCGGGCGAGTACACCACTGCACGACTATTGTTGAGACTGGCCACTGGGGGAGGGTACACGGAGGTCTTCGCCAGGTTCGACCTAATACCTGATATGGTACTGAGGGGAGAAGTTGATGCTGGCCTGCTCATACATGATGCGCAGCTCACGTATAGCGACATGGGGCTCGTCAATATCTTGGATTTATGGGATTGGTGGAGAAGCGAGTCAAATGGATTGCCGATGCCGCTGGGGGTCGACGTGGTGAACAAGAGACTGGGCAGGGACGCCGCGTTAAGGATTAGGAATGCGCTTCAAGAAAGCATACGGTATGCGTGGAGCCATGAGGAGGAGGCGCTAAAGTATGCATCCAAGTTCTCCAGAAGCGGCAAGAAAATAGGCGAGTTCGTTAAGATGTACGTCAACCAAAGAACTCTCGATATGGGCGAGGAGGGAATCAAGGCTCATCAATTGCTGCTCAAGATGGCCAGCGATAATGGATTAATTGATTCTGCCTTATTGCCTAGAATGGAAATAATTTAATCCTTAATATCTCATTGATCTACCATATGATTGAGAACCATCCTTGATCAAGATCATAATTGAAATGTATTCTATATTATATAGGATACTATATTGATATAAGATTGGCTACTATATTAATTATAGATTGTACAAATAAAGGTATAATACGTTTTTGTGGAAAAATTTTTAAAAAGGTATCTATCACAAGCACGTATGCGCAGATCGCACACAAATAAAGGAATATCAAAAACGCTTCTAGCGACAATAGTTGTGGTGGTGGTAGTGGTGGTGATAGTGGGCGTAGTAGCAGCCACTTATCACCCCAAGGTCACCACTACTACGACTACGACTCCAACTACCACAACCACGACAACTCCAACTACCACTACTCCTACTACGACTACGACTCCAACTACCACAACCACCACGGCGCCAGCCGTATCCATAGTATCAAACAAGACAATAGTGCTGGCTCCACCCAACTCAAGCGAATTAATCGATATATCGCTAACCTACTCGCCCGATGCGCTTGACCCAGCCACGGGATTCTATACAATAGATACAAGCACATTCAACTCAGTGTATCAAGGATTAGTCACGTGGAACCCCAGCAATTACTTCCAGGTCGAACCGGCGCTGGCCACTAACTGGACGATTAGCCCTACATATCAGAACTATACATTTACCCTGAGGAAGGGCGTCTACTTCTCCGACGGTGAGGCATTCAACTCCTCGGTGGTCTGGTTCAGCCTATACCGCACAATAGTTATGGGGCAGGGAGTCGGAATAAGTAATTACCTAAGGTTATTGTTCAGTGCATCCAAGTTCTTGGCCACGGGCTTTACCATACCGTGGGGTGCCTGCCATGCGTTGGCCAGCGTTACCGGCAATGATGCATACCTAACCAATGCATCCCTTTGCGCCAATGCCTTGGCAAACGTATTAAGTAATTTCAACGTCCATAACTCCACCATACAAAAGCTAATGAGCTATCCGAATCAAGCAGTTGTGGTACTTGGTCCATATACTGTGGAATTGAATACGCTTCATCCGTATAGATTCTTCCTCTTAGACTTAGCTGCTTGGTGGGGCGCCATGGTGCCTCCGGGCTACGTTGACGCACACGGAGGTGTTCAACCCATGACGTCCAACAGCTACATAAATCAGTACGGAGCGCCAGGCACTGGTCCCTACGAGATCTATAAGGTGGTTGGGACCCCAGGCGAGTTCACTGAGATAATATTGAAGGCGAATCCCAACTATTGGGGCAACAATTACCCAGCCGGCAGCCTGCCCGTGCTTCTTCAACCAGCTCACATTCCGATAATAGAGGAGGAGATAGCTCTATCTCACACGGACAGGGTCAGCCTCTTCGATACAAATGCTGCTCAGATCTCGACCGTATCGCCGCAGTTCTTCGGTCAAATATATGATGGATATGAGTATGCTAAGTACTTGCCTCCACAAGACATAATTTCCTTCTTTGGATACATGCCGGCAGGCGTTCTCTACATATCCATGAATAATGCCAGATGGCCCACCAATATAACCGATTTCAGATTGGCTGTGGTGCATGCCATAAACAGCACGGCTGTTTTGTATACCTACTACTCCCCACTGCTGCATAAGCTGCTGGCCGAGGAGTACCTAGGACCATCGGATCCGCAATACGCGCCTCTCGGATTCTATGACCCAGAGAACCTACCCAACTATACCTACTCGCCCAACTTGGCAATAGAATACCTTAATAAATCTGGATGGCAGGGCGACTTCTATACCGTGCTGCCCAATGGCACTGTGATAGGAAACCCGAATGGGCAGAAGCTACCCACAATACCGATAACCGTGATACCGCCAATAACCCCATTAGCAGAGGCCCAGCTAACCATAATAACCCAAGACCTTAATCAAATAGGCATACCCACTACCATCAGCTACGCCACTACTGCGGAGACCGATCAATGGACCGCGCCCTCCACCACCGCTAGAATGGTGTCCCTAGGATGGGTTCCCGATTGGCCGGACCCGATATATCAATTGATGTATTCCATACTCAACGTGGCGAACGGTGGCATATCGGGCAACATGGCCTGGTTCAATAACTCGGTGGTGAATAATCTAACCGCCACTGCCCCCTTCGTAGCCAACGCCACGGAGCAGCAGCACATGGTTGCAGAGATATACAATATAACCTATAATGAGGCCCCGTACTACTGGATGCCTTGGCCGGAGTACTACCTCTTTACTCAGCCCTACTTGAAGGGAATAACTTGGACGTGGGATGACTACTTCTACAACACAATGTATTACCAGCCCGTTACCATAAACGTGATACAATACTCGAATGGGACTCAAGTGACTAAGGTACTGAATTAGACGCGTTCTTCACAAGTTTATTTAAAAATCCTTTCTTTTTTTATAAATCTATAATATAAATGGAAATAAGTAAAACTTATAAATTAATGCTATTTGCTTAGGTGGATGGCCGAGACCGGATTTCTGGTGTTCGTGATAAGGCGTATCATAAATGCATTCGTGACTTTAATATTATTGATCCTATTGATGTTTATATTGGTGCATGCAATATACAGAACGCCGCTATCCCTGGCCCGCTTGTATGCAGGCCCTAGGCCAACCATGGCGCAGTTGGAGGCAATAGTTCATGAGTATCACTTAAATGCGCCACTTTACATTCAATTTGTAAATTACTTAATTGATATATTCAGGGGAAATTTGGGGTATGACCCCATATACAAGGAACCTGAGTCTCAAATAATCCTACATTATCTTCCGATAACATTATCATTCACTATACCTGCTGTTATCTTGACAGTGTTGATAGGCATGGCACTTGGCGCCGTGGCCGCAAGCAATAGGAATAAAGTGCACGATTACTTGACGAGGGCTTTCTACATATTCACATGGTCATCTCCTCCCTACTTCATAGCGCTCCTACTATTGCTTATATTCGCTTTTTGGCTGCCTGGATTGACTCACGGCATGATAGGACTACCGCCTTCTGGCTATGTTAATGAACTACTGCCAGCTCCCAAACCTATTACCGGCGTTCCATTAATAGATTCACTGATAGAGGGCGACTGGCCATACTTCACCAGCTACCTTCAGCATATGATACTGCCCATGCTGGCCGTAGCGCTTTATAGTTTTGGAATATATACTAGGATGGCTAGGAATACCATGCTTGACGTGTTGGACAGCGATTATGCAAAATTGGGCTACGCTAAGGGGCTGCCGAAGCGCAAGGTAGTGTATGGAATAGGGCTTCGCAATGCCATGATACCGCTCGTCACATTGATGGTATTGGCATTCGCGTTGTCGTGGTCCGGGGCATTCGTCGCGGAGGACGTATTTGCCTATCATGGTATGGGTTACATAACTACCGTGGCTATAACGAGCGTGGATCCGCTAATGATATACGACATAACGTTTTTCGTTGGAGTATCGGTTATAATAGCTAACTTCATAGCGGATATATTGTATGGAATCTTGGATCCACGGGTGAGGATATCATGATGGAGCAAGCAACTAAGCGCAGAAATGCTTTGGTTGAGTGGGTGAGGCTTATCGCCAAGGACCCAGCGGGATTATTGGGACTGATAATAGTAACGCTGTTCGTAGTGTGGGCATTAATTCAAGGTTCCCTTGAGATAGCCGCGGTTGAGACCCATGATCCACGCCTAGCCTTTGTCTTGCTTCCCCACAATCCAATGGTGATTTCCCAGTCCACCTCGCTTCTGCCGCCCTCGTTTAAGTACATCATGGGAACCAACGCAGATGGCCAGGATATATGGTCAAGGATACTGTATTCCATACCGTACAGCGCGGCTTATCCTGCATTCGTGGTAGTGCTCTCAGCAATACTCATAGGTGCAGTGCTTGGCATAGCGGCTGGTTACTTCGGGGGTTGGTGGGATGAGATATTGATGAGGATCACAGACGCATTTCTATCCGTGCCGGCAATAGTGCTGGCAATAGTGGTGGCGGTCCTGCTGCATGCCAGCTTCATAGGGATGATTTACGCCTTCATAATAATTTGGTGGCCAATATACGCTAGGTTATTCAGGGCGGAGACCTTGAAGGTTAAATCGATGGATTACATAGCGGCTGCGCAATTGTACAGAGTGTCTCCCCTAAAGTTATTCACTAAATACCTCTTCATGAACGCGGTCGATCCGATAATAGCGTATGCAATGCTTGATTTCGGCAACGTGATATTAACTGCTTCCGTGCTTAACTTCATTGGGGTAGGCATACAGCCGGGCACTCCAATACTTGGCACCATGGCATCGGACGGCGTCTCCTACGGATTCCCCAGGTATTGGTGGTGGGCAATATATCCAAGCCTGGCGGTGCTGGTCATAGCGCTTGGCTTCGTGTTGCTGGGGGACCGGCTGCAAGACATAATAGGTGGTAGGGCGGCGTACTAGGTGATCAATGTGTTGCTCAGCATAAGAAACCTAAGCGTTAGTTATAGGACAATTTATGGAAAATTGAATGTACTCGATAATGTGGACTTGGATATAGATAGGGGAGAAATAGTTGGAATAGTGGGCGAGAGCGGCAGCGGCAAGTCCACGTTGGGCCAAGCCATTACTAGGTTACTGCCGCCCAGCGCTGTAGTTAATGGATCTATTCAAATAGATGGAAAGGACTTATTATCGCTCAGCGAGGGCGAGGTAACCAAGTATAGGGGAACGTCCGTCTTCATGGTGCTTCAAAACCCGTTCACCAGCCTAAACCCAGTTAAGACAGTTGGTTATCAACTTTTGGAGGCTGCTCGAATAAAAATGGAGCGGAGCGGTGAGAAGTGGAACGAGGATAAGGGATATGAGATGTCCATAAATGCGCTGAAGGACCTGAGATTTCCTGATCCCGACGTGATAATGCGAAAATATCCGCACCAACTCTCGGGCGGCCAAATACAGAGGGTGGTGTTGGCGATGTCATTAATACTAAAGCCCAAGGTCTTGATAGCAGACGAACCGACGTCCGCCCTTGATGTAACGATACAAGCACAGGTGGTCAATCTATTCAAGGAGCTCAATAAGAAGCTGGACATATCCATTTTATTCATAACACACGACATAAGTTTGGCATACGTTATCTCGAGCAGATTGGTGGTATTATATGCTGGGAGGATAATGGAGGATGGGGATGTAGAATCCGTGATCAGGGAACCATCTCACCCATACACTCAGAAATTAATTGCCGGCGTCCCGGATATGTCCAAGTTCGTCAGTCCAGACGTGAAGCTGGAGTCCATTCCAGGCCAACCCCCATCATTCATGCAGCTCCCCAGCGGCTGTAAGTTCAACCCCAGATGTCCATTCGTGATGGATGTATGCAAACAACGGGAGCCGGAATTAATTAAAATGGATAAGAGAAGGGTAAGGTGTTGGCTGTATGAGTGAGGTCATAAGCGTTGAGAACATCCGTAAATATTACATGGCGTATAAGATAGGAATACTGGATAGGCTGGCCGGGCGAAAGCCGGTCTACGTGAGGGCAGTGGATGATGTCACGCTGGACATAAACAGTGGAGAAACCATGGGGCTCATCGGAGAAAGCGGCAGCGGGAAGACGACCCTTGGTAAACTATTGGTTACCCTAGAGGAGCCTGACAGCGGGAAATACATATTCATGGGCAGAGAGGTTAATCGATCGTCAATTTCATGGGTTAGAGATAATGTAGCCATGATATTTCAAAACCCGTATAGTTCATTGAATCCAAGGTTAACCGTTAAGGAGATAATATCCGAACCCTTGGGTCACATGGATGAGAAGAGGGTCATTGAAGTAATGGAGTTAGTAGGGCTTAATTACAAAGAACACGGGGGCAAGCGACCCAGGGAATTATCCGGGGGTCAGGTTCAGAGGGTTGCCGTGGCTCGGGCAATAGCTAAGAAGAACGCAAAATTCATAGTCCTGGATGAGCCTACTTCCGCGCTAGACGCTTCTCTTCAGGCCCAGGTATTGAACCTATTGATCGATATAAAGAGAAAGCTTGGCTTGACATACTTATTCATAACTCACAACATTGCTGTGGCGTATTATATATCTGATAGGGTGGCGATAATGTACGCAGGAAAGGTGGTTGAATACGGGGATAAGGAGGAGATATTCAGGAATCCAGCCCATCCATATACTCAGTCATTGATGGCATCCATACCTACCATGAATAAGAAGGAACTACAGCCACCAACAGGGGAGGTGCCGAGCTTGATTAATCCACCATCTGGTTGCAGATTTCACCCTAGGTGTCCCTTTGCAATGGATATATGCAAGCAAAAGGAACCGCCCCTGGTTCAATACGGTAAGCGAAAGGTGGCTTGCTGGTTGCATAATCAATGATCCCCCAAACCTAAATCTCGCTAGAACAACTGAAAAGCCAAGATGGGATAACTCACTTATCCTTGCTTCTTATCTTTAAAACCATATAAATCGCGCCGATGGCGGTGATTATCAAGGCTATTGATGTATAATCCGTTTTGATGAATGAATAGATCAACCCCCAATTCTGGCCTAGGTAGTAGCCCATCACTACCAATCCTGCATTCCACGCGCCAGAGCCTATAGTTGTGTAGATGAGGAACTCCCAGACGTTCATTTCGGCTATGCCGGCCGGTATAGATATTATGGACCTAAGGCCAGGCACAAATCTAGCAAGCAGTACTGCGAATCTACCCCTTGAGTCGAACCACTTCTCAGCCTTGGAGAGATGATCCTCGCGTATTCCAATATACCGCCCAAGCCTCAACACTATGGGCCTGCCGGCGATCAGTCCAAGCCAGTAGTCGATCAGGGATCCAACAAGGGAGGCAAGCGTTGATACAAGTATTGTCTGGGTCAACCCCAAGTAGCCCAGGAACGCCAAGTACCCAGCGTAGGGAAGAACCAGCTCGCTGGGGACGGGAAGCGAGGCTGATTCCATCACCATTAGGGAGAACACGCCAGCATAGCCTGTATGCGTCAATACATATATTGGGCCATCGAATAGGATCAACTTCACGAAGTAAAACGGGTAAATCGAGTATTGAGCGATGATGGAGGCGATTTTATCAATCAATGGATCCACGAACGGCATCTCGACAGCATCCATCACTGCTAGAGCGGATGCGACGGCCAGGAAGCTTAGGCCGAGCATGGCCTTGCGATTCATTGATTGCTCGCGAATTCATCGTTTAAAAACCTACCTATGAGGCGCTTGCTATTTTCAGCCTGGCTTCATTACCTCTAATATACAGGTCTGGGACACTATGTTGGCTGCATTGAGCAGCGAGAGGGCGTTTGTCCCCGGCACTATAGCTATGGCGGCTATGTATTTATTGCCTTCCTGCAGAGTCGTGTGTATGGTCAGCGTCTTTATGTAAGCATTCACTGAGCTCTCCATCGTTATATAACCCCCATTGCTGGTGGATGGCAGCACCGTCGATAGGCTCCATGATGATGAGCCGATGCTTAGCACTGTTGAGAACGCGGCTAGAGGGGCCGACTCATCTGGGATTAGGAGCAGCACGTATACTTGGGGAGCGGAGGATTGATCCCAGCCTAGCATTTCGCTCCTCACCGGTTGGCTAGCCGAGCCGCTCGCTATGAGCGTCGTGTTATTGGCTTGTGGTATTAGCGTTATGTTGCATGAAACGCCGTTGCTGGCATTACCGTATACTTCATAGTAATACTTGGTAACCGCGTACCTGGCTAGGAGGGAGTTGTAGCTGGAGTTAATGGAGTATATTGTGGAGTTCAGTTGATTTACCTGGCTTTGGAGCAGCGAGTTATTGGCCTTAAGGGATGAATCGATCTGTATCAATTTATTCAGCTCCATGCTGAGCGACTCGTTTTTGCTGGTCAATATGTTCAGCGACTCCTTATAGTAACTCAACTCCTGGGCCAGCTGGGTGTTGTTGCTCACAGCAATTGTCAGATTACTCCTGCAGTAATTTAATTGATTGCTGGTCTCAACCACCTTCTCGGTCAAGCCCATATAAGTGGAGTTCAGCCCAGCGTAGTAACTGCTCAGCTTAGTGAATGAACTGCTTAATTGATTGTAGCTCAAGTAAAGGTTGGCGTAGGACGACTCCAGCGCGGCATACTTCTGAGTCAATTGGTTATAGGAGTAGTAGGTCTCCACGTATAGGTCGGCGTACATGGCTATCATGATGGCCAGCGCAATTGCGAGCATTATGAGGAGCGCTCTCTCCGTGTCCACTCAGCCATGATTGAAAACGGTTTATTAAACTTAGCTATGGTCATTCCGTATGGGAAGATAAATAAATTATATATACATTCCAGGCCATGCCGCTCCCCCAACCCTGTGCGCGGGGGCTCGGACTCACACATCGCGGCTGTTCCATTGCTGCTTCTTATCCTGAGTGCGTCAGTAATCCCTCAATAGAAAAAGACTAGAGGTAAACCCCTCTATTAACCAGAATTAACTGATGCACGCCATAATGTTGTTTTCTTTAATATACTTAGAAAGTTCCCTGATAAATGCGCTGAGGAGGTCATTGTGAAGACCGAGAATTAGGTCTACTTATTGATATACATTACCAAGAAAGCTATTCGGGGGTTCGGCGACGTGATTAGAATTGGGAATTCTATTTATGATCAAGCCATGCAAATGTGTAATGATGTGAACCTTAAGCTGATCGTCTCGTTCTGTTTCGAATAATGGTATTTATATAGGTATCAGTTATTATAAACGTTATATTTATAAATACTTTCCATTAAATCAAAGGATTTTATTCTAATTTTATAAAAATACTTTATGGTATAGAAAAATTTTTAAATATGTGTACTTCTATACTGAACGATGGGCTTAAATAGCAGATTTGACGGGGGGAGGATAATATTGGTGATCCTATCTTCCGTTACCATCGCCACAATGATGAGCGTGGACGCCGTGTTGATGCAGGTATTCCTGACAGGCTCATCTAATCTAGGCATAGTCCTGTTCGTGCCGACAGCATTGTTCTTAGTAATGATAGAGGCATTCACGTTTATATCGATCCTCAGAGCAATGCTGATAAATCTGGAGGCACACGATGGATCCAAACCATTGAAATTGGCATGGCTCCTCACAATCGCATTTCTGATAATCATGATGGGAACAATAGATATGTCCCTGTTTAATTCATATGCAGGCATTTCAGTCCAGGTAAGCGCTCCGAGCCTGGTGATGGATAAGTCAGTGGGAATGGGATTAGCGTTTTACAATGGTGGACTAGCAATAGTAATTTATTCAGTGATTAACTTCCTCAGATCCGGCATGCTGGAACCCAATCGCCTCAATAAGTCAATGAGGAGTAATTCCACTCCGCTCCCCATAACTGGCTTCACAGATGACGACGATGACGACGATGAGAGGGAGGAGGTAATCTAGGCTTTATTCCTAAAGGCGAACTAATTGCCGGCTGGGGACTGGCTCGCGCTCCTAGATATCGAGTTCGAACATGGTGTACATGCCATACCTATTCTTGAAGTCTCCATCCTTGGTCGCCACTACGGACGCATCGACTCCAGCCGTCGGCGACCCCACCGAGAAACGCCCAATTCCTATGCCTGGACCCCTATACACTGGGGGAGCCAGAGATAACGCGTCCTCAATGGAGGCCTTAGTGCACGTCCAAGGATCATCCGGTAAGCATAAGTAGCCGCCTGTCGCCGTCAATGCATCCCTCACGTAGTCCTTTATCTCGTCGTCGCCAACCCTCGCGGCGTTAGCTGTTACATCACCTCCCCACAAATTCATCACTGGGCGAAAACCCATTGATGTAACCAGCGACCTGCTCGCATCGTTCCACTCGGCTACCATCAGCATGGCTCGCCTGGCACCCATTTTCTTGGCGGTCTCTATCATGTTGCTGGTGATTGCGCGCCCAATCCCCCTCCGCCTCTCTTCCCTCCTAACTCTAAGGCCGCGGAACCAGGCAGTTCCCTGAAATAAAATCAATAAGGAAGCCACGGCCAGTATTCGTCCATTATCCTCCATAACATATGCGTTCCCCTCCCTTATCCATTCATCTATCTCGTTAGGTAGGTAATCGCCCCAAGGAAATGTATCCGCAGTGAATGATTTTATCTCGGCCGAATCGGTGGGAATGGCCTTCCTGAAATTCATTTATAGTTAATGAAGCGAGGAGTAAATTAGTTTTACGCGTTTTCCGATCGCTCACACCTTTATTTTAAGTATGCTCTTGGCTTCCTCCACGTCCGTCCTGGGCACTTCCCTATAGGTGAGCCACCACGCGTATCCCTTGTACTCCTTCAGTCTAGTCGCGGCGCCGTCCACCGTGTGAGGCGGTGGGTTTATCGCGTTATCGCCTATCACCTCGTTCTCCGGCCAGTTCGCTGGAAGCGCGACGCCGTATTTATCGACTACCTGAAGGGCCTTTATCACCCTCAACAATTCATTGACGCTCCTCCCTATCTCCAGCGGGTAGTACAGTATCAGCCTAACAATCCCTTTATCATCTACTATGAACACCGCCCGTACGGTGCTAGTGGATGATTCTGCATGTATCATGCCGAGCCTCCTCGCCACGTTGCCCATGGGATCCGCTATTATTGGGAACGGTACTTTCACCTTAAGATTATCCTCTATCCACCTAACCCACTCCACATGGGATATCACGCTATCCACCGAAAGCCCTATTAATTCCGTGTTCAACTTTCTAAAATCATCGTATCGCTTGGAGAAGCTCACGAACTCCGTCGTGCAGACGGGAGTGAAGTCCCCCGGATGGCTGAACAGCATGAACCATTTACCCTTAAATTGATCCGGCAATTTAATCTTACCGTGCGTGGTTTCCACCTCCATTTCAGGGAACTTCTCCCCTATCAGGGGAAGCTTGTATTCAGAACTCATATACTTCCTTTCAGTATATACACTTAAATCCTTTTCGTCTAAACCCAAAATTTATACCAACTAATGGCTTGGGCATTGTTTCAGAAGCTTACGGTAAACTTAAGGTCAATGCAGTCAGGTCTGGGAGGTTCAGTGACTACCTCAAGCGGGTGAGGTGGATTGAGAAGCGGACTCATTGTGCTCACTGGTTCTAGGAATCTTCAACGTCATTGTTCATAGGGATTTCCCTAGTATTTCAAAAGTTTATAGCGTAGTATTACCAATTACGTCCGTAAGGGCGTGGTAGTTCACCAGTCTTTCTAGAGCTTCTTTCTCGTCATCTCCTCTCTTGCTTTGAGGGAAGGAATCTACTGAAATTGAAGTACCGAGATAAGGCTGATCAATTGAAATCCTTGAAAGAAGCTTCATGAGATTAAGGATAGCGTCCTCAATTTCCATAAAATAATTTATAGAACATGTTTTAAAACTTTACTTCAGTTTATAATATTATTCGTAAAAATTTTGTATTAAAATACACAATAAAAAGATAAGATACTAAAAATATTTATACACGAAATTCATCCTTTAGATATTCTGATTATATCTTCTAAATCGCTTTTTAAGGATCCCTTTATGTATTCCTCTATTATTTTCTTATCTATTTGGTTCTTCTCGTTTAGCATACCGTTTTTTACCTCTACCTTCATATCCTTAGATAATCCGCCATGCATTAAATAATTTCTATTTTGTATTAAATTACTGTATTTTAGTCTTAAATAAGACGTCACTAAATCTTCACAATCCTTATATTTTCTGTCATCGTCTTCAAACGTTCCTCCACCATTAGAGTCTAAACATATTGCAACGGGTAATTCTCTTGATAAAGATATAGCTTTATCGTAAAGTTTTGCTTTAATGTATAATGAGACTAATTCGTGTAACTTATCTATATCATTCCCTCTAAAAATGATATTTTTAACTTCCAGTGTCGAGTAAAAATTGGAAACAATTAATTCTTTTACATTTTCTAATCTTGGATGATTATACCACTCTCTATAAAATTTGGAAAGTTCATTTACGTCTTTCTCAAGTTGTTGTGAATACTGTTCAACATCAGACATTGAATGTACAGCTCTTACTGTAAAACCGTTTCTTAAGTTCCATAATAGTTCTATTACTTTACTAGGATCTTTACCTTTTATTTTACTAATAATAGTTTTTTCCTCATTAAAATTATTAGGATTAAGATTAGGACTATTTAATTTATCTCTATAGTCTTTAAAATATCTTTCATCCAACGCTTGTATTGAAGAACTTATCATTAATGAATCTTTCATCGCTTCTACTATGTCCGTAAGCTCCACGATGTTTACTTGATTTACTTGATCTTGAGTAGGCGGTCCCATCACAGGAGCTGCAAAAAACCTAGTTTCAAATAAAGACCCTACTGCCATGACTATTGATGTTAAAACGTTAGTTCCATGAGTTAAATCTAAAATTATTTCGTTATTAATTAGATCGTGAAGTATTGTATAAACTACATTAAAGATAAAAACTGGGCTTCTAGATTTAGAGCAGGAATATCTTTGGAATTTATTTTCATTCTTGTCTGTCTTTAATAGTTCTCCATTATAATTTACTTTAATTGCTTGGCCTATTCCAACGTTAGGTATAACTTCAATGATAAGATTATCAACGAAAGACTTAATGTCTGACTCAATTTGCTGGTCTATTTTCCCTTGATCTTTAAGAATACTAGCTTTATCCAAGATAAGTTTTCTATAACCTTTCTTCATAGTTTCTACTTTTTCCTCTTCCGATTGATCTGGAGCCTGTATCAAGCTATCTGGTAGCAGTGCTATTGTCTTTTCTACTCCAAATATTTTAGATAGAGCATGAGCCGAAAAGAACGTCTTTTCTTTTTTATCTTCAAATTTATACTCAACTGGGCTATAATTTGATACATCTCCTGCTATATATACCAGAGATCCCATATGTATTTTTACAGATTAACAGTTTTAAAACTTCTCTAAAAAGACTAATTATTTTAGAAAGTCATCCATATTACGAGATATTTTATTGAAATTTTCAATTTCCACTACTGTACTCTCTTTATCTAATTGCAATAATCCCAATCCTCTAGATTTACCTGCACCTATTTGTAAACCTTCAGTATTTATGAACCTTAGCGTATTCTTCCATACTTTTAGTTCTTCTTCATTTGGTATTCTAAGGATAATTTTAAGAGTGATTTTACTAGGTCTTAATATCTCTTCATCAAATAGATGCCCACCTTTTTCTTCTTCATGAGACTTCATAGTCTTTCTATTTATAGTTACGTGGGTAATGAAATCGGTAGTTTCTTCAAAATAGGAATCGCTAAACGTTAATTTTGAAGCGAAGAAATTAGAACCATAAAGCCCATCTATAGGACATTTAATAGACGCTATATATTCAGTTATCTTATTTTCTACATCTTTAATACTGTACTCGTTCTCTGGAGAAAATATTGATGTCAAATAAGGATATTCTTGGCTAACAATGTTTTTTCCTTTTATTTTCCCATTTTGTGATTTATTTCTCACGTTATTCATTATCTTAGCTATGTCAGAATCTGTATACCCTGGATGGCTATCATTTTTATGGAATGAAGAACTTCCCACATTCATAGATTTTGCCACGTATTCAGTTATCCTTTTAAATGACCCTTTCCACGAGCTGTACGGTATTATATATGTATTTTCGTATTTTAGGAAATATAAAACGTTCTTATCGGTTTCTCCGCCTATTCTTAATCCGCTTGTTTTAAATAATAGATTAAATAGATAAAATTTCATTTTTATTGCACCTCCATTAGGAAAGATCTTAAGTCCTTAATTTTTATTATAAAATTAAGTCCTGCGGGCTTTAATTCATCCAAGTCATTGATCTTCTTCATTTTTACTATAGAGCCTGGAGACAATACCTTCAACAGTGGCTTTCTACCCATAATATCTTTATAGGTAAACCATGCATTGTATAATTCTTCTTTACCTAAAGCATTATCGTACTCAAAATAGGTTTTATCGAGGAATTTATCTAAACATGGACTCAAACAGTATGCCCATTCCCCTTCTGTCGGATTCTGTATTTTATAATCCTTAATCTTCTTTATCTCTACTTTTCCAGCTCCTTTGTATCTGGATTTTCCAATGTAAGCCTCGTCTATTTCTAGATCTTCACTTGCAATAGCCCATAAATCTCCGACTTCCTTATATTCGTATGCAAATAACATCCCAGCTTCCGAAGAACCATGGAATTTGTTTATGGCTACGTGCATATTAATTATTGAGCTAAATTTATTGCTAACGTATCGGTATGGAGTAGACTCATGATCTATCAATTTCACTATAGTACCTATTTTCGGCTTAGGATATTGTCCTTCTTCTGTCTCCGACTTTTCTTTTATATCGTTCAAAGTTTTTTCTAAATATTTGCTCACATTATTTTTGCTCAAATTTTGAAGTGAGTTAGGTTCTTCCATGAATTTTTCACTCTTCCTTGTAATAGCAGGTAAGAATGGATGTGCGGGAGCAGAGTTTAATGGAAATGCCGGACTAACATAAAAATTTAGAGATTTCTTGTAAAAATCATTAATATTATTATTATTTTTCCTTAGATAAGCTTCAAGTAAAGCTCCTCTAATAGTTGTAGCAGGAATATAGTCCTTTGTAGTAAAGTAATATGTCTTTATTGCTCTAGTATAGAATGATATGGGTTCTTTTGGAGTTATTCTAAGGATTATTGCCATAACCAATCACCTAAATATTTCTTTACTTCTAGAGAAGGACATTCCTTTATTTCATCTATCTTTAAATCTATCATTCCTCCTCTACCTAATCTCCAGAGTCTTAGGAAGTATAATGAAAATAAGGTTAATTCAAGCATCTTGCAATCGTTAGTATAAAGTTCTATTTCGAAAGTTAGATCTTGATTCGGAGGCATAACTTCCTGTTTAAATAACGCATGTTCCTTTGAAGTGTTAGTAGTGTCTTCTATTGAAACCCTAGTTAGTATGTTCATTTTGCTTACATTAATTGAAGATACTCTTAGAACTCCTTCATGGTCTGGATATCCCAACAGTTTGCATATATCGCAAGCTCCATTCTTATGTGCCTCTTTTATTTTTTCTGGCCTTACTTCACCGCACGAAGTAAATCCTTTAATTAATCCATTTTTTATTGCCCAAGATATAGCAGTCCTCATTGCTCCTTTAATGCTTGAGCCTGGAATACCCATATCGTTAAATCCTATATCTACATAAGCTATCCTTGAACTATTACCTACAGTTAAAGAACTTAGATTTTTTAAATGAACTTTAAATTTCATGTCTTACTCACCTTAGAGAATCCTGATTGTATATTTTTTAAAATAAAATATGTATCTAGTAAGTTTATCTTTTTATTCTTAGAATCATAACTTTTAAGAATCAAGTCTATAAGTTGAGAATATTTTCTATATCTAATTCTTTCTCTTATTAAATAAATCAATGTCTCATTAATGTTTTTATGCCTATAATGGAATTCTACAATATCTTCTAGCTCTCTTACATAATCCTTTAAATTATCATCGTCTTCCTTAGAAACATCAATTGATACGTCATTAAGTATTTCTTCAATTTGAGAGAAAGTATTTTGGAACGTTAATATTGTAAAATCTCCTGCCTTCTGAAAACTTTCTACCACTGATGGTGAGATAAAAGAAGGCGAAAATATTATGCCAATACTGTTATCTCCTTTTCCTTCTTTTATCTTTGCTTTATCCATAATTTTTTCTGCAGTAAATATTGCAAACTGTATTGGATGGTCAGGTTTTACTGTAGCTATTCCTACCTTAAAATTAACACCAGTCTTGTTATTTACTTCATTAATCATATCAATCATGAAATTAATAGAAATTAATGAGGGAGATATTAATAATCCTTCATCTCCTCCTAAGAATTGAATACCGGCTATCAGCCTTTTTATCATTTCAGGGTTTTTATTATAATATGCATTAACTGTATCCCTCAAGCTTTTCTTTATCCAATAATCTGTATAGAAACTCTTGTCCACATATTCACTCCATGTTAAAGTATTTGCAAAATATTTTGATGCATCGTTAGCGTCGAATTTTATAATACTAGTGTATCTAGAATCGTCATTGGAGCGTCCTCCAGAAATAAAAACCATAGGATCTATCTCGTTATACCCTATTTCTACTTCCTTTCCATTTATATAATATTTAGGCATTACTCTAGCCGAAAATCCTCTTTTATTAGAATAGTCTCTAATAATCTTACATCTTGAGCATAAGTATTCTTCGCCGATTTTCTCTACAGCGGGCCTTTCTTTACAGTTATCGCAATTTCTGTGTAACCCAAGTGAAAGGACTTTAGTACCCTTAAAATTCAAGTTATTGAACTGTGATTCCCTAATTAAGTCGGTAACAACATCATAGGACACTAAGTCATCATTGATAAAGAAAGGTCTATACGCAATAGATAATTCTATATCCAAGCCTTTTAGTAATTGATCATTTTCTATTTCATTAATAAAATCTTCAGGCTTTACGTCTGATCTTCCTATTAGGATAGAATGTCCTCCACTAACTACAAGTAATGCTTCCAATGGAAGTCTAGTTTTATGGGAAAGTAAATTATCGAAGTGAACAAAAGGTAAAGTAGATACTATAAAATCTACCATGAAGCTCGCAGTAGAAATATCCTTTAAGTTGCTGAAGTATTCGATGAAGGACTGAACTCCAGTAAAGTTTATGTAATATATGTATCCTTTAATATTCTTAGTATTTTCTGATACGGCATTCTTTTGAGGCTTATAAGATCTAATATACTCATAAGCTTCCTTTGAACATAATTCGTATTTTTTCTTATATTCTTCTTCGTTTTTCTTTAGTTCTGCAGTACTTCTCTGCCCAAGCATTTCTAGAAAAGGTTTACAATTCTCATCCCTAGATAGTGCTTCCTCTATAATTTTGTTAGGAAATCTCTCATTTTCTGCTGCTATATGATCTGGTTTAAAGTCTATAGAGTGATATTTTTCAACCTTATCCTTTACTACATCAAAATAATAATCTATTATGTTTTCTTTCGTGTTTCCTTTTTTTATCTCTTCTTTTATCTTTTTAAAAACTTCATTAAAGAATTGTGTAGCTCCATCAATGTGAGCTTCAGGCTCAACCATCTTCCCTATATCGTGCAAAATAGATGCTAACCTATAATACGGTATATCTTTAGCTTTGCCGAATATTAACCATGCTATTAGCGACGTAAGGTTCATGTGTGAGGCAAGGGAAGAAAAATTCTTCCCTGGTCTAGTATCTGCAGGAGTAGAAATTAAAGTTTCATAAATATCTTCTATATCTTTATAAGAATCATATCTTAATATATTTATAAGAATATCAGCGCTTATATCTAGAATCTGTGATGGTTTAATATCCCCTTTATATCTATTAATTATATATGATGTGAGATAATCAAAATTATTTGCAATAAATTTATTTTTAGAAGTGTAGGGTAATGGCGGAAGAATCATGGGAGCCTTATATACTAAAGAGATGATATCTGAAAGAGCGTTAGCTAGATCTTCTGGAGCATTTATATAACTAGAGTTATAGAGTATAAGGATTGAGTTTGCAGTTAAATTTACTAATTTTTTGAAAGCTTTTTCATTTCTTTTCTCGTCGGTAAACTCTACTTTTCCCTTTAAAGGTCTATAAATTCCTCTAATAATCTTTCATCACCTTTTCCTCTACGTATTCGAGATTTCCATGTTTTATCTTGGATTTATCGTCAGACTTCTCTTCTTCAACTTCTACTTTCGTTATACATTCAGTGCCATTTATTTCAATACTTAGATCTTTTTTAAAACAGAGTACGATTTTAGTCATTTCCAATCCTCCTCCACGTCATGGATATGTCCTTTATGCAAGGATAAGAAAGCATTAAGGTAGGAATCTGCATTATTTATTTGTATATTGAATTTAACTCTTCCAAAGTCCTTCATCTCGTACTTAAATCTCCCTAATAACAAGGTTTTCCATTTACCTTGTCCTCTATATCCTGCACCATAAAGCAGCATTCCTATTTCATGAGGTTGAGGATTATCCAGGATAATATTTCCTTTAAATGTAGAGCCTCTTCTCGCAACTTCATAAATTATACCTTTTATTGTTATAAAATCTACTTTGCCCTCTTGGAATTCAAGATCACTAAAATTAACTCTACTAGCTAACCCAGCATTTCCAAAAAGATTACAAACATAGCAAATATATTTATTTCTGTAGGGATCAAATCTATCACTTTGTTTTCTCTTTGGATGATATATGCTTATGTACGTATTGCTTTTACTCTTGGAAGGCCTATTACCTAGAGAATTGTAACATGCGCAGTCCATTAATAATTCTAATCTACTCCTTATTGCTCCTTTTACAGTATTTCCTGGGATTACTAAACCTTTTTCTGTGCTCATAAATCTAACGTAATCCCTTTCAAAGTAAGCATCTAAATTTGGCTTCTTGCCCAAAATAAAATCATTGATAACCTTTGATACGTCACCGTTTATTTTAACTGAGAGAAGAGGTTTAGGATCCTCTGATATATGAAGATATTCTGATACTATACTCAAGGTTACTGGGATCTTCATTATTGGTGGTAAACTTCTATCAGTGTAAATTACTGAGTGGGAATTAAATCTTTGCATTGTTAAACACCTCCTCTAAAGGCTTAGTTTTTACGAAGAAATCTTTACCTTCAGAATCTTTAGGTAAATCGATAGTTATTTCCTTATCAAGATCGTCTATAGCTTTTAGTTTGCCATCTTTATAGTCGCTTATTTCCAAGCTTAATTTAGAGAAAGTTATGAAACCAAAACCCCTACTCTTATTTCCTCCTATCTGCACCAGACCGTCATTTATGTATCTCATAATTTTGATAATGTAACCTATTGCATAATTAGGGAGATTATTCCCTATTAACAGAAAGGGAAAAATTGAACCAGGCTCAACGTATTCTGTTGTTGCCAATGCGCTCCTAGTAACGGCCCCAGTATCCCTACTTATTGCTATCATTGGTCTATATCCTATATTGAATTTTTCTGCAATAGAATCAAATATTGATATCGCAGAATAAAGCGAGGGGGCACCAAAAATCTTACAATTAATGCAAGTCTCATCCCATACTAGCTTTATAGCCTCATCTATGTTTTTTGACATTAATGACTGAACTTGGCTTAAAATCTTGTCCATGCATGTTTGCCTAGTTAAACCAGTACAAGTGAAAATCCTGTTCTCCTTAGCTATTTTCTCGCCTGTGGATCTGAAAATTCCCTTCCAACTACTACCGGGAATTAAAGGTTTTTCATCATAAGTTCGTATAATTTGCATTGTAGCTGCAGATTCTGGGTTAGTTTCTTCCCTACCTTTTCCTATTCTTAAAGGAGCTAAAGTCTCAATCTTGCCGTAAATTTTAACTCTCCTTGCCAAGATATCCTTTCTTATCAAGAGCGTCATAATTTTCCCTCCTTAATTACTTTCATCTCCCCGTTAACTAGTTTCTTTAAAACATACTTAGCATCATTAAACTTTACTAATCCATAGCCCGTACTTTTCCTAGAACCAATCATAATACCTTCCTTAAGTTGGGAAATAAGGAAATTAATTATTTGTACTCCTTTCTTCTTCCATTCATCATTTTCCCCATTAATTACATCAAGGTTAATTATTCTCATTTTAAAATCAAAAAGGGAATTGGGTTCTATGTAATCCAGCTTATATAACATTTTGGGTTGTTGAGCTCCGAAGACCCTATTGATGGCTACCATAGTTCTTATCCCCGTCCTAACGTCCCCCTTTAAAGGAGAATCGAATAAATATACCCTAGAAGCTACGTTCTTTGAACCGAAAAGCACACAAGTTATGCAATCGTTAAGTTCCTCTTCCTTTGCATCATCATATGGATAAACAACTTTCCATCCCATACTTTTTGCGTAAGCTTCTGCAAGAGATCTTAAGGATCCTTTTAAGGTAGAACCTGGAATGAAAGGAATATTGCCCATTGTGATTATAGGAGAATCTGCAGCAGAGTCAAATTTATTCCCCCTACCTCCTCCTACTCTCAAAGGGGATTCGTTAACGAGATATCCAGAAATATCAATTATCGAAGACAGAGTGTCAAAATCAGCTCCTATTATATCCATGAGAACCACCTTGATGCCTAGGATATCCTGAATAACCTTGGTTTGTAGTTGAATTCTTGATGTAAAGATCAAGCAAGGATTCAAAATTATTAATGTTTGAATCGACATTAACGTTTTCTATTGCGTCCATTACCCACTTTAATAGTCCAATAAACTTCCTTATTTCTGACATATCCTTATCCTTAAGGTAGTTTAGCATCAACTTTGCTGTTTCAGTATATTTTCCTCTTTCTGCTTGTCTCATTATAAAGACAAACAATTCGTTTCTATCGCTAGTAGATTGGGAATATTCCAAGAAATTGTTAACTTGAGAAGATGAAAAATGTTCCTGTTTAGCCTTAACCGCTACTTTTGCTAAATTATCATATAAATCATTCTGAGGTTTAATATTTTCACCTAAAATAATAGTCTAAAAATCCATTATTTAAAGATATCGATAAAAGCTTAGGTTAAGATCTTTGAACAATTTCCTGGATCTTCCATAGCTTAGTAAAAAGTTTAAGTAAATAAAGCGTCTTATTATGAAAAAATAATAAATAATAGAAGCCTACAAGGATAAACTTCAAGTAATAGATATTTAACAGTTTTCTTATTTCCTCTCCTAAATTCTAAAATACCAAATAAGTTCTTATTAACTATTACTTTGTAAAAAGATTAAAATTGTTTTTATATTATTTTACTTTAAATTAAAAATGCTCCATCATTCTTTTATAATGCATAATATCTTATAACTCTTAGAGAAATTTTTCTACATCATCCTGTAAAGATACTACGTGAAATCCAAGTAAATTTTTCAAACACTTGTACGGGATCTCCTTTATAAAGAAGCTGGTCCGCCATTGATAATAAAACATCTGAAGCTGTTTGAATAGCATTTCAATATTAAATTACGTAAAAGGTATTTATTAGCTTTTTAGATCGTAAAATTAGAGTTGAACTCAATAAATATTACTGGATTATTATTATGGATTCGCATTAATGATGAGCCTAGGATTGGGGAGTTGATGAGAAGCGATGGTTTGGCTGCTGAATTACATCCCTCCCCGCGACTATATGGCATTTAGGCTTTTCCTGACCTGGATCGGCACGCTTTTTAATAGGCTTGGCATTCATTTCAATAGGCCGAGCGCTGATGAGATTATCAATTCCATCATGCTAATTCCTACTTAATCCTAGTTAATAAACCCAATACCTCCCTTAAGATCTACGAGTCGTTATCGCCGTCTAAGCAGGCCCCACAAAGCCCAGGCTACGTGAAGTACACGCTGATATTGCACAATGTAGTTAATACAAGTTATCCAGCAAAATATTTTATTTACGGACAAATTTGGCCCGATGCATCGCCTCTTTATGACCGTGTTTCCACCATAATGGCTATGGTATCCATTCTTTTTCTCTTCTTCATTTCAATTTGTAATCTTCTCAAAAGGCCCCATCGCTAAAAGCAATGGAATTTTCCAATCCAAATTAACGGAGAAGTACTCACTACCTTGGAGACCTGAAACTAAACGCGCCAACGAAGAGCCCCATCAACTGAAAACGTCGATGCTTAGAAATGAAGTTGCCGCGGCGTATCGCTGATCGCTCCATTTGGAGGCGCATGGGCTATATTCCCAGGGAGCGCCGTATTCTGGATGCTGATGCGAGTGGGTCATCGGCTCCGGTTATTGCGCCGCCCACAACCACTATATCTATGTCCCTTCCAGCCAGTGATTTGGCTATCCTCTCATCTATGCCCCCTGCTATTGTTACCTGGATGCCGTGCTTCTGCTTTATTTGAACGGCCTTATCGATCAAGTTGGCCGCCGTCAACCCAGTGCTCTTCTGAACATCAATGCCAACGTGAAGGCCGACATAATCGGGCCTGGCCCCCGCCGCCAAGATCTCCCTAAGCCTACCCTCCACATCCGTCACCCCTATGAAGTCGACCACGGACTTAATCCCAATGGATGCCGCCGTCTTGGTGAAGTCCACTATTGTCTCCAGGGGGGCTACAGCCAATACGCTGGCCATATCAGCGCCCGCCTCCCCAGCCATCCTAACCTCTATTGCGCCTGCGTCCATGGTTTTGAGGTCGGCAAATATAGTTGCATTCCTGCAGCACGACCTTAGCCTGGCAACGGAGTACATACCGCTGGATTTTATCAATGGAGTGCCTGCCTCCAGCACGTCGACGGCTCCGGCGGTGTAGAGCGACTTAGCCATGCTAGCCGCTACCTCTATATCGACCAAGTCCAGCGCGACTTGAAGCTTCATGGAAAGCCCAGCGCACAGCGGCTATAAAAGCAATTCACTACAAGCTGCGCATAATAAATGCGACTATGAGCTCACCATCCTCTGAACACTATTTTTGTCGGCACGCCGTTTCTCATTTCTACCACTATCATGGTATCGCTCTGGCCTACCTTGCTTTGCAATATATCCACGACATCCCTGACCTTCTTAAGCACGGAGTTCCTATCCATTATGGCATCGAGACCCTCCTTTAGTATGTCATACTCGTCGGTGGGCCTTGGATCTATGTATATCTTTAGCCCTGTTAATTCTATTGCGGTTGGCAGCACCTCCTTGTTTTTCTCTATTAATTCCTCTATTATCCGCTGCAATGCCTGGAATTTATCGACGCGGCTCTTCAGTGCCTCTATATCCTTATTTATTGCCTCTGCCTTTCTCTGGTTATCCAAGATCAACTGATCCAAGTAGGAAATCAACTCCCTGAGGTTCTTGAAGTACACTATGTCGATATCGCCGCTCCCTACTTGGGTCGATGCATTCTCCATGGGTTAATTCAGCCCATCTATTATTTAAAAAGGTTATTTTGATTTTAGAAATCCACGCGATGGAACCGAATCATTACTTTCAATTATAAATATAATATATAAAGGCATAATGCAAGCCCATGATTAATGATATTATGCTAATAATGTATGAATGAGGCCGGTAGAGTTATCCGAAATATTTAGCGTTTACAGTTAAAAACGGGCGGCCGCAACGTATACGCCATGTCATTAAGGAAAATAGGCACGGTAAGCCATGTGGCGAGCGATGGAAGGATAGTGGCCAGGTTAACCTTCATTCCTCCCCTAGGCATTCAGGTGTTCGACTACGGCATGAAGCGAGTCGGCGCCCTATACGACGTGATAGGACCCGTCAAAGCCCCTTATGGATTGATAAAGACAAGCCGCGCCGATCCGAACGAGGTAGTGGGGAAGCCCATCTACGTCACGGCGAAGGATTTGGAGAAGAGAGCATCGCGCGAGAATAGAAGAGAGAGGAGAGGTGGTAGGCGTGAAGCAGGTAGAGGAAATTAAGTGTCAAGTCTGTGGGTCAACGGATGTAATATATGATGGAGAGAGAGGCGAGTTAATATGCAGTAAGTGCGGCACCGTAATAGAGGAGAGGCCCATAATAGATATGGGAGCCGAGTGGCGCGACTTCGGGGACAAGCCAAGCAGAGCGCGTGCCCAGGCAATAGATGAGACGCAGCCTAACCTGGGGATTGGGATTCTCAGGATTGGGAAGATCATGGGCAAGAGGTACTCCATAAGCTTCAACAGGAAGATAGAGGCAATAACGAGGACCAGCAGCATAGAGCGTAACGTGGTGACGATAAGGCACGTCGTGAAGCAACTCCTAATAAAGCTATCATTGCCCAGCTACATATTGCCAAACGTGATAAGGGATTACAGGAAATTGGCGGAGCGGGGATACAGGGCCCGCCTTAGGGAGACCGCGGTTGCCTTGACTTACCTTAACTGCAAGAAGGAGGGAATACCCTGCAGGCTAAAGACCCTTGTGAAGATGTCAGGAATAGACGGGCACGGATTAAACAGGGTTATAACCAAGATAAGGCAAGCTGGCTACGATAAGCTTCAAAGCAATGGAAGCGATGTTATGAAGTACGTAACTGCCCTGGTGAACGGCATAGACACCGGCCCCATAAGCAAGAAGAACGTCTATAGCTTCGTCATGGATCTGCTGAACAAGGCGCATGAGAAGAGGCTGTTGAATGGAAAATCAAATTACTCCGTGGCAGCGGCGGCAGTCTATATAGCAATGATGATATTCGGAATAAGAACGAAGCAGCGGGACGTGGCGAGCATAGCCAGCGTTACCGACGTCACGATTAGGAGCAGGTATAGGGAGCTCATGGAAAAGATAGAGATAGAGATAATTATTTAATTTTCCTTTATCAAGCCCTCTCCAGCACTATTGCGAATCCCTGCCCACTACCCACGCAGAGCGTGGCGACGCCAAGGTTCTTTCCCTTCTCATTCAATATCCTGGCCAGGGTTCCAGTTATCCTAGCCCCAGTGGCCCCTAGAGGGTGCCCAATCGCTATCGCGCCGCCGTGTATGTTGACTCTATTGATGTCAAGCCCCAATTGCTTAACCGCGTATAGAACCACGACCGCAAACGCCTCGTTTATTTCCCAGTAATCTATGTCCTCCGGCCTCAATCCAGCCCTCTGCAGCGCCTTCTGGCTGGCCGGCACCGGCCCCATTCCCATCAGAGCCGGGTGAACGCCTGCCCACCCCATGGATCTTATCTTGGCAAGAGGCTTCAACCCGTATTCCTTTACCTTCTTCTCGGACATCAACATGACCAGCGATGCGCCTGCGTTGAGCGGGGATGAGTTGCCAGCCGTTATGACGCCGTTAGGCATGAACGCTGGAGGCAGTTTCGATATTTGCTCGAGCGTGGTGTCGGGCCTTATGCTTTGATCCCTATCCACCACTATCCTATCTCCCTGGTACTCGACCTCGAGGGGCAGTATCTCGCCCTTGAACCACCCCTCCTCAAGCGACTTAGCCGCTAACATGTGGCTTCTGTATGCTAACTGATCCATCTCCTCCTTCGGTATTTTCGCGTACCGAGCCAGGTTCTCCGCGGTTAATCCCATGTTGTAGCCAATGCCCATTTGGAGGTGAGCATAATGAGGGTCAGTCATTAATTTGAAGTTTATCGCGACATGGGGGTTATTGCTCATTGGAACATGGGTCATATGCTCCATGCCGCCCGCCAGCACTATATCGGAGTTGCCGCTCATTATTTCCATAGCCCCTATTGAGATGGATGTCATGCTGGACGCGCACGCCCTATCCACGGCCATTGCGGGCACCTCCACGGGCAGATCGGCTAGAAAGACGGGGTGGCGACCAGCGTATAACCAGTTCTCGTCCGCCTGAAGCGCGCAACCGGTTATAACGTCGCCTATCTCCTTCGGATTAACCCCGGTCCTATTTATAGACTCCCGTATCAACTTGGCCAGGGCCTCATCCATTCTTATCGAATTGAATACGTCCTTCTCGGGCTCATTGGGACGAGACCGCGAGAACGCGGTTCTCAAAAAGTCGACTATATATACATCCATGCTCATCTCCCCCTGAAGTTGGGCTGCCTCTTCTGCGCAAATGCTGTTATTCCCTCCTTTAGATCCTCCGTGGAGAACAGCAAGCCCATCGCGGTGGACTCCATCTCCAAGCCGACATCGCTGGCCACCTCACCTGCCTTATTGGTCAACCTCTTGGCTAGCGCTATTGAAATCGGCGCCGTCCTGCTCGCTATCTCCTTGGCGTACTGGATCACCTTATCGTCGAAGCCCTCCTTGGGAAATAGGGCATTCACCAATCCCCACTCGAATGCCGTCTTCGCGCTTATTCTCTCCCCGGTTAGTATCAATTGATTTGCCCTGCTCACTCCAATCAACTTGACCGCGCGTTGAGTGCCTCCCCACCCCGGTATTAAGCCTAGGGTGACCTCCGGGAATCCAAGCTGGGCATCCTCGGTGGACACCCTTAGATCGCAGGCCAGGGATAGCTCGAGCCCTCCTCCAAGCGCGTAGCCCTTTATGGCTGCTATTGTTAGCTTTGGCATTTCCATTAGCTTCCTGAAGGTCCTTTCTCCCCTCCTGGAGAACTCGGTGAACTGGAGGGGGTTGGAGAAGTAGAAGCCCGTTAAATCGGCGCCGGCCGACATTACATCGCCGACTCCCGTGATCACCACGACGTTTACCTCTGGGTCATCCCACAACGAGTCTATCGCTGAGTTCAATTCATCGAGCACCTTGCCATTTATCGTATTATACTTGGGCCTGTTTATGCTTATCCTGGCCACCTTGAAGTCGAACTTCTCCACCTTTATGGTCTCGTACTGGCCAACGCCTTTCCCAGCCGCGATTACTTCCTCCTTGGCTGCCTCCTTGACAGGTTGTTGGGCCTTTGGCTGTTCAATCACGAACTTTATCCTGCCCTGCGCTACCTCCCTAAGCCGTCCCTCAGCTATTGATTTAGCCGGCTTGAACACATCTACGCCGAACTCCTTGGCCAGGGATTCTAGCTTCGCCTTTACATCGCTGTTACTGAGGCTCTTGGCTACCCCGAATGGACCGAATGGCCTGTTCAGTCCAAGCATCACCGCGGTATCGACATCCTCCGGCTTCTCGGCGATCCCCTCCTCCATAACTTTGACCGCCTCATTTATCTCCACGGCGAAGAAGTCCATAAGGCTCACCTTACTCGTTGCCTTCAATATATCTATTGATGGCCTCCCCTTGCTCCAGTCATAGAATCCCGCGCCTGATTTCTTGCCTAGCTTTTTCTCCTCATACAGCCTCCGTATTGTACTGCACTTACCATAGTCGCTGGACAATGCCTTGGAGAAGTACTCCATGCTGTGGTAAACCACGTCTATACCCACGAAGTCCAGCAACTCGTATGCGCCCATGGGCAGTCCCTGGCCGAGCAGCAGCGCATCGACTTCCTCCGGTGATGCAATTCCCTTATCCTGTATCAAGCATAGAAGAAGCAATTCCGGCGCCTGTATCCTGTTCACTATGAAGCCAGGCGAGTCCTTGAGTACCTTGACCGGAGTCTTGCCGAGGGATTTGGACAGGTCGAAGACCTGCTGCATCACATCGTCGCTTGTCTTCTCTCCCTTTATTACTTCGACCAGCTTCATCACCACGGGCGGATTGAAGAAGTGCATGCCGACCACCATCTCAGGCCTAGCAGTTACGGCGGCCAGGTCGCTTATGCGTATATTACTTGTGTTTGAAGCGATTATCGCGCGGCGCGGCGCTGATGCGTCGACTTCCTTGAATATCTTCAATTTCAAGTCAACTATCTCGGGCACCGCCTCAACAACAAGGTCCACATTGCTCACCGCAGCCGCCAGGTCCGTGAATGAATTTATATTGCTCATCACCTCATCAACGCTCTTCACCTTGCCCTTCTCGGCGAGCTTTGAGAGACTTTCTCTAATTCTATTCAATCCTTTCTTTAAGGCATCCTCATATGCGTCCATCAGGTTTACCTGAAACCCATTTATTGCGAAGACCTCGGCTATGCCGTGGCCCATCTCGCCTGCCCCTATAACCGCAACTTTCCTTATATCCATATCCGATCACCGTTTGATGACATAGCAATTCTACGTCTGCTTTTCCAGTTTAAAAAATTTTACTAGTATAATAATAGATCGATTTAACGCGTCTCGACCGTTGTTATCATTGTTGCGTAATCGTGCCTAGACACGGTCAATGCCCGCTTTTCTAATTATATATACTACATCTGTATAACAAAGATGATTACGTTGACGCAACGTTTTTAATCAGCAATGAATGTAGAGGAATGATGAGCGAGGAAGGAGATTATGGGGAACTTGATGAGAACGAGAGCAAGATATTGATAGCCCTCGTAAAGCTAGGCAATCAATATAACCAAAGGGAACTATGGAGAATGGCGGGGATAAACAGCAAGACAGGCATACCGGCCCTCAGCAAGCTGGAGAGGAGGGGATTCATAGAGCGGGATAAGGTAGGGGGAGATAAGAGAAGCCAGTACGTGATACGATTAACGGAGGCCGGCATAAAGAAGGCTAAGACGTTAATGGAGGGCATGAAAAGCGGCATGGGAACCGACATAGAGCTATTAATGGGAATTCCATGCTTTTTCTGCCCATATATAAAGGAGTGCGGCAGGGGCGGCCACACGAGCCCAGAGACCTGTGAATTGCTGGGCAGGTGGATTTATAACATATCTACCACCTTCAATAATTGATCCTACACGCATTAAGCCCTCAATTAGATCCTCAACGTTCATCGGCTGCGGCTCGCCCGAATTAATCTATAAGTCTAGGCGAACCGATCTGGAAGCTATCTACCACTCCATGTTTGAGGGCGTCAAGCAAAACATTTTAATCGAAACTCGATAGAAATAGATGATGAGGCTCTTCGTAGCCATAGACATAAACAACCAGACCGTGCGGAGCAAATTGAAGCGCTTCCAGGAGGAACTTGAGTCAAGCGGCGCTGATCTAAAGCTTGTGGAACTGGATAATCTACACCTAACATTGAGGTTCATAGGGGAGGTGAAGGATTCCATTGTTCCCACGATAGCGAACAAATTATCAACTATAACCGGAAATGGATTCAGAATCCACTTAACTGGAACGGGCGCCTTTCCAAACATGGATTACCCTAGAGTTGTATGGGTCGGAATGGGAGAGGGAAGCAATGAGGCGGCTGCATTTCGCGATGCCGTTAATGAAGCATTATCTGATATAGTTGGGAAGGACTCCGATGAGTTCTCACCCCACATAACCATGGCCAGGGTCAAGAGCGGCAGGAATAAGGCTAAGCTGATCCAGGCAATAAATGAATGGCAAGAAGCGGATTTCGGGTGGCAGGACGTGAATTCGATTAAATTGAAGAAGAGCACCTTAACCCCCAGGGGACCCATATATGAGGACATATATGAAGTGAGGTTAGGCTAACTCCTCCAGGCCCCCGTCGCGAATTGCCCCACCAAGATGCGGCCCTGGCCGCCTAAATTCAATCCATTCTCTCCGCCTTAAAAAGGCGCTGCTTCCCAGCCTATTTATGAAAATAGCCATAATAGGAGGCGGGGCGGCCGGCATGAGCGCGGCTTCGAGAGCCAAGAAACTGAATAATGATGCCGATGTAGTCGTGTTGGAGGAAACCAGGATTGTATCGCACGCGCCTTGCGGGATACCATATTATGTTAGCGGATACTTCTCGGATGAGCGATTATTCTCGGCATACGATGCATCTCAATTTGAAAAAATAAAGGGAGCTCACGTGAAGATAAACACAAAGGTAATGGAAATAAGGGATGGGGAGCTGGTGGTTAATGAGGGAGGGCGACGCGGCTTTATCGAATACGATAAATTGATAATAGCGACGGGAGCTAGGCCTAGATTGCCCAATATACCAATCAACGGCGATGTATTGACAGTGTACCATCCAGCCAATGCAGCCATGGTCAAGCAACGATTATGGTCAGCGCGAGACATAATCATAGTGGGGGGAGGCTTCCTCTCGATTGAAATGGCGGAGGCGTTGGCAGGCCTAGGGAAGCGAGTAACTATCATATCCAGGTCCAATCACTTGCTCTCGAGGGTACTGGACGGCGATATGTCAGCGATAGTGGAGAATAAATTAAGAGGGGCTGTCGATCTCGTATTGGGAGAGGAAGCGGTTTCGGTGGGCTTGGACATAAATGGAAGAATGGTGGTGGAGACAAGTAAGGGAAGGTACGCGGGGGATTCTGTAGTGATGGCGACGGGCATAAGGCCTAATTCCGAGCTTGCGATTAATGCTGGATTGAACGTGGGAGGAAGCGGCGGAATAATAGTTGATGACCACATGAGGACAAGCAAGCCGGACATATACGCGGCCGGGGACGTGGTGGAGACAGTCAACGCGATCACTGGACATAGAACAATTGCCCCATTCGGCCCGATAGCGAATAAGATGGGTTACGTGGCTGGAGTCAATGCGGCCGGCGGCGACATGGTGTTCCCCGGAGTCGTGTTGACCAGCATAACTAGGTTCTTCGACTTGAAGATAGGATCCACCGGGGTAAAGGAGGGGGACGCGATAAAGCTGGGACTTAATCCGAGGACCTCCATAATAAAGGCACGAACGCGGTCTAGGTATTATCCTGGCGGCGGTTTGACTTGGGTCAAGCTGGTAAGCGATAATAAGGGCAAACTAATAGGAGGCCAGGTAGTGGGCGAGGAGGGGGTGCTGGCCAGGGTAAACGTGATAGCCGTGGCGGTGCAACACGGCCTCACTATAAAGGACCTATTCTTCGCTGAGCTGGGATACTTGCCTCCTCTATCCACGGCCTGGGACCCGCTGATAATGGCCGCACGCAGGTTAATGCCTGAGGGCTGATTGAAAATAGACCGCCTCGCCTCACATTAATTGAGATGAGCTGTTCCACATAGGGGCCCCTGATCCTTTAGAAGGATGGCAGTTAAACATCTATTCCAAACGACTTAGCGAAGTTGCTCCACCTGGTGTACTCCCGGAGAAATTGAAGGCCACGGGACGTGATGCATATGCCCTCCATATTTGTCATTATCATGCCTCTCTGATCCAACTCCTTTACGTAATCCATCAACTTATCATATGATAAGTTCAGGGCCGTGGCCATCCTGGTTGGCCTGGAGCAACCATTCTTATCAAGGTAAGCCAATATGTCCGCTATTATTTCTATCCTACTGCGCTTCTTCTTATCCCTCATGGTAATTCACTTTGGTGGCTCCATTTACCAAAAAAGCCAAGCCAAGCACCCTTATCACTGAGAAGATCAATAATGATAGAAATGGATGCAGCTTGCCGCTTAACGCTTGAAGCACGAAGTTATCCACCAGCAATAAAGTGAATGCAACAGCATTTGATATTACCAGTGAGTTTCCCTTGTAGTATTGAATCCATAGCATGAGCGCCACGTATAATTGAATTGCAGGAGTAAGCAATTGCATCAATGGATTTGAATAAAGGCTTATCAAAATTAATGGAGAGGCAGATGTCGATATGTTGGTGACGGAGTAAGCGAAGGCTATGTACGCGGCCAACACGATCACGTTATATAATACAGCCACTAGGGGGGCGTGGACGAAGACTGCCCTGGAATATAGATATACTATCCTATCTATTCCATATATAAGCGATAGCGCGCTCTCCATCAATACGGCTATCCCAAGAAGCAAAAAACCAAGGGCTAGACCAAGCAGCTTGGAATTGCGAAGCAATTGAAAAGCCTTCAATGAATAAAATGACAGCATCGCTCCTATTACTAAGTAAGCAACCCCAACGCCGATAATCAAGTATACGATGGGATCCACGAATTTCAATGTGAGATTATGGCGTTTTTATCTATTATTGCGACGAGCTATGCATTGCAACTGATAATGCCCATCAAGCCCTCAGTAATGTAGGGTCACCAGAATCGCGAGGTTCAGCCATGCCCCACTAAGGAAGAAATCCTATTACTAGACCATTACACCTTGACTGTTTGGGATTTAATCCAGTGCCTGGACTGGGGTTAAATGCGGTTGGCATCGTTAATAGTATTTGCGGCGTTATTGACGTCGGGCATTGCGATTGCCGGTTACGTCCAGGCACTGCCTGCCATACCGTCCATTAATCTATCATTCTATAAGTTCATAAATGGGGCATATTATCAGAGCTTTTCAACGGATTCCATGAGCCTAGTGGACATAGATGTTATCTCCAACTCATCCGTAAATGTATATTTGATTCCGTTTAATGAATTGAGTAATTATTCCCATGCTGGCCAATTAATGGTATACTTCAATGGGAGTGGAAATCATGTAGTGGGAAGGGTAATATTGAGTAACGGTTCCTACGCAATTCTGATGCAAGCCGATGGTCAGGTCGAATCTAGGTCATTCGTCTACGAGGCGGTGAATCCATTGGAGGCGGCCAGGGTCAACATGCCCGTGGGGATGGCAGATTATGGCGTGGCGTACAGCAATGGATCGCTCACGTCGTATGAATATAATGCCACTGGATTCGTGGGGGTCGTCGAGATAGGAATGGCGGAGTCCAGCAGCTACGGGATTCAATTGAATGCCAACATGATCTTAAATGGAAGTACGTACTTCATACAAGACGAGCTTGCATATTATAATGGCAAGTTCATGTCTGTTATAAATATATGGAATGAAAGCGGCCCGCAGCTGAATGCACCGCTGATAAGCGAGGGTAACTACCTATTTGGAAGCCATGTCCTAGGCAATTCATCGCTGCCCCTCAATGCGCGCCTATTCGAGGAGGTCCATAGTAATGGAAGTAGTTACTATCTAGTGATTGGAGTCAATTCATCCATAGGTGATTGGAAAACATCGACGCGGTTACCCAGCGATGCTTGGTTCATGGTTGATGGCGGACGGCTAACTCCATTTGGTAATCTATACGATGCGGAGCTTGTGGTCGGGGGGTTTGGTAACTCCAGCATTGCCGAATTCACCGCCGCCTCAATTAATTTATCGCTGTTTATAGTCAATGGAACGCGCATCCTACGCCCACCAAGTGCTTGGAACTTCGGCGCGGATACCATGGAGGGGACCGCCAACATATCATCTACGTGGACGGGTAATTCCTCCATCATAACAATGGGTATCCAATCGCCGAGGCAATTCTACTCAACAGTCACCCCGCCGGCGATATCCATGAGCGAGATATCGCTACAAGGCGGTAATTTACTGGAATTAAGTAGCCTAATTCATGTTGGGGCTAAGTATAGGACCTACATTGAGGTGGGCGCTATAGTTCTGTTTCTCTGGGCCGTATCAACCTTAATAGGCAGGAAGGGAGGGACATAGCCAGGGCGTAACGCAATTAAACATAACACCGCCTCAAAAAGTCGTGAAGCCACTGCCGCTGGCCTTCGGCGTATTTTTATTGATAGTCATGATTAGGTTCACAACGCCATCCCTATTGCCATTTCTGGGTCAATTAATGCACGTGGATCCATCAATTGAGGGATTGCTGGTTACGGCGTACTGGATTGGATATACTGCCTTTATGATGCCCAGCGGAACATTGGTGGAGAGGGCTGGGGCTAAGGGCGCCATAATTGCCGGCATCGCATTAGCCATCATATTCTTGTCGTTTCCATCATTCATCAATTCATACGGCTACGTATTGATGCTGCAGTTCGTGGCGGGCTCGTTATCGTCCTTTATATATGTGTTCCTGGTCAGCCTAGTAGTAGCGACTCAGAGGCGGAGTGGGTTGGCTGTCGGCATTTATCAAAGTGCCTTCTTCATTGGATCATCCATTTCAATAGCGGTAACTCCGCTGTTATTCTCATTCAATCATACAATTCCATTCATTTCATACGGGATCCCATTAATTCCGTTGACGGCATTGCTGCTTGGGACCGATGTGAAGAGCGGCAAATCGGCAAGCTCTCCAGCAATTAATGCTAGGGTGGTTGGGATGGGACTGATACGGTTCGCCGCCGGCTTTTCCTACCTGGGCTTTGTTGCTTGGTCCACCTACTACTCGGTTCATGTTCTGGGGGCAACCCATTCAATGAGCGGAATATATGCCTTCACATCAACGGCGCTGGGCTCCATAGGGACTATAATAGGAGGGGCAATAGGAGATAGGTTCGGCTATGTGGCTCCAAGCATACTGGGCTCCTCCATGATAGCGGCAATAGTGTTGATAATATACTGGCTTCCCTTTCCGCTCCAAGAGACATTTATGGCCATGATGGGCTTCATGTATGGATTCTACGCATCCCCCTCCCTAGCATCATCCAAGTCATCGGCAAGGATAAGCAGCGCCAGCGCCTTCTTGAACTTCATGACCCAGCTTGGAGGAACGGCATCTCCATACTTGATTGGAAGAATGCTTGGATTCCTCGGCTTCGCCTCCGCATTTACAGCATTGGGCGTGATCTCCATGGCATTGATAATAATGGGATCGCTGTTGCTTCGAAAAATAAGCTACTGACCCCTTCCCCGCCCTGAAGGGCGAGGGTTCTCTGGGATCTTGGGGGTTACGCCCCTTTAGGGCTACTCGGCCCCCTCCCCCTACTGGCATTGCTGGGGTAGTCAGCCCCAGCCCCCCATCCTCAAAGAATTAACCGAGAGGGGCTAGCGAAACGTAGGTATCTAAACCTAATGCCCTAAAAGGCTAGGTTTGTCGTTTCTTTTATCACAAAGATAATAGATGCATTGATGCCGATTCTGACCCCTCGCCCGTTAGGACGAGACTTACCTTTCCCATATCAATTCATATTATCGGCCTATTCTGAGCATTACCCTCCCATTTCGCTGCTTGGAAAATAATCTATCCAATGCATTGCGCGCATCATTCATGTCGTACTCCTTATCCACTCTCACTTTCAATTTAGGAGATAACTTCGCCAATTCACTCAACTCCTTCCTGGTGCCTCCAGTTGATCCTATTATCCATGCCTCGCTTGAGTATAACTTAGAAATAGAAAGTGTGACCTCGCCCCCAGTTAATTGACCAAAGGTTATCCACTTCCCCCTTCGACCAACGGCTCCAATGCTGGCGGTCCACGTGCTTTGTCCAAGGGGGTCAATTACGACGTCGGCCATCCTGCCGCCCGTTAGCTTGCCGATCTCATCCACTGCCTTATCGGCTGTGACGACGTAATCGGCTCCCAACTCCCTAACCCAATCCTTCCCCGTGACGGCTATCACCTCTGCTCCCATCATTTTAGCAAGCTGAACCGCGAACTGCCCCGTATTGCCGGATGCGCCGAAGATTGCCACCACGTTTCCCGGGCGCAGTCCCGCCGACATCAATGCATGATAAGCAGTAAGCGCCGACACAGGTAGACTGGCCGCGATCTCCCAACCTATCTCAGGAATTTTAACTAAATTTTTGCCGGGCACCGCCACGTATTCGGCCCAGCCACCGTTGGTCACAACGCTCATTATTCCACCGTTTCTACATAGATGCTCCATGGATGAGAGACACATGTCGCAGGAACCATCGAATACCCTATTATAGACAGCCACGCGATCCCCTGGCTTGAAATCGCTGACGTGATCCCCGACCTCCACTACCACCCCCGCGAATTCAGCGCCTGGTACATGCGGCATGGGCCTCACGTTGATGGATGAAACAACATAGTAATCTATCGGATTCACGCCAGCCTCCATTACTTGAAGCAAAACATCATGGGAACCAAGCCTCGGCCGTTCCGTCTCGACTACTTTCAGATTATCTAATCCGCTTTCTTGGAATTGCACCACCTTCATGATTAATCAATTGATTAAATAATTAATAAACGAATCGTGGATGCTCCGCCCACGCCGTTAAGCGAGTGGCAGTTGCCGCGCTAGTCCCTCAATCAACTATCCTACGCTCGACTCTCCAAAACTTTATGCCAACCTTTCTGAGATCATCCATTACTATTCCAAACAAGTCACCGCTGTAAACGGTCTCTATGGGAGTTAATCCGCTTCCCCTTATGTAATCATCAATTATTAAGTTGGCCGTTATGGCTGCGAAGAAGCCGGTGAGCCTTGACATGGATGTGAACTGGTCGGAAGCATAATCAATGCCCTCGTATCTAATAATGGCCTCCTCGCCATCAGTGGATCCACGCGCCTCCACCACGGTTATTGAGAAATCTCTCTCGTCCCTGCCCAATGCCTTGCCAAGGACCTGGGAAGCCAACTTCCTATCATCAAGTAACCCCAGTCTCCGCAGCAATTTCATGGCCTCCAGATGGCCTCGCCACCTTATGGTGAGCTCCGCCATGTTCCTCACCTTCAATGTGCCGATCAACGTGGATAACCCATCCGTGTAGAACTCCTCGAAGTCCCCCTTTATCATTGATGTATTGAATGCCTTCACCTCATCCAAGGGATCCACGGTTGTTGGCCTGCCGTCCCTAACAACAGTGGCTGGCCTGACGTATTCATCTATTGTGCTATCAAGCGAGAATAAAATGGAGTAGTATAGGGGTGGGGATGGATTTATCGGATTGCCCCCGACGTGGATCTCCAATTGATTCACGTCGTCTAACTCACTCACGGCAGCTGCAGCCAGAAGATTAGTCAATCCGGGCGCCCATCCGCACGCCGGCACTATTATCGCTCCATTCCTCAAGGAAGCCGCCTTAGCCTCATCGTACTTCCACATGAATATCATGTCGACCATTGGAACCCCAACTGAGTGAACCGCCGCCACGGCCTCATCCGCCATTGATTGGGGAAGCGCGCCTATAACTACATCTGCATCCTTCACAATACTATCTATCCCTGCTAGGGCATCTGCCTGGGAGGCATTTATTCCAAGTGATCTAGCCCTCTCCACCTCGCTGGCCGATATATCGAAGCCCACCACCTCGTTCTCGGTGTATTTGGACAGGTAATATGCAGCGGCCCTTCCCATGGGCCCCAAGCCCAACACGACAGCCCTTCCCATCATTGACTAGATTAACGCCAGCTTTAAAGCATGCCTATGCACATTAATTGATTCCCTCATTAGTTTGCCTTTGGGCGAACCTCCTCATTGCCTTCAATGCTCCACATACTGATCACTTTCCTCAATGCATCCCACTCAGCGGTCGCCACGTCCTCCCAATTAAACTTGGCCGCAAACCTCCTTCCAAGCCTGCCCAGCAACTCCCTTTCCTCGTCATTTATCAATAGATGCACGGCCGCGGATGCCATGGAATCCACATCGCGGACGGGAACCCTTATCACGGACCTAGTTCTAAAATTGAACCTAGTGGCCGGTATATCGTGGGTCACCACTGGAACGCCGCAGCTGAGGGCCTCCAGCACAACCATGCCGACCGAGTCCAACTTGGTGGGGTAGACGAATACCTTGGATCTGGATACCAAGTCCATCAATTCCATCCTCCCCACCCCCGGCATTATATCTATCTTCAATCCCATATTAACTGCCCGCCGCCGCAGTTCCTTCACGTACCTAATCCTCTCGGGATGGCCGGCCATCACCGCCACCACGTCCTTACCCATCAATGAACGCATCCTCCGCACCACGTGAAGGAACTCAAAAATTCCCTTGCCCGGTATCAATCTACCAAAGAATATAACGTCTATGTCTTTACGCGCACCCCCGCTACGCCCCATGCTGCATGCATCCACTCCAACGCCGGGCTCTATTGGCTCCACCATCATGTTGACGCCAAGCCTCTTAAGTTCATATCCTATTGATTTAGATACGGAGAGCACGGGCACTCCCCTGAAAACGGTCTCCGCCAGCTTCAACTCGAGCAGCTTCTCGCTGAGCATGAATTGAGGCAATCTGCTCTCGTTCTGAACTATGTAGTTATTGGCTATCAACTCTATGGTGGAGGCATCGCCGTTGTACGCCAACGAGCCCACCGCGGGGGTCAGCTGCAGCAGCGCGGTCCATGGATGATCAAGGCCCTTGAACATCATGGCTAAATCGGTGTGCTCGTGGGGAATATAGAAAATATCATAATAAGAAAAATCCCTCTTGAACTTAGCCCGTATATATCTCATGTATAGGACCGCGGCTATCGGATTAGTCAACGGCCGCGGCGGCAGCACTACGGTATTGTTAACCACGAAGTCCACGAACTTGCCCTCGTAATACTCCTCTAAGGTGTTTATCAATCCCTCATAATAATTCCTAGGTATGAAGAGCGTGGGCCTCCTTGGGTACCTCGACATTGCATTGAGAATCCTCAAGTGGCCTCCCGACAGCGTCGATGCAACAGTGAATGCAGCCACGTCCACGCCCATTCAAGGATTGGGGAGTATTTAAAGGATACTAAGGGGTTAACCTATTCCTATCCCTGGGGAAAAGCACAACCTCCCGTATATTGCTCCTCCTCAGCATCACCATTAATAGCCTGTAAAAGCCAAGCCCCCAACCAGCATGGGGAGGCATGCCCCACTCATAGGCGGCCAGATGTGATTCGAAATTGGCCGGATTCAAGCCCCTGCTGATCAAGGCATTCTCGAGAAGTTTCCTATCATGTATCCTAGTCGCGCCTGACACTATCTCCACTCCATCTATTACCAAGTCAAATGATTCGCTCCGTGAGGGATCGCCCTCCACGGGCATTGTATAAAACGCGCGAAGCGACGTCGGGAAATTCACCAGGAAGAATGGGGAACCCACCTCGCCCGTGAGCGCCTCAAGTCCCTCCTTTGGAATATCATCCCCCCACCTCACGTTTATCCCCTTCTTGCCCAGCATTTCTAGTGCATCATCATAGGAGACCACGGCAAAGGGTTTTTTGGGCACTGATATTTCCTTATTCATATCCACGACGCCGGGCACTTGCAGTATCCTTGAGTAAACATTGATTATCACGTCCTCCAGTATCGACATGACATCCCTATAATTCATGAAGGCAGCCTCTAAATCCACAGATATGAACTCATTCAAGTGATAAGTGGTGCTGTGTTTTTCAGCCCTATAGGCAGGCCCTATCTCGAACACCCGCTCCAAGGAAGCCGTTAATTCCTCCTTATATAACTGGGGGCTCTGGGCCAAGTAGGCCACCACGTCGAAGTATTGAACTGGAAACAAGTCAGCCCCGCCCTCGGTGCTGGTCGATATTATCTTAGGCGTGAAAACCTCTATGAATCCCCTATCATACAGGGACTCCCTGATGGCCCTGGCCGCGGCGCTCGATGCCTTGAATATGACCAGCGACTCCGGTCTCTTCAGGTCCACGATCCTGTACCTCAGCCTAGCGTCTAGCTCCGTTTGGGCGACGTTTCCCCATATATCTATGGGAAGCGGTTTTGATTTATTTAGAATCCTCAACTCGCTTGGTATAACCTCCACGCCGCTCTTGGCTATCCGGCTCGCCTTAACTACCCCCTTCACGAGTATTACGTCTTCCTTGACCAACCCAGCCGCTGCCTCCCAAACGCTTTGCGGCACATCCCCCTTCTTAACCGTTAACTGGATAACGCCCTCCCTGTCCTTCAATATTATGAACCTTATCTTACCGACCTCCCTCACATCCCAAACCCAGCCCGCCAACTCCACTTGAGACCCATCCGGCATCGATGCTGCTTCAACCGTCCAGCTCTTCATTGCATTGGAGGAGATCACGCCGTTAAAAAGCATTAACCCACTACTTCAACTTTAACGTTCTCCCTGGTCAGCTTGCTGAGGACCTTGCCCAGCTCCGTTGGCTTGAATGGAAGCCTGCCGGTCTCGTGCCTCGGTATCTTAATTATCGTTTCATTAGTTCCATCAGGCAGCCAAGCCATTGATATGCTATATATCCTTGCCGGGTAAGTCAATTGAGTCGCAAGCTCATTTACCTTAGTAGTGTGCTCCACCAGCCTAACATTGATGCCTAGCTCGCTCGTCAATTCCTCCTCCATTTGCTTAACGATGCTCTTTGGAATTCCCCTGATGCCTACCATCGCTATCAACAATAAATTCCTCACCTTGTAGGATTTACTGTAGGATACATCTGATAGGTACTGTTTGTATTTCTGCTCCATTGATAATAGCTTATCTATCACATCCACGTCTAATTCCTCATACTCCCCGCTATCCAGAAGGGATTGGCACTTGGCACAAAACATGCGCGACTTCACGCAGAAAGTGCAAAACGGTATCTTCATCTCCTCTCGCCCACTTCACCTATGATAACCCGTTTAATTAGCTATTTAAAAACTTTCCTATTTCAAGCCTCCTTAAATCACGATATTCAACCTGATTGAGGCTTAATGGATTTCTTGGCCTTATTGGCGAGCCTATGAGCCATCAATATGGGAAGCGGCATCACAGACGAGACGCATAATTCCCTTGCCAATCTAACGGCATCGGGAAGCGAGATTAGATTGCCCACGCTGATAAAAGTGGGCCCAAGACCCGCGCCGCATCGAATCACGGCGCCCAGCTGGTCCCCAGTGGCCGGATCAAGTATGGGGGAGGCATCCACGTCCACGTCGCACTCTCCATATAATAAGGATTTGGCCACCCCAATAGTTGGCATCCCCATGGTTACTCCAAAGTGGGCCGCTATGCCTAAACGATATGGATGGGCGATGCCGTGTCCATCTATCATAACCACGTGCGGGGCCCTCTCGAGCGATTTATAGGCCATCACCATGGGCTTCAGCTCCCTAAAGGAAAGCAGGGTGGGAATATAGGGAAAATCCACTCGCGTATATATAACGGCGGAGTCCATCACAGCCTTGCTAATTGAGTCAACAATGACGGCGGCGGCCACCGCAGTATTGCCCACATAGGCGACATCCAGACCGGCCACCAATCTCCTCTCGCTCAATGGTTTCTCCACGACTAGGCCGGATAACCTGCGCTGCACTGCCCTGGCTGCGCTCAAGTTGAAGCCTCTTGGAACGCGGGATTTCACGTAGTTTTCATTTATAGTCCTCACTATCCTCATTGCCTGCAATTCCCCTCTTGACCTGATACAGGAAGAGATCAGACCGAGTGCTCTCCACGAGTTTCCTGGCCACATCAACCTTAGGCCTCAAGCCGGGCGCCAATGCATTAGGTATTATCAATAGGGAGAGGGATTCATATATTTCCTCCATGCGTTTAAACAAGGCCTCCGCGTCGCTGGCCCTTCCAAGCCTCAGCATGTCCAGCACTATGCGGCGCAGTTCTCCAACCACGTCGCCCAGCCCGAGCACGTAGGGGATATCATATATCCCCAACTCCTCTGGGGTTGGGTATCTATTGAACTTGATCAGGTGGTAGAGTATCATGGCCTCCGCGTACTCCGCTAATGGCCCATCCAATAATCCACTATAGTACACCTCGGGAACCTTCTTTGCCGCGTCGACCACGCTCTTAACTTGATCTACTATTCTATCAACGCTGTTGGACTTGGAATCCAGATCGCCCTTGGCTATCCTCAATATCACTTCCTTGGACGTCCTTATTATATCCCTGGTATCCTTAAGCAGCTTTTCCCGCGTCTCATCGATGACCCTCACCCTGTCCTCTATCGACTTAATTATACTGCCTAACTCCATGAATGCGGATCAGGTATATGCTTAAAAAGATTAAGAGGAGAAACTCAAATAGTTGCTTCATCCCTTCACAACGCCTATAGGCCTTGTCCTCACAACCTTGCGGGCCAGCCCAAGAGCATCGGCTGTCTCCACCACCGAGTCCACATCCTTATAGGCCTCCGGGGCCTCCTCGCTTATTATCTCCGATTCAGCGCTCCTGACAACTATGCCCCTCCCCTCCAGCGCTGACTTAACCTTGCTGGGAGGCAGCATCCTAACTGCGGCGGACCTACTTAATTGCCTCCCAGCCCCATGGGGAGCGGTTCCGAATGTCAGGTCCATCGATGTAGCTGCCCCCACCAGTATATAGGACCCAGTCCCCATGCTTCCGGGAATGAGGACGGGCTGGCCTATATCCCTGTAAACCTTGGGTATCTCCGGCCTACCCGCTGGAAACGCCCTGGTGGCTCCCTTCCTGTGAACCCAAACGCTCCTTCTCTGCCCCTCCACGTCGTGCTCCTCCAACTTCGCGATGTTGTGGGCAACGTCGTAGACCACCCTCATTCCCAGCTTATCCGGGTCCTTATTAAACACGGACCTGAATGCCTCCCTGACCCAGTGCATCAATAGGTGGCGGTTGGTCCATGCATAATTGGCGGCTGCCGCCATGGCGTGCAAGTAATCCTGGGCCTCCCTCGTATTCACGGGCATGGATACTAACTCCCTATCCGGCAGCACGAGCCCCCATTGCCGTATCTTTCCCTCCGCTATTCTAATGTAATCCGTGGCCACTTGATGGCCAAGTCCCCTGGAGCCGCTGTGTATCATGATTAAAACCTGCCCCACCTCGTCTATTCCAAATGCCTTGGCTACCTTCTCATCGAATATCCGCTCCACTGCCTGGACCTCTATGAAATGATTCCCGGAACCTATCGTGCCGAGCTCGCCCCGTCCCCGCTCCTTTGCCCTTTGACTTACCTTGGATGCATCAGCATAGTCCCAACTGCCGTTCTGCTCTATCCGCTCCTGATCCTCGCTCCAACCGTATCCCTTCCCTATCGCCCAGGCAACCCCCTCATTGAGCACCCTATCCAGCTCTCCCACCTGGAGCTTCACGTGGCCCGTCTCCCCAACGCCGGCTGGAGCTAGCTTGAATATGGCGTCCACCAGCTCCCTGAGCTTGGGCTTCACATCGTCTATCTTCAAGTCCGTTCTCAACACCCTGACGCCGCAGTTTATGTCATACCCAATACCGCCTGGACTTATTGCGCCCGAACTGGCATCGACTGCAGCAACTCCCCCCACTGGAAATCCATAGCCTTGATGCGCATCCGGCAACGCTATGCTGTACTTATATATTCCCGGCAGGCAAGCCACGTTGGCGACCTGTTCAAGCGTTAAGTCATTCCTCATTTTCTCCATCAATGAATCACTTGCAAATATCCTGGCCGGCACCTTCATGCACGGCTTGTAATCCCTAGGTATCTCCCAAACATTGCTCCCTATCTTTCGCAGGGGAGGAACCATGGAGGAGGGACCCTATAATTCCTTTTAAACTTGAGCCCCAACCTTACGCTAAATCACCAGTTAATAACGGCTTTTCAACTCAATGAATAGAGAAGAGGACAAGCCTCGCTCCTTCTAGGGGCGGGGATAGTTTTTAACCACCCATCCGCTCCCCCCGTGGCGTCCTCACCTGGTCAATCTTCAGAGGATGAGGAGCGGGGGCCGATCACCCCCGCAATGCCGGGGGAGGACCAGCTAAACGAATAGGAGGACTAACGTAATCCGCCTCCTGCCAAACGGCTCCCCGGAAAGAAAGTTAAGGAGGTTAGCCAATGAATGTGCCAAGCTCTTCAATGAGGTGAACCACGAGAGAAGGCAACAATTCTTCCACGAGCTTGCAAGAGAGAAAAGGAAGACTTTTTGAGAAACTATACAGGCGTCTTCTGCATCTTTACAGAAAGCTTGGTGTCCCACTTGGTGAAAACGCTCTATGAGCTTGGGATGTCTACCATTTTATCTAGGTTATCCATACAATATAGCACGAGACAAGGAATAAGTTCACTACAAATCTGTGGTCTTACCGCGAGTTGATGGAAGCAATCGAGTTTAAAGCACAAGAATATGGCATGAAGGTGTTCGAGGTTGTTGAGTACGACACGTCAAGGCTACGCGACTACCACGGCGTGGAGGTTAAAAGAAACCCAAGAGGAGTCGTTAATTGCCTAAGGGGGCATAAGATGCACAGCGACTTAAACGGTACTTTGAACATCCTTAAGAAAGCGGTAGGTAAAGTAGTATCTGCAATTAAGAAACCACTGTAATTCCTAGTTCTCCACGATGGAGTAGCACCCGTTAAGGGGGTGTAACCCTCCAGACCCCGGAGAGCCCCGCCCCTCAGGACGGGGAGGAGGTCAGCACTGAATATTTTTATAGTTCATGATAATTGGCACTGCAATGAATGGTGGATATGCCGTAGTCAGTCATCGATACTGGGGGTCGCCGGGTGGGGGGCAGTTGGTGGATGCCGCTGCTGCCGTTGCGTTAAGCGAGGCCGGCTTTGAGCCCATACTAACCGGCACTTTCCCATTCGATCCCTCAAAGTACATGGAGTGGTACGGGATAGATCTAGCCAAGTTCAAGATAATCACGCTTTCAATTGGGGTTAAGGCATTCGGATTATGGACTAGGCTATATGCGTGGCGGCCAGCGGAGGTCGCGGTGAAGAAATACCGAGCCTCCCTCCTATTCACAGATGAGCAAACATACAAACCCCTATTGAAATACCGGGAATCCCTTAGAATAATTGAATATATACATTTCCCCCTTGAGGTGGTGGTGGATCCCAAGTTCAAGGGATCGGGCTTAGCGTATGGGGAGGATCCCTATATAATGGAGAGATACGGCAAGTTCCCCCTCAACATATACTGGAAGATATTCACGGCAATGCTGCCCAGATACATGAGGAGGAACCCATTTGAAGATGCCAATGCAGTGTTGACTAATTCGAAGTGGACGGCCAACGTGGTAAAGATGGTCTACGGCGGGGAACCCATCGTGCTTAACCCGCCAATAGCCCCCAACACGGAGGCAAGCCCGTCTCCAAGCGTAGAGGCAAGGTCGAGGAGCATAGTAATGCTGGGCAGGTTCAGCGAGGAGAAGAGGTATCACTGGGTGGTCACGGAGGTGATGCCTAAATTGATAAAGCAATTGCCGGATGCAAGGCTGATAATATTCGGGGGAGCCACCACGAGGACCCAGATCAATTACATGAATAGGGTGGCCGAAATGGCTCGACGCGCCGGGCTAAGCGTTAATGTGGGAGAACCGGGAGGCGCTGCAATAAACATAGTGCCCAACGCGCCTCGATCCAGCATAAATTCCGCAATGGATTCAGCACGGGCGTTTTTGCATGCTACCATAAATGAGCACTGGGGAATAGCTGTGGCCGAGGCCATGGCCAGGGGATTGCCGATAGTTGTGCATAAATCAGGAGGGGCATGGACTGACTTGGCGGAGGAGGGATTAAGGGGGGTTGGTTACTCCGACTCAGATGAAGCCGTCCAGGGATTGATTAGGCTTCTCAGCGATGACTCGGACTTTAAACGCTTCTCGACGGCAGCCATGGAGAAAACAAAGGGCTTAACAATTAGGACGTTCAGCGATAAATTGAAGGAGATCGTCGCTAAAATATGAACCAGTTCAGAGGAACAGCCTTGGATTGCTGTGACATATAGAGGGGACCATTTATTGAAGCCAGCCATGACGAGAAAGCGGGGCGTATTCCTCGCTCAATGTATTGGGTTAAGACGTGGTGGGTCCGCCGGGATTTGAACCTTCCCCGGGCAACTCGGCCCGACCGGGATCTCTCCCGCGTCAGGGGAGTATCCTAACCGCTAGACTACGGACCCTTGGTCATTCGACGGGGAGCGCGGTTTTTAATTTTTACCTTACCGGAACCCGGGCAGGGATGTGGCGGGATCCTGAAAGTGCGCGAGCCGATAAGGTTAAAACCCAATGCATGGGGGGCGATTGCATGAGCAATAGATACGACGTGGTGATAGTGGGAGCCGGAACTGCTGGTTCATATGCTGGCCACCTATTGGCCAAGAATGGTTTTAGCGTCGCCATAGTGGAGAGGAAGAGAGTTGATGATATATTCAAGGTAACCGGGGACGCCATAGGATCCCACCACGTTGAGTCGCTGGGCCTGGGACTGGAGAGCGGGGTAGCAATGATTCACTATAAGGGCGCTGACGTCTTTAGCCCAGACATGAGCGTTAGATATAGGGTGTTGGGCGAGGGGTATGGGCTGGACATGAGTAAGTGGGGGCCATGGCTGGCCAGGCAAGCCGTAAATAATGGAGCTACCATATACGAGAGGCGATCCGTTACGGCTCCAATACTTGATAATGGTAGGGTGGCGGGGGTCAAGGTAACGAGCGAGGATGGGCATGGAGAGTCGGAGGTTATTGGCAAGGTAGTGATAGACGCGTCAGGCGCGACTGGGGTGGTCAGGAGCAGGTTGCCCTCTAATTGGCTAATATCGGAGCCCCTATTGCCAGAGGATGCATCTTATGCCTACAGGGAGATAATAGAGGTGGATTACGATATAGAGGAGCCCGAGTTCATAAAGATATACCTCGACAACAACATATCGCCGGGCGGCTATTGGTGGCTCTTCCCGAAGTCCAGGAATACAATGAACATAGGGCTGGGCATATGGGGGAAGCTCGTCAAGGAGAAGGGATTGAACCCCAGGCAGAACTACGAGAAGTACTTGGCTAACTCCAAGTACGTTCACGGTCGCAAGATAATCCACAGCGGAGGTGGCATAGTGCCCACTAGGAGGCCTTTGAAGTCAATGGTGGGTCCATCCATACTGGCCGTGGGGGATGCCGCGGTGGCCGTCAATCCTGTCCACGGAGGCGGCCTCGGGCCCGCGCTCGAGTCGGCCAAGCTGGCCAGCGATGCGGTTGCGGCTGCGTTTGAAAAGGGGGATCTATCCATGAAGGGATTATGGAGCTATAACACTAGCTACTTGAAGGTGTACGGGATAAAGCAGGCGAAGCTGGATGTGTTTAGGTTAATGCTGCAATCGCTGAGCGACGAGGAGATAAACAAGGGCTTGAAGGCCAGGATACTGACCGAGGACGATGTATTGGAGATATCGATAAAGGGATCAATGTCTATAGGAGCGGTGAGGAGGGTCAGGGCTGGGGCCAAGCTGCTCTCGGTTCCGTCCCTCGCAGTGAAGCTGGTCACCGCGTTGAACTACATGAAGAGCATTGGCTCCATTTACGAGCGGTACCCAAGCGATCCTGGCAGCATAGATAAATGGAGCGTGGAGTTAATAAGCAAGTACAATGAGTACAGGAAGAAGCTGGGCTTGCCTATGATGATGAATTAAAGCGCTTCAACGCGGCGGAGACGTCTCTGGCGTCTATCCTCCCCCTGTACCTCTTCATCACTTCCTGCATTATCACCGCTTCACTGCTCGTGCCTAGCTTGGAGGCAGTATCCCTAACTATCCTCTCAACGTCCTCCGGCGATAATTTGAACAATCCCCTTTCCCTCACTATATCCTCCACCCTGGTTGAGCCGCGGCGCTTCGCGTACTCCTCCAGCGCCTCCCCTATTGCCTCCCTAGTTATCTTGCCGTCCGCGTAGAGCTTTATTGCCTCCTCTATGCCAACGATGGGGTCGACAGACCACCCCTCCTCCCTACCTATGTACTTCAACGTATTCACGAATAGCGATGCTATGAGAGTCGGCGATGCCTTGCCTCCATAGATCGATATTAACCTATCGACGTCCCTGGAATAGGGGGACCTGACTACCTGCATCGCTAACTCCCTGCTCATCCCCATCCCCACGTACCTTCTCAACTGCTCATCAATTGGCTCCGGCATAAGCGATGCAGCCCTCTCCAGCAGTGCCTTCGTTATCCTCACCGGCCTTAGATCCGTCTCCGGATACATGCGGGCCGAGCCCGGCCGGGGCCTTAGGAATTTGGTCGTCCCATCATCGTTAGCCGCCCTCGTCTCCTCCGGAACGCCCTTAAACGCCTCGTTGATCCTATCAACGACGACCGTGGCTGCCTCAACGAGCTCGGACTCCTCAATGCCGCTTAACAATATAAACGAATCAACGCCTAGCCTAGACTTAATCCTCTCCACCTCCTCGCTCGTTATTCCATAATTGGGAAGCTCATCGCTGTGGAGCAAACCGCCTAACTCCGTCCAACTGCGCACCCTATCGGCAAGCTCGGACCCGAACCGCCTCTTTGGTTGAAGCTCGAAGCCCAGTATGCCGGAGAGCCCGGGCAGTTTTATCGCCATCACCTTTCCTCCCTGCTCGACCACGGACCGAATTAGGTTCGACTTGGTAGAGGCAAGCTCGCTCGTCACGTCAACTAAGTCCGGCGAGTAGGGCTTGAGGCCTCTTCTATTTAATTCATCCCTAATCTTCAAGAGATTCACCTGCCTCTCCACCTCGTACTGAATAACTTTAGGTATTAGGGAGAGCTCAGGCACGCCCTTAACCTCTACCTTAGCGCCGCCCTCTATTGATATATTGAGGTCTTGCCTAATCGAGCCTAGCCCCCTCTTTGCCTTGCCCGTATTCCTGACCGTTTGCCCCAGGTAGAACGCTATATCCATTATGGCGTTCGGCGGGTACTCCATGGGACCCGTCGATATTTCTATCAATGGTATGCCCAACCTATCCAGCCTGTAGATTACCTCTCTTCCGTTCTCCCCCATTCGCCGCGCCGCGTCCTCCTCCAGCGCAATGGTCCATATGGGAACCTTCAGATCCATGAATGTGACCAAACCATTCCTGGCGACCAAGGCGGTTCTCTGGAATCCAGACGTGTTGGATCCATCGATGACGACCTTCCTCATCACTATCACCTCATCAAACGGCTTTGCATTGAACCGCATGGAAACAGCCAAGGCAGTGCTGAGGGCCTCCTCGTTCATATCGTGAGGCGGCTCCTCGTCCAGCTCCACCAGGCACGTGGAGTCGTTGTACCCCTCATAAACGTAGACGCGCCTCTTCCTGAACTCCCAGAGAGCCGCTGGATCTACTTGGCCGAGCTCGCTCATGGATGGACGGAGGCGACGCTTGATCGTGAAGTGGGGGTCATCATTCCTCAGCGTGGTTGGGCACCTGCAAAAAAGCTTGGATTCAGTGTCTAATTGAACGTGAATCTCCAATCCAACCTTATGCTTAACCACGCTAGGACACCCCTAGGCAATAATTAATAGGCTCCGTTCTCTCGCTTAATTCGAACGCCATGGGAGTTGCCACAAGCCTCCTGACTTCCTCCAAATCCCTTGTCCTGGCAAGTATCCATGATAGCTTCGCGTAGGCGGTCTCCGAACTCATATCGCCGCTCGGAATCACGCCAAGCTTCTCCAGCTCGACCCCCCTCCTATAGACATTTAGGTTAACCCTGCCATATATGGTCTGGGTTGAGACCACGACCGGTAACCCAGCCTCCACGGCCCTCCCCAGCGCGTCCCTAACGGACTCCGAGACGTGGCCGAACCCCGTGCCCTCTATCACTATCCCATGATAGCCCCTATCCACTAGGTAATCTATCACCTCTCCATCCATTCCCGGGTAGTACTTTATAAGCGCGACCCTATCATCGAATCCCCCCTCGTATACCGTTTCCCCCCTTTGCTTGAAGCTGGTTGCAGCCATCTTTAGCTCCCCCTTGGTGACGTCCACGAAGGCTATCGGCTTCGCGTTGATGCTGACAAACGCGTCTCTCCTGGATGAGTGCATCTTGCGGGCCCTCACGCCTCTATGAATCGCTATCAAGCCATCGCTTGACGATGCGTGCATGGACACCACGGATTCGGCAAATGGGGCCTTCACCGATGCCAGCACGGATGCATATATATTTTCGAACGAGTCGCTCGACGGCCTGTCGCTGCTTCTCTGGGAGCCGGTGAACACTATCGGCGCAGCGGCCGATCGAAACGCGAACGACATGGCGGCGGCGCTGTAGTGCATGGTATCGGTTCCGTGCAGAACCACTATGCCCTCAGCTCCGCCCTGCATTGCTTTATTTATGGCGTCGCCCATCTCTGTCCACCTGCTTGGATTCATGTCCTCGCTGAAAATGGAGAATAGATTAATTAATTCCACAGATGCGATGCTCCGTAGCTCCGGGTACATTTCATATAACTCATCCAGGCTAAAGGATGGATAAACGGCGCCCGTCGCGTAATCCACCTTGGACATTATGGTGCCTCCCGTGGCTATTAATGCAGCCCGAGGTCCGTTGCCAGATGATGGCCTTGGCCCGGCTCTGGTGGGCGGCGAATAGACCTGGAGGACCTCGATCTCGCCTATGCCGTCCACGTGAACGCCCACGTTGTAGCCATTCTCGTGCTTGATTATCACGACGTCAGGATCGCCTACATCGGGCCTAGGCAGTATTATTCCCTCTATTACCTCGCCATCCCTCATCCTAATCCTAGCCTTGCTGAACATGACTGCACCAAACTCCCTTAGCTTGGCATTAACTTTGTCGGAGTATGACACGAAAAATGCGAGGGCCAGCATGTTTAAAAACTTGCCCAGGAATTCAATGCCGATCCATGAGTTGAGGAGTCTTCGATTCATCGCTTTTGAAAGGGGCCTTTGATTTAATGTTTAAAAACCGATCAAAAATGATGGAATCGAATGAGGGCATTATTCATAGGCAGATTCCAGCCGCTGCATAATGGGCACGTGCAAGCCATTCAGTGGTTAATGGATAAGGGCTACAAGGTGATAATAGGAATAGGATCGGCCAATTCATCTTTTACATATAGAAACCCATTCACGGTGGGGGAACGCATGGAAATGATGGAGGCGGCAATAGGCCAAGCAACCACGTGCAGCATCCCAGATACCGGCGGGCAATCTCTGTTGTGGTATCCATTAGTCAGGCAATACTGCCCCGCATTCGACGAGGTTTACTCAAACGATGATTACACCAGGCTAGCCATGGAGCAGTGGAACATAAATACGAGACAGACCCCACTATTCAATCGAAGCGAGTTGAGCGGGTCGAGGATTAGATATATGATGGCCAGCGGCGACAGGTCCTGGACCAGGCTGGTTCCCGAGGGGGCCGTCAAGGTCATAGAGAAAATAAAGGGAGAGGAGAGGGTTAGGAGGCTAGCCATAATAGAAAACATTTTAAACGAGTGACAGCAAGGATGGCGATGGCAGAGGAGAACTTGGAGGGAGGCGAGGCAAGCGAGGTTATTGCAGAGCGTAAGATATACATGTGCATTAAGTGCGGCACAATCTTCTCCAAGAGCGATCTAGAGGTGTCCCCCGGCATTCACTGCCCCAATTGCGGGTATAGGATAATAACGAAGATAAGGACATTCAAGGCAAAGCCAGTCAGCGCTGATTAGGATTTAACCCAATGGTCGCTTCTCGTTCTTCTCCAGCCTAACCTCAGTTATAGTCGTGACTGGATACTGGCCGTTCTCGTCCTTTTCGTATTTCTTAACCATGTCCCATATGGTCAGCAGCGATACGCCGGTGGCGAGCAGCGACTCCATGGCGGACCCCGTCCTTGATATGTTCTTAGTAATGGTCTTCACGGTAACTCCATCCTCCACTAAATCTATGCCTATCCTCACGTCCGTTATATCGTTATTATGCACGAGGGGAAGCAAGTCCCATGCCTTCTTGGCCGCCATCATCCCGGCCAGCTGAGCGGCCGTCCTCACGTCTCCCTTCTCCACGTTGCCGTTGCTTATCAAGTCCAGGGTTGTTCTCCTCAACGCTATTTTGCCCCTCGACACCGCCTCCCCCCTGTAGAGCGGCTCCTCCGTTGCATCGAACATAAATACTATCGGCGGGGCTTGCCGGTGGTGAGCGGTCTCCTCCTCACCAAGCGGTGTGGTCGATTTTATCTTGGACTCAACCCTCAAATCCCTTATCCCGATTATATCCGGGTTGCCGCTGACGAACATAGCCGAGGTTTGGGGGGTTTCCATTATGGGTTCACACTTGCCTCCACTGCATAGGCAGTATTTCGCCTTAACCACATTCCAAGCAGCCAGCAAGCCCACGAATGCCCCGAATAATGCATCCATCTCCACCCCGGTCCTCCCCAGGGTCCTCGCCGTGACGGAGAGCAGTATCCCGTCCTCTCTAAACGTCACCCTAGGCCTTACATATGTTAATTCTATTGGGTGCAGTAATCCCACGAACTGCCAAGCCTTCTTTGTAGCCATTATGGAGGCGAACTCTATAGTGGACTCCACGTTACCCAAGCCGGTGAAGCCGGTAGAGGCGTCCCGGGCCAATCCGCCTCTCAGCGACAGTAATCCAGATGCTGTTGCCTCCCTATACACATCGCTCTTCCTTGTTATGTCTATCATATGCATGCCCATAACTAATCGCCTGGTTCCCTCAACATAAATGCATCCACCACGGCACCGCTGGGGGCAGGACCCCGAAGCGTTATTAACCCATCGGTGGCGGCCAACGATGACGTGACGGAGCTGCCGCCGCCCAGTGGCGTGAACAATAATTCCCCCTCCCTAATAGAAGCCCTAACACGCACCTGCGTTAGGAAGCCCGGCTCCGCGTTCACGGCTGTCGTTAATTTGCCCCTGGCGATGGGCCATGCCGCCGCCCTGCGTATCCCCAACATACGTTTAACGAATGGGTCAACCAAATTGATCAACGCATTCAATGCGCTTATGGGATGGCCGCTGAGCCCAAAGACCACCTTACAATCCCCAATAACGGCAACCGACGTGGGCCTTCCAGGCCTCATGCGCATCCCCCTCACTGACCACCGCGGATTAAGCGACTTTATCCCCTCCCATGCGTAATCTATATCGCCGGGCCCGGAGCCGCCTGTGGTTATCACTATGTCATTATTGTCGATCAATCTCCTCAACGCATGACGCACCTCATCCACATCATCAACGACCAGATCCATTTCATTGACGGACAAGTACGGCATATAAGATGAAATGAACCAAGCCGCCAGAGAGCCCGTGCTTTCAATGACCTTTCCCGATAGGAAAGCAGATCTAGCGCTCTCCACGTCCCTCGGCCTTATCAGCTCGCTTCCGGTGCTGAGCACGGCAACCCGTAATTTCCCGTATGCCTCTACCTCCATGATCCCCATCTCCGTCAATGCGGGAATCACGTGGCCCGTTATCAACTCCCCCGCTCTAAGTACCTTGCTTCCCCTGGTCGCGTAACTGCCCACGGCATCCACGTTGGCGCCCTTCTCCACCTGGCCTATCGTGACTTGATCGCCATCAAGCTCGGCGTCCTCCTCCGGAACCACGGCATCCACCCCATCCGGCAGGTAGGCGCCGGTTGTCACGTAGACCGCCTCCATCCTGCCGACGCTGAAGCTGGGTACCTCTCCAACCCTCACCGATCCCACTAATCTAAACCTGCCTGGAGCGTCGTTAGATGATATTGCGAACCCGTCGTAAGCCGCCTTTGCGCGGAACGGCAAATCGATCGTGGTTAACACGTCCCTTGCTGCAATCATGTTTATGGCACTCCATGTAGGCACTGTGACGGGCCTTGGAGAACACTCCGTGGCATTGCTCAGCACCTCCTCCATTCCATGCAGCGTTATGTATTTATGGTTTTGGTACCTCATTCACAGCTCGTGGCTCGTTTTTCATTTTTAAACCTGAAGCAACATTTTAATTATACTGGGGAGGGGTGAATGCATGGATTGCATCTTCATAAGTAGATCCACCTTCCCTAAGGTATTATACGATGAATTGGGAAGGCATTTTCGACTGGATGTGTGGAACAGCGATGGGATAGGAATGTGGAATAGGAAGGCAGCCCCTCCCCCTGACGTGCTTAAGCGAAAGTTCTCCGAATGCGATGGAGCCGTCATAACCATAGGCGATAAGGTCACCGAGGAAACCCTGAGCGGGGCCAGGATAAGGGTTCTGGCAACATACAGCGTTGGCTTCGATCACATAGACCTAAGCGCAGCGACGAGGAGGGGAATACCCGTGTCGTACACTCCGGAGGTGCTCGTGGAATCCGTGGCCGATTTCGCGTTTGGTTTGATGCTGGGGGTCTCACGTAAGATAGTGGAGGGCGATAGGATCATAAGAAACGGCTCCGCGGGCGCTGTGTGGGGCGAGTACATCGGGGATGAGGTGTGGGGCAAGACGATGGGCATATTGGGGCTCGGCAATATAGGGACCGCTATAGCAAGGAGAGCGACCGCGTTTAGGATGAGGGTGATATACTGGTCCAGGCACAGGAAGCCTCATGTGGAGACCGCGCTTGGTATAGAGCCCGTCTCCCTGGAGGACTTATTCCGGGAGAGCGATTACCTGGTTCTGGCCGTGGCGCTCGGCGAGGAAACTAGGCACATAGTCAACGAGGAAAGGCTGCGATTAATGAAGAGGACCTCGTACCTGATAAACGTGGCGAGGGGAGCGATTGTCGATACGGATGCGCTTGTAAAGGCGTTGAAGAATGGGTGGATAAGGGGAGCTGCGCTGGACGTGTACGAGGATGAACCCATACCTGCGGAGAGCGAATTGCTTCGGTTGAGCAACGTAGTTCTTACCCCCCACATAGCCTCAGCATCCCTTGATACGCGAGTCAAGATGGCTGAGATAACGGCGAAGAGCGTGGAGAACGTGCTGCTCAACAATGGACTCCCCATTTACCTGGCCAATCCAGGCGTGGCGGGCGTCAAGCAATGAGGATCGTCCTCGGACTAACCGGCGCCTCGGGGGTTGTGTATGGAGTCAGGGTGCTGGAGGAGTTGAGTAAATTAGGAATAGAGACTTTCGTCGTGATAAGCAGAGCCGCCAGGACCGTCATGAAGGAGGAGGGAATAGAGGAGGGAGTCGTGGAGTCCATGGCTTCCCATCTATATGAAGAGAACGACTTGGCGGCCCCCATAGCAAGCGGATCGTTTCACTTCGATGGGATGGCAATAGTGCCGTGCTCCATGAAGACCCTGGCAGCCATAGCGCATGGAATAACGGATAACCTAGTAGCGAGGGCGGCCGACGTTGCATTAAAGGAGCGGCGGAGGCTGGTATTGGTGATACGCGAGTCTCCCCTCAACTTAATTCACATACGAAACATGGAGCTAGTCACCATGGCTGGAGCCATAGTAATGCCAGCGAGTCCGCCATTTTATAATAAGCCAAAGACCATCAACGACATGATCAACTCCGTGGCGGGGAGGGTATTGGACCTCCTGGGCATTAGGAGCGATATTTATAGGAGATGGGGAGAGAATTGAACTACCCCGCCCTTACGGATGGGGCATCCCCGCCTCACGGTGGGGATTACCTGCTTCTCAGGAGAGCCTCGATCCCCCTTCACCCACGGCAGGGGTTACGGAGGGTTTCCCCTTCAAAGGCTTGAGATCCCCCAGTCCCGAGGGTACTGACCCAGCTCTCACAGCCGAGATCTAAAAAGAATTATAAAAGGTTATGAAAACATTTCTATGAGAGGCCATCCATCCCCTCCCTAACGGAGGGGGACTTTCGCCCCCTTAAACCCCAAAAAGTTAAGGCTGCATTCAGGGGATGTGACTGCGTTGTCTCCGTCAAAATTTGGACTGTCAGAGTAGCGATAAATTTTCATCTCGACTCTGACGCTCCAAAAATCCCAAATAAACACGGCCAACCCAAACCCACGAAAAACTGGGGCTCTATCACATATGGTGATTCCAATCACCCCATCGCGATAATCCCCCCATCACCGTCATGAAGGGGCACCCTTAGGGGCGATTCGCCGATTTCTGCGGCTAACCCTCTCATTCTCGCTGTTGGTGGAGGACATCCAGCTTAGACTCGTGGTTCGCTTAGCAGTAGAATACCTCCGTACCAGGAAAAGCGTTGGTTTTCATAGAGGACTCCCCGCTATACGTTAAGCCATTGCTAGATGAGGGGGCTTAATCTTGTTGAGGAATCGAGCGCAGGTTTATGTGGAGGGCATCGAGCGGGGTTTTAATGGTTGAGGTTAAGGTTAGGGACCGACCGATTAGGTTGATAGATGCCTTGTGGGAGGCCGGTATTCCGGTTGAGGGGTTGTGCGGGGGCATGGGCCTGTGCGGGAAGTGCGTCGTTAAAGTAATTAGGGGGAGCGATAACTTGAATCCGCGAACTCCAAGGGAGGCTGGCCTGGACCACGATGAGAGGCTGGCCTGCATGGCGTGGGCAATGAGGGGGTCAGTCGATGTGGAGCCGGTGAGGCGAAGCGGAAGCAATTTCGTGGCGATTGGGTATGAGCCGACTGTTCCGCTGAAGCCCGCGGTCAGGATGATTAAATCCAAGCTGAGTCAACCCACGCTTGAGAATCAAGTGCCGGATGATGTTAACTTGATGAGGGAAAGCGGTTCGAGGCCTCGACATTTATGGGTGTATAGGAAAATGCCTCAAGCCTTAAGGGACTGCGGTTGGTCTGTGAACGTGGTATCGTTTGAAGGCGATGTGATAGATGTTAGGTGCGATGGGGATGTGCTTGGCGCAGCAATAGACATAGGCTCCACAAAGATAGCGGTTCACTTGGTGAATATGAGGAGCGGAGATACAGCGGCATACGGCGTCACCGAGAATCCCCAGGTAACATATGGAGTGGATATAATAAGCAGGGCAGCTGCGGCGATGAGCGATGCAAGGGCTGCTGAACAACTGAGATCAATTACAATCAAGGCAATAAACGAATTGATAGCTCGGCTTGCAAATGACGCTGGATCAAGCGTTCTAGACGTAGCCGCCGCTGCTGTGGCTGGCAACACGGTAATGACGCAGTTATTCCTTGGAATAAGCATTAATAACTTGGTTCAAAGCCCCTACATTCCATCCATTGGCCTGCCGTCCATATTTGCCGCAGATGATGTGGGGCTATCCATAAATCCAGCCGCCCCAGTTCTGGTATTGCCGTCAGTTGCCGGATTCATAGGAGGGGACGCCGTTGCCGACGCTTTGGCCGCTGGCATGCATAGGCCGGGAGGCCCCAGGTTATTGATAGATATAGGCACCAATACAGAGGTAATGCTTAGGGTTGGGGATAAAATATTGGCAGCATCGGCCCCAGCCGGCAGCGCGATAGAGGGGGTGGGGATATCCAGTGGGGTGAGGGCGGTGGATGGCGCCATAGAGGCGGTGCAAGTAATTGATGGTAAATTACGAGCAGTGACTATAGGCAATAAGAGCCCAATTGGAATAACGGGCACGGGACTGATAGACCTGGCAGCCGCGCTGCTTCAATTGGGAGCAATGAGCAGGAGCGGAAAACTGATTCCAGGGCCCTTCGTGGAAACCATAAATGGCGTGCCCGCCGTAATCATAGATGGCGTAACGGTGACGCAGCGCGATATAAGGTTGCTTCAGGAAGCCAAGGCAGCAATTCAGTCTACATGGAAGGCCCTGCTCCGCTTGGCTGGGGTGGCGGAGAGCGATCTGGCCGCGGTCTACATAGCGGGTTCCTTCGGGACTCATTTGAACCCCAACTCCGCCGCATACATAGGATTAATACCTCGCTCGCGGGTGATTTTTCTGGGCAATGCATCGATCAGCGGCGCCAAGCTTGTGCTGCGCAACTTCGATTATTGGAGCTATGCTACACGCGTAGTTGAGTCAATCAAAGTTGTGGAGACCGCTGCCATGGGGAATTACGAGAAGGCATTCCTGGAGAGCACGCTCTTTTAGATGCATTTTATTCTATATGTGTAGAGAAAAAATCAATGCATTTAAACCCTAATGCCTGGGAGACTTCATGGATCTTAAGGAAGCCATGAAGAAATACGTGGAGGAACTGGATCCGTTTCTATCAATGTTGCAAGTAAAGACCTTGGAGGCGGGGAACGGCTATGCTAAGCTATATATGAAATTCAGGACGGAGATAACCAGGCTGGGGGGCATAGTTAACGGCGGGGCAATAGCTACATTGATAGACGCAACCGGAGGGGCCGCCGTGATGACCGTAAATGATGAGGGAAAGAACCAAGTAACGGTAACCTTAAACATAGAATATATAAGGCCGATAAGCAAGGATTTCTATGCCGAAGCATGGGTTAAGAAGAGGGGAAAGAACTTGACATTCGTCTACATAGAGGTGAAGGACGTTGATGGTAACTTATGCGCGGCAGCAAATGGGGTATGGATGTACATATGATTTCGCAGTTCATTCCTTAACCTTATCCAAAGGAATCAATCGCTCCCTGCCTATCGCCACTTCCTCCAGCACCATCATGGTCTCCGTCTTCACTATGTCCGGATTCGTCGGAAGGTAATTCAAAAGAAACGACGACAACTGCTTCAAATCCTTAACCCATATTTTCAGCATTATATCGTATTGCCCCGTCAACACATTAGCCTCCTCGACCCAAGGAAGGTACGCGTCATTATCGCAGTCTCGTATTATCTTCTCCGCCAGCATAACCTGGGACGGCTTCGAACCGCCTGCGGCGGATCTCCTCACGGTTATCAATACATATGCCTGCATTGAGAAGCCCAGAACGTATGGACTCAACACGGCCCTATACCCCCTTATCACCCCGCCCTCCTCCAATTTCTGAACCCTGTTCATTATGGTGGTCCTGGGCTTTTTCACCACATCAGCCAATTTGGCTAGAGGCGTGCGTCCGTCCTTCTGCAGCTCGCCCAAGATTTTCTTATCCAGGTCGTCTATTATCACTTGCATTGCAATAAACCGGATAACCGGCTTTATAATTTTTATAGGGAATCAAAAACGACCCATGAAGTTGAAGCCCCATCCCATATAGGCCGACCACCTAATCCTTTAAGGCTGGGACGCCAGCGCGGCGGAAGCATTCACGTCCGTCTCAATAATTCCTTCACTGACTGCACGCGCCGCCCCCTGCCTCTGCTCCGTATTCCCATCAATCCTACCATCATCAATGACCTGGAGATCACTACTCCCATCAACAGCTCATACGCCATCAGAGCCACTATGACCAACAGCAGTATCAACAACCCACCGCGCCAGCTCATCGTATACCAATGACGCTCGCGGACTTAATAAATGTTACTCATAGAGAGGGAGCCGTGCGCTGTCCCTTCTCGGCGGGTCATCTCTGTTTTAAACACACGGCACTTCGCCCAGCGAAGTGAGAGGGAGCGGCTGGGCATTGGATGGTCCACCCTGAAAATCAATAGATGGTGGAGACCAGCATGGTTAAGGCTAGCACAATAATGATTATTATCACGGCGGCGATCTCGGTTATGCGAATGGCAGCCCTGACATCATCCATATTGGGCAGCCTTCCGTTTCCCAGCCCATACGACCCCCTCTTCTCAAGCCTAACGCCTAGGCTGGCCGCCATGGCTGACATGGGATAACCCGCATTCACGCTCGGCGTTGTCCTCCTGGAATCCAGAAACGCTTTTATGGAGGGCCTTCTCCCGGAGATGATGGCCGCCGCCAGTATTATGATGGCCGTTATCCTGGCCGGCAAGTAATTAATTGCGGTATCCACCTTGGCCGAGAACCACCCCACTTCCCTGTATGGTTCATCCATGTACCCCAAGGAACTATCCATGGTATTGGCCAGCCTCTGAACAATAGCGCCGGGAACCCAGAAGACCGCAGAATAGAGGAGGGGCGAAGAGAAACCATCAACTAAGCTCTCGGCCAGCGATTCAATGACTGCAGAGTTGACATGTGCGTCATCCAACTCATTCACGTTTCGCCTAACCAACTGCTGCGCATAACAGCGCATTGAATTGCCGCCTCTCGAGTATGCCTTTGCGGTATCTATGAGAAGCCTTAACGAGAACGTGGTCTTCAATACGATCGCGGCCGCAATCAAGGCCACCATCCACCAATGCTGGAGCAATATGATAGGCGCAATATAGGCCATGGCCACGGGCACCACTGATAGAAACCAATTGGCCACGCCCATTAGCTTGCTGCGAGGCATTAGCTTGAAAAGAGATTGAGATATGCTGTAGGTCACGTGAACTGGATGCATTATGTAGGCGATCCCCTCGTGTCGTGGATAGATCCAATCCAGCGCCAGAGCGATCAATATCGCAATGTATTCATATATCATGGACTATCATCGAAACCTTTCCTTTAATTTATTTTCTGGTCTTCTTTCTATTATTACCTACACGACGCCCCAAGTCCCATCAATGGATGAAAAACCCATGCACGGCCAAAGGGGATCCACATTTAACTTCAAGCGAGCAATTGATCCCCCCAAGTCCTCCAAACCACGTCCAAGCATTGTCAAGCGACTATCCCGGCGATGGGGTTCTCTCCTTCAATGTATTTTTCCTTCTTGCTCACAGTTGCTCACAGAGACTCCTCAAGTTTTTCTAAGGGGGTTCCCTTAGTTTCTATCCCAGCTATGAACCACGTGATGGCGCCCGCAGCCCCGAGCACGTAGAAGGCCAAATTCAACACTAAGTAGTAATACTCGCTCAAGTAATAGGAGAGGTACAGCGATGATATGTAGGCGCTCCAAGCAATTACCCTCACCAATCCTATAAATGTTGCCCTATCAATTGTCTTGAAAAGCTCCGGCTCCAACATCGTTCTAACCGCCCAACTGAACTCGCTGAACATCATATTGATGAATAGGAAAACATAGAATAAAATAGAGCTTCCCAGGGATTTGTAGAGAAATATTATTGGTATCATGCTCAATGCGCCGCCTATGTACGAAAATAGCGTGAATCCCTTACGGCCTATCCTATCCATTGCAAACCCTATTAGCCCAGCCGCCGCCGCGCCCAGGTTTGCTATCATTATTATGCTGCTTATGGTTATGATGGATGTGTAATAGTAATAAGCTAGATAAAACGCTATCAATCCATAAGTAACTATCTGGGAAATGCCGATCGCCCCCAAAACCAATAATCTCAGCCAGAGCGGGATCCTGCGGCCAGCGGTTGCTTGCGTGGATTTGCCGGGCTCCATTGACTTCTCCCTGGCCATCAACCACCTGCTCGATTCCGGCATTGAGTGCCTAGCGAGGGCCGCCACCCCAATCACGGCGGCGCCGGCCGCGCCCAATATTATCCTCGCCTCTCCAAACCCAATAGAGTATAGACCGGCCGCCAATACTATACCGGACGCGAGGGCCGCGCCCACGTTGTCGAAGTTAGTGGCCAGCACCAGTGCCTTGCCCCTATGATTGGCCGGCATTATCTCGGTCAAGGCGGCTAATGAAGCTGGTTCCTCGCCCCCCACGCCGAATTCAGCCAACACGTATGCCGCAACGAACTGAGTCAGGTTTCCGGCAACCGCCATGCCAAGCAATCCAACGGCGTAAAGCGACATGGTTATCACGAAAACCCTTCTACGGCCAACTAAATCAGCTATCCTACCCATTACTTGATTGCCTATCAAAAGAACCAGGGGACCTATGGCTGGGTAAACCGGTATCATGTATGCCGGCATCTCTCCCTTAAACCAGGAAAGGGATGCTACTCCCATCGTGGTTACGAATCCCCACATCAAGAATCCAAGCGAGGCGGAGAGGAAGGTTAGAGTGTGTTCCCGATTCCATCTAGTCTCACCAAGCGACCCAGTACCCATCATAATTAGCCCAGTTATTTGAAGCCTATAAATTTTTTGTTAAGTTAAATAACGAATTGGACCTACATGATGAGGACCGCGCCCTGAAAAATCAATCCATGATGGACGCCGCCCTCGGCAAGGCCAATGCAATTGGAGATGGCGATAAAGGACCACGCGAATCATTCCGGCCAACAATGAGTAATGCTCAAGGTAATTCCCCACCAGAGAATCCACTACATGAAACTAGATAATTATCCTAGGCATGAATGTCAACCAAGCATAGTAGACGGCGACATTAATTGCGGTTAACGGGGCTCCGTATTTAATGAACTCAAGGAACCCAAAGCCCTCCCCACCCCTCCTCTCGAATGCCTCGCTCGCTATTACGTTGCTGGCGGCCCCCATTATAGTTAAGTTACCGGCAATTGTGCTGGATGCCGCCAACGCCATCCAATCAATCACGTTAGTGGAGCCAAGTCCCAATCCCTGCATTAATGGAACGTATATGGCGACCATCGGGACATTGCTTATAACTTGACTGATCAATATGCCGGCCACGAATATTCCAATCAAATTAGTCGGGCTAGGCAAGTACCTAGCCATCACGTGAAGCACTCCAGATCTTAGGGCACCCTCGCTCACTATGAATAAGCCGATGAAGAAGAGGATCGTGGTCCAGTCGAGATTCATGGCAACATCCCTACGCCTCGGCGAATAGACGTATAGGAGCGAGGCGGCACCTATGGATGCCGTGACCGGCGTCACGTAAGACGGAAACTGCACCAGATCGGACGCCATGTAGATAACTATCAGTGCTGCCAGCATTATTAAGGCGAGATGCGCGAGCCTCTTATCGTACGAGGGGGGATCGTAGGCGACGACCTGCGGCTCCCGATGATTGGCTCCAAACATGCGCACCAACACGTAGGGCGTCAATGCCATGTTGATTAAGGTGGGAGGAAGTAGGTATACTATGAATGCTAGAAACGGCTTCGCCACCCCCGCATCGAGGGCTATCAGCAGATTTTGAGGATTGCCTATCGGCATTGCTACGCTGCCTATGGTAACCCCGAACGCCAACGCGTAGAGAAGAGGCTTGGAGTCCACATTGGCTTGGCTCCGCATGGATGCTAGCACCGGGGCCATGCTTCCAGCTATCCCATCGTTTGATAAAACCATTGATAGGAAGGCAGATGATAGGAATATCCTCGTGATCAAGCCGCTCATCCCTCCCCCGCTCCTCAACAACCTATACGCCACGTAACTGAAGAACCCGCTCACCTCCAACGCGGATGCTATGGTGAATAGGGAAATCAAGAAAAGCAGCACGTTTAGGTTGATTGACGAAAAGGCCGCGCTCGGCGGCACTATGCCTGTCAAGATCGTCAGCGATGCGCCCAGCATCATTGCAGTCCAAGGCGGGACGCCGAAGCGAGTCCCCCTCATCGCTATCAAGCCGTACGTGATCAACAGAACTAGCAGGTCCACGAGGAATTCAATCATGCAAAAACACGGAATTGATTTGAATTTTTATTTTTAATGCTCCCCAGGCCGTCGCCGCGACTCAATGATTTCCTTCGATTTCCTCAACACGGATTCCAAGGCCTTCCCGGCGGGGCAGTGGATGACGACATCGGCCAAATCATCGTATTCCGTGGGCTCCATGTTTATGATCAGCAACGAGCCGCCCCTCTCCTTAACCAGCAATGGTATTTCGGCGGCTGGATGGACTGTCAGGGACGACCCTACCACCAACACTAAATCGCTTCTCCTCGCTTCATCAAGCGCCTCCCCCAGCCTAACCACGGGTTCCCCAAACAACACCACGTCAGGCCTATAGATCCCACCACACGAGCAGCGGGGCGGTTCGCTCGTTTCCTCATACAACCTAAGTGCATCCTCAAACGACGCCCTAGCCCCGCACCTGGAGCACCGGACCGTCCTTGACGATCCATGTATCTCTATGACCTTGACGCTCCCAGCCGCCGAGTGGAGTCCATCCACGTTCTGAGTTATCACTGCCTTTATTAATCCCATCCTCTCGAGCTCCGCCAAGGCAAAGTGAGCCGCATTGGGCTTGGCGGAAAGCATGAACTTGAATCTAGCTGAGTAGAATGCCCAGAATCCCCTCGGATCATCTAAAAAATACTCAACGCTGGCCATACGCGGGTCAAAGCGGCGCCACAATCCATTGGGTCCCCTGAAGTCCGGTATCCCACTCTCCGTGCTTACGCCGGCACCGGTGAACGCTATAGAGTGGCTGCTATTGACCAGAGCCTCGGCGGCTCTCCGCGACTCATCCCCGCAATCCACGGAGGCATTATCTTGGCGAGGTAAAAAAATTGCGCTAAAGGCAAACCCCCCTCCTATACATTGTGTCGACCAAGTAGTCAAGCGGATTCTTGAGCAGCGGGTCCACCCAGGGCCGGCGGCGGCCCGTCATGGCGTCCAGGTAATTCAGAATGTCGAGCGGATTCTTGATTTCGCCTATGGTCGATGCCCCCTGCGAGAACAGTGAGGCGCCGACGAAGTCCTCCATCAAATCCAGTATCTCAAGCAGTCTCCTCGGATCTGATCTCATGAATTCCCCCACCACCACCTCAACCGCCTTTCCTTGATCGGCCAATGCACGCATCTGAGCCCTGCTCGGCACAGCGGTGCCAGGGGCGATAGTTACTACATCGATGTCCCTTCTATATATCAACTTATTCAGCCTGAACCTATCCGGGGCCCTGACCGCCACCACCTCCATCAACCTCCCCCTCCCCGCGCTCACCTTGCTTAGAACCAATAGATTCCAAGGGCCTCCAGGCCTGGGCGATACGGCAGCCACGTATCCAAGCCCGGAGAGGACGTTATCAATTTCCGGGGAGTGGATCCGCAGGTCGAATTCTACGTAGTTCCTGGCCACCCAGGATCAACGTCACTGCCTTGCCTTTCCGATCAACCGCTCCCTGCGGAGCAGTAGCCTGCGCCGCCTTACAACCGATGCCGTGTAGCTCCTATCGGCCAGGACCACCTCGAAGTACTTATAGATGCCATCCTCCCCGACCCAGTAGGAACCCATCACCTCCATGTTGGGGAACCTACGCGCGGCCCTGGCCTCCGCCACTAATTGATCGCTTCTGTACGTGGTGTATCCATAAACTCCCATTCGTTTAGGCCTCCTGCCGCTGCTGGGCCTCTCCCTATTCATGGAGCCCCTGCTCACCCTTACCCTAGCTATCACTATGCCCGGCCTCGCCTTATAGCCGTACTTCCTAGCCTTATCAAGCCGGGTCGGCCTATCCACCCTGGAGACAGTGGGCTCCCGCCTCCACTTCAACATTCGCTCCCTGGTAACTTCCCAAATAATGCTATTTCTTGCTCTTCTCCATTGGCTCCCCACATAATGATATAGTCCCTTCGCCATTATGGAACGTGCATATTGGACGGAGGGTTATTTAAGCATTTCGAACCTATAGAGACCAGTGCCTATCCAAGAGCTCAAGCCACTTCCCCGACACCAGCTTGTTCCTGTGAGCTATGTCGCTGAGACGAACCGCGGCTATATCATTGCCCTTCAACGCGACCATCACGCCGAACTCCCCCGCCTCCATTGCATCAAACGCCGATGCTGCGAATCTGGTGGCCAACACCCTATCGAATGCGGAGGGGGGAGAACCCCTTATCGTGTGGCCCAGCACGGTGGCCCTGGTCTCCACCCCCAATTCCTTCTCTATTATTGCAGCCAATTCATTGCCGACGCCGCCCAACCTAGCGTGGCCGTACTCATCCACGGGCCCCCCCACGTCCTGCTTGACTCCCTCCGACACGACGGCCAACGCGTACTTCTTCTCGCCGTACGCGCGCTTGAGCTTCTCCACCACCGTGGCCGTCTCAATGGGCTTCTCCGGTATTAAAATCGCATCGGCCCCAGTCGCCAAGCCCGTGAAGAGGGCTATCCAACCCGCCTCCCTCCCCATCACCTCGACCACGCTTATCCTCTCGTGGGAAACGCTGGATGTCTTTACGTACTCCGTCTCTGTGGTGGCTATGTTCACTGCGGTGTCGAAGCCAAGCGTGTAATCGGTCTCCGGGAGGTCATTATCGATGGTCTTCGGAATCCCAACGACGTTGGCCAACCCACGCGATTGAGCCTCGGCCGCAGCTCCCAGAGTGTCGTCGCCGCCTATGGCTATTATTACGTCTATTCCCCTGCTCTTTATCGTGTCCGCCAACCGCTTCGCCCTCTCCTCATCCTTGAACGGATTTGTCCTCGACGTCTTTATGAACGTGCCACCCGCAAACGCGGATCCAAGCAAGTCGATTGACTTGGCGCGCACCAACTCGCCCTCCAACATTCCTCTCCATCCATGCAGGGCCAAGTAGACCTCGTGCTTCTTCTCGGCTAACTTGGTGAACTCATACACGGCAGTGTTAAGGCCGGGAGCATCCCCGCCTCCCGTCAGTATTGCTATCCTCACGCTTAATCACCCATACACTATCTTCTTTATTGATTCCCCTATGGTGAAGGGATCCTGGCGCTGCCACACGTTCCTCCCAACGGCGACGCCGGAGCCCCCGGCGGCCACGACGCCCTCCACCTGCCTCAGGAACTCCTCGTCGGTCTTGGTCTTGGGTCCTCCAGACATTAGAACGGGAACCCTGCCCGCCACCTTTACCGCCCATGAAAATGTCTTGGGATCCCCCGTGTACTTTATCTTCATCGCATCAGCGCCAAGCTCCAGGGCCACCCTTGCCGCGTACGCCACTATCTCCGGGGACTGCTCGTCCTTGACCTTGCTGCCCCGCGGGTATGACCAGACCACTAATGGAACATCGAATTTAACGGCGTCGTGTTTTATCCTGGCCAATTCCTCGAACATCTTGTACTCCAGCCCGCTTCCAGCGTATATTGTGTAGCCCACCGCGCTGGCCCCCAGGCTGACGGCTTCCTCCACGGTGCAGTTTGCGACGGATATGGGCTCCCCCGGGTATAGGCTTGTCTTCCCGTTCAGCTTAAGGATCAACGGCAACTGGCCTGAGTAGTACTTCTCCGCCAAGCCTCTCTGCAGCACTATGCCATCCACGCCCAGCTTCACGGCCACCTCTATTATATACGCCGGGTCGGCGCTCCGCTCGTTGTCCAGGAAGTCGGTCGGGCCGTGTTCTATTCCATGGTCATACGCCAACACCACAGCCCTTCCTCTCCTCATGAAGGTTCTCCTGAATTTCTCCACTAGGCTCATGAATTGACAGAACCGCGTGGCTATTTAATGCAGTAGGGTTTAAGCAACGAAGCTCCCTAACCCGGCTCCACGGATAGAAACTGGTGTAATCACTCCACCCAATAGTAGTGATTAATCGATCTACCAACGGTGGGGTCCTCAATGCTTATCTCATTATATGAACTGGGCATGGAGGCTGGAGGCAAGAGCGGCTTCACTATTATGACCAAATTCCTCAAGTCGCTCATCGTCCTCCCAATGGCAGACACGACGCTGCCAGGGCTTGGGAAGTCGGACCCCTTAAGGTACGCTGCTTGCCTCTTCTCCCCGTTCAGCTCGACCCAGCTCCGCAGCTCCACGCTGCCCCACTTGGATTCAACATCCCTCAATCGCCAAGCCCTTCTGGCTATTACCTTGGGATACATGTGCTTCCCCGCCACTAGGTTGCATTTCTCCGCCTCCTTGTCCGAGTGATCGCTGGCGACCGTTACGTACAGCTCGCCTTCATCCTTCACCAAGAGCGCGTATGCCAGCTCGCCGGCATGGGTCTCGCTTATCATCTTCACGTAATTGCCCGTGGTCACCAAATAGGGCTGCAGCTGGTAATTATCGAGGCCCTGGGAGCCACGCTGCACCAACACCAACCCACTCACGGCTATCTCCACGTCCCGCTCCGACTTACCGAATTCCACCGTTATATTGATTCTATGCATCTCGGTTAAGTAGCGCTCCGGTTTATAAACCGTGATGACGCATCTATCCACATCGCGGAAATGCTTTAAAAGGGATAACTCCAAGGAAATACAAGCCCGCTAACCCGGCCATAGGCGGGGTGGAACCACCCGGTCCCATCGGAACCCGGAAGTGAAACGCCTCGCCGCGGCGCCGAGTACTAGAGTCCGAAAGGCTCCGGGAAAAGCCCGTGCTGGGAGGCGGGTTCCCTCCTGTCTTCGCCACCCATCCTTAAAACGGCTGATGTCTTGTCCAGCGACGAAACCAGGCACGTGGAGCTGAGATAAATAACCCAGATGATTGGTCCAGGCAATGCTGGACAAATGCTCCGCCAAGCTGCTTGAGTTAACCATCAACGAACGCACGTGGAGCGAGCTGCTGAGGGACGCTGGGGCGCCGCCGAGCAGCGTCTATTGGCACCTGCGTAAATTGATTAAATGCGGCATGGTGGAGGCAAGAGGGAGGCGGCGGGTGAGGTATAGGGCCACCCTGAAGGGGACAGTGACGTGCGCCGCTCTAGGCTGCGCTGGAGCCATTGAGAGAACGGCGGATGAGCTCGGCGTCAGCTTGATCGAGGCCGCCGCAATAGCGTCGGCATTCATGAGGATAGTGGATAAGGAGAACCTAGATTTAATGAGCATAAACCTGACCAGGGAGGGGCTGCTCGGCATGATACTGGCCCAAGTAATGGTGGCTCCAGGAAACAGCCTGGAGGAGAAGGTAGTGAACTCGCTGGGCGATGCATCGCTGACCCCCATGGTGAGCAAGCTGCTTGATAGGGAGGGCGAGCTTTTAAAGAGGGGAGTAGAGGGAGGGGGACCTAATGATGACTTGAACCCACTCTGAGGTTGATGAGGCCGTTCAAGCCGACTGAATGACCTGTGAAGATGCGCGTAAGGTCTGAAGTCACCTATGGAGGGGGCGCGTAGGTACCAGCAATGAAGTTTGAAGGCGCGAATCGCGAATCAGCGAGCCAATCCAGGGAAACCCTTAAGGACGAGGAGGTCAAGTCACGCGTCCAGCACATCCAATTGAACCAGCTTGGCCCCGACCCCAAGCACGCCGCTTATGGATGGCGACACGCCTATACCATCCACTAGGCCCTCAACGCTGACGCCGCCCTCCCCCCTCAACAACAGCTCCGCCACGCGCCCACCCAGCGATTTGAGCCTCATGAACTTGATTAGCTTAGACCGCCTGCCCTGCTTGACTCGCCTGCCCTCCATGAACTCCGACACGGATCTGAGGGAGTCCTCGCTCGGGGGTTCCCTGAACAACACCAACCCCCTATAGGTCCTCTCCCTGTCTATCTCCCCCTTCAACTCCTCCACGTCGCTCCTAGACGCCCTCGAGAGCTCCATAAGCTCGAGGAACCCAATTAAGCCGAGGCCCGGTATGGATCGGGACCGCGGAGAGTTTAGTTGAAGCACCATCCGCTCCTCCCCCAAAACCCTGGCATCGCCGTCCCTCAACGGGGAGTGAATTATGGCTGACTTAGCCCCCGCCGCTGCCGCCACCTCCCCCAGCGGCATGGGCCCCCTAAGCAGCTTCCTGTAGTGGCCAGCGGCGTACACCGGCATAACCAGCAGCGACACGGAGACGCTGGGGAGGGACACCACGGCCACCACGTCCGGCGACCTGCTGAACTCCTTGCCCGTCAACGCCTGAACCCTCTTTCCTATCAATCTATTCAATTCCCTCTTTATAGACTCGGAGCTAGTCGTGGCCGCCTCCATGGACAGCCTGAAATCCGCCTCAAGCACTTGCCTGGGAAGCGTCGTGCCCACCTGGAACGAGGAGAACTCAACGCCGCAGGCCTCCATGGCCGAAGCCACGGCCCGTGCCGCCTCATCCACCAGCCTAAACAACCCACCGCAGACGGGGCACTCGGCCCTCCCCACGTTCTCCCTCATCCTATCCATTAAGAACCGCGCGCTGGGCCCGTGGCCCGACTCAGCGAGCCTCCGCAGCATCGAAGCCGCCGACGCGTCGCCCAGCCTAACCCTGCCCACCATCTCCATGTGAATCAAGTCCTTAATAGACCTCCCCCTCTCCCAATTCTCCAACCCATAACCACTCAACGCGAACAACCTGCCCAGGCAGTGATCGCAGAGCGGGTACCTCCGCAAGACCTCCATGGACTTATCGATCACATCCATTAAATCCAAGCAGGGAGCGACGGCATTTAAACCTTGGGCTCCAGCCGAGCCTCCTCTATAGAGAACGACCAGGAGAACTCGCCCAGCCTAACCGGGAACCCCCTCACCCACAACCTACTTGAGTAGAGAGGGGCATCCACCACAAGCGTTTCCGCCTCGCCCCCCTCAAAGGCCGGATTAAAGCCGAACCTGTTGGAGAGGGATATCAACTCCTCCACGTCGCCCACGCCCAAAACCCTCCCCAGGAAGCGGGGAGGTATTCCAAGGGTCGTTATGGATATTATCATGAATCGAAACCCATTCCTCACCAACCACCTCAAGTAACTGGCCTGATCCTTCCTCCAAAGAGGGCTGTACACCCTCAAGCCCAGAGCCTCAGCGGCCGCGTTTATCCTAACTCGCTGAAAATCGCTGAGCAACGCCCCAGTCACCACGCCATCAACCCCCCCAGCCCTCTCCATTAACCCCCTAACCAAGGCCCCCTCCTCATCCTCGCCCACCCCCACCTCCACCACCCTGACGGGCACCCCAAGGGCACCGCCAAGCAGTGGAGCCACGTGCATCGGGACGTGAAACAAAGGCGAGTCCACGCGGGACGGCTTAAACGTGATGAGGCAATCAACCTGAAAACCATGAAGAACCGCCCAGTGAAACGCGAAGACGGAGTCCTTACCCCCAGAGAAAAGAACGCAGACCCTCACGAAGAACCACGGCGCGGAGGGCCTTAAAAACTCATCCAACCACCGGCGACAATCAAACCGCTTACACGCCCATCGCCTGCACCTCCGGGTGATTGGGAGCGGCGGGCTCCCCCCTCGGAAACCCTTGGGGGTTACACCCCCGCCCCATCAAGCCCGTCTTCTACGGGTACCCTACCCACCCCCGAGGCGGGGAACCGCCCCGGAAGCGGATGGCTGCCTATTTTCGGGGGGAGCTTCCCGCTTAGATGCCTTCAGCGGTTATCCCCCACGGCGTGGCTGCCCGGCACTGCCCTACCGGACAACCGGTACACTAGAGGCCGCGGCGCCCCGTTCCTCTCGTACTGAGGGCACCTCCCCCTCAGGCAGCCAGCACCCCCGACAGGTAGAGACCGACCTGTCTCACGACGGTCTGAACCCATCTCACGTTCCCCTTTGATCGGCGGGCAGCCGCACCCTTGGGAGCTGCTGCACTCCCAGGATGGGAAGAGACGACGTCTGGGTACCAAACCGCGGGGTCGATGGGAACTCTCACCCGCGACGAGCCGGTTACTCCTAGGGTAACTTTTCCGACATGCCCAACCCCCACCGGAGGGGGTATGAGCGTTCGTTAAGCCCCGGTTTCCCGCCTGCACCCCGAGCAATCGAGGGTACAGTCAGCCCGGCTTTTGGCCTTACCCTCCACGGCGGGTTTCTAACCCACCTGAGCCGAGCTTAGGGCACCTCTGATATCTTTTCAGAGGTGTGCCGCCCCAGCCGAACTGCCCACCTGCCGCTGTCCCCCACGGGGAGGTTAGGGGCAGAGGAGGAAATGGGTAGTGTTTCATTGCCGCATCCGCGCGGCCCGGAGACCGCGCTTCAATGCTCCTACCTACGCTATGCATTCCCTCCCCCACCCCAACGACAGGCTGCAGTGAAGCTCCATAGGGTCTTCTCGCCCCATCGGGGGTCCCAGGACTGTTCACCTGGAGGCAGGTTCGCCGGGACCTGGGTTGGGACAGTGGGGACCTCGTTGATCCATTCATGCACGCCGGAACTTACCCGGCAAGGCATTTGGCTACCTTAAGAGGGTCAGAGTTACCCCCGGCCTTCAGCGGCGCTTAGCCCGGTTGTACCCGGGTTTAACGTACCGCCAGTGGCCAGGATTCAGCCCCCGTACTCACCCTTACGGGCTCGCGGGGACCTATGTTTTTGTTAAACAGTCAGGTCCCCCTGGCCACTGCGACCTGCGATCCCTGGTTTAAGCCAAGGACCGCAGGCACCCCTTCTCCCGAAGTTACGGGGCCAATTTGCCGAGTTCCCTAACCCAGGGTCACCCGAGCCGCCTTGGGTTTCTAGCCCAGGGCACCTGTGTCGGTTCTCGGTACGGGCGTGGGGACTCGTTCCCTGCTTCCTTTTCATGGGCCCCCGGAATCGGGCGAACCAGGCTCAAGGCCCGGCTATTCCCGCATTCAACCGGTTCTCGGCATTACGCCGCTCCCCGGTCTTCGGCGGTTAAACGGGACGGCGGTCCCGCTCGCCGTATCCGGAGGCGTCGGAAGCAGGGCACGCGTTGCCGCAAAACCTATCCCCACGGCACGGGATTATTAACCCGTTTCCCTTTCGGCAGATGCCTGTGGGGCTCTGCCTTAGGACCGGCTAACCCATGGCTGATTGACGTTGCCATGGAACCCTTGCCCAACCGGCGGAGGGGCATTTAACCCCTCTAGACGCTGCTACTACTGCCAGGATCCGCATTGGCCACGGGTCCACCGGACCTCACGGCCCGGCTTCTAGCCCATGGCCACGCCCCCCTACCGCTCGTGGATTCAATAATCCACGGCCCGGGGTCTCGGCGGCGGGCTTAAGCCCCGCACATCTTAAGGGCCTCCCGCCTCAGCGGGTAAGCTGTTACGCACTTCTTAGCCGATGGCTGCTGCTGGGCCTACGGCCCCGCCGTCTTCGGCGGAAGACTCCCTTCCGGATTAGCACTTAGCCCGCGCTTAGGGGCCTTAACCCCGGTCTGGGTTGTTCCCCTCTCGGTTCCCAAGCTTACCCCCGGGAAACCCGTCTCCCCCCTTCTACGGAGCCCGTGAGTTCGAAGTTCGACCCGGAGCCGGGGCCTTTCGGCCCCTGCGCCCTAGATCGGTGCTCTACCCCACGGGCATCCTCTGGGGAGGCTGGACTTAGATCCACTTCGGGGGGAACCAGCTATCACCGAGCTTGATTGGTCTTTTGCCCCTATCCCAGGGTCAGAGGAACGATTTGCACGTCAGAACCCCTTCGGGCCTCCACGGGGCTTTCACCCCGCTTCGCCCTGCCCCGGGATAGATCGCTCGGTTTCGGGTCGCCCGCCCGTGGCTCCAGGCCCATTAAGACCCCGCCCCTCGCCGATTGCTCGGCTGCGGGCAAGTCGGTTTCCCTGCGCCTTACGGGGCTTAACCCCCTTAAACTCGCCACGAGCGTGCACTCCCTGGCCCGTGTTTCTAGACGTAAGGAGCGACCCCGGCCCCAGCCCTCGTACTCCCAAGTTGCCTTGGTTTCCTTCGGACCGAGGAATCCTTTGAGGCCGCCCCTCCTTTAACCGCCTGGTTTCAGGCTCTTTTCACCCCCCTTCCGGGGTGCTTTTCAGCGTTCCCTCACGGTACTTGTACGCTATCGGTCTCGGGACGTATTTAGCCTTGGAGGCCAGTGGCCCCCGACTTCCCATGCCAAAACCAAGGCATGGTACTCCGGAACTTGGGAATCCGCCGACGGCCTTTAACCTACGGGACTGTCACCCTCTTCGGTGGGGCCTTCCAGCCCACTTCGGCTAGGCCGCTTAGGCGGTGCCCCAAGCCCATTACCCCACATCTCCCCCCAGTCATCCCGGGGGGATTTGGTTTGGGCTCTCCCCCTTTCGGTCGCCCCTACTCAGGGGATCTCTGTTGATTTCTCCTCCTCCCCCTACTAAGATGTTTCCGTTCGGGGGGTTCCCGTCCCTTACGGGACGCCGCGGGTTCACCGCGGCAGGAAGCCCCATTAGGGAACCCCGGGATCAAAGGCTGCATGCGCCTACCCCGGGATTATCGCGAGCTTGCCGCGCCCTTCGTCGGCGCCCGAGCCAAGCCATCCACCAGGCGGCTTCGTGGTGCAAGCGATGAGTTACGTGGCGGCGAAGGAAGAGACCTTTTGGACTCCCATCCCCAACAAAGGAGGTGATCCGGCCGCAGGTTCCCCTACGGCCACCTTGTTACGACTTCGCCCTCCTCGGGAGCCCCCAGCTCGACTCCCCGGCGCTAGCCAAGGAGCCTCGCTAGAAACTCCCTTGGATGGCGCGACGGGCGGTGTGTGCAAGGGGCAGGGACGTATTCACCGCGCGTTGGTGACACGCGGTTACTAGGGATTCCACGTTCACGAGGGTGAATTGCAACCCTCGATCCCTACTGGGGCTGGATTTACGGGATCATCTCCCCCTCTCGGGGTCGAATCCCGCTGTTCCAGCCATTGCAGCTCGCGTGCGGCCCCAGGGTTTCGGGGCATACTGACCTGCCGTGGCCCCCTCCTTCCTCCGGCTTACGCCGGCAGTCCCTCTAGTGTGCCCCCGATTCCGAAGAACCGGGTGGCAACTAGAAGTGGGGGTCTCGCTCGTTGCCGGACTTAACCGGACACTTCACAGCACGAGCTGGCGACGGCCATGCACCTCCTCTCAGCTCATCAGGCAAGGTCGTTAGCCTGGCCATCATCTTGCTGTCGCCCTGGGTAAGGTTTCCGGCGTTGACTCCAATTAAGCCGCAAGCTTCACCCCTTGTGGTGCCCCCCCGCCAATTCCTTTAAGTTTCAGCCTTGCGGCCGTACTCCCCAGGCGGCGGGCTTAACGGCTTCCCTACGCCACTGGGCGGGCTCTAAGCCCGCCCAACAGCTAGCCCGCATAGTTTACAGCTGGGACTACAGGGGTATCTAATCCCCTTTGCTCCCCCAGCTTTCGCCCCTCACCGTCGGGCGCGTTCCAGCCGAGCGCCTCCGCCACTGGTGGTCCTCCTGGGATTATCGGATTTCGCCCCTACCCCAGGAGTACCCTCGGCCTCTCCCGCCCCCAAGCCCGGCAGTACCTTCCCCAGCCCCCGGGTTGAGCCCGGGGATTTCAGAGCAAGGCTTGCCGGGCCGGCTACGGGCGCTTTAGGCCCAGTAATCACCCCGACCACTCGCGGAGCTGGTATTACCGCGGCGGCTGACACCAGACTTGCCCCCCGCTTATTCCCCCGGCTTTCTACACCGGGGAAAAGCTACCCTCATCGGGTAGCACTCGGGGTAACCCCGTCGCAGTTTCCTGCATTGCGGAGGTTTCGCGCCTGCTGCACCCCATAGGGCCTGGGCCCTTGTCTCAGTGCCCATCTCGGGGCTCCCGCTCTCACGGCCCCCATCCGTCTTCGGCTTGGTGGGCCATTACCCCACCAACAACCATGATGGACCGCAGCCCCATCCTAGGGCGAATCGCGCCGGGTGCCGGACGCGGTTCCTTTCGGGGAGGGAGCCTTCCAGCTTCCCTCTCCTATGGGGAATTAGCCCCAGTTTCCCGGGGTTATTCCCCTCCCTAGGGTAGGTTGGCCACGTGTTACTGAGCCGTCCGCCATGCCCTGGCGGATCCCCAAGACATCCGACTCGCATGGCTAAGCCTCACCCCGATAGCGGTCGGGTCCGGCAGGATCAACCGGTTTCTGGGGATGGCCGCCCAAGGCCGCCCCAGGGGATGGGATGGGTCCAGGCCTCTCCTTCGTCGCCGGTGGTTGGATGAATCACCCCGTAACCTTCGCCCCAGGCTAGCCCCGAGGCGGTGTTAGGGGGCTCATTTGTAAACGCCTCGGGAAAAATCAGTCGCTGGAGCATTTATAAGTTTTACCTCAACGTTGGCGCCAGGGGCGTTTTGTGTATCACGTATTTTTAACCCTATCGGCCCTAAGCGTTTCATTAACGACCCGCAGCGGATTCTCCCATAGCTCATCTCCGTGGCCGACCGCCTCGACCAACTTGCTTATCATCAATATATTCTCGAAGCCGCTGGGAGTCTCGTCTATGCCGAGCATATCTGTGCCCACCGCAACGTGACCCCACCCAAAGCTCTCCCCTATGTACTTGAGGTTATCCACCATGCCTTGAATCGTAGGCGACGGAAGGGTCTCGCGTATTGCGGTCACCCCAATCACCCCGCCCGTCCTCACTATGGCCTCTATCTCCTCATCATCCAGGTTGCGTTTATGCCCCTTCAATGCAGCGGCGTTGGCATGAGACGCTATGACCGGCTTCTTGGAAATCGAGGCGACGTCCAGAACCGTGCGTTTACTGGCGTGGGCCACATCCACGATAACGCCAAGCTCGTTGGCCAACCTAACCAATTCCTCCCCCTCGCCCGTCAATCCGTAATCCTTACGGGTCATGCAGGAGGAGGCGAAGCGGTTATCCTCGTTCCAAGTGATGCCGATGGCCCTTACCCCTAGCTCCCTAAGCAGCAGCAAGTCACCGGCGTCGCCCAGGACATCGGCCCCCTCAATCGAGAGGAGTAGATTGATGCCCGGCCTTAGATCGCCTTCCCTCCGTACTATATTGACTAGCCCTGCCCTTTCTAATTCCAAGTAAAACCTCACCTGCTCCAGGAGAAGCTTCATTAGGGCTGGACGAGCTGTTTTCCCAACCCCCCTCAACTCAACCCGGGGAAACACGGCCGCGAATACTAACGCATGCTCGAAGTTCCTCAGCATGGATATGCTGGATTGAGCATTGCCATTGATGACGTCCGCCCTCATAGATGCGTATGCCAAATCCTCATGCAAGTCCGCCAACCGCATTGTGGAAACCATTGGCTCCCCGATAAAAACGCACTTATTTAAAGGGATTAATCCGTGTAGGTAGGTGGCGGGGAGCGTTAACTTAATACTGATCGCAAAGGGAGTTAGGACTCTGGCATTCGGGGCGGTGAGCGTGTTGACGCCCATATACTTAGCGATGCTTGGATACCCGCCGCAATTGGTGGGGCTGGGCATATTCTTCATAGTGGCGGGCAATGCCGTGTCCAACATATTATTGACGTGGTACGGAAACCTCGTCGGCAGGAGGAGAATGCTCGTGGCGTTCAGCTCATTAATGGCGGCGTCGGGGGCCCTCCTATTCCTGGGGGGACCATTCCCGCTACTCGCGGCGGCGCTGGCCATGGGCAACATAAGCACGACGGGCACTGAGGCCGGGCCGTTCCAATCAATAGAGGTCGGCGTCCTCCCCAGGCTGGCGGGGGCGAGGATAGGCCGCGTGCTGGGCGTCTATAACGTGATCGGGTACTCCGCATCCGCCCTAGGCGCACTGGCTGCTTCGCTTCCCTCATACGTGGAGGATCCATTGATGGCTATAAGAGACATGTACCTGGGCTACGCCGCCGTGGGGGTCATCTTGGCGTCCATATACGCAGGCATGGAAGGCTTAAATTCTAGCAAAGCATCCGCTGGGCTGAGTCATGTCTCGCCGGCGGCGAGGGCGGACATAGGCAAGCTCTCCGCCCTGTTCGCAGTGGATGCGTTCGGGGGAGGCCTCGTTTCTCAATCCATAGTATCGTATTGGTTCTATGTGAGGTACGGGGCATCGCTGAGGGAGTTGGGCATCATATTCCTGGCGGTCAACTCTGTGACGGCGGCATCAATAATCGCGGCGCCCCTAGTGGCCGAGCGGTTGGGTAACCTGAAAACCATGGTGTACACCCACATGGTATCAAGCGCCTTCCTGATCCTGATCCCCCTGGCCAGCACATTGCCGGGGAGCCTCTTATTTCTATTGCTCAGGCAAAGCACGTCCCAAATGGACGTGCCCACCAGGCAAGCATTCATGGCTCAGATATTCGGGGACGAGGAGCGGGTTCCCGCCATGGCTATCACGAACACGGCGAGGAGCCTCGCTGCCCTGCCGGGCGCGCCAATCGCCGGCTCCGCCATAGCGGTGGGATTGCTGGGGCTGCCGTTTTTGTTGAGCGGGTCATCCAAGATAGCCTACGACGCTGCGATTTACCTCTCGTATAGGGAGAGGGCTAGCTGACGACTCCCTGCCCTAAAGGGCGGGGCTTCATGATGTTTTTGTACAGGGTTGAGACGAATCAATACAGAAACATGTACTTATCCCGCGCGAAATCCACAATTAATTGCCGTAACTTGATGGGGTCTTCAATAGGCATGCTGCATTGAGAGTACGCGCACACGTATGCCGCTGTCCTTCCACGTCTTATCATTGCCTTGACTGATTCATCTACTACCAAGTCATCCAGCGAATCGCCCCGTATTGGGATCACCAGTTTGCCTGGCCTGAACGTCATCAAGGCGGTTCCATGAAGTTCCTCGAACTTCTTATCGTCGTTTCCCACTATTACCACGCGGGGAGGATCGAGGAAGTGATCGCCCATCGCAATGAAGAATGAGGCGGCAAAGGGACCGAAGCGAAGCGCTTCTCCATACAGCGCCTTAATGGCTTCCTCTGCGTCTGGGCTCGGGGACCCGCCTATTATCCTGGAGAGAACATCCATGGCTATTACGGCTATTGAGGCCGGGCTCCAGTTAGGCGAGTCGCCGAGCGGATCGATTAGGACCCGTAATGAGCCGCCTCCATCTTGAATTGAGTATAGAGGGCCGCCATCGCTCATGAACATCCTCAAGCCCCGTCCACAAGCCACTGCCAGCTCCAGGTATTTCCTATCCCCCGTGCGCTGAAACGCCGATAGTAGGGCCAGCATTGTATAGGCCTGGTCATCCAGGTACCCGGGGCCCAAGCGCTTGCCGTTCCTGTACCCCCTCCTCACCAAGCCGTCATCCATCAACCGCGACGCGAGGAAATCCACAGCAATGAGCGCGCGATCGGCGAAGGCTGGATCCACGTAATCCCCCGCCGCTAGGCCAGCAATTGCCGCCGCTGCTGTGGAGTGGGCATAGATGGTGCGATCGATGGGGGGCTTCTCCCTCCCCTCTCTAGCGGTCCTCATTTTATCAATGGCGGTCCTCAATACATTCAAGCCCTCAACCGAGGCATCGTTGGATACGTGTAGAACCGCCTTCTCCCCGCTTGGGAAGCGATCTAGGCCGAAATGCTCGTAGACTGCCTGAAGCTCTTCCTGTGTGAGTATGGACGCCAGCTCCTCAATGCTCCATTTATAGTAACCGCCCTCCTCTCCCCCGGAATCCGCGCCTTGACTGGAGTAGTAACCGCCTTCATCGTCTCCGAGGACAGAGTTAATGTACTCGAGCGTATCCACGGCCACCGATCTAAGGTACTTATTGCCGGTGGCGGCGAATGCCTCAACGTAATTCATTGAGAGCTCAGCGTTATCTATCAGTAGCTTCTCGAAGTGGGGGACCAGCCAAGCATCGTCCACCGAGTACCTGTGAAAACCGCCGCCCAATTGATCATGTATGCCTCCCCTCCCCATCGCCTCCAACGTGTGCACCGCTGCGTCTATGAAGCTGGAATTGGAGTAGAAACCCCTGTAGAGGAGGAGGGAGTGAAAAGTGACTTGCGGGAACTTCGGGAATGAACCGAAGCCGCCGTGCTCCTCGTCGTACATATCCATTATCCTCAGCAGAACTCCATTAATCGCCGATAGATCCACGCGATCCACGTCATTCTTCTCAGTTTGGACCCCACTTATGGGCACACCCCCATTGCCATCCCTATAGGCCTTCAACACGGCCTCAAGCACCCTGGGCATGCCGGGCAGCCCCATTGAGTCCCTCGGGGGGAAGTAAGTGCCGGCGAAAATGGCTTCCCCGCTGGGCGTTAGGAACACGGTGAGGGGCCAACCCGCTTGGCCGGATAGTGATGATGCGATTCCCTGAAGTATTTTATCTATGTCCGGCCTCTCATCCCTATCAACCTTTATAGGCACGAAAAATTCATTAATGATGCGAGCCACCTCCGGATCATCGTATGTAGACTCATCCATTACATTGCACCAATGACACCACGATGCGCCTACATCAACGAGAATAGGCCTATTCTCGCTTCTGGCCAACTCGAACGCCTCGCTGCACCAACCCCACCAATTAACCGGGCTCCCGGCGGCCTTCAACAGATAAGGCGAGCCGCTGCCCGTCAAGCAAGCCATCCTGTCCATTAAGTTAAGGAGCGGACCCCCTAATTATATTAGGCGGGAGCGGCGGGCCTGTGCGAGCGGGCGCGGCGATGGTGGCGTCAACAGGGGTTAATGCATAATCATGGTGGACCGGGTGGGATTTGAACCCACGATCTCCCGCGTGCGAGGCGGATATCCTTCCAGGCTAGACTACCGGCCCTTGAATTGATTGGGGCCATGCCTTTTAAAAGATTTTCCGCCGCGCGGTTAACTGGTTAAGTTTATTTTCCCCACGACCTGGACCAGATCATGCGGGTCGGCTTAATAGGCCTGGGAGTAATGGGGTACAGGATAGGCGCTAACTTGGCCAGGGCAGGCAAGCTCCAGTTGGTCTATAATAGGACTAGGGAGAAGGCGGATAGATTCAGCGCTGAACACGGCGTGGAGGTGGCCTCCACCGTGGGGGAATTAGTCGAGGGAACCGACGTGGTGCTGACCATGTTATCGGATGACTCCGCGGTTTCCTCTGTGATCAGGGAAGCGCTTCCGGTGATTAAGGGCAAGGTAATAATAGACATGTCCACTATATCCCCCACCACCAGCATCGGCTTGGCGGATCAGGTGAGGAGGGGCGGAGGCAACATGATGGATGCACCCGTTATAGGCACTTCAATACACGTGGAGCAGAAAAAGATAGCGGTCCTGGTGGGCGGGCCAAGGGAGCTCTTCGAGACTGCCAAGGATATAATTGGAGCAACTGCCGCTGCGGTCGAGTACATGGGGGGCAACGGCATGGGGCTCTACGCTAAATTGGTTAATAACTTGCTTCTGGGCGCATACGTGGCCGCCATGGGGGAGGCATACTGGTTCGGCGTGAGGAGCGGGGTGAAGCCGGAGGATGTGGAGAAGGTGTTGAGGCAACTCAGCAGCGCCAGGTCCCCCACCGCCGATTTAAAGGTGCCCAAGATCAGGAGCGGGGATTACTCAACTCAATTCGCATTGAGGCATATGAGGAAGGACTTGGAGATAGTGCAGAGGGAGACCCAGAACATAGGCATGCCGGCTCCAATGTCGTCTCTTGCGCTTCAATTATATAGATTAGTGGAGCAGGGAGGGGGAGGTGACTTGGACTTCGCGGCCGTGGCGGAGCTGTTCAAACCCAGGAGTAACACTTCCTAGCCTCCACGGAACCCCCATTGATTGCAGCAATGCGGCGGAGCGAATCCATGCCGCATCGATGAAAGGCGGTGAATCCGTATTACAGCCAAACGCGGCGTCAATGCGATCGGCCAGGAAAGAATGCGGAGACGCATCACGCTGGTGGCGTTTGAGAGGAGGATATTGCTAAAGCATGTGTTAAATAATAATATTGGTAATAAGATGATTGATAAGTCGAAGTAAAAGGAGTAAGCGAAGTAGTTAGCAATATTATACCTCAACCATTAATGACGAGAAGGAGGTAGGTTGCTACCTAATTCGAGCAATTCAGTTAACTGACAAAAGTTTAAATACTTAAATAATGCTTGAAAGCAGCATGTCAAGCCGGTCGGGTTATCCCGTGGTTTTGACCAGCGAGGGCTCGACCGCAAGCGATACCTTCGGCGCATCCATCGCGGGCTTCATAAGCGCATTGCCGGATTACTACATACGGGATTGGGTGGCCCGTCTCTACTTCCAGGTTAAGAGCGATAGGAGGGGCATAGTCAAGCGAGCTCCCTACGGCATAGCCAAGGTGCATGCATCGCTGGCTAGGGCCGGCATCGATGCAGTGATAGCTGACCCAAATAAGCTGGATAAGGTGGTGGGGCCCAGCACCAAGGTGCTCGGCATATACACCATGGACCCGCTGGGGCTCAGCTACGGATCGGGCATAGTTTACTGGATATTGACGCTGGCCGGCCTTAGGTACGCCGGCACTCCCTACATATCTAAGTCATTCCTTAAGGTACTGGATAACCCAGCAGTCAAGAGAAATAGGAACGGCATGAAGATAGTGGTGGGGGGACCCGCTGTTTGGCAATTGGTAGACACGGGAATGCAGGCCAAGCTGGGCATCGACGTGGTGTACGAGGGGGAGTTCGAGGAGGATGGGCCTGCCGTATTCAAGCGATTGCTGGCGGGTGAGGCTGTGCCAGCCGTGGTCACGGCCAGGCGGCCGGTTCCAGTCGACTTGATCCCTACCATAACGACGCCGGCAATCGGCGGGTTGGTCGAGGTCACCAGGGGATGCGGTAGGGGGTGCCAGTTCTGCACCCCCACGTTGAGCGGCATGATAAGGTCCATTCCCTTCGAGGGCCACGTGGATAAGGAGATAAGGATCAACATAGAGGTGGGTGGGGTAAAGGAGATAGGGCTGCACAGCGAGGAGTTCTTCAGGTATGGAGCTAAGGGAATAGACCCCAATCCGAATAAGGTGATCGACTTGGTGCAGAAGGCGTATAAATTGGTCAAGTCATACGGCGATGATTACGGCATAACCACTGACTTCACCACAGCGGCGGTGGCGGTGCAGGCGAGGAAGTTGGTGGAGGAGGTGGGCCAGTACATGAATGAGGGGGGCCAGATGAATTTCATAGAGATGGGGATAGAGACGGGATCGCCCAGGCTGTTGGCAATGGTTATGCCGGGCAAGGTATTGCCATTCAAGCCAGCCCAGTACCCCGATATAGTGGAGAACGCGGTCGGCATACTCAACGACAGCGGTTGGATAGTGGTTGGAACAATGATAATAAACCTGCCCGGGGAGACCGATGACGATGTGATTAAGAACCTAGAGCTTTTGGATAGGTTGAGCAAGCTCAGGATAATGACGTTCCCATTGCCGTTCATACCGATGGGCGCATTGAGGCACAGGGACTTCACTGTCCTCGACAAGATACTGGAGAACCCGCTGCGAGAGGAATTCGTATTACGGGCACTATCAAAGGCCATGAGCGAGGCGTACGCGGATGCCGATGTGGTGACGGCCAAGATGGAGAACCCGGTGGTGCGCCGACTAATAAAGCACTTGATGCATGCAGCCGTTGGGTTCGTGCTGAGGCGGTACAAGGAGAAGCTGCAATCCATGGAGCCCAGGCGACCCACGGCTCCCCAGGAAATCAAGTGGAAAATACACGTGTAGTTGCTTCCATCTTCATTATTTTAGTTAATTCATTCAATGTGTATACCCCATGTCTTGCCCATAAGTGGGAGGGGCATAAAATTAAAGCGCGCAACTCAGGGGAGCGGCGATGCTTGCCTCTCTGGTAATAGATGTGCTGAATTACGTGGGGATCGTTGCGTTCGCGGTGTCCGGCGCGTTGAAGGCCATTGAGAAGGACATGGATCTCCTGGGCGTGGTAGTGCTGGGATTCTCAACGGCATTGGTGGGGGGAATAACTAGGGATGTACTGCTCGGAGTGACCCCGCCCGTCAACATCACGTACCTCCCCTATCCAATCACCGCCATAGTGGCATCGCTCGCCGCGCTGCCGTTCGCTAGGTACGTGATGAGGGGAATCAAGCCATTCCTATACGCGGACGCCCTCGGCCTCGGCGCGTTCACAGCCATAGGCGCCCAGGTGGCGTTCATCCACGGCATAAATCCCCTAGGCATCGCCATGCTGGCCTCCATAACGGCGGTGGGGGGAGGCGTGGTGAGGGATCTACTGGCCAACGAGGTGCCTATGGTTTTATCAAGGGAGGTATACGCGACTGCGTCAATAATAGGCGGGCTTGCGTATTGGCCACTCGCCGAGGTATCTCCCCCCGGCGACGCGGCGTTGATAGTCACGGTGCTTGTCTCCTCAATAAGGATAGCGGCCATAGAGAGGGGATGGTCCCTTCCCCGCGCTAGGAGCTTGGCTTGGAAAGGAGACCGCCAGCGACACCAGCGATCAAGTTGATCAAAATGAAGATGCCGACCCTTGCTCTAAGGGGGCCCCCATAGGCGTCGAACGCTATTGATAATATGGCCAGGACAGCCAGGGTATAGGCAGCGAGCCTTCGAGCGTCCTTTAAGATAGAGTAATAGCTGGAACCCTCCTGGAGCCCGTACGGCGAGGCAAAGGCCAGCAGCAATGCGTACAAGGCAACTATCAGCCCCAGATCCACCCATTGCCCCACGTAGATTGCCCAGAATGGGCTGAGCACCAATCGCACTGGGTAGAAAATATCGGCGACGAGCTCCAAGCCGAGGGTCAACGCCGAGACCACAAATGAATAGCCGATCCCGGCAATTAATTGCAGCCTGAGCCGCCTGGCGCTCATATGGGCTAGGCCCTCATTGCTCCTTCTTCTCCTCCCTCCTAGGGATCAATTGCTCCAGGCCGGGCAGCGAGCCGCCCACTATCAGGTTGACAGGGTAGTAGGGGACTCCCAGCATCATGTTTGTCGCCGCGGGATCCGACTTGCTGGCCATGACCTCCGCCAGCCTAGCCCTCACGGCTTGCAGTGTGTCCACGCCGAGGGCCAGGTACTGAACTATCCTCCTCATCGTGTCGTCCTCCGGCTCAAGCCTCACTATCCTACACGCTATTAAGTTGATCCCTATCTCCTCCATTGCGGATCTAAGCGATGCGGCGACGGCGTCGGTTATCTTGTGTAGGTTGGCGTAGACCTCCCTCAGGGAGACCAGGTTCAGGACCTGAGACACGGATTGATCCACTATGGGGGATAGGAATGCCGCCAACGCGTCGACGGTGTACTTCAGCTCCCCGAATTGAACGCTATTCACGAGCTTCGCTGGATCGCTCACGGTGAAGAAATAGGCAACTTGGTACCGCATGGCCACCAATTCCTTGGTTTGGCTCACCCCCTCGCTCCTCGCCTCATGCCTTGCGGTGCTCACGAACAGCACCTCTATCTCCCAGGGAAGGTTCCCACTGTATTGAAGCCTTGAGAAGAATTGGGAGACCGGGTTGGCCGGCGTCTGCAAGTCGTGGGCGCCCGCGTCGAAAACGCCGGTTATCTGTCCCTGCACCCTCACCACCGCCTTCTGGTTTGAGTAAACGATGAGGCGGGACCTGGTCCTCACGTCCACTGAGTGGTACTTTACTATCAAGTCATTGGCCCCCATCTCATCCCGTCCCTGCTCATTTATTGTGGATATGACTGGTGCCCTTATGGACATATACATCTATTCACGCCCCTCCCTAATATACTTTCCACTCGGGGAAGAAAATAACCACACGGGCCGCCAGGCAATTTGGTAGGGGGCAGTAGGCCCTCCGTGGAGCCGCGAGAAACTACATATAATTACTTATGAGTAACTTAAGCAAATCGTGATTATTGACCTTCCATTCATGACTGATGATGAGCCAGCTTAGCTCATGGTGGTTCCAGCGGTCACCGTTTCAGTCTGTGACACTCCACGCGATTTAGGTCCATGACTCACTACACGTTCACTCATGACTCCCAATGGCCAAGTAATGTTCAAAGTAGAGGAGGCAACCTTGTCATCCCTCAACTTCAATTAATTACTACTGGATACCGCAACCACACAGCAAGCTCAACAGTTGGGTCCGGCGAGCCATGCTGTCTTCCCATAAACTACCTTTACCCTAACGCCCCTCAAGGCGCTCTCCACTTCACAGTCCTCTCTGGAGACTCTCAGCAAATGCCTTCACTACCATACACCCCCTAAACAACTCCTTTGCTTCTCAGGTATTCCAGCAAAGCCACGGCATTGTTCCGCTCCCTGTCCCTAGCTGAGTAGAGAAGCGTCACTTTATTGCCCTTAGCGAGCGAGATCAATCTATCCACTGCCTCCCGCTTCGAATCCAGCTCCCTCCAATACCTTGACTTGAACTCCTCCCACCTGCTGGGCTCGTGATTAAACCAACGCCTAAGCTCGCCGCTCGGGGCAATTTCCTTAAGCCATACATCTATCCTAGCCTTCTCACCCTTAATCCCGCGCGGCCATAAGGCATCAACTAGGATCCGCAAACCATCCTCCTCCTCAACAGCATCGTATACTCGCTTGACCTTAAGCATCTGTTTAAGGGATAGTTGAATATTTAAGATTTTTCAACGATACTAAAAATATAAGGATAGCATGCACTAGTAACATTTAGAGTACTAATTCTTTAGATATCAATAACAACAGTGCAGTAACAACAGTACAGTGCACTTATCCTTCATTCGCTACATTCCAACGTTGTATTGCATAGTTAAAGAGAGGAACCGCGAACATCTGTGCACCGCGCGGCCGCATTTCCATGCTGCGCTTCCTTCAATGTACTACCTTTCACGTAGTCCCCCTATGAGTTGTTGCGGCAATGGGAAGCCCTTAACCCTAAGAGGCCTAGAACACCTTTTCTATTAGGACATCTGCAGGCTTGTATGCTCCGTTATCCGCGACGAGAAATGATGCTTTCACTAAATTGCTTATCAATTCGGTTAGCCTCTTGTCATCTATCCTGGCTCCCTCCTTAGCCTCTATGGCCCTTTTCACGTCGCTCCACCTGCACCCTTTTTTGCAAACTGCCATTATTGTCTTGTACCTTTCCCTGGCCTCCTCCCTACCCCTGAGGAAATTATTGAACTCCTCCTCTATCAAGGAGACGGCAGTGGTGATTGTCTTATTGAGGGCCTTCTCGTGATCCCCCTCCTGGAGGTAATTGAATCCATAATAGGTTAACTACCCCGGAATACCGCCGAGGGTGTCCACCGCATCCTCAAGCTTGCTCTCCTCTACGTTTACCTTCACCTCGGCGAAACCCTCTCTTAAGAATTCCAATGCAGTTTTCTTAGGCAAAGGTTGTATAATGCCTCGGTATAAGCTCTGCCGTAAAGCGGATACTTTGCATCATCTAATTTTAGGAAGTCGTAAACCATTCCGGTTTCGCTGCCAGTAAATATGAACTTAATCCCTAGATTATCATATGCATAAGCTATGGGATGAAGGAGATCATATCCTTTTAATTTCCTTAATTCCTGCGATTCATCGAAGATTAACACTACCTTTTTTCCCTTCCTTCTCCCCCACCTCCGATAGTTTATCTAAGATTTGGGAAAACTCCACCCTCTCCTTCCCCCAGCTAAACCTAATGTTAACCCCCATGAGGCTTACTCCCCTTAATGCTGTGAATGCCTTCTTCAACTTACTTGGAAGGAATGCATTTATACCTCTTTCCAATTCTTGGAGTAAATCCTTGTAATTAATATAAGTTGAAGTATCGAATTTCCTCAAGTCCAAGTAAATCCAGATAGCATCCTCCTGCTTTGCCAAGACCTTTACAAGCGAGGATTTCCCGCTCCTCCTGATACCCAGCAGGAGAGTCATTGGATAGTCTATCCCAAACTTGAGTTTTCTCATTTCCTCCTCCCTGTCAAATAAATCCTTAGGATCTTCCTTCGGTTTCGGATCAAATAACAGAGAGGAGAGATCCCCAGTTACTGGGGAGATCCCCAGTAAATTTAAGCCTTATGGACCTTATGGATGTTTCCTACCATCATCGGCAAACCTCCCGAAAGGATGTAATTTCATTAACTAGCGAACAGCCTCCACCCTTCAGAAGAAAACTTCCGCCTCCCAACAACGTCCCGGAACCAAGGGGTAGCGGGCGCGGCTCTACCATTAAGGAGACTCACCCAAATCCCACATCCGGCGTTAAACCGCGATTAATGCATCCACACCTCGCACATTTGAGGTATATGCTGGATCCACGAGGAGAGACTCCTTCCCCGTCCTTCGTTAATTACCATTGAATGATGGCCCTAAGCTCCTTGAGACCAGCATCCATTAGGCTCCTCCTCAACCCCTTACCCGACCTACCCACTAACTCTAACCCCAACGTACTCAATAATCATACGTCGTAGTTAAGGGCAAGGTAATGCCCCATCTTGATGAAGATCCCTTCTATATTGATGGCATCTCATGCACCGTAAAATGCGTCATCCTTTCCACTCCTAATGAATGGAACACCCCCTCCACAACGAACCTTCCTTTTAGGCATCCACCCTTATCATTGGCGAGTCCTCTCAAGCGACGGAGCAGCCAGATCCATACACGAAGATCCAATCGCCATCAGCTGGACCCTAAACCATTCATTTCGCTTCTTGGAGATACCTACTCGGCGAAAGGATTTTTCCTAAAATGCACCATGGATTGAGTCCATGGAACATCTTTGGGTTAATATTTCATTCACGTGGCGACTGGAGGCGTCGCTAATCGAAGCATATTTAAGTCTCCTATAATGGGACTAAACAATATGTCGGCTTCCCCCTCCGATTCACCGCTCTCCCCACTGGAGAGGCTGCAGTTATTGGTTCCGGGGTTTAGAGGGTACAAGATAAAGGATTTGATAAGGCAGGACGATTTCCTGGTCAGGCAAGCCATAGTTCAATCCCTGGAGGAGGCCGCCAGGCTATTGGAGGAGCAGGCAGCGGAGAAGGCGATGGAGGATCCCCTAAGCGCTGCCGTCCAGGAATATGAGAGACTACTATCGGAACTGAGGAGCCTTACATTAGACATAAAGAGCGCTCCGATGGGGGACTCCGGAATGCATGATAGGTTCAAGCTTTTCCCGGAGGACTTGGAAAAGATAGTTCAGTACGACTTGGGGCTAGTCAATGCCGCCAGGGCCATACTGGATGGTGCAAGGGCGAGAAGGGAACCGGCGGCTCTGATCGGAATGATAAGGGAACTCAGGAATAGATTTAATGAAAGGAGCAAACTACTCATTCCGGGCCCACTGCGTTGATCCACTCGCCCGGCGCCCGGATTGGGGGCTCGCCCAGCAAAGGTATAAAAGCCCATTTGCTTGGAATGAATATGCTGATAAATGTCGGTTTTTACTATAGGGTTAAGAAGGGTCATGAGCGCGAGTTCGAGGAAGTGGCCGGCAAGATATTCAATCAGTTAAGGATGACGCATCCCGGCTTCAGGGACGCAAAGCTTTATAGGAACGTTAACGATCCACAGGATTACCTCTTGTTCAGCGAGTGGGATGATTTGGATTCGTTCAAGTCATTTATATCGAGCGATGCCTACAGGGATGCAGTATCATATGGAAGAACAATAATAGAGGGGCGACCGCTGCATAGGATAATGCAGCAGGTTGAACAGCAATAATAACGAGTAGGGTAAGTCATTCAAAGAACCTCAAGATGTGCTTTAACATTAGTGTCTAGCCGTCAGTGGCTTTATTGTACTAATGATATAGAGTAATGTTTATATATGCGTTACCAATTATTGGACACGCTATCAGCAACCTTTAATAGCACTTCCCCTCATCGACCCCTAATGAGGAGGATATTGCTGGCATTGCTCGCTGTGGCGGCGTTCGCCACGTCGCTTAGCGCTGCCTCCCCGTTAATAGTGGTCGGGCCCGTTTCCGCCCATTACCAGTCCTTTACAGTAAATGAGACGGCCGGTCGTCTTTTGCTTCCTGTGAATAACTTCACGTTGATTACTACTATCAGTTCAGCGGTGCCTTTTAATGCAACCATTGAGCTCAGGGTGGGCAATTACTCGGCCGTGCGCGAGGCGTTGATTAACGGTTCATACCTTGTCTCGTTTCCAGTCTCCATGAGGTTCGGCGAGTACCCGGCCTCGATCACGGTGTATGGAGGTAGGGCTCCATTGACTTCCCGCAACTTCACGCTGACGCTCTCGCCGCCCGAGATATCCAACGTCACGCTATCATCATGCGGCGTATCCCAGGCGTTGCCGGCCACAATTCTATTTTCGACGGCATCCATGTCGTTCACCGTCACGTCGGTGGCCCCCATAATGGTAAATGCATCCCTGGCGGCGGATGGATCCTCGTTCTCCACGCCCCTCCTGCTTAACTATTCATCGACGGTCAGCGAATCAATTCAACTGCCGCTGGGCAATTCATCAGTCTCCATTTCGCTGGAATACTATGGGGAGAGCCTGGCGGCCTACTCCTCCTTCATAATTAGGGAGCAGCCGACGCTCTCCGCATCGTACTCCTACGGGAATTACACGGCGCTGCTTGGCAACGGCACTGAGGCAATAGTATCCACGACGTATCCGTTATCAATTAGTTACCAGGCCCCCAATGTGCTGGGGACCAAGGTGTATACGTCGTTCAGCAATGGAGCACAAGGAACATCCATTGTGTTCGGCAGTCCAGGTAAGTACTCCGGGCAGGTAACGCTTGCGTACGGCAGCTGCAGCGTGGATTCCATACGCTTCTCTGTGATAGCCATAAACCCCAGCGTGTCCGTCGCTCTCATTAATGAAACCCTCCCCGCAGGAATCCCCTCCCCGCTATACTTGAGCGTCTCATTCAATCAATCCCTGATCAAGTACGTGCTGTTGAGAACCATCGGAGGCGTGGGCGTGCAAGTATCGCCGGCCAACTACGTGCTTAGGTACCCTGGGCTAGTCCCCATACCGGTCACCCCGTACTCTATAGGCGCCGGCTCAATTTCATTATCGTACTCAGCGATGGATTATGCTGGCCATGAGTACGGCCCGTTCAACGCATCGATGATGATAAACTCCATCGCGCCCAGCATAAATATTGAGGCGCCATCTATCACGTACGGGGAGGCGGAGAACTTGACCGTGATCCTCAGCTTCATGGGGTACCCCATAAGATCGGCGGGCGTTCAAGTGACGATCACGAAGGGGGGGCAAACCATGCTTAATTACGTTGGAAAAACGAATGCAGAGGGACGTCTAATCGTTGAATTCACGCCTCCATCAACGGGCACCTACATAGCCTCCGCCAAATTCGTGTCGCAGTCACCGATACCGATACAGAACTCCACGGTTTTCGCGGTTCTGCAAGCCAGGCCATCCTTGACAATAAAGCTGAACTCAACCCAGGCCGTGTACGGCGAATCTGTGCTGATCAATGCATCGCTGACCCCCAACGCGGCAGCAGGCATTATATCCATATTCGTGAACAACACGCTGCTCACCTCCAGAAACGGCACCTCCGCCTCATTCCTATTCACGCCGCCGGTCGCCGGTAGGTACTTGATAATAGCCCAGTACTCCGGCAATCAGAACTACATGCCGGCGGAATCCCAGGAAGCATTGATAGTGGGAAAGGCGACTTGCTCGATAAGGTTGGAGGGCGTATCGGGGACCGTGGGCGAGCCCCTGCATTTGCAGGGAGCCATATCCCCCACGCCCTCCGCAACCATAATGGCGGAGATCAACGGTACAAGCCTAGGCTCCATACAGGCATCGCCGTACTTCTCGCTTGAGTTCACGCCGCCGCTGCCCGGCCGCTACGTGGCCAACTTCTCGTGGAGCGGTAACTCCAACTTCAATCCATGCTGGGCAACGGAGCTAATAAAGGTATTGAAGGCTGTCCCCAGCGTGGAGCTGATCCCATCAACGTATTACGGAGTGGCTGGTGGGTTAGTGACCGTCGACGTCATCATAAAGAGCAATGCATCTCTTCCCACAAATTCATCCGCGGTGCTAGAGTTGAGCAGCGGCGGCGTTGATCATAGAATTCCCATTGCAGTGACTAATGGGACCCAGATCAGACTGACGCTGAACGGGTCGACGTCAATATACCTATACTATTTGGGTAATGAGTACTACGTGGAAGGCGTTGGAGGGCCGATAGAGATAAACGCTATCCCCGGCGTAGGTGGCTTGCCGTTATACTCAATAGTGGGTTACCCCATCGCTGCCCTGCTTGGTTTGCTGACCGCCATAATTGCCGAGAGAACCGCCAAGGGAAGGCGTTAGTTCCATTACCTCCTTATCGAGCACGTGCATGAATTCAGCTATGCTCTTCCCCGCTCCACCGCCTTCATTCCATCTACGCGCGAATTCCTCGAACCTCCTCTTGGCTGCCATTGATGACTCAATCACCGACGCCTCGCCGCTCAAGTCGTGATAGTTTCCCCGACCCACGCCTGGGCAGTAACCCACTGCCCCATTGAATAACTCAAATGACGCCACGCCGTCCATCCTATATATGAAGGGATAGTACCTGCAGGAAAGGGGCCGGTAATCGTGTATGGAGCACACAAGTCTACCTTCCTCCCATTTAGTGAATATGCAGGCCCCGTCCAGCTTCTTGCGCAGGACTAAGTAATGCTCGCCCCCCTCCACCTGAATGGATGGGTAATCCCAGCTCCCCGCCACGGATTTGGGGTATAAAGCCGAGACTTGGCTTGGGAGGAGACCGAGGCGGGAGTATATCCTTGCCAAGTCATCTAGGTTAACTGTTATCCAGTAACGCCTGCAGCACTCGCCGCAGAGGGTGCATTGAAATCTTATTTTTGGGCCCACGAACTGCATCTATTCACTTACCCAAAGCCTTCCTCAGCTTCTCCTTGAGGACTGGGACGAATTTATAGAGGTCCTCCACCACTCCGTAATCGGCGTACTGGAATATGGGCGCGTTCTTATCCGTGTTCACCGCGACCACTAACCTGGACTCCAGCATTCCTGCTATGTGCTGTGGTTGCCCCGATATCCCTATCGCCATGTACATCTTGGGCCTCACCTTGTGCCCGCTCAATCCAACCCAGTGATCCTCCGATAACCACTTGAGGTCGGCCGCTATTGGCCTGGAGCAACCTACCTGCGCGCCCAGCACCTCGGCTAACTCCATGGCCAGCTTCAAGTCATCTTGCTTCTTGAATCCACGGCCCACCGACACTATCAACTCCGCGTCCTCTATCTTCAGCGAGCCCTTTGCCTTCTCCTCCCTGCCGGTTAACTCGATTGTGGGCATTGCCTTCCTCCTCTCCACTGCTGGCTTGCTGGGTTTCTCCGCCGGCTGGAACCTCTTGGGCTGCACTACGAGGGCGACGGGGCCGTCCACCTCCACCTCCTCAGCTCCTCTATTCCCCATTGAGTACTTGGAGAACTTATTGGGCGCCAGGACGTCCACCACGTCGACTAGGTTGGGTATGCCGAGCTTTCCCGCTATGTAGCCGGCGATCGTTTTTCCATCCTTGGTGGCAGGAAAAACCAAGTGACTGAGACCGCTTAATTCCCCCGCCACCGCGTCATAGAGCACTGCTGGGTCGCATATAGCACCGCAATCGATTAACACGACCCTCCCCGCCCCATACTTGGCTGCTCTCTCCGCTGCCTGATCATCCCCGTTGAGGATGAACACCAGCGCGTCTCCGCCGAGCTTCTGGGCTAGACCCATTACCTCCAGCGTGGATGGGGTGGCGAATACTCCTATCACGCTCATCACCTCGGGGTTATTATTCCCTCCTGAGATAAGTACTGGATCAATTTATCGGCCTTCTCCTCAACCGTTCCGCTCTCTATCAACACCTTCTTGCGCTGTATCTGAAGCGGCTTTAGATCCGTGGTTCTGGCCCTTACCTGGACCTGCAATCCCAAGTCGCTCAGTGAGACCTTGCTTAGGGGCTTCTTCATCGCCATCCTTATCTGGAGGAGGGGGGGTATCCTAGGCGTGTTTATCTCCCTGGTCACAGTCATAACGACGGGCAACTTGGACCTCACCACCTGCACCTCATCCTCCAAATCCCTCTTCACCACTATGAAATCGCTTCCCGCCTGCGAGATCTCCCTGACATACGTTATTATGGGTATCCCCAGCTCCGCCGCAATCCTTGCAGGGACTTGACTGCTGTACCCGTCTATAGTGGCTTCTCCTCCTATTATCACGTCGAATTGCCCCACTTTCTTCCTAATCGTCTCCACTATGGCCTTGGCCGTGGCCGTTTGATCCGTTCCAATCAATCCATCATCAATCACAAGAATGGCTTCATCGATGCCCATTGCCAGCACCTCGCGGGCCAAGTTCTCGGCCTCCCCGCCTCTCTTGGCGATAGGCGGGTACTTGGACACCATCACCGCTATTGTTTTGCCCCCCTTCATCTTTTCCTTAAGCCTTATCGCCTCCTCCGCTGCATTTCTATCTATGTCGCTTATCTTAAGCGGTGTGTCCTCCACCATTATTTTATTCGCGGCTGTCCTCAGATTGCTCGTGTCTAGGGCTGGTTTTACCAGCACCACAATATTCATATGTAGAATAACCAGCGGATGGGCATTTATAAAATTTGCCTTAACGACATTGAAAACAGCGCCTTGACTTATCGAGCGAATACTTTACTGGCGTAGAATAACGAAGACCGCGGAGACAACTGATAGGCGAGACCGTACATGGATTAATCTTAAAAACCCCGAAAGCCTGTCCTGAAGTATATGCCCATTGAGCGAGTGACGGAGTATAGAATATCCGTGCCATACGAGGCCGCGCTTGATGTTATCGCTAAGATAGGCGAGACCGGGGTCTTCATGTTCATGCCGCGACCATCAGAGATGCCGTCTCCACCCATACCACAAGACGTATATGATAAGGTGAAATACGTGGAGGAGGCGGCCAGGGAACTGCGGCAATTGGTCCAGGAGGCGGAGGGGAAGGTCGAGGTTTATAGGTTCAAGTCGTTCGGGGACATGCTCGCCAGCATATATGGAGACATATCTAACGTTATGCTGAGGATAAAGCAGTTCCAGGATAGAGTAATCGCTGCATCGACGGAGATGGATAGGTATTCAGCCTTGCTGGCAGCCTCATCCGCGTTGAAGGCAATGCCAAGCGATCTTAAGCACTTCTCCGCAGTGCTGGCCAGGGTTCAATCCAAGGACCTAAGCGACTTGGGGAAGGCCATTGAATCAATGGATGCGATTGCAATGGAGGTATCGCGAGATCAAGGCAGGGCCAGCGTCATAGTGCTCTACCCCAAGTGGATGGGCGAGTCCGTGATGAACTCGCTGAGGCTATTCAATGCGGAGGTGATGGAGCTGGCTGGGATCGACGTGTCGCGCATCAGCGAGGCGGCTTCGAAGCTGGGCAGGGAGAAGGAGGAGGCGGAGAGGGAGTTGATGGAGTACGTGAGGAGGGAGGCGCCTCGCATTGCCGCCCTCGTGGAGCTGGCCTCGTCCGCATCGGATGTGTTCAAGACATACACTGGAAACGCCTTCGAGGAGGGCGGGGAGTTCCTGGCCAGGATAGACATGCTTAGGGCCTCCATGGATGAATTGAGGAGGAGAGCTGAGGAGTTAACCCAGGTGCTGGAGTTCCTGGGGGAACTCAAGAGGAATAACATAAACTCGATAAAACTAGGCGCCATACGGTATAGGGTATTCCTGGCAAAGGGGGAGGTACCCCCCGAACTGGAGAGGCTTGCTGGCTACGACATAAACATGGGGGGGTACTACGCCTACGTTGCCATAAACCCCCCAGCCCAGCTTCAAGTTAACGCGATAGAGGTCAGCCCGGATCTATTATCCGACGTGGATAATGGGATAAAGGTCGTGGAGAGGCAGCGGGAGGAGACTAGGAGGAGGGTGGAGGAATTGGAGGATGAACTTAATCGATTGGTCGAATCATACAACCAAGTATCCAATTTCGGGGTGGACGGCGCGAGGAGCATTGAAGGCGGAAGAGTGGTAACGCTGAGGGGCTACGTTGTTGAGCGCAATGCCAAGAAGTTCGAGGACGCCCTCTTTAAGATATTCTCCGTGCTGGCCATCGATGCCAAGGTCAGGAAGTTCTCCAAGGTAATGCAAGTGGCTGAGGTTAACCCCAGGGAGGCACCGACGAGCGAGTCCTACCCCTCCTTCGTGGATGCATTCAAAAACATAGTGTACATGTATGGAGTGCCCGAGTACAAGGAGGTCAGCCCGGTCCCCATAGCTGCCTTCTTCTTCCCAATATTCTTCGGATGGATGTTCCCGGACGCGGGGCACGGCCTGCTGGTCCTCTTGATGGGGCTTGCCCTATATAAGTATAGATATAAGGGCGGGAACTCCTTGATGAGGAGCATATTCGGGGGTAAGTACAGCACGTGGGGCCTCATATTCATGATGATGGGGATAATGGCCATCGTGTTCGCTGTGATCTACTCCGGCGAGTTCTTTGGGCTGGACCTGATACCCACGCTGACGGGCCTCCACATAATAGAGCTATCCGCTAGCGCGGGCTTATCTCCTTCAATGGATTGGATAGATTACACGTTCACGGCGGCCATATTGTTTGGCTTGATGGTGCTTACCTTCGCCTTAATACTCACTGTGATCAATAAAATCAGGCTGGGACACGTATTGGATGGCATGATACTGACATCCACCATAGTCGTATTCATAGGGGCTGCGTTGACTTTCATGTCCGTAGGCTTGGTTCCAATACTTTACCCGCCGATCTACGATTACATCAAATCCATGTATGCAGTCAACATTTCGCTGTTCATAATCGGCATGGCGATGTTCGGCGCATTGGTGGGCTACGTCAAGTACAAGTACAGGCACGAGAGGCTGGACATGGGCGAGCTGATAATAGCGTTCGCCATAGAGGGCATATTGGCTGCGTTGGCCAACGTGATTTCATTTATGAGGCTCGGCATAGTGGCACTCGTCCACTCGCTGCTCACTGCGATGAGCATAGGCCTGGTGGACACCATGGGTGGGTTGACCAATCCTGCCGGCTTCATAGTGTTCGTCGCATTAAACCTCCTAATAGCCCTGGGCGAGGGGTTCCTCACGTTCATTCAAGGACTCAGGCTCCACTATTACGAAATGTTCTCCAAGTTCTTCGAGGGACTCGGCACTCCATTTGCAGCGTTCAAAATAGGAGGAAGGCTAACCATGATCGAGATAGGGTGAGACCATCAATAAAAGACCGAGAAGTTCCAGGCCTTTGGTCTTCCACGCCGTAATTCGCCCCTCGCTGGTCGGAGCCGAATCATATCATTAATTCAAACATCAAACCCGCGGGCAGCTAGTTTTCAATATCAAGTACTGTGTAAGCGTTGCGCGGAAACATTTAAATGAGCGGGGGACTGAGAATCCCATGGAGCTCCCCAGGGTCAGCGACGTGATGCGAGAGGTGGCCGTCACCGCAAGCGAATCCGATCCTTTGCTGTTGGCGGTTAAATTAATGATGGATAACAAGATAAGCGTTGTTCTGGTCACCGACGAGACCGATGCGCCCGTGGGGATCCTGACGGAGAGGGACGTGGTTAAGGCCGTTGACTCCAGCGGGGGCTCCGTTGCAGCGATGACGGTGGGCTCCATCATGACGAGGTCGCCCATAACAATAACCAAGGACGCCAGCATATTGAAGGCGATCCACATAATGGCGAAGCACGGGATCAGGCACCTGCCCGTCGTCGATGAAAACGGATTCCTGGAGGGCATAGTATCCATTAGGGACGTCGCTGTTGAGGTGGCCCGAATGTTGGTGGACATGGAGGTGATGGGGGTGACGGAGGAGGAGAGAGAGTTGATCCGCTCCCTACGGGATGAGGTGGACGTTAACATAGATGAGGGGCGGGGATTCTAGTGGAGTTGCTGCCCAGTTCCCGCCATGCAGGCCCGAGCCGTGCGTCTTAGTCGGGTTGAACCCCCTAACCAAGCTAGACTACGGCCCCTCGACGCAGCAATGCCGGGTGCGTTTTTATTTTTTATCCCAACCAATCCTAGCCCGCCTCATGCACAACAGCAATCTTTAAAACCGGCCCTGCTCGAATCGTTGCCAGTATGGCGTACGTTCCCAAATCATTAATGCTGGGACGATGCTGGAGATGCGGCAAGAGGATATACAAGGCAGATGATTACTTCACCTGCCCCAAATGCGGATCCATGTACTGCACCACATGCGCCAAGAAGCAAAGGGGCAAGTGTCCAATAGATGGGTCCGAGCTTATCCCCCATTAATGCCGCCCCCAAAGCAATCACCAGGATCCATATCTGACTTCCTCTCCGCCCTAAAGGGCGAGGATCCCCTTGGGGCGATTCATAGGTTTATCGATTCATCGATCATAAATGCACGAATTGATCCTTGCCTGGAACCACACACGGTAAAATTTAAATGGTACCCTCCCATCGGCATCATGGGCGGGGGTACCCGAGCATGGTCAAAGGGGGCGGGTTTAGGTCCCGTTGGCGAAGGCCTGCGTGGGTTCAAATCCCACCCCCCGCACCATTATAATGACTATGAATCATAGAGCTGGATTACCTTAGATGTAATGGGATCCCATGCAGAGAAAGATATTTAATTCATGGCATTGATTACTTAGTTGGAAATGAGTGATCTAAGGGAAACGATAAGGATGCTGCTCAAGGAGGACCCGACAATAATACGGGATGCGCTAGTAAGTAATCCGTCTATCGTATACGATGCACTTATAAAATTAATGCCATGGCAGAACTTGGCCACGAAGGATGATATAAAGGAAATGAAAGAAACAATGGCAACAAAAGAAGACCTAAACAATCTACGAAAGGAAATGAAAGAAACAATGGCAACAAAAGAAGACCTAAAAATGATGGCTACTAGGGAAGACCTGGAAAAGCTCAAGGAGGAGGTCTGGAGGGAGCTGAAGAGCCTGAGGATTATGTTGGACTCGCTGGGAGCCAGGGGGGGATTGGTGAATGAGGATGCTGTGAGGAACGGCGTAAAGGAGCTGCTGGCCAGCGTTGGTTATAAGGCAGAGAAGTGGGTGTACTATGATGGAGATGGTTACGTGTATGGGTACGCATCTGAGATAGATGTTGATATATTGATCAGGAATGGCGTGAGGATAATCGCAGAAATAACATCGACGCTTAAGCGCGGAGATCTGCCCTTCATAAAGCGCAAGGCAGAGCTTTACGAGAAGTCCACCGGCATGAAGCCCGACAAGGTAATAGTGATAACTGCCTTCATACACGACAAAAACCCGGACCTAGTAGTTGCGAGAGCGCGGATGCTTGGCATAGATATAATAAAGCCCGGCGAGGACGTGGGTCCTCAAACCAAGGAGAAGCAGAAGTGAGATATAGCAGTAAACCTCCTCGCTGGTGGATCTCTTGAATCAACACTTAGTGGGAAGCAGGTATGCCGGACCCACTGGGACTAGGCTGTTCTCAACAGTCTCTTATGTTGATAACGCTGGGATTAAAGCTAAGGCGTCTCGGTTCAACTTCATAGCTCACAGCGCGTTGAGGGAGCTGATAATCCCTGTAATTACTTCAGTGAGGGGCTAAGATCATGCTAGTCCACGCGATATTCCAGGCAGCCCTTGCTATTATTCGCCTTACTGATGGTAGTATTCACGCGATCCAGGGTCTCGGCGAATACCATAAAATTAAAAGAACGGCACGAGATTGGGCTCTTCATCATTCGAATGCCGCCCCACATTGACGGGGTACGATTAATCCTTGGGGATAAGCGTTACTTGGAATAAGGGGGTAAGGGGGTTTGATTTTTTAAGAAAGGGGGCGCCCTTACTGTAGGGGCTTCATCTTGACGTTCAATTTTATGTCCGATCCCAAGCGTGCCAGTATTAGTATTGACTGACCTGATTTCAATGTTAATGTATACTTAGCATACATTCCTCTAAATTCGCCGATGTCGAAGTAATTTACATAATACACACCTATCGGCCCAGGAGTGATATTGCCTATTGGCCGTGGTGTCGGCTATGCTGAAGTACCCTCCATTAATGGTCACAGTTACGTTAACTGGGTATTGCCAGACCGTGTTATTAACGACCACAACGCGTGTTACATTGATTGGCGCGCTGATGAACTCAGCTATATCTGGTGGGGGTGGAACTATACGATAGATATGCACCAGCACTGCACCCGCCATGGCAGCCACCAACATTATCCCGACCAGGCCTCCGATCAAGAGGGGGTTAGCCATGCTCGGTTGGAAACCCCAATTGGACGCGTGGATTTAGTAGTAATGTCGATAGTAAGGCCATACCACGGCCATACCACCTTAACCGCCCACGCTTGAGTAGGCTAACCGTTAATGAGCCGCTTGGGCTTCTGACATACCCCCGCCCTAAAGGGCGAGGTTAGCCGTTCGCTTTATGAGGACCGACTTAGGACATTTCCTCATTATTCAATTTTAAGGCAGTGATTCGGCTTACTTTCTAGGTCAATGCCATGAATGGCGTTAGCCAATGAGCCCCAATTTCACTTCACCATTCGCCACCACCGGCCTTTCACGTACATCAACATCCTTCATGGGTCCCAGCTTAACCATGATTAGCAATGCCTGCCCAGGCTCAAGCATTGTTTCAAAGCTCGTATAGTTCCCTCTAAAATAGTTTATTTTAAAGAGCGTGCTATTAATTGAATATTCTCCATCCAACATGCACCTCAATGAGCCCGTAGCATTAAGCGCCGTTGATGCACATAGGGGCCTTATTAAGGCCGATTGATTAGCCATGCTGAAGGACGTGCCCTTGGTGGTTACCATGACCTTGGCTGGGTAACTAAACGTATTGGAAATTACTATTATGCGGCTCATGGACGTCGACGAACTAATATTCATGCCTAGTCCTAGTACTAATATCGCTGGCTTCATGAATACGGCAAAAGTAAGTATAATTACAATTGCTAGACCCACCGCTAAAGCCATACTGGCTACTTTACCCAGGCTCCATGCATTAAGACCACGACCCCCAACCCTCAACAGCGGGGAGACTACCCTACCACTGATTATTGAGTTGACATTCACCTTTTCCAAGAGCCCTATTTAATGCCAGATCATACCGTGCTTGATGTATACGTACTCCCTATCCCCAAGCCTCTTAATAATTACTGAACCCTCCCTACCACACTTAGGACACCTGCCTCTGCCTATGCTTCTAGAGCTCACGAAACACACTCAGACTAGAGATTTTTAGTGGTAACCGGTGGTAAAAAATACACAGAACCTTGAGTTAACTGATCCCCTCCCCGCCTTGGGGGGCGGGGGTTCCCGGGGTCTGGATTACCCCCTTGGGGCTACTCCGCCTCCTCCCTTGGAATTGTGGGGAAGATCAGCCCCACCCTTCAAGAGCTGACCAGGGGAGGAGCGAAGGAGAAGCGGGGCAAGCCCCTAAAAACCCACCCCACCCCAAAAGACGAGACCTACCTTTCCTATATAATGGAGATAAACCATTAGTCAACTATTGAAGACTAGTCTACTGATCATTGTAGAGCATTGGTGAAAATTGGTCCGCGAGCTGTCCCGTCCTTTAGAGCTTCCCATCTTATGGTTGGTTCCCTCTCCCCATGGGCAATCCCCATATCTAACCAATTACCAAAAAAAGCTCCCCTACAACAACGCTCACCTCTCATCCCTTCGAGCAAGGTCTTCTGCTGCCCAGGGATAAACCATTTTCTCAACCTGGGTGACCTAATAGGGGGACCCAGGCTCGGTGCAAGGGGCTCAAAACAGCTAAACCCAAAAACTTGCTCTAGTTGTACACCTAATACATGGAAGGAGCTATATTTTGTAATATTTGCTCTCATAATGTTGAGGCCCACGCAAATTTAGGCATTGCATCCAAAACATCTAAGGGCGATTATTTAAGTCTTTAATATTACAAAAACAAAACATTTATAACTAACAGTAGCTGAAATTAGTATATGCCGTATGGCTTTAAATGTAAGGACGTGGGCATGCAGTGTGGCTTTGAGGTTCACGGCGTATCCTCGGAGCAGGAAATGATGGATATAGTGGCGGCGCATGCACGGCATGCCCATGGCATGACTACAATACCTCCAGCCACTTTGGACGCCGTTAAGAAGGCAATAAAGAAAGAGTAATGGCAATTGCCATCAACTACAAACAAATTAAACCCTCTCTTTCCTTTTTCTTCATCTCTTTTCCCTCCCTTGAGCTTTCTACATTATCATTCTATGGGATCCCGCAAAATGACCTGGTTGAAGTGGGTCAGCAACATGTTCCTAGGTACATACGGTGAAGCCGCTTCCTCCTTAGGAGAGTACTCCCTGGCCCGCCTAACTCCCACGGCAAGCGCACCCAAGGGTATTGGAAGAGACCCTTAGCAGCTGACCCCCACGTCCAGGCTCGCATTCAAGCCCCCATCAATAGCGGAGCCTCGCCTATGGTGTTTAATCGACTTATCTCCGGCATTAAATAAAAAGGATCTGTTGACGGCGGGGGCAGTGAGGAAGTGGTTAATCATAGTCCAGGGATTGGTTCCCATGCTCTTGGTGGGCACTTATCAATATAGCTGGAACATCTTCATGAAGCCCCTAGCCAACAGCTTTGGAGTCGGTCTCCCTCTCATCCAAACCGCCTACTCCCTATTCGTTCTATTCTCAACACTATCACAAGTGCTTGGGGGGTACGTGGCCGATGCGCGGGGGCCGGCGATCGTGGGAGCCACCGGCAGCGCATTGGCCGGCATCGGCATGATGACTGCGGGACTGACTAAGTCGATATACGCCTTCTACGCGCTTTGGTCCCTGGGAAGCACGGGGGTCGGCTTTGTGTATGCCGTCTCAATAAACCTAGGCGTCAAGTGGTTCGGCAAATCAAGGGGGCTCGCCACTGGTCTGATAAACATGGGCTTTGGGCTGGGCTCCACTTTCTTCAATCCATTCATATCCCCCCTGGCCAGCCGCGGGGATTACCTAGCGCCGATGATGATCATAGGCGGCGCGTTGTTGATCGTGTCTACCGCATTGATGGCCAGCAGCAAGTACCCGGCAGCGGATAAGAGGGGGAAGGGAAGCAATCCATTGCCTCCTGGCCCAAGCTTCTGGTTGATCTTCATATCATTCTCGCTGGCATCCATACCTCTCCAACTCTATTCATCGAGTCTGTCCGTGATGGGGGTGAGGTATGATTACTTCACCGTGACTGCTGCTGCCACGGTGCTGCCCCTGTTCAGCGGCATAGGGCGGCCCATAATGGGCTTCATATCGGATTCCTGGGGAAGGAGGAATGCCATACTTGCCGAAATATCGATGCTGGCTGTGGCTACTCCCCTTGTGTTGAGCGGCCTTCCAGTCCTATACATAGCGGCGGCCGGCTTGGTGGGATTCCTAGGCGGTGCAATGATGACGCTATACGCGTCGCTGATAGGGGATAGATATGGAACCTCATCATCGACTTTCCTATTCGGCATAATCTATAACGGGAAATTCGTGGCGGCCGTGCTGGCCAGCGTTTTATTTGCCTTCATGATTATCCGCTACGGATTGATGGATGCGGTCCTGCTGGAGGCGGGCTTAACGGCTATGTCGATACCGTTTTTCTTGGCCGCTAAGCCTGGTGAGTAAACTACCTGCCCTCACGGACAAGGCCCCGGCGAGCATGGATGAGACGAGTATGATCATTCCGAGCTCAAGCATGCAGAGACCTGGGGGGGGGCTTTTCCAATCGGGAAATCAGGAACCAGGCACTGCGGGCTTTCGGTGGCCCTCATATTAGGGAACCGGCAATCACACTATGTATCCCTTCATTCTGCTTATCATGCTCTTAGCTACGTCGGATTCCAGCAGGGACTCGAATTTCCTTATGGCCGGCCTATTGTTTCCCCTCAAGTACACGAAGTCGAAGTCCTCCACCGCTAACCTAATGAATTGTAGGCCGAGGAGTGAGGCAGCGTATTCTATTGCCACCCCCACATCGGCTTCTCCCCTGGCCACGGCCTTAGCCACCTCGACGTGGGTGCGCGCCACGGACGGGGGGCTGGCCACCTCGGCTGGATCCAGTCCATTATCTGCCAGGAATTTATCAATCAACATCCGAGTGCCAGAGCCGAGGTTCCTCATCTTCAACCTGAGCCTGCCCTCCCGCAACCCCTCCACTACTTGCTTAAGCGTTAATTCGCTTCTAATCACTAGGCCTATGCTCCTCCTATACCCCTTCACCAATCGCAGCTCCTTGGAGAGCCCCAACTCATCTATGGCCTCCTCATTACCTCCCATCAAATGAATGCCAGCCACGTCTACCTCCATCATCAATACCTTGGATAGACCATTAAGCGAGCCCACCCACTCGCTGGATGATGATAACTCCAGCAAGCCGAGCAAACGCGGCACCGCCTCATCATTGCTGCCCGACACGGCGAGGTCAGCGCCGCCTCCCATTATTGCCTCCAACTCCCTCAGCAGGGCAACGCCATCCCCCGTCAACCTGGCTCCCCCGCCGCCCTCCCCTCCCCTTTGCCTCTCCATCAATCTACGTCCCAGGAAGGACTCGGCCTTGCTTATCCACTCCCAAGCCGAGGCGTACGGCACTCCAACTCGCCTGGCGGCTGCATTTAAGGAGCCCAGCTCCATCACAGATTTAAGCAGGTAGGCGAACCTAGCGTCCACCCTCAACCCATTACCTATTATCAATTCATCCCTGCTCCGCCTAGATACTGCCGGCACTCGTTTAAGTAACCGTCTCTCAGATAAACTTGACGTTGCGGCCGGAGATCCCCGGTAAATATATATACTCCTCTTCACGCCTTTCGAAGCATGCCTGGAAGCGTGTGGGACTGGATAATCTTGATCGTGGTGGCGCTGGTGCTATTCGGGGGCGCTAGCAAGTTACCGGAGATATTCAGGTCCCTGGGAAGGGCCTTCGGGGAGTTCAGGAAGGGCCAGATAGAGGTTGAGAACGAGCTGAGGCAGATGCAGTCAAGCACCCCACAGACCCAGCCGCAGCAACAGAATCAACAGTCGCAACCAGATGAGAGGAAAAACGATGAGGAGAGCGTGGAGGAGCTGAAGAAGAAGATAGAGGAGCTGCAGAGGCAGGTCGAGGAGCTGAAGAAGGGTAAGTGATGTCCGGGGAGGAGCTGCTCTCCCACTTGGCTGAATTGACTAGGAGACTCAGGCGGGCATTGCTTGCAGTCGCGTTGGCATTTATCTTTTCCTTCGCCTTCGGCGTAAGAATGGTGAAGGTGGGCGGGGATCCATTGCTTCCCGTTCCCTACCCATCAATAGATCACAGCATCTCCACTATGCTGGTGAGCAGATTCGTGGAGTCCCTCCTCCCCAGCCAGGTTAAGTTGATATCGATAGGCGTGTTCGATCCGCTCTACGCCTCGATAGAGGTGTCGCTGCTGCTATCCGCCGCCGTCGCGCTGCCGGTCGTAATGTGGGAGCTGTGGGGATTCGTGGCGCCGGGCCTTTACCCGCACGAGAGGAAGGCCGTCAAGGCCGCAATAATTCCATCCATTGCCCTCTTCGCCGCGGGGGCGTTGTTCGCCTACGCCGTTATAGTTCCAACAATGTTGAAGTTCTTCCTTTTATTTGATGAATCCCTGGGAGTGGAGCCGACGCTCAGCATTAAATCCTTCATAGGCACAGTGGTCTCCTTCATGGCTGCCATGGGCATCGGCTTCCAGTTGCCGCTGGTGATGGCTGGCCTCACCAAGGTCGGGGCCGTGAGCGCGGAAGCGTGGAGAAGGAATTGGAGGTGGGGCGTGCTCGCGTCATTTGTATTTGCATTGATAGTGTCGCCTGGAGCCACGGGGGGGATAATAGAGACGACAATAGGCTTATCCCTCTCTGCGCTGTACGTGGTGGGCATCGCGGTGGCCAAGGCCGTGGAGCCTAGGAGGCGACAAAATTTATAAATCATGAAGGAGCGCCCAAAGCCATGAGGATATATAATTGCAGTTACTGCGGGAGACCGATCGCGCCGGGCACTGGCTTCATGTATGTTAGGAGCGATGGCACTGTCTCCAGGTTCTGCAGTAGGAAGTGCTTCGTCAGCGCCAGGATGGGGAGGAACCCCAGGAGGCTGGCCTGGATACGTAAGGCGCAGGGAGCCGGGCAGGGGGCGTAGTGGATTAGGGTAATGATTTTTAAATAGCTATATCCTCGACTCGATATGGTTGAGTACAGGGCACCCATAGTTGTAGTGGTGGGCCACGTAGATGTTGGGAAGACGCTGCTGCTGGATAAGATAAGGAACACTGCCGTGGCCTATAGGGAGCCCGGCATGATAACGCAGCACATAGGTCTCTCATACCTGCCCTGGCCCGCCATAGAGCGGTACGCGGCGAGCCTCCTGGCCAAGTTCAAGCTGAGCGGGAAGATATGGGTGAGGGGGTTCCTAATGGTTGACACGCCGGGCCACGCGGCGTTCTCCAACCTTAGGCGAAGGGGAGGATCCGTGGCCGACTTGGCTATACTGGTCATCGATGCATTGGAGGGAGTGGAGGAGCAAACCAAGGAGAGCCTCTTCCTGTTGAAGTCCAGGGGCATACCGTTCGTGGTGGCTGCGAATAAGGTAGACAAGATATACGGCTGGGAACCCCACCCCAACTTCGCCTTCATAGATTCATACGAGGCGCAGGACGAGGCGGTGCAGGGCCGCGTGGAGGAAATGATAGCCAGGATAGCGGGGGAGCTGGCGGAGCACGGCATAGAGGCGGATAGGTACGATAGGGTGGCGGATTACTCGAGGCAGGTGCCCATAGTGCCAACGAGCGCGGTGACCGGGGAGGGGGTGGCTGACCTACTCGTGGTGCTGGCGGGGCTCACGCAGAGACTGGTGAGGGATAGGCTCGCCGTGGGAAATGGGCCGGGGAGAGGCGTCATAATGGAGATAAAGGAGGAGAAGGGTTGGGGAACCACGGCGGACGCCATAATATACGACGGCTCCGTGAGGAGGGGGGATAGGATAGCTGCGTTGGGCTTGGATGGGCCCTTCAACACCACGGTCAGGCTGCTGGTCATGCCGAAGCCCCTGGATGAGATGAGGGACCCCGAGGATAAGTACGTGTTCGTGGACGAGGTCAAGGCCGCGGCGGGCGTCAGGGTGGTCGGCGACTCCCTGGAGCGAGCCGTGCCTGGGTCCCCCCTGATAGTGGTGAGGGATGAGGCGCAGCTGAGGAGCGCTATGAGCGAGCTGAGCGCGGAGGCGGCGGCCATCAGGATAGAGGTTGATAGGAGCGGGGTCGTTGCCAAGGCCGATACGCTGGGGACCTTGGAGAGCATGGTCATGTACTTGAGGGGCCAGAACATACCCGTCAGGAGGGCTGATATAGGGCCCGTGACCAGGCGAGATGTGATAGAGGCCTCCGTGGTGAGGAGGAGGGATCCCCTCTACGCCGTCGTCCTGGCGTTCAATGTGAAGGTTACCCCTGAGGCGGAGGTGGAGGCGCAGCAGCATGGGGTCAGGGTTTTCCAGAACAACATACTGTACAGATTAGTTGATGACTTCCTGAATTGGCACAGGGAGCAGAGGAACCGGTCTGTGGAGGAGGAGTTGGCTAAATTGGTGCGGCCAGGCAAGGTGAGGCTGATGCCTGGGTACGTGTTTAGGAGGAGCAACCCCATAATAGTCGGCGTCAAGGTGCTTGAGGGCCAGTTAAAGCCTGGGTATCGATTGAGGAGGGCGGATGATGGGAGGGTCATAGGCACCGTGATGCAGATACAGAATAATGGGAGGCCGGTTCAATTAGCCAGGAAGGGGGAGGAGGTGGCGGTATCCATTCAAGGCAATTCCATGGTGGGCAGGCATGTGAGGGAGGGGGATGACCTCTACGTTGACCTCCCGGAGGATCACTTGATTAAGTTGCTCACGGATTTCAGGGAGCACTTGGAGCCGGGCGAGGTGGACTTGATTCATGAGTACCAGGAGGCCAGGAAGCGGTGGGCCTGAGCCCGGGGCAAAATTTAAATAAGATGCTGAAATGACTCTTCGATGCCTACTTTCAAGTTAGTGATATCGGATCCCCTCAGCGGCAGGGCTAAGCAGGTGGAGGTGAAGGACAGGGAGGCAGAGCGATTGATCGGGGCCCGCATTGGGGACACCGTGGACGCCAAACTATTGGAGGGAGCCATTCAATTGCCAAGCGAGCTGAAGCTCAAGATAACGGGCGGAAGCGGGTTCGAGGGGGCGCCCATGCTGCCTCACCTACAGGGCCCGGCCAAGCGGTACCTCCTTCTCTCCGGCCCGCCGGGGTACAGGCCAAGCGAGGAGGGGGGCAGGAGGAGGAAATTGGTGCGCGGCAACACGGTTAGCGATCAAACCGTTCAAATCAACATGGTGCTGGTTTACCCCAGCGATTGGAAGGGAGAACCCGTAATTAAGGAGGAGCCCAAGAAGGAGGAGCAGGAGGCAGCGCAGCAGTAAGGAGCGGCCCGCCTTCAATCAATGCTTGGGGTTTGATCCTGGATGGCTGGGTCGGTTTTCACGCTTCACTACATGGTAATTGAGATTATATATTGCGTGATAATTTATTAAGTCGCGCCAAAGTCCTTGCCCGTGAATAGGTTTCGCTCAGCAACGTTGACTAGCTTGACGGCGGGCATCACAATAATGGCAGTCCTATCGCTCACCGCATTCGTGCCGCTTCAATCGCTGTTCTCCTGGCCCCTCGTATCGATCCTCTGGATCCTCTGGGGCCTTGGCATTGCCGCGTATAGATTGTTTGGGAGCTCCGGGCTGGAGTCATCAACGTATATCCGCAGATACACCCCGTACTCCCTGGCGTTGACTCTTGCATTCATAGTGTTCGGCATGATGCATGAATGGACGCTGATGGGGGCGACTCTGATGGCTGGGTACTCGTTCGAGTTGGTGGCGGGCTTCATACTTTACAACGACTTCAAGAGGATCAGCGGGCGATTCAACGCCATCCTCTTCCTGGTGGGCATAACGCTATTCATACTCGCCCTCCCACTCGCGTTGTTCAGGCTCCCGTGGCCGGCAGTGGCCGGGGTCTTGTTGAAGACCATAAGCATAGCCAAGGTAGTCGCCGGGTCAAGCGAGCCCCCCGCGCTGGAGGAGAGGGCTGCCGCCGCGTAGGCGGTGAGGAGGCGTTTTTAAATCGATTCAGTGCCCGGCAGCCGTGCTGAGCAGGGAGGCCGTGATTCAAGCCCTTAAGGGCGTGAGGCTGGATCCGGAGAGGTTCGTGGCTTGGAAGGTGTTGCTGGAGGGCGGTTCCATATTTGAGGCGCTCGTAGCGACGGTGCTCACCCAGAACACGAGCGACGCCAATGCCGGCAAGGCGCTTGAGGCGCTGAGGAGGCGGGTGGGCAACGTAACGCCCAGGGGAATCTTATCGCTGGGCGAGGAGGAGTTAGCATCAATAATACGGCCGGCCGGGATGCATAGGAGGAGGGCAAGGCAGTTGATGGAGTTGGCCAGGGCGGCGGCCGGCGTTGATTTGGAGGGGGTGAGGGGGATGGATGTTGGGGAGGCTAGGCGGTTTTTGATGTCTATGCCGGGGGTTGGGCCCAAGACGGCCGACGTGATATTGGTGAATCTCGGGAAGCCCGCGTTCCCGGTGGACACCCACATACTCAGGATAAGCAAGAGGCTGGGCTTGGCTTCCACGTATAATGAGGCGAGCAAGGCATGGATGGGGATATTCAGGAAGGACGAGTACTTGTGGGGCCACTTATCCCTAATAGAGTTTGGGAGGAACGTGTGTAGGGCCAGAAATCCAAAGTGCGGCGAGTGCGGGCTGCGGGATTACTGTGATTACTATAAGAGACGGGTAGCGTTTTAAGCCCTGGAGTCGACGCCTTGCCGTGATGCTGCTCTCTTGGAACGTGAATGGGCTGCGCGCGGCCCTCGGGCGGGGGGTGCTGGACCTGGTTAGGTCGGGCCGTTATGATATATTGATGTTCCAGGAAGTGAAGGCGGACTCCGTGCCGCTGGACCTGCAGATGTCGGGCTACGAGGCGTACATGGCTACATCCAGGAGGAGGGGCTACAGCGGCGTCTTAACGCTCACTCGGATTCACCCAGTAAACGTCATCAAGGGGCTTGGGGTGGAGGAGTTCGACAGCGAGGGGAGGCTCTTGGCGCTGGAGCTCGATGACTTGTACGTGATCAACGCGTACTTCCCCAACGCTGGGGAGGAGCTGGGGAGGCTGGACTTCAAGCTCCGCTTCGACGAGGCCTTCGAGCGATTCGTGCTGGGGCTGGGGAAGCCCGTCGTGGCGTGCGGGGACTTCAACGTGGCGCACGAGGAGAGGGATATAGCTAGGCCCAGGGAGAATAGGAATCACGCTGGCTTCACGGACGAGGAGAGGGCGTGGTTCACGCGATTCCTGTCGCTGGGCTTCATAGATACCTACAGGTTATTCGTGAAGGAGGGGGGCCACTACACGTGGTGGTCCTATAGGTTCCACGCCAGGGAGAAGAACATCGGGTGGAGGATAGATTACTGCGTGGCGTCGGAGTCGTTGAGGGGCAGGATAAGGGGGGCGGGGATTTTGGAGGACGTGAGGGGGTCGGATCACGCCCCCATAACCCTGGAGATCGCGTAGGTGTCTTTTAAAGCGGGGCCGTTCAAGCAATTCATGGCTAGGGTGGCGGTTATTGGATTGAACGCCGGCACGGCCTACCTCGCCTACCTGCTGGCGAGGGGCGGGCACAAGGTTACCCTCGTGGCCGGCGCCAGGGAGGCCCGGATCCTAGAGCTGGAGCCCCATCGTCGGCTGGGCCTGCTGGGGGATAATAGAGTGTTCACGCTGGACTTCCTGTCCACGTTGATGGAGGTGGAGGAGGGCGGGGACGCGGAGGTGAGGGGGGGCGATGTAGTGCTTGGCGGGAGGCGGCTTGGCTCGTTCGACGCCGTCTACACGGGGACGGAGGAGGAGTTGGTGGTAAGCGGGGCGGGGGATTCAGTGTCGTCCAGCGACCCCTTCCTCGCGCTCTCGCAGTGCATGGCCATGCGGGCGGCCGGGGTGGATGCGGGGGTGGCGGTTGACTTGGATGAGTGGGTGATCAGCCGCAGCGGGTGTGAGAGGCGGGGGGAGGCGGGGCTTAGGGTGGAGGTGAGGGCTAGGAGGGCGGCGAATGGGGGGGTATTCATAGGCGTTGGGAGGAGGTTCGTGGACGTCGGCGGGACGGAGACCGTGGTGAGGAGGAGCATGCATGAAGTGTTGATCGGAATAGGGGAGGCGGGGAAGATGCTGGGGATGGGAGATCAAAGGCCGGTGGGGTTCGATTATGCCTGGGCGGGGGGCTCCGGGATATACGTGATAGGATCCAAGCCTGCCTCCCTGGGCGGAATGTCTGCCAGGCGAATCCACGCCTCGTTTAGGGACGCCGACGTGGAGGCGAGGGCATTGTTGCTTGGAGGGAGGCCGGTGCACGTAGTGGTTGCTTCAAGGGGCGGTGGCTTCACGCTGCGGGACGCCGTCGACTTGTATAGGTGGGTGGGCGGCGATTCGCTTGGTTTCCTGTTTGACGTGGGGCATTATCAATCCATGGGTAGGTTGAGGGGGGTTTTCTCCTTTATCCTCTAGCCAACGTTGTGGCTGTTCGATATTCGAATGCCGCTCACGTGCGCGCGGGTTGGGTTCGTATGCAAAACGTTTATAAAAGAGGACTGTGACTCTGTTGTTGGTGGTAATTGGTGGTGTCACTTGTCTCAATAAAGGAGAAGGAGGCTGACGAATTGGTGGAGAGGTTCGGAGAGGAGGATCTGCTTAAGTGCATATTCGGCCTCTCGTCCACCGAAATAGAGATATACAACACGCTGAGCAAGGGGGATACGATGACTGTGGCTGAGGTGGCCAACGCCGTGGGCAAGTCGAGGAGCACCGTGGAGCGCTCCCTCATAAAGTTCGTACAGCTCGGGCTGGCCAATAGGAGGCCGGTGCTCGCCAGAAACGGCGGCTATACCTACGTTTACTCCGTGAAGTCGCCCGAGCAGATCAGAAGCAGATTAACCGAGCTGGTCGATGCCTTCCACGAGCGCGCTAAGGCGATAGCGGAGTCCTTCCACGCAATAGCCAAAAGGCAGGAGCCAAAGCCCAGGAATTAAGCGAGCGTTTCTAGTCAATGCTAGTCCATCTCTATAATCCATTCTATTTAGCGGAGCCCTCCAGTAGTTTCCTAATGATGGATTGAGCCTCCCTCCCGGAGGGAGCCCTCTCCACCAGCGTGGCCTCCGCTATTTGGAACGTTGCCCCGCAGTATGGACAGGAATGGGAGCGTGACCTGGCCCTGGCCGCGGATGGCCTGCCGCACCTGGGGCAGAGCAGGACCAAGTACTCCATGGCTATAAGTCCATGAGGTCCATTATAAACCTCGCGCGTATATATTTATATGAGGGAGGGGGTTGTGGAAATCGATGAGGGCATGGATATTATCCATCGGCAATGAGCTCCTCATCGGTAGAACCGTGAATACCAACGCTGCCTGGCTGGCCAGGAAGCTGACGCTGCTTGGGTACGATGTTAGGAGGGAGGTAACGGTGCCCGACGAGGAGGACGAGGAGGCAGAGGCGTTCCGGGACGCCGTGAGGCGAGGAGTGGAGCTTGTGGTGTCCACTGGGGGCCTGGGCCCCACCTTTGACGATAAGACCAGCGAGTCCCTTGCCAAGGCATTGGGGCGGCAGTATGATTTAAACGACGCAGCGCTGGAGCTCGTGAAGCGTAGGTTCGCCGCCGCTGGGCTGGAGCTCACGCAGCCCAGGTTGAAGCAAGCCATGATGCCCCGGGGAGCGGAGCCCATCCCCAACCCGGTGGGCACGGCGCCGGGCATTTGGGTGAGGGAGGGAAGCTCAATCATAATAGCCATGCCTGGGGTCCCGGCGGAGATGCAGGGAATGTTCGAGCAATACGTTGAGCCCAGGCTCAGGGAGGTCGGGCCTAGGCTGAGCTTCGCCGAGGAGAGCTTCACGGTGAGGGGCGTGCCGGAGGCTGATGCGGCCCCAATAATAGAGAGGGGGATGAGGATGGGGAGGAGGGTGTACGTTAAGAGCCACCCCAAGGGACATGAGGTGGGGGCGCCCTACCTGGAGATACACGTGTACGCCAGCGCCGAGAGCGAGGGCGAGGCGAGGGAGGAGGTTGCCAGGGTGGCTGGTTACTTGAGGGAGGAGTTGAGGAAGGCTGGGGGCGAGGTAGAGTGAGCCCGGTGCACTTGAAGGCCAGGAAGGGCGAGGTGGCGAGCAATGCAGTGCTGGCGGGGGACCCCGGCAGGATAAGGCTACTATCTAGGCTACTCACCAATCCCAGGACGGTTAATACAAATAGGGGATTCCTCGTGGTGACCGGCGAGCGAGGCGGGGTGGAGATCACCCTGGCGTCCCACGGGATAGGGGGGCCGTCCGCCGCCATAGTGCTGGAGGAATTAATAAGGCTGGGCGCCTCCAACATAGTTAGGCTAGGCACTGCTGGAGGCGTGACTGCCAACCCGGGCGAGTACCTGGTGGCCAGGGGCGCGGCCTACCTGCCTGGGGGCCTGTACGAGCAGTACCTGGGCCGATTATCATACCCCGCCGCCGCCGACCCATCCCTCCACCTTGCATTGATCGATGAGGTGAAGAAGCGGGGACTGCCCGCCAGGGAGGGTGTTGTGTACAGCAGCGATGCGTTCTACGCGGAGAATAGGCTGGACGCGTCGAGCTTGGCGGGGCTTGGCGTGGCTGGCGTCGAGATGGAGTGCGGCGCCATCCTGGTGATAGCATCAATAAGGGGCGCCAGGGCTGGGTGCGTGCTAATGATAAGCAATAAGCTGGGCGGCGCATTTCTTCCAACCCGCGCCATAGGTGACATGGCATTGAAGGCAGGGGATGCAGTGATGGCTGCATTGTCGAGACTAGGCCGTTGATGCCCCGCCCCCTCGCTTGCCTTCCGCCTGGGTTTCCCAGGGAGGCGGTCTTCCTCCCGCTATGAGCGGGGTCGGTCAATGCGTTTTGAAAGTGATTTCGGGTTTGCTGGGATTTCGTGAGTTAGAGGTATTTCGACGTATCGATTTCCTTGAAGCCCTCCTTCGGGGTTATAGTTATCACGTCCACGCCCTCGCCGCTGGCCGGATCGTGCATCATGGCCGCCCGCACCGCCCGTATGCCCAGCTTAATGGCGTCCTCCAGGCTCATTCCATCCCTATATCCATCCTCAAGCACGCCGAACGCCGTGGGGGACCCGCTGCCCGTGGAGGCGAACCTCCTCTCCTCAGTCACGGAGCCGTACCAGTCAATGGTGTACAGGACGGGGCCTTCCTGCTCGGTGACGCCGCCAAGTATCATGTGGGCTATGAATATGTAGGGCCTGCTGGAGAACATGGCTACTGAGGCGTAATTGGCGAGGGTCTTCACGGGAACCGGTAGGCCCGTGCGTATCTTGTAATCCATGGCTTGAAGCGTCAAGGCCTCGAGTATCTTCTGGACGTCGGCGACTCCCCCGCTCATCGTGGCCGCCACGTGATCGTCTATGCGCCATATCTTCCTCCCCCTCCTGTGAGCTATGTAGTACCCAGCCGTAACCCTCCTGTCCGTGGCGAGCACCACGGCGTCGCGAGCCACCATTCCAACCGTGGTCGTCCCTGTCTCCAGGTTATTGGCGTTAGGCTTGAGCACTCTGGACACCTCCCTCCTGTTGCTGCGCCTGGGCTTGCTCCTGCTGCGGCTGCCCTCCTCCCTCCTCCTTCTGCTCCTCCCTCTTAATGGTTATCTCCTCGATGAACTGAACCTTCTCTGCGCCGAACTTCTCAGCCAGGTCCTCCGCTATCCTGAGCTTCACGTTGCCTATCTTATCGATGAAGAGGGTGCTGGGGGGCAGCTTGACGGTTACGGACTTAGCCGCCTTATCCACGCTCACCTCCACGTCCCCACCCTCGACTCGGGGGAGGTATATCTTCACTATCTGCTTTGCCTTCTCCTCGTCCGTGACCAGCTTCTTGACTATCCTGCCCTTTATTAGGAGAGTCTTGCCGGCGAGGGGGTGATTGAAGTCCAGTATGGCCCTCCCGCTGGATATGCTTATAACCCTGGCCTGCTGGCCGTCCATCTCCACGACGTCGCCGGGCTTCGGTATCTTGCCGTACTTATAGAACTCCCTTATGGAGAGCGTCTTCACCTTTCCCTGATCACGCTCACCGAACGCCTTGTCGGGCGGGACCTCGACGTTGACCTCGCCGCCCTCATCGGTCGCCAGGAGGGCTTGCTCCAGGGGCTCGAATAGTTTCGTCTCCCCCACTATTATGAGGCGCGGGCCGTAGACCTCGTCCGGGTTGTATATGTTGGCCTGCTTAGCAGTGTCCTCCACGGTGGTCTCCACCACCTTGCCGTCATCCTTGGAGGTGACCGTGTACTCGAGCAGTATGTAGTCTCCCTTCTGAACCATCACTCCTCCACCTCCTCCAGCCTGGGCGCCTCCTCACTGGCCTCCTCAGACTCCATCCTAACCACGTGGGTCACGTACCCGGCTATCTTGTTCCGTATCCTCTTCGACGGAACCTTGGCCACGGCGTTCACCAACTCCTTATTGGCCTCGAAATCCTTGGATGCCTTATCCCCATAAAGCGATATCAACTCCTCGGCCGCCCTCTTTATGTACCTCGGCCTTATCTTGCCCATAATTGGAAGACGGGGATGGGCATTTATAAACATTAACTCCTAAATCCCCGCCAATGCTTGCGGGGAACCCGGTCTACGAGTTCCGGGATACTTGGGAGGCCCGGGTCATCAACAGGCCCAATAGGTTTATTGTGGAGACTGACTCGGGGCCGTGCCACCTCCACGATCCGGGGCGGCTCCTCGACCTCATATACCCGGGCAATAAGGTGCTGGTGCGGAAAAGCGGGGGAGGCGCGACTGAGGTGCAGGGTGACGGCCGCGTGGAGCTGGGACGGCGGGGAGTGGGTCGTGGTGGACAGCGGGATACACTCCGATATAGCCTCCAAGTTCCTACCAAGCGGGTCCAGGAGGGAGGTGAGGGTTGGGAGGCATAGGCTGGACTTCGCCTTCGACGACGCGTACGTGGAGGTGAAGGGGTGCACGCTGGCGGTGGGCGGCAGGGCCCTCTTCCCCGACGCGCCGACTAGGCGCGGGGCGGAGCACATGGAGCTGCTGGCGCGGTTGAGGAGGGAGGGGCGGAGGGGCATCGCCTTCATCCTGGTCATGAGGAGGGCGACCTGCTTCGCCCCGAATTGGGGCATGGATCCCAGGTTCTCCGCCGCGTTTCGGGAAGCGGTGGACTCGGGCGTCGAGGTTTGGGTGAAGCGGTTCGGCTTGAGGGGGAGCGAGTTGGTGTATGGGGGAGACCTCGATCTCTGCCCGGATTGGCGACGTGAACACAATGTTTATTAATTCCACATGGAGATGGGGCGCAATGAGCGATCAGAGCCAGCAGCTGCCCAAGGGAACCACAGTTTATCAGGTATCGGGCGCCCAGATAATAGAGGAGTGCCCGAGGGCCGTGAGGACGCTCAGCGACGAGCCCATTAAGTTGTTCGGCAAGTGGACCTACGAGGACGTCGTGATAAGGGATCCGGGCTTGAGGAGGTACATGTGCTTGAAGCCCATGGTCCTGCCCCACACTGAGGGGAGGAACCAGAGGAGGAGGTTCGGGAAGGACAGGATGCCAATAGTGGAGAGACTAATGAACGCCCTCCTGCATCCCGGCAAGAACGCGGGGAAGAAGCATAAGGTGTACGGCGTCGTCAAGAGGTCCTTCGACATAATCTACCTGTCCACGGGAAAGAACCCCATCCAAGTGCTGGTGGATGCCATAGTTAACTCCGCCCCCAGGGAGGAGGTGACGAGGGTCATCTACGGAGGCATAGCGTACCCCGTGGCGGTTGACGTGACGCCGGCCAGGAGGCTGGACACGGCGATTAGGTGGATAGCGGAGGGCGCGCGGGGATGCTCTCATAACAACCCCAAGCCGCTTGAGGAGTGCTTGGCGGAGGAGATAATGGCGGCCGCGGCGGGCGACTTGAAGAGCTACGCAGTGAAGCACAGGGACGACGCGGAGAGGGTGGCGGCGTCGGCCAGGTAAGGAAAACCTTTATTACTTTCCCCATCGTTCCTCAAAGAATGGTAAAGAGATTGGTCCTTTTCCTGGAGATGCATCAACCGCGGCGCGTGAACCCGCTCCTCCCCTACTCCGCCAACAGGGGCCTCGAGGTGTTCGACGACGTCCTCAACAGGAGGATAGCGGAGAGGGCTGCGGGGAACTCCTACAGGAAGGTGCTCTCAATAGTGGGGGAGGCGCATCGCCTGTACGGGAGCAGGGTGGGCGTTGGGGTTACGGGTACCCTGCTGGAGCAGTTGAGGAGGTGGGGCGGGGACGTGGTGGAGACGCTGGGGAGGCTGGCGGAGGAGGGGGCGGTGGAGCTCGTGGGGGAGACGTACTACCACTCCCTGGCCAGCGAGTTGGATATAGGGGAGTTCCGGGAGCAGGTGGAGATGCAGGTGGATGCTATTAAGGCGCTGGGGGCGAGGCCATCCACTGCGGAGAACACCGAGTTCATCCTAAACAATAGGGTGGCGGAGGCTCTGGGAGGCATGGGTTTTCAGGCAGTGCTGGGGGAGGGGGTGGAGCGGGTCCTGGGGTGGCGGTCCCCGAACTACCTGTACAGGATAAACGGCGTTAAGCTCCTGTTGCGGAATTACAGGTTGTCGGATGACGTGGGCTTCAGGTTCAGCAGCAGGGAGTGGGATCAGTACCCCCTCACGGCTGATAAGTACGTGGAGTGGGTGAGGGCCTCCCCGGGTGACCTCGTGTTCGTTGGGATGGACATGGAGACGTTCGGGGAGCACCAGTGGGAGGGCACTGGGATACTGGAGTTCCTCAAGTGGCTCTTCAGGAGGGCTAGGGAGGAGGGGGTGAGCGTGGAGTCGCCGGGCGACGCGGCGGCGGAGCTGGACGCTAGGGAGGGCATAAGCATAGAGCCCTGGGGCACCACGTCCTGGGCCGACAGGGAGAAGGACCTAAGCGCGTGGCTTGGAAGCGAGGAGCAGGTTAGGGCCTTCGCCTTCCTGAGGATGACCATGGCCGCGGCGAGGAGGGCTGGGGGGCGGGCGCTGGAGGCGTGGCGGTACCTGTCCACCAGCGATCACCTCTACTACCTAAGCTCCAAGCGGGGCCCGGAGGGGGACGTGCACGGTTACTTCAGCCCAGGCTCGCCGCGACGCTACTTCGAGGCCTTCATGGCAGCCATACAGAGGGTGTGGGATTACGCGTCGCTGAGGATGGGGGACGCCGAGCTACTGGAGGCGGTGAGGGGGGTCGAGCTGCCGCGGGAGGCTTGGTTCCTGGTGGAGGGGGGCGGGGCGGCTAGGAGCATAGATGAGCTGGAGGCCGTGTTGAGGGGGAGGGGGGAGTTGAGGAGGAGGTACTGCGAGTCGGGGGACGTGGAGAGGTGGTTCTCCAACCTGCTGGGCCCCATGGGGGTCAAGGTGGCCGCCGGGGTATGTGGTCGCTAGGGCCCGCGGAGCAGGCCGAGCCTCCTCAGAAGGGATTCCCAGTCCAGCTTGAAGATGACCAGGCCCAGCAGCACGAAGGCGACGCTGCTTATAATGCCCAAGTCGAACGGCGTCAGGCCGAGGAAGGATAGGTAATCCGACACCAGGCCTATCCCCATCAACTCCACCGGTATCTCCACCGCGCTCTTGATCAGCTTAGCCGCCAGCATGTAGGCGTTGAGCTTGAGGAGGGGGACGCGCGCGGCTCCGCTGCCGAAGTACATGTAGTCCTCCACGGGGAAGCCGGGGAGTATGGCCAGTATCACCAAGGCCAAGTAGAAGTAACGCGAGCCGGAGAACCGCCTCAGCAGGCCCACGTTCCTGTTCCTCCCCAGCCACCTCTCCATGGCCGCCCCGGCCCCGTACATGACGTTCTTAGACACCGCGGCCCCAACGCCGCTCGCCACTATGGCAAGGGCCACCATTGGGGGCGACGCATCGAACCTTATGAGGAGCGTGGTGGCTATGAGCGTGTAGGACACGCCCGTGAACGGCGTGGCATTGGCGAGGAAACTCACGGTGAATATGGCCAACATCAAGTAGAGCAGATCCATTTAATTACCTTTGAATAATAACATATTAAAAAATATTATCGACTGCTCAACGCTTCCTAAACCTAAGAAGCAACAATGATGCTGTTAATAAGATATGGAGAAGAATGGAATAAATGGGGAAGCATTCATATGAAGATCCATAGTTAACATTGCCGTTCTTTGAATGGTAGGGAATAATATTTATATTTCTGATAATTACTTAAGCACATGGTTAGGCATAAAGGGCAAACTACCGCAATAGAGACGGCCGTTGCTATAGCAGTGATACTGGTGGGAGTCTACGCTCTCTTGGAGATCATTCCCCAGTACTCACACGTGACTGGCACACAGGTGAATACATTTCAACTAGAGGAAACCGCGCAGGAAGTGCTGCAAGAGATACTGACCACGCCAGGTTACCCGATTAATTGGGGCCTCAACGCATCATCACTATCCGCGTTCGGGTTGGCGGAACCGGGAGAACCCTACGTGTTGGATCCATTTAAGGTGATTAACCTAATATATTGGGGCTACTCAAATGGATATGGAAACGGAGCATATTGTAGCCTGAATAAGACCGTTAGCAATGGCTTTGAAACATACCTTAACGAATCAGGAATAAATACGCTGCAGTTGGATAACTTTCTCCTGGTGCCGGGAGGAAGCAAATGGATAGTATCCTACGAGGAGGTAAAAACCCTGTTGGGCCTCAATGGGTATGACTTCATGTTGACCATAGAGCCGCTGTTCAATGTGACCGTGCTGCCGCCAAGGGGAAACAGCTCCAGCACAGTGGTTATCGTTGAGGTCACGAGGTTCGGAGAAAGCGGGTCGGACTCCGCGGTGATCAATGCTACTGTGTCGCTGCAGTACTTAATAGCGACGACGTCAGGCAACGGAATAAACGAAGTGATTCAAGGCGATGCAGCGGCGTCAACCAACGCCAGCGGCTACGCGAAGATCACCATAAACGCGCCCTATAGCTCGAACAACTTCTATTACTTCGATGCATTCGCGTCCCTAGATGGATACGGGGATCATGGGTATTACACCACCGCCGCCCAAGCTCCATTGCTGATGGCAATGATACTGCCATTCACGTCATCCTACAACAACATAACATTCATCGACCCACATCTATTGACTAACTGCTTACTTAACTCAGGCGAGATAAGCAACCCAGGGCAATCCGCGCTTGGGTTAAGGATAGCGGCAGTGTACAAATCAATATATGGATACACCTTCAACAGCATAAACTTCACGCTAAATCCAGGAAAAGGAAGTAAGAGCTATCCAATCCCATGTACTGTCCTCCAAAGCCTTCAATCAAGTCATGGAAATGGAGGGCAAAAATACTCGGCTTGCTATTGGTCGCTGCCCACCACTCCGTTGTTTTTGGTGGTGAGCGTATATAGGAACAGCAATGGACAATCCGGTTCTGTGCCTCTTCATGAGATCTTGTTGATACCGTATGGCATCTCTCCCCAGTATTACCTGTCAAATAGGGAGATAGTGTTTGGAAAGAGCGTTAGTAATGCACCCACGGGCACCGCGTCCTCTTTGGTGCAGATAGGGGATTCAACTTATACGGCAAAGATCGTCCTTTACTATGATGGTGATTTCCTTGCAGGCTAAGGGTCAGGCCCGCTTGATTGAGGCTATGATTGCATTGGGCATACTGGTCATGTTGGTCTCCCTGCTCCCCCTCATGTCAAGGTTCCCGGAGACGCCGACCACCATACCCCAGAGCGGCGCATCCCAACTATACGTGACTCAGATAGTGAATGGATTGGCAGTTAACCCAAGCTTCCTAGGGGCGGTGCAGAGCGGGAATTGGAGTCGCGTCTATGAATTGATCAATAACATAGTTCCGCCGCAGTATAATTGGAGATTGATAATAGAGCCGCTATCCACTTCCGTGGGGACGAGCAACGGCATGATACCAATAACGGTGTACTTGCCGTCCACGCCGCCCGTGTCCCCCATAACCATACCCATAGACCTAAACGTTAAGTTCATAAACTCCGCGCTGGCCGGAGCCAATAAGATAAACCTGACATTGCCGCTGTCCAACGTGGGCTTCTATATCAAGGATCAAAATGAGTGGATCCCCATCGCTTGGTGGCTCGAGTACCTCGACAATGAATCCGGGGATGCTAGGATTTGGCTGAGCATTCCAGCCCATAAAGAGCAGGTCATATATATGACGATCGGTCCCGGGGGCAAACCGATTTACCCCAACGGTAGCCTATGCAACGTGCCCTATAATTATAATGATACTTGTACGGGGTACTCCGTGGGCGGCATAAGCGCATTCTACGGTGCAACACTAGGCCTTCCATATGGCAAGTATGACATGGATCCCTCCGAAATATTTCCATTCTACACAAACTTCACAAATGACGACGGAGTAAGCATTACCCCCAGTAATGGGGCTAGTTATGCAACTGGCACTGGATTGCAAGTTTTGATACCGGGAAATACAGGAGGAGGAGTTGAGGTATCGTTTACTGCTGATTTGCCTCAATTGACAAGCGGGTTCGCCACATATTATATCCAGTCGACTTATAGCGTTGCAATAAATTATTCATCCACCATAGAATACAAGATAAATAATAATGGATATTATTTTGATATGATGTTACATGTCCACTCAAGCGGCCAAAATGCGTTGAGCGGCACATTGCAGGAAACCGGTACCTCCGGGTTAAGCGTATATCCTCCATTGCTCTCGTATAAAATGGCATATAAGGCGTTACTTAATTGCACAACAGAAGGTGTTAATTACTTGACCGTGAGTGATTATGCGTACGTGCTTAATTATTATACTGGCCAGCTTCAGTCGACCGGTTGGGCGGCCGGGAAGAGACAACTCGCTTCGTGTCCAACTAGCATTCCAGTGACTATATACATTGAGGGAATTAATCCAAGCAATTATATTTTGTATAATGATACGTTCACGATATATGATTTGTGGTGGGTTCCTCTTTATTTCAATTCATCAGCTACCATAGCGATTCCGTACTCAGTGAATTATGGGTATGGCTCCGTGGTTCCCATTAGGTATCAGTACAGGTATCCCGTTTCATTCATGGTGCCAACGGCGTCGGATTACGCATTGATGGAGTTAAGCAATGGGTCCATTTATATACTGGGCCTGTCAATAGGATCTATTGGGTGATGGGTTGTGAAGCCAAGAAACGCCAGGGCCGAGGGCAGGAGGGGTCAGATGCTCATACTGATAGTGCTGATAGTCGCCGTTGCCTTAGTTACCCTTCTCTACCTGTACAAGGTCTTCGCGATGAGCCCGCTCTACGTGTCTCAGAGATCCATTTATGAGGTGTACAAGCAAAACCCGTACATGGTGGTTTCATCAATGACGAGCACGCTTCAGTATCTTATCGGCAACATACTCCGCAGCTACGACGAGTTCAGCATACAGTATGGAGCTGCCTTGAACCAGCCCATATTGACGGGGAGCGGCGCCATAGTTCCATCATCGTACAAAGAAGCACTACTTGCCCAGTACAAATACTACCTATCTCAGTACTATACGCCGCTGGGAATGGATCCAAACCCGACGTGGGGCAGGCTCGACTTCAACATAACAAACGTGTACGGAGCCCTCTCCATGTTCAACACCATAATAGCGCTGAACAACGCCAGCATATACGGGATAGCGGAGAACGAGACAAGCTTCCCGCTAATAGGGCTTAACAACGTTAAGGTGAAGACGACAATGAATTTCACCGTGAACGAGGTGCAGCCAAGCAGCTATACCTGCCCCGGAACCCCCAGCTACTACGTGATCCAAGCCGTAAATAGAACTATATTCAATTTCGAAAAATCACCAAACACGAAGTGGTGGGCATTAGCATCGGACAACTACGGCGAAATATCACATAATAGCAGCGGATGGTGGCTTGGGAGCAATGGATTAAGCGGATTGATGTACTTGATGCCGCTGGATAACATTTCATCAAATTATGGTTTTAACATAAGCGCTATAATGACCATTAACAAGGGAGGAGTGGGTGGAATAGAAATATTCCAAGAATACCCGGTGGTGGGAACTCAACAATGCAATAGTAATTATGATGGGGCTGGCTATTGTTTTAATTATATGTATACTACGAGCTCTAATAATCCGCTAACAGTAAATATGACCGTCGATGTATCGTTTGGTAAACAGCCAACTGTAACTTTTATAGTTATTAATACTATCAATAAACAAGTATTATATAAATATAATAGTAGAATAGCCGTCCCTGCATGGGTTAAAATAAGTAGTTTATTTGGTGTGGGTTATGAGTATGGAGCCGAGCAAGGAGTTGGTTCATGGGCATTGGTGGTTGGTAGCAATGCAGTGGTTTCCGAGGTATCCGTTAAGTTGATCAATAGATATTATTATCCAAAATGGGTCTTATTGCAGGAGTCATGGGATGGTGCCCCGGCTTTGGGGGTAATCCTTAGTCTCGATTCGTTCAATCCAAGCAAACAAGAGACAAGCCAACCACTGGAAGGAAATAGTCTGGTTGTTTGTAATGTTACATCCACCTCATTAATATTTAATGTATCACTTCCATATCCAAGCGGATATCCAGTGACTCAATACATTATCAATTCCACGCTAAATGGACTATCACTATTTACGTCGCCCATGCCAGCATCTGCATATGCCATGGTACCTTACATGAATGTCTTCTCAAATAATGGAGCCTTATTTTATTACGTATACGTTGGCAATTGGGGAACCATACCAACCATATTATTGTTCTATAATGGATTGGACTCCACATTATATGACGGATATGCTACAATCTCGCAAGTCGCCAGCATCAATACGCCCAGCAAGATCTTTCCAACAGTGGCCAGTAAAACCGAAATGGTATATATACCGGTAGGATACACAATGCTTAAATACGTCACCATAATACCAAGTTATATAGCTAACAAGCAACTGATTGGCACGCAAGTATTTTACTACGAACCTTCCTCAACGCATGAGTCACTACCGTTCACAGTAGCTAACCAAACTTATACGGTATATGATAATTATTACAACTATTTTATACCATTAACTATGGAAAATGTAAACGTATGGATCTGGTGCTATAGTGCCAACGCCAACGGATATTATGATTATAGTGAAAGTAGTTATTGTAGCGGAGGTGGTCAATAAGTGATGATCAATAATAGGAGGGGCATCAGCGAGAGCATTTCCGTAGTTATAATAATGGCGGTTGTGTTGGCCTTAATAGGGGTTATGCTCTACGTGGCCACTTATTACTTCAGCAATTCCGCATCGTCCTCCGGCATTTCGCTGGCCGAGTCATTCCTAATAAACGTGGCCGATGATATGGATACCATAGCTTTCCACACAGGGATAGACAGGGTGTACTATATCCCGTCGACTCCATATGGAGTAATGAATTGGCTCCCGAATTACTGCGTGTACAACCTAAGCGGGCTTGTATTCAAGGATGGAGCCGTGATATACGGGACGCCCCCCAATTACTATTCCATGCCTAGCGGCTTCGTTCAAGTACTGCGGGGCGATGGGGAACCCGTATCGACCTCGCCCTCATCAGTCATGTTCCAGGTAATTCAGTACGGCGAGGACACGCTGGGTGGGGAGACTTATGGAACGTACTTGGCCCTTTATCCCCGTCCCATAATAATTGGGAATAATACTAATTATGTATACATATACATGGCATCGTCGATGGGAGGCGGAAGCGGGAGGACAATCATGTCCATCAACGTGACCGACACAAGCGTGGTGTTGCTGGGCAAGGGATCCTACCCATTGAAGGCCACGTGCGGCTCCGAGACGGCCGAATATAAGGTGACATCCTTTGGATCGCTTTACGTTGTTTACTCCAACTACACGGTTACAATGAGGTGATCGGATGGATACCGTTGCATTCATAATAACCACCGTGGCCATCGTGGTCCTAGTGTCCATATTCGCCTACGAGATCGCCGCCTACGTTAATTCGCAATTCCTCCAGTTGAGGGGATACGTGGAGTCCATCATAGGAAACACGATTGTTTACCAAGTCACCGAGGGGCTGTCGGTTGCGTCGATACCCAACGTGGTGAGCGATTTCAATTACACAATACTGCTCGCCTCATCATCTATACCGCTCAGGGGGGCCGCCGTCAACTTCAACATCACGTTGTTCTGCGTGGAGGTAAATAAAGCAACTGACTCAATCATCTATAATAAGGGGGTGCCGGCCCAATGCGGCTCCTCCCCGCCGAAGGGCAGCGGCGAGGTCCTGGCGGTTAACGTGTCCATAATCATATCCACGTCCACCACGACAGTTAGGAGCAGGCAACCCGAGATGCTGCTAATAACCTCCACCAATCAACCATTCAACATAACGGCCTATGGCTGCCTGCAAGGCACGGTGACGCTGCTAAATAATAAGAAACCCACGGGCGTGTGCATCTGGACCCCGACGCAGCTGTATGGGGGAAAGGCGGTGCTGGAGATAGAGACCGGGAGACCACGATAAGCAAATGGAATCTCTACACGGCTGAGAGGGCCCTGTCCAGATCCCCTATTATGTCCTCCACGTCCTCAAGCCCCACGGAGAGACGGAGGAGGGAGTCGTCTATCCCCAGCAACGCGCGGTGATCCTCCGGTATGGCTGACGACGCGCTTACTATGGGGTACGTGATGAGGGACTCCGGGCCCCCGAAGCTTGGCGTGGGCCTTATTATCTTGAGGGACTTGAGGAACCGCTCCACCTCCGCCCTGCCTCCCCTCACCTTGAAAGAGACTATGCCGCCGAACCCGCCCCTCAACCTGGACGCCTCCCTTCCACCGTTCAATCCAGGGTAGTAGACTGCGGCTACCTTGGAGTGATCCCTGAGGAACTGCGCCACTGCCATCGCCGACTCACATTGCCGCCGAACCCTCAGCTCCAGCGTCTTCAATCCCCTCATGACCAGGAACGCCTCCATGGGTTGGAGAATGGAGCCGAGCCTCCGGCGCCAGTGCCATAGATCCACGATTCGCTCGCGATCCCCGATCACGGCCCCCGCCACCACGTCGTTATGGCCCGACAAGTACTTGGTAGCGCTGTGCACCACTAAGTCGGCGCCCAGCTCCAGCGGGTTGAGCAGGACGGGCGTGGCTATGGTATTATCCACCACGACGATCGCCCCGACCTCGTGGGCCGCCTTGGCTATCTCCTCAACATCCAGCACCCTAAGCGTGGGGTTCGTTATTGACTCAATCATCACGAGCTTCACCCTGCCATCAATGGCGTCCAGGATGGATCGCGTGTCGGGAAACGCCGTCCTCAACTCAACGCCGAACTTCCCCAGCTCCCGGGCCAAGCCGAGAGTGGTTCCGTACATCTCCATGGGCATCAAGACGGCGTCCCCGCTCCCCAACAACCCCAACAACACCGCCGAGACAGCCGCCATGCCGCTGTTCAACGCGATCGCGTCTTCCCCCCTCTCCAGCCTGGCCAGCGCGTGCTCCAGCGCCCTAGTGGTTGGGTTCTCCTCCCTGGAGTACTTGAGGTCCACCCCCCTGTCCGACTTATTGGCCTCCACCAATTGCACGAACATGGCGGATAAGTGAATGGGCGGAATGAACTCCCCAAGCCCCTCGTCGAAGTAATCATGGCCATGTATAGAATCCGTCTGGCCGCCCATGCATCCCGCTGGAAACCGCGTTTTTAAGCTTAGATCCCAACCACAGGGAGCCAGCACGAAGAAAAAAGGAGAGAAGTAAAGGGAGAAAAGAAAAAGGAGAGCTATTTTTAGATCCTCAATTCTGTAACTTCACCTCCTTCTCCTGATTGCAAGCAGCGCGCCCACTATCACGACTATGATTATCACCACGACGGCGATCACCAGGTCCTGCGATGAAGACGACGGTCTCGGTGTCGTTGTTGTAGTTGGAGGCGGAGGCACTGTAGTGGTGGGCGTGGAGGTAGTAGTAGTTGTGGTAGTTGGAGGCGGAGCCGTTGTGGTAGTGGTGGTGGGCGGGACAGCCGTGGATGCTTGCAGCGTGGCCACGGGCTGGGCTATGAAGTAGACATTGCCCTGGCCGGCGGAGCTCGTGAAGGCCATGTATATGGACGCGGAGCCTGGATCAACCAAGGCAATTGATGGGGAGTACTCAGTGCCATCCGTCGTGAGGACGGTGCTATTGATGTTGGTTAGGGAACCGTAGGACAGCCCTATGTTAGTGCCCGCCGCCATGCTTGACTCCACGGTGTAGCCAATCGCCATCTCCCCACCATATACGGCGAGGGATGGTTGAGTCAAGGAGTAGCCCGCGGGCTCCGCCAGCAATGGCTGCGGGCTGGAGAGGCTGCCCGGCGAGCCGCTGGATAGGTAAATGGTGCCGCCGCTCGTGATGGCCAGGTACAACTCGCCGCCGTAGGGGTACACGGAGACCCCGCTGGCGTTTATGGGCAGCTCATCCAAGACCCCACCGCTAGAGCTCAGGAGCAGCACCTTGCCCGGCACCGCGGCCGCTATGTAGTACGTACCATTGAGTGAGGCTATGGATGCGGAGTATATGGTGGATGCGGGCACGGTTAGGTTGCTGGCCACTACGTAGGGAGCCAGGTGAACCAGCGTCAAGCCGTGGCTATACGCCACCAACAGCAAATCTCCCTGCGGCGAGTAGGAGAGCGACACGACCGGGCTCGCCTCGCTGATCACCGGGGCGGGCTGGGTCCAGGACTCCCCGTTGCTCGACGTGGATTCATATACCTCGCTCCCAGCGGCGTAGAACGCGATGAAGCCGTTGGGGCCCGCGACCACCGTGGAGATGGACGGCTTGACCGGCTGGGCGGTGGATGCAGTGGTGGAGGACGCCTTCAGCAGTGGCAGCCTCACGGCGTACAGAGTGGCGTAGCTGGTGTTGGTGTAGTTGGATAGGACGGCTTGCTGGGTCAGCGGGGATGAGGGGTTGACTAGGTTGGGGGCTATGTAGCTGAATATGTTGGGCGCGTAGGGCGTCTTGGCGCCTCCTCCCTGGTAGTCAGTGGCGTTGGGGTAGACGGGGTCCCAACCGTTAGTGGCGTACCCATCCTGGAACCCCGCCACTATGACGTAGCTATAGCCCGTTATGTTGCTTCCTATCAGCGACGTGGGCACCTCTATGGAGACCGTCTTGGTGGCCAGGTCGCCCTTGACTATTAATGGGGTGGTGTACGTCTGGCCGGAGCAGCTCTCCACGTACGAGTTGGACGGCCAGCCCGCTGCCTGTATCACCCACTGCCAGGCCGAGCCTGGGGCTATCTTGGCGTTGACGCCGGGCAACGCATTGGTGCACCCGGAGGAGCCTCCCTCATGTATGTAGATGTCTATTATGGGCTGCGAGAAGCCGTTGGGGCCGTCGTACACGTTCGTGAGGTTCCCGAACGTTATGTTGAACTGAACCAAGTAATCATTCATTGAGACGTTGACCCACCTCATCCAGACGGAGCCGGGCGGGTAGTTAGCGGTGAGGAGTGGGTAGACGTAGTACCCAGGCCCATTGCTGGGGGCCGGGTTGTATATGGACATGACGGGGGTCAGCTTGGCTATATTGGATGGAATCGCGGCGAGGATCGGGCCCAGCAGGTTCACTATGGAGCCGCTGCTCTGGTTGACAGTGGCGACCGAGAACTCAATCGAGTCGCCTGGATTAATGCCTAGGGCGGAGAAGGGTATGGCGATCTCTATGGAGTCCCCTATGGCCACGGCGTTGGGTATGGACTCAACGTACGACCAACCGGATGGGCCGGACTCGTATATGGCCACGTCGTCAGAGCCTGGGCCCACGAATATCTCGGCTAGGCGAGTGGCTGCGAAGCCCAGCGGCATGCCGGGGGCGGCCGTGTAGTTCGCGTCGGGTATGTTTATCCCCATCAAGTCGCCCTTGCCCGGATTAACGGGGGAGAAGTAGACATATATGGTGTACTTGGACGTGGTCAAGGCGTTGGGCGCGGCGTAATCCATGGGATTCCCGTTCACCTTGACGTCTATGTAGAGGTCATTGGCATCGAACGCGTAGTAGACCGTGTTTATGCCCCCCGCCCCCTTGGTCTTGTTGAGGAGGTACTGGTACGAGCCGGCCCACGCGAAGTTATTGTTTATGGAGTAAGCAGGCTTTCCATCCACGTAGATGAAGTTATAGAGGTTCCCAGTCATCGGCGGGGTTATGGATGAGTTTGTGCCCGGCACGGTCGGCGCGAGCGGCGGCATCCATTGATCCTCCAGGAATGGGGTTAGCGGGAGGCCCAGCACCTCCAACGCGTTTCTCATGTCCTGCCTAACCTCCATCTCGAACACTATGGCGTTCTGCGACGTGAGGCTTTGATCGTTGGGGTCGAAGGTGAAGTATATGTCGGAGCCCTCCGCTCCGTATATGGACATCCAAGCCTCCACGTACCTGCCCTCCAGGGTGGAGGTGTTCCACGTGCCCAGGAACGGGAAGTCATTGTACCTGGTTATCTGGGTCAGATTCATGGGCTGCGTTAGGTTGTGCTCCTCCCCGAATTGAAGCACCATCGACCTCACTATCGCCAATTGCTGCCAGACAGCGTCCTGCGGAGAGTGCCCGGCCCACTGCGTGTAGAACGGCGAGACCGAGCCGGCGGGTCCCTGGTTGTTCCAGGACCCCATCGGTATTCCGTTCAGGACGGGCAGATCATGGTGGGTGGCCAGGTATTGCTGCATGGTGGTGGTCTGCACCCAGGAGGAGTTGCCGGCCAGGGCGGTGTACAGGTCTATCAGGAACGGCACGCCGTCCTCCGGGAACGGGCTCATGAACATCCAGTTCTCCCCGTCCAAGGCGACGGTTACCAACGTATCGTTGTGGCGGGACGCCGGTATTGAATCATAGATGCGCCTCAAGTAATTCATGAATTGATTCACTGCCGCCCAATTGCCCTGGGAAGCAGCTATCTCGCCGTAATTGAAGCCCCAGGCATCGGATAGAGTTCCGTCCCTGAACGCCACAACTATCGAGGCATTGCCGACGACCACCCTGTAGGGCTGGTAGAGGCTCTCCATTTCCTGAACAGTGGGGTTGGGGCCCGTGGGCACTGACACATTCGCCTCCGCCAGGGTGGACTCGCTGGCGTAGGTCCAGTAATAGCCCGACTCGTTTAGCAGCGGTATCATTGCGCTGGATATGGCCATCTCCGGGGTCCACATGCCCATGGGGTACTGGCCGAACACCATCTTGTACAGATCCCTCCCTATGTTAAGCTGCGCCAGCACGTCGCTGGTCCACGTGCCCTTCACCACGGGGTTACCGTTCTCCCCAGTCCAGCTGGGTATCAGCAATAGGGGAGTGAGGGGGTGATCGAACGGCGTGGTGATTATCTCCACGTTGCCGCCCGTGTTGTTGTTATTCATCCTATCCATCCTAAACGCGGAGAGGACTATCCTGGCCTCCACGGGGTAGTAGCTGGTTATCACTCGTATGTCGCTTATGTTGAACGATGTTTGATTGTAGAGGGCAGCTATGGTGGCGTTGTAGTACTGGCTCCCCAACTGCCCGGTGACTATGGGGTAGCTCACGCTCCAGAGGAACCACTCCACCAAGGCATTGGTCAATTGCTGGTTATTCAGCGGAACGCCGCGCTGCTCCAAGCTGAACAGGGACGCGTATACCTTGGAGGCCGGCGTGTTGGCGGAGTAGACCCAGAGGGGGGTGTTGAACGCCAGGTCGAACTCCAGCACCTGCCTAACCGTGGTGGTGTTCCACTCATAGCTGGGCGCGAACGCCTCCAGGAAGGTATCGTTGTACTGCTTTATCTCCTGGTAAAGAGTATTGTTCCACTGAGAGGAGGGTATCATTGCCGCCAGGATGTACGTGTTGTTATAATCGCCGGCGGCTATTGCCTCTATTTGGTACAGGAGGGAGCCCGATAGGGAGTAAGTGACGTGAACCGTGGGGAACATGTGCGCTATTATGGCTTGCTCGGCGTACTCCTCCAAGTGAACGGCGGTCCAGGGCAGGAGGTAGACGTTGCTGCCCACGTACGTGTACAGGGGTTGGTGATCGTTGAACACTATGTTGAGGTATATGGGCGGCGCCGGAGCCGTGTAGTTTACGAGAAGCGCGAAGTTCTGGCCGTAGTTATTGTACCAAGTGTTAGTGGTTGCATCGTAGTATACCCATTGTATCCATTGGCCCTGCTTGAAGGGACCAATCACGGCCGAGTAATTACCCCACAACGGATTATACTGCATGGTAACGTTAGTTATATCACTCCAAGGAAGACCAGTCTGAGGACCAGTGGTCAAACCAAAATGAAGGATGAACTTGTCTGGAGGCTTCCCGACCACGGTTATCAGCACGGAGCCGTTGGGGAGGACCCGGGCGAACGTGGTGGATGGGCTTGGGGCGCTGGATGCTGTCTCCTCCACAGCGTAGTTCTGGCCGTTGTTGCTGATCCACTTGTTGAGGGTTGGGTCGTAGTATACCCATTGTATCCATTGGCCCTGCTTGAAGGGACCAATCACGGCCGAGTAATTACCCCACAACGGATTATACTGCATGGTAACGTTAGTTATATCACTCCAAGGAAGACCAGTCTGAGGACCAGTGGTCAAACCAAAGTGGAGAATCATGGGGTCGGGGGCGCGGCCGACGGCGGTTATCAATATTGATGCATTTCCGAGCACCTCAGCATGCGTGTACCCTAGGTTCGGCGGGTTTACCTCCAGGTTCCAGTTCCAGAACGCGTGTCCCTGGTAGTTTATCCACGTATTGGTGGTCTCATCATGGAATACCCACGCTATCCACGTTCCATTGTTTATAGGCCCTATTGTAGCCGTGAAGTTGGCCCCGTCCCACTTCATCATTGTGTCGAATACCTGCGTCCAACTCCCCTGGGGAGCCGGCTCTATTCCCCAATGGAGGTCCACGGAGTCCGTGCTTGGCAGGCCGGCTATGTAGATTGTGACGTAACCGCTCCTGTTCACCGTGAACGAGACTTGATATGATTGGGCGACTGCTACCTGGACTATTAGTAAGGCGGCTAGCGCCGCCAGTAAGGCGTATCTGCGATCCATATCGGGCTTGACGCATTTCCCTTTTATTTTTTATAGGTCTTCCAAGTTAATAGTTAATACTCGATAAATAATTAATGCGGTAGATTAGATAGAATATATATTTAGTTTGAAAAAGCCTATGCCTTCAACCCGCCCAGGCTGTAGGCCCTCAACAAGAACTTCTGGAGAGCTATGAACAGTATGAATATGGGGAGGCCCATCAACACGGCGAAGGCGGCGAAGACGTTGTAGAGCGTGGCCCTATTGGTCACGGCCAGGTAGTACATGCCGAGCGTGAGCGTCCATAGTTTCCCGCTAGTTATGAATGCGTTCGCCAATACGTAGTCCGTGTACGCGCCTATGAATGACGTCAACGCCACGAATGCAAGGACGGGGCCCGTCATGGGGAGCAGTATCCTCGTGAAGGCGGTGAACCTGCCCAGTCCATCTATCATGGCCGCCTCCTCGAACTCCCTGGGTATCGTGTCTATGAATATCTTCCCTAGGTAGGCCCCGAATATGGACGAGCCGCCGGAGTACGCTATTATTAATCCGTAATACGTGTTTATTAAGTGGAGCTGGGCGAACATGAAGTAAAGCGGTATGACGGTCACCGTGAACGGGAAGAAAGTCAACACGTAAATGAAGTATATCAACGTGCTCTTTCCGGGCATGTTTATCCTGGACAAGGCGACGGCGCCCAGGAAGGCGGCCGCCGTGGCTATCAGCATGGAGGAGACGCCGAATATCAGGCTGTTCTTGAGCCACAGGAAGAAGGGGTTCTTGAAGAGTATGTAGTAATACGCGCTTAGGGTGAGCGATGAGGGGCGGGGAATCAGGCTGCCTATGCTTATGGATGCGAGCGTGGGCACGTTGCTGAACGACGTTATGAGCACGTAGTATATGGGGAACACCGCGAAGGCCGCGAACGCTATGAGCACTATGTGAGATATGGCCAGCCTCACGTACTTGAGCAGCCTGTAGGAGTCCATTACGTTATCACCTTCATTATGCCCGATATCCTCAGCATTATCAACGCGAAGGCAGCCAATATTATAGTGTCCACTATGGAATAGGCCGCCGCTATGTTGTAGAGGCTATAGCTGAACGCCTCCTGGTAGGCGTACACGACGAATATCTCCGTAGCCGTGCCCGGGCCTCCTCCGGTGAGCAGGTAGATGGGGTAGAAATTGTTCCACGTGAATATGAAGCTGCTTATGCCGACGAAGGATAGGGCGTTCTTCATCTGGGGAAGCGTTATGCTCGTGAACCTCCTGAACATGGATGCTCCATCCACGTACGCCGTCTCATACAACTCCCTAGGTATTCCCTGAAGGGCCGATGAGAATACTACAGTGAAGTACGGGAAGGAGAGCCAGAGATTGGTGATTATTAAGGCGATCCAAGACGTCGACACGTAATTGAACCAGTAAATGGGGTGCACGCCAATCAATGCCATGAGTTTATTCACTATGCCGTACTCGTAGTTCCACATGCCGCTCCACACCAGTATTGTTATGAAGGATGGAAAAGCCCAGGGAAACAACATGAACGTCATGTAAACTGTCCTCCCAACCAAGTCCCTCTGGTTCAGTATCAATGCCAGCACGAAGCCGGCCGCCATCATGGGAACCAAGCTGCCGACGGTCCATATGATGGTCTGCAGGAATATGTTGCCCAAGGCGCCCGACTTAATAATGGAGATGTAATTCTGAAGCCCCACAAGCTTATACGTGAAGAAGTGATAGAGGTTGAAGTTTGTGAACGAGATGTAGACCGCGTACCCGATGGGGTACAGGGTGAGGAATAGTATTATCGCGATTATGGGAAGGAGGTATAGGAAGCCAATAAAAGTATCCCTTTTAACCATGATTACCCAGCCTTCCTTCTTTATTTACTCATCAGCCCAGCATGCCGGCCTGCTGCATCTGGGAGACCATGTACTGCTCCCAGCAGTTCGCGGCCTGCGGGGCCGTCAACGTGCCGTTCACGGTGTAAAGAGTCACGCACTGGTGGAAGCCGTTCCAGTAGAAGTTCATTTGCGGTATGTTGGGGAACACTTGGCCGTGCTGTGCCTGCGCCAATATGCCGTTCATTATGCCGTTCATGTACGCCGGCTGCAGCTTGCCGGCCGTCAAGTTGGCTATTACTTGGTTGTAGACGGGCAGGTAGGACGGTATGTCCCCTGCGTACTTCCACAAATTCAGCTCCTGCACTGGCCCGCTCATGAACTCAATGAATAGGATGGCCGCCTTTATCTGCTCCGGCGTCGCGCCGCTGGCCTGGGGCACGCTTATCACCCACCCGGTGGAGCCTATGAAGGGCTCAGCGTACAGCCCTGTCTGGGACACCACGGGCAGTGGAGCCGCGCCCAGGTTGGGCCCGAGCGCCTTGACGTAGGTCGCCAAGTCCCACGGTCCGTCGAATATTATGGCCGCCTTGCCCTGCGAGAATAGGTTGCCCTCGAGCGTGGGGTTCATGTCGGGCGCGTTTATGTGTAGGTCATACGTTAAGTTATACCAGAACTCCATAGCCTCGGCCGCCGCTGGGGTCGCGTTGACCGCCGGGTAGCCCGCGCCGTTGAATATGTGGCCGCCGAAGCCGGCCAGCCAAGCGGCGAACCTATAGCCGTACTCGGATCCCATTCCATACGCTATTCCCCAAACGCCGTAGGTCTTATTGACTTGAAGCGCCATTTGGATGAGTTGATTAGTGGTGTTGGGCGGGTTAGGTATGTACTTCTTATTGTAGAACATCACTATGTAGTTTATGTTGTCGGGCAGGCCGTAGAGTGAGCCGTTCAACTCGAAGTTGCGTATGGCGATTGGGTTGTACTGGGCCAGCAGGGAGGCGGGTATGTACTTGCTCAGGTTCAGGAGGAGGCCGCCGGCGAAGAGCGCGCCCGCGTCGTTGCTGGTGTCCCTGTATATTATAGGTGCCTTGCCTGCCTTGGCCGCCGCCTCGAAGTTGCCTGTGGAGACCTGGACCCCAGTGGTCACCTCCACCTTAATGCATGGGTACTCCGCCTCGAATTGGGCTAGGGACGCGTTGAAGGCCTCATTCTCGCTTGGACTGTAGGTGTCCCACACGGTTATGGTAACTGGCCCGCTCACGCTGGCGCAAAATGACGCGGACGAAGGCGCGGTGGTCGTAGTCGTGGTGGTAGGCGTTGAAGTGGTTGTAGTAGTTGGAGTGGTTGAGGTGGGCGGCAATGTAGTTGTTGTAGACGTAGTAGTAGTGGGCGTGGTTGTTGTCTTGACTGGTGGTTTGTAGGTGAGGGCCGCTGCCGCCGCGACTATTACGACGATGATCACGACGGCTATCACGGCCCACGCGGTCCTAGATAATCCCTTCATGATTTATGGGTTTATGCCGGATAAATAAGCGTTTCTGTGATTAATTAATACTTGAGATGACACTTTAAGGAAGTAATAACATATCTATATACAATGGAATTACATACATATTATAAATAAAAAGATGCTGGCTCAATTTAATTATATGGAGGAACCAATCACTTGCCGCGGCGAACCAAGGCGTAGTAGAGAACCACGAATATCAACGCGTTGAAGAACGCGAATCCGACGGCGGATGCATAGAGGATGGCTGGCTCCATTGCTATCAGGTCGACGAGGGGAGTCAACGTGGAAACGAACGTGGAGACTTGGAGAGTGTGGGCGACTTGGACGGCGAACCCCACCCCGTACGAGTTAACGAGGGACTCAGCGGCGCTCAGCGGGGGCACCAGCGCGTACGGCATGTGGGCCACGCCGTTCAAGACCTCGGATGCATCAACGATGGCCAGCGAGGCGAGCAATGTTAAGGCAGCCACGGGCTTCGACGGCCTCCTAATGGTGACCGCCAAGGCTATCAGGTCCACCACCGCGAGAGCCACTATGAGGTAAAACAGCCACGCCAAGTCGTAGGTGGGCTGGTACACAGAGAGGAACGCGGAGGGCAGGTAACTCGGCGGGCGGCCCAGGATCGACCACGCCATGGTTGGGGAGTAGAGGTAGACCTCGTATAGATACCACGCCCCGAACACTGCCCAGAGCGCGCCGAACGCTATGGCTAGCCTCGCGCCGAGGGACCTACCGGCCTCGTAGTATGCGCTGGGAGACGACGCGCCGCGCCACGAGTAGATGGAGGCGATCAATGCGGAGGTGAGCGCCAGCGCCGCGGCTATGGTGGCTAGAAGGAGCGGTGGGTATGTTGGGTTCCCAATGGCCTGCCCTAGGTTCACGGATAGGTTGAAGCCTATTATGGAGGAGGAGCTCTTGGTTATCTCGACGCCGATGGGGTAGTTTATCACGGCGAACACCATCCTGAACATGGCCGGTATCACCGTCATGAAGGCGGCGGTCAAGTACCCGATGGCCACGTGCCTCATTGGGGGCAGCGAGTCGAACGTCCTGTAATAGAAGCCAAGCATGGGTAGGGCGATCACTATCCCGAACACTATGGCGACTCCCCAGACCGGCCAGAACAATGCCCCAGCCACGTCGGTGAATATTGGGAGGAGGCCGGCCAGGAATACCGTTATTATGGTGCCGAACAGCCCGCCTATGGCGTAGATGGTTATCAGGTACGCCCCCATGTTTCGAGCCATGCTCACGTAGTTCCCGTTCCCCCGCCTGTACCCCACGTACTCCAGCGTGGGCAGCAGCCAGGCCAGGCCGAGCACTGTGTAGACTATGGGTATGTGGATTGAGAACGCCCAAGCTATTAGGGCTACGGCTATGGTGGCTGCGTTCATGGCTCACCACCCGTCTTCCTGGGCCTCGTGGCGAGGTAGAGCATGTAGGCGGTTAGCCCGGGTATTGCTAGAATTACTAGGAGTATCGCGGCGGCGAGCAGGGGGGAGACCGCTATTGTTGGGTTATATATTGCGGAGACGGGCACTCCCGTTATGGTGGGTGGGTTACCGCCCAGGTTCTGCACAAGTATGAATGGGTTCCTCCCCGTCTCTGAAGTGACGGCTCCTCCTATGGATGCCAAACCAGCGGCGGGCCCCAGGGCATAGCCCAGCTTGAACCACCAGGTCGGCGGTTCCCGCTTGAGCAGTAGGTACAGGCCCGTTATGGCTGCCCACCCGCCTATGGCGGCTCCCAGGCCCACCATGAGCACCAGGTAGAAGAACGGCAGGAAGGCGGGGGGCCTTATGGAGGCGGGCCACGTGTAGTACCCCCAGAAGGCGTGGTTCGTGGTGCCGAACGCGAAGAAGCTGAGCAGTGGATCCACCTTCAACCCGCTCCAAAACATTCCCTCCATGGCGGCCAGCTTCAGCGGGTCCGCGGATAGCACAAGCTCGCCTTGATCGTGGCCCAACAGGAATCCCTCTATGGCCGTCAATACGGCTATAGTGGGTATCATGATCCTAAGTATGGCCAAGTGATGCGGGTCCCGTCCGTGGAGGTACTTATAGACGTATATGCTGGCCACTATGGACCAGCTCAGTATGGTGGCCGCCAACATGCCGTGCCAGATGAAGACCTGGGCACCCCACCAGTACATGTTGAAGACTTGGGTCGGGGATTGGAAGACGGCCACGTAGCTTATCAAGCCCCCTATGTCTGCCTGCTTTATCATGAGGCCTGGCGGAGCCATGCTTAGGGACGACATGACGGCCAGTATGTTGTACGCGCTGAAGTACGCCCCGAAGGCGGCTAGGGCCCCCAGCGTCAAGTGAACGCCCCGCCCAAGCTTGTTCCACGTGAACTCATAGAAGACTATGAATATCACCTCGAATAGGAAGGCGTAAAGCTCTATGTAGAATGGAAGAACGAGGGCGGATCCCATTATCGAGACGAAGTTGCTCCATATGGTCACCAAGCCGAACTCCACCAGCGTTCCGAAAGCGGCTCCCGTGCCCAGGAATATGCCGGCCACCCTGCCGAACATCTTGGCGGTGTCCAGCCACCTGGCGTCCTTGATGTAGGCATAGATGCCCTCCGAAACCACGGCGAGGGTTATGGTTCCTATGAACATGGAGGCCAACAACAAGTGAACCAGAATGCCGGTTGCCGATACGTACCTCACCAATAGGGGTGCGTAGAGACTATTCATGAATTTAGGCAATAATAGGGATGGATATAAGCATTTTATTCGAATATCGAACCTAAACACCGTTAAATTACCGAGGAATTCCCCCAATTCCCATTCGAAATTCGAACATAATTAGAAAACCAAAATGGAAACTACCCTGCCATCACTTGAGCAATTCCTCCAAGTCCCTTATTATGCCCAGCACCAATGCCCGCGGGGGATCCCCCACCCGGCGGCGATCCGCCATTATGTGCCCTATCACGGATAAAACCAAGTCCCTGGGCTGCCTTATGTCCACCGCGGCGGAGGCAAGCGAGTCCGCAGCTATCGATAACAACGCCAACAACTCCCCCTGGCTCCCCACCTCTACCCCGCCGTTCCTGAACATGGATGAAATCCGCCCCAGCAAGTAGCCATCATCGACGCAGCCCCTGGCGAAGCAGGCCAGCAATCCCTTAAGGGTCGACCTGCACGTGCCCGCCCTCCCGCGCCGCTCCACCTTAACCAAGCCGCGCCTGGCGAGGGAGGCGGTCTTCCTATACGCCGAGCTAATGGCGAGGCCCGTCACCCTGGACAGCCTATACATGGTGCTGCCCTCATTACATATCACGGCATTCATTATAGCGACCTCCTCGGCGTCAAGCGGGGGCAGCAGGCCGGCCCACTTGGTCCTCAGGGCCTCCAATTCCATGAGACGTGGGGGCCCGCCGACCCATTATTCCTTATCCACGTGGAGCGGGTCGAGGCGAGGAACGATGCACGGATTTAAAAGTCGCCGCGTTCCGGCGATAATAATCAGCCTCGCCAAGCGGGTCTAGAGATGCTTCACTGGGTTTAAATTGTGAATCGACGTTGGGCGGGACGTGGTCCCAAACGATAGCTCGGCTTATATGAGTACGGGCACGTCCTGGATCCCATGAAGAGGATATTGATACTGGGGGCGGGGGCGGCTGGGGTAATGATAGCCAATAGGCTGGCCAGGGAGTTGAGGGATAAGATAAGCAGGGGCGAGGTGGAGGTGGCGTTGATGGATAGGGGATTCAAGCACGTGCTTCAAGCAGGCTTCACGTACATCCCATTCGGCGTGCTCTCCCCCCGCGACTTGGTCAGGCCCATACGATCCCTCGTCAATCCCAGGGTGAGGCTGATGCTGGGCGACGCGGGCGCGGCGGAGGAGATCAATGCGGGGGATAGGATTGTGAAGACCCGGACCGGGAATGTGGGCTATGATTACTTGGTGGTGGCGAGCGGGGCGGAGTATGATTACGACTTCATAGGCGGGCTGCGGGACGCCGGAGTTACCTACTACAGCATGGAGGGCGCCCTCGCACTGCGGGATGCATTACGGGAGTTCAGAGGGGGAACCATAGTTACCGTGGCCGTGGAGGCCATGTATAAGTGCCCCGGGGCCCCGAATAAGTTCAACTTAATGCTGGACTCGTTCCTGAGAAACGTGCGCGGCAATAGGGATGACGTAGAGATAGTAACCCTCTGGCCCAGCGAGCACGTTCACGCCCAGGCGCAGTACCATAAGGCAGCCATGGAGGAGTACGAGGCGAGGAACGTGGAGGTGAGGCTTAACTGGATAATCGACTCGGTGGATGCGAGGGGGAGGACCGTTAAGTCGCTGGACGGGGAGGAGGTCAAGTACGACTTATTAATATACATACCGAAGCACGTTGGGTCCCCCGTGGCCAGGAGCCTCAGCAAGGACCCTGATGGGTGGCTCAACGTGGACAGGAACACGCTTAACCTGGTGCTGGATAGGTTTAAGATGGATGATATATACGTGGCCGGCGACGCCGGCCCCACCTGGATAACGAAGGCCGCCTCCAACGCCCACTACGAGGCCCCCATAATAGTGAGCAACATAGTGGATGAGCTGGGCGGCGGGAGGCGTTACTGGGGGGAGACCATCTGCCCCTTCGTCTCCGACCTGCCCAGCGCGGCGGGGCATCAGGGTAGGGCGTGGATACCGATTTGGACGTATGACTCCCCCACCCCGCCGTTCAGGGGGACGAGGTATGGTTGGATGTTTAATCTAATGTATTTAGATATATACTGGGACGCGTTGGCGAGGGGATTGGTGTGAGGGACGACGTGCTTGAAGCCCTCAACGACGAGAATGTGAAGGCATTGATGGACGCCGTGAACGCCGTGGGCAGGTACGGGCTATCGGATGACTTGGTGGAGGCATTGATGTTGTTGAGGATGGTTTCCAGGCTAATGAATGACCAAATGATACACGACATATCCCGCGCGTTGGCAGCCGCGTTCAAGGTAATCGATGCATTGGAGGGAAGCGCGGCGCTGGAAGTCGTTCTCCGCGCCCTCCAGGATCCGGGACTCGAGGCAAGCATGGGCTCAAGGGAGGCGGGCATGTACCAATTGATCAAGGAGATGGGGGACCCCAGCTTCAGGAAGGGATTTGCCGTTCTGGTGGAGCTTATCAAGGCCGTGGGGAGGGCGGCGGATGCTTATAAGCTGGCGCGAAGTGAGGAGTCACGGTGATTTGGACGTGGGCAAGCCTTAATCCAGCCCGCAGCCCCGATCTATCGGCGATTCCATGTCCAAGACCATAGATATCAACGGCAGGAAAATAGAGCTGGACTCCGATGGATACCTCAAGGATCCCTGGACCTGGAGCGAGGACGTGGCTAGGATCCTAGGCGCGGAGGAGTGCCGGGACCCGGAGACGGGGAAGCCCGCCATGACTGAGGAGCACTGGAAGGTTGTTAAGTACTTGAGGGAGTACTGGGAGAAGTACGGCACGTGCCCGCCCATAAGGATGCTCGTGAAGGGAACCGGGATAAGCCTTCAACGCATATATCAATTATTCCCCAACGGTCCAGCCAAGGGGGCGTGCAGGGTGGCGGGGGCCCCCAAGCCGACCGGATGCGTATGACCCGAATCCCCCGAGTAGTGATATCGGCGGAGCGGGGCAAGAGCGGGAAGACCCTGTTCACCACCCTGCTGCTTAGGGACTTGATCCAGCGCGGGATAGGCGTATCCCCCTTCAAGGTGGGGCCGGACTTCATAGACCCAATGCACCACGCGGCGGCGTGCGGCGTGCCCAGCAGGAACCTGGATGAATTCTTGATGGGCATGGAGGGCGTGAAGTGCAGGCTGCACAGACACGCCGAGGGGGTTGCCGTCATCGAGGGCGTGATGGGGTTGTACGACAGCATGGACGGCGTCAGCGACGTCGGCAGCACTGCCAAGGTGGCCAGGGAGACGGGCACGCCGGTGATCTTGGTGTTGAACGGGGATAGGATCAATAGAGGATTGGCGGCGGTGCTCCGCGGCTTCAAGGAGTTCGGGGAGGGGGTTGAGATAGCCGGGGTCGCGTTGACCAACGTCACGGAGAGGCAGGCCGAGAAGGTGGAGAAGGCATTGGCGGGGGAGGGCGTGCCACTGGTCGGCGTGGTCCCAAGGAGTGGGGAAGCGGAGAGGGACTTCAGGTATAGGCATTTGGGGCTCGTCACAACGGCGGAGGGCGGGGGAGGGTTCGGCTACGATCATTGGATTGACGTGGATGCTATAATCAGGATAGCGGAGTCGGCTCCACCGCTTGAGGACCCTCCCGAGTGCGACGAGGGCGGCATTGAGAGGACCGGGGTTAGGGTTGGCGTCATAATCGATGAGGCGTTTAGTTTCTATTATCCAGAGACCCTGGAGGAGATAGGGAGGGCGGCGGGCAGCGTCTCCTACATAAACTCAATGAAGTCCGGCGGATTGGGGAGCGTGGATGCATTGATAATAGGGGGAGGGTTTCCGGAGGAGCATGCCGACGCCATATCCCGCAACAAACCCCTCCTATCCGATATAAGGAGATTCTCAGAGGAGGGGGGCTTCATATACGCCGAGTGCGGGGGTTTAATGCTTCTCTCCAGCGTAGTGGAGACGCTGAGCAACGAGGAGTACGACATGAGCGGCGCAATAGATGCGTACGCCGCGATGCTGAGCAGACCGGCTGGGCATGGATACGCGGAGGCCGAGGCCATAGCTGATACGCCCATGTTCCGCCGCGGGCGCGTTGTGAGGGGGCACGAGTTCCACCACTCCAGGTTAATCCTCAGGGAGCCCGTGGATTTCTACTTAAAGCTGAGGCGGGGGAGCGGGATAAATGGGTTCGACGGCGTGAGGAAGCACAACACCTACGCCCAGTACACCCACCTGCACCCGTACGGAGTGCACGCCATAGGAGCGGCGCTAGCCGAGCTAGCCGGGAGGAAGAATTTATCCTAGCGACTGAACAGCGGGTCGGAAGGGGGAGGGGGGTGATTTGTGGAAATGCTTTATTAGGGGAAGAGCGGCGTTGGGGGCATGAAGTGGTGGGAATTATCGCTGGAGGAGTTCGGCAAGGTCGATAAAACGGTGGCAGTGCTGCCGGTGGGCATAGTGGAGGCGCACGGTCCTCACCTCCCCCTCGGCACGGACGCATTGATGGCTATTTACGTCGCGGAGAAATCCAGTGAGGCGGCCAACGTGTTGATGCTGCCGCCCATTTGGTATGGGAACACCTACGTGCTGGATAAATTCAGGGGAACCATATCCATAGACGCCCAGGCCCTTTACCATCTTTATAGGTCTGTCTTCAAGGCCGTCGCCGATAACGGCGTGAAGTACCTGGTCGTGGTTAACGGGCACGGCGGTAACGTGGATGCGCTGAGCATGGCGGCCAAGGACGTCGCCAGGGAGACTGACTTGGTGATAATAATAGTGAATTGGTGGATAGATCTGGCCAGGGAGGCTAGGAGGAAGGTGCTCGAGACCCCGGAGGGCCACGCGGCGGAGGACGAGACAAGCGAGGTAATGGCGGCGTATCCATCCCTGGTGAAGTGGGTCCCGCGCGATGGGAAGTACGACGAGTGGGTGGAGGCTAGGTTCAGGGTGTACGGCAGGGAGGCGTATGATGCCGAGTACCACCACGCGGTGCAGGGGTACCCGTCCAAGGCCAGCGAGGAGAAGGGAAGGGCAATAATGGACGCGGCGATCGCCGAGATGACGGGTCTACTCAACGACTTGAAGAGGGGGGTACTGCCTCTCAAGCGGGTGACCTAGGCCTTCCGGAAGGGAGCAGTGATGTAACCACGCAGGCCTTGATGGGTGATGAGTGACCTAAAGGCTGATGAGGTTTTTCATTTACGAGGAGAGGTTCACTCGTACTCCCTCCACGAGTAACCGCAACGCGTGCATCTATAGAACCTCGTGGGCGGTTCGTCTGCCGCCCTTGTTTGCTGCACCCAGTAGTATGCCTCATCATTGCCGCACTTGGGGCAGTACGCCTTTATCTTGGGGAGGGATGAGCCGGCGTCCTCAAGCACTATGGGGTCATCGCTGGCTTTCCTCTCTATTACCATCCTCTCCACGTGCTTGGATGATGGATCCACCTCCTCCACGTAGCCGCACTTGGGGCACCTATACACCGACTTGCCGTTGATCTTGGCAAGCACCATGATCGACTTGCATTTGGGGCAGAACTTCAACGGCATGGCTCCAAGCCGATCCAGTAATATTTATAAACCTTACTGAACGCATGGATTCGTGGTCAACATAAAGGACGTGCCGCCGGACATGTTGATAAAGCGATTGGCGGCGTATTTGAGGGATAACGTCCAGCAAATGAAGCCCGCCCCCTGGTCGCTCTACGCCAAGACGGGCGCGCGGAAGGACTCGCCGCCCCAGGACCCGAATTGGTGGTACGTTAGGGCCGCGTCGCTGCTGCGCAAGATATACCTCAACGACCCGGTCGGAGTTGAGAGGCTCAGGATGGCCTATAGCTACAGGGCCCCCGTGGGGAAGAAGGCCAGGGCGCCCCGAACCAGGAAGAGCGCGGGAGCCTCCATACGGGGCATTCTCCACCAATTGGAGCAGGCCGGCCTGGTGACCAAGGTTCCCGGTAAGGGAAGGACCCTCACCCCGCAGGGGCGGAGCTTATTGGATAGGACGGCAGCGCAAATAGCGAAGGAATTGGTCAAGACGAAGCCCGAGCTGGCCAAGTACATAGCCCCGCGGCAGGAGTAACGGCGAAATCGCGGGCCAGCTCCTTTAAGTCGAACTGTCCTTATGATCTATCTCAGGATGTAATGGAATGCTAATGAACCCTATCTCTGAATTAATTTATACTACTAGAATTAATAATGTACTTTAATTAATTATGAAGATTATAATAGTCTGTGGTTGCTTCTATAGTGGTGCCTTCTGTCCAGCACTGCGTATAACCCGTCGTTGGTCTCCTTTACTATGCGGAAGCCCGCCGCGCTCATTCTTCTCGCTATTCCCTTTCCTATATTTCTATTCCTATACTTCTCGCCCGGGTGGGGCAGGTAGTGATAAATGATCCCTCCCCGCTTGAGGACCCTCGCGTACTCCAGGTATAACTCGAGCGAGAAGAGGTGACCGGTGTCCTTCTTCAACGTTGGAGGGTCGTGTATAATAACGTCGAATGCCTCGCTCCTCATCCTCCTCGCCGCCACCATCGCGTCGGAGATCAACAAGTCGACCCGTGAATCGCCCAGCGACGAGCTGTGAACATTGTACCTGGAGAGCTGGAGCACCGTGGGGTCCGCCTCAATGGACACCACGCGCTTGGCCCCCCGCGATAATAGGGAGGAGGTAACGTAGCCCAAGCCGCTGCAGCACTCCAGGACGACGCGGCCCCTCACGTCTATCGGCTTAACCTTATTATCGGCGTAATCCATGGGATTCATCCGCAACGTGTGCATAACTATCCCATCGATGATGAGGACCGGGGCCCAGTCCGGCCTTACCTGGCACAGCTTATAGGAGCGGCTCGAGCCGACCGCCAGCTTCAATCCATCCACGTACACTTGCTTGCAAAGACTATCCTGCCGCCAATCCACGGCAACCTCCGCCGCGGCCGGCTCCCAGTCGAACTGCATCATCTACACGTCCGAGCCGCGCCTCGATAAAAAGCATTGCCCGGAGGAGGTGGGGGGGAAGACAATGTATCCGCCTCGCCCGGAAGGCAGGCTTTAAGAACCCCCGTGAATGCCATTTCAAAGGGATGAATCCGTGGAGTTCAGCAAGGAGGTAAGGGACCCAGTTCACGGCTGGATACGCTTGACTAGGGAGGAGGCACGGTTGATAGATGACAGCATGTACCTGCAGCGGCTACGGTACGTGGGGCAGTTAGGGCTCGTCTATTTGACTTACCCCACCGCGAGATACACGAGGTTCGATCACAGCCTGGGCACAATGTACTTGGCCCACAGGATCGCCGAGGAGGCGCTGGGCAAAATGGATGGAAGGAGGCTGGCGGAGGTGAGGGAATCCATGGGCATCCACGATGATGGCGTGGATCAATTGCTGGAGCACGTGAGGCTAGCCGCGCTGCACCACGACGTGGGGCACATTCCCCTCTCCCACACGCTTGAGGGGATCCTAAGCAGGAATTACCGGGCGGCGGGGTGCGGCGTTGAGTTGGACGAATCCCTCTTTAAAGCCATGAAGGAGCACGAGGCAGCGGGCTTTCTAATAACGATGAGCGGGGACTTCAAGAAGGTGATGGAGAGCGCTGCGGGGGGAGTGAACGTGGATGCCGTGAGGGCCCTCGCTTTCCCCAGCCCCGGGGGGCGCCCTCCCCTCCTCCACTCCATCCTATCGAGCAGTCTGGATGCGGATAGGATGGATTACGTGCTGCGGGACATATACTTCACTGGAGCGGGCGTCGGCACTAATGCTCTGGACGTGGAGAGGCTGGTGCAGTACGTTTACCTGGACGGCGACGAGCTCCTCTTCGATGAGAAGGCCAAGGTATTCCTGGAGGGATTCGCCATAGCTAGGTACAACTCGTACAAGTGGGTGTACTTCCACCACAAGCCCCTCCTATTCACTAAGATAGCGAGGGACCTATTGGAGAAGCTGATAGGCAGGCACGATTATCCCTGCCTCCTCCTTCGATTCATTGCTGGCGGGATCGGCAATACCTTGGAGCTGTTCAAGGTCACCGATGATTACTTCACGTCCCTCCTACCGGACCTAGCGGCTGAGCTGCCCGAGGCCGAGATGCTGCTCTCCAGGAGAACGCCCTACAAGCCCCTCTGGAAGCGGGACAACGATTACCTGGAGGCGCTCGGCGGCAGGGCGGCGTGGTTAAACGACGCGCTGGACGCGTTGAGGGCGGGCGGAACGGATCCGGAGACCGTAATAGAGAAGGGGCTCTCCGATAAGCTGAGGTGCGGCATCGATTGTGTGAAGGTGATAATACCCAGGTTCGATAAATCGTTTAAGTCGTTGATGAAGGGAAAGGCCGGGACCGTGACCACAATATGGGACTCCTCGCCGCTGGTTAGGGCGATAGACGAGTCGTGGAGGTACTCGCCCCATGCATTTATTTATGTCAACGAGAATTGCGGCTGCGATAGAGCCGCCGTGGTCAAGAGCCTCCTCGAAACTGTGGAGGAGCTGCTCACTGGGAAAAGCGGTTCCCTCTGACCCAGCGATTCAACCATTCACCAGGCCAGGGCAAGGCATGTAGGTCGCACCCGCGGCGAGGGCGGGTAGGACCGCTTTTAAGCGGAAACCACGTGAGACACGCCGAGGCTGCCACGTACCTAAACGCCTAGATATTCCGAGGCGGCCGGGCGACGCGGCGAGAATGGGATGGAACTACCAGTTCCGCATACGTGGATAGACTACGGCGCGGTAATCCTAGTAATAGCCATGCTGATAGGCTTCGCAGTGGAGATAAGGAGGGGAGCGCTGAGGAGGTATGACATATACCCAGCAGTTGGTCCCGTGACTAGGGAGGAGGCGGGATCCGCCTTCATCAAGGCAGCGGCCGAGGCTCTAGCCCTCGATGTGCTGGCCTCAGCGCCGCTGGCCGACTGCCACCAAGGCGCTTACTATGAGCGGAGGACGCGGGTGAAGAGGACCGCCCACCTACTCATTTTCTACGGCTTCCTGATGCTTCTCATAGCAACCATAGTGGGATTCATCTTCGATAAGTGGGTGACCGCCACGTCTTTCCTCCCCGCGTATTACCTAGGGCCCGGCGGGGAGGCGGCCATAGTGGGGATTGGAACCGCTGGGGGAGCGCTGTGCTTAATGGGGCTGGGCATTTACATACCCACCAGGTATAGGGGGGAGAGGCCCGCCGCCAAGGCCACCAGCGCTGATTGGTTCCTGGCGTTGCTGGCGCTGACCGTGATCACGGGCTTCGCGTTGGAGGCAAGCGAGTTCTACTGGAGCCAAGCCGTCGACGCCGTCTTCTGGATCCACATGCTCTTCGTCGCAAGCCTCTTCGTATCTATGCCATTCACCAAGTTCTCCCACGCGCTGTATCAACCCGTTTGGGCAATATATGAGAGAATGGCCAGGCGCAGCGGGAGGGAGCCACGGCTCCCGTTGCCCCGCGAGGCGGAGAGGTGAGGGGGAGTGCCCACCTTCGTCTACTCATCCAGGTGCGTGGGGTGCGGGGACTGCATCGATATTTGCCCAGGCGACTTGATGCGATTCGACCCGAAGACGAGGAAGGCGTACAACGCGGAGCCGGACATGTGCTGGGAGTGCCTTAACTGCGTGAAGGTGTGCCATAGGTATGCGATGGACGTGAGGGGGTACGCGGACTTCGTTCCAATGGGGCACGGCATATCTGTCCTTCGCGATGAGAAGGAGAACAAGGTTTACTGGAAGATAAGGTACAGGAACGGCGCGGTGAAGGAATTCGCGTTCCCCATAAGGACGACGCCGTGGGGATCCATAAGGCCGCCCCAATCATACGGGGAGCCGGACAAATCCAGGTTGAGGGATGAGTACCTATCCGCGGAGCCGGATAAGCTCTACGTGCCGGAGCTGCCCAGGCCGAGGGAGGTGATAGCCCGTGAGGAGTAGGTGGGTTGATTCGGACATACTGATAATAGGCGGCGGAATGGCTGGGACAGGCGCGGCGTGGGAGGCCAGGTACTGGTGCAGGAACTGCAGCATAGTGATAGCGGAGAAGGCCAACATAAACAGGAGCGGTGCAGTGGCCATGGGCCTCTCCGCAATAAATACGTACCTCGGCATGAAGTGCAGGGAGAACACGCCGGAGGACTTCGTCAAGTACGTCAAGACGGACTTGATGGGGGTGGTGAGGGATGACTTGGTGTATGACGTGGCGAGACACGTGGACTCCACGGTGCACCTATTCGACGAGTGGGGATTGCCGATTTGGCGCAACGAGAAGACGGGGTGCTACGTGAGGGAGGGGAGGTGGCAAGTCATGATAAACGGCGAGTCGTATAAGGCAATAGTGGCTGAGGCTGCGCAGAAGGCCGCCACCGAGGTGCTGAACAGGGTCATGGTGACGCACCTGCTGCTAGACCCAAGCGGTCACAGGGTGGCGGGGGCTGTTGGGTTCAACGTTAGGGACGGCACTTTCTACGTGTTTAGATCCAAGGCAGTGATAGTGGCGGCCGGCGGGGGGTCCCACATATACAGGCCCAGGTCCACCGATGAGGGGAGGGGCAGGACCTGGTACCCGCAGTGGTCCAGCGGCAGCGCGTATGGCCTCCTCATAGAGGCGGGAGCCGTGATGACCATGATGGAGGCGAGGTTCACAGTGCCTAGGTACAAGGACGGGTACGGGCCGGTTGGGGCTTGGCAATTGCTGCTGAAGGCAAGGCAAACCAATGCCCTCGGGCAGGACTCCTTCGAGCTGCACAGGGACGAGATAAGGAAGCTGTATAATGGGAGGGGAGGGTACGCGGACGCAGTGCCCACCCCCACAAACCTTAGGGTGCTGGCGAGCCTGATGGAGCTGAGGGCGGGGCGGGGGCCCATATATATGCACACGGAGAAGGTGCTCACGCCTGAGAACGAGGAGGTGGGGTGGGAGGACTTCCTTGACATGACCATAAGCCAAGCCCTGGTGTGGGCGGGCCAGAACATAGACCCCACGAAGCAGCCCTCCGAGATACTGCCCTCGGAGCCGTACGCAATGGGCTCCCACGCCACGGAGAACGGCGCGTGGGCGAGCGGGCCCTCAGACATATCGCCGGCCAAGATCGATGGACCAGAGGATAGGGGGCACCAATATAATTGGGGGTATAATAGGATGAGCACCATAGACGGGCTCTTCGTGGCCGGGGATGCTTGCGGCGCCTCCCCCCACAAGTTCTCCTCGGGATCCTTCACTGAGGGAAGGATAGCGGCTAAGTCAGCCGTTAAGTACTTGATGGATCACAGCGACTCGCCGCCCTCCCTGGATAAGGAGCAAGTCGATAGGCTGAGGGCGAGGATATACGAGCCCATGGAGAGGTTCCAGGGGGGAAGGGGGTTGATAACGGCGGGGACCGTGGCGCCGAACATGATGTGGTACAGGCAGGGACTGAGCAGGCTGCAGAAGCTCATGGATGAGTACGCGGCCGGCTGGGGTTCTTGGTACACGACAAACGAGGAGCTGCTCTCCAGGGGGTTGGAGCTGCTGCTGTACCTGAAGGAGGATTATGGGAAGTACATAGTGGCGGAGGATTACCACCAACTCCTCAGGTCCTGGGAGCTGTGGCACAGGATACTGACGGCGGAGGCCATAATAAGGCACATGCTTTACAGGAAGGAGACCAGGTGGCCCGGCTACTACACCAGGTCCGATTACCCGGCGCTCGATGACGATAATTGGAGGGTCTTCGTCAATTCCAGGTACGACGCGAGAAGCGGGGAGTGGTCCCTCTGGACGGTCCCCGTGGTGGATCTAGTGAGGTGATGGAGATGAGCCTCAAGGTCAGTCAACCCCCGCCGCACGGCGGGAGGCTGGTCAATGCCGTGGTGGACAGGGAGGAGGGGGCAAAGATGGCCGCCGGCTGCCCCGCCTACGACATAAGGCCCACTATCGACCCGCGCACGGGAGTCCCGATCAGGAACGCGTACAGGGAGGTGATGTCCATAGCGTACGGCTTCTTCAGTCCATTGGATGGATTCATGACGCGGAACGAGGTGGAGAGCGTGATGAGGGATCGAAGGCTGTTGAGCGGTTGGCTGTTCCCGTTCCCCATAATATTCGACGTGGACGGCGAGGAGTTGAGGAGGCTGGGCGTGAAGGAGGGGGATAGGCTCCTCCTGAGGCTTAAGGGGAGGCCGTTCGCCATTATAGACGTGGAGGAGGTGTGGAGGTTCGATCCGAGGGACGTAGCGGATAGGACGTTCGGCACGCCGGAGAGGAACCCCGAGGCGGTTAGGAGGCGGTTCGACGAGAAGCACCCCGGGTGGTTGATCTATAGGAGCATGACGGGGACGGCCGTGGGGGGAAGGGTGCACGTGATAAACGAGCCGCGGCTCAAGGAGCCCTACGACAGGTTCTGGTACCCCCCAAGCGCCTCCAGGCTGGAGTTCGGCAGGAGGGGGTGGCGGACCGTCATTGCGCACCAGACCAGGAACGTTCCCCACACTGGCCACGAGCACTTGATGAAGGAGGCGGCGTTTCTGGGAGACATAGAGCCGTGCAACGGCATACTGGTCAACGCCATAATAGGGGCCAAGAGGCTGGGGGACTTCGTTGACGAGGCAATACTGGAGGGGCACGAGGCCATCAATAAGTTCGGCTACATAAGGCCGGAGAGGCACTTGGTAACCATGACGCTGTGGGACATGAGGTACGGCAATCCATTGGAGTCGCTGCTCCACGGAATAATACGGCAAAACATGGGGTGCACGCACCACATGTTCGGGAGGGACCACGCCGCTGTTGGGGATTACTACGATCCATACGCCACCCAAACGCTCTGGAGCAAGGGGATACCCAGCTACGGCTTGCCCGCTCCTCCCTACGACGTGGATAGGGGGCTCAAGATAAGGCCCGTCAACATACAGGAGTTCTGGTACTGCCCCGTTTGCGGGGAGATAGCCTACAGCGAGTCCTGCGGCCATAGGGATAGGGCTGAGAGGTTCAGCGGCAGCTTCGTGAGGGGATTGATAGCGGAGGGCATCGAGCCGCCGCCCATGATATTCAGGCCGGAGGTTTACCAAGTCATAGTGAAGTGGTGGCGGAAGTTCAACTACCCATTCGTCAACAAGAGATACCTTGAGGCAAAGGAGGCGGAGCTGGAGGTGGAGCTGGACCCCATGGAGGTGACCACGAGATGACGTATAAAATAGCCATAGTTCTGGATAGGGCCAGGATGGAGCGGGTGAGGAGCAAGGGAGTGCAGGTGAAGGACCTCTACGGCGGTTACCTGAAGGTGGTGGAGCTGGAGGTGCCCGACGAACTTGCCAAGAGGATACTGGCGGAGTTCCCGAGGGCCAGGATAGACGCGAGGGGATTCATAGAGGAGACGCCGATAGCCTTCAAGAGGGAACTGTTCGATAACGTGGTTAGGATGGGGCCCGGCCCGGCGGCCATAGAAGATACGATGAGGCCGGAGAAGCTGGCCAGAATAAAGGAGCTGGCCTCCAGGGAGGACGAGTACCTCCCGCCGCCCAGTTAAATTAAAATAATCCTTCCATCCTCATCAAGCGTGTTAAGGATAAAAAGCGAGGACGCCGTCGGCAGGAGGTTGGCCTATGATACCACGTACGTCGGTGTCGACGGCGCTTCCATTCTGCTGAGGCGGGGGCACGTGCTGACCATGGACGATATAGAGAAATTGAAGAATTCGGGAACATATTATGTCTGGGTGGAGGGCGGGGAGGGGGAGGAGGGAGAAATATGCGAGTGGGACATAACCCCCTACGTCGCCTCCAGAGTGCTTGGCAAGAACCTGTCCTACTCCTACTCCGGGCAGGGATCGACTAGGATAGTGGCCGAGAGGCCCGGGGTGTTAAAGGTGGACGCAGAGGAGGTGACCAGGTTCAACTCCAATAGGTGGGTCCTCCTCATAACGCGCAGCAACAACAGGGCCCTGGGGAGGGGCGAGTTGGCTGGGGTGGTGGAGGCCGTTCCATTCAAGATGAGCAGACAGGACTTGATGTCCCTGGCCCTGAGGCTCCTACTCTACCTGGATGAGTTCAAGTTGACCAGGCTGGGGGCCGTGGTGACGGGGACGGAGATATACGAGGGACGGAAACGAGGTGCCTATCTGCCCGTTATAAGAAGCAAGTGCGAGAGGTACGGCTGGGAATTGGTGTATGACGAGGTGGCCCCGGACGATGAGGCGAGGATAGCCGCAGCCGTGGGGAGGGCGATAGACGCTGGCGCTCAGGCTGTAGTGGTGACCGGCGGGATGTCGGTCGACGCCACGGATAAAACCATGGATGCCATAAAGCAGCTGGGCGCCGAGATGATAGCGTACGGCATGCCGATGAAACCCACCACAATGTCTGCCTTGGCCTACTTGGATGGAGTGCCCATATTCGCCGTGAGCGCAGGAGGCATTTACTATAGGGAGTGGAATTCCATAGACGCCGTGCTGGCCAGGGTAATGGCCGGGGAGAGGATTGACTCGATGGATATAGCAGCCATGGGGGTCGGCGGGCTCACGGAGGCATTCCTGGAAAGAGGACATTAACCGCGGCCCTCGGACACGTATTACGCATTAAGCTTGGCCTGGCGCTCAGCTTGGCGGGGATGCTGCCCTCGGCGACTGCACGGAAATGTCTGCATCGAGGAGGCACTTCAGAACCTTTATAAGTGGAATGCACTCACGTCAATAGATGAGCTCGGATCTGCTTTGGGTGGAGAAGTATAGGCCGGGGAGGCTTGAGGACATGGTGGACCAGGAGGCGGCGAGGGAGGCCCTCGAGGGGATGCTGCCCAACATACCCCACCTCCTCCTCCACGGCCCCCCCGGCACGGGGAAGACCACCGCCGCCCTCGCGGTGGCTAGGCGGTTGTTCGGGGAGTCCTGGAGGGAGAACACGCTGGAGCTGAACGCCAGCGACGAGAGGGGGCTCGCGGCCGTTAGGGAGAGGGTTAGGGAGTTCGCGAGGAGCCTCCCCAGCGGCGGCGCCCCGTTCCGCCTCGTGGTTATGGATGAGGCGGACAACATGACTGGGGACGCGCAGCAGGCCTTGAGGAGGATGATGGAGGTGCACAGCGGGACTGCCAGGTTCATCCTGATAGCCAACTACGTCTCTAGGATAATAGAGCCCATCCAGTCCAGGTGCGCCGTTGTTAGGTTCTCCCCCCTGCCCAGGGAGGCCGTTGAGGCTAGGCTGTCCCAGATAGCGGCTGCGGAGGGGGTCTCCCTGGACTCGGGGGCCCTCGAGGCGTTGTGGGAGGCCAGCGGGGGGGATTTGAGGAGGGCGATTAACGCGCTTCAAGCCGCCTCCTCCATCTCCAAGAAAGTCACCGCAGAAACAATATACAAGGCGATAGGGTACATAGAGCCAAAGGAGATAACGGAGCTGGTGAAGCTGGCCCTTGGAGGGGACTTCCAGGGCGCCCGGGATAAGTTGAGGACCATAATGTATAATTACGGAATAGCGGGAGTGGACGTGCTGAGGAGGATCCAGAGGGAGCTTATCATTAATGACTCCGACGTGAACCTCCCCCTCGAGGCTAAGATAGAGCTGAGCGACTTCATTTCGGAGATAGACTTCAGGCTGGTGGAGGGCAGCGACGACGAGATTCAGCTCAACGCAATGCTGGCCAAGCTGGTGTTGATGGGCAGTAAGTACGGGCTGAGGGCTGGGAAGCCGGAGGCGAAGCCCGAGAAGAGGAGAAGCAAATGAGCATTCCCTGGGTGGAGAAGTATAGGCCGAGGAGCTTGAAAGACGTTGTTGACCAGGAGGAGGCCAAGGCCAAGCTGGAGGAGGTGGTGGGGAGGTGGTTGAAGGGGGAGCAGCTGCGTAAGGGCGTGCTCCTGGCCGGGCCCCCGGGGGTTGGGAAGACCACGCTCATTCACGCGCTGGCCAACGATTACGGGTTGGAGGTGCTGGAGTTGAATGCCAGCGACGAGAGGACGGGGGATAGGATAAGCCGCATAGTTGGGCGATCAATACGGGAGTCATCTCTGTTCGGCTTCAGGGGGAAGCTGATACTGTTCGATGAAGTGGACGGGCTGGACCTCAAGGAGGATAGGGGGGGCGTGGGGGAGATAATAAAGGTGATCGGGGAGTCCAGGTTCCCCGTCGTTTTGACGGCCAACGATCCCTGGGACCCCAAGTTGAGGGACCTCAGGGAGAGGTGCGAGGTCATTCAATTAAAGCCGTTGAAGGAGAGCGACGTGGTGAAGCTATTAAGGAAGATATGCGACGCGGAGAAGATACGATGCAGCGACGACGCGTTGAGGCTGCTCGCCAAGGCGTCCATGGGCGACGCGCGGGCCGCCATAAATGACCTGGAGCTGGTGGCCAGGGGGCGTAGCGCGGTCACTGAGGAGGACGCGGAGGCGATCAGCTACAGGGCGCATCAGGTCGACATGTTCCGGGTGGTGGACATGGCGATTAAGGCGAGGAACTTCGAGGAGGCCAGGAGAGTCACGTCGCTGCCCAGCTTCGACTGGGAGAGCTTCTTCACGTGGATAACGGAGAGCGTGCCCGTCGCGTATGGCAGCGCGCCCATGGCCTTGTTCGACGCCATGAATAACCTATCCAGGGCCGACCTCATTAGGGGCAGGATAGAGAGGCTGCAGGAGTGGGAGTTGATGAGGTACATGTTGGAGTTGATGACGGCCGGCGCGGCGCTGGTCAGGGAGAAACCGAAGCTTCCATTCTTCATAAAATACGGGTACCCAGCCAAGATAAGGCTCCTCAACAAAATTAGGGCCATGAGGCAGGTAAGGGAGGTGCTGATAAGGAAGTTGAGGGAGGAGGCCCACCTGGGGAGTAGGGTGATAAATCTGGAGGTACTGCCCATGCTTAGGCTACTGATAAGGGGGGAGAGGGGAAGCAGCGTCTTGGCGGAGCTGAGCAGGGTGACGGGGCTCGGCGAGGAGGAGATCAGGCTGGCGCTTAGCACGGATTAATTGTTATTATTAATTAATCCGTACCCTCCATCTGCTTCAACTCATCAAACATGGAACGAATCACCTTGACGCGGGGATCCTCGTCCCTTATTCTCACTATCTTTATCTTACCGAACTGCTTCTCCTCAACTATGCCGAGCCCCCTCAGGGCGGCTATGTGCTGCCCCACGGATCTATGATTCAACTCCACTATCTTGCCCAGCCTGGTTACGTTTATCTCCCTCACCTCGAGCAGGGCCCTCAGTATTCTTATCCTGCTCCTGGAGGCGAAGACCTCCTCTATGAAGTCGCCCAAATCAATCACCCAAGTCCCTCTTAACCATGGACTCCACGGCCTGCTTCATTGTCTCCAGGGGCTCCGTGGGTATGGATATGAAGGTGGTCCTGCCCCGCATGCCCTTGCCGGAGAGCCTCGTCTCTAGAATTCCCCTGGACGCCATGTCCTTCACGTAGTCCCACAGCTGGGTATGCTTGCGCGGCTCCTGGCCGTACTGCTCGCAGATCATCTCGTACTCGTCCTCCGCGTCCCCTATGGAGATGTAGGGGGTATCGCTGCTCCGCATCAGCCTGTTCACTATGGCCAGGAGGAGGAGCTTCTCATGGAGGGAGAGACCGATTAACTCGTCCTCCCTCACCCCGTGGAGGGTCTGCATGACGGCCTCCCTGACGTGGCTCGGCATTATGCGGGGCGAGGCGTTCAACTCTGCAAGCTTGGATGCCCGCCACAATATGTCGAGCGCGTACCTGGCGTCCCCCCTCATCGCCGACTTGGCTTGATCCTCCGGATCAACGCCCGCCACGTCCGAGATCATCTCCAGTATCTCCTCAGTGTACGCAGAGTCCTTCAGCGCCTCCCGGGCCCTGTTGAGCAGTATCTCGAATATCTGGTCCTTAGTGTATGGGGGGAACTCTATCACGGCGCCGCCCAGGGAGCTCTTGACCCCCCTGTTTAGTTGATCCATGAAGGACTCGCTCTGGCTGATCAGGAGCAGGCTGAACCTGTAGCCCTTCCCCGAGTACTCCTCGCCCAGCCTCACCAGCGCGTCTATCGCGTCGGGCCCGCTGTAGTTGAGTAGGTAGAAAACGTCGTCCAGCGCTATTATGGCGTACTTATCCTTGGTGGTCACGTCGTCCAGAATCAACTCCAGCAACTCCTCGCTGGAGAACCCCCTGCGCGGGACCGGGAGACCCAGGGCCAGGCCTATGGTCTTCAATACGCTGAAGGACGTCCTATGCAGCGCGCAGCTGACGTGGACGAACTCCACCCGGCCCTTGGAGGCAACCCTCACGTAGGAGCCGAACTTCTTGCTGGTCACTGTCTTCCCGCTGCCCGACCGCCCCACCATGACTGCCTTGACGTAGATGGAGCCGGGCATCCGTATGAACGAGTCGAAATATGTTTGAAGCAGCTTGAGCTGGTCATCCCTGAAGGGCAGCTTATCCGGCACGTAGTCAGGCGTCAATGCTCCCTCGTTCTTGAAAATGGCCATGTTCACTTTTACTCAACCAGGTAAACTTAAAGTTTTCTTTTACAGTGTTATAGCTAATGCATAATTAACCGAAACTTTTAACTAGAACTCCCTCACGGATCTGCCCTTGCCCTTAAGCTCCTGAATCAATTGATTCGCGTCCCCCTCGCTCAGCTTTATTGTGACCAACGCCTTCTTGGTCCTGGCCTTCAACTTCACAACGTCGCCGACCTTCTTAACCCTTATCTCAACGGCGGCATCCGCGTACCGCCTCCACTCATCCACTGAATCAACCTCAATGGGCATGGAACTATCCGGCCACCGCTCGTTTAAAAATTTGCCCCTCCCCCCAACTCGCCGCGGATCTTATCCAGAGTCTCCCGGCTCACCTGCACCCTGCCGGAGATTACATCCATGAACAGCTTATACCTCCTATACTTATCCTCCGGCGAGAACTTGGGCGGGTGGGGAACCCTCAACTCGCCCCCGCAGTAGGGGCACTTATCCTTCCTGAGGGTGTACCTACCGCAATCCCTGCACTTCCTCAAAATGGAGTTAACCAAGGCCATCCCCCGCCGCCAGCGATGCTAGGCAACGCATTGCAGTCGCTCACCGCGTCATGGCTTAAAAATATATCCCAACCCTCCTCAATCCAGCCTGCTGAACGACGCCTCTCCCCCGCTCTTCTTGGCCTCAACCACTATAAGCTTGGATACTTCCTCCATGGCCGCCTCAAGCCTCTTGGGGTCCCGCCCCCTCATTATTACCTTGTACCTGGGCGGCCCTATTGTGTAGATCTCCACCTCCTCCGCGCCCAGCTTCACCGCGGCGCTCCTGGCCGCCGACAGTATGTTCCTTATGCTCTCAACGCCGTTGGGCCCTATGTTTATCAGCCTTATCATGCCCTTCAACTCCACCTTGGGCACATCCACGTGCTGGGCAGCCACCTCCTTTATCGCGTTGGCTATGTTCTCCGGTATCCCCAATTTTCCTAACGCCTCGTCGCTCCTTATTACCGCCTCGAATATCCCGTACATGTCCCCATAATAATCCTCCACCCTCCAACCGACGTCCTCTATCAACTTCTGAAGCGGGATGCCCAGCTTCTGGGAAATCATGTTGAACAGCCTCAAGGCCTTCACCGTCCTCTTCCACCTAAGCAGCATTTTCTCTCTCTCCTCGTCCCTCACCTTCCTGTAGGAGAGATCTATCAATCGTCGCCCCCGCTCCACGCGTATAACCTTGAACACCGCCTTCCGCCCAACGTCCAGGTAATCCGTTATATCCCTGAACAGAGTGGGAACTATTTCGTTCACTGGAACGTATGCCTCCATGCCGTTGTACTCGTCGAGCCTCACGTAGGCCCCGTGCTCAGTTATCTTGGAGACGGTGCCTATCACCAACTCGCCCAACTCCGGCATGTCCCTCCTAGCTATCCTAACCTGGGGCAGGGACGATTTATCCCTACCCTTATCCCTATGTGAATCGGAGCTCATCTTAGGCGAAGAGCTGATCAATCCGTTTTAATCTTTTCGGATTTAGATGATCTAGGCGGGGCGGAATCGATTCTCTATGAAGGGGGGACCCCTCCTTCAATCCAACTCCTTAACCACTGCCCCTATGAACCTCCCCCTGCCGCCGCTGGGCTTCACGAGGGTCGCGCCGCAGACGAGGCACTTGATCTCCATGGAGGGATGTGAGAACACCACCTGCTCGTTTCCGCAGCTGTTGCATCTAACCCTGATGAACCTCGACTTGGGAAGGGGAACCAGCACCTTGCGCAGGCTCTGCGGCATTTAAATCACCTCTCAACTATCTCTATCTTCTTAAGGCGGCCCAGCGTCTTCATGGACACGTAGCCGCACTGCCTGCAGGTCAGCTTGAGCGTCACCTTCTTGGTCACCTTATATAGAGTCTTCTGCTTGGGCTTCCTGGTGGATCCGTAACCCTTCAACTTCCTCAAGTACCTCCTCTGGCCCTCGGACAACGTCCTCCTCTTGCCGCTGCTGTAGGTGGAGACGCTGTGATCCGTGTACGCATCGCACCTGGGGCAATACATTCTAACGGTCTTCGGGAACTTCATCATCACTCCGTCCACGTTCTCCCTTTAAAACTTTTTTCCTTCCTGAAAAGCACGGACACTATCTTCCGCTCCATCAAGTCCTCCGCGTCCTCCATGGGAATGACCGCCAAGTCCCCCGGCCTGAACGGGCCTATCTGGTTGCCGTTGCTGGTGCGTATCCTTAGGAATTGAACCCCGAACGAAACGATCCTGACGCGCCCATTGTAGTCCGACCTAGGCATCAAGGGCTCCAAGTAACTCAACGCGTTCACCAATCTCCTCTCCTCAGCCAGCAAATTCCTCGGAACCTTGCCGCCCCGAACCGCGGCGAGTATCTTATCCATCCGAACTCGAATCAACGCCGTTATGGCGGACCTGGCGTCCCTCGAATACGCCCCAGCCAAGGCGTTCTCCAGCGCCCCGCCGACGCTGAGGGATGAACCTATCGAGGCGGCCAGTTCCCTATATGAGCGGAACGGGAGCTTGGCGAGCCCCGTCCTACCCATCTCCGCCCTGACCAACTCGTTGAGCTCCCTCAAGTCCATGCCTCCCCCCTCGCCAGATCCGCGGAGCCGCTCAGCAATAAATACACAGCGGCTCCCTGGGGGAGGACCACCACGGAGCCCGCGCGGCCCTTAACGGACTCCCCCAGCACCTCGCCCACGGGCTCGTTGAGCTTTACCGCAATGCTTCCCTTACTGAACGCGATGGCCTTGCCGAGAACGGCCTCGACGCCCCTCTCCACCTCCCCAAGGCCCAGCTCAGCCACCTTCAGCCCGGTCTTGCCGTGGAGGGTGTTGGGCATCCTCATTAATCTGTTGACGTCTATGGTGACCACCTCGTCTATGGTCACCCCAAGCCTCCTCAGCACCTCCCCCTTCCTGCCCACCACGTCGGCCGGCTTGGGCTTACGGCCCAGCACCTCCAGCACCGCGGCGAGGACCCGCGCGGGGCCCCCCAGGTCCCTCTTTATGGATTTAGCGTCCACCACGTCGAGAAGGAACTCGCCGCCGGCGATCAACTGCCTAGTTAAGTCCCCCCTAGCCGTTATGTAGTTCACTATCTCCCGCCTCTCCTCCTGGCCCAGCTGAATCACCTCCTTGGCCTCCACGTGGACGTGGAAGCCCCTGTTCCCGGAGAAGGTTATCCTCATGGAAGCCACGCCGAACTCGTTGGATAGGATGTCGATCAACTTAATGGTCTCCAGGCGAGCATCATCAAGGCAGGCGAGTGTCATCAACTTAATTCCCATGCAGTTACTGGTTTGGAGGTGATCGCCGTCTATGTCGAACACCAAGTCGGCCCCCCTCCACTCCTTCAGCGACATGTCGGGCTCCCCAGGCTTCTCGAAGTAGGAGCTGGAGTAGTATGCGTGCCTAGGCGACGCCTCAGCGAATAATCTCCTCAACTCCGCTTCCCCGGATACGCTCTTGTGGCGAACCATTGAGTCGCTGCCGAACAATTGGTAAGCTATTTCCCGCTTCCCCATCTCGGGCACGTCGGGGGGCTGGAACGATCGCCTATAATAATCCTTGAAGAGCGCGTGGACGTACTTCATCGACATCCTAATCCATGCGCGGCGCTATGTAGTAGGCCAATTTACCCCCCATGGGTATCTCGAACGTCAGGGCAATGGGCTTCTGTGTGGCGAACTCCAGTGTCACTATGTCGCTTATGGAGGACGCCCTGGCAACTGCGTCGGCCAGGTAATCGGTTGAGTAAACGGCCGCCGCCGTCTCCTTCAAGTCGTACTCGAACATGACGTCGCCCTCCTTCTCGAACTTCACCTCAACGTCGCCCTTATCGCTGGATGCCTTGACGTAGATGCCGTCCTCCTTTCCCTCGAATTTTATGGCATCCGCTATTATCTCCACGTCCTTTATCGCCTGATCCAACGCGTCGCTGGCCAGCTTGGCGGTCACCGTGAACACCACCTTGGGCGTCGGCAATTGCTCCATCCCTATGTCCAGCATGGGCATGGTTATGGTCCTCGCCGCCTTCCCCACCAACTTCACCTTCAGCTTGCCGTTATCGGTCTCCAGCATCACCTTATCGTCCTTACGGGACCTCTTCAGCACCTTCTTCAAATCGTTGAAATTAATCCCAATGTGCTCCTCGCTGCCCACGTCCGGGTACTCCTCGAACGCCTCCTTGGGTATGAATAGATCCACCATCGATGTCCTGGACGGATCCAGCGCTCTCAGCCTAAGCCCGTCCTGGGCCACTGAGAACGTGGCCTCCTCTATCAAGACCGCTATCGCGTCCACTATGGCCGCCCACTCCCTGGCATCGGGGTAAATCAACCTCATGAAAGGGGAAAGCCGGCGGCGCTTTAAAAAGCTCCTGTTTCACAATAAAACATAATCTCCTCGAATCGATGGAGAGCAACACACGCTCCTATAGGCCCGGCGAGGTGCTGGGCAGCGGTATTACTTTAAGCAATTAGAGTTAAGCTTTATTTTAAGGCCTTGATTTGCCTTTACCCAATGACAGAGGAGGAGAGGGAAAGCAATGACATAACCGAGAAACAAATAGAGGAGATAGCTAAGGGACTCCCCGAGTTCGGCAGGTTCGGGAAGGAGTTGGAGACGATAGGGATACTGCCAATACCGAACAAGATGCGCAACTTCTCGGCTTGGAAGCTGTTCATCTTCTGGGCCATGGCCTCGGCATCAGCGACAACGCCGTTGATAGGGGACCTGCTTTACAACATGGGGCTCAAGTGGGCCATCGTGGCCATGTTCCTGGGCCTAGCCCTAGGCATAGCGCCCACTTGGCTGTTCAGCGAGATGGGGAGGCAAATGCCGCTCACGGCGCTGGTGGTCGCCAGGAAGACCTTCGGATACGGAACCGCCCAGGCACTATCCGTCCTCTACACCGTGATCAACGTGGGTTGGTTCGCCCTCAACAATGCAGTGGGGGCGGAGATACTCTCGTCTATAACCCACTCCTCGATATACATATGGTACGTGGCCATGGGGGTAATACAGATACTGCTGGTGCTGTTCGGGGCCAAGTGGCTGGAGTACTTCTATAGATTCACGTCGCCCATATTGATAGCCAGCTACGCCGTGCTGGCGTATTACTTGGTGACTACTTACCACGTGAATTGGGGCGCGCTATTCGCCGGCTCCCCCAACCCCTTCACCCTCAACTGGGGAAACGCGGTGGGCCTGGTGCTGGCGTTTGGAATGCTGTCGTGGGCCTACAAGACGACCACGACGTCCCGCTTTGGGAAGCCATACGATGGGTTCTCGTGGAGCTACGGCTTGGCGACTCCCCTAGGCATATTCCTACCCATACTGTTGATGGGCATCCTCGGCTACGCGGGCCAGCACTACGCCGGTAACTGGAACATAGCGGCCCTCAGCTACGGCGTAGCGCCTGCCTGGGTGATCGCGGCCTCCCTGGGCGCGTCGCTGGCCATAATACACACCAACGCCATGAACCTATACCCATCCACCATAGACCTGCTGGTCGCCGTGGATCCATTGATTAAGAGGAGGGAGGGGTTCAAGGCGAGGCTGCTTCAACCAACCACCACCGCTGCTCTGGGCATAGCGGCAGTGCTGACCTCAATATTCATACTGAGCTACGTTAATGACTTCCTCAACCTGGTGGGCGACGCTATATTCCCGTTGACGTTCATCCTAATATTCGATTGGTACCTAAGGCTTCGCGGCAGGGTTAATATGAAGGAGTTCTACGACGTGCCGCGCAGCGCGGCGGATCACGTGAAGCTGGGGGCCGTGGTCTCCTTCATAGTGGGCATTGCCTTGATATACGCGCTGCCCGAGATAGCGCCGACGATATTCAACTACGTGCCGGCCCTCTACGTCGGCCCACTGATAGGGGGGTTGCTCTACGCCGCAATGATAAAGGCAAGAAAGTGAGGCGGGTCCTTGAATCGGCCTCCCCGGCTGCTCGCAATTAGCCTCGTTTTGCCTTTACCTCTTGATCCCCATTATGGATTTCACCGGCTTGTCGGGGTAAGCGTCGTCCCACTCCTTCAAAAGCCTCACCGCCTCATTCGCGACGCTCACCTCGTCCTCAATCCCAGCGTGAGGATCGAATTCATTTGTCTCCCTGTTGGCTATCACCGCCATGACGGCGCCCGCCCTCAACCCGTACACGTTGGCCACCGTCAAGACGATGCTCGCCTCCATCTCCAGGTTAACCACGTTGAGGCCCCGCAGCCTACCCAGTAGATCCGCGCCGCCGGGGGGGAGGTACCCATTGAAGCCGGGCCTGCCCTGCCCCACGTAGAAGGTATCCGTGGTTGCGGTTAACCCAACGTGATACCTAACCCCTAGGGACTCAGCCGCCAGCACCAACGCGTTCAACACGTCCGGGTGAGGGACCGCCGGGTAGCCTGGCGGCGCGTAGTTGGAGCTGGCCCCATCCAGCCTGTAGGCCCCCCTCGTTATTATTAGGTCCCCCACCTTTATGGATGCCCACAGGGAGCCCGTGGTTCCCACGCGGATTATGGTTCTAGCCCCGATCATGGCCAGCTCGTCCATGGCTATAGAGGCGGCGGGGCCGCCTATCCCCGACGACGTGGCTGTTACCGGCGCCCCCCTGTAGGTGCCCAGGTACGTCCTGTACTCCCTGGACTCATTCCTCTCAGTCACTTCATCCCACTTGGATGCTATGAGCGGCACCCTGTCGGGGTCCCCGGGGAGGAGGACGTAGGGATTCACCTTGGAGGCCCGGAGGTGGTATATCCTGCCCTCCACTGATGGTCTGACTGCCATGAGGTGAGGAACCCGGCCCGGTTTAAAGCTGTGCAGACCCGTCCTTCTGCTCCTTCTCATCGCTGTCGGACGGGGCCTCCCTCAACATTGAGAAGGCTTGGACCGCCTTCCTCAGCATCTCCGCCTCCCTCTTCAACCGGCGGTAGACCTCCTCCGACAACTCGTTGCGGGCCTTGGCGTCCTCCACCTCCTTCAGCATATTGTCTATCTGCTCCAGGGATGTCTTGGTTATATCGATGGACCTCAGCCAGTGATCCGTGACGAGGGATGTCAGCTCCTCCAGCTTGGAGGATAGGTCCTCGTAGGTCTTGGATAGGGAGGTCATTATCTCGTTCAACTCAGCGGATGACTTGGCGAACGTGTCGTCATCTATCAATCCAATGTCCCTCTGGGCCGCCAACAGCTCCATCTGCTTCTTAAGCTCATCTATCTCCCTCCTCATCTGGTCGAGCCTGGAGTGAAGCAAGGCCTCGTCAAAGTCCCAATTCCTCTTTATCTTGTTCACTATTGATTGATAAGCATTCCAGGACTCCTGAGCCCTCCTCAACTCATCGCTGTACTCCTTGTACTTGCCCTCCACTAGCCTCCTTATGTCGTCGAACAGCTTGGATATGTTCTGCATCACGATGATCCTCCCTGCACCAACTTCTCGAGGTCTCCCTTAAGCTTCTCGTAAATGTCCTTGGATATCTTGCCGCTCTTCAGCAAGTCATCGAGCTTCGCGAGGGACATGCGTATCCTAGCGGACTCGGGGGACTCCGACGTGGTTATCACCCTCCTGTAGTGATTCATGACCCTATTGCTCAAGTCCCCGTACCTATCCTTGAAGTCCCTCAACTGGCCGTCCAGCTTATCCAACTTTCGCCCCAGCTCGTCCTTTAACTTGGAGTAGGCGTCGGAGTCTATGGTGCCTATCTCCTTCCTGAGCTCCACCTCTTTCAACTCATCCCTGTACCTAGACAGGGCCGACTCGAGGAGGGACAGGTATTGGGAGATGACGGGGGACGTCTGGTCGAAGTATCCCTTCACCTTAACGGTGTACGACTCGTACTCCCTCCACCTATCCTCTACGTTGCGCACCTCCCCGCCCAGCTTGTCGATCAATGATTGAATAGAACTTATTATGGCATCCTCCGGATCGCCCGCTGGAGGGGCTTGGGTAACGACGGTTATGGGCTTTACCTCCGCCGGCTTGACCTCCGGCTTCCTCTCCGGCTGCGGCTGAGGCTGTGCCCTTGATTGAGCTATGTAGACCGGGCAGGAGTAGTAATCGCCGAGGCAGTACCAATTGAATGGATTGACCTGCTTATTGGTGTACCCGCATATAAAGCCTCCTGCACCTCGCTTAAGCGCTGGACACGTGCTTGCACCCATGAAACTTGCGGGCAACTCTCTCTTTTATAGTTTTTGATTCTAAATATTATTATTGTATTTAATCCTCCATGCGCCAGCTCGCATCGCTGAAAGCCCTCAAGCCCTGCTGAAGCAGGGCAAGGTAGTCATCCATCGTCCCCACGTCCCTCTTAACGCCCCTCGCCTCGTAACCCCCCACCCTGTATCCCTTGCTCAGCAGCAGGTTGACGAAGTCGTTCATATCAATGAATGAGTCGGGGAGCTCCTTTATGGCCCTCCCCCCTATCACGTAGTTGCCGGCAGATATTGATAGCTCAAGCGTGGGCTTCTCCCTCCACTTGATTAACTCGCCCGACTCGCTGAAATCCAGCACCCCGAACCTAATGGGCTGCCTCAGCTTCGACGTCATTATGGTCATGTCCCACCTCCCAGAGACGTGACTATCCAGTAATCCCCTGAACCCCTCATCAATGACTATATCGCCGTTGGCCACCACCACCAAATCCTCGTCGCCGACCACTCCCTTGAGGAAACCCAAGTGGCCCGCCGTTCCCATCAACCTATCATGCACCACTATGCCCACGTCGAGCCCCAACGCCCTCCCCATGGATTTAACCGCAGGTATGGCCAGGTCAGCCATGTAGTGGAGAACCACGTATACCTTGGAGCTCACCTCGGCCAGCTTCCTCATTGAGCCCAGCATCACTGGCCCATCTGGGGTGGGCAGAAGCGGCTTGGGGATGCTCAGGGTCAACGGCCTAAGCCTCTCGCCGAGCCCCGCGGCCAGCACGACGCCGTAAATCATATATAATCATCCATGCCCATCTTCTTGAGGTGGCTCTTCACCTTGGAGTACTGCTTATCCATGTCCTTGGCCTCCTTAATCAAGTCAATTGTCTTAGGCCTCTCCCGCTCCAGCAAGCACCTGCCCTTGGGGTCCATCACGTGGGCGTTGCAGAGGGAGTACTGGCACTTATACCCAATGCACGGCCCATAACCCCCATTGGGCTCCTTGGCGAGGAGGCACATCGAGATCAATTCACTCCCCCTCCTCACCACCTTCAACGCGTGCTGGGCGCACGAGAAGTACTGGCACTTATACCCAATGCACATGTTATAGGTCCTGGACGACACGGGGAATCCCCGACGGCGTTTCTCCAGCGGTTCATGTATTTAAACTTTAACCGATGAGCATTGCGAAATGCTTTTACGCGGCGACGGCGTTCCAGATGCATGTTAATATACGGCCACAGAGGGGCTAGGGGGCGTGCGCCGAGAATACCATACCGTCGTTCTCCCTCGCCAAGGAGATGGGGGTGGACGGCGTGGAGCTGGACGTCCATTTAACCAAGGACGGCGAGGTCGTGGTGATGCACGACGCCGCAGTGGACAGAACGACCAATGGATCGGGCTTGATATCCCGGATGACCATGGAGGAGGTGCGGAGGCTGGATGCCGGCGTTAAGTTCGGGGAGAAGTGGGCGGGGACGCGGGTTCCCACGCTGGGCGAGGTGTTCTCGGCAATCGGGCGTGGAATTAAGTATAAGGTGGAGATAAAGCGGGGAAGCGATTTCTATCCAGGCATTGAGGAGAAGGTGCTGGACATAATTAGAAAGCATGGAGTCGATGCGCAAGTAATTTCGTTTGACTTCGACGCCCTGGAGAGGGTGCGTGAGCTGGACGGCGGGGTGGAGCTTGGCTTAATATTCGTGGGCCGCATACGGTGGTTCATAGAGCCGGCCCGCAGGCTTGAGGCGCAATGGCTTCACGCATCGCATGAATTGATCGACGGGAAGGGGGTGGCGGAGGCCCACTCCATGGGCTTGAGGGTTGGGGCGTGGACCGTCAATGATGCTGAGGCCGCCGCCGCGTTGGCTGGAATGGGGGTGGACGACATAACGAGCGACTACCCGGATTCCATTATCGCGGCCATACGGAAGGCGGGGAAAACCCATTAACTGAGGCGAAAAGTTTTAATACAGTAGATATCGATTTCGATTCATGAATGGATACAATGTACTACTATTATCGATCTTAATACTGCTGGCGACCATCACGGTGGGAGCCGAGGCCGCCTACGTCGTGGCCCACCCCACGCTCATGGCGCCCGGAGAGACCGGAGTGCCCCTAACCCTCACAATAATAAATAACGAGGAGTATCCCATGCTTAACGTTACCATTAAGCCGATATACACGTTCCCATTCGGTCAATACAGCACCATAAATAAGACCAACATAACCATACCTGCAATACCCGCCGGATCCTCCGTCAACGTGACGCTGCTGATAGACGTTAACCCCAAGGCGGTTGATGGGATATACACTATGCGGATAAGGCTGTACTACTCCATTCCAAACCCCAAGCTGCAATCCATTCCCATCCAATCAACGCTCCCACCATCAATTCCGAGGAACTCCACGCTAGCCAACTCGTCGAAGGCATTGCAGCCCTATATCCGCTTGAACTCCACGGTCAACGCGACTGTGCCCGTGCTCGGCTACGTGAGCATAGGGGTGGACACGCCGTTCTGGGGATCCACCTCATCCCCGATACAGGCCTCCCCGGGCATCGGCGTGGTGCCGCTAATGGTCCCCCTCATAAATACGGGCAACGTGGCGGCGAGCAACGTGACCGCCTACATACGGGTCGGCGATGGGTTGGTGGCGGTGACAAATGAGACGACGATAGGCTACATGCCGCCCGGCGTGCCCGTGTACGCCGCCTTCCTGATAAACGTTACAGGCAAGGCGAGGATAGGCGCGTTGAACGGGTCTGTAACGATTAGGTACTTCGCCAATTCCACGCAGAGGGATGAGGTGATGATACCCATAACTGGCAGGCCCGTGTTGGTGGCTCAAGGCGCTGTGTGGGGATCCCCGCAGAGCCCCATAACGGTGGGGCCGGGGTACGGCGTGGTGCCGCTGGTCATCCCCATAATAGACACGGGAAACACGGCCGTCACCAACGTTTCGGCAAGCATTGCGCTACCCCATGGATTGACGCCTCTCTACTCCTCGACACCTGTGGGGAGCCTCGCGCCGGGCATACCCAACTACGCCGTGTTCATGGTTAACGTGAGCAATGTGGAGCCTGGCACTTACTACGCTTACCTTAGGCTCAACTTCAATGGCGGAAGCGCCTCGGCAAGCGTGCCCGTCGTCGTGTCCGGGTCCCCCGACGTCGTGGTCCAATCCTATTACACCGACCCGCCCAACTTGTTCCCGGGCTATCCCGCCGCTCAGTTGGTGGTGTACCTAGCCGACGTTGGCACCTCCATAGCCAGGAACGTGAGGGTGCAGTTGGCGGGGGATGGCTATGTCAAGGTCATCGCGCCGTCCAACGGCGTCGTTAACGTGGGCAACCTGCCCGTGGGGACGCCCATCCCCATAAACTTCGTTATATCCACAAGCGATAACCTATACGCGGAGACCAAGGTTAACCTCACGCTGTACGTGAACGGCACCGGCTTCTCGCGCGAGTACGTGATACCGCTCACCGTGAAGCCCAAGGCATTGCTGGAGGTAACCAACGTAACGGGCTCCCTGACCGCGGGGGCCAGCGACGTGCCCCTCTACATAACGATAACCAACATGGGTAACATAACGGCCAGGAACGTGGAGGTCGTGTTGAATGGACAGGGCATTCTACAGCCGTACGTGAGCAGCAGCAACCCGCTCAGCGCGTTGACTGCGGGGAGGCTGGAGGTGGGGGACCTGGAGCCGGGCCAGAGCATTCAGGTGGTGTTCATGGTGGACGCGGAGAGCGGGGTGAGCCCAGGCAACTATAAGGTAACTCTCACCATGTTGTGGAACCAGAGCGGCTCGCTTATTCCCTTCATCCAGAACGTGCCCTTGACGGTAAAGATACAGCCATCGCTGGGACAATCAGCCGCTAACCTCCTCGTTCCAAGGAGCATCGCCTCGATAATGTTCTACGTGGTTGTGATACTGGTCATAGCGCTGATAGTGGTGGCGATCAGGGCGAGGGCCAGGCGGGCCGCGTGATCGCCGGAATGGCTTGGGGTTCATTTCCAATCTATTTTAATCGATCCCAGCCACGCGAAACGCTTAATAACCCTTTCATCTATGCATGGCAGATGATTCAACAGAAACTGGGCAGGCAGCGGCCTAAACTGCACGGCCCCGAGGTTAGGTACTGCGTCTCGTGTGGAAGACCAATATCGCCCAGCGAGAGGGCGACTCACTTCCTGTGTCCCAACTGCGGCCAGTACGAGGTGTGGAGGTGCGAGAGGTGCAGGAGGCTTGGGAATCCTTATAAGTGCCCCGTATGCGGGTTCGAGGGTCCGTAGGTGAAAGCGAGGTGGCTCAAGTATACATGGTTTACAGGGTGCTGCCCAGCTCGTCGGACGTGGATTACGCCAAGTTAATACAATCCATAAAGTCCGCGCTGGAGCCGAAATACACGCTCGATAAGGTGGAGGAGGAGGACGTTGGGTTCGGCATAAAGGCCCTCAAGCTGCACCTCAGGATGCCGGAGAGCAGCGAGGAGCACAGCAGCGATGACGTGGAGAACCTCCTCAACGGCATTGATGGGGTCGGCAACGTGGAGCTGGAGTACTTCACTAGGCTGGGCTTCTAGCCTGACCGCTCCGTTCATGGGCGTTAACAAGATGCATATGTTTAAAAACCCAAGTTGAGCTAAAGTCCGCGATAATATGGCATATTCATCTTCAAATGATTGGTTGGAGCTCAGAGTAATGGAGGCCAAGCAAAAGGATGCTGGGAAGCCCATAGTCAGGATAGACCCCATAGTCATGAACGAGCACGGGATAGAGCCGGGCATGGTGGTCGAGATAAGGGGCAAGAAGGTGACCGCCGCCAAGGTGTGGTACGGGCTCCCGGAGGATGAGGAGAAGGGAATAATAAGGATGAACTCCATAATGAGGAAGAACGCGGACGTCAGCGTCGGGGACACGGTGAAGGTTAGGCGCGTCGACCCTAAGCCGGCTCAGCTGGTGAAGCTGGCCCCCGTCTCCATGGCGTTGAGCATAGATCAGAACTTCGAGCAGTACATAAAGCAGAAGCTGAAGGACTACGTGTTGATGGAGGGCGACCTCATACAGGTCACGGTGCTGGGCCAGCCCCTCACGTTCCAGGCAGTGCAGGTGAAGCCAAGCAACGCGGCCACAATAATAGACGACGAGACCCAGTTGAAGCTGTTGGAGAAGCCCGTGGAGAACATAAGGGTGCCCCGCATAACTTGGGAGGATATTGGGGATTTGGAGGAGGCGAAGCAGAAGATAAGGGAGCTGGTTGAGCTTCCCCTCAGGCACCCGGAGCTCTTCAAGTACCTCGGAATAGACCCACCCAAGGGAATACTCCTAGTCGGCCCACCAGGCACCGGAAAAACCCTCCTAGCCAAAGCAGTGGCGACCGAGACCGATTCCTACTTCGTGGCCATAAACGGGCCGGAGATAGTCAGCAAGTACTACGGGGAGTCCGAGGCGAGGCTGAGGGAGGTGTTCGATGAGGCTAAGAAGAATTCCCCAGCCATCATATTCATTGATGAGATAGACAGCATAGCGCCTAAGAGGGAGGAGGTGACGGGGGAGGTGGAGAAGAGGATAGTGGCTCAGCTTCTCACGTTGATGGATGGGTTGCAGGAGAGGGGGCAGGTGGTGGTAATCGGCGCCACGAATAGGCCCGACGCGGTCGACCCAGCGCTTAGGAGGCCCGGGAGATTCGATAGGGAGATATGGATTAATCCACCCGACGCCAAGGGCAGGCAGGAAATACTGCAGGTGCATACGAGGAACATGCCGCTGGCCAAGGACGTGGACCTCGCCAAGCTGGCTGAGGTAACGTATGGATACACGGGGGCCGACTTGGCGGCGCTCAGCAAGGAGGCGGCTATGAAGGCACTGCGCCGCGCGCTTCAGCAGAAGATAATCAACCCCGAGGATCCATCGACGTTCACTGACGATAACCTGAAGAGGATACAGGTCTCCATGCAGGACTTCCTCAGCGCGATGAGGGAGACAATACCCAGCGCGTTGCGGGAGATATACATAGAGGTCCCCAAGGTTAGGTGGAGCGACATAGGCGGGCTCGCCGAGGCCAAGCAGGAGCTGCAGGAGATGGTTGAGTGGCCCCTCAAGCACCCCGACCGCTTCAAGAGGCTTGGCATAAAGGCGCCCCGCGGCATTCTTCTCTTTGGCCCGCCGGGGACTGGGAAGACTTTGCTGGCGAAGGCGGTGGCGACGGAGTCGGGGAGCAACTTCATATCCGTGAGGGGGCCGGAGGTGCTGAGCAAGTGGTTCGGGGAGAGCGAGAAGGCCATAAGGGAGATATTCAAGAAGGCCAGAATGGCGGCGCCGGCCGTGGTGTTCTTCGACGAGATAGACAGCATAGCCCCGGCGAGGGGGATGTCTGTGGACACGGGCGCCATGGATAGGATAGTGGCTCAATTGCTGGCGGAGATGGACAGCATATCCAGGCTGGACGATATAGTAATAATTGGCGCGACGAATAGGCCGGACATGATGGATCCAGCCCTCCTGAGGCCGGGCAGGTTCGATAGGATAGTCTACATACCCCCGCCCGACAAGGAGGCCAGGTTCGAGATACTGAGGGTGCACACGAGGAACATGCCGCTTGGGAAGGACGTGGACCTCGAGGAGCTCGCCAACATGCTGGAGGGGTACTCGGGGGCCGACATAGAGATGCTGGTGAGGGAGGCCGGCTTGATAGCGTTAAGGGAGAACGAGAACGCGACCAGCGTGGACGCCAGGCACTTCCTGCAAGCCATGAAGAAGGTCAGGGCATCCATAACGCCGGACATGATTAAGTTCTACGAGTCTTGGTGGGACCGCATCAGGCAAATGGTCGCCCGCACCAGGGCCAGGGCGGAGAGCCTCTACGTGTGACCTTGATGAACGCATCCCTTCCACTGGATTACTTGATATACAACTTCCTCAAGACGAAGAGAGAGATAGCGTACCCCGACTTGCTGCAGGCCGTGAAGGCTTGGTACAGCGATGCGTCGGAGTCGGAGGTTAGGAGGGCCCTCATGAAACTGGAGTTGAACGGGTTGATAACGGTGAGCAGCGACAAGAAGTCGAAGTACTACATAGTGATAAAGCAGTAAGCCGAATGGGAAGGGGGCATTTAACATTGAAAGATAGATTTTTATTTAGAGCGGCGCGGTAATTTCATGGCTGGCTTCACAGTAATGGGAGGCGACGTGCAGCACCTACGGGTAGAGCTGGGGCCGGAGGAGGCGGTCTACGCCGAGGGCGGGCACTTGGTTTGGAAGTCGAGCAGCGTGAGCGTGAGGGCAACCACAGGCGGTGGATTAATGGCGGGGCTCAGACGGGCATTGACTGGGGCAAGCTTCTTCGTGTTGGAGCTGGTGGGGCCGGGACAAGCCGATCTAGCGGGCTTCGCTCCGGGCAAAATAGTTGAGGTGGACCTGGACGGGTCGAGGAGCATATTAGCGGAGCACAGGTCGTTTCTAGCCATGGAGGCGGGCGTGAGGTACGATGCTAAGTTAATGGGGCTTGGCTTCGGTTGGTTGGGCGGCGAGGGGTTGTTGATGGCGAAGTTGACGGGCACGGGGCGAGTGTTCCTCCACGCCATAGGCGACGCCGTCGTCCTGGACCTGGGGCTTGGAGAGTCCATAGACGCGGAGGCAGGGCATGTCCTAGCCTTCGAGGAGGGGGTGGGGGTCACGATCAGCCGCGTCGGCGGCTTGAGGACTATGATCTTCGGCGAGGAGGGGCTTTGGTTTGCCCACATGAAGGGGCCCGGCAGGGTCTGGCTGAGGACGTTGAGCAGGCAGCAGATGATTATGGGCCTCATGCCGGAGATATCCAAAATCACCAGGTCCACGTGACGCGCCGCGGCTTTGGGGGTGGAGGGTTGCTTAATCTAGCTGGTCTTTATCTGAGCTGTCTAGCTGGCCGATCAGCCTTATGTACTTCTCGACGATTGCCTCGCCCCTATCGGTTAACTTAATCACGGTTCTAATGCCGAGCGGCGTTATTGCTCTCCTATGTTCTATTAGCCCCTCCTCCTTGAGGATGGTTAAATGCTTGTGAAGCGAGCTCTTGGGCATGTCGAGTGAACTGCGGATGTCGGAGAACGTTATGTAGCCGCCTACATAGTATAGAGCCAGCAGTATCCCCAACCTAACGCTGCTGTTCAGGGCTTTGTTAGAGAGGAGCTTCATGAGCTCGTTAATGTCGTCCATGCTCCATCGCCTCCAGAAGCGATGCCATGCCGGCGTAGACCCAGAGAAGCGTCATTATATAATAAAGGAAATAGAACATTAGCCCGAGCGACATGGATACGATATAGGCCGTCCAAGCGATGTAATCATAATACCTAGGCCTCACCCCCATGATGGTCATTGGTCTGTATAGGAAGATAAATAACAGCGTTGAGGACAACACGGCTAGAAACGCCACTGATAACACCGTTGTTAATTCGTATGCAAAGTAGTAGGCGATGCTTAATAGCATGGCCAAGGCCAGCGACAGCAAACGCCTGTGGCTACTCTTTATCCCATACTTGACGGAATTGAATATTTCGAAAGCCTTGCTGAACCTGTTGATTATGGTTCCATAGAAAATAACAATATATAATATGACCACCGACATGGATAAAAATCCATACAGACCCATAGGTAAGGGAAGATATGAATTGCGAATGCCGAGCTCCGAGATCGCGGAGTAAAGCGCAGCAAACGAAATGGATACCGTGGACCAGAAGATGTAGCTTATGCCCATCGCCTTCCTATACTCGAACCTAGCTATCCCAACCGCTATGCGATTGGCCCTATCCATCGACCTCCGCGGCACTCCATTCTCCATTGAATGACGTTGACGGGATGCCTTAAATAATTTTATAGAGTTCACGCATGCGAACTATGAAGTTCCTTATATAGAGATAAATCGCATAGGCCTTCAATGATAGAGCTGAGAGACACCACCATATCGGTGGGCGGCGGCGCATTCGTTGTTAGGAACGTGAATATGGAGGTGAACGGCAAGGCGGTTCTAATAGGCCCCAATGGAAGCGGCAAATCAACATTGCTAAGGGCTATATGCGGCTTGATACCGTATGAGGGCAGCATAAAGATTGACGGCATGGAGGTGAACGAGGTGAGGGGCTACACGCCGCTATCCTGCAACTTATCAGAAATATACCAAATGGCATTGACTATATCAGGGCTCCTGGAGATACTGGAGGACGTTAAGGGGGTGGACCGCAGGGAGTTCAAGGGCATTCTGGGCAGATTCAACATCAGCTACGAAAGCATCGAGAAAAAGCCGGTGTTCGGCTTATCGGCGGGCCAGTCCGCCATAGTTAAGCTGGCGCTGGCCCTCGCATCGAGGCCCAAGATAGTCATAGCCGACGAGCCCTTCGAGAACGTGGATCCGGCGAGGAGGTTAATGGTGTCCAGCCTATTAATGGAATACGGGGAGGAGGGCATGATAGTGACCCACGAGTTAGACATGCTGAGGAGGTTCTCCGGCTACGATGCTTACCTGGTCATCGAGGGCGTGGTCTACGGCCCGATCCAAGTTGAGCGACTGTTGAGGGCCAGCATAATCGCGGGGGAGTCCAAGGATGCCTTGATAGAGGTGACGGTGGGCGGGGCCAGGTACTCCATAGTGGAGGGCGGGGAAGGCGTTAAATTCAGCGACATGGGTAGCCTGAATAGGCTATATGGATTGCTGAGGTGATCCCAATGGGTCTAGCCAAGTTCCTAGTCACTGCGGAACTCAGGAACAAGAACATGCTGTTCTGGGGAATCGGCTGGATGCTGATATGGATAATCATGGGCGCATTCCTATTCAACTCCAGTTTCCCCAAGCTGGCACAGCCCTACATGGATGAGGCGGTCAAGATGTACACCGCAGATTGGCTCGCATTTGTGATAGTCTACGAGCCGACAGGCGTATTGATAAAAAAGAGGACAAACCTCGCCTCTTTGAGGCGGGGAGAAAGTTTTTAGGTGAGGAGTTTGTGGGGGGTTTTCACCCCCTCGGTTAACTCTTTGAAGATGGGGAGTGGGGGCCGACACACCCCCACAATACCGAGGAGGGGGCCGAGTAGCGCCCGTTAAAGGGGCGTAACCCCCAAGACCCCGGGGAACCCTCGCCCTTCAAGGCGGGGAGGAGGTCAGTGGGCTTCTCTACTTTCTAATATACCAAACGGCCGGCATGGCATACCTGCGCAGATACGGCAGGCTAACCCCCGCAAAATTCATAACATCATATTACCTTGGAATGATGATTCCCTCATCCATATTATCTCTATTCATGATCGCCTCCATAATGACGATGTTCTACGCCGGCTTCATTTACCACGGATACGACATATCGCCGACAGTCGTGATGCCGAGCAGCGCGCTGGGAATAATTGAGGTAATGGGCCTGGCCCTATTAACATCGCTGCTCATGCAAGCAATACTATTCCTGCTGGGAGTAGCAGCAATGAACACCAGCTTGAAGCACGTGAGCAGGATAGCTATGATTCCCTTCATTATAGTGTTCATCTCCTTCTACACATCGCTCTTCCTAAGCTTGCCCGAGTGGGCCTTGCTCATAAACCCATTCATGGCCCTAATGGACTCCATAGTAACCACGTATACCGGCCTCCCCAGCATGCCAAGCCAATTGAGCATCAACATGAGCGGTGCGCCAGCGATTAACCACGGAGTGCCGCTGACCTACGGCATCCTCTCCACAATAGCATGGACAATAGCATTAACCGCAGCGGCCGTGCCGCTAATCAACAAGATCAAGTATAAGCCGCCCGAGGAGGCGAGGGAGCTATAGAACCTTAAAACCACGTCGTTAAGGGCAAGCCGTACTTCTTGTTATTTTGGAGCGGCAGACTCGAGATGAAAATTTATCGCTGCTCTGATAGTCCAAAAATTGACCTGACCACAACGAAGCAATTAGAGCCACATCAATGATTAACCGCCCCGGTTTTCAGGGTTGGCGGTGGCGCTTCTTCAAAATTTGGACCGTCAGAGCCGAGATGAAAATTTATCTCGACTCTATCGCTCCAAAAATCACGAAGCCCCCGGCGGCCACCAATGATGGAGAAAAGATTCACTCCATTACCACGCGCGTCCCCTGCGTTCCTCCTTGAATTCAACCATGTCTTCGACCAGCTTGATCAGTCTGTCTGCGTTGTCCACGTTGAATCCTCTTCTCCTCCACTCCCTGGAGGCTGTTTTTGCTGCGTTGGTCCACGTCGATAGTGCCTCCACGCTAATGGAGGTGGCTTGGCCCCTTGAGTTGATGAGGCCCATCAGTCGCTTCCTCGCGTACTTGGTTAGTTCAATGAATGTCTCGCCCAGCGCCGCTTCCACGTATTGCCTGTTCATGGGCTCGACTTGGTACTCGACGGCGTTGGCCTTGGTTGGTATCTTGGAAAGCAGCATTTGCTTGGCTTCGTGGCTTGGGGCTAGGTACGTGGAGTTATCCATTCTTGGGGATAATAGCCAGGCCGCTGTTTCCTTGATCTTTGAGTAGATCCTGGCACCGCCTCCCGGTATGTCGAAGGAGATCAGCGTCAATCCATCTGGGTCGTCTGTCACCGCGAAGTCCATTAGTTTGTCGCCGAGCCTTGGCTTGCTTACCAAGTGTATGTCCCTTATGTCGTCAGGTGTCTTGTACCTGCCCTCGAGGGCTTTGGATGAGAGGCCCGCTGTTCTGCCCATCACCAGCAACATGGCTATCCCCTCCGTGCACTGGTTTATAAGTTTTTATTTATTATTAAATAAATATATATCTAAAATAATATCGCTATTATTTCGGTTATGATTTATTTTATAATAAATATAAAGGCAAGCTTTAATAGCCCGTAAGTGAGGAGGAGCCATGTCCATCGAATCATTCAAGGCATTGCAGGGCGTCGAGGTCAGGGCTCGGGTGAGGATTTACGGGCCTACCAACTCGTACATACCCATACCATCCTTCGTGAGGTACCTGGGTTTCGACGAGAGGGCTCGGGTGATAGTTGTCAAGGGCTCATCGTGGTACATGTACGAGACCGCGATCAGGAGGCCATCCTCTACTAGGTACGGGGTGACACTGCCAAAGAGGGTTATTGACGCGCTTAGCTTGAGCAACGACGATGAGGTGACGGCGATAATATTGAGGCCAGTAACGCGGGAGTACGATATAGGGAGGGGAAGGGATTAGGGCGTCCACTTGGGGCTGCTAGGATCTCACTAGCACAGGCCTCGCTTGGTTGATTGGGGATGGTTCGACTGGCCTCGGCACCCGGCCATCAATTTTTAAATAATTGATTAAATATCACAAATGGCTCGAAAAACGGTGGAGGCGGTACTTAGGGGTAATTGGACAAGGGATGGGGCTGGCGTCAAGCTGTACAGGGTGTTCGGCAGCCCCGGCCTTGTGGATGTGATGGATCCATTCCTACTGCTCGACAGCTTCGGGTCCAGGGACCCCGGCGAGTACTTGATGGGTTTTCCCTGGCACCCCCATAGAGGCATAGAGACCGTGACTTACCTGCTCAAGGGCGAGGTGCATCACAGGGACAGCACGGGCGTCGCGGGGGTGCTCGGGGAGGGGGATATTCAATGGATGACCGCGGGAAGCGGCATATTCCACGAGGAGATGCCCAGGCCCGGGAAGAAGGAGGGGGATCAAGAGGACCTGGAGGTAAAGGGATTCCAGTTGTGGATCAACCTGCCCAGGTCCAGCAAGATGAGCAAGCCAAGGTACAGAAACATCACTAGGCGCAGCGTGCCGAGGATAAGGCTGGACAACGGAGGGGAGGCCGTGTTGGTGGCGGGGAGAATTAGGGCGCCGGGGTATGGAGCTGTGGAGGGACCGGTGAGCGGCTTAGCGACGCCGATTCACTACATGGACGTAACCATCCCAAGCGAGTCCGAGTTCAGCTATGAAGTGAGGGATGGGTATACGACCATCATCTACGTAATCGATGGATCGATTAAGTTAGGCGGGGAACGGGCAGCATCGCTCGGCCAGTTGGCGGTGCTGTCCCGAGAGGGCGAGGAAGTCAAGATAGCCGCAGGCGACGCGCCGGCTAGGTTCCTCCTGCTCGCGGGGAGGCCCATAGGGGAGCCGGTGGCTTGGTATGGCCCCATAGTCATGAATACGGAAGAGGAGTTGAAGCGGGCGTTCGTTGAACTGAGAAATGGAACGTTTATAAAACAAGAGCCTGACGTGAACGACTTATGAACGCCCACGCACCCAGATAGAACGACCCAGAGCAGGATCTGTCAAAGACTGAGATTAACAAGCTAAGGAATAAATCCTTTCCATTATTGACACGCTGAATAACTGGCCCTCTTGTAGATTATGCTACGCTCCCAGCATCGCCATAATCGCCTAGCAAATTCATATAAACTTAGGCGGTCAACCGACCTCTTACCTGTCTTTAAAGGCGAGGCGCATAATTGGCTTCGCCAAGATTTTCAAACAGGTAATGCATTATCATACGTTGCCAAAAACTGGTCACGCAAATATCCAGGGAATGCAAAAACAAGCATGCCTACCGTTGCCGGGTCGGGAGTCGCGGTTATATCAGTCATCAATTCCCAGGGAACCTAAAAATGATGACCATAGCTTCATTGTTGGTGCGGGGGGTGGGACTTGAACCCACGCAGGCCTTCGCCAACGGATCTTAAGTCCGCCCCCTTTGACCATGCTCGGGCACCCCCGCTCAATGCCCTTCTGCGCACGGTTGGGTTTAAAGTCTTTCGGCATCATCTATGTTTTTAATACATTTTTAAATTGATTAAGTGCGCCTCACTCATGGGCAGCAATCAATGCAGCGGCCTCTCCGGCATGGGTAACCTAATGAGGAGGATAATCATTAGTTGGATACCCGTGATCGGCGCCGGGATCCTCATCTACGTAATATATGAGGTGCTCAAGGTCAGCGTATTGAATAGGTACGCCCAGTACGAGGACGTGGTCAGGCTCACTCTCACCGTGGCCGTTGGGGCGGCTGCCTTCTGGCAGACGGGGCGGGAGGTGACCAGGATGGTCTATGCATGCGATCCCAGGAAGGGGCCCGTCATAAAGTTCCTCCTCCAGCTCAGCATAGTCAGCGCGGTGATAATCGCGCTCGCGGTGGAGTTCGCCAAGGTGACCCCCTCGGCCGCAGCCTTCGGGGGAACGGCGGTGGGGCTCATACTTGGCCTGGCCGTCCAGCAATCCCTCTCCAGCATCTTCGCCGGCGTCATGATAATACTGTCGTCGCCGTTCAAGCCGGGGAACAGGGTGACCCTGGTCACGTGGCAGTACGGAGTGCTTAGGGCGACGTATCCCCACGAGGGGATGCCGAATGGATTCACGGGCACCGTGGTAGACATGACCCTCCTCTACACCACGTTAATAGACGACAAGGGAGTCACCATACGGATACCCAACTCTGTCTTGGTACAGGCCATGGTTATAAACCACGACGAGGCGCAGTTCAGGATGGCCAGGACCAGGCTGGACGTGCCCGCGTCCGTGCCCATAGCCAAGTTCGAGGAGGAGATTAGGAGGAGGCTGGCCGACGTGAAGCAGATAAAGTCTATCAAAGTCACCGCGGAGGAGACTTGGCAGTCCACCTCCATATACCAGGCAGCGGTGGAGGGCGTGGCGGATCCCTCCATGAGCGAGAAGGACTTGAGGGATGCATTGATGAGAGCCGCCCTAGCCGCCAGGTCCGCGTTAATGGATAATCCCTCCCCCCAGCGGTAGTTGGGTTTTTATAGAGAAACGCGCCTCTAAGCGCGGTGCTGGACCTACTTCTAAAGCGAGAGATGGATAGGCTGATCAAGTGGCTAACGGAGGAGAGAGGCATGGAGGTGGTGGAGAGGGGGGAGGACTACGTGAACTGCAGGGACGGAAATAACTTGGTTCACTTCAGGTACGTTTACCTGGACATACCCAACGAGGCCGACATAGCTAAGCGGGCCGCGGAGGTTGCGGGGAGTAGGACGGCCTTCAACAAGGCCTACCTAGTCGTGGATAAGCCCGCGGCTAACTTCGTGGACGGCAAACTCATGAGGAGGCTGGGCATAGGCATAATAGTTATGGGAAGCGAGATAGCGGAGGTGATGGCCAGCATGCCCATGCCCACTGCGAGGCCAGCCGTTGACGACGGGGCCATTGCCGAGGTGATGAGGGAGATGAAGTCGGTGAGGGATAGGTTGGCGGAGGTGGAGAGGAGGGTGGGGGAGTTGGAGGCCATGATTAGGTCGAGGAGCGGAAGGGAGGAGCGTGGGGAGGCCGAGGAGGGGGACAAGGCCGAGGAGGGGAGAGTCGAGGAGGGCGGCGGGGGAGGAGTGGGGCAGGTGCAGGGCGACGTGCCTCAATTCATGCGGGAGAACCCGTGGCTGGACATATTGGGAAAGAGGGGCAAGTGATTAGGGGTTCCACCACTCGAATCCTATGAAGTAGAGGTCGTCTATGTCCCTTGTGGCGAGCACGAACGTCTTCCTAACGCTGTGGCTCAGCCGGGCGGCCCGGGTTATGTCCAGCGCGGTGAGGTTCCTGGCCGGGTCTAGGTAGTGTATTAGGATGGGCGCGTGATCTATACCGGGCCCCTTCTCGTATATAGCGAATAGGCTGCCGAACTTCAAGCCGCTCTTCACTATATACCCCCCATCCCTGAAGAACCTGTATATGCCGTACACCGTGGATGGGTCGTGGAACCTGGACGCCAGGGCCTCCCTCAACTCATCTATGTGGACTGGGGAGCCGTCGCTCCTCACCACCTCCAGCGACCCCTTCTCAGCCAAGTATACTGCATCCAATATGGATAGATGCAGCGGCGATGATGCCGAGACCACCTCGCCTGGCTTTACTTTATCTAATCCAATGAATTTGCCGTAGAACGATGAGGTGTAGAGGAGCCGCGCCTCCTCGGGGTCGCTTACTATTACCGTGTCCCCCTTAAGGATTCCCCTGATCACTCTGCTCCCTCTTGTGGGCGCGTATTGTTGCTATTGAGTTGTCCGCTATGCCGTTCCTCCTCAGCTCCTCCTCGTTGCACCAAACCTCGCCGGGCGGCACGTCATCCTTGGCCACCACCTTGAAGACGTACCTGCGCTCCCTCGCGCCGCCGCCCACCAGCACGGCCTCTATTTCCATGGTTATATTCAATTCCTTCATGGTATTGGGATTCATCAATGCCCTCCCCTCATCCACGTCCCCCCTCCTCCTCAGCCTGAGACGCCTCTCCATGGGGGCCTTCCGCTCCTTCTTGAACACGTCCGCCGTGAGAAACGACGGAATGAGCAACTTCCTTTTCTCCGCGTCGCCTCCCTCCCTTTGATCGGACATCGAGGGGGTAATCAAGCGAGCGGTATTTATCCTTAACTGCGGCCCATCCAAAGAGTTTTTAACCCAAGCCGGGCATCGGGCTCGGTGAAGAAGTCCCTATCAGCGCTGGACCTGCTGGCCGTGGCGGGCGAGTTGAACGCGGAGGTGGCTGGGCAGGCCGTGGATAAGGTCTACGGGATCGGAGACTCCATACTGCTCAGGGTGGGCAGGGAGAAGCGATTGATCGTGGCCAACAAGAACAGGGTGAGCCTGACGACCAGGATGCCGCCCAACGTCTCCCCACTCCCCGCCCTGCGTGCTAGGCTTGAGGGGTGCAGGCTGGAGCGTGTAGAGGTGCCGTTCTTCGATAGGGTTATCGAGCTTAGGACGAACTGTGGGACGCTGGTGGTGGAGCTGCTCAACCCCTTCAACGCCGCTCTCGTCGAGGCAGAGAAGAACGGAAAGGAGGAAGGAGGAAGACGAATACTGTGGCTGCTCCATGGGTATAAGTCGAGGGACAGGGAATTGAGGCTGGGTGATCATTACGTCCCTCCCCCAAGGTCCTTCAAGGACCCCCGCTTCGCAGACTCATTCCTGGACGCGGTTGGGGAGGGCATGGGGAGGAGGCTGGGGTTGAGCCGGGAGTTGGAGGCTGAGGTGTGCGCTAGGGCTGATTGCGGGGATCCCCTTGAGGCGTGGAGGGCGTTTAGGGAGATGGCTGTGATGGCCGCCGTGGGTCCCAGGGAGCCGGTCATCCACGTAGTGAACGGGGAGGCGGCGTTCGTGTCTCCCGTGCCCTTCAAGACGATCGGCGGGGAGTTGGTGAGGTTCAATTCCTTCAACGAGGCCGTGGACGAGTACTTCTGGAGACTGGAGGCGGAGGAGGCCGCGCGTAAATCAGCGGAGGAGGCTAGAAACGAGGCCGGTAGGTTGATGGCCAGCTTGGAGGAGGCGAGGAAGGCGAGGAACAGGAATGAGGCGGAGGCGGAGGAGGCGAGGAGGGTGGGGGAGGCTATAATGCTTAACCTATACGGCCTGGAGGAGTTGCTGAGGGAGGCGAGGAGGCTTTACGGCGAGGATAAGGACTCCTTCCCAGAGAGAGCCCTCGGGCTGTCGGTGGGCTCCATTAGGGTCGTGGGCTTCGACGCAGCCAAGAGATCCTTGAGGCTGGACCTGGGTGGGTTGGAGGCCGTCATCGGATTGAACGAGTCGCCGGGGGACGCCGCCAACAAGTACTTCGGGCTAGCCAAGGAGTTGAGGCGAAAGGCTGAGGGAGCGGGGGAAACCATAAGGAGGATGGAGGAGAGGCTGAGGGGGCTGCAGTTGAGGGCTGAGGGGGCTGAGAGCTCATTCAAGGAGTCGGTGAGGGTGGTGTACGGGAAGGAGTGGTTCGAGCGGTTTAAGTGGTTCGTGACGTCCGGCGGGCGCGGCGTCTTGGCTGGGAGAAACGCCGATCAGAACGAGGCGTTGGTGAAGCGGTACATGAGGGACCAGGACCTCTTCTTCCACGCCGACGTGCCCGGCGCGGCGGCCACGGTTTTGAGGATAAACGGCGGCTCGCCGGATCCGGAGGACATAATGGAGGCCGCGGTCTTCGCCGCGTCAAACTCCAAGCTTTGGATCGCGGGGGCAATGGCGGGCGACGTGTTCTACGTGGAGGGAAGCAGGGTTGGCAAGGAGGCTCCCTCCGGGGAGTATGTGGGGAAGGGCAGTTTCATGATATACGGGGAACGGGGGTGGGTGAGAGGCGTGGAGCTCTCCCTGGGGGTGGGGGTTAGGTTCGATGGGGAGGTGGCTCGGCCGATCTCCGCGCCGCCCAGCGCCGTGGCTAGGCTGGCGCATGTGTACGCCGTTATAAGGCCCGGCGGCATGGAGCGGGGGCGGGCCGCGCAAGCGGTGAGGGAGGGGTTGATCAAGATAGATGCACGGGCCAGGAGGGTGGTGGCGGATCAATTGGTGGAGCTGATACCCGGGCCCAGCAGGGTGATGGAGGTGAGGGCCGGGAACCCAATGGATTGGGCCGAGGTGAGGACGGCTTTCCAGTGACGTGAAGGCAAGCGGGGCATTTCATTGTAGGCGTTGAGCGGCCGAGCAATTCTGCTTGCCGGGACGATTTCCTGTCTCGGCCGAAGGGGAGGCATAGCGTGCTTTCCGCCCATGGAATCCACGGGGCATTGATATGGGGAGCTCCTCTTATGCTATCCGCAGCAAATAATTTATTCGACAGACACAGATTCAGTTATGGAGCTCAGGATAACCGATATAAGGGCTCAATCCGTTCAAGCCAATTTTGAGTGGACATTCGTCAAAATATACGCGGGGGATTTATATGGGGTTGGGGAGGCTGGTCACGCGCCTGGCCTCGTCAACATGCTGCCCTCCTTCCGGGAATTGTTGGTGGGAGAGGATGCGTTAAAGATCAGGAGGATAGAGCAGAAGCTCAGGTGGGCCACGCATTACTCGGGCACCACGACGTATCACTTTATCTCCGCAATAAATATTGCACTATATGATTTGGTGGGCAAGTTCCTCAACATGCCCATCTGGAGGCTGTTAGGGGGGTATAGGGATAAGATTAGGGTATACGTAGATGCCCATGGAGGTAAGGGGTTGGAGGCCATGAATTCCCTGGCCATGCCCGTCGAACCGGCTTGGCTCGGCGAGGCCAACATAGAGAGGAGCAGAATTATCTCCGCCAATAATCCAATACATGGCAGGCTATCCATAGAAAAATGGAATGAGGATTACAGTCCAGAAGCCTATGCAGGCAGGGCAAAGGAATTGGCTGGGGAGGGGTTCACCGCCATCAAGTTCGACTTAGACGTGCCCACCCCCTACACTGACCCAGCGCTAATCATGAGCGGGGAATTGACTTTAAGGGACATAGATTATTTGGCATCTCTGGTGAAGGCAGCTAGGGAGGCGGTGGGGGATGGGGTCGATTTGATGTTCGATCTACACTGGAGGTATGACATAAACACGGCGGCAAGGATTTGCAAGGCCGTGGAACCGTATAGACCCCACTGGATAGAGGACCCCGTGCCCGCCCAGATGACAATCAGCAACCTAGATGAGTATAAACTGCTAACCCAGCTCTGCCAAGTCCCCATAGAGACGGGGGAGAACATGTACACCGTTTATCAATTCAAGGATCTACTGGGAACTGGAATTAGGGTGTGGGCCCCGGACCTCGCTAAGGCCGGTGGGATAGGGGAGGGAGTCAAGATAGCTGACCTGGCTTCAATGTATGACATAGAGATGTCGCCGCACAATATAGGATCCCCCATAGCCACAATGGCTCATGCCCATGTAGCGTCCATGGCCAACACGTTCGGCATGCTGGAATTCCATGGCCACGACATACCGTTCTGGAACAGCATAATAAAGCCCAAGAAACAATTGATAGACAAGGGATTCATAGAGCTAAGCGACGAGCCGGGGCTGGGCATTGACTTGGATATGAGCGAAATCAGGAAGATATGGCCCAACTTCGATTTATGATTGATTTCCCATTGATGATGAGAGGAATTAAATCCTGTTTTCCGGCGAAAATCAATTAACACCTCAAGTCTTCAGGTGGGACTGACCCATCGGCACGTTCTTGAACTCCGGCTGAATCATGACCGATAAATCCCTTTTCATGGATGGAGGAACAGCTATCACCCAGGCATACTTGATCCCGTTCAACGTGGTTCCAACGTTAGGATGATACCCTCTCGGAATCAACACGACATCGTAGTCATGAACGACGTAGGCCTGTTCATCCTCTTCCGTCAAAATGAGTTGAACGCCGAAGCTGTTTCCCATGCCGTAGAATATATAGGCCTCAGGCTTCCCATCATGCCTGTGAGGTGGGTAGCTGGTCCAATTCCCCGGCTCTCCCTCATCGTACCCAGCCAAGAAGCTGCACACGGGGTCCTCCTCACCTATCATGGTTATCACATCCCTTTTATACGGCGGGAACCCCACGGTTAATCTCTTGCCCTCGCTGAACCGCCTCACGAACATCTCCTTATCCGCCGACGCCGCCGCGCTCGCTATGTAAACCACGGAGCCGGGGGACACATCCAAGCCAAGCTCGTGGTTCCTAGGCACATAGAGCATGTCCAACTCGTTTAGAACTACATCCTTGGCCTTAACGGAGCCCTTGAGCGGGAAGATGAGCCTCTCATTGCCTTCGGCCTTCATGTGTACGGTGACCTCCCTATTGGTGCTTATGCTTTGCATGCGATAACCGTCTTTATCAAAGACCGTTGATAATTCATTGATTTTATTATAAACCGAATATTTGAACAGCATACCTATCAGGGATTAAAATAATGTTTAAATTTTTTGCCTAGTTGCGCCCGGCATGAATCAAAGAAGGGACGATTATGATGTGGTTCTCATAGGTAGGTTGGGAATAGATCTGTACTCCGATGATTTCGGCAAGCCGCTGGACAAGGCGGCGCGGTTCGTGAAATACGTGGGAGGCACCGTAACCAATACCGCAATTGGATGCGCCAGGTACGGCATGAGGGCTGCGCTGATAACCAGGGTGAGCACGGACCCGTTGGGCAAGTTCGCCAAGGATTACTTGAGGGATAATGGGGTTGATGTGAGCTACATAAAGGAGGACCCCGATGCATTGATGGGATTGGTGTTCGCCGCGATATTTCCAGGCAAGGACCCGGACTTCATATTTTACAGGCCGAAGGGCGAGGTGGCCGACCTCAGGATAACCAAGGATGACATACCCATTTCCGTAATAAATGGAACAAAGGTATTGGTGATCACCGGCACTGGGCTCTCCGCCGAGCCGTCCCTAGGCGCGAATCTCCACGCGGTGGATCTAGCGGCCAACGCTGGAAAAACAATTCTATTCAATTTGGATTGGAGACCATCGACTTGGAGCGGCGTGCCGGATGAGGACAGGATTAAGAGATACAAAGCGGTGCTGGATAAGTCAAGCATAGTAATAGGCGGCGTGCCCGAGTGGCTGGCCGCAACAGGCGAGTCAAGCATTGATGCAGCGATTGACTCGATTAGGGGTAAGGAGAAGAGGATACTAATAGTGACCAGGGGAGGGGAGGGGACCACCGTTTTTTATCACGGCAATGCGATAAACACCGAGGCGTTCAAGGTCAACGTGTTGAAGACCCTGGGCGCGGGCGACGCCTTCCTAGCAGCGTTCCTGTACGGATATCTCTATTTATTGAAAAGCGGATGGGAGGTGGGGGATGTACTGAAGTTCGCCAGCGCAGCCGCCGCAATAGTGGTGACCAGGCATTCCTGCTCCGAAGCAATGCCCACCTACGATGAGGTCATGCAATTTCTAAGGGAACGGGGGGAGCAACTGCACGGCAATGCTAAGCCACGTCACTTAACGTAATGGGCCTTCCCTCCATGAACGACTTAGCGGCTGCCTCTGCCAATATGTTTGCCCTCAATCCATCGAGCTCGTTAGGAGCGGGGGTTACCCCATCCGATAGGCTCCGCAGGAATGCAGCCAACTCGCTGCGGTATGCTTGATCGAACCTCTCGGCGAACCAGGGCCTAACAGCCGTCCTAATTATGTTCTCGCTAATTGTGAACACATTATTGTTTAGGTAATCCCTCATCCCTACCACTCCCTTGCTCATAAATGCCTCTGCCCTCACGTCATAGCCATAGTTGGAGCACCTGCTGGTCTATATCGTAACGAGCGGTCCATCCTTATACCTCAATTCAACGATTACATTATCCAGATCATTGGCATTGCTGTACCACTTACAAATAAATACACCTCCATCTGAGTAAACCGCGGTCGGCATGCCGAATAACCAATTCGACATGTCCAGATCGTGAATCACGAAGTCGTAGAAAATGGCGCCGGCCTCGCCCGTGAATATCCCCGCCGGCGGTTGCGGAGTCACTGGATCTCGCGCCACGAATCTGACGATGAGGGGGCGCCCCAGGTCCCCGCTCGTCACTGCCTTGCTAAACTCCGCGAAATCGGCATCGAACCGCTTATGAAACCCAACCTGCAGCTTAACGCCGCTATTATGAACCAATTTAACCACTTCCTCTGCCTCCACTCTATTGATGCCCACGGGCTTCTCGACGAAAATGTCAAGGCCGCACTCCACTGATTGCTTTATCAGCCCAAAATGAGTGGGCGTGGATGTCGCTATTATTACCGCGTCTACCTTATCCTTAAGCGATGCAAATGCAGCGTCGATATCCTTAAAATACGGCACGTGTAGCTCCCGGGCCAAGGCATTCGCTGCCTCATTGACGTCCACCACGCCAAGCAACTCGCCGCCAAGCGACTTCACGTTAATCGAGTGTATTCTGCCCATTCGTCCTCCTCCAATCACCAATATGCCAGTCATACCCTCACTATCGAGCAATTCCTAATTAAAGTTTGCCAAACATTAAATATGCAAAATATCCTTGAAAAAAGTTAATAACCCCCTCCAATAGATTAAGTCATGAGGAAATCGATAACCACCATTCTGTGGGGCAAATTTAAGGATGAGAAATCCTTTTTGGAGACTCTCGAGTACATAAAGCAACTAGGATATGATAGCGTGGGACTGGAGGTCAGAATGTTACCATCACGATTAATAAAAGAGCCCAGGAGGGTCAGCGATGACTTGAGGAAGGTGGGACTGGAAAACGGTGGTTCCTATTCCGTAATGCGGGATCAAGACATAGAATGGGCTAAGGCAGCTGGATCCAAGCTTCTCTGGGTAGTTGTAAGGAAAAAGGATTGTAATGAGGCCTTAAAGATGCTTGCAGAATTCACTGACAAGGCGAGCAGTGAGGGAATAACTGTGGCTCTACACAATCATCTACGCACGTGCTTTGAGACCGAGGACCAAGTACTAAGCGCGCTGGAGTCAATACCTAAATTAAGGATATGCCTAGATACTGCCCACGCGGAGGCTGCTGGAATAGACTCAGTAAAGTTCATAAAGGAGCACGCAAGCAAGATCGGGTTGGTTCACCTAAAGGACCTACGGGTGAAGGCCCCCAAGAGCAAGATAAGGTTCACGACAGACTTCGTGAATGTCGGCAATGGCATCATAAACTTCAAGCCCGTAATTGCCGCGTTAAGGGACGTGAAGTATAATGGCGACTTAATGGTGGAGGTGGAGGCATTATCCGGACAAAGCCCAAACGATATAGCCAAAAAAAGCATGGATTACCTCAACAAATTATTGTTGTAAAAACCGTTGGACTAAACTAAATAGAATGTCAAATAATTATATTATCCTAGCACTGCAAGATATTGATCAATTCATTAAGCGAGCCTATCACGAAGCTTGGCTTCGCCTCGTCAGCCATGTGCAATAAATCGCCTATTGGACCTCTCTTCACTATAGCAGTCCACATTCCGACTTTCTTGGCACCGGGCACGTCAGCGTACGGCTTATCCCCCACGTATAGGCAGGCCTTGGGATCCATTCCCAATATCGACAAGGCCTTGCTGAACGGGGCTGGATCGGGCTTCTCCTGCGGCACATCATCGCCGGCTATCAATATCAGCTTAAACAAGTCAAGCGGGATATCGCTGCGCTCAATCCTCCTGCGCTTATACCCCGGAGTGCCGTCGTCATTTGCTATCATACCGAGTACCACGCCGCACTTGTCCAGCTCCGGCAATGCATATATGGCATCCCTGAATGCACGGGACCCCTCAATCCACTTGCTCCAATAAAGCGATGTCAAGCCATTCTCTTGTTCCTCCCCAATGCTCACGCCTATTGCCTTAGCCACGCTCCTCCACCAAATATTTCTATTGAATATATTGGAGACCTCCATTTTCTGCTCTATTTCAAGGATCACTGAGTCTATGATTTTACTATCTATTCCAGTAAGGGATGACAATTCAGAAGCAACGGCCCGCCTCGCGCATTCCCTGGCGGGATTCGAGTCGACCAGAGTATCATCGAAGTCGAACAAGGCGCATCTTATCATAACCGTATAGGTATTATTATCTATACTATTAAGCTTTTGGGTTTATTGATCGATCAATTTAATCAATCTCTCCGCGCTAAATAACATGCGAGATAAGCTGATTGTTGAATTATATGGAGAAAATACGCACTCGATAAGCAAAAGAACATACTGATTTTAATTTTAACTATTTGAAGATATGGACCCTTACTTAGTCCCGGTTAACTTATCTTCTATCTGCGTTGGGGTCAACTGCTTAGTTTCAGGCATTAATAGGTACGACCACAGAGCAACGAAGAGAATTGCTCCGCCGAGCAATGCAAATGCTCCGCTGTATCCTATCTGTTTCACCAGGACTGGTAGGACGTACGTGCTGGCCGCCGCGCCTATCCTGGAGAACATCGATGCCAACCCATGCCCAGTCGCTCTAACCCTAGTGGGCCATAGTTCCGCCAAGGCCACTGTGTAGGGACCGGGGCCGAAGTTCATGAAGTAGTAGTATATGGTGAATAGTATCATTATGAGCGGGAACGCCAAGTTAGTCCCGAACAAGCCTAGCTCGTACATCACCAAGCCGGCTACCATGTCTATGCCCATTACTAGGGCTCCGACTATCACCATAAATCTACGTCCCCACTTATCGTACGTCACGGCAGCCGTGTAGTAGCCGAACAGCGCTATCACCCAGTAGAGCGCGGAGGCCAGGAAGGCCAGTTGAGGCGTGGTTAATCCTAATCCCTTGGTTATGTAGGGAGTGTACAGATTTGAGCCGTAGAAGGCGATGTCAGCCACGGGCCACCATACCCATATGAACAGCGTCGTCTTCCACATGTTTCCCTCGAACAGGGCCTTAAGAGAGGGACGGCCGGGCTTGCCCGGATCCAGTGATGCCTCGGATCCACCCGTCATCTTCTTGACCACGTCCTCATGCGTCTCCTTTATCTTCTGCCCGATCTTCTCCTGTATTGCGGCCCACCTCGGGCTCTCCAGTATGCCCATCCTCAATATTATTATGATAAGGCCCCATATCGCCTCGCTTCCCAGCATCACCCTCCAAGCTAGGTTTGGATTGCCTCCGTAGGCCACGGCGAAGGCGAACGCAGATAGGAAGCCCACCACCGATCCAATTCCCCAGAAGCTGTTCATAGATGCAAGCGCGAATCCCCTCCTCTTGGCAGGCGCGTACTCGGCCACCATTGTCGGGGAGAGGGCGTAATCTCCTCCCACCCCGATTCCTATCAATAATCTAAGTATGTATAGCTGCACGAAGTTGGCTGCAAACGCGCTGAGGAAGCCGAACACCACCAGGAATATCAAGTCCCAAATGTATAGAAGCCGCCTGCCTATCCTATCCGCGAATGCTCCGAATAGGGGCGCGCCCACCGCCACTCCTATGAATGCCGACGATGCCAGTAATCCGGTTTGGCTCGCGGTCAATTTCCATAGCGGGTCCAAGTATAGCAGCGCAGCGCCTATTATCAATGTATCGTATGCATCGACGAATTGGCCCATGGATGCCGTGAACCAGGCCAGCCAGAAGTATTTTCCCAGCTTTCTGAGAGGCATATCGTCGAAATTTAGACCCATAGATAGTTGCAATAATTAGCAGTTTTTTAAATATTTTCTAGATTACAAACTTGAAAAATATAAAATATTTTTTAATGTTGTTAATATTATATTAATAGAGATTAATATATATCATCTACATAAATCAGGCAATCAATACATTGATGCAGTAAATGTTCTATTTATTAAACCAAGTATCAACGCAGATCCCTCCAGCATTATTTAGTCATCACTGATTTCCTCCCGTTCCAGCAGAAGAGACTTTATGGCATTTCCTTCAATACGTTGAGGGCTAGGATGTAGATGTGTTTTTACCAGCCTTTACATGATTGATGGCATTTCTCAATTCCTTTATCACGGTCTCAGTATCGGAGTCCCTGGGAAAAAGAATATTCCTTCCAGCCACCACGCCCACAACGTTGTTTCCAGCCATTAAGGCCTCCCTCACATTCTTTATGAACACCCCACTATCGCCGGATCCGCCGCCCAGCAACATTATGGGTAAGGTAGTGGACCTGGCCACTATTTCAAAATCATGAGTGAACGGCAGCTTCAAGAACCTCCTAAACGTGCTATAACCCAACCCGGAGGCCACGTTAACCGCGGCGGCCAGTTCGTATGGATCATCTATTGTGGAATAGCCGTTACTCGCCTTGCGAACCGGGAACACCTCAATGAATAACGGCAAGCCCAAGTCGGAGCACTCCCGGGACGCCTCGTAGGCGTAGGTCAAGGTATTCAGCGTTCGTTCATCGCTTAAGTCTATTCTAAGCAATAACTTAGCTCCATCCAGTCCCAGCTTGGCTATGTCGCTGGGCCTAAAAGCGGTTACCCTATCATCCAATTCAAAAATCGACCCGTTTAATCCGCCTCTATTTATGGACCCTATTATTATTTTGCTGCCTAAATACTCCTTTAACGGCATGTCCAGCTCATCTTCCAAAACATTGGCCAATATCAACAGCTCATCAAGTATATCGGCGGTGAGCAGTATTCCATCCACTTCATCCAGCATCAACGCGGTAAATGTCTTTACTAACAATCTTCCCCTATCCAGTAACGCGTGCTTATCATCGCCTACTGCGAAGTTCAGCCGGGCCGGGTGATCCGCTGCAAGTATGATCAATCCCCTTTCCACAGCCCTTTCCAAGCTGGGCTTCTTCCTCCGCCTCAATATATCGTAAGCCTCATCCCTGGCGCGATCACTTATCCTGCGTCTCCAAATGCTTTTTAGAACATCATTTAATTTCTTTAGGCCGGCCTCCCCTATGTCGGGCATATGCCTAACCCAGCGGTAGATCAACTGCTTTTCTGCTTTGCATGGATAGCTTGGCAGCCAACGCTATTTCTAATGCAGCCCTACCATCCTCGGCAGTCACTAGGGGTCGTTTGTCATTCTTGACAGAGTCTATGAATGCCCGCAGTTCCTCCTTATACGCCTCCTGGAATCTCTCTATGAACCATTCGTATTTATCCTGCTTTTTTACAAGTACAACATCGTTACTGCGCGAGGAATTGACGGGCACCACCAATATGGAGCCCTTGGTGCCAAGAACCTCAACGCGTGTATCGTACCCATACGCGCTGAACCTACAGGCATCCACGTACGCCATTGCATTGTTGGATAGCGCAATAGTGGTGGTGGTCACGTCATAATCCCCCTGCCCCGTCACGCGGGAGCCTTGGGCCATAACTGTTTTAGCCTCCGTATTGGCCAACCACCTGATCGTGTCATAGTCGTGGCTGGAGGTATCCAGGAAGATGCCGCCGCTTATCTCCACGTTGACGCCCGGATTGGGAAGTGGGGGATCCCTGGTGACCGACATGATATAGATCAAGTCGCCTATTTCTCCCTCATTCATGTACTCCTTTATTTTCCTGTACATTGGATCGAATCGACGTTGATAGCCAACTTGCACCCATACCTTTCGTTTTTTGGATAAATCGACTATCTCATCCGCGTTTTTCAAATCCAGTGCCAATGGTTTCTCCACGAATACGTGCTTGCCGGAATCCATTGCGGCCTTTATTATTTCCGGCTTGAACGCGGTGGGCACGGCAACCACCACTGCATCCAGGTCCTTATTCTCCAGCAGCTTAACGTAGTCGTTATATGCAACGGTATGGGTCTCCGAGGCCACTCGCTCCGCTACCTTGGCGTTAGAATCGACGACTCCGATAAGCCTCGCGTCCTCGATTTCATGCGATAAGGTCAATGCATGAAATCTACCTATCAGGCCAACCCCTATAACCCCTATGTTTATTGTCATGATTGATTAAGATGCTGCTTATTTTAAAATTTTGTGTGAGGTTCATTAACTATCAATAATATACAGCAAAAATATTGAGCTATTTCAAATTGAAAAATAATTTAATACCATCTAGTTATTATTATTTTTCTATCTGTAAAGAAGTCCACGGTGTCTATTTGGGGATGGTGGCTGCCTAGGCCGGATATGCCCTTACCTCCAAAGGGGAACCAGCCCACGGGCGCGGCCACGCCTATATTGACTCCAACATTCCCCACCCTCACTTCATTGGAGAACGTCCTGGCCCATTTGCCGTTCTGCGTGAATATCACGGCGGAATGATGATACTTCCCCGCATTTATCCAGCTAACCGCCTCATCTAATTCCTTAGCCCTCATCAAATTGACCACCGGCCCGAAGATCTCCTCCCTTGCTGTCGCCATAGTTGGGCTGACGTCCTCCAGAATAGTTGGTCCTAGGTAAAATCCGCTGGGATACCCGTTTACAGTGAAGTTCCGCCCATCCAGTACAAGCTTGGCGCCTTCGTTCAAAGCATCATCTATCTTCTTCATAACGTTGCGGCGGTATTGATCCGTTGTCATCGGCCCCATCTCCACCCCCTCGTTTAGGCCGTAACCTACCTTCAATGCCTTAGTCCTCTCCACGAAGGAATTCTTGAATTTATTGTAATAGTTATCATCTCCCACCACAACTATGTTTTGTATGGCCAAGCATCGCTGACCCGCGTTTCCATACTTGGAATGTACAAGGGTCTCCACAGTATTTCCAAGCTCTGCATCTGGCATTACGACGGCGTAATTGGCAGCCCCACCGCCCCCTATGTATCTTTTACCTGACGCGGCTGCCGCCGAGTATAACTTCATGGCTATCGATGATGTGCCCACGAACCCTGTTCCCTCTATCTTATCATGGGATACCAAGTACTCCACGGCGGAGTTATCGAGGTGGACCAAGTTAAGGACTCCCGGCGGGAACACCTCTGCAATTAACTCCATCACGTACGTCATGGGTATGGGCGTTACTGGACTGACCTTAACCACCACGGTATCGCCCAAGGCGATGGCATATGGTATAAACCAGAAAGGAATCATCACTGGAAAATTATATGGGGTTACCGCCGCGAACACGCCGAGGGGTTCTCGTGCCATGACCTCGTCTATCTCGCTGGCGATTTCGCGCTGGTATTCGCCCTTGGAAAGAGAAAGCAAAACAGCTATTGAGCTCTCCACGTTCTCAATGCTCCTCCGTATATCTCCCCTCGAATCCCCTATTGACTTGCCGTGATTCTGGGTATTAACCCTGGCTATGAGTTCCTTGTTATCCTCAAGTATTTGTTTAAGCTTAAATAAATATTGAAGCCTATCTGGTATCGGTACTTTACTCCACGATTTGAACGCCTCATATGCGGCATTGACGGCCTCATCCACGTCATCCTTTGTGCCGAGCGGGACCTCCCCGATGATGCTCCCTAATCCCGGATCATATAGTGGAGCATAATTGGGCGAGTGGGATTCAACCCATTTGCCATTTATGAATTGCCTCAATTTGCCGTAATTTTTTCTAGGAACATCTAGAGTAGCCATGAAAAGCACATTCAAGCGATATATAAAAATATTAACCCATAGGCGCACTATTTCTATGTATTAATAGATTATATTAATAGTATTTAATAGTGATTCTCACGGCACCATTGGATATATTTCAATCTTTATACAATATACGACGCGATGGTATGTCCCAATAGCCATATGCCTTAGAGCCGCTGTATGGGAACTTCCTTTCAACTATTGCCTCGATCACCGTGGGCACATTCATACTAATGGACTTTGCCAATGCATTCCGCAATGCATCGGGGGATTCCGCCCTGATGTACTCGGCGCCATATGCACGGGTTATCTTCTCTATTGAAAATTCATATAGCGAATTATCGGACTTCCTGAACTCAGTCCTATAGATACGCTCCATGAAGCTCCTGATCTGGAGGTCCCTTATGGATACCCATCCATAATTATTCAGCACCAGGACTATTATCGGTATATTGAATTGAACTGCGGTGGATAATTCGACGTTATTCATCAGGAAAGACCCATCGCCTTCCACCGCCATCACCACATCGTTGGGCCTCGCCAATTTAGCGCCTATCGCAGCGGGCAATGCGAAGCCCATTGTGGAGAAACCGCCCGAACTTATAAAAGTCAATGGCTGGTAGGCCAGCCACTGTTGGGAGAATATCTCCTGGGGCAATCCAGCGCTCAGCGTTATTATGGCGCCTCTGGGAAGAACATCCCTGGCTATCTTAACTATATTGGGTATGCCCATGGGGGATCCCTTCCTCATTTCCTCCATCTCCTCCAACCATTTCTGCTTCAACTCCTTGAACCTCCTATACCACGCAGTGTTCTCCTTCTTGCTTCCAGCAGCAATAGAGGTCAGGGCATTATATAGGGCCGACATCGCTGAACCCGCATCTGCCACTATCCCCACCTCTACTGGGTAATTCTTGCCTATCTCATGGTAGTCAATGTCTATTTGTATGAGCTTGGTTGGAGGTATATTGAAGGTTATATCCGGCACATACGAGCTAGTCGTCTCATCACTGAACGTGACCCCCACTGCCAGAATCACATCGGCGGATTTGGATAGCTCATTCGCGACGGAACTACCTATGTTGCCGGGAGAGTAGGCATAAAGATCATGATCCTCAGGAAATCCTCCCTTGGCATCTCCCCTGAACGTGGTCATGACGGGAGCGCCCAGAAACTCCGCTACCTTAACTACCTGCTCCGCCGCGCCAGACATGGTAACGCCACCTCCGATCAGAATTATGGGGCGTTCCGCATTGATGAGCACCTCGGCCGCTCTTTTTATTGCATCTGGATCAGGATATATGCGACCCATCGGCGCGTACTTAAGGGGATCAGGCACCTCGGTCTTTATCTTGCTTACTTGTATATCCATCGGCAAATCTATTAGGACGGGGCCTGGTCTTCCGTATAGGGCCTCCTTGTATGCATTGACCAATACCCTGGGCAACTGCCGTATATTCGTGACAAGCCAAGTCCTCTTTGCAAAGTGATCCATTCCATTTGAATAATCAACCCAGTGCTTCCTCTCTATTTCTTGGAAAATACCCATACCGAAAAGGTATGTTTGTATCTGTCCAGTTATTGCTATGAAGGTGGAGGAGTCAACGAATGCCGTCGACATGGCAGTTGCCAGATTCGTGGCCCCAGGTCCGACGGACGTAGTGACGACGGCCGGCGTTCTTCTATTAGCCCTGAAATAGCCATCAGCCATGTGACCACCCCACTGCTCGTGCTTTACTGGAATCAGGGTGACATCCGGCTGTACGTCTAGTATTGCATCCACTATATTTACATTGCCATGGCCCGGGATTCCAAATACGTACTTTATTCCGGCTTTCTTTAGGAATTGAGCTATTAGTTCTGAACCGTCATACTCATCTTGATCGGGCATGCTTTGATAAAGTATCAATTATGATTTTAAATTTTTCCGACAAGTAGGAATGAATTCATTGAAGATTTTACAATTCACTTAGCGTTAAGACGGGATCTAACGGTTTCCACGATGTAATCCTCCAATTCTTGAGGCGACATCTTTCCTCCTTCGGTATCCAATGCAATGGTGCCATGATCCATTACTATTATGTGGTTAGCTATTGAGTGGACGTGGTGGATATTATGGCTTATCACTATTGCAGCCATTTCCCTGGTTCTTTTCTCCACCAGCGTCTTCACGAAGTCCAAAACGCTCTTCGATTCGTAGACAGAAAGAGCGGCAGTGGGTTCATCCAGTATCAGCAGTTTGGCATTGAACATCAATGCCCTTACTATTGCTACCATTTGCCTCTGGCCGCCCGACAACTCCTCCGCGTATTTATCTACGTTTATATCTATTCCAAATTCTTTCAGCAATTTGCTGGTAAGCTTTCTCATGCTGTTTTTATCGAGAAGGCCAGCCTTGGTGGCCTCACGACCTAAAAATACATTCCTATACACAGGCAGTTGAGGTATGAGGGCTAGGTCTTGATAAACAGTCTCTATGCCAGCCAATCGGGCCTCCTTTGGCGAATTAAATGTAACTGCCTTCCCATTCAACAGTATGGTACCCCTATCAGGTTTAAGGTATCCGGCCAATATCTTGGCTAATGTGGATTTTCCGGCACCGTTGTCTCCCACCAGGCCTATTAGATCGCCGTCCTTTATATCGAACGAAACGTCTCTTAATGCTATTACATGACCATAACTCTTCCAAAGATTCCGTACCTCCAACATATGTCAGCTGTTTTATGCTTATTTTTATATCTTTTCGTCAATAATTAGCCTATATAAATAGCAATTAATATAAAGAAATATTTAATAAGAGAAAGTAATTAATTACCAACCATGGTCGAACGAACCGATATACGAAAGAAGACAAGTGCCTTTCTAAAGCTCCATAGGGAGGTGATAACGGCCATAATATTTGCGCTGTTAATAGCAATTTTTTATGCAATTAACCCATTGCTCATGACATTATCATCTTGGGCTAGCATAATGATAACAGCATCGGAGTACGGCATAGTATCCATTTTCATTACTTTATTATTAATAGGTGGGGAGTTCGATCTATCCGTGGGTTCCGTCTTCGTTCTAGGCGGAATGTCATTTGGAATATTGATCAATTCCGGCTATAATCCGTACCTATCGCTCATAATATCGCTGGCCGTATCCACGGTTGTGGGATTGGCAAACGGATTGATAACTGTCTATCTGAATGTACCATCCTTCATAACCACATTGGGAACATCCTATGCATTGGAGGGGTTGCTCCTGATAGTAACTGGGGGTTTTCCAATATCAATAGTGCTTAAAAGCGTTCCATTTTGGACCATATTGAGTGGAAATATTTTCCATGGAATAAATGCGTGGACCATATGGTTCATAGCAATAACGGCCATCTCGTATATGCTCCTCGAGCATACCAGGTTCGGAAACCATATATTCGCAACCGGGGGTTCCGTTAGATCAGCATATGCAGTTGGAGTCAACGTGAAGATGGTCAAGATGATACTTTTCATGCTCTCCGCGCTGGCCGCCGGATTCATGGGAATCCTCTCCTTAACGTATTTCACATCAATGTCGGTAGATGAGGGACAGACGCTCCCGCTCTTGACTCTAGCGGTGGCCGTCATAGGGGGGACCCCATTGACTGGGGGCATAGGTAAGATGCAAGGTACCTTTCTGGCATCCTTGATAATAGGCCTAATCTATGTCGGTTTGGTACTAGCGAAGGTACCATCGTATTGGTACATCACGTTCGTCGGCATAATATTGATCGTTGTTGCCGTGATAAACCAAAAAGCAATAGGAGCCAAGCTGATACCAACTTGATGGGCAACTATATTAATATTTCTTAATATTTATATTAACATTTATTAATATAATATAGGTCAATATTATATTACAAAAAACTTAAAAACATATATAATTTATACCCGTTTATGAGCAAAAAATCAGCAAGACTAGGTATATCAAGCCAGACGATAATTATTATAGTGCTGGTAATCATCGTAGTAGTGCTGGCGGCCGCATATGCATATAAAGTGTCGGCCCCATCATCAACCACCACTACATCGCCTACAGCTAAATTGGCTGCCTTACCCGTCATTTGTCCAGCGCACCCCAATCAGAAGCTAACGGTGTATTTCGTAACACATGGGGCGCCAACGGATCCATTTTGGGTGCCAATAGTGGAGAGCTCAGTCTATATGGGGGACTTGCTGAATATGTCTGTAATATACGAAGCCCCCAGCACGTTCTCCATATCAAGCCTGGTTAATTTAATGCAGTCCGCCCTAGCAGCCCATCCTAATGGACTGATTATATCGGTGCCGTCGGGCACCGCCGTGGAGCCAATAATAGAGGAGGCGCACAGCATGGGAATACCAGTGATAGTTGTTAATGTAATACCGCCGCCAGGCAGCTTGCCCGGCTTTCCCTATAATGATACCCTGGCATACGTGGGCCAATATGATTATGAGGCCGGCGTTGGCGCTGGCCAATACATGATAAAATGGTATGAGCAGAGATTCGGCACCATGCCGACCCAAATAGTTATATTCAACCATGAGCCGGGACTCCTGGGATTGACCCTCAGAATTGATGGAATAGAGAACGTCACGAAAAGCATTGATCCGGGAGCCACAATAAATGTAGTTCCCATATCCCTCAATTACGCCGACTCGTATTCCATAATAACCTCATATCTAGAGGCCCACCCGAACACTCAATTAATAGTGACTCTGGGACCCGCTGGAACTGATCCCGCCGTCGCCGCAGTAGATAACATGCATCTAAACGGCAAGGTGTTCATAATGGCCTTCGACATAGACAACGTCACCTTGAATGCCATTAGAAATGGAACGTTAATAGGCACCGTAGATCAGCAACCAATGGAGCAAGGCTTCATGCCTGTATTCGAGATGTGGCTGTATCTCTGCTATGGAATAGTTCCGCAATACAACATGACCACGGGACCATTCATACTAAACAACAACACAATAGGCCTATACAACTATCAATTAGTGGCTTCCAGCAAGTACTTGACCCCGTACCTAAAGGCAATAACTGGTTGAGCATATTCTTTAATTATCTTTAAAAGATAATTAAAAATAATTTTATTTCCATGCAATTTTCAAGCAAGTGGAACTATGTCCTCCTCAGATACGGTCTCCAAGTCCTTCTGCTTGGGCTCCCTCAACAGCAGCGTTAATCCAAGGCCCAACACGGCAGCCACGGCGTATACCATCAATATGCCGCGTATCCCTATAGCCAGCTCCAGCGAGGGGAAGAGGAGCGTCGATATGGCCGCGCCCGCCTTCCCCGCGGCAGCCGATATCCCGTGCCCCGTGGTCCTGTACCGCGTTGGGTACACCTCGGCGGGCACCACGAAGGTGGTGGTGTTGGGTCCGAAGTCTATGAAGAAGAAGGTCAACACGTAGAGGGATAGGGCGTACGAGGCCGGTATCAGGAAGCCCACTATCTTGGTCCCGCTCACCTCCATTATGGAGGCCACTATTAAGTATAGTATGGCCATTCCGGCGAATCCCGTTAATTGAATTGATTTGCGGCCCAACCGGTCCATCAGCGCCACGGACAGGTAGTAGCCCGGCAGCCCGACTATGAATGGAAGGCCAGCCTCCAATATGAGCCTCTCTATTTGAACCGATGCAGGAAGCGAGGAGCTTATTGGGATAAACGATGAAACTATGGGGCCGGAGTACACGCCGGAGCCGTAGAACGCTATATCCATCAAGAACCAAGCGCCCGCCGTGGCCAATAGGGTGAGCCAGTACCTCCTCAGGAACTCCATCACGGGCATGCTCCTGGACGCCGCGGCGCCGCTGATCCTGGCGCCTAGAAGGCCAGCCGCCCTCTCCGCCTCCGTCTTGTCACGCTTCACTAGCAAAGCGTACCGCGGTGTCTCCGGTACCTTGCGCCTCAGGTATATTACCGACAAGGCAGGGATGGCGCCTACGCCCAGCATCACTCTCCAAGCCAGCCCCGGCGGGAGGAACAGCGCTGATAACGCGCCAACCAGTATGGCGGTAAGGGAACCCACTCCCTGCGTGGAGAAGACGAGGGCCACCAGCTTTCCCCTGTCCCTCGCGTTAGCGTACTCGCTCATTATCACGGAGGACACGGGGTAATCGCCGCCTATGCCCAGCCCCAGCACTAGGCGGGAGGCTATTAACCAGTAAAGGTTGGGCGACACGGCGGATAGGAGCGCGCCGATCACCATTAGGGTGGCCTCTATTCCGTACACGCTCTTCCTTCCAAATCTATCCGCCAATGCCCCGAAGAGGAGCTGGCCTATTATCGCCGTGAATATGGCGGACGCGCCCAGGAAGCCGGACAACGGCATGCCCAGCACCTTCGTCGCCACGTCAAATCCAGGAATGCTTGTCTTGCTGAACACGTCCAGCACTGCCCCTATTATGAAGAGATCATATGCATCCGTGAAGAAGCCCATGCCGGCGGTGAAGAACACCTTAATGTGGGCTAGGGATAGCCCCATGCCGTTCAAGTCGCTGAAGGGATTCCTCGACTGATTTGAACTCATGATAGTGGTGAATCCAGTCCTTCCTTAAACGCTTCCTATGTAAAACTCGAACACTATATATAAACTCAAATAAATACATACTCCAAAACACAGAGAGGCCACAGAGGAACTAAGTTGGCTTTTAATTGCAAGGCGATTGGGAGGCCCTAGCCCGTATAAGGCTCAAGATAGGTTGGCTTTTTATCTCCATATATTTAATATTAATTCCATGAATATAAATTAAATATAAACAACGAAAAACAACCTAATGCTTAAAAATCGATTAATGTCAACAAAAGCATGTCTCACATTGAGAACGCTAAGGAGGCGGCGGAGCTGATCTCCATCGCGCTCCAAGTGAAGCCCAGCGACTGCATCGATAAGAACCATCAATCCATAACTATGAGCGCAATAAACGATGTGGGCCGCATATTCCCAGAGCTGAGCGGGAAGCTTCAAGCACTGGCGTCCAAGTTCGCGGAGATTCAGGCAGCCAGCAGGAGACTCACGGAGGCTCCCAGCGTGGAGGCATACGCCGACGCTGTCCTCACCATCTTCACGCAATACAACGTGGACCCCGGCATATACGCCGTGTTCGCCGCTTTGCAGGGAATGCACGCTGCCCAGGCATGCGGGGCCGACGCCGCCAAGTTCTTCCTGGCCAGGACTATGCTGGCGGGATCCCTTCCATTCAATCTTTATTTGATGCTGGCCGACTACATAAACATAGATCACAAAATGATAGTCGAGATGTTCAAGAACCTGCTTGGCAAGGGCCATTAATAAAAGCAAGCCTCGCCCTTAAGGATGGGAAGCGGGCCGGGGCGATTCTATATGCAAGCATTTGCCATTTCCCTGGAGCACTTCTCACCCAGGGAGTCCGGTATCCTCGGTATCACGTCCACCAACACCTTCTTGGCCAGGTCCAGCTTCTCCGCGCTCATCCTCTCCACAGCATCGGCCGTGACGGGTTGGTGGGGGACCCATATGTCGTAGTCCGTCACCAAGGCGAGTAGGCCATAGCACATGCCCATCTCCCTGATCAAATTTATCTCCGGCACCAGGGTCATCCCTATTATGTCGCACGCGTACACATCCCTCCATATCCTGGACTCCGCCTTTGTGCTGAAGCGGGGTCCCTCTATGCAGACGTAGCACCCCCCATCGTGGACCTTGTTATACTTGGCGGCGGCCTCCACCAAGAGTCGCCTGATTTCCTCGTTGAAAGGCTCCACGCCTATCTGCGGGTGGCAAACACGGGGGCCGTCGAAGAACGTGTACTCCCTGGCCTTAGTCATGTCCACGAATTGATCTGGAACCACGAAGTCCCCCGGCGCGTAATCCTGCCTCAAACTGCCAACCGCGCTCACCGCTATGACGGAGGACACGCCCACAGCCCTCAAGGCCCACGCATTGGCCTTGTAGGGTATCTTGTGGGGAGGGTATTTATGCCCCCTGCCGTGGCGAGGCAGGAACGCGACCCAGGACCCCGCCAGCCTCCCCACTATCAGGTTATCGCTGGGGAACCCGTAGGGCGTGTGCATCTGCACCTCAACAGCGTCGCCCAGTATGCCAGGATCATACAGCCCCGAGCCGCCTATCACGCCGATCCTCGGGGTTATCCCCATGCTGCGCAGCTCGTCTGGAGAGGTTGCCTTTACTAGTTTCACTTATAAATCGCCCCGGAGTCCTCTATTTAAGGATTTCACATGTATAGGAGGACATATGCCATAGGCAATCTACAGATGCTGGTAAAGATGTACTCGGCCGCCCAGCTCGACTTGGTCAGGATGTTCAAGGCAGTTAAGAAGGGGAACTCCTACGAGGTCCCGCTTGAGAACCTGCCCTGGGCAACGGTGATAGACCTGGGGCAGCAGTACAGGTTAATCAGCGACGGCAAGCCGCTGACCCTCACCAACGCATCCCTGACCAAGATGCCCCACGGCACGGAGCTGATAGTGGGGTTCCTGGCAAGCGATGGGAACATCTATGGATCCTCCATAGGCGTGGGGAGACCCATGTTCAAGTGCCGCCGAACCCCGCTGGAGAGACCCCTCGACCTGTGGGACGCGCCCGGCAACATATCCATGCCGCAGGTCCAAGCCATCGTGGAGGATCTGGCCTACGCGGAGTCGATAAACGTGAGCGCGCCGGTCAAGTGCGTGGAGGACCCCAACCTGGAGACCAGGAAGTTAGTCGTGTACTCCTGGCTGGTGTCGATCCTGGACAAGGCGACCATAGACCTAACCAAGTCCGAGCTTACCTACATATAGCGCTCGCCATCGATCAACCGGGCCGGGCGCTCCCCATTAACCTCCTCATCTCCTCGAGGAGGACCGCTCCATCGCCCTTGGTGAACCACTCGTGGAACGGCGCCATGGCGTTGACGACCTCCTCCGCCACCGTCTTCTTCAAGTCGAGCGGGTGAACAGCGCCGTCGCCGTAGGCCTTGGCCAGCTCCTCGAAGGTCCAGAACTCCAGCCTCCCCCCGCCGAACTGAGCCGGCTTCTCCACTGTGAAGGGGGTCTTCCTGGGCTCCCTGAACGAGAACACCCTGGCCAGGTCCAGGACTGGGTTGCCCTCCAACACCTTAGGCGGGCAGTAGGCGTTGAGAACCTTGCGCCTCACCTCGTCCGGCTGATCATGCAGGAAGAGGGCGGTGTCCGGCTTTGACTTGCTCATCTTGGCCTCGGACAGCTCCTCCCTGGACTCGGTTCCCTTCAGGTTGAGCGCCGGTATTAGGTGGTGTAGCACTATTATTGGCTTCACGCTCCTCTCGCCCAGCCGCAGTGGCATCAACCTGACCCTGTCCCATACCTCCCTTGCCAGCACGTATGCCTTCCTCTGATCCACGCCGCCCTGCGCTATGTGGGTTCCCAGGGAGTAGACGTCCACCACCTGCATTAATGGGTAGATGAACCACGCCAGCTTGGCTGACTCGCCGTACTTCCTCCCCATTATGGTGAGGCTGTGCTTGGCGTCCGCCATGGTGACTTGCCTGGCCAGGTCCAGGACTTGGTACCAGTAATTCTCGTTTTTCTCGAACATATCTGATGCAAGCACGAACTCCACTCGAGAGGGGTCCCCTCCAAGCACCTCTATGGCCTTGGCCAACGTCCTCCCGAAGTAGCCCGTGGCGGCCCTCCTTATGGCGCCTAAGTCTCCCCCCAGCTTATCGTTGAGCCACGAGTGAACGTCGGCCAGCAGTATCGATGTTTTGATCCCGGCACGCTGCATGTCGACGAGCTTGCTCATGCTTATCACGCCAGTGCCTATGTGGACGAAGCCCGATATCTCGAAGCCTATGTAGTGCTTCAATTCCTGCCCAGTCTCCAAGTACTCCCTCAATTCATCCTCGGTTAGCACCTCCTCCGTGGGGAAGCGCTTCACCAGGAATAGCCTCTCCTCCAAATCCATGCAGCCGCAGCGCACAGCCGCTATTAATGCGTTTCTTACCCGTGAGCCGCTCGGCCGACGGCCATTTACGGCCCCACGCTCGATTTCTCAAATGGTTCTGGCCTGGGCCTAATCCCCATTCAATTATGAAGCGAGCAATGTCCTAGTAGGGCAGGTGCACACCCGCAGCCCGGACCTCCACTGCTCCAGCACGCACCAAAACCTAAGAGTGACGAACATGGAGGGGATCCAGCGGCGTTCATGAATAAGTGAGCGAGATAAACGCTGCGGCCGAGGAGAGAGCGCAGTGAAACTACCGCCTTTACGTGTGGGGCTTTTGTAATTTCCATTAATATAAACCCCCAGCGCGCACTGTCCCAGTGGGGTTGGGCGCGGCGGATCTACCGCTTCATTGGGGGAAGGTACCTCCTTGGCTTATCCCAATAATGAAGCGAATGGCCCGTGCAGTGATAGATGCCATGTTGATTGAGTGGGGAGAGGAGGAGTTATTGGAGAGGCTTGGCAATCCCTTCTGGTTCCAGGGATTCAGTAACATCATTGGAATGGATTGGGACTCCAGCGGCTCCACAACAGTGGTGATACACATACTGAAGCAAGTGCTGGAGCCGGGGGACGGGTTGGCGGTGCTCGGCGGTAAGGGGGAGTGGGCGACGGCCGTGCCGACAGAGCTTAGGGGGCTGGGCGGGGAGTTCGACGTGGACGCGGACGCGCTGGAGAGAGCCAGCAGGCTGGCCGCCAAGGTGGATTCAACGCTTCTACTGGATGGGCATCAAATATACATCCACTCCATGCTGGTTACGAGAAGGGGGAGGTGGGCCATCATACAGCAGGGAATGAATGTGGCCACGGGGTTCGCCAGACGGTACCACTGGGTGGAGCCGGGGAGCTTCGTCAACGAGCCTCACTCAGCCGTGGCTGGGGTGAGGGGGAGGGCGGCGAACGTGATAGAGGCGGGGCAGGAGGGGACCAGGAAGCTCCTCATTGATTTGCTCAACGAGGACCCCAGGAAGCTGGTGAGAGAGTATAGGGTGGCTAGGTCAATGCTGGGCGGGGGCATCGATGCGTGGCTATACGGAAGGTCGTTTGGGGCCGTTTCGAGGGACTTGGTATACTACCAACCGGTGAGGAATCGCGGGCTTCGCTCTCTGGAGGCGTTAGCGGCTAGGAGGCCGGAGAGCTTGGAGGAGGCGTTGTTGATGGGCATGGGACCGGCAGTCTCCAGGGCACTGTTCCTGGTGGCTGACTTGATCTACGGGAAGCCGCCGTCCCCCAACGATCCCGTGACTCATCCATACGATCCATTCAAGTACGCCTACGCAATAGGCGGGAAGGATGGAGTTCCGTACCCCATAGATAGGAGGACCGCGGATGAGGTGATAGCCACGTTGAGGAGCATTGTTGAAAACGCCAAATTAGAGGAGAAGTATAGGAGGAGGGCCTTGGGCTCGCTGGCTAGGCTGAGCGGCTCGTCTTGAGCTCCTCCTCCCGCTTAATGGTTAGTATCCTAGCTATTGCCTTCCTCACAGTTCTAAGCCGGCCCGGGTTCTCGACCACTCCCTTGCCTGCCTGGGCCCTCAGCTTCCGTACCTCCGTCAATAAGTCCCCCAATAACCTCTCCCTGTCCTCCTTTGACAGCGACCTTATGTACTTGGAGTTAAGCCTCTGCTTACTGCTCATTCGCCTCGCCTCCCGCCTCGCCTTGGACTGTTATCTCGGGCTTCGTCTCGACTTTCTCCGGCTCCGCTATCTCTATCTTGTCGCTGGGAGTGACGCCTGGAGGCATTATCATTACCTTTACGCCGAACAATCCTTGGTTGAGCAATACCCAAGTGACTGAGCGCTGTACCTTAGTGGACGCGTCGTTGCCTGACTTATACACGACTCCCCTCACGTACTTCTCGAACCTGGACCTCTCGCTGCTGAGCTTCCCGCTTATCACTATCTCCACGCCCTTCGCGTCGCCGAGTTGCCGCAGCGCGGCTAGGGCGGCTCGCCTGAACTTGACTCCCTTCGCCATGGCGTTAGCTATCTTCAATCCAACCAGCTTTGCGTTGTGTTGAGGATCCTCGACTTGGACCACGTCTATCATAACGTTATCCAGGTCGAACTTGTTCTTCAATTGCTCGCTCAACTCCTTAACTATGGCTCCCTTCCTGCCTATTATTCTGTTCTTGTGCTCCGCGCTTATCATTATTCTGGACCCTATGGGGAGCCTCTGGATGGTGGCATCCACGTAGCCTGACTTGGCCAGCCTGTACTCCAAGTACTCCTTTATCATCCATTTCCTTTTATTGTCCTCCAATATCTTCTTCCTCACCGGCACCTTAGTGGACAATCAGATCACTGCAAACCGCCTTACAGCCCCATTTAAAAAACTTACCTTGAAGAAGAATTGAAAGCCAGACGCGGCAGCCATGCTTATAAAGGGATATCGACGCGGAGTTCACATGAGCTTCAGCAAGATGAGCAAGCTCGGGAGCTACTTCATAGAGTTCATATCGCCGACCAGCTGGCACGTGAGGGGGGTGAGAAAGATATACTACAGCGAGGAGTCCAAGTACCAGAGAATAGACGTGGTTGAGTTCGAGGACCTGGGGAGGGGATTGGTGCTGGACGGGAAGGTTCAGAGCGCCCTCTACGATGAATTCATATACCACGAATCCCTCGTCCACCCCGCCCTAATAGCCCACGGAAAGCCGGAGAGGGTCCTGATAATAGGGGGAGGCGAGGGCGCAACGGCCAGGGAGGCGCTCAAGCACAAATCGGTCCGGGAGGTCATCATGGTGGACCTGGACGAGGCAGTGGTCAACGCCTCCAAGAAGTACCTGCCTGAGATGGGGGCCGACGCGTTCAGCGATCCCCGGTTCAAGCTGGTGGTGGGGGATGGGCGCAAGTACGTGGAGGCGGCGTGGGGGGAGTTCGACGCCATAATAATAGACGCCACGGATCCAATGGAGGGGGGGCCCGCCAGCCTCCTCTACACGGTGGAGTTCTACAGGGCCGTCAAGAACGCCATGAGGCCGGGCGGAGTGATGGTGACGCAGGCCGCCAATACATCGGATGCGCTAGACGTCATGGCATCAATACATAAAACCATAAGCACGGTATTTAAAGTCACCAGGCCCTACAGCGCGTACGTGACGTCCTACGACGCGCCTTGGGGATTCATATTCGCCAGCGACTCGGCGGATCCAAAGGCCATCCCCCCAAGCGACGTGGACTCCAAGATAGCCGCCAACGTGAAGGGGAGCCTCAAGTACTACGACGGGGAGACGCACGTCCACATGTTCAGCCTCCCAAAGAACGTGAGGGAAGCCTTCGCCTCCGCTAAGCGGATAGCCACCGATAGGGAGCCGCCGTCCGTCAGGCTCCCCTCAGAGCACCCACTTGGGTAACCTGTAGGGCCTTATCATTTCGTAAACCTCCCCCCTCAACTCCTTATCGGTCTTGAAGGCCCCCCTGAGACCCATGGATACCATGGCTGCCGTGTTCTTGGCGCCCCTCATTATGACGCATAGGTGGTACGCCTCCGTGACCACCATGACGTCGGGGGAGCCCGTGGTCTCCATTATTTCCTGGGCTATTTGATGCGTCATGCGCTCCTGAATTTGAAGGCGACGCGCGTACTTCTGCACTATCCTGGGTATTTTGCTCAGCCCAATCACCTTGCCGCGCGGCACGTAGGCGACGTGGGCCAGCCCCATGAATGGAAGCACGTGGTGCTCGCAGAGGCTGTAGAACTTAATGCCGGCTATCACGACGAGGTCCGTGGACTCCGTGAACCAAGTGTAATCCACCTCGCTCTCATAACCCTCCAGCAGTTCCTCATACATGTCGGCCACCCGCCTAGGCGTGTCGCGCAGCCCCTCCCTGTCCGGATCCTCCCCAATCGCCTCCAGGATGGAACGCATTGCCTTGGATACCTTGGCCTTATCTATTTTCGTGCCGGATTCCTTGTTCACGATTAGGGCCGTCTTCCAGCTATCAATTTAACTGTATCGCCATGCAATAATTACAAAAACCCAACGCAAAAAGGGGAGGGGCTAGGGCTTAAAACGGGGGAAAGCGAGTTTCCGGAGTGAAACAGAGGCTGTTGATTGCCATCGGCATTGCCGCGTTGGCGGCTGCCGCCACCATGCTCTACGAAGCCCATGAGCTGACCAGCAGCTCCTATAACTACATAAACGCGCGGACCTGCGTGGAGGCGCTGAAGGAATTGGAGCCCAATCCCTTCAACGAGTCCGCCGCCGCATCAATCACCGCCAGGCTGCCCATCTCAATTCAAGTGGTGGTGGAGGGAGTGAACGGGACCCAGCTGGCCAGGTACGGGAACTACATACCCATAACCCCCCAAGCCCCCGGCGGCGTCCTCCCGCCCAGCGGCGGAGTGGCCATACTCGGCCCCGGCGCGTGCATGTACGTCGGGAGCGAGTACACGGTCACCGTGAAGCTGGGCCTCTGGCCCAAGGCCCTATACGCCGGCGCGGCGGGATTCGCGCTATTGATCGGCGGGTTCGCCTCACTAATAGTGGCTGACAGGGCCGGCGAGGGCCGTCAGGAAGGCGATGAGTAGGACGAGTACCTGGACCTGGTCTCAGCCAAGCCGTGCCTAATCAACTCCAAGTACCTCCGCGTCGATTCGTCGTCAAGGAAGCCGGACGAGCCGCCGGACGCCGACAACCACTTGAACGCTGCAGTCAACACGGCCTCCACGACGCCTCGCGCGGCCGCTCCCCCAATGGACGTGCCGGGCCCCGCGAACCTAGCGCCCTCGCCGGCGAGAGGGGCGGCTACCGCCACCGCGTCCGACACCGTGCCCACAGCCACGTCGTCGCCGCACATCAAGCCCAGCTTGATGGCCGCCAATGACTTCGCCTCCACCGCCGTCTTGAATAGATCCACCAATCCCTCCTGGTTCAACGGCTCCCTGCTGACCGCCAGCACGTTTATCGTGTGCAGGCACGCTGGGGGCTCCAGACCCGCCGTGGATACGGCGAATCCACGCCCCCAATCCACGATGGAGGCGAGGCCCACGTCAACCGCCGTGAGGAACACGAGCCACTGCCCGCTCACGCCGGCCATCGATAGGGCGGAGGCGGCCTCCTCGTCTGGATCCCCGTCGAAGTCGCGTGGGACTGTCTTGAAGATGGCGCCCCTGGCCGCGCTCATTCCCCCACCCCTAACGGTGGTGGAGAGCGATGTCAACTCCCCGCCGAAGTCGACGGTGACCAAGCCCGGCGCTCCTCGGATCATCTCTTGGCCACCGCCACGGCCGCCGGCCTCAGGGATGCATCGTCGAGCGTCAAGTATAGGACCGCCATGGATGCCCTCGCCGCGGCGTCCGCCGTGAAGAGGAGGTCCAAGCCCCTCCTAATGCCCAGGTAGGGAATCACCAGCGAGCTGGCCCACCCGCCCATTATGGAGCCCAGGAGGGTGGCGGCGCCGTACACGGCGTTGTACAGCCCTATCGCTTTATTTCTATCCTTGGCATTATCGAATAGGTACGCCATGTACGCCGTGTTGGAGACGGAGTTAGTGAAGCCGGACACCACGTTGGCCACGTATATCCAGTACACGTTGGGGGACAGCGCGTACGCCAGGGGGAACGTTATCAGGCCCAGCCTTCCCAGGAACATCATAGTCCTCCTATGCCCATCCACCATTCTACCAACCCTCCTCTGCAGGGCCAGCGTGGAGACCCCAGCTATGACGGAGATTATGGCGACGTTGGTGGTGGTCATGTCGAAGACGTACACCTGCGCCAGCGGAAAGAGGGGCCAGGAGAAGGACCAAGTGACCGCGAACAGCGTGGTTACCAGGTAAAACCGAGGCGGGGCGGAGGGGCCCGGCAATCGCTGCCTCTCGCTGATGGTTATGCCGATCACGTTGATGGAGTTCAGGGCCAGGATCGCCGCGGTAACGTAGAACACGTACGAGGCGGCCGCGAGGCTCCTCCCTATCCACAGGCCGGCCAGGAGCGTCGCTATCAAGCCGCCCACGGACCCGAAGAAGGAGTACTCCGCCAACACCCTCCCCCTGGATCCCTTGCTCAGCTCCTCCATAACCAGCAACCACGCGAACGATATCAAGCCGTTGAGGGAGGCTATGCCGACGTATATGGCGGTATAGATGATTGAATCAATGGGGCCGAACAGACCTAGGAGGACCCAGAGCAGGGCGAGGAGTAGGTTGCCCAGCAGCAGTAACCTGCCCGGCCTTGCCTTGGAGTAGCTGAGGGGGAGTTGAACCACTCCCCAGAAGAAGGAGTTGGCCGACGACACGAGTCCCAGCAATGGCCCTCCGGCACCGCCCACGGCGGCCAGGAAAGATATGAACGGCTGCGCAAGGCCGTTCGCTATGTTCTGGAGCATTATATATAGCCTAAGCTTAGCCACGGGGACCGCCGATCAATTATTTACTATATAAATATCTCTACCCACGACCGAATCCCGCGCGGGGCGTCACTGCATTAACGTTAAATCCCCAATGAAGGCGGGGATAGGCGTGAGGATACACTTAATTAGGGGAATGTCAAATAGCTACTTGGTAGACGATGGAACCCTCATAGACGCCGGGGCCAAGCCAGCGGCGGTTCTAGCCAAGGCCCGGGAGGCTGGGATAAACATTAAGGCCATCATCATAACGCATTACCACGTGGACCACGTGCGATACGCCCGGGACTTGAAGAGAGAGACGGGCGCCGAGGTGATAGCCCCCGCTCTGGACGCGGACGTGATAAGGGGCAAGGCGAGGCCGCGGGCCCCAAACCCGCTAGTGGCGGCATTCATGGCGTTAGCGAAGGCGCCTGGCGTCGATGTGGATCGGGAGGTAATGGACGGCGAGGAAATAATGGGTTACAGGGCGATACACATGCCCGGCCACACTCCTGGAAGCACGGCGTACCTCAAGGAAGACGCGCTGTTCAGCGGGGATGCCGTGGTGGAGCGCGGGGGCGGGGCAGCGTTGCCTCCCAAGATGTTCAGCCTCGACATTAACGAGGCCCGGAGGAGCCTGGCTAAGCTGGCTGGCCTTGGGATCTCCACGATTTACCCGGGCCATGGGGATCCATTCCCAGCGGCATCGTTGAGCAAGTTGATTGTGAAGTAAAGGCACGGCTGGCCGCCGGCTCCGCGATTAATGGCGAGCCGACCTTGGAACTATCACAAATTATCTGGGTGGCTCTCGACAATAACTCACTGGGATCGCTGGTCCCCTCCCTAGCCGCTCCCGCCCAGCACTTCGTCCTCCACGTCGCTCACTGCCTTAAGCATGGAATCCACGGCGAGCTTGAACTTCTCCACCTGCTCCAACCTCCTCCTCGCGCTTTCAATCATGGTTGCAGGAGCGCCCATGGAGCGCTTCCCCCTCACCACCGCGGCGGGGTCCAGACCCCTGAATTCGCGTTTCTTGATGGACTCAGCCACGGCCCTGTGGGCCTGCCTGAAGGGGATTGACTCCTCCAGGGACAGCTTCTCCGCGGTCTCCGCTGCGGTGACGGGGAAGGCGGATAGGTCGCGCGACACCGCTGGGGAGTTGACCTTGAGGCCCCTAACCACGTCCGCAAGCATCCGCGTTGATTCCATGGCTATCCCCATCACCTCCCACAAGTGCCTCGTCGCCTCCTGCAGGTCCAGCTCGTAGCCGACCTCCAATGGCCTAAGTATGGAGTACATGGCGGTTAAGTGCCCAATGGCCTCGCCGATGCGGGCCCTCATCACCTCCACAGTGGCTGGATTCCTCTTGTGGGGCATTATGCTGCTGGTCGCCAAGTGCTTTGGATCCACGTCAACATAGGACAGCTGAGGCATCAACCACATCTGGAGATTGTTGAGGAACCGCCCCGCCTCCGTTAAGTAAGCCACTACGCTGGACGCCGTGGATAGGGCGAAGTACCTGGACCCCGTTGCGTAGACGGTGTTCTCGACCACCCCCACGAACCCCAGCTCACCGGCCTCCCTGCCTCGGTCCGCCCCCACCATGGAGCCCGCCAACGCGCCGGAGCCCAGGGGGGACTTGTTCACGAGGCAGTAATTGGAGAGCAGCGTGGAGAGGAAGTCGCCGCTCAACTCGTCCAGGCCAAGCAGGTAGTGGCCGAGCGTGGTGACTTGGGCCGGCTGCTTGTGGGTTGAACCGATCATCAATTCCTCCCCCAAATCGATCGCCCTCCTCAGCAACGCGTCCCGCAGCTCCGCCACGTCGCGAGCTAGGAGCAGCATTAACCTCCTGAGCCTCAGCCGTATCGCGGTGGCCACGTGATCATTCCTGGACCTGCCCAGCCCAACCCAGCCCCCCTCCGGCCCCAGCTCTTCTATTAGGCGGGCCTCCAGGTACTCGTGAACGTCCTCATAGCCATCCCCGCCGCCGATGCCCTCAGCCGCCGCCCTCCTCAGGACGCCGCGTATGCGGGCCGCCGACTCCCCTGGCACGGCGCCCAACCTCTCCAGCTCATTTAAGTGAACCATCATGGCCAGTATCGTCTCCCTGAATATCTCCGCATCGTCCTTCAGGGACGAGGTATAAACCGTAACGTCGCGGCTCCCGGAGCCGAGGAGCCCCTCACGATACATCGACTCCCCACCTGGATCTATGGGCGGTCAGCGAGTGGAGCGTTGACATTTCTATGAATCCCCTGGCCTCATCATCGCTTGGGTACCAACCCCTCACGTACCCTGCTAATTCCTCGTCGTAGCCCGAGTAGGGGCTGGAGCGGCCGGCCACGGTTAATCCGCCGCGGACCACTAACTTGACGGACCCCGTTACCCACCTATTCATCGATCTTGCCAATCCATCCAGCTCGGCGCGGAGGGGCTCGTGCCACAGCCCCCTGTACACCAGGTCAGCCCATTCCCGATCCACCAATCTCTTGAAGCGCAGCTCGGAGGGGGTGTAGACGAGCTTCTCCAGGTCCTTGTGCGCCCTTATCAACGCCAGCGCGGCGGGCGCCTCGTAGACCTCCCTGGACTTGAACCCCACCGCCCTATTCTCCACGTGATCCACCCTGCCGAACCCATGCATGCCCACCAACTTATTCATCAATGAAATCAACTGCGGCAATTCCATTCTCTCGCCATTCACTGCGACGGGCACCCCGCCCTCGAAGTCCACCTCCAGCCTCAAGTCCTCCCCCACCTTGGCTGGGTTCACGGTCCACTTAAACGCGTCCTCGGGGGGCTCCGCCCAGGCGTCCTCCACCTCCGGCCCCTCTATGCTCCTAGTCCAGAGGTTATCGTCTATGCTGAACCTGCCGTGAATCTTGGGGATCGGTATCCCATGCCTCTCCGCGTACTCCAACTCGCTTTTCCTATCCATTCCCCAAATCCTGGCCGGGGCTATTATGAGCAGGTCGGGGGATAGCGCCTTGATGGTCTCCTCAAAGCGTATCTGGTCGTTTCCCTTCGACGTGGCTCCATGAGCGACCGCGTCGCCGCCCTCCCTCCTCGCCACCTCTACCGCCTTCTCCGCTATGAGTGGGCGCGCCAAGGCAGTGCCGAGCGGGTACTCATCCTCGTATAGCGCGTTCATCATTATGGCGGACGCGACCGGCTCCTCCGCGAACTCCTTCTTGGCATCTATCGTGTAATGCTTCAGGACGCCCAGGCTCTCCGCGCGGGAGGCGATCTCGCCGAAGTCGTCCTCCTGCCCCACGTCAACGGTAACCGTTATCACGTCGGCGTTGAACTTATTCTTCAGCCAGTGAATGGCGATCGTCGTGTCGAGGCCGCCCGAGTACGCGAGGATTATCTTTGATGGTTTTTCGCCGGTTTTCAACGTCGTTCCAGATTATCCATAATTGGATCGATGGACTATTGTTAATAAATATTTCGGAGAAAGCCCGGCGAAGACAGGATTGAATAACCATGAAGGGGAAGGCGGGGCTAGACTGGGTATAGAGGCGCTGAGCCCAGCGCCTCCGCCTCATCGAATCCCAGTGCTATGTTCATGTCCTGAACCGCCTGCCCCGCGGCGCCCTTCATCAAGTTATCTATGGCGGAGAACACTACGAGTCTCCCCATCCTATCATCTATCTCGAAGCCTATGTCGGCCAGATTGCTGCCGATCACGTACTTGACGTCGGGGTAGCGCTGATAGCCCGCCCTATCCTTCACCAGCCGTATGAAGCGCTCACCTCCATACATGGACCTATAGGCGGCCCAGACGTCGGGCTCCGAGACCTCCCTGGAGAGCCAGGCGTGGCCCGTGGCCAGGATCCCCCGCACCAGGTCCACGGCGTGGGGCGTGAAGGCAGCCCTAACCCGCTCCCCGCTCACCAGCCCCAGCTCCTGCTCTATCTCCGCTATGTGCCTGTGATGCACCACCTCGTAGGGCCTCACCACGTAGGTCCTGAAGGGGTGCATGTCGAGGCGGGAGGCTTGAGAGCCCGCGCCTGAGCTGGATATCTTCACGTCTATCACGAGCCTCCCCACATCCACCAGCCGGGCCCCTGTGGGCGGCGCCAGTGCCAGTATTGAGGCGGTCGCCATGCAGCCGGGAACAGCTATCAACTTGGCCCCCCTAAGCTCGCCCCTATGCAGCTCCGGCAATCCATACACGGCTCGACCGAGCAGGTCGGGGTATGGGTGGCCCCCGCTCCATCCATACCACTCAGCATAGGCGCTGGGGTCCTTGAGGCGGAAATCTGCGGATAAGTCTATCACGGTCAAGCCGCTCTCCACGAGCCTCGGAACCCATTTAACGCTCTCGCCGTGAGGCAGCGCGAGGAACACGACGTCTGGGTCGCGCTTGAGCACGGAATCCAAGCTGGGCTCCGCGAACGCGACGCTCAGCCTGCCCCTCAGGTTGGGGTGCACCCTGAACGCGTACTCCCCCCTGTGCTCCCTGGACGTTATGCATGAAATATCGACGCCGCCGTGGCCCACCAACAGCCTGAGGAGCTCGCCGCCGGTCACGCCGCTCGCGCCGACGACGCAGGCCCTTGCCCTATCCATGCAACCACCTGGCCAAGGCGGCGGCCAAGGGATGAACGGCCTCGCTTGTCACCTCAATCGATGCATTGAGTCCAATCACCAGGGGAGGCTCATCGCCGTCGACTCCCAGGAACACGTCGCAGAAGACGCACCCAGCCCTCTCCGCCGCGTATATTGCCTGCTCCTCCAGCCCGGCGCAGCCGCTGCACTCGCCGCCGATTACCCTGGCCTTCACTATGCTTGCCGGCTCCGGGATCAACACGTTGACCTTGGCCAGGGGGTTATCTATGTACAGCCTATGCTCCGCCACGGACTTACCCCCAGCCCAACCAGTGACCGCCCCGTCCAACCCCAATGAGGGCGTGAGCGCCCCTATGTACCTCAACCCCCTCCTCCTTATGGCGTTGGAGACAGGCTCGGGGGCGAAGGCCACCACCGGCCGGGGCGATTTATCCCCCAGCTCCCTGTAGAGCAGTAGCCTGTTTATGGTCAATTCATACGCCCTAGGCGGGTTGGCGGCCCTCTCAAAGAGCGCAGATACTGCGTAAGCCTTAACCGCATCGCCGACTAGCACGGCTGCCGCGGCCCGGCTTGGCTCTAGCTCCGCGTCGATCAAGGAAAGCGGGAAGGGGGTGACTCCCCTTGACCTCAATTCATCTATTAGGAGACGCTCGATGGGGCCCAGCCCATCCGTTACCAGGAGGAGATCCGAATCGTGGAGTCCTCTCATTGTCGTTCCATCAATATATCCCCGGCCCATATAAATAGCGACCGGTTAATTAAAGTTACCGTCAATAATCGCGCCATGCTCCTCTGGGCGCTACGTGAGGGATTGCGGAGACTATGTTGGACGAAAATATTTATATTTAAACGCGCGGGGACCGGCGGAAGCGATCTAGATGGAACGATATCAATAATATACGACGCGGCCAGGCAGGAGGAGAAATTACTGATCCGCGAGCTCTCCCGCCGCGGCGCCTCGGTGCGGCCGGTGAACCTGGACGACGTGGAGCTGGGCCTCGATGGACCGCCGGAGCGGCTTGGGCTTGCCGTCATGAGGCCCGTGAGCCACATGAAGGCGATCTTGATCGCAAGGATGCTTAACATAACCGGGATCCCAACGATCAACAGCGGGGAGTCCATGGAGCTCTCCTGGAACAAGGCGCTCTCTCTAGCGGTCCTGAGGAGGGCGGGGCTGCCCGTGACGCCGAGCGTGTTGGTGATGGGGGGAGGAGTCAAGGCGGACGTGGATTACCCGGCGATCCTGAAGCCAATACAGGGATCGTGGGGCAGGATGGCCAGCATGGTTTGGAGCAGGGACGAGCTATCGCTGATATTGAGGCATAGATCGGCCATGGATCCCCACGCGCGCCGGCGCTGCTTCAACCGTTCATAGGGGACGGCACGGATTACAGGGTGTTCGTGATAGGCGGCGAAGCCGTCGCCGGCATGAGGCGGAGGCCCCCGAGCGGGGATTGGAGAAGCAACGTGGCGAGGGGAGGCAAGGCGGAGGCCGTGAGGGTTGATCGCGACATGGGGGAGGCCGCGGCGAGGGCGGCCGAGGTGCTTGGCCTGGAGTACGCCGGGGTTGACTTCCTGATTGGGGATGGGCTTATGATAAACGAGGTGAACGCTGTTCCCGAATTCAAGGGATTGATGCAGTCGACGGGCGTCGACGTGCCCGGCCTGCTGGCCGATTACTTAATTGAGGCAGCCAAGAGGGGGGTTAATTAATGGATGTCAAGTCGATAGAGGATTCGCTGATGGCTAGGTACTACGCCAAGAAGCCCATAACAATAGATCGCGGGTTCATGCAGTACGTGTGGGACTCCTCCGGCAGGAAGTACCTGGACGCCCACACTGGGTTCGGGGCTGCCTTCCTGGGCCACCGCAACCCCAGGATAATCAAAGCCTTAACCGAGCAAATGAACAGGGTGATCACGGTGCCTTTAACCATGTACAGCGAGGCCAGGGCTGAGTTCCTCTCAAGGTTCAGCGCCGCGCTCCCGGCCGGCTTCGGCAAGGTTTTCCTCCAGAACAGCGGCGCGGAGGCCGTGGAGGCCGCGTTGAAGGCGGCGCGTAAAATCACGGGCAGGTCCTCGTTTCTCTCCTTCCACGGCTCCTTCCACGGGAGAACGCTGGGGGCGCTCTCCGTTACCGGCAACGAGAAGTATAGGAGGGCGTTCGAGCCTCTGCCCTACCCCGTAAGGTTCGCACCATTCAATTCGGTGGACCAGGTGGATAAGTTGGTGACGGAGGACTTGGCCGCAGTGATAGTGGAGCCCGTGCAGGGCGAGGGGGGCGTGAATCCAGCCAAGCCGGAGTTCATGAAGGCGCTGCGCCAGGCCACTGAGGAGAGGGGGGTGTTGTTGATCATTGATGAGATACAAGCCGGCTTTGGTAGGACTGGGCGCGTGTGGGCGTTCCAGGGACTGGGCGTCGAGCCGGATATATTCACTGCGGGTAAGCCAATAGCCGGGGGGCTGCCCATAGGCATTGCAGTGGTTAAGTCTAAGTTCGGCGACGTGTTTGAGCCGGGGGAGCATGGAAGCACGTTCGCCGGGAATCCCCTCGTCATGGCGGCGGCGGCCGCCGGCGTGGACGTGTTGATGGGGGAGGACGTGCCCCGCAGGGCGGCCGAGCTCGGCGGTAGGGCAATTAAGTCGCTGCAGGAGTTGAGGGCTAGGGCGGTGTTGAGGGTGAAGGGGGTTGGATTGATGATTGGAATCGAGCTGAGAACCAGGGCGGAGAGGTACTTGGATGAGTTGATTAAGCTCGGAGTGCTCGCCAGCGCGGCAGGCGGGGGATCCACGATTAGGCTTCTTCCCCCCTTCTGCGTGAGCGATGAGGACGTGGACCTCTTGAGGAGCGCCTTGGAGACCGCCTTGGGCAGGGAGGGCTAGGAAAGCAGTTCCTCCACGGCCCTCCTATACACCCTTATCGACGCCAGGTAATCCCGTATGGATACGTACTCCACGCCTGAGTGGGAGAGAGAACCGTCCCCCGGCCCGTAGGCCACCATGTTCGCCGTCAACGCGTACAGCTCATTCATATCGCTCGTCCCCCACTTCCTGGCCGGCACCGGTTTCCTGCCCAGCGCGGCTATTATTGACCTAGCTATGGCCCGGGACGCCGGGTTGGCCACGTCCACCTCAACGGGGTCCACGCATTTCCCGGCGGATATGTAGACGCCGAGCCTTGGCTCCAAGCCACTCAATGCCTGGAGCAGCTCCTTACATGATTTTCCAGGCGGTATCCTGACGTCCACCACCAACTCGCACCTGCTTGGAATCACGTTGCCGGCGGTCCCGCAGTTAATCATCGTGGGCGTGGCCAGGTAATCCTCGTATCTCCTCCCGACCCCGAGCGCGGCTGATACGCCCCCGTAGGCCTTCATTGCTATCAGTATGGCATTGGAGGCGAAGTCCGGATTGGAGGCGTGCCCGCCCCGCGTCTCCACAGCAATGCGCAGCCTGACGCTGCCCCTGTACTTGGTGACGACCCTATCTATGCCCGTCGGCTCGCCCACTATTATGAATGATGGGCGCGGCGCAGATTCGCTGCTCACCAAGAATGATGTGCCCAGGCTCTCGCCCTCCTCCTGGACGACCGCCGCCAGGACAAGCGTTCCCCTCTCGACGTGGCTCTCTAGGAAGGCGAACGCCATAGCCATGAGGGGAGCCTTATCATCGCTCGCGCCCCTCCCGATCAACCTATCCCCATCAAGTGCCACATCCATGAATCCAGGCACGGTGTCCATGTGGGCATGCAGCCAGAGGATGGGGGGACCGCTTCCCTTGATGGCAACCACGTTCCCCGCCCCGTCAATGAACGGCGCCTCCCCCATCCCGGACAGCAGCTCGAGGAGGTACTTCGCCATCTCGTCCTCACGCCCGGTGGGCGAGTATATCTCCACTGCCTCCCTCAACGCAGCCACCTTACGGTCCTCGCCCATCATTAAGCGCCCCTCCGCGCGGCGAGCATCAATAAATCGACTATCCTCCTCGCCACGTTAACCCCGGTCACCCGCATCACGTTCTTGAACTCCGGCACCACGTTGACCTCCAGCACCTTATACCCATCCCTGGACTCCACCACGTCGACCCCGGCGTAGCTGGCCTTTATCGCCTCGGCCGACTTGACCCCGATATCCTCCAGCTCCGGGCTTAATTTAGCGGCCTCCGCCCTACCTCCCCTCGCCGTGTTGGTGCGCCAATCATCGCCGGGCGAGTACCTGTATATGGCGGCGACCGCCTCGCCCCCCACCACGGTTATCCGTATATCCCTACCGGGCTTGTCTATGAACTCCTGCGCCACTATTGACCCGCTGGATGCAGATCCATGCCTCGCCAGCATCGCTAGGTCCTGCACGCCGTTGGCCAGGCCCACCATTCTTCCCCACGATCCCTGTATGGGCTTAACTATAATGGGGAAGCCAAGCTTTTCGGCCACTTCATCCACGTCGGCGCCGGCGTTAATTACTATGGACCTGGGTATGGGCAGGCCCAGCCTCGAGAGCGCGGCCATGGTAGCCGCCTTGTTGTTGCCCATAATTATGGAGACGAGGGAATTGATGGATTGATTCCCCAACGCCTCATTGATCTGGGCCACCAATTGGGTCCTGCGTTGACTGATGGTTCTGGGGAACGCCAAGCCGCGCCGCGGCTCGCCGGGGAGCTCGAGGTGATCGCCCGTGTTGATCAATTCATACCTGGCGCCCGCATTGCTTAATTCCCTAATCAGCAGCTTCTCGTCCTGCCTGATCATGTCGTGAAAGAGGAGTATTGTTTCAATTATAATCACCTACTCGCCCCAATCCTCCTCCTCGGCGTTTATCAGCTTTAATTGAATTGAGTTGTTTTGAATGACCACCTGGTATTTCTGACCGCAGGATGGACAGGAGGTGAGCTCCCCATCCAACGCGTCGTCGGGGACGGGCACCTCGCCGCCGCATACCTGGCATGCCATGTTGGTGGGCATCTCTATACCAACATGAGGTAACTATTTAAGTATTGCGAGCAAGTAAAAAGCGTATGGTGGGTCCCGCTGAAAATCAATAGACGTGGGTCCCGGCGCCGCGCAGCGCGGCGGAGACTGGGGACTCGGCGAGACCGTTGGCTATCACCACCTTGATCCCGGCGCCGCCCATTCGCATCGCCATGCGGAGCTTCCTCCTCATGCCGCCCCCCACCTCGCTGGATGAGAGAAGGGATTCATCGCTTGGATCCACCTTGGGAATCGGCGAGCCCCCCACCAGCACGCCGTCCACGTCGGTGAGCATCACGGCGTAATCCGGCATTACCGACCCCGCCAATGCCTCCATCACTTGATCGCTGTCCACGTTCAGCGGGCCCTTCGTGTCCTCGTCCATGGCTATCGGCGCTATTATGGGAAGGAAGCCCGCCGACGATACGGCCCTCAACGCCTCGGCATTAACCTGAATTATCTTGCCAGTGTATCCCCCCTCAATGACCCTCTCCCTGCCCCGCTCGTCCACTATTATCAATCTATCCTTCCTCTTTGCGCGGAGGATGCCGCCGTCCAAGCCGCTTAAGCCCACCGCGTTCACCCCCATGGATTGGGCTGAGGACACCAGGTCCTTGTTTATCTTCATCATGGCCATTACGTACACCGCGAGCGTCTCCAGGTCCGTGTAGCGGCTCACAACGCCGCTGGGGCTGGTGACGAACCTGGGCGTCAAGCCCATCCTCCCCAGCAGGTCGTTAACCATGTACCCACCCCCATGAATCACCACCAACTCATTGCTTCCCGCCAGGCTGGGCAATTCCTTAATGAAGCCGCCCGCGCCCTTCCTTATTACGGAGCCGCCCAGCTTTACTATTATCCTCACGCATCGCTCTCATTTTTCTGGCTTAAAAATATATTCCATATATAGAAGGTAGAAACCCCTCTTAATTCAAGGATTGCCGGGCCGACTCGCCGTTAATGCTCCTCCCGCTTCTCCAGCCTAGGGTGCAGGCCCGGTCCTCTGTACTCCGCCGTGGCTATGTCCTCCAGCGATATGCCCTTGGTCTCCGGCGTGAAGAATATGGTGAAGACGAAGGCGGCGAACGTGATTACGGCAAGGAAGATGAAGAACGGCAGCTTGCCCAGCGTTAGGGCTATATACGGGAACTCGAACGCGCTTAGGAAGGAGACGAACCTGGTTATGGCGGTTGCGCCGCCCATGGAGGTGGACCTAAGCTTTGTTGGGAACAGCTCTATGGCGTATAGCCCCATCGTGTTGCCGGGGCCCAGGTTGCCCATCCCGTACCACAGCACCAGCCCTATTGTCCCTATCACCATGGCGATTAATCCCCCAATCAACGCGCCCATGGCGACGAGAACCATGCCCAGGGTCGCGAAGCCGAAGCCGAGCAGTTGAAGCATTCTCCTCCCCCACCTATCGTTCAGGAAGGCCGCGCCCATGGCGCCCAACGCCCCAGGTATGTAGAGGAGGGCCGACATCAATATTGATGAGGCGCCCGTGAAGCCAAGCATGGATATTATGGATGGGGCGTAGAGGCCGAAGCCGTAGGAGCCCACGTCGTAGAGTATCCATTGAACCCAAACCACTAGAGTCCTGATGGCGAACTTCCCCCTGAACAGCTCCAGGAACGAGCCCGGCTTAACGCTGGATAGCTTCCTGGTCTCCGTGTCCACAAGCTTGCTTATATCGTCATCCCCCATCCCGGTGGCATGGGACAGGGCCTTGGCCTCCTCGACGGACTTCTCGTCCGGCTTCACGGCCACCTTCCACCTACTCGACTCGGGCATCCTCGTCCTCACTATTATCGTTATCAATGCTATTACAGCGCCTATGCCGAGGGCCCACCTCCACCCATACACTGGATCCGCCAGGTAGAATGCGTACCCCAACATGAAGGCAATGAAGGCGCCCACGCTCCAGAAGGTGTAGACCCAACCATAGCCCATGCCCCTCTTGTTGGTGGGGTACATCTCGGTGGCGTAGACGGGGCTCAACGCGTAATCCGCCCCAACTCCCCAACCCACGAAGAATCTGTAGATTATCATTTGTATTATGTTGGTGGAAACCGCGCTCAGCGCGGCGAATATGACGAAGAACAGCAGGTCGAACGTGTATAGGTACCTCCTCCCCAGCCTGTCGGAGTAGTGGCCGAATATCAATGCGCCGAACATGGCCCCCAACAAGGCCGCGCCCGTGACGAAGGCCAGCTCGAAGCTGTTGTACTGGAAGAATTTATAGTGTATAAGCGAGAACGTGAACACGCTTATTACGCTCAAGTCGTAGCCGTCCAGCATGTAGCCAAGGGCGGAGACGACTGTATACGTCGCCCTGCTGGGATAGCGTATTGTCTGACCCATGTTGAGGGGTTTTTAACATGCTATTTCAATTTTTCCCCAGCATTTTAAAAACACCAAATATAAATAAATAGTTTATTTATAAAACGAAACCCATGATAGGGAGTGAAGCCATTAAGCGGCCCAGGGAACTCGCCGCGCCCAGCCCGCCGCCCTGGCCACGGCGTCGCGCCACGCCCCGTACAACCTATCCCTCTCCTCCCTCGGCATCGCGGACTTGAACCGCTTATCCAATGACCACATGGAGGCAACATCATCCAAGGACCACTCGCCAACTGCTACCCCCGCCAAGTAGGCGGCTCCAAGCGACGTGGTCTCCACATTGACCGGCCTCAACAAGTCTATCCCCGCCACGTCGGCCTGCAGCTGCATGAGGAAGTCACTGCTCGAGGCCCCTCCATCCACCCGCAGCTCCCCCAATGCGGCGCCTGAGTCCTCCATCAAGGACTCCAACACGTCCCTAGCCATGTAGGCGATGGACTCGAGGACTGCCCTGGCCAGGTACCTGGAGTCGCTGCTCCGAGTCAACCCTATCAACAATCCCCTGGCGTACCTATCCCAGTACGGCGCGCCCAGCCCGGCGAAGGCCGGCACCAGGTAAACCCCGCCGTTATCGCTCACTTGCCTGGCGAGCTCCTCCACCTGGGAGGGAGACTTGGCTGCGCCTATATCCATTAGCCACTGTATGGCCGCGCCCCCGGCGAACATGCTGCCCTCCAAGGCGTACGCCGCCGAGCCGGGCCTCGTGGAGTAGAAAACGGTGGATATCAAGCCATGCCTGGACTCGATTATGTCCCCGCCCGTGTTCATTAAGATGAACGTGCCCGTGCCGTAAGTCGCCTTCGCGCACCCCCTCTCCATGCAGGCCTGCCCCAAGAGGGCTGCTTGTTGGTCCCCCAAAGCAGCGGCCACGGGTACGGGTCTCCCCAGCAACTCGCTTGCCTCGGGCCCCGTGAAGCCGAAGATGGCTCCGCTGGGCATTGGTAGCGGGAGGGAGTGGAGCGGCGGGGAGCCCATTAATTGAAGCAACTCCCCATCCCACTCCAGCCTGTGTATGTTGAAGAGCATGGTGCGGGACGCGTTGCTGTAATCCGTCACGTGCGAGCCGCCTCCCCTCTCGTTCACCAGCTCCGACCCTCCCCTGGTCAAGTTCCAGGTTATCCATGAATCCACGGTGCCGAACAACGCCTCCCCCCTCTCAGCCCTCCCGCGCAGGCCTGGCACGTTGTCAAGCATCCACATCACCTTCGGCCCCGTGAAGTAGGGATCGGGAATCAAGCCGGTCCTCCTCCTAACCTCGTCCCCGTAATTGGCCGCCAATTCATCAACGATGGGCGACGCCCTCCTGTCCTGCCACACTATGGCGTTGAGCAGGGGCTTCCCGGTGGAGGGATCCCAAACCACCACGGTCTCCCTCTGATTGGCTATGCCCACCGCCCTAAGCTCAGCCGGGTCGATCCCGCTTTTCGCCACTGCTTCCCGCATGACCGCCTTGACGTTGCTCCATATCTCCAACGCATCGTGCTCCACCCAGGAGGGGCGCGGGTAGATCTGGGAGTGCTCCCTCCTGCTCCAAGCCACGACCCTCCCCCTGGAGTCCACCACGGCCGCCCTGGTGCTCGTCGTTCCTTGATCTATGGCCAACACGTAGCTGCCCGGCACTGCCGGAAACCGGGGGCCAGCGTTTAAAGCGTTCCCGACCTCGGGCCCTCGTGACCGCTCCGGCGGGCAATGACAAGACTTAAAATTATATTAATTCTATCACGGCCCATGTCGATAGGCGAGAGACTGAACTCCCTTCCATATCTGGAGAAGTGGCTAGTCCTGGGAGTCATCCTGGGAATCGTGGCTGGGCTCTCCTCGTTGACGTTCTACTTCGCAATAAAGGCCATGGAGTACGTGTTCCTCACCCACTTGGTGGGCATGTCTATTCCAAGGCCGCTTGGAGAAGGGGGAAGCCTGGACTTCCTGTTCAGGGCGGGTAGGTACTACTTGATCCCCGTATCCATGGTCATTGGGGGAGCCATCTCCGGCCTCCTCGTCTACACCTTCGCGCCGGAGGCGGAGGGTCATGGCACGGACGCCGCAATATCAGCCTTCCACTACAGGCAGGGAAAGGTGAGGTGGAGGGTCATCCCGGTCAAGCTCATTGCCTCCGCCGTGACCATAGGGAGCGGGGGAAGCGCTGGGAGGGAGGGACCCACGGCACAATTATCGGCGGGGATTGGGTCCATGATGGCTGACCTGCTGGGTCTCTCGCCTGAGGACCGGAGGAAGGCGGTGGCCGTCGGCATAGGGGCGGGGATTGGAACCATATTCAAGACTCCAATAGGCGGGGCAATATTGGCGGCCGAGATACTCTATAGGAGGGACTTGGAGACCGATGTCATATACCCCTCCATAATCGCGGCCGCGGTGGGCTACTCCATATTCGGCTCCGTGGTGGGGTTCACTCCCATCTTCGGCAACTACTTGGGAGCGTTCAATCCCTTCAGGCTGCCCCTATACGCCGTGCTGGGCCTCGTGGCGGGCGGGGTGGGTCTGCTCTACATAAAGTCGTTTTACGGCATTCAAAGAGCATTCAGGAAGGCGGCTCTCTCGCCGTACCTGAAGCCGGTGATTGGAGGAGCGGGGGCTGGGTTGATCGCGCTGCTGGCCCCGGAGGTGATGGCGACTGGGTACGGATGGATTAACTTGCTGGAGTACGAGAGGCTGGGCGAGATCGTGTCCATTACGGCGGTGCCCATTGTCGTCCTGCTCCTCCTGCTGCCGTTTCTCAAGATACTGGCCACGGATCTAACCATAGGATCCGGGGGGAGCGGGGGAGTCTTCGCTCCCGGCATGTTCATCGGGGCGTTCCTGGGCGGGGACTTGGGGCTCTTGTTCCATTACTTGTTCCCCCAATTGGTTCCCTCCATAGCTCCATTCGTGATAGTGGGAATGATATCCCTCTTCGGCGGCGCGGCTAAGGCGCCCCTCTCGGTGCTGATAATGGTTACGGAGATGACGGGCAGCTTGCAACTGCTTCCTGGAGCTATGATAGCCGTGGCGATCTCCTACATAGTGACGGGCAACAACTCCATCTACAGCTCGCAGGTCCCCACGAGGAGAGAGTCGCCGGCACACGCCGATGAGTACGAGAGATCCATGCTGGCCACGATAAAGGTGGCTCAATGCAAGCTTAGGGATTTAAAGGTGTATGCGTACTCCTCGGTGGAGGATGCGGTCTCCATCATGACCCAGAACAACCTCCTCTCCATCCCAGTCATAGACGGCAACGGCGGTTTCATAGGCATCGCGTACCTGAAGGACCTGCTTGGAAAAGTGGGAGCGGTGGGCGCCTTCGCCGTCCGCGGCGTGCCCACTGTGGGGTTGAGGAGCAGCTTGGAGGAGGCTTGGGAGGTCATGGCCAAGACCAAGTCCAGGTGGGTCCCCGTGGTGGAGGGGGGAAGGCTGCTGGGGGTGGCCATGATGGACGACATGGTCGAGGCCTACAGGAAGGAGGCTGAGAGGCTGAAGCAAATGCCGAGGCAAGCAGGGGAGGCGGCGTGACCCTCTATTTACTAATCCACCTTCAGGAACGGCGATGCTAGGAACGCGGCTAGGGATATGGCTATCACGGCCGCGAGCGCCGTGGATGGATTGCCCTCGAACATGGCGCCAAGAAGGGAAGGCACCACCGTGACGCCCAGATTCGTGGCTACGCTGTACATCGATGTGGCGAGGCCTGCCTTGGCTGGGTCCTCCACGTACTTAGTGGTGGATGTCATGGCCATGGACCAAAAGGCGTTGCCCATAGCGCCCAGGAGAAAGAAGAGGGCGGACAGGAGGGTCACGTCAGCCGTGAAGGCCAGGAAGAAGCCCAGTAGGGACGCCGTAATGAAGGTGAGGAGGCCCGTGGAAACCATGCCCAGCCGAACCTTGCCTGCCTGCTCAAGCAATGCCGGCAGCGACGCCGCCCCGATGGCGGAGCCAAGGAACGCGAGTCCCCCCAGTTCCCCGCCGTAGATCAACGCCTCATCCATGGCCAAGCCATTGCGTTGAAGCATTGTGCTCGCTATTGAGCTGAACATGACCGACAGGGACGCAACGGCGAAGCCAACGTACCAGTTCTTCAGCATTCCAACCTTGAACGAACCCCTCAACGATCTCTCGTAGCGGGCCGGGTACCGGCCGGAGACCGCCGATAGCCAGGCGAGGGCTATCACGGATAATGCGGCGGAGGCGTACAGGGCGCCGCGGAGCCCCCACTCCACGTAAAGCCTCGCGCCCAGGAGGGAGCCGACCGCCATGCCTAGGAACAACACCCCCACGCTCGCCCCAACCACCGCGTGGGGCCTACCGCCGGGCGCGGCTTGGGCTATAGACCCTATCGGCGCCAATGCTAGTGGGTAAGCGGCGGCAGCCACGCTCTGCAGCGCAAGGAATGAGACGTAGCTCACCGCCACGGCCCTGCCCACCAGCCCGATCACGGAGAGGACGGCGGAGGCTAGGAGCACTCGCCTAACCGTTAGGCGGGCGGAGAGCCACCCAGCCACGAGGCCCAGCACCACCATTGCCAGCCCGTACTCGGACACGGCGAACAGCACCGCCCCAACGCTTGAGTTGAACCCCGACGCCAGCGCCGGAACTAGGGGAGCCAGGAGGAACCAGCCGAACCCTATGGTGAATAGGAGGAACCAGAGGGGAAGGAGGTCCAATGTACGCATGGATTCATCTTCACGTGCGGTTTTTAATTTTTGCCGGGAAGCACGGGAGGGGTTAAGCATAAATAGTTAATCGACGTTCCTGCTGGAATGAGCGAATCCAAACAAGGGGTTGACGTGATCATAATAGGGGGCGGCGTTAATGGTTTGTTCACGGCGCTCGACTTATCACTGAGGGGGTTCAGCGTAGCCCTACTGGAACGGGGCGCGGTGGGGAGCGGGACCAGCGATAAAATGCACGGCCTCCTCCACAGCGGGGCCAGGTACGCGGTGACGGACCCCAAGGCGGCCGCCGAGTGCGCCAGCGAGAACGAGATAATATCCAAGATAGCCCCCCACGCCGTCGACGATACCGGGGGGCTGTTCGTGGCAGTGGATAAGGCCGATCTTGAGTTCGCCGAGCGATTCTTGAAGGGACTAGACGCGGCCGGGATAAGGCATGAGGAGACGGATCCCCGGGAGACGGCGAGGGAGGAGCCATTCCTCACCCCCGAGGCCAAGCTAGTAGTTAGGGTGCCCGACAAGGTGGTGAGGGCCAGGGAGCTCATGGGGAGCGCCGCCCTTGCCGCGCATGACGCGGGAGCCCTCATTATCCAGGACGCGGAGGTGGTTGGCATTGAGACCGGGGGAGGTGAGGTCGGCGCCGTGATTGTTAGGGATGCGTTGAGCGGGGATAACAAGCGACTGGAGGCTAGGGCCGTGGTGAACGCGGCTGGGCCCTGGGCCCCCCGGGTGGCCGCCATGGCCGGGATCCAAGTGGACGTTATGGCCACCATGGGGGTGATGGTGGTCTACGACAAGTTGCTCAGCAACGCCGTGCTGAATAGGATGAGGGTGCCGTCGGACGGCGATATAATACTGCCGTACGGGGGGCGATCCGTGGCCGGCACCACCGCATTGATAGTGGAGGACCCCGACTCCGTGGAGATAAGCGAGGAGGACGTGGAGCTGATAACGAGGGAGGCGGCGGCCCTGGTTCCGGCCATAGCCAAGGCCAGGCCCGTCAGGGCGTACGCCTCTGTGAGGCCGTTGATAAAGATGGAGGGGGTGGACGGCAGGGAAGCCACGAGGGATTTCGCCATAGTGAGGCACGCCAGGCCCAGGAATTTGATAACCATAATTGGAGGCAAGTTCACCACGGGCAGGTTAGTGGGGGAGCGGGCGGGGAATGAGGCTGCCGCCATACTGGGCTCCGACAAGCCGTCCCGCACAGCCGAGCACCTGCTCCCGGGGGATCCATACGAGAGAGCGAGGGACTTGGAGCCCTACCTCAGGTCCGCCGTGACGTCGCTCAGGGGGAGCATGGATGAGGAGCATGGAAGGACGGCGGCGTACACGGCGTTGCTGGGGGCGATCTCGAGGGAATCCAGGAGGAGGCTTGGGTGGTCCTAGTGAGTGAGTTAACGTACGAGGGGTCATTCAACGTGGGCAAGCCGGCGGGCGAGGTAATGGAGTTCATTAGGGATCTGGGCCGGGTGGCGCCCTGCATACCCAACGTCGTGTCCCACTCTGTGGAGGGGAGGAGGGGGAGGGTTAAGTTCAGGGTGGATTTGGGGGATGAAGTCCCCATAGCGGAGCTGAGGAGGGTGACGGCGGATACCGAGATAGAGGTGACGCCAATCGAGGGAGGGGCCTCCTACATCATAAGCGGCAGGGCCGCTGGCGGCAGCGTGAAGGTGGAACTCACGCTCACCGTGAAGCAGGGAGTGGGTGGGTCCACGGTTGAGTGGAGGGCCAAGGCTTCGCTGAGCAGGGCGTTGGCCATGGTGAGGCGATTCATAGATCTGGACTCAATGGTTAGAAGGATAGCGCAGGACACGGTGAGCGGTATAGTTAAGTGCATGGCGGGCTCATCACAACCCTGAGAAAGCGGGGAGGGGAAAGCCAAATGTTTATTACCAGCATTAAGCCGCCCCCTACATGATTGAGCGGGCATTGCTTGGGGTAGCGTATCCCTTGTTGGTTTTGGCCATTGCTTACCTGCTGTTCGCCAGGCTGTGGAGGGGGACTCGGGGATGGGTGTTCGTAGGCGTGGGCTACATGTTGCTGGCATTAGTAATTCAAATCCCGATACAGGAGGCGCCCGGGGCGGCTCTGGTCTTGACGCATGGGTTGATTGGCGCGGTCGCCGCGGAGCGGGAGTGGGGACCCGCGTTGGCCGTGTACGCCGGCGTGGTGGCGGGGGTGGCCCAGGAGGCGGCGAAGTTCTTCGCTGTGAAGGACAGGGAGGAGAGGGCGGCGCTTTGGATAGGTTATGGGTTCGCCATAATAGACATTGCCGTGCTGATCGCTGAGGTCGCCGTCGCCCTCATAACCTCCCCCAACGTCTCCCTCCAAGTCGTGCCAATGGTGGGCCTAATACTTAATCCCGTAGTGTCTGCCATGTTTCACCCAGGCACTGCAATGTTCCTCAGGCTTATGCAGGGAAGGGGCGGCGGGGCAGTGGGGCTACTGGCTACCACGCTGGCCCACGCGTACATTGACTCGCTCGCGGCCTACATAAACTACGCCGCTGCGCTGGCTGTGATTGGGGGAACGGGAATGTATGATTTGGTTGGGTTATTGTGGTCATCATCCATCGCCATCTCTGCGGCGTTCCTCTTTGTTGGGGTGCGGGGGGTTGGGGGATTGCCCAGCCCCTCCCGGCATTGATTGTGGTGGGATCCTCAAGGTTTTTACGGCCGCGTTCCAGTCCCATTCATGGCCTCTCGCCTGCGATTTGCTGGGCTGGCAGCCGCCGCGCTGGCTTGGGTCGTCATACTGGCCAGCATAGCGTTGAATCCGTGGTTCGTGTTCGTTAGGAACGCGTTCAGCGACTTGGGTGGTCCCCACGCGAATTATCCCTGGGTCTACAATTACGGCTTGATCGGTGTTGCCGTGCTCACGTTCCTCTTCTCCGCTTACCTGCTCTCCACGTCCAGGAATAAGGTAGAGGCAGCGGGGGCGTCGTATATTTCCGTGGCGGCGGTGTTCCTGGCGTTGATTGGGGTTTTTCACGAGGGGACCTACCCCCACGTGTTCGTGTCGCTTTGGTTCTTCGTTCAATTTGATCTGGCCATAATGGCTTGGAGCATCGGCGCCGCCATGGCCGGGGACAGGGCGGGGTGGCCTCTCTTCCTGCTCGGGGCGGCGGCCCCCATCCCGGCCGCGTTATTGAGGTGGCCGTCAGCGGCGACGTTGGAGGCGTACGGGGTGGCCGTTATAGACGTGTTCGTCATAGCCGTCACGCTGCGGCGCCCACAGCAGGCGGTTAGGACAGCGAGGCCATTATGATGAATATGAACCCCAGCTCCACCAGCTCGTAGGCCCCGTACAGCTTCAACCGGCGCAGGGTGGAGAGCCTGCCCAGGTACCCCCTGTAATAGGCGAACGCCCCCGCCCAGTGAATCACCGCGAACAGTGCAAGGGGAGCCATTAGCGGTGAACCGGCCAGTAGCAGCATCATGGCGGCGTAGTAGAGGGCCTCGTATATGGAGATGTACGTGCCCGGCGTCCTGGGAATCGCCTCCCCCCTCAGCCCCAGGTAGGCGCCGCCCGCGTGTATGGCAACCATGACTGCGCCGAGGCCGTACGTAATTGGGAGGACGGGAATCACGGGGGGAGGAGGGAAGCGGATCCGTATTAAGGGTTTCCCTAGTTACCCACATAATGGAGCGGCTGCGGCGGGTAACGTGACTCGATCACGGGTTCCTCCGGCGTGGAGAGGATGAATTGGTGGACCGGGTGGGATTTGAACCCACGATCTCCCGCGTGCAAGGCGGATATCCTTCCAGGCTAGACTACCGGCCCTCATTCATGGCCTTGGATACATCCTTTTAATGCTTTTCGCGGCTAGATGGGCCCATCAACCGGGGCCTCACCTTGGACAAGACCCTCTCCGCCTCCTCCCTCGTCAATTCATGCCTGCTCCACTTATACGCGCCGTAGTAGGGAATCACGTGGAAGTGCACGTGGAAGACCACCTGCCCCGCGTCGGCGCCGTTGTTCTGGAGGATCCTGACCCCAGTGGCGTTGAGGGCCTCCTTGACCGCCATGGCCACCTTCTTCGTTACCTCCATCACCTTGCACAGCACATCATCGGGCAGCTCATAGATGTTCTCGTAGTGCCGTTTAGGCATGACTAGCAGGTGGCCCTCGGAGGCGGGGTACTTATCCAGTATCGCCACCACGTCCTCGTCCTCGTACGCCACGTACCCCGGAGCCGACCCGCTTATTATATCGCAGAAAACGCACATCCCCCAGCGCCCCGCTCCACGCCTTATAATTATTGCTGGCGGTCCTCCTCATTGCCTAAATAGTTAAATCCACGTGATCGAGTCGACCCCATGATAGAGATACCGGTGGCGTTCATAGACCCGCCCACTGGGGATTTGGGCGGGCCGCCGGGCTCGATTAATCGCTTGGAGCAGGAGGCGGGGGAGGCGATGAAGAGGCTGGCAGAGCTGTACCCAGGCGTGCGGTTCCGCGAGCATCACGTGAGGAGCATGGCTGACGTCGAGGAGTTCCTGGAGGAGGAGGCGGGGGCGGTTGGGTACCTCGTGTTCTCCCTAAACTCGATAGTGGGGCTTTTGGATCCCATTGCAATGAGCGGGAAGCCCACCGTGGTCATAGCCGAGGCCTACGGAGGAGCGGGTGAGGCCCTCCTCGGCGTGAATAGGCCGCGCGGCTCCGGGCGCGCCATTGCTGTGTACACGAGGAACCCGGTGAGCGATTGGGCGTTGGGGAGGGTTAAGCACTTGATAGCGTTGGCCAGGCTCAGGGAGAGCAGGGTGCTCTACATTGTGTCCCCCACCTCTAAGTCCCACATAACCTGGCAGTTCCCCCTCAGTACCGACTTGTACTCGGTGTTCAGGAGCGTGGAGGCCATAACTGGGGCATCGCCTATAGTGATGGACGCGGAGGAGTTCCGCTCCAAGTACATGGACCCCGTGGGGGAGGAGGAGGCGGGGGCTGTGATGAAGGCATGGATCGAAGGAGCCATGGCCGTCGAAGAGCGCGACCTGAGCGAGGTGCTCAACTCGGCCAGGCTGTACCTGGCGATGAGGCGGGCAGCAGAGGAGCTTGGAGCGGCCGCGGTGGCCGTGGACTGCATATCCCTCTACAACTCCGGCCTGTTGAGGGCGTGGCCGTGCCTGGGCTACATGCAGCTCTGGTACGATGGGGTGGCTCCCGTGTGCGAGGCCGATCCCTACTCCGCGATTCCAATACTGATCGGGAAGTACTTGCTGGGCAGGAATGGCTTCGTGGTGAACGTGGGGATGGATGAGGAGGCTGGGGAGTTCATTTACCACCACTGCTACGCGCCCACCAACCCCCACGGCGGGAGGCCCGAGGCCGGCTACGTGATAACCACGGCTCACCTGGGGTCTAAGCATGCATCAATCCACGTCAAGCTCCCCGTGGGCGAGCCCGTCACGGCGGTCGGATTCAACCCGGAGGAGCGGGAGCTCTACATTCACGTCTCCAACGCGTTTATCAACGAGCACAGGCCGGAGGCGTGCGCCACCAAGCTGGTGGCTAGGGGTGACGTGCGCGCAGCCGCGGGGAATTGGAGGTCGAGGGGAGGGTGGCACAGGGTCATCCTTTACGGGGATCACTCGGCTGAGTTGGAGGAGTTCGCCGCGTTGCTTGGGTTGAGGGTAGTGCGCGAGGCTTGAAGCTGCCCTCATGGGGGAGCTGCTTAAATATGTGGTGGGGAGGCGTGGTCATGGCAATGGGCTGGGGGGCCTTGAGGGATTTGCTGGTGCAGCAGTTGTCCGCCTCGATCCAGATAATTAAAGGCATGATTGAGTGGATGAAGTACGTTGGCGAGGCGGGTAAATCAAGGGAGGGGGGATTGGTGGGGCCCTACGGCAAGATGCTCGAGCAGATGCTCAATTCATACTTCAAACTCCTCTTCATAATTCTCAACTCCCTGGAGGTCCTCCTAACCACCTACTCCAGAGTGGATGCAAGGCTCGACGCCGTGGTTCCCCGCATTGATGAGGCGCGGCGGTTGGTGAACGATGCTGCGCGGGACCTATCAATGGGAAGCATGGATGCCACGGCGAGGGAGTTGGAGGCGGCGGCCGAGGTCTTGCTTTCAATCCAAGGAACAATACTATCCAACACGCCGCCCTAGGATTCGCTTGGCCAATCAATGAATCTCCCCGCCATAACGTGAGGCACCACGTTAAGCATCGTTGAATTAACGCTGTTCGGGTACCGCGCACCTCGGCTGGGGCGCAAAAAACACATGCAATCCGGGAAGCGGGCGATATATCCGTCATGTGCCGAATAATGCATTCCTTCACTGGATTAATTGCGTGTCCAATTTTTGGTAACGCTAAACGAGATTAATTTTCAATATTAATTTGAAGTCGTTATTGTTGTCGTTGGATTGCTAGATTATGGGCCAGCATTAGCCACGCAGTAATCTATCGTTGAGGTGCTGTTCATGAATATGGTGCCCGAATCGTAGTACTGGATGCCTTTCAATGGGGCCGCGCTTATTTGATTTATCAATTGATAAAAGCCGGCCCAGTAGGGGGGATTTGGCCACAACACCACCCACTCAATTCTGCTGCCCCAGAACTCGTAATCATTATAGAGACAACCGCCGAAGGCATCCCCATAATAGCTTTGCCCGGTGTATATGCGCATCCAAGAACCGGTCGGTATATCTATTTCTTGAATGGTTGAGTTACCCTCAGGCACCGCCAGCGGCTCATCGGAGCTGGACATGTATGCATTGACTTGCTGCCCGGCTCCAACGTTCTCGTTCGGCTTAAATATCCAGGTAAAGTTGGCTGCACCGCCGAGAGGACCGCCAGTGGTCTCAGGAGCGTATACCGAAATAGCAACTTGGGGAATGCTTACGGTTGTCGACTCTGTTATTGAACCGCCGAAGGAACCGGACGCGCCGGATCCGCTGAAGCCCACGGCAAAGTTCAATCCATAGGATGTGGTGGTCGAGGAGGAGCCCAGGCTGTAGGATGGCCACCAACCGTAGGGTGCGGGCATGAATCCCATGTCCACGCGGGCCAAACGGCAATAGCCATCCGGCGCCTGGTAATTGGGGTTCACGTAACACTCATAGGAGGCATACGAGTCCTGATAAGATCCTCCCGTCATAATATACCCGCTGTTATTGATCAACGTGCTGCTTGGTCGATACTCCACGAAGTTGTAGATCCACGCGGGCACGTATGGGATCCCGTTTATGGTTCCCCGTATGTAGTTGGCCATCTCGATGCAGTAATCCACAGTGAATGTGCCGTTACCGTCAGACCCGAACCCCGGACCGGTCCAGTACAGGTAGCCGTTCTCTACACCGCTGAAGCCGGTGCTGGTACCTATGTCGTAGCACACGTCGTTGCCGCCGCTGGATTGCAGTTGGGCAATCGCTGGCTCAAGTTGAAGGCCGCCCACTGAGTCGACGCTTGCCCTGTCGATTATGCTGGACCAAAGCCCTAGCCTCTCCATGACTCCCTCCCCACCTGTCTCCGCTATCATGAGGACTCGGGAACCCACCGGGGCAGCCACCACGTATCCCCCGCCGGCCCCGTGGAGGTCCATGGGGATGGCCGCTGGGGCTCCCCTAGCCTTGGCCCATAGGTAGGCCAGCTCCACCTCCACTGGAAGAGCTTGGGATGAGTTGACCCTCACCTCCACGAACACCTCCCTCTCCAAGAGGGGGGCTAAGTACCGTGCTGCCTCTGAGGCATTATTGCCCAACTCCCTCATTAAGTACCCCCAGTCTATTACCACTACGGAACCCGCTGGGATGCTTCCAATCGAGTTGAGCGGGATGGGCTCGGCCCCGGGCAGGGAGGACTTTATATCCTCGACGAGGGATGGCGGGCCCACGACGTAGGCCGGCAGCGAGAGCCGAGGCTGGGGCTGGGAGAGCGAGATAGATGAACGCGGCCCAGCACTGCCGTCCCTCAAGGCGTGTATTGTTGCAATGGCTGTTAGAATCACCAGCGCAGCCAGTATTAACGGTACCACGGCCGATCCGCGGCCATTGATTGCCCCTCCCCCATTTGCACGGGATCTAGACAGCATCTAGGGGAAACATAGCCTCGACCTATTTAAACGTGGAGCAAGTCTGTTAGACAGAACACCATAATGTTTTAAAAATACAGTTAAAAAGCGGCCGTCGCACTTAATACATAAATCATATAGATATATAATAAGGTGTTTCACCATTCACGCATTAAGTCAATCATCCTCTAATTATGATTCCCTCTGCATGGTGGGGCTAATCGTGGAATCCCTTGACGGAGGGCAATCGCCCGCCCTTGCTCGACCGGGTGCTCTCCATATGTGGGAAACCACGCGTGGCTTCGGCGATGGCCCAGGTGTGTGAGCTGGTCCCACCCCACACATGGTGAGGGGACCGATAATCTGAAAGTTTTCCCCACCACGGTGGGGATCAAGCCATGCAGTTCCCACGCAGCGCTGCTTCATTGCTCGCCGGCGCGTTGAAGACTGGTGCAACTCCCCTCCCAGGGAGTGGGTGGGTTTGAGGTGCTGGCCTGCTCTGTTCATAGGTGCAGCAGCGCCTTGCTGGCGTAATCCCTAGCCTTCAATTGATAATTATAAACATTGATGAACTGGACGCCGTTCACCGTTGTTTCGGGGATGGATCGCTCGTGTATGTGGCCGTAGGCGAAGTACTTGACTGACCCGTTGAACGCCAGGTCCGACATGTCCTGCCCATCGAAGGCCAGGAAGAACCTATCCTCCCCATCCTCCCTATCCAACTCCCTCAGCGGCACGTGGTGGGTGACCAATATGGTGGGCCTTCCCCTCATGTTCCTCCTGATCCTCTCCTTGTTCTCCCTAGCGAACTCCCTGGAGTCTATGTCGACGTAGAGGCAGTCATTGAACCAGGCGGGGCAGTCGCAGTAGCTGAACGCGCCCATGCAATTCGCCCTGATCCACTCCTTGCCGCAGCCATAGGGGTTGCAGTTTAGGTAATCCTCCTCCCCATAGCCGGGGGCGAAGGAGTAGTCGTACCAACCCACGTTGCCCACCACGTCGTAGTCCCCCAGCTCCGCCCTGCCCACCACGTCCAGTAGCTCGACGCCGAGCCTCTCTGCAAGCCTCCCCGCCCTCTCAATCTTCGAGTACGCATCTCCATCCCTGGACCAGAGATCGTGATTCCCAAGCACCGCTATAAGCCTCGCCCCCTCCCAAGCCCTCCTCAACTTCCTGAAGAGTCTCTCCATGTCCCCCAGGTTGCCTGAGTCAGTCAAGTCACCCGAGACTATAACCGCGTCGGGCATTGATGCCCTAGCCGCCTCCAGTATTGTACCCAATATGGGGGAGGGGACGTGGACGTCAGTGGCCAGCAATACCCTCATACTCGCACCGATTTCAAGAGCTTTAAACCTAAATAGCCTTATCGGTCGCCCACGGGAAGGGAATCCGCTGTCCACGTCCCCGCCGGGCCTGCAATACCTTCTTAGAGCCGCTCCGGGCCCCTCGACCAACCCTCAAAGCCCGCCTGCTCAGCGATGCGAGCTACATCATTAATGATTGCTAGCCGAGTGGCCTACCATGCCCTTAATCGCTCCACCAAGCCGTCCCTATCGTATATCGCGACCTCGCCCTCCTCTATGGTGGCGAAGCACCTAAACCTCGCGGAGCTATCCACCCTCAAGTGGGGACCGTGGAAGGAGTAGCAGCCCCCGGTCATGTGGCCATACAAGTGGAGCCTCGGCTTTACTTCCCGGATGAACTCCAACATTCTGATGGATCCCTCGTCCATAGTCATGCCTGGGTACGCCTCCGGCAAGTAGGGGGGTTGGTGGGATACGAATATGTCTATGCCCCTCAGCTTCCCGATTAGCCTCATCAACTTCTCCGGGGACGTGTAGTACTCCCTCCTCCCGCTGCCTATGAGCCCATTGATCCCGGAGACCTTGATTCCGCCGGCCCTCACTATATGCCCATCGGGGATGCTGTTCATTCTGGCCACGGCGAAGTTCTCGTGATTGCCGTACACCATTATCAGCTTCGCCCTCCTCGTTATCTCATGGAAGTCCTCGGGAGTCATCCCCTCGCCATTATCGCCCGCCGAAATCAGGTAATCAGGGCTAAACTCATCCAACACGCCCAGCAGCCACTCAATGGACCTCATCTCCTCCAGCGAGTCGTAGCTCTTGTGAAGATCGCTAATGAAGAGCATCACGCCGTTTAACAATCATTCACCTTAAAATAACTAACGCATGCCCCACAAGCGAATCGATATGCAGCCGCCCAACGCCCAAGTTACATTCCTCCCGCAACCATCAAATCCTTACCGCATGATGCCCTCCAATCCCCAATCAAAGGACTTGCCCTCTTCTTTCTTATGTAACGCAGTTCATCGTTTACGAACCGAGTTGCCCAGAAACGGCCTAGCCCAAACTTTTCCCCTCAACGGAGGCCCCACGGCATTGAGCGGGCGACGTAGTTGTGGGGCGGGGATCCACTATCAATTACCTAATTAAGGAATCGAGACTTGTCGCGCACAGCATGCAAAAATATAAGGTTGGGCGGCGGGGGTCACTGCATGGAGAGCAAGCGAGCTATCGGCAGGGGAGCGCCCAGGGCATTGATAATCGCGTTAGTGGCGCTCTGGGCGTATGATCAAGTTATCTATTTTTATGGTGACCTCCACGACTTCGTCAGCTACGCCGTCGTGCCCACCGTCGTCGTAATAATGGGGCTCATTATGTTCTACCTACTACCGGGCAGGAGGCGAGCCGAGAGGCGACGGGTTGAGATAATCACGGGTAACTCCGAGGCTGAGATGAAGACCCTAGAGGAGAGACTGGATGAGTATAGGAGGAAGGCGGGCGACGATCCATCTAAGTTGCCGGACCTAGTGGAGAGACTCGCCTTCCTGTCCGTTTACTACAGGGAGAGGGAGCCGGAGAAGGCGGCCAATTACGCTAGAGAGGCCATGGCCTACCTCAACTCACCCAATTATCCAAGCAATGAAGCGGCATTGACGGTGAGGAAAATAGTGGAATTGATCATTTTTTCGCGAACTACATCCACCTAAACGGAACCTCCTGCCTAGCAGTGAGGCATTGCACTAGTTAAAATATATTATAAAAACGGCATTAAAAGCACAGAGTTTTTATTCTAAATTACTTCTTGGTTGCCATGAGGTGCCGCCAAGTGACTACATTGGGAGCATTGGTAGGCGTTGACTTGTATGAAGATAACATTGAGATCCTAGTTAAGGCTAAGGAGCTTTAGGGATATTGGCCCTAACACCATTAGGGATTACGTACATTAGGCAAGCCCCAGCCGAATTAATGAATACTCGGCCCAGAGAGTATTACTCATGATTTAACGATTGGTGTTCAGGGCATGATTGGAACGATGCGTAGATGGTGAATGTGGTTGTTGAGGGCTTGTAGGTTATTGAGCCGTACCTCGTCGAGTACCCGCCATACGTCAACTCCATGTAGTAGACATTGTAGGGAACGCCGTAATTGAAGACAGTCCACGGAACGCTCACCACGACAGGCTCGTGGGGCGAGCCATCGAAGCTCGCCGGCACGCTAAACGAGCCGCTCCAGACTATGGAGCCCCGGGAATCATAGATAACCGCCTCAACGGAGCCGCCGGGCACCAGGAGGGGCGAGCCGCCTATCTGAACGTACGCGGTCCAATTATACGAATCGAAAATGGGCGCGCATTGATTAAAGACGACCCCAGGCCCATCCACGTAGATCGAGGCGCCGCTTGAGTAACTGCCCAACCCAGTGACGTTGAAGCCCAGCAGATACGGGTAATAAAAGTAACTCCTCGAGGGATTGCTATACGGCACGGGCACCGCAGCAACGAGCAAATCACCGTAAGCCGGGTACGAAGAGGCATGGCCGACGCTAATGCTTATAATGCTTATCTGCGTAGCGGATACCTGCAGCCTAGCCGCCAGATTCGCGAGTATAAGCCCAGGCGCGCTGAGTTGAGCGCCTAGCCTTGAGGCGGTGAGCGATATGATCAGCCCTATGGGTATGGTGCCCATGAAGCCGAAGGGAGGGCTGTACGTCTGGATATTGCTAAACATGTATGCATACCCATGACCGCTGCCCTCGTAAATCTCGTCGAAGGGCACGTACCGCGGATGGACGCCGGTATACGCCTTGTATAGGCTCATGAAGCCGTTTATGTACGACACGTTGGCGGAGAAGTACAGCTGCCCGTTCTGCCCTATGGAGGACACGAAGGCCTCATAATCATATTGATCGGTGGGCCCGGTGATGCAGATCAACCGCAGCCCGGCAACGCCGAGGGTGCCCACGTGGTAGAGATACCCACCACTAGGTTGCCCAAGGCCGAAACTGAGGCTATTCCAGTTTTGAGCCCCCACCTGGCTTGAGTACCCTATGAATCTGTAGGTCACGCCGGCCGAGGTGCCTTGGGTGATGCCGGCCGAGGCGTAGAAGTACACTGTCGCGGTAGTATATTGATTATAGTACGCGCTGAGGGAGCCGGCCAGGTAGTTCGGCGCCTTATCCACGACCCACGCTATGGGTATGTCCACCTGCGGCGTCTGCCAGGACCAGAGGAGGCTCCACCAGCAGCCCGCTGGGGCCGGCGGCGTCGGCGCCTGCGCCGTTGTGCCCGCGGGTTTCTTCGCTGTTAGTGTTAGGTTCATCTTTATGCTTCCGTAGTTGAGCTTAATAATGCCCGCCACGGGGTTGCTCAACGCATTGAGGGCGTCGCTTGGCTTGTATGTCGTGAACTTCATGTCATAGCGCACCGTGGATCCGTTGACGTAGGTGGCTATCACCTCGACGCCGGCGCCCTCGCCGCCCAGCCCCTCGTCTATCCATCCCCGGGCGACGTTGAGGAGGGCAGTCATGGGCACCCTGGCCGCCCCGTCGATCGTGGTCCCGTTCCAGACCTGGATTAGGGAGTTGCCGTGCCCAGGCGGCGGCACTGCGAATACTTGGATAAACGCGTTCACGGGCCTCCCGCCGGCGTACGTGGTCACCACGATGCTCGGCGTGAGTAGGCTGAGGGAGTATGCCGCGAGGGATGCGAGCGCACAGCGCCGTGATTATGCCTATCAGGAAGTACTTGCCCGCTCTAGGCGTATTCACTCCCTCCTCTGCATTACTGCGCGTATTGGCGCGATTGCCTCAATTGCCATGGTCGTTAGCGGCGATCTGGCAATGCGTGTTTTAGCCTCCATAGGAATTTAAAGCAATACAGCTATTTAAATACTATATTTAGTCTGCTTCACAGACCAAGTATGTAATGGTGTTACCCCGCATTCGGCAACGTGCTTGTCGCCTTATCCATCGCCCGCTCATTTCCCCATCAATGCACCCTCAACTTGGCAGCATCACAAGCTTTGCTCAACCATGGCGAGCTTCGCGGCTTTTTATAATCCTATCTATGGGGGTGCTTATCGAGAGGGGCTCGTGGGGCTTCATGGGGAAGGAGCAGGAGGCGGAGTAGTTGTTCGGGCCGGTGACGCTGACCGTGACGGGCCCGCCCGGCACAGTGAGGGGGAGGAGCCTATGAACGCGGAGACGGAGCCTGTCCAACTATTCGGCGGCGCGCATGTGTAATCGACCACCGTGCCCCCCGGCCCCACGGACGTGGCCGTGCTGGAATAGCAATAATATCCAAATTGAGGCGGCTCCACGTATACTCCAGTGAGCGGCGGGTAGAAGGAGTGCCCATCATACGTGTACGCGATGGGCAGCTGCGCCATCAACACGTCGCCGAGCCGAGGACCTGCGTGCAATGCTGCCTTGCCTATGCTAATAGAAAGGGGTTACTCTCCCTCCCCCGTGGCCTTGAGCAAGCCCTTCAGCACCTTGTTTAGGAGGGCGGAGAGCTCGGCCATCTCCTCCGGGCTGAGCTCGCTTAGGGACGCTGAGGCCACTTGCCTGTACGCGGCGTCTATGCCGGCCAGGAACTCCTCCCCCTTCTCCGTTATGCTTATTATGTTCACGCGCCTATCCCTCTTATCCCTGCTCCGCGACACCAGCCCGCCCTGCTCTAGCCTGTCCACGGAGTTCGTCACCGCAGCCTGGGTCACGTAGAGGGAGTTGGCCAGCTCCACCATTGGCTTCGGGCCCTCCCTGAGGCTCTTCAATATCCAGAAGTCGAGTATCGTGAGGGACGTGTTACCCATCCTCTCCGATAGCTTTCTGTGCAGCAACTTGTATATCCTCACTATGCTCCCATATACGTCCGTCGCCTCTACCTTCATTGTGGATCCCTGCTCCTCAGGGCAGCCTCCTGGGCCTCGTGTATATATTTCTCACCCCTCAACGCCGACGCCAGGGCCGCCGCAGCGGAGAGGGCAGCGCCTATGTAGAAGGAGATCCTGAGGGACGTCATGAAGGGGGGCGCTATCACGGTTGGGAACCACGTCTTGCTCGTCAGGTAAGCCACCACGCTGGGGCTCAGCGATGAAGTTAGGACCGGAGGCAGCGTGGAGAGGATGGATTGAACAGGGTTGTAGCCGAGGAAGGCGGAGAAGAGGGCCCCCGTCACCGGCACGCGGGACAGTATTGGGGCGAGCTGGGGCGCGCCGGCGGACGTCACGGCGGAGGACAGGGCGGGGGGCAGGTAATTGCTCAGCGCGATTATTATTATTGTGAAGAATAGGGCCAGGCTCGCCGTTTGACCCGTGTTTTGCAGAGTGGCCCGCATTCCGGAGGCGGCTCCCCTGTGCTGCGGGGGCACGCTGTTCATTATCGAGGCGGTGTTGGGGGAGGCGAACATGCCGCTCCCGAGCCCCATTATGAATATTATTGATGCGAACTCCGCGTAGTCGAAGTTGAACGGGAGCAGGGAGAGAGCAATGAAGGAGGCGGCCACTATGGCCATGCCCAGCGTGGCGAGGAGCCTGGCGCCGTACCTATCCGAGAGCCAACCGCTTATTGGCCCCATGGCAACGAAGCCCAGCATCATTGGGATCATGTATATGCCCGCCCAGAAGGGGGTCGACGCGTAGCTGTACCCGTGGAGGGGCAGCCATATTCCCTGCAGCAGTATTATGAGCATTATCATTATTCCGCCGTACGCTATGGACCTCAGCATCCCCGCCACGTTAGCGGCGGCGAACATCCTTATCCTGAACAGCTCCAGCCTGAACATAGGCTCCTCCACCCGCCTCTCCACGAATGGAAACGCGACGAGGAGGGCGGCGCCCGCCGTGAGGGCCGCCATGACGTAGGGATCGCCCCACCCCATCTGGGAGGAGCCGTACGGCATCAAGCCGTAGGTCACCCCTATCAGTATAAGGGTGAGGCCAACCGCGAACACGGCGTTGCCGGCCCAATCTATCCTCTGAGGCCTGGGCTTGCTGAGCTCGCGCAGCTTGAGGTAGCTCCAGGCAGTGCCGAACACGCCCACTGGGACGCTGACCAGGAAGACGAGCCTCCAGTCTATCTGCGCCAGTATGCCGCCCAGTATCAGGCCCACGAGGGACCCGGCGAGCGCGGCGACTTGGTTTATGCCGAGGGCCTTCCCCCTCTCGTTGTAGGGGAACGCATCCGTTATTATGGCCGCGCTGTTGGCGAAGAGGAAGGCTCCCCCCACTGCCTGCACTATCCTGAATATTATCAATTCCATGGCCCCCACGTCCCCCGTGCCTGGGGTTAGGGAGAGGAGGATGGAGCCTATTGTGAATATCACGAAGCCCATGTTGTACAGCCTCACCCTTCCATACATGTCGGAGAGGCGGCCGAAGGAGACTAGGAGGGTGGCGGTCACTATGTTATACCCCATCAATATCCACAGTAGGTACTGAAAAGAGGTGAGGGGGTTAATATGTATCCCGTTGAATATGGCGGGGAGGGATATCATAACTATGGAGCCGTTAATGGATGACATCAAGACCCCGAGGGTGGTGTTGGACAGCGCGGTCCATTTATACTCCATGAGCTTAAGCCATTTATTATTTATTTTTTAAACTTAATCCAAGCGTGAACGACTTATTAACCCGCGCCTTTGGGAGCTATCATGCGACTGCCAAGGGGTCTCTACGGCATAACGGACACGGGTTATAAGGCCAAGACGCACCTGGAGGCGGCCAGGATATTCCTGGAAGGAGGATCCAGGATAATCCAGTACAGGAGGAAGAGCGGGCCCACTAGGGAGATGATCGAGGAGGCGAGGGCCGTGGGGAGGCTGTGCAGGGATCACGGCGCCCTCCTCATAGTGGATGACAGGGTGGACGTGGCGGTGCTGGCCGACGCGGACGGCGTCCACGTCGGGGCGGAGGATGCGCCTGTGGACGAGGTGAGGGCCAGGTTCGGCGGGCTAATAGTGGGGGCCAGCGCCAGCTCCGTGGAGGAGGCGGTGGATGGGGTGAGGAGGGGGGCTGATTACCTGGGCGCCGGGGCCGTCTTCCCCAGCCCCACGAAGCCGGACTATGAAGTGCTTGGACTGGATGGGCTGAGGAGGGTGGTGGAGGCAGTGCGCGTGCCCGTCTACGCCATAGGCGGCGTGACCCTGGACAGCGTGCCGGCCATAAGGGCGACCGGCGCGTGGGGGGTGGCCGTGATATCCGCGGTGCTGGCCGCCGATGACCCGGTGCGGGCCGCCAAGGCCTTCACGGAGGCATGGGATGGATGAGGACGGCGGCGAGGGCCAGGACGGCGGAGGTGGCCAGTAGGTTGACCAACTCGTTCGTGACCACTCCCCACCTTATCTTTATCGTCTCCGCCCCGCAGTGATGTATCCTCTGATCCGTGGTCACGCCGCACTTGGGGCAGAAGTACTTGGGCTGGAGGAGAGCGCCTAGGACGCTGTCCAGCACCTCACCAACGTACCCAAGGGCCCAGAGGGCGGGGTAATCGCTCGGCGGGGCCGTGAGCCACGTGTAGGCGTAGGCGGGGCCGGCGAGCGGGGCAGCCGCCGTCAAGGCCAGGGCGGCCAGCACCATTGCTGCGGAGCCCATCATGGAGCCAAGCTCCCCCAAGGCGGTGACGCCGCCGGACGTGCCGGGGGAGAGGCGGATCCACGGCTTGGTTATGAGGCGGGGCCGGGACCTGCTGAGGACCCCCACCTCGCTTGCCCAGGTATCTGCCGAGGACGCCGCGACTGCTATCACGAGGAGGTCCATTAGGTAGCGGCTGGGCAGGAGGGCCACGGCCGCGCTGAGGATGCCGGGCACAATGCCTACGGCAAGCACTTGGCGGGAGGTCCTGCCCTCCAAGTCGCTCCCCACCCCCAGCTCCACCTTCCTCCCGGCCCCCAGCCTGGTCACTATGGTTGATAGGAAGAGGAAGATTATGAAGAAGGCCACGGTGAAGGGGCCGCTGAGGGATATGAGCGTGCCTATGAGGACGGCGGCGAGGGCCGCGCTTCGCCTGATGACCCTCAACTTGACGGCGGCGAGGGCTAACGCGATGGAGGCGGCCAGGCCTATCGCGAAGTAGTAGGCGATGTACTGCATTGCCTTGATGCCGCTCAAGGGGGCGTTTTAAACTTAAGCATCGGAGATGCCCGCATCCTCACTCCTCCCTGAACGTCTCTATCTCGGCGTCCTCGTTGAACTTCACGTAGAACCTGGCCGACCTGCCTCCGCTGATCGCGGTCACGGTCCTCCCCGCGTGGTAATTACCCACCAACTGTATCTCATCTATGTAGTCCCAGCCCGTCCTCCGCTTTATCTCCTCCACAGTCCTCCTGAACCCAGCCGCGCATAGGTCGCAGCAGAAGAAGAGCCGCTCCCCCTCCACCTCCTCGTGGTGATTCCCCCACGTGGCCCCGCACAACGCGCACCCCATCTCCTTGCTGCCCGCCTCCCTCCCATTCACGAGAGCCTTCACGGCGCCATCACCTTGGCCAGCCCAGGATCAAATTGAACCCCCCTCTCCAGCCTCGCCGTGAGGTAGGTGGACAGGGCATCGAATGACTCGAGCACGGTGACTTGAACGGCCTCCGGGTCCTCTGCGTACCTCTCCACCAACTCCAGCGCGAGGCCGGCGTGGGCCTCATCGGCCTCATACCCCTCCCTCAAGAAGTCCTTAACGGCCCTCGGGTACTCCTCGGACTCCAGTATGGACTCGTTGAAGTAATGCATCCTAGCCCCGCGTCGCCGTAATGATCTATCCGCCGCCAGCTCCAGGCAGTGCATTGCCGCCATCGCCTCCACCCAGCTCCTCTCCTCAACTATCCTCCTCCAAGTGCCGAGCGCGTGCGACGTGGCGGGCAGCGGGGGAGTGCTCAGTATCTCGCTCCTCCCCAGCCCCAGGCTCTCCCCCATCCTGATCAACAACTCGTAGTGGGACGGCTTGTCCCCGCGGCCCAGGAACTCCGTTGCTATGTTCTCCAACTCGTACCTGGCCACGTCGTCCTTATCCGTCTTGTACACTATCAGGGAGAGGACCCTCGCCCAATTCCTCAGGAAGTGCTGGTGCTCCAGCACGTATCCAAGCAGCACCCCCCTGCTGGGCCTCTGCATGGCAACCATGAACGGGTGAGGCCTCTCGCCGTAGAACCTCTCGATGAATCTAGTCCTTATCCAGTCCGCCAAGCCGCTTTCGACGCGGAAGAACTCCTCCAGCGCCTCGCCCAGCTCCTCGGGCCCCACCTCCCTGGGCCCCAAGTTCCTGTTGAGCCACATAACGTGCCGCGCATCGCTCTCGCCCGCGCGGGATGACATGTGGGAGGCCACGTCGGCCCAACTCCTCGATCTATAACCGCAAGCCGGGCAAATCGGCATGGCCTTACTCGCGGTCTCCCATATTTAAGTCAATGAATCAATGTGCCCTTCAGGAGGGAAGCCGGTCTCCCCTCCCCCTCGCCGCTCCCAGGACCGCCTCTCAAGCATGGCCGGTTTCTTAACAATGGCATTTAGGGTGATTCACTGACAAAACGAGCGGCAAGCCTCTTCGAGGTGAAGAGGGTTTTGCTCATGGGGACTTCGGCATGCGAGGCGTGAATCGATGAGGCACTGGGGGATCCAATTAGGACATGCCTAACCAACGCCCCCGCTCAGAGACCGCACGGCCCCCAAATCCCCATCTAGGGCAGGGGATGAATTCCCCGTGATGGATGGGTAATTGGTTGGAGGCGAGCGGCATAGCTGGACGAGGGGGATTGGGCGAGCGGTATTATTTGCCTAGTGGTGGGGCCGTGGACGGCGACCCCCTCCTCAAGGAAGTCCCTTCTAGGTGGGTCAGCGAGGTGAATCAATGGGTAAGGCCATTCATTGCTTCTGCGTTAATGCTTTTAAATGCGTCATTCAGCGAGGATCGATGCAGGACATATTGACGAGGCTACACGAGAGGTACGGCCGCGAGATAGATGAGGCGCTCCTCAAGTATCTATCGATAGATGCATCGCCGGAGTTCCTGGACGCCGTTAAGTACCAAGTAGCGACTGGGGGAAAGAGGATACGGCCCCTCATGACCATGGAGGCGGCCAAGGCGTGCGGGGGGGATCCCTTCAAGGCGCTCCCCTACGCCGCCATAGTGGAGCTGATTCATAATTACTCCCTCATCTACGACGACATAATAGATAGGGGGGACTTGAGGAGGGGGTTGCCCACGGTTAGGAGGAAGTACGGGGATAACGCGGCAATCCTCATAGGGATCTGGTACAGGGAAGCCATAGAGGAGGCAGTGCTGGAGACGAGGGACCCAGCCGAGGTGGCCAGGGCCACGGCGAAGGCCATAAAGGCGATAGATGAGGGGGAGCGGTTGGACATACTCATGGAGCACAGCGGCAGGACGGACCCGTACTTCGTTGATCACCTGGTAAGGGAGGCCACGCCCGACTTGCTGGATAGGTACTTGACCATGATAAGAATGAAGACTGCGGAGCTCATAAGGTTCGCCGCCTGGATGGGGGCCAACTCCGCCGGCGGCGACGCCGCGTGCCTGAACGCGATGGGGGAGTTCGGGCTCAACGTGGGCATGGCTTTCCAGATAATAGATGACGTGCTTGACGTGTTCGGCGACGTTAAGAAGTTCGGGAAGGAGGTGGGGAAGGACGTGAAGGAGCATAAGATGGGGAACATAGTGATTCTGCTCTCAGTGCTGGAGGGCAGGAGGGAGTTGATGGATATAATAGGGAAGCCGGAGGTGGGGGAGGGGGACGTGAAGCGCGCGATTGAGCTGATGAGCTCCACCAACGCGCGGTCCAGGGCCCTATCCATGGCTAGTCAATACATGGAGAGGGGGTTGAAGGCGATGGAGGGCGTGCCTGAGGGGGAGGGGAAGGAAAACTTAATAGAGCTGGCCAAGTTTATCGTGTATAGAGAATACTGATGTTGATAATAAAGATAGGAGGATCCGCCGTAACGGATAAATCCAGGCCCCTTAGCCTGGACCTAGCCCCGATCCAGCCCCTGGCCCGGCTCATAAGGAGGAGCGGGGAGGAGGTGGTGCTAATACACGGGGGAGGGTCCTTCGCCCACCCCATAGCCAAGGCGTACGGGCTGGGGGGCGGGGTGAGGGACGAGGGTCAGTTGATAGGGGTGGCGCTTACCACTGCCGCCCTCGAGATGCTGAGCCACGCAATAACCATAGAGCTCGCCAAGGGGGGAGTGGCGGCGTACTACGTTAGGACGGGGGACGCCTTCAGGGCTGAGGGGGGCAGGGCGGTGCTGGCCGACGCCGAACCCATCTTGGACGCGATGAGGAGGGGGGCCGTGCCCATGCTTCACGGCGACGTGGTGAGGGACTCGGAGCTGGGCTTCTCCATAATAAGCGGCGACGCCATAGCGGAGGCCCTGGCCCGCCTCCTGAGGCCCAGGGCGGCCCTGTTCCTGATGGATGTGGACGGCGTGTACTCCGAGGGGCCGGGGAGGGGGAGGCTCTTGAGGAGGCTGGCGAGGGGGGAGGACTCGGTGAGGGTGGGGGGAGAAGGGATAGACGTGACGGGGGGCCTCTCGGGCAAGCTGAGGCACGCTTGGGGCATTGTGGAGGCGGGGGCTAGGGTGTTTCTATGCTCCATAAGGGACCTGGAGTCGCTGGAGGCCGTCGTGGGGGGAGGGGAGCCGCCCAAGTGCACGGAGCTGGCTCTGTAAGGGGCTTCCCAACCTGCCCCGGCTAGTTCTCGACGAGCTTCTGCACTACTGTGCCGTTCAACGCCTGTGGGCCATACACGACTCCCTTCACTGTCCCGTTGCCGTAGGACGCTATGGCCAGCGGCATGTAGGGGTTGAGGTCGTTGATGTTTATCTTCACGAGGGGTTGAGTAGCGTTCACCAAGCCTATGGGGAGTTGATTGGCGGTGGGCGTGACCCAGTAGGCGGAGGCGAGAAGCACGCCGCTGCTCGGGGAGGCGCCGCAGGAGAGCTGCATGTTGCTTAGGGACGTCACTAACTGGCTTCCCCCCAGTATTGGCTGTAGGCCGTAGGGGTTCATGAGAACCAGTATAACTCCGTACCCGCTCTTGGCCAGGGAGTTCAGCGTGGTGACTGGGGCGAAGCACCCGCTGGTGGTTGGGATGGTGACGAATATGAGCGTGGTCCTATTTATGTATGGGGCCGGGTTGACCAGGGTGGGCTGCGTGGAGGATATGTTTATGAGCGTCTCCTCCATAAGCGCTAGGGAGTTGAATCCCTGCTGCACAGCCGTAGGCCTCGACTCCAGCGCCGGCAGCAGCATGGCGGATATATAGCCCACCTCCGCCACCACTATCGCCAGCAACGCTATTATGAAGAACTTGCGGTTCCTCCTAGACTTGCCGCTCCTCTTCTTGCCGCTCATCGATCCTCAATCCAGGAAAGCTTAATAAGTCTTGCCCCAATTCGGCCGCGTGGAGGAGGTATTGACAACTTACACGGGTTCCTTCCCCCTCCCGCACAGCAGGGATAACGTGAGGAGGGTGTTGAGGGACGTGGCGGGGATAGGCATTGACTGGCCCAACTACCCTCAATTGATCAATTTCATAGACATGTTCCTCGCCCCCCTGGCGAGGAGCGGGGGGTTGGAGGTCGTGGGGGGGAGGTTCGTCTTGACGGGGGAGCTGAGGATGCCCAACGTGGACGAGGCTGTTCAACCCATAATGGAGTCCCTCGAGGAGTGGAGGGAGTTGAGCGGCGGGGGGAGGGGGTTGAGGGCTTGCGTTACGGGGCCATTCACTCTCTCCAGCTTCACCTTCAAGAGGCCCGGCACCACGAACATAATGGACTCCGCGCTGGGGGATAGGGAGGCGGTTCACTTCATGGCTAGGTACGTGAACGCCGTGTTGAGGCGCTTAGAGGAGCTGGGGGTGAATTACGTCAACGTGGACGAGCCCATAATAGGAACAATGGTGGGGGCCAGGCGCAATTTGTTCAATTACTCCGACGACGAGGTAGTTCAAGTGGTGGACGAGGCGTACGCCGGGGTGGGCGTGAGGCTTAGGGGGATCCACGTGTGCGGGAGGCTGAATCCAAAGGTGTTCGGGATACTGGGTAGGTTGGAGAGGGTTAACCTGCTCGATAATGAGTACGCCGACTCGCCGGAGAACGTGGGCTACCTCTCCCTCGACTTGATTGGGGACAAGAGGCTCGCCGTGGGGGTGGTGTCCTCCAGGAGAGCGGAGGTGGAGGACGCTGGCTCCATAACGCGGCTGGCCGGCAAGATAATGGATAAGGTGGGGAGGGAGAGGGTGTTCGCCTTGAAGCCCGACTGCGGCTTCGGCTCCCTCAGGACTGAGACGGGCAGCGTGGAGGATGCCTACGAGGTGTCCCTGGCCAAGTTGAGGGCGTTAAAGGTGGCCGCAAACGCCATCAATGGTATGTGAAGAATAGAATCGGGGGCCTAGTACCTCAGCACCATTATGCTTGACTCCGTGTACGCCAGCGCGGCCAGTATGGGTCCAGCAGCCTCAAGCGCGTCCGGGCCCGTGCGTCCCTCCAGCGGTATCAGGATGAGGTCGGGGGCCTTCCTCCTCAGGTAATCCATGGGGTCCTCCGCCCTCTCCAGGGAGTAATTCACGCCGCTCCTCTCCAGGGACTCCCTCACCATGGAGACGAACTCCTCGTCCCCACCGTTGTATATCAACACCAGCCTGGAGCCGTATCTCTGGGCGAAGTCCTTCAGCACGGACAATGCCCGCAGCGACGCCTTGGAGCCGTCCAGCACGGCCGCCACTTGCCTCAATCCAAACGACACCTCGTAGCTGGGTTCATCAACCATAGGGAGGCGGGCGGGGACCAGTTATAAACCTTTATGCCGAGCCATGCCCTCCCCGGGCCAGCCCCAGCTCCCCGCGGAGCGCTTCTATAGTTAATCGAAGGGACTCCACGCTGTTGTGCCTGGGCTTGAAGCCCAGCGCCTTAAGCTTATCGATGCTGAGGGCTATCCTCTTAACGTCGCCGGGCCACCCCACGCCGTGCAGGAGGGGCTTGTAGGTGAACTCCACCCTACCCTCCAGGCCGAGGGACTCCACTATGAGCTTGGCTATGTCGTTGACCGTGACCCAGTCCTCCGAGCCAACATTGAAGGCCTCGAAGCCCGACCCGCCGCGCCGCCACGCCAACACGGTGGCCTCCACCGCGTCGCCCACGTATATGTAGCTCCTCACCTGCGTGCCGTCGCCCAGTATCTCCAACTGCCTCGGGTTCTTGGCGAGCTTCAACATGAGGTCGGGCACCACGCCATGCCTCAGCCTTGGGCCAGCCACGTTGGCGTACCTCATCGCAACCGCCTTGATCCCGTACAGCCTGGAGTAGGCGTGGATCAAGTTCTCGCCGGACGCCTTGCTCGCGCCGTACACGGAGACGGGGCGAATCGGCGCGTCCTCACCCACCGGTATCCGCTCCGGCTCGCCGTACACGCTGCTGGAGGAGGCGAAGACCAGCTCCCCCACGTCTGCGCGCCTCATTGCCTCCAGCAAGTTGAACGTGGCCACCACGTTCTCCCTGAAGTGCACGTCGGGGTTTGTGGTGCTCACCCTCACCTCCGGGTTGGCGGCGAAGTGGAATACGGCGGACGCCCCTCTCAACGCCTCGGGGAGGGCCGAGCCATCCTTCAAGTCCATCTTCACTATTGAAAGCCTCGGATCCCCGGAGCGGTGGGTCAGGTTCTCCATCCTGCCGCTGCTGAAGTTGTCCAGCACCTTGACCGAGAAGCCCATGTCCAGCAAGGCGTCGACCGCGTGGGAACCAATGAAGCCGGCGCCCCCAGTCACAACTATGGACATGACGGGCCAGGCACGCCGAGATTAATAACGATTATTGCGGGGGAGGGGACGTTACCTATAGCGTGTCCAATTTCTGGTAACGCGCTGGCAACTAGTGGGGGGTTGGTAAGATTACTGCGTGTCCAAAAATTGGTCACGCATATTTAAACATTTCCCTCCACCAAAACGAAGCAAAAATCAATCCCGACTGAACGCGAAATGGGAGGAGGGAGGGGAAGGGAGGGGGATTACTTCCGTTAATGCTTGGTTTTTTCCCATTTCTCTATTCCTCCCTCCACTATGTAGAACAGGGGGTGGGGCTTGATGTTTTTCATGCCCTTTAGTTGCTCATACTTCCCCCTGTCCCTCTCCCGTAACTTTCCCAGTAGGTGGTTGAACTCGTAATCCACTTGCCCTCTCTTCACGGGCAGTCTCAATCCCTCGTCGTACCTCTCTATCCTTGACTTGTCGAACCTGTACCCCCTCCTTTCCCCCTCGGCGTGAACGTGGTGAAGGTAGGTTCCAATTGAAAGAATGGGGTCCCTCGATTCCTTGAACCTGATCAATTGGGGGTGGTTCCTGTACCCATTTGTCCCTACGCTTTCATTCAGCAGCACGCTTTGAGCCAGCAACGCCTCCCTCCACAGCCCCAGCAATCCCCTGGCGTCCAGGTACTCCGGGTGTATGGACCACAACCTCACGCGTCGCTCCGCTGGCCCAGAAAATTATGCATTGCTCCCCTCCCACCCCACCCACCGGCCCGGGCCTTCCTCGTCACAATGGATAAAAGGAGGGGGCTAACGATTGATTCTCCATGCTTCGCTTCGAGGCTGCGCTGGACGTGGCCGCAGTGGCGGTTAAGTTGAATGAGGAGTTCGGGCTCGGCCTGGACCTGGGGAGGGTGGCGTTCATCAGGAGCCGCGGGTCGCGGAGCCGCGCCGTGGCCAGGACGCTGGGCACGCCGTCCCAATGGCGATTCGTCCTGAACCCCGGCGTCCTCTACGTGGTGGAGGTCATCGCTGAGCGATTCGATCATCTGGACTGCGCTGGGAGGGCTTGGGTCGTGCTCCACGAGCTCCTCCACATACCGCCCAGCATGAGTGGGGGGTTGAGGAATCACTCCAGCCCCGCCTTCAAGGCAATGAATCGAATGAGGAGGCGGGTGGAGGCAATGTGCAGGGATGGAAGAGTTTAAAGGCGTTGAAGGGAGGCGGGGAGGAGTGGATAGTAGCTTCAAGTTCCTCGTGGCTGAGATGGGCTTGTCGAGGCTTGGCGTGTCCGCCTTCGACTTAATGATCATCTGGATACTGCTCCACTTCACGGGCTCCCCCGTCCTGGCGGGGTTGGGGGATGGCATGCTGTCCCTCCCATTAATGGCCAGCTTCTTCGTGGGGGCGGCGGTGGATAGGCTGCGGCGGAGGAAGCTCATCGCCGCGGCCGCCTCGGCGGTTAGGGCCGCTGCCTTGATCCCGCTGTCGCTGGCCGTGGAGGCGGGGCCGGCTATAGGCGTCGTCGCTGCATCGTACGCGGCGGCCTTCCTCGTCGGGTTCACGTCGGACGTCCTCAACTCAGTGAGGGCTGTGTGGAGCAAGGAGTTGCTGGGGGAGGGGGAGTATAAGGCGGGGAGCGGGGCCTATAACGCCGTGGGGTCCCTCGCCGAGGCTCTGGGCTTCGGGATTCCCGGCCTGCTGCTTGGCCTGGGCTACGCCCGCTCCATGGCGGTCCTAGCCGCCGTGCTGGCCGCCTCCCTGATACCCCTCGCCGCCGTGAGGGCCCCGCCCGGCTCCGCCTCATCAATGGATGCCGGGGCCTCGGTGAGGGAGGGGGTTAGGTTCGTTAGGGAGAGCGCCTTCCTGCGGGAATTAATGGTGGTCGGGCTAATAGCTAACCTAGTGTTCGGCATGTCCGGCGTGCTGTTCACGGACCTCATACAGGTGAGGCTCGGCTTGCCGCCCATATACATGAGCATGCTGCTCTTCACCATAATGGCGGGGTCCATAGCGGGCTCCGCGGCGGCGTCCCGGGTCAGGGGGAGCGTGGGGGCGATTTGGACCGCGTGCATGGTCTCCATAGGGCTGGCCGCCATCGCGATAGGCGCGTCCAGCAATGTTTTCCTTGACGTGGCGCCGGCGGCGGTGATTGGGGTGGGGATTGGGGTGGTTAACGTGGTGAGCAGCGCGGCGATGCTCAAGGCGATCCCGAGGGACATGATGGCGAGGGCGCAGGGAGCGTTCAACACTTTCGCCCTGACGGCCACTTTCGCGTCCGGCGCAGTGGGGGGATTGCTGATAAGCGCGGTCACGTTGAGGGGGGCCTTCCTATTCCTGGGCGCCGTGTTGATGCTTATCAACCTGCTGTGGCCTAGGTTCAAGGCCCTATCCAGTATACGAGTGTGATGGGGCTGGGATCGCCGCCGTTAATTGGCGTCACGCGTGGTTCAGCATGGATAGGGCTACCTGGCCCAGGCCGAGGGAGGTGGAGTGCCCCACGCCTGTGAACGTTGCCATGTGGAGCAGTCGAAGGTAGCTCCCCAGCCTTTCCTGGCTGGCGGCGGCGAGCCGGTACACGGCCCAGCCGGTGAATCCCCTCTCCCCCACGCCGTTGAGGGGAATGGTTATGGGCCTTATGCCGTGATCCACCTCCCTCAACTCGAAGGGGATGTAGGCGGGGATGCCCACGGGCCGCTTCCCGCTTTCGTACATCTCCCACTTCTGGGCGAGGTTCATTATGAGGAGGTGGGGGGTTGGGTAGAGCGAGTGCACGCTCTCCCTTATCCTCAGCCTGCTCGGCTTGGGGTACTGGAGCAGCGTGGGGGTTTGGAACTCCAGCCTCACTCCGCTTCCCCGCAGGTCAGCGCCCAGTTGGTCGGAGGACACCGCGGTGATGCTGGTCAGCGATATGGTGGCCTCGCCCGAGCCGTACACGGCTGACCTGCCCTCCAGCCCTGTCAACTCCTCAATCACCCTCCCCGCCACGCCCTCCCCCAGCCCTAACCGCTTCTCGGCGATGGGGGAGTCCACGTACACCACGTCGAAGCCGTACTCCTCCCCTCCCCTCAACACGACGGGGTAGCCCCCTACCCAGTTCCAGAGGGGGCGGCCGGCCCTGCTTATCATGCTCATCTTGACCGGCTTCTCCGGCGCGCGGGAGATGGGCGAGTCGTCAGCCAGCAGCTTGTGGAGGATGGAGCCTGGCCTCGCCTTCCTCAGTATCACCTGCTTCACCACCTTGGAGGTGATGGGTTGGGCAATCAAGTCCCTGGACGGGATTAACGTGAACGACGCCCTTATCAGCGTGAACACGCCGGGCAATGGCTCTCCCTCTTATAAATATGACCGCTCAAGCCATGACGCCGCAGGAAGGCACGGATCATGCCCTCTATCAATACTCAATCAATTTCCTGGCCCACTCGTTAACCTTCACCATGCCGTCCTCCTCCGCGACCAGGAGGCGCTCCTTCAAGTCATTCAAGTCCACCAACTGCCTCGCCGCCGACGCGGGGATCTTGGACTCCCCGAGGCGTTTCAGTTCCTCCGCGTACATGTGATCCAGGGTTATGGGGAGGCTGGGCAACTCTACGACTTGCTTCATGCTTTCATGCATGTATATTATGCGCCACGCCCCGGCCAGCATAGCTATCAACGTGAAGTAAGCTGTCTCCGCCTTGAAGCCCCCGGTTGGGTTGGCCACCACCTTATAGCCATCCCTTCTCTTGCTAGTTATTAGCCTGGCCACCTTATCCAGGAGATCGGTGAGGCCATCGTTGAAGTTAGTCTCGTCGCCGAACCTTGAGAAGCCACGTAGGGTGATCGGATCGTTAACATTAATGGTGGTCCCCAGGGGGAGGCCGGTTCTCCGCCCCAAGTTCCCGGTCTTTATGTACTCCTGAATTGCCCTCGCGCAGAATAGTGACGTGGCCGTGTCGGTGGGGTATAGGTACAGCTCCACCTCCTCTATGGCGGTCCTCGCCTGGAAGCCGGATAGGTACCCCATCACGGCGTTCAGCTCCGCGCTCATTTCCTGAGGAGCATCCGCCACCGCCTTCTTCGCCGCCTCGAAGAGGGGGTCACCATTAACTATCCTATTCCTAATCCTGGACTGCCTCTCATCGCTTGTCCCCCACTGGCTCGGCCTTTCCTTCAAGAGGTTCTGGTCATCCGAGCCCAAGCCCAGGGAGGAGGCAGTCTTCTCCATATTGCCCAACACGCTCGTCCCTACCGTGGATAGAATAGCTAACTTCATGCCGGAGAGAACAGAAGGAGTAATATAAATCTATTCATTCATAATTAAAACACGAGCGGCAAGCCCCTCGACGCCCTAATCGAAATGGAGGATGACTGAACTCCCTGTCGGATCGGTAGGATCGCTATGTAGTTGAAGATGCATGCATCTGGGCTGGAGGAATATGATGGAGGGATGGTTATATTCATGGATGATGCCGGAGGCTCGTTGAGGAGCTGGAATTGATTTGCTAAGAAGCGAAAACGTCAATCGTGAATATGTATGATGCCCCGGCCGGGATTTGAACCCGGGTCGCAGGCTCGAAAGGCCCACATACTTGACCGAGCTATACTACCGGGGCCTCGTTCCTTCGCCTATTATGGGTTTTAATTTTTTCCCGTGCGCGTGGAGAACTGGGATTATCGAGCATAGAAGAGAGAGGAAAAATAGGGTATTGAAGATTTGATTTTTTACGCAGTGGGTCATTTATTACTCTATTTTGCCTATTGCCTTCCTGATCTTCTTGCCGTTGGGGAGCTGGAAGAGCCCTATCACTATGCCCTTCCTTCCCCTCGGCTGTAGGACCCAAACCTTCAGAGGCTTCAGCTTATACTTGTGTCCCTCGTACTCGACCTCGTATTCCTTCCCCATGTATTCCTGGGTATTCACTCCCGGCATATTCCGGTCAACTAGATAGGAGGCCATGTGGTTTATTAAGTAATCATGGGGGTATCATGCAGAGATCAATAATAATCAATCTCTTTCTACATATGTATATATGGATACAGTAGATAATAACCGCATGTTTCCGACTCGATACAGCCTTAAAACAAAGCTATGCGGCACAGCATCCAAAACACCTACATAACGTATACGCCCCAAAGCGGAGAGCCACGCCTTACAACGAAAAAGCAAGAAAAACCACCTCACCAACCCCTAGCCAGGAGTTGTCATCCACTTCTAATTCCCTGGGACTAGGAACGTGGAGATCTCTCGGGAATCCCCTTGAGGAGACACACCTTGTCTTACAATTTTCAAAAGAGGTTTAAAATCTATGCCCCGCCTTGAAAGGCAAGGCCTGCCATCCATTTTACCGCGGAATCAAAGACCGCGGGATGATGAGCAAGCACTCCTCCCTTCCCATCAACGCGTTAATCGTAGTTGTAAATGCGATTCCCTACCAACGAGCTGTGATTCAGTAATAACTGCTGAGAGACTGAGGGAGTTGAATACTTGTAAAAAAGTTTAAAAATGTCAAATAATGCTTCCCAACATGGAGCTGGATCTTCTGAATCGAGCAGTGAGAACGGTGTTCGACGAGATTCCCCCGCCGATCCGGTTCGGAGAGGAGGACGCCCAAGCAATACGGAAATACTCGAGAGAGCTTGAGGCTATCACGGATGAATTGGTGAGGGGTTTCTATGACCTCCTCTACTCCCACCCAGCCACCGCCGCCGTGTTCAAGGAGGGGGAGAGGGCGGAGAGGGAGGCGACGTTGAGGGATTGGTGGTTGAGGACGGTGAGGGGGCCCTTCGACGAGGGGTATTGGAGGTGGCAGGCCTTCGTTGGGGTTGTTCACTTCCGCCGCGGCGTGACGAACTCCATGATGATGGCAATGTACGCGTGGCTCGTGGGGAGGGTAGGGGAGTTGCTATCCGGGAGACTGCCTCCCCAAGCCGTCTCGGAGGTCTCCCAAGCCCTCCTCAAACTCGCCGTGACCGGGGCAGCCCTCACCGTGGCCGGGTATGAGGCCTTGATGGAGGAGGGATTCGCTGAGGAGGCCGGCGCCGACCCTCGGCTGGTGAGGAACATAGTTGCTATGAGAGCGGATCAATTGAGGAGACCGTGAGTCGCTAATTCACGCGCGAAACTGTCTATTTTGGTTTACGTCACTAAGCCCGATTCGTCCTCGTTATATTTCAATTCTCCGATAATTGTCCTCGAATTAAAACATGCTGGGGTGAGCAGGTAGAGCTGGACATTTATCTCGCCCTCCCTTCCCCTCACTAGCCTAGTCACGCCGGCCTCCACGTTCCTGGCAAGGGATGGAGTGGCTGGGCCTATAAATGCAGATCTCTGTATCCTCTCCAGTCCCTGGCTTTTGAGGAAACTGGCCATCTTGCTTCTGAGGGCGTTGTCCGATATATCGTATATTACCAATAGATATAGGTCCATTGATTTAGTATGGATTAGTTGTTTTTATTTTTCTCTAATAAACATAACGGTTAAATTTAAACACTGGTATTAGCTAAAATTTTCAGTGTTTTACACATTGGATGATTCCATCAGGTTGAGCCGGCAATTCGGCAAGAGGCCTAGGGAGTTCGTGAGCGATGAGTTGAGGGGCTGGAGGTGGAACGAACCACCTCTCCTCAGCGACTCCCCAACGAGACTGTCGGTCTCCGATGTGGCCAGCGGCATATGCCCAACAGGAAGGGATGTCTTCAATAAATCGGTGTCTCATGTCAGGCCCGGCGATAATCCATCCATGCACTTGGGCCTCTTGGTTCACATCACCTATGAGACAGCGGTGAGGACCGCCAAGAAACTGATATACTCCGGCATAAACAAGAGCTCGGACTTCATAGACGCAATGAGGAACGAGGGGGAGCGCAATATAGCCCTGACAAGGAGACTGCGCAGGTGGTCGATTGCGGAGGATGATTTTCAATCCATCTATTGGTCCCTCTGGGATCAAGCCACCTCAACGTACTCCGGCGCGCTAGGCAAGGCGAGGACGTTATCCAAGTACGCCACGCTGGAGAGCCTGGCCGGCGCCGTGATTCCCATAAACGTCGAGTTCATGATAGATGGATCGTTAATAGGATTAACCAAGGCAATACGAATAGATGGGGTTTTATTACCATTTATACCCATAGAACTGAAGACCGGGCCCCCGAGCGAGTGGCATAGGGTGGCGCTGGCGGGCTACGCATTGGCGATGGAGAGCCAGTGGGAAACCCCGGTGGACTTCGGCGTGTTGATATACGTGGACTTCCAAGATGGAGACCTCTATATACGGGAGGAGGAGGTAGCCATAGGGGATGAGCTTAGGATGGATTTCATACACGAGAGGGATAGGAGGGCCAGTATTGCGGAGAAGGGAGTGGACCCCGGCATGCCCGATAAGTGTAATACTTGGTGCCCCTACCTAGAGTACTGTGGGCAGCAGAAAAACCTTGGTGGTGGACGAGTGGGGATCGGCGTTAAGATCGAGAAAAGGGATGATAACTCTAATGGTCCCCGGCGAAGAAGAGGGCAAGAAGGGGCTGGTTAAGAAGGCGGAGCTATCCCCTGTCTCCCTGGATTCCATAATATTCGCCGTCCCCGGCTCAACCGCGTCTATATCCGCCTTAATCGATGCAGCTCGAGCCGGCGTCGATGTAGTACTAATGGATAACTGGAGACCAGTTGCTAGGCTGGTTCCAGCAAGGTACGGCTTCTTCCTGAGGCTTTGGCATGCGCAGCTAAGAACATATATGAGCAAGAAAAGGAGGGCCAGTATTGCGGCTGAGGTGGCTGGGGCTAAGATATGGAACCAAAGGATAAATTTGATATACATGAGCAAGCTCAGCGTCAAGGATAAGTACTCCTTGAGGAGACTGGCGGATGAGGTCGGGAAGATAGTGGATTCCCTGTCTTCCATAACCACGGCGGAAGAGGCAATGCAGGCAGAGGCGGAGGCGGCTAGGCTATACTGGAGGGGGGTGAGGCTATTGGTTCCAAGCGAGTTGGGATTCAAGACAAGGCTTAAGCGGTTCAGCCTACCGCCAGGCTCCTCTCCTGACCCGTTTAACGCGGCCCTCAACATAGGATATGGAATGCTCCAGAAGGAGGTATGGAGAGCCATTTTTGCCGTTGGGCTAGATCCTTTCATAGGATTCCTTCACAAGCCCAGGCCGGGTCGCATGAGTTTGGTTTTTGACTTAATGGAGGAGTTCAGACCACTAATTGATAGAGAAATGCTGAGCCTGGCAAGGAGAAAGCCCAACATAATAGCTAGGCTGCAAAACGAGAAGAACGAGGAAGCCGTCAATGAAGTATTGCGGATAGCCTTGAACACATTAAATGAGCATAGACAAGATATATTCAAGCAGACTAGGAGACTGGCAACCAGCCTACTGAATGAAACTGAATATAATGGGTTCAAGCTGTCTTACTGAGTGTCTTGCTTTTTTCCTTGAAAATCGGCTCTCCCTTATTTTCAGTTTTTAATGGAGCCGGGCCCGGCGCCTTGAGCCGCTCCTTGAAAAAAGCACGTTGCTCCACGCCCCCAGAGCGGTTTTCCAAGGCAGAAAAACAAAAACCACAAAAAACAGAAACAAACAAAAAACTTAAAAAAGACCACCCAAATAAAAACTTACAGCAGAATCTACAAAAGAATTGAGAGATAACTTTCCAAAATAGATTAACTCTATCACGGCCTTCCGCAGAATCTACAAAAGAATTGAGAGATATATACGGCTTATAAGCGAAACACCACACCTTATCCTCCTGCAGAATCTACAAAAGAATTGAGAGCGGGAGGGCATGCAGGCGGGCCCCCTCACCCTCAAGCGCAGAATCTACAAAAGAATTGAGAGACTCCTAAACCCCGGGCTAAAACCCGGTATAGGGATGCAGAATCTACAAAAGAATTGAGAGTGAAACTTCGCGCCGAAGAACATGATGGGGGCGCCCGCGTGCAGAATCTACAAAAGAATTGAGAGACCACCTACATCGGCCTAATTATGCGGCCGCTAACGGGGCGCAGAATCTACAAAAGAATTGAGAGCCTTCCCATTCATCCCGGAATTATTCAAGATGAAGGACGGCAGAATCTACAAAAGAATTGAGAGTTATCCCCTTTGCGTCATTCCTATCAAAAACCATTTTGTTGCAGAATCTACAAAAGAATTGAGAGTCGCCCATGTCTCTCCAGGTGGCCATGGGGGAGTGTAGTCGCCGCAGAATCTACAAAAGAATTGAGAGAAGGTTTCTGTATACTCGTCGCTGGGATCGCCGTTGAACGGCAGAATCTACAAAAGAATTGAGAGAATTCCTTATCGCCAAAAGCAATGTAATCCCCGTTATCGGCAGAATCTACAAAAGAATTGAGAGTTCAACTTACTAGCAGTAATTATGGGTTGGATTGATGCCCAAGCAGAATCTACAAAAGAATTGAGAGCAAAGAGGGGATTGGGGAGGTTAGGATTCGTTCGGAGTATCGCGCAGAATCTACAAAAGAATTGAGAGATATCATTGACACCATGTTTCCCTACCAGGTTGTATAGCAGAATCTACAAAAGAATTGAGAGTTTGAGACACAAAAACTATCCCCGTTCGAGCCTAGGAAGCGCAGAATCTACAAAAGAATTGAGAGTATGTAGCTCTCAAACACAACAAACATGAGCTTAAGAGAGTACTTGGGCAGAATCTACAAAAGAATTGAGAGTATGTAGCTCTTAAAGCCGAATTGCTTTATCAGTCTTTTGCAGAATCTACAAAAGAATTGAGAGTGTTTACCCCGCCGGGGGTTGAATTTCCCTAAACCCTAATGCAGAATCTACAAAAGAATTGAGAGTTTTCATTCATGCAGGTCGAAAAAATGGCACAGCACACCTGCAGAATCTACAAAAGAATTGAGAGAGCAATGCTGGCCTGGGTCCCGGGGGGCGGGGCTGGGCTCGCAGAATCTACAAAAGAATTGAGAGCCTAATCGAAAACGAAACTTTATCTTACCATCAACCATCCACGCAGAATCTACAAAAGAATTGAGAGCCGTCCTCGTCCAAAACACTGAGACTCAATACACGCGCAGAATCTACAAAAGAATTGAGAGCCTGAGCCGGCTAACTGGTACTGGGATAGGGATTAGGCAGAATCTACAAAAGAATTGAGAGCAACCGGAGTCCTCTCAATCTGGGATAAAAGCTTCTCAAGCAGAATCTACAAAAGAATTGAGAGAGTCGGCGGGGCGAGCGTGCTGGTCAACCCAGTGCTGCAGAATCTACAAAAGAATTGAGAGTCTATGAATGTGGGGGTATCGCAGTGGTTTATTTGGGCAGGCAGAATCTACAAAAGAATTGAGAGCAGTTCTCTCCACGAAGGCGTTGCAGGACCAGTATGAGAGGGATTACAGCGCAGAATCTACAAAAGAATTGAGAGCAGTTCTCTCCCGTTCATGCGGGTCGATTACGTATACCGGCAGAATCTACAAAAGAATTGAGAGATTTAATTCGTCGGCCTGACCTGCGACCGACAGGGGTGCAGAATCTACAAAAGAATTGAGAGTGGAGTACCCAGCCGTTGGTTGGTAACGAAGAGTGGCACCCAGCAGAATCTACAAAAGAATTGAGAGAATACTTCCTCATCCTCTTCGTTTCCGGATTTCTAAGGCAGAATCTACAAAAGAATTGAGAGCCCCTTGCCTGGGCAGCCATGATTAGTAGGCCATTCAGCAGAATCTACAAAAGAATTGAGAGTATAGAAAAGAAAACCCAGAAATAGATGACCTAAACGGCAGAATCTACAAAAGAATTGAGAGATATACGAGGTCGGGTTGCCGCCGATTGCCAGTGCCACCATGCAGAATCTACAAAAGAATTGAGAGCTCACGGGTTGGCCTGGATCCTGAACGGGTTGGGCTGGGGCAGAATCTACAAAAGAATTGAGAGTGTTATTCCCTATCACTTTCTTTAACTGGGGAAGTAGTTTATGCAGAATCTACAAAAGAATTGAGAGCTTGTTATTTTGATTGACTTGCTCTTGCTAATCATTATCAGCAGAATCTACAAAAGAATTGAGAGACTAAGTCAAGCTCGTAACTCCCGCAGGCCCTGCATGGCAGAATCTACAAAAGAATTGAGAGAGGCACGAGCGTGTTGTAGTGGTGCTGGACGAGTTTGACAGCAGAATCTACAAAAGAATTGAGAGCTATCTTCCTCGTTCTCTTAAAAATGAATGGCATATGTAGCAGAATCTACAAAAGAATTGAGAGCCGAAAGCAATGTAATCCCCATTATCGTGGGGATTATAATCTTTCGCAGAATCTACAAAAGAATTGAGAGTCGGTGACCGAGCCACCGTACAGGTATACTAATACTGGTATGCAGAATCTACAAAAGAATTGAGAGAAGCTTTTATGAGGGCGGTATACGCTGCCCTATCTTGATCAAGCAGAATCTACAAAAGAATTGAGAGACCAATGCCCAGGATTACTACATTGTTAGCAGTCCTGGGGCAGAATCTACAAAAGAATTGAGAGACTCGGAATGTATCCGCAATATAATCGCTATAATCATTTATGCAGAATCTACAAAAGAATTGAGAGTTTAAATCGTCGAGCGGCTTCCCGAACTCCTGCACCGTGCAGAATCTACAAAAGAATTGAGAGCATGATTTCATTAAGCCTACCCAAATACAATATTCTGCAGAATCTACAAAAGAATTGAGAGTATCCATATTGTCCGTTCTAAGTATGCTTCCTACCAGTTGCAGAATCTACAAAAGAATTGAGAGCTCCCGATCGAGCCCGAGGACGCACTGCCCCCAACGAGCAGAATCTACAAAAGAATTGAGAAACTAGTATAAGTTATCATCTGAATTGGGTTCATTGACAAAGAATAATCCATGAAAGAATTGAGGGTTATATTGGATATTACATGTCGTTTTATCTATTTGTCTGTGAAATAAATTATATTCTGGGCGATTTACTTAATAGGGGGATAAATAATGCAAATTATGCTCACAGTTACTGATATTAAGCACTATGCATATTGTCCTGTAATTATATACATTAATCGTTTTCTAGGCATAAATGAGGAGGAGACGGAATACATGAAGCTAGGCCAGGAGGTAGAGATGGAGAGCATGTTGGCACCAGCGATTCGAATGGTGAGGGCTGTTAAGTTAATGAGGAGCGTCAGTGTCAAGAGCAGAGCTGGGTTTAATGGCATTGTGGATTTTGTTTTGATAACCAAGCATGGCGAGTATGTGCCACTTGATGTAAAATGGAGCAATGTTGCTGGACGGGCTAGGCCCGATCACGTGCTTCAATTGGCCGCTTATGCATTGGCAATAGAGGAGAGCTTCGATACAGTCGTGAAGCTGGGGCTGCTGTACTACATAACTGGAAGTGAAGGTAAGTTTATCAAGATATACATCACCTCTTCACTGAAGGCACAAGTAGTTAATGCATTGAATCGCATAAAGAAGATAGCTAGTGGGGAGTTGGGGGAGGTCAGGATCAACAAGCGTAAATGCAATGGCTGCAATTATAGGCAGCATTGCCCCGTGAATCCATGGTAAACTAAATGGCTCTTAACGATTTGATTAAATTTATAATTGAACTGGACTAATTATGAAGCGATATTTAGTCCTTGGTGAACCATTATAATTTGAGCAGCGATCCGTATCCCAACATGGATAGCAATCCAACGGATTTGGCATTGCCGCATTCCTTCCTTAATTTTATTATGGTGCCGGCCGGCAGCGCCTGAAGTATTGGCCTCCTGACCCCACATACCTCGCTGAATCCAAGACCTAAATGCATTGTTCTGACCTTTAATCTTCCATTGCTATATATACCATAAACCTCATCAATGCACTCCAATCCCCTTATCTCGCTCAACTTCATGCCCGCCCTGTCTTGATAGTAAAGTATTGGTTGAAGCGTTACCGCTAACTCCCCGCCTCCCCATAGATCGGCATCCCCATCTTCGAAGCTAATCAAGGCCACCCTACCCTCTCCGCCAAGCCTGGTCAGCACTTGCGCGCCTCCTCCGCCTATGTTATTGCTTGAACCATATGATTCATTCAACATGGATCCCAGCAATCCATTGCTTGGCCTCTTCAGTAGGTAGACCATCTCGATGTCTTCCTTATAATTAACGAATCTCGCCCTATACATATTGCTTACGGTTCCCGTGGAGCGATCTATGCTTACCCCTATCCTAGTTGATTCTTGCACAATAAGCCTCTTTTCGACTTGCGTAGGTGACTCATCCGGCGTTGGTTTTAATAATTTTTTAATGATGGACTCCACAAACTTCAACAATTCGTTCCTCTCAATATATACATCGCCGGTTGATACATAGTACTTCCCATTTCCTCTCATATAGATGAGCGGGCCCCACAGTAATGGTTCCTTATTGTAATTAATTAAATCTTGGGCGGAGATATCCTTTTCGCCGAATATCTCGCTCACTAATTGAATTAAATCCTCGAAGCTGTAACTCCCATTGATCAAACCATTACAGACATTCGTTAACCTGACATTTAGGTAATTGCCCAATGCGCCCAGAATAGTCGTGGGAGGCGGCACGCGCGTCACTGAGTCGACCGAGAATGACTCCGGGCCTCCTAAATCTCCCAAGCCCAGGTGAAGGGGTTCAAGGGGACTCACCAAAAGCCTTACTAAGTTGCTCATGGGTATCCCCTCAATATCTTGATGGCCTTGATAAATTCATCAATTATATTTTTTTTCTGATTACCATTGGTGTCCCTATTAAACAGCAGTATGCCGTAAACCGATTTCTTAAATGAATCAAATGATACTTCCAAGTCGCTTGGCAAGTATTTAAGGCCATGATTGTTAACTATTATGTTATTGGATATCAAGCTATTCCATATGCTCGCCAACAATTCGTCATCGATATTCTTGGATAAGATCATCCTTATAATATCGGCGTATTTATCGTAATCCTCCGGTATGTTGTGGCTCAACGCGTTACCGATCATGAATAAGAATACCTTATTGAGGAAATCCACCGCGGTTCCCACGGTAGACAGAGAAGAACCATCGCTCAACGGAACAACTGCCGATGCATTGGATCTAGACTCGCTTATTGTTAATGCATCCTTCTCCTTTATATCCTTGTCTCCCCACTTGGCCTCCTTGCTATTCATCTCCAAGTCCTCGGCGGCTCGCTTTATCTCCTCGTTCATATTATCCATTATGTTGACGAACCTAGCCGCAAAGCTTCTTCCAAACACTGTCAGAGCAGGGAAGTGATACTTGCCTACTGAGTGAAAACCTGGATTGGAACCTTGCGTGCTGCCCCAATAATTCTTCCTCAAATCCTTAACCATGGCCAGCGCAACCTCGATGGGAGCCAGGGCAAGCACGTCGTCTCCGCCGCTGAAGATCATGCTGGAGACACTACCACCTAGATATTTGTAATCCGTTATGTAGATATCAGTTAGAGCGGTTATCATTAAAGCCATAGAAAGGGATGACAAGTAAGCGGGAGTCACCAATAACTCAATATTAGCTATATTTTGGCTGATTGATCTATAGACGTTTCCATATTCCTTCATGCCGTTATTGAAGAAATGATTCGCAAGCTCTTCCATTAAATTCGAATAGCTCTTCATATCTATCTTACCTCTACTTAGCTTCTTACCTATATTATCGGCATCTCCCCTTATTATCACATAGTTAGATCTGAAATGTATCAATTTCTTGTTTGGTCTCATCTCTATTTTCAAGTTTTTCAGTTCAGGGAAGTTTGGCAATCTCCTAAATACATTGATCAGCGTTTCCTCATCGATCTCATCCATGCATTTATTAAAATTCTTAACAGCTGACTCAACGCAATTCCCTTTCCCTGGACTACACAACTCGGTAATGCTTCTGCTATTATTTGATCCATTATGTGGTTTCAAGTAATTAGCGACTTGATTGCATGAATCTTTTCCCTCTATTTTCTCAATTAATTCCTTAGCATTGCTTGCAATCCATGCAATGGCAATATCATCGGTTGTATCAAATGGCAAAGCACTATCATGCCCCATGCTTGACATAAATCTGTAATATATGGTCCTCTTCAGCAGGCATAGCGGTCCGATTTTCTCGCCTGGCTTCACTTGAGACACTAGGTTGGCCGTCACGTCGCCGTCACTTACGTTGAGCAGCTCGGCTATCATCTTCTTAGTGTCACTATCGTAATCCTCTCCATTCCTGGATTTCCTGAAGTGAAGTATTGCCGGTTCCTCTCCACAGATGGAGCAATACGAGTAACCTGTGGATTTCCGGCCATAGAATACATATTTAGAGAATGGATCCTCGCCTTTGACATTTGTTTTAACTATGTTATTTCCATTCATCTTGAACCAAGCCTTCGAGTAATTCATGATCCTCATCGACTTAATCACGGAATTATGGCGGAGGACATTTAGACCCAAGTCCAGTATAGCTCTCTTAATGTAATCATCATTATCCTCCTTCTTCTCCTTTTCTTTATTATCATTAATCGATTCACGATCGTCAGCATCACTTGACTCAGATATCTTAGTTATCTCTTCTATTGTTTTATTAATTGCCTCTATTCTACCCTTAAAGTCATTCAATAAGTCGTCTGTGATACCATTGTAATAACAATTTTCATCAATTTTATTTTGCTCAATGTAATTCTTGGCACATGAATATACTATACTTAAGTCAATTACATTAAACCTTGGATTTATTAAGCCATCGAATACCTCGCCGTCCTTGAATTCGCCGTATATCTTACTAGCAATCTTCATAAATTCCGTGGGTGGCGACCTTTCTTTCAGCATTATGTTAATTTCCTCATAATTCTTATCCTCGCAGCTACCGTTGAATGCCCAATCCATCAAACATTTATAGGCTTTCTTAAAATTATCGGCTAATAGGTTTTCAATATTTTCCATGCTTCCCAAATCTCTTGGGAGGATCAATTGTATAGTTCCTGGTATTATCGGTCGACTGATCAATAGTCGAGTTAACCATTTATCAACTTCACTGTATTCTTTGCCGCTGGATTCCATTTTGAAGATTAACTTCATGTAGAAGTCCAGTATAGCTCTCTTTATGTAGTCCTCAGCACTAATCTGGTTTAACTTACCTACCAGAAAAACATGATAGATGGGGTTCAACCTGAGGGTTGGCTTGATTATTATGTCAGGCCCATACTTCCACACAAGCGGCCACACCGCCAGCCACGCCAGCATTGATACCAGCCAACTGCCGGCCCAGAAATCACCGGCCTTCCTGGCAGCGTTTATCACGCGCTGTATGCCCGGTATGTCCAGCTCCACCAAGTAACCCCCTATAGTTCCATTGGGCCAGAGCATGTTGATCGACATGGCCGTTGCATAGACGTGATCGAATACGGAGTGGGTTGGCATCCTAGTATCGGCCAGGCTGGGCGGCAATCCATCGCTTATCCATTTTAGCTCATACATTGAATACAGCACGTGATATTTAATGCGAGAGAGCTTCTCCTTATCTAGCTCATTACCGTTATTGACTATATCCAGTATATTTTTTAGTTCCGTTATATATTTACGAACATCTGGGCAATTCACCGTATTTAGATCTACCTTTAATGTGGGATTGAATATATTATGAAGCTTATGGTATGAAAATACTCCTCCCCTGTTCTTGCCGAGGGTCTTGCTTATCAACCACCTATCCATCGATGATGCCAATTTATCCGCTTCCTTGACCAGGCCATACATTCCACTTGAATTATTTATATCGCCGAACGGATCGGATAAGCCGAGCTCATACCACATCTCGGCGGCGTCCTCTTCATGAGCATCATTAAATCCCCTCGTCTTATCATAGCATCGACCGGTTCCATTCTTGCCTACTATAATCCACATTTTGTTCGGGGGATCATGCAGTAGAGCCCATGATTTATCGCCAAAATATTTCAACCAGTCCATTTTTGAACTATTGGATCACTACGTTAGATTTTTTAACTTTTGTGCCTTCAAAAAAAAACAAAACAATTAATGCCAAAGCTAATTTATCAATAATAAATTAATAAAAAATATATTTATGGAATACTAAGCCCAAGCAAATTAATAGATCTAATTTTCATCTCTCGTGTTATCCAGACAACTTAGAACTTTATCGTCTATTTCGATAACATAATCACTATCACTTTTCCTGATGCTGGTGCACTCACGCAGCAAGCCGGCATGTGCTATCAAGTTCCTATCATTGCCTCCAGGACACGGCGAGCACTCATCCTGTCTCTCAACACATTCCCATGGCAGTACTTTGCTATACTTGACCTTTTCATTGTTATTAAGCTGCTTCATTACGTCAGGACTAGCCCTATCTATTCCGTTCTTCATATTATTCAATTCATGCTTAACCATGGCCTCGATTGTTTTATTTACCTTGCTGAACAATTCAGAATTGAGTAATTGACTTAGTTTGTTAGTTGATCGCTTGCATGCCAGCTGCTCGAGCAAGCTCTCATATAGCCGCTCCACATTTATGCCGGGATTCTTGTATTTAACCGTTCTCCCATTTAAATCTATGCTGGCTTCTACATAATTGAACACGTCGTCAGCGACGCTGTGCAGGTTATCATTGCATAACCTATGCATGACTAGGGGCAGGCCCTTTCCGAGGGCCTCAATTATGGGAGACCGCGGTTGCGCCGGTACCTCAATTGTAGCCATATCCTCGCTGAGGAATTTCATGTAAAGCCAATCGCCCGGGGTGGCATTGAACGCACGTATCATTACCTTTCTAGCGCCCTTCATTAATAATAAGGATGCCAGAAATCTGCCTACGTGCAATGTAAGTGCTGGCATGAAATTTATTCCATGGGTTAAGTCTATGTCTAGATCAACCTGATCGCCTTCTACGCCTTCATCCTTTACTTTCTGCCATAATCCCCACAGGAGCTCTCCAACTATTGTAGCTGGGTAGCTGGCCTCATACTTCCACGATATGTCCTTATATAGAGTAAAGGTGCCTCTCGATGCTGTTAGTATAATGTCCGTGTTACTAATAATTTTACTTGAAATGCACCGTATATAATTACGTGCCATATCCCTCCAACTTCTTAGATCACGTATGTCGGAGCCGGGAGGCGGCATTACGGCTTTTCCATCACCTAAGTCTGTAAGTATGTTCTGTTCCTTTGCGCATTCTTCGGTAATTGAATTACCAGCCGATTTGGAGACCGACGCAGTTAGCACGCTGTCAACTGCATATATTATATATTTGTCATAATTATCAGCGCAAACTATGGAGGCGATTCCATGCCTTCGCTCACTATTGCCGGAACCCTGTCTGGGGACCTCCATGCAATCATATTCAACCTCACGCCATGAGAGAGGATTACCCCAAGTACCTATATATATCCTCATAACGCATTAGTTAATTAATATTAATATAAAGTGATTGTTTAATCAAAAATGGCACTCAATTAAATATTATTGAAGTCTCTTCAATATCGGTTTCGGCGAGGCGTATCTCTCCAAGATGGATAGGTTTATTACATAGATCCATTCCGGTGACGCGTGAAGGAGGTCTTTAGATTAATCGATTCATTGATTAAGCTAAGGGATAACATAGGAGAGTACATATCGCAGGAATCGATTGACGTGGGCGATGGCGGTGCCGAGGTCGATTGTGGGGAGGGCGTGAATGTCGAGTTAATTGATGAGGGAATTCATGACCAGCAGGGATTGGCTGGGGCAGATTCCCAATCCACAATATTGAGGCTGGAGAATGCTGACGTCCACGTGGTTACGGGCGCACTCCTCGGAGGCGTTAATGCATTGATACCTGGCCTGGATGGCGTTAAGTGGCTCGGCATAAGGCTTAGATTCAAGCCAAGCAATGCGCTGCTGAAGGACTTGGAGGGCTTGCTGGACGGTATAGCCTACTTCAAATCGGAATTATTGGAGAGGACATTTGATGGGTCATACAACGAGGAGGCAATTAGGGAGGAGATCAGGACTAATGTGGAGCTGAGGCTGGCGAGTGCATTTAGAGGCAGCGGCGTCCTAATGATGGATGGACCCATATTTTCCACGCCCAAGGTTCTCTGGATGAAGGATAATCCATACTCCGATCTGTATCGAATGTTAGCTGGAAGGAGGGTGAGCGCCTATGATGGGCTGAATATCATAGGCGTGGTGAAGAGGCTAAGCCAATCAACTTATTACTCCAAGTGCTTGGGACTGAACGTAGATGATGCCACGCTGGTGAAGAACGAGGTAATCAAGGCGTGGGGAAGCAAGGCGTCCGTCAAGGCCAGGTTTGGGCCCATTAAGATAATTGCTGCGGGTTACTCGAAGCATTGCTGGTACGTCGCCGTCAAGCTGGGCAAGGATGTAAACGTGGTGAGGGTTGAGGCGCTCTCTCCTGGGCTAGCCGAGCGGGGAGCGGAGCTAGTCGCTAATTCTATGACTATCAGCGGCGTTCCACTGCCGATACACGCCGCAGACAAGATGGCGAGGAGACTGAATGCGGGGGCGGTAAGATTGCTGGCTGCATCCCCGTTGGGCTTAACTTATGAGGGCTTGGAGGAGTTAGGCAGGGCGCTCAAGGAGTTGGGTGAGGCGGCGTGAGCATTGATTGCAGGACCGAGGTTGGCCTGATAACCAGGCAAATGCCGAGCGAGGTATCACTGGAGAAATCGGTTGCCTACATGGTTAGCAACTGCGACGAGGACTTCAGCGTTGGGGATTACTTGGTGATAGAGTCCAACGGCACCAATTACTTAGCCAGAATAGCGGCGTCCAGGATAGAGGATATATTATCCGTGGCCAAGGCCCCCGTGCTATCGCTAGAACATGAGCTGGGCATGGATGTGAGCTACATTCCAAAACTCGTCGCGCTGGAACTCATCGCGGAGTGCTCCAACGATAAATGCGCGCTGCCCAGTAGGCCCCCAAAGATAAGATCTGTGGTGAGGGTGCCCAGGGAGGGGGAGGTGGCTGGCATGCTGATGCTTCCGAGGGATGGTATAACAATAGGCAATCTATCGCTGCCCAACGGCAAGGCTGTGGAGGGCAATTATGCTAAGCTGCCCCTCAGCGCGTTGAATCACCACGTCTTGATAGTTGGAACCACGGGGAGCGGGAAGACCACGCTAATGAAGAACATGGCATTGGAATTGATAAATAACTACCCAAAGGCCACCGTAATATCGCTGGATACCATTGGTCATTACCATCACTTGGCCATGAGTGGCATAGATGTGAGGGCTATAGTGCCGGTAACCAATAGCATGATTAGGAGGTACTTGAGAGGAGACGCTTTCAGGGATAGAAGAGGAATGATTCGAAGGTTCACGAGGGGCCTAGTCAGGGATTACTTGAATAGAGTATTCAAGTCCCACGGGATTAGGCTCAGCGTATCGAGGATAAAGGTGAGGGGCAAGACCATTGGTAGGACGGAGGTGCCGTTGTTCATTGAGGTAACCTCGAGCGGCAATGCAGGGAGGATGACCTTGATCCCATGGGCGCTAGGCAGCAGGGCCATATTGCCTAGGGTGAACGCGGTGACCGGCATGTTAACGGAGCAGGCCAGCATGTTTTACAGTCGCATCCTGGAGCAGCTTAAGGCAAAGGCAAGGCCCTACTCAGTGAACGGCATTTATGCCTACCTAACCAGCCCCAGCGAGACGCAGCAATCCGGCAGGGCTCTCCTAAACTACGAGGACTTGGCCAGGCGCATGGGGATTCACCCCAGCACAATGGAAAACATAGTGAGGACTATTCTTGCAATCAAGGAGTCGGGGATCGTGGACGTCAAGCTGGGGAGGGGATCGTTGGAGCTGGGCGTTAGCGAGCCCAATTACGCTCGTATCCTATCGCCCGGCTATGTTACTGCGGATTTATCCAGGGCATCAGGCGTGGGACAGAGAATGGTTGTGTACAGGATACTTAGCAAGGTCTATAACTTCATGGGGCCCGAACACTTGGGCGATAGAGATAGAATGGCTGTCATAATGGTGGATGAGGCGCATTTATTCTTTCCACAGGCCAAGTCGGAGGAGGAGAAGGGCGTTCTGGAGCACCACATAACCAGGCTAACCAGGCTGGGCAGGAGCAGGGGGATAGCCGTCATATTCGCCACTCACATGCCGGAGGACTTGAACGATGCGGTCCTCCAGCTGACCAACACTAAGATAGTGCTTAGGAGCGAGGAGTCAGTGCTGGAGAGGCTCGGCGTGAAGGCCGAGGAAAGGCGGTTCCTCGTCACGGCAGAGGCGGGGGTGGCTCACGTGCGGTCCTTTGCATATAGGTACCCCGTCTACATAAAGTTCAGCCCTAATGCATACCACGTTGGCTGATGCACATATTATTCAGCTCCAATAGTTTGCCAACCCACTCAACCACCCTTAATCCACCATCCCGGACCAGCAAGCCAGCATCCACCAGCTCATTTACTACATCGCCGCTAGGATTTAATCCGTTCTTCACCATGCACAACGCCTCCAAGGCATCTCCCCTAAACCCCAGGGGCAGCCGCGGGAAGATCAATGGCTTGCCGTCCTCCGACACGTAAACCAGCTTCGCCCCGACGAGCCACGCCACCATGGAGGCCATGACTGCCTCCGGCTTTATCCCGCCGCTCATGCCGACATAGGCGTCGCATCCCATAGATACCTCATTTATTAAGGATTTTCCCATCGTATTGAGGAGGTGCAATAACCCGCTCCCCAAATCCCCTCCTCCGAACAGCTTGATTCTGGCATACCCCACTAACTCCGCAACATTGGATTTCGAGATGCTGCTTGCCAATGCCTTCATGGCCAGCTCAGCCACCCCCGAATCCGTGGAGAACAGCTCCGACCTGACTTGCTGATTCACTAAATCCTTGATTGAGTATAGCGTGGCCAGCTCCGCGCAGCAGGACTTGCCCTTTATACTTATGTAATCCGTCAAGGCATTCAACAAGTTACTGCCAAGCGCTAGTTTAGCCAACACCGAGTCCACGGAGATGTCGCGGGAGAGCGCTTTGCTTACCATATCTCTATACTCTGCTGAGATGAAGCCATCCGAGTAGGCGTTCCTTATGAGGGACGTACCCACCACAACCGCCGCATAGACGCACTTCATCACATTTTAACCGCAGATTACCAATAAAAACTTGATCACTTAATTTCTCGTCTCCATCCAATAATTATCAGCGGTTTGCCGCCTACTTCCTCCTTACTTGCCTCACATCCAACGTCCTTAAAGATTCTCATCATTTTGTCTACGCTGGGCTTATCGATTAACTCCTTGACTACTTCCGGGATTATATATGAAGATGCCAGGAAAGGCATATATACATTAATTTTAGTTATCAATAATCTATAAATATGTGCAAGCAATTGAGAATCTTCGTTTCCTATATACATAGCACCTTTGCTACATGGAGAACGCATTAGCTCCTCCTCCATGCTTAGCCCTATAATGAAATCTCTAGTGAACGGCACCGGCGTAGCAAGTGCAAAATCGGGATTATTCGCAATAATCAAGCTCTTGAATAATTCATAAATGTAATCCCATTTAATCGCAAACACTTCTTTTGCCTTTAAGTCTAGATAAGATATACCATCTATTAGGAAAGATGGAACGAGCACTACCAGATACTTATCATTATCTATTACCTTACCAACTAGTTCAATGCTATTAAATGGCTCACTTAAATGGTCACAAGAATACTTTACTATTCCGCTTCCATCTCTACCGATAGGTACCTTGCTGCATCCAGATAATTCAATTTCCTTTATAGATCCGAATTCTAGAATGAACATCAAACATCACCTTGTACCCTTGCATCCAATTACTCTACATTGTTTTTTATTACATTTATTGTAAATTTTTTTTATTAATTTGTCAGGAATTATCAGTATAAATTTAAAACCTATTGATCCTGCCACATGTAAATAATCCCGCAATATATTATTCTTACTGGACCCAGTGTTGGAACCGCACGCACACTCTACCATGAATCTATAGATATATCCTGGTTTCTTACGACTCACAGACACCAACAAGCATATATCCGGGTTTAGACTTCCTGATCTTGAGCATTTTTCACACTTGATTATAGTTCCATTTTTTATTCTATTACTACATTCATCTAGTCTACAGAGGCCTATTTTAACCGGTGTGTAATTACTTAATTCCTTTATTGCCTTTATTAAATCATGGTTTGGATTTAATATACCACACTCGCAATCAACAACTTTATCGGAATTAATCGGCATGCCTTGCGAATTTAAGTCGCACGATGTAACGGAATAATATGATGGATTCATCTAAGAGGACACCTCCATATATGCCTCGTGTTCTTCTTCGAATAGGTCAATGTCACTTAACTCATTAATAGATTTAATTTCCTTTATCGTTCCTTCCTTAAACACGTATACTGTTGCCTTCTTTTTGATGGCGAGCAACGGTATGAGCCCATTATGTGTTTCCATTATTATTGGAAAACCATATTCTTCATCGCTAAGCAGGCCGAATAGTCCGCTTAAGTAATCGACATGGAGCCCAAACTCTGCTGTATCTATATATACGAAAACTGCTTCTCCAATATCGCTTAATATCCGTGCCATAGATAATGCGGATGCTATCAGCGATAATTGCCTTATTCCGGTGCTAATGAATTCCTCATTGCATATCATCTTTTTATTATCATATATGTCGGTAAGGCAAGGTGTTACTCCAACCGCTCTCAGCCGATATCTTGGCTCGATCCCCGTCACTATATCATTCAGATACTCTAGATATGTTAAGTAAAGTTTCCCCAAGTCCTCTTGTGTATATGATCTTTTGAGTATATTACCCACCAATGATTCGATGCTCACTATATTGCCAAAATGGATTTCATTATTCATAGATGAAGATGGACTAATTCTAATTGATCCCCACGAGATCGTTATTATAGCGTATGGCTTATTGCCTATTGCACGAAACGGTAGAGATCCTTCCGAGCAGTTACTCTCACTCTTCACCTCATTACCATCGTACTTAAAGGTGATCCTTAACTTGCCTTGGCTCTCCCTTACTTTTTCCAGGATTAATTCACTACTATGGGCCCCATCGCTGAGAATTGCATTTGAATTATCCTTGTCAAAATTAACCAGCAAACATAGGTCTCTGATGGGTACAGTCGCGTCTAGGGATCCAAATGCTAAAATGCGGTCTAGAACCCTTATTGTAGTGCTTTTTCCTGAATTATTGGGACCGTAGAAAATAATGGGTCTGTTATCGAATTCAACGCTTCCCCTCTCTATGGGCCCCATGTTCTCCAACTCCAATCTATACATTATAATTATTGCATTAATGAAGATTTAAAAGATTATCTTTATTTTATGCAATGAATTTCTTTATTTTTTATTTTGTACTGAATCTACCATATCCGAGGGCCGTCTTTGCCCCCAATCCCTTGATAAATGCGCCCTTCAACGCCTCTATCAACACCTGCGCAGTGCACATGCCTTGACATTCATTGCCCATTTGAGCCGCGTATATATAGTCACCGGGCGCGTCTGTCTTGCACTTTACCATCACTTTATGCTTAACTCTTTTTCTGTTGGCCATTATTACTACCCTGAAGCCGATACCCTTGGAGACAGTGAGGAAGGGCAGTGGGGTTGGACTGACGTCGGTCTCGCTTATTGCTCCCTCGACCTCCCTGTAGTGGGGATTAATTATATCAATGCTCAATAACCCTCGCCCAGAGGGGCAGTAAGTTGGGTATGAATCCAGCACTACCACGGGGGAAGCCTCAACTGGACTTTTCCTGGCATTAACTGGACTCAACGCCGTGAGGCACGGAGCCGCACTGGGGCTAGACTCAAGTGCTCCCCTGAGGGAGGTAGAGGGTATATATGGCAGGTTAGCTATGGGATCCCAGGCAATGCCCAGCTCCAGGGCCTCCATGTATGGATTGCTGAGGCCTATGGCTAACCTGCTCGTCAAGATGAAGGTGGAATCTATTATTTTCTCATAGCCCAACCCGATAAGCGCGTCTCTGACTTGATCCATATGGGCATTAACATCCCTCACTAAGTTAGAGATACTATTACAACTATATGTCCCTACAAGCCTTTTCATTATAGCCTTCACTCGCTCGTTAATCAGTTCCCTATAATTGGAATTATTAATGCTTCTTCCACTTAATGCTCCTCCAGTTATTATTTCATTTATGGATTTCACGTATTTGAGCCTAATGTAACTTATCGCATTAGTTGATTGATTCATTATATCATGAGTTGGTTGAGTGGGGTTCACGGCCATGAATGCCACCTAATTCCCCTTCTATTAAGGTACTCAGTGAATTCATTCAACGCAGTATAGGTGGCATTGATTATATCGTTCTCGCTTATATTTATCGGCTTGTTTCCCCCGTCGATCCACATCAATTTCCTGGGCCAATCGGCAGATGTTAACACTGTCAGATAGCTGGTTTTCCCGTGTACTGCGAGCAGCATGGGGGAAGCCCTCCTATCCGAGCCGCTGGTAATCTCGTAGCCCGTGCCCCTCTGTTCTCTGGGCAGTCCCAATATCCATGCCATGAGCCTAAGCCTAAGATCATCCTTACCTCTTGGATCACCTCTTGTAGCCCTAGCCCTCTCCGGCCTCAAGAAAAAGTTGTGTAGAAGCTGTAACTTATCCTTGCCGGCCTCCATTGTGATTACTTGGAATGAAAATAGTTTTTGATCTCTATTACTCCTATAATTCCTATCAACGCAATTAGTCAAGTCGCTGATAGTCACGCTTGGTATGGGAGACAAGCTGCATCTGCTCCTTCCACTGCTCCCCGCCATTCTCTCCAGAACGTGATTACCCACTACCTTATCTACGTAATTCATTGCCTCATTTACAGCATCGCCTATTCTCCACTCCATATTGAAAAGCCGAGAATAATTACCCTCAACTTGTATATCCAAGCAACCCAACCCCCTCCTACCCCCCTTGCCAAGGCACGATAAGTTCAAGGCCAGACCAAGCGCGCCGAGCGATGCCTTCACTGCATCACTGCTTAGCCCGCAATTTAAGTGATCATCTACTATAATTCTGATCCTCAATTGATCCAAGTACTCCACCTGCCTCTTGCCCAGAGTGAGAAGCTTAACCCTGTTCAAATCCCTTATGTTATAATCATTGTTGGCTATCTTGGGAGACACATTATCCATGGTCTCCACCTCTATGCTAAAGCAAGATGCTCTGTGCTTTTTCCCCCTACCGACGTACCCAAGCCCCATATCGATGCCGACTATCTCTGAAATAACGCTTGCCTCCGCCTTTGTGGGCGTCTTGACGGCGTTTTTATTGGATTCTCCATTGAGTAATCCCCTATTGAATAAGGCGCCGGCCACCAGTGACCTAGCCCACCAACGCCAAATCCCCTTCACCTCGCTGGGCCTTATCGGGTAGTCCACATCTACCTCGTTCGGGTCGGCGGAGCCTGATAAGAGGGGCGTCGCGAGGCTTGCGCTTATCTGAGCCAATACCATTTAATCGCCTGTTGGCTTCTCTATGGAGGCCTCCGCTAGTCTCTTCAATTGAACCGCGAACAGCAGCAATTTATTGTCGGCCAGCAGCTCCGCGTTGCCAGCGTTTAATTGATTTATGACGTCAATCAACGTGCCTGCCTTGCTTATGGTACTCAACTTAATCAATGCCTTCACTAAACACGCGCCGTACAATTCATAGGCCTCATTGCTTACCTTGCCGCTTTCCTTCAATTTCCTAAATACATCCTCAATGGAATTACTGCCTAGCGCTATGCCTAGCTTTGAGAGGCCCGTCTCGTTTTTATCGCTTGACTTTGACAATATATAACTCAAGACATACGTTGAGCCGTTGTAGTATAGGTCGGTCAACATGTCCCTACACCTAGACCTAAAGCCGGACCTGACTTCTTTGTCTCCATCCCTGTCCCCGAACACCTTGTTGAAGGCTGTAATGCATTCTACGGCCAGATCCAATACGCCGTCCCTGACCTGGACGGAACTCACTCCAACCACCACAGCTTAGCCAGCCCCTTCCCTACAGTTTCCTTACCGCCAATCACCACGGAGCCCAACTTCGTCAGTTTCTCACATATCTTGCGTGGATCCTTTAATTCATCATTGGACGCCTTGGTGCTGCTGCATAAAACCGCCGACGCCATCAATGAGTGCTGGGGCAGGTATTCCTCCTCCCAGAGCCCGCCCGAGACCACAGTCTTCGTGGCCCTATCCAGCCTCACCCTGGTCTGCACTATCAAGCTCCTCCTCACAATGTCCCGGATAACATCATCATCCACTACCACCAATCCAGCGGCCGATACCTTGTTCCCCAATTCGCCTCCAAGCAGATCGGCCAGTTTCTTCTTGACTCCTTTTTGATCTATTTTGGCCTCCAGCTCCAACTCATTTATCACAACCTTATCATTTATTGTATATTCTCCGGCGCTGGCCAGCGATTTTCCATTGCCCATGGCCTCCCTAACATCACTGATCAATTTATCGAGATCCTCATGTTTCTTTCTATATGATTCCTTGAGATGACCATTAAGTCCAGACAATGCATATAGGTAAGTGGAGTAATAGCTCAGTAAGTGGGGAGACGTAACGTAAACCCAAACCCCCCTTAATGACCTGGCGGGAATCAGGAGAAGCCTGGCATCCAGGAACGATACCGCGGATGAATAATCAGGAGCCCCCGCCTCTGGTCCGAATATTGCATTCACTTCCTTCCTGCAATTATCATCACCGCAATCAAGCGCGAAGCTGCTCCGCACGGTTCCCTTCAACTCGCTTGCCCAGATAACCGGCATGTCGAACTCATCCCGCTGGATCTGCAAGTCAACTACATCGCCCCCCCTACCGCTGCCAGGATGCATCGGCGTCAATGCTTGAATGAATAACAGCCTAGCTTGATTGCCAGCCGCACTAGAAGCAGATGTCGCCGAAGTAACCCCGCTCATGCTCATAAATGCGAGAGGCAACGCTTTCTTATAAAATTATCCCCCAAGTTATCAGCAAAATAACTAACATTACCTACACAACAAGATAACTCATCGCTTTGCACATTATAATATATTTTTATAACAACTATACTAACCTCCTCCCAGTCCAAAGAAGCAAGTATCATTCCATTATTACAATAATTCATTAGCCTTACAATTCAATTATTTTATAAACTCTGCCCATCCAACAGAGCCAATAATATTTACCATTCCTCACTCTCAATTCTTTATGTAGATTCTGCATCATTAACCGTATTAATTAACCACTCCACAGCATTGACTCTCAATTCTTTTGTAGATTCTGCTTTTACCCCAATGCGGAGCTGAATTTCCCGCGCGCTCTCAATTCTTTTGTAGATTCTGCAAAATCATGTGAAATCCATAGGGGTAGAGCTAGAAGGGCTCTCAATTCTTTTGTAGATTCTGCTGGGCAAGGTGAGGCGGCAGACTCTCGGAGCCGAACACACTCTCAATTCTTTTGTAGATTCTGCTTTTTCACCTTTCTTTTTTCTCCCCTCCCACATGGTCTCTCAATTCTTTTGTAGATTCTGCATGATACTATCATAATTAGTGCTAACGGAGATATACTCTCTCAATTCTTTTGTAGATTCTGCAACGCCGTACACCGAGTCATTGCTCCAAGACACTACCCTCTCTCAATTCTTTTGTAGATTCTGCTCTCAGCCACTCGTTGGAAATGAGGAATGGATGCCTCACTCTCAATTCTTTTGTAGATTCTGCCTAAAGAATTCCTCGGCAAGGGAAAGAACGCCGAGGAGTTCTCTCAATTCTTTTGTAGATTCTGCCCATAACCTGGAAGCAAGCCGCGGGCGAGATAATTCTCTCAATTCTTTTGTAGATTCTGCTTGAATGAATACATAACTCATGCGTCAAAGGTATACTACTCTCAATTCTTTTGTAGATTCTGCTTCAACAAACCGGTTTCGAGCCCGATACAATCTTAGATCCCTCTCAATTCTTTTGTAGATTCTGCTATGAAGCGGTATGGGTAGTAGTACTTGTCGCCGTCCGGCTCTCAATTCTTTTGTAGATTCTGCTGCAGTTTTTGGAGAAGGTGAGGATGAATGGATCTTACTCTCAATTCTTTTGTAGATTCTGCGTAACCACAACACCCGATCCTCCGGTTCCTTCCCAACTCCTCTCAATTCTTTTGTAGATTCTGCTGGATCCAGTGTTCACGAATGATTTAGAGGTGCCGATCTCTCAATTCTTTTGTAGATTCTGCTTAACGTTTCTTAATGATGTGAATAACGGTAATGCAGTAACTCTCAATTCTTTTGTAGATTCTGCGCCCTGCCTTTATCAAGCCGCATGGTCTCTCTCCCCTGGAATCTCTCAATTCTTTTGTAGATTCTGCCTGCTGCTCCGCCACGAAGGTGTGGTAGATCTTGGGGTAGCCTCTCAATTCTTTTGTAGATTCTGCGATAGTGACTTAGTTGATTCATATGTGTGGCTGAAAAAGAACTCTCAATTCTTTTGTAGATTCTGCCCTCAAGGATGTTTTAGCCTTTCTCGAGAGGGTAAAAACTCTCAATTCTTTTGTAGATTCTGCGGTTTGGGCAGCCTTTTCGGCTGCCTCCAGGTTTTGGTCTCTCAATTCTTTTGTAGATTCTGCGGGGAGCCGGATCCAGGCTTCCCCTGGACGTCCAAGGAGACTCTCAATTCTTTTGTAGATTCTGCCCAAGGGCCTCCAGGCCCTTGAAGAGCAAAAGGAAGAGGACTCTCAATTCTTTTGTAGATTCTGCTTTGCCGTGTCGCAAGAGACGGACGCCGGCGAGATCCTCTCCGCTCTCAATTCTTTTGTAGATTCTGCTTTAAAGGGGAATTTCCAAATGGGGATCCCCTTAAACTCTCAATTCTTTTGTAGATTCTGCGCCGAGCGAGCTTAAGCAATTCATGGAAACACGGCCAGGCTCTCAATTCTTTTGTAGATTCTGCATGGATGACAGGGTAGCTCTGGACGCGGTGAGCCCGGCTCTCAATTCTTTTGTAGATTCTGCTATCAATCATTTCCCAAAACATCGACGTCGTCCACTCAACTCTCAATTCTTTTGTAGATTCTGCGAACAAATGAGGACGATCTATTGTACCGGTACGTCCCGGACTCTCAATTCTTTTGTAGATTCTGCGTAAGGATGACTCAATTGATAGCGGACAGTTAAATATTCACTCTCAATTCTTTTGTAGATTCTGCTGGACGTTTACTTTTTTGAGGTGAGTCTCGATGAGTGACTCTCAATTCTTTTGTAGATTCTGCTATGAAGAGGCTGATAAAGAATAGGGATAACGTAATTTGCCTTCTCTCAATTCTTTTGTAGATTCTGCTTAGGTTTAACATCGCCAACAACCTGGTTCAAGCATACTTCTCTCAATTCTTTTGTAGATTCTGCGAACCGGAGAGCCTCGAGCTGCTCATCACGTCTAGATCTCTCAATTCTTTTGTAGATTCTGCTAGTATCATTGTAAATCCCACGTCTAAGCCCATAGACGTCTCTCAATTCTTTTGTAGATTCTGCATGAGTTTGGGAGAATACTTGAAAGAAAGGGGGATAATAATCTCTCAATTCTTTTGTAGATTCTGCCAGGCTCATCTGCAGCAGCTGGACAATTCTACGTTACCGCCTCTCAATTCTTTTGTAGATTCTGCGAGTGACGACATAAACTTTACGTCATTCACTAATAGTCTCTCAATTCTTTTGTAGATTCTGCGATAGTATAATCTCCTCGCTTTCATCGCTACCGCTCTCAGCTCTCAATTCTTTTGTAGATTCTGCTCAATCAATTAAGCGAGTCACTACGCCCACTAATAGCTCTCAATTCTTTTGTAGATTCTGCAGCAATAAGCTCCCCAAACACGTGCCCACATCGCTTGAGGCTCTCAATTCTTTTGTAGATTCTGCCTGATGCTCACCGCTGAGGCTGCTAGGGTTGATCGGAGCTCTCAATTCTTTTGTAGATTCTGCAGTGGTCGAAGTGCGTCTCCGACGGTCTGCTGAACGCCGACTCTCAATTCTTTTGTAGATTCTGCGCCTACCCGTCCCCGCTCAAGCCATGAAAATAGCGGCTCTCAATTCTTTTGTAGATTCTGCGGTGCTGGGAAGGAGTACAGGAACTTAATAATCCTCGTGACTACTCTCAATTCTTTTGTAGATTCTGCCGGCCGCTACCTCATTCGATATTTCTTATATCCATTTGGTCTCTCAATTCTTTTGTAGATTCTGCTGAGGCAGTCATTCCAGCGAGAACCAGCGACTTCCAGAGCTCTCAATTCTTTTGTAGATTCTGCAGGTTGGCTTGAACCCCAAGGCTCACCGCGGGGCTTGTGACTCTCAATTCTTTTGTAGATTCTGCAGGCGACGGGCTTTATATCGTTCATAAGAATCTTGTCATCTCTCAATTCTTTTGTAGATTCTGCGGGATTCCCCTCTCGGACGCTCTCAAGTTTTTGGAGAGGGCTCTCAATTCTTTTGTAGATTCTGCAGATGAGTGACGATATAAACTTTTCAACCTTCTCCTCAAGCTCTCAATTCTTTTGTAGATTCTGCTGATGGCTCTTGGATTGGGCACTAGCCCAAGTGCAAATGTCTCTCAATTCTTTTGTAGATTCTGCTCGTATGCCGCTACCGCTGCCGTTCTATTCAGGTTTATCTCTCAATTCTTTTGTAGATTCTGCAAGGATGCAGGGAAGGCCGTGATAGAGTTAATCTATTTTCTCTCAATTCTTTTGTAGATTCTGCGAGGACGTTCAAGTTCAAGAGAATGCCCGTCCCCTACCAATCTCTCAATTCTTTTGTAGATTCTGCAGGTAAAACGGAAACCACGTGAAAAAGGGTCGAGGACTCTCAATTCTTTTGTAGATTCTGCTATACAGCCTCACCTCCACATCCACCACCTCACCCCTCTCCTCTCAATTCTTTTGTAGATTCTGCGCAAGGTGAAGAAAAGGCCATGAGTAAAGGTTGGCGTTCAGCTCTCTCAATTCTTTTGTAGATTCTGCGGTTCAACCCTGAGGAAACGGATTTCAGTGATGAAATATGCTCTCAATTCTTTTGTAGATTCTGCGCCTTGAGGGGAATTTCTTTTCCGGGATTCCCCTTAACTCTCAATTCTTTTGTAGATTCTGCGGGAAGCCAAGCGAAGAAAAAACCACCCCACCAAGTGCTCTCAATTCTTTTGTAGATTCTGCTTATACTATCTACTACAGCCTCATCATCCTCGTACTTGCTCTCAATTCTTTTGTAGATTCTGCCTAGCATTGTTCAGGACGCAGCCGTCAGGCTTGGAGACGTGGGCTCTCAATTCTTTTGTAGATTCTGCGGGGAGATATTACTATTCTTTCATCTACGGGACTGAATACGCTCTCAATTCTTTTGTAGATTCTGCTTAGTCAGCACTGATTGATTGATTGACTGCATCGCCTCTCTCAATTCTTTTGTAGATTCTGCTTGAGGAGAAATACAGCTTTGACGTAATCATCAAAGCACCTCTCAATTCTTTTGTAGATTCTGCGCTTCAATCAACGTTCTCCCCACTCATCGCCGCGATCCCCTCTCAATTCTTTTGTAGATTCTGCGGAGCCCGTCACTATTCGGTTTGTCATGCGTAATAATCTCTCAATTCTTTTGTAGATTCTGCAGCCGGTGACGGGAACGGAGGAGTGGGTACCGCGTAATATCTCTCAATTCTTTTGTAGATTCTGCTCATCTATGCCTCCGCGATCACGGCGATAACGAGGACTCTCAATTCTTTTGTAGATTCTGCAATAGCGGGTACGCTGATCCTGTCGCTTGGGGGACGGAGTCTCTCAATTCTTTTGTAGATTCTGCACTTAACGTAACCGTCTACGCTCGGCGAGGCCGTCACGTCTCTCAATTCTTTTGTAGATTCTGCCTATCTGCGTGGACTCATTAAAATTACGGGCAATGGTAGACTCTCAATTCTTTTGTAGATTCTGCGGGCGGGATCACGGGGGCGTGAATGCCCCACCGCCTTAATCTCTCAATTCTTTTGTAGATTCTGCACAACATGTCGGCTAGAGACATTTGAGGATCGCCTCTACTCTCTCAATTCTTTTGTAGATTCTGCTTACGGCCGATCAACTTGACGTTTACTTTTTTGAGGTCTCTCAATTCTTTTGTAGATTCTGCCCGCCATTCTAAAACCGTGGATTCTCGCCCACAGAGTCTCTCAATTCTTTTGTAGATTCTGCGCAACTCTTGAGTCAGGTACTGGAGGAGGAGAGGAAGACTCTCAATTCTTTTGTAGATTCTGCTGGGAAGCGATTCGTTCACGGCCTCGTCATAAATGAGCTCTCAATTCTTTTGTAGATTCTGCTGTAAGTTTTTATTTGGGTGGTCTTTTTTAAGTTTTTTGTTTGTTTCTGTTTTTTGTGGTTTTTGTTTTTCTGCCTTGGAAAACCGCTCTGGGGGCGTGGAGCAACGTGCTTTTTTCAAGGAGCGGCTCAAGGCGCCGGGCCCGGCTCCATTAAAAACTGAAAATAAGGGAGAGCCGATTTTCAAGGAAAAAAGCAAGGCGCACCCCCCAGAGAAAACCACCCATACTAACTAAACAGTTATGTTAATGATACTGATTGTGGAACCAAGTGTTTTGAGGATATTTGAGAATTATCGCTTATAATAGGTATTGAGGAGTTTCTTCCTAATTGCTCTAACCTTAAATGAAGTATTTAAAAATAAGAATCACGTGATGACCATATCATCCATTCATAGTTTGGGCATGTCCTAATAAGCCTTGGAAAGCATGAGCGGTCAATGCATTGTCCTGAGGGTTAAAAGGGGGACGGCGGCTTACCGTGGATTGCCCATCCACTCCCCTATGCTTTTGGGCATGGTTAGGGTCACGACGTAGTTGGGTTCGTCCACTATCTCCGAGATCCTCAGGTTCCCCACCACGCTGCTCAACACGTACCCCTCCTCCGGCGTTAATCCGTACCACTTGCCCAGGATGGCCAGCATGTCCTCTAGGGCCTCCACGGCGGCTCGGTGCAAATCGCTGGATATGCCCATGGTTGCTATCACCTCCCCAGGTTCATCCCTGGAGGGCGCCATTGTGAACGGCCTCCCCACCCTAAGCCCCTTCACCACGCTGGCCCTCACAACCACGCTCGCGCTTGTCTCTATCGCGGTGCCCGACACCTCCCCATCCCCTTGGCTCGCGTGGGGATCCGCCAGGGATAGGAGGGCGCCCTCCACGCTCACTGGGAGGTATATCCTGGCCCCGACCCCGTGCAGCCTGTTATCCATATTACCCCCGAAGCTCTGGGGCGGTATCATGCCGAACTCCCCCTCACCCGGCGCCACGCCCACCACCCCCAGGAACGGCTTGACCGGCACCCTAATGCCCCTCAGAAAGCCGCCCACCGCTTGGGCGCGGCCATCGCCTATCCTCCAATGCACCAGTAGGTCCTTGAACCTGCCCTTGAGCAGGCCCATGAAGCTCAGTATTGCTGACCAACCCCAATCCCCCACCTGCATGTCCAGAATGTCCACAGCCAAGACGTCGCCCGGCTTCGCTCCCTCCACGTATATCGGCCCCACCGCTGCGTCGAACTTGGTGGAATCCGCCCTAGCCAGGTCCTCCGCGCCCATCCCCGGCCTCACCTGCATTGTGGACGCGTCCGGTATTATCACCTTGAACTTCTCCCCATCCCCCACCCGGGCGATGGGCTTTAGATCCGGCCTCCACTTGTAGTGGAGGTTCTCCTCCCTAGTGCCGTCTATCACTATCACGCCTCCTCACCCTCCTCCAGCCTTGGATTCGCCGGCCTCCTCCAGGAGTAAATAAAGGTGCCTATTAACCAAGCCGCCAGGAACGCGACGCCCACCAGCACGGGGGTGCTTATGGCCGTGGTGGCGAACGTGGCGTAGATGGCGTACAAGTAAATCGCTGATGCAATAGCCGGAACCACGGCGTGAAGCACATTGAAACTCCCCCTGTGCCTCGTGTATAGCGGGAACGCTATGTTGAGCAACGTGTGCTCTATGGGGGGACCAATGCCAGTCCACAGCCCCGTTACCAGGAACGCATTCAGCGGCCCCATGGTGAGGCCCAGCGCCAGGAAGATCAAGACCCCAATTAATGTATTGATTATCAAGGCTATGTGGGGACTTCCGTATCTTGGGTGTGCCTTGTACGCCGCGGAGAGGAATGCCCCATCCTTAGCCATGGTATACATATCGCGTGCGGCCGCATTGATTATGGCTATGGTATCGCTGAAGCCGCTGTTTATGGTTAAGGCGAATATTACCCAGAACAACGGTGGCCCGCCGTACTTCAGTATCTCAATTAGGCCTGGAATGAAGTTTTGGAAGTAGGTAGATGCATTGGAGGGGCCCCATCCAATTATTAAATAATAAATAGTAAATATGAAGAACACCGCGTAAAGCCCTATGACCGCTATCAATCCCCTCCTTATGTTCTCCCTGGGCGCCTTCGCCTCCACCCCGAAGAATACCATGGTTCCCCAGCCTGAGATAGCGGTAAATGTGAAAACTATCGCAGTGCCCACCCCAACCCACCCAGTCGGCGAGTAGTGAGGAGTGAACACAAGGGGATTCCATGGATGCGGCACATGCGTCAAGACCACTATGCCGGCTACCATCAATGCAGCCATCTCGGCCAACCCTGTCCATAACAAGTACCTGACGCTGGGCTTTACCCCCAGATACGGCAGGACCAAAGCGAGGGCGGCGTCCAGCAATCCCATCGGAATCCATGACCACGAGGGCAAGCCAATCCCCATTAGGCCAAGACCATATTGAACCACTAAGGCCGTCTCCAGGTATATGAACGGCGTTGCCCCTATCATGCTGTAAAGAAGATAAACCCAGCCGGCCCAGGTCCCAGGCCGCGTGCCTAGCCCCCTCTCAATAAGCCTGTAATAGCCTCCGCTGGATGCAACGTACCTCGAAAACTCATATACTGGGTAAGCGGCCAATGCTATGGTTATTATGGCTATTACCATGGATAAGGGCTCCGACCCATACGCGAATGCCACCGCCGCGCTCAACGTGGCCAGCGACGCTATTGCGGGAGAGCGGTGAAGCTGATGGATACATAGACGAGCTCCCAGAAAGTCACGACGCCCCTCCGCAAACCAGGCTGAGAACTCATGTGATTCGCATGGATTATGGTTTATAAGCATTATATGTCAAGTTCTCCCACAAATATGATCAACTTCATCGCCGTTACTAGTCATTCAACCACTTGCCGGCCAGTCCCAGATCGTAAGGCTCGTGACCTCCCCTCCTCTCCACCACGGCTTCATAGTACTTGAGCAAGCCATCCCTGAACCTGGGGTGCGCGCAGTTCTCTATTATTGCCCTAGCCCTATCCCTGGGCGGCAACCCCCTCAAGTCAGCCACGCCTTGCTCCGTCACCACCACGTCCACGTAGTGCTCCGGCACGTCCACGTGCCCCGTCGCCGGCACTATCCTGGACACCAGCCCATCGCTCGTGGTGGAGGGCAGGGCGATTATGAGGAGGGAGGCGCTTGGGGCGAAGTCCACCGAGCCCCCGACTCCGTTATACACGTCGCCGCCTATATGGGATATATTGGCGTTGCCGTATATGTCCACCTCCAGGGCCTGTTGAATGGATATGACGCCCAGTCTTTGAATCACCTCTGGATTATTGCTCACCTCCTGCCCCCTTATCACTACCCTACCCACGAAGTCCCGGTAATCCCCGAGGAACTTGTCTAGGCGAGGCTCCTCGCCCGGCAACGCGTAGAGCGCGGAGGCGCTGATGCCGTTAATGGGGCCGCCGATCAACTCGGTCCACTTCACGGGAAGGGTCTCTGCCCAAACGCCGAGGCTTAGGCCGGAGCCCTGGACCGCGTCGGCCAACGCGCTGGCCAGGGGGCCTCCCCCGGGCTGCATCACCAACCTACCCGCCTCCCGAAGCCTCCCGAAGAATCCACGCCCCGCCTCCTCCGCCATGAATTCAACCGCCTTCTCAGCTATCTCGCTCTCCACCCTGGCCGGCGGTTTGTAAGACTTGGTGACTCCCTCACCCGCGTTCGTAATGATCACGGCGCCTATCTTCTCCCTCGGCAGCATTATCCGGGCCCCGCCTACCCTATCCGTCACGTTCCTGATGGGGATGACCTCGCCGTCGCCCGGGGAGTACGTGTCGTGCAGGCCCTCCAGAACCGGCTTGGACTCATTGACCTCTATCACAACCTTATCCGCGCCTTGAATGAAGGATGGAACCGCGTCCAGCGATATGGATGGAACCACGCCGCAATCATCCATCACGGCCGTCGCCTCGAAGACCGCCAAGTCTACCTTAATGAAGCCCCTCCTAACCAATTTATTGAACTTATTTAGGCCGTAATCGAAGAAGGAGAGGGACCCCCTGTTGGCCAATTCCTTATACAGGCCGCCGCTGAGGTAGGGGTACCTAGCCCTCACGGCGTTAGGTATCCTAGACAGGGCATCCTCGTAAGCCGCAGACGTAGCGCCGCCCGTCAATAACGTGAGACTGAAACCGCCGACCTCGCCCACGTAATCGGCGAGGGCCCTCGGGAACTCCTTGGGCACAGCCACGCCGCTCATGCCGCCCGTAGCTATCGTGCCGACCCGCGGCACAAGCCTCCTAACAGCATCGCTGGCATCCATTACTAAGCCATCTAGGAGCCCGCACTTGACCCTATCCATCACCAACCCTCACCCGCTCTACACGCGATCGCCCTTTAAGGATTGCCCAAGCACCGCTGATGAGCAACTCCCCTACCAAGCCGCGATTACCTCCTGCAATGCCTTTGCTATTGCCCCTCATCCGTCATGGATTGAAGGAGACTCCCGATTCTCTGTTTGTTGTTTCGTGGTTGACCTAACGTTGATTTTATAAATAGGAGAATTCACCTATTTATAAAGCCAAACCCACATTCCCCCAACCCATGCCCAAATTAAAAGCACTATATTATGGTTAGTGCACTATGATTATTTGTAGTATTATTAATAATATTGAGTTAAAGTTATTAATTCCTTCTGGTCGTGAAGTGTATGGGATTGATGAGCGAGGAGCATGAGTTGGTGAGGAGGGCGGCGAGGGAGTTCGCCGAGTCTCGTGTGGAGGCGGTGGCTAAGTCGATGGACATGGATCAATACCCGCGGGACTTGATAAGGGAGGCGGGGAGGCAGGGTATCCTCGCACCCACGGTGCCGCCGGAGCACGGGGGGCCTGGGTACGACTTGAGGGCTGGGGTGGTGGTTCTGGAGGAGTTGTCCAGGGCCAGCGGTTCCTTCGGCCTCCTGGTGGAGGCGCTCGGCGTCCTCTTCGCGCACACGCTCAATAGGTTCGGAGCGGGGGATCAAATGAAGGCTCTGGAGGAGGTGGCCAGGGGGGACGCGGTGGGCGCCTTCGCCTTGAGCGAGCCCTGCTGCGGAAGCGACGCCGCTGCGCTGGAGACAAGGGCGGAGAGAAGGGGAGGGGAGTGGAGGGTAAGCGGCCACAAGATGTGGATAACCAATGGCCAGCACGCTGATTACTTCCTGGTCTTCGCCAGGACAGGGGCGGAGGGAGCGGGGGGAGGCGGTGAGGGAAGGAGGACGGTGACCGCGTTTCTCTTGAGGAGGGGGAAGTGCATTGAGACGAGCCCCATAGACTTGATGGGGGTTAGGGGGATAGGTGATGCCGAGGTGTTCCTCAACGACTGCGCGGCTGGGGATGAGGACGTGGTGGGGGGAGTAAACTCGGGCTGGAGCGTCATGAATTACGCCCTCTACGTGGGGAGAACCGCCGTGTCCGCCGTGGCGCTGGGCCTGGCCGCGAGGGCTGTGGAGGAGTCCGTGAGGTGGGCCCGGGAGAGGAGGGCGTTCGGGAGGGCATTGATTGATCACCAAGCCGCTCAGTTCAAGCTGGCCTCCATGTACCAGAGGCTGGAGACGATGAGGACGCTCGTTTACTACTCCGCCTACCTCTACGACTCGAGGGACCCCTACTTCCTCGTCATGACGCACGCCGCCAAGCTGTACTCCGGCCCCACGGCGGTGGAGATAGCCAGGGACGCGGTTCAAATGCACGGGGGGTACGGCTACAGTAGGGAGAGCGCCGTGGAGAGGATATACAGGGACGTGAAGGTGATGGAGATAGGGGAGGGCACCAATGAGGTGCAGCAGATGGTCCTCTTCAAGTTATTGACGGGCGGCAGGCTGAGGTTCGAGTTCTGAGGAGCCGCGCAGGGGTTAAAGCGGCTCAAGGCGCTCACGACCGCATGGGAAGGTATGCATTCATAATACTATCCAACCCCGAGGACTTGAGCGAGGCCGTAAGGGCGGCACACGCGCTGCACTACGCGGCGGGGCTGAAGGAGGAGGGGCACGACGTGGTTGTCTACTTCGATGGACTCGGCTCCAGGATACCCATAGCCCAGTCCCCCTACAAGGGGCTCAGGCCAGCCTACGAGGAGGCGGTGAGGGCAGGCGTGATATACGGGGCGTGCGGTTACTGCGCCTCGCCTCCCCACCTAAACATAGGCGATGAGTTGAGGAGGGCAGGCTTGAGGTTGGTGGGCGATGAGGAGCATCACGAGGATATCTCCATCTTCATAGACTCGGGCTACCAGGTCCTGATCTTCTAGAGGGGAGGGAAGGAGAGCGGAAGGGCCGGAGGAGGGAATACCGCTGCGCCTGGGCGGGCAAGCTAAAAATACCGCCGCGCTTCTCCGCGCGTGTCCCATAAGGCGAAGGGGTCGTCTTACGAGAGGAAGATAGCGAATTACTTGTGGGAGGAGGGGTTCGCGGTCCTGCGCGGGTGCTCCTCCGGCGGGGGGGTTAGGAGGAGGTACGTACCTGACATAGTGGCCACCATAAATGGGAAGACCCTCGTCATAGAGGTAAAGTACAGGGCGAGGGAGGGGACAATATACATAGAGGGGGATAAGTACGCCCGGCTCCTGGAGTTTGCCAGGAGGGCGAGCGGGGCGGCGTACGTGGCTGTTAAGTACGGCAGCGATAAGTGGCGAGTCATACCGGCGGAGAAGCTGGAGCGAACGGGGGAGGGCAACATGGCGGTTAGGCCGAGCGCGGTGGCGGAGCTGGGCATGCCCCTAGAGGCCCTCGTGGCGTCCCTCAAGAACGAGCCCCTCACGGAGTTCATGGGTTGACTCGATCCGGACCATAGGCCCTCCACCACCGGGGCCGAAAATTTCGGGGATAGGTATTACGCTTTTTTATCCACTACCATTTTTAACGCGGCGTGGATCAAGGGGTCATGGCTCTACGCCAGGAGGGCGGTCTGGGGAACGAGTTCGTGCTCATGCGGCACGCCGCGCGGTCCAACTCCAGGCTCCTGGCGCAGGAAGTGGCGAGGCTGGCCCTCGACGAGGCCCTTCCCAGGGACGTGGCTCTGGCGATAATCCGCAACCTGGGGCTTGAGGTGGCGAGGGAGGACGACCCCACGCGATACTCGATCGTCCCCGATGAGTATGAGGAGGTGGGGGAAGAGGAGGAAAGAGCGAGGGACCCCATAGTAAGGGTGAGGAGTTGGGAGGAGCCCGTGGTGGAGCACTACGTTGGGGAGGGGGTGATAAGGAGGGTGATCCCGCATGGATAGGGGGGAGGTGCACTTCATAGCGTCCAAGTACGGGAGGTACCTGGGCGGGATAGACTACAATGCCGTCATCGACGCCCTGGAGGGCGAGGAGGAGAGGCTAAGAGAGGAGGAAGAGAGGCTCCTCGGTCAATCCCTCGGCCCCGCTCCCCAGAACCCGCTCGGCGATGCATTGAGGCTTTGCGGGGAATTGGAGAGGCTAAGAGAGGAGGAAGAGAGGTGCGTCGAGGTCGTGAACGAGGTGAAGCTGATGGGGCTCACTAAGCCCCATGTGGACAAGGCAGTGAGGAGGCTGGGGGCCGTGAGGAGGCGCGCCAGGGCGGTGAGGCGGGCCCTCAAGTACATGGGGGATCCCCTCAAGTGCCTCTGACGGCGAGTTTGGGCGTTGAGCATCGCAATCCTCCCGCCCCGGGCAGGTCCTACTTCATTCCCCAACCCCAGCGGCGCCTCGCCCAGTCGATGAGACACGCGGCCCGAGTTGAGTGGGTTGGGGAAATCTATATTTGGCCGTTTCTTCGCTTTAAGGCGGGAAGGGGAAATGCATGAACTGCATGAGGTTTACTGCAGAAGAGCGGTTCAGTATCTCGAGGCCGCTGAAAGCGCTCTTGATAGGGGCCTTTACGATGCCAGCGGTGTTCTCTCACAGATAGCGGCGGAGCTCTCGGTGAAGGCCACCATTTCGTTCCTTGGGTACTCGTTCCCAGAGACCCATGAGCTCAGGAAACTGCTCTCCGTCTTGTCCTCGCTCGCCATGAGGGAGGAAATAGGGGATTTCGCCAGGAAGAGGAGGGGGGAGCTCATATTGTTGGAGGACGCCAGGAGCAGGGGGCAGTACTTCTCCTCCGGCCTGGATAAGGAGGACGCGGAGGTTTGCCTAAGCACGGCGAAAGAAATAATTAACCTTGTGAGGGAGATATGGGGCGATAAGTGGTGTTCGGAATAGAGAGGATTCGCTTCCTCGAGGAGAGGTGGAGGGAGGTAGTCGAGGTGGTGCTCAGGGAGGGGGGGAGAGTCGCCGACGTTAAGGAAGCGGTGGTCTTCGGCTCCGTGGTGAAGGGGAAGGCAATGGGTGCAAGCGACCTAGACATAGCCTTGGTGGTCAGGGGAGGGGGGTGGAGGGAGGGGGAGCTTCTCTTGAAGATACACTCTCTGCTGCCCGATGAAATCTCCGAAATCATTGATCTATCCATAATACGCGAGGAGGAGGAGCAGGAGTTCCTGAAGTTCGCTGGCGAGTACGTCATAATATCAATCGTTTAACCTAGCCGAACGCGGTATCTGACCTCCTCCCCGCCCTAAAGGGCGAGGGTTCTCTGGGGTCTTGGGGGTTACGTCCCCTTTAGGGCTACTCGGCCCCCTCCCCTACTGGTATTGCTGGGGTGCGTCGGCCCCCACTCCCCATCCTCAAAGAATTAACCGAGAGAGGGGTCGAAAACCCCCACAAACTCCTCACTTAAAAAACCTAACCCCGCCTCAAAGAGGCGAGGATTATCCTCTTTTTTATCATGCTCTACATCAAGGAGTGACCGCCCACCAGTGGGGGGGGGGGGTAAGCGATCCTGTGCATTTATCTAAAGCGCCTCTGACGGCTGGCACTTAGGGCGTGAATTACTGATTCCGTTTCCTATCGGATTCGCCCGTGGTCTCTGGGGCACTACTTTATTTGCTGGCCCTTATACATAGCGATGGCTCCATGCTGGATTAGGTAAGCCATTATGTCTCTCTTCTTTTTCGCAGCAGCATAGGTCAACGGCGTGGTTCCTGTTTCGTCCATTGCATTAACATCGGCCCCCGCCTCCACCAAGAACTTTACCGTGTCTAGATTGGCCTCCAGCGCTGAGAATAATGGGGTTTTTCTATAGCAACCGATTATGTTTGGGTCGTGATGAATGTCCATTAGGAATTTGAGGAAATTAATATGCCCGAACATAGCGGCGGAATGATAGGGGGTTATCAAGTTATCCCCGCTCTCATCTACCCGCGCTCCATATTGAATCAGTATTTTTCCTATCTCTATGTTCCCTTTAGAGCCGGCGGCGGTTAGGGGGTTAATGTAGCATCTGCTGGAATCATTGGATGCCGCGGTGATCATGACGTCGGCCCCCGAGTCTAGGAGTAACTTAACTAGAGTGGGGTCCTGCTTCATGACTGCGATGATAAGGGGAGGAGGCGAGCCTTCCTTTGAATTAACATCGGCCCCGTACCTTATAAGCGTCCTTATTACGTCGTAGTTAACGTTTTTTGAAGCTGCTAGCTGCAATGGAGTGAAGATTTTATTGAAGTCCGAACCTACCGGCGTGTTAAGCATGTTGGGGTTTGCGCCGTTTTGAAGGAGAATCTCAACTATCTGGGCGTGGCCGGCATTTACTGCCCAGTGCAATGGGGTAAGTCCATACCAACGCTGGTTTACGTCTATTCCCCTCGCCAGGATCTCCTTGACCTTGGATACGTCATTCGCTTTTATCGCAGCGATTAACGCCTCATATTCCCTAGCCATCATATAATAAACTTTCTGCTTATTACATTAAAAAATTTGGTACAATGGTATTTTATGCATTCATTATATTCCATTTTAATAATCAATAGTGGTTTCCTAGGGATGTGCGCGCCTAAGAGAGGACTCCCACCCATTAATTGCCTTGATGGCGGTGGATGCAGGAAGCCACGGTAATTCCCCATGCTTTTCGTTGGGGGAAGTTTTATTTACAATATTTTGAAATTCATGAATTCATAACTTGCTGAGAATCTTTATAAACTATTAATTGAATGATACTATAATGAGTATAGATATCACGTGCCCAAAATGCGGTTACGTAAACCAGGAGGGGTCCTCCAAGCCCTCACATTGTAAGCTATGCGGTTTCAACTTCAGCTATTCCGACAAGTTCCCCTCCGAGGAGGAGGTGCTCTTCGAAATACCAATAAGCATGTGGATCTCAAATCACTACGGCCCGATCCTGATAACCGGCGAGAGATTCATAGCATTTGAGGAGGCGAGAATCTTCAACGTTTACCTGGCCTATAGCATTACTAAATTAATAGCCATGAATCTAATCGAGAGGTCGCTCGAGGGCATATATAGGCTGAAAGACCAAGCGATCACGGTCAATAAACCATTAAAACAAATCGCTTCCAAGCTAGTGGATTATCCGAAAACCAAGCGATCCCTTTATTACCTAGAAGCAAGTCAAGTGAAAATAGAGAAAAGAAAGATAAAGTTAGGGAAAGCTTGGTTTTACGCTACGCATGTGGGTATAAAGACTAAGGGATTAATCGGACACCCCACAATAAATCACATGTTTTACCTCCTCGACGATAACCAAACCCTAGAAATCATCAAGAATATTCCATTCCTTTCTAACGTTAACATAGTTCAAGGATAGGATCCCGGAATTGCAAGCTCGCCGAATCATAGTAATTATATGGTCACCAACAAGGCCAAGGCCACTTCATGATCCCCTGGTCAACCCCAATACGCGCAAATCGATCAACGCATCAAATGAGGGGACAGACAATACACAATGCCACCGCCAGCGATTCATAACCACCACGAATCGCTTGAAGCCCTACCCAACCGTCTAAACAAGCGTGGGGGGTCATTAATTCAAGCGAATAAAAATAAAAAACCAACCAAGGGCATCAATACATGAGCGTGTATTTTGAGGGCCTCGTCGAGGATAGGCTATACCTATTCGCCTTCTCATCAACGTCGTTCATGATGAAGGACATAACTGAGGAGAGGAGATTCAAGCGGAGACTCATCCTCAGCATAGTAGTGGGCCTAGTCCTGGTAATAGCGGCCGCCGCCTACGTCCTGGCCCTCTACGCGCTTAACAAGGGCCCCTCCGCGCCCAGTCCATTGGAGCAGGACGGGCCCCTCCTCGGCTCCATAGGCGCGATGGCAGCTCTAGTCTTCTACTCCCTATCCAAGAGACCCAATGTGGATTACTCCGCCCCGGACTACGAGACCAGCTATAGGTACGTGAGAGTGATCGGCTACCCCAATGACGGATTGCTCAGCATAAGCATAGACACGTCGCAGGGCACGTACGAGTACCAGGTCAAGGTGGGGAAGAGGGCGTTGGGGATAATAAGGGAACTGGCGGAGAACCCCACCTGGAGGACGAGGGTCTACTCATACTAAGCCGCAACCAACCGATGAGGAACACACCCTCCCACCTCCTCACCTCCCAATCTTCACCTTCAAGATGGAAAGCCCTGCTAAACCTTTTAATTGGGGACACCTTAGCCATACGTGGATGCGTTAAAGCTATTGAGGGAATTGGTGGAGATCGACACAACCATTAACCCAAGCGAGGGCAAGTACCCCAACCCAGCCGCGCTGGACCTTGTCAGGGAGGCAGCGTCGTCCCTCGGCCTCTCCTGCCAAGTCATTAGCCAGGGCGGGCTGAGGCACTTGATCGCCCGGGCCGGCGATGCCCCCGTCGCCCTCTTCATGGCTCACCTGGACACGGTGCCGTTCGATAGGGGTGAGTGGAGGCATGATCCCCTCAAGCTCACCGTGGAGGGGGGCAGGGCCTTCGGGAGGGGCGCCCTTGACGATAAGGGAAACGTGGCTGCCCTCCTGGCCGCGGTCGAGGAGGCGGGGGTTGGCGAGGGGATTGCCCTCGCCGTCACCATGGATGAGGAGGCGGGGGGAGGAGGCGCGAGGCTGGTGAGGGACTCCATGAGGGGAAACCCCCCGCGGTGGTTGGTTAACGCGGATGGGAACGGCATGGTGGTGATAAACAGGAGGCGCGGCGTCTTCGAGGCTACGATCAGGGTGCCGGAGAGCAAGTTAATTGCCAGGGGGAGGGAGGAGAGAGTTGAGTTCAGGCTGGACTACAAGGTCAGGCCCGCCCACCACGCCGCTTACTTCCTGGCCGGCGTTGACTCCCACCCCCTCATAACGCTCTCGCACCACGTGAGGGTGAACGACTTGGCCGTCGCTGAGCTGGGCGGGGCTTGGATTAAGACCAACGTAGTGCCCGCGAGGACCTGGGCCACCGTGGTGGCTAGGGGGGAGGGGACGGAGGTTGAGGTGGATCCCAACTTGACGGGGCTCGTCAAGGCCATAGTGCCCCTCACCAGGCCCGTGATTAGGACGAAAGCGCCCAGCGAGTACGGGATTAACGCCACGCCGAATTACTATAGGAGGGCGGGAGGGGGCATGCATGAGTTGGTGATAGACATACGGGCCATGACGGACGACGAGGCGGAGGTGAGGAGGGCCGTGGAGGAGCAGTTGGGAGAGTTGAGGGCGGAGGTTGAGGTGAGCGGTGGAGGCGGGTACCTCTACACGGACCCCTCCTCCGACCTAGTCGCCGCCGCATTCAACGCCTTGAGGCGGCTCGGCGTGGAGCCTAGGACGGCTGAGATGAATGGGGCCTCTGACAGCAGGCACTTCGCCTCCCTCGGCGTGCAGGCCATAGACTTCGGGCCCGTGGGCGGTAACATACATGGGCCGGATGAGTACGTCGATTTGAACTCCCTGGAGTTAACAGTTAAATTCTACGCGGAATTGATGAGGAGCGTGATGAGGAGTAAAGCCCGCGGATGATGTGAAGTGAACCACTAGCCTGAAATCACCTAGTCCTTGACGAGGGGTCGTCAACGATTCCCCTCCTCGCCGCGAAGATCAGCTCGAGCCGCCTGCCCCCACCTCTCTCCGCGTCAACCACCTCGACGCACTCTAGCTCGCCGCATACGGCGTCCACGTAGTCCCGCCTCGGCATCAATATAAAGCCGCGGCCCACCAGCTTAAGTACCTCCAATTGGATGGGGAGGGGCGCGTCGTGGCCGTTCAGCACCACGAAGCCCGCGAAGCCGTTCTCCCGCGATGTAGGGAAGAGGCCCAGCGATGCGCACGCCGCCGACGTGGAGGACACGCCCGGCACCACCTCGTACTCCACCCCCAACTCCCTCAACTTCCTAGTCTCCTCCTCCAATCCCCCGAAGATGGAGGGGTCCCCGTTCTTTAGGTGCGCCACGTTGGCCCCAGCCCTCGCCCGCTTGATCACCTCATCAACCCCATCACCCCTATGTTCCTTGTCCAGGACCACCAGCTCGAGACCGGGGAAGTGCTCCTCTATGAAGTCAATCAAGCTCGGGGTTAGGGTGGCGTCCCCCGCCACCGCTGCCTGGCAAGAGGCCAAGGCATTCACTGCCCTCAGCGTGAGCAGGTCGAAGCTCCCGGGGCCCACCCCTATTATGAACACCTTCCCCATCAATGCAGGATCGGCGGAGAACCTATTCTACTTAACCCACGTGGCCGGCAACGCCGCGGGTATTGAACCCACTGCTTAAATTGAGGTCTAGCCCTCCTTCACGTGGCCGGAATTCCTGGCCGCCTTCGATTGATGGAGGTAAACGGTAATTTTCTATAACTTTAGTATTATATTTGCTAAAAATTTCATAAAAAGCTTAAAAACACGGTAGCGCTGGAGAGAGGCGGTGGTCTCATTGATCATCACCGAGGGAACCATGGATGAGCAATAGATCCAACATTGGGGCCGGCGTGATCGCCATAATCGCCGTCGTGGTTGGCTTCTTAATGGGCTTCCTACTGAAACCCGCTGCAGTTTCCCCAACTGCCTTGGCGTCCACAACAATCACGACAAAGTATCCCACGATAACGGTGAGCGCCCCGGCCAGCACCATAACCAGCACCACAACTAGCACAACCACAATCACCATAACTGGCACTGCGACGAGCACCGCCACGGCTGCCAGCACCATAACAGTGACCACCACGGTAACTGCGATGGCCACGGAGACCGAGACCGCGACAACCACCATAACCAGCATACCGCCCCTGGTCCTAACCAACGTTACCCAGCCAGCCCAGCAGTCCCAGTACCATGGGGATTACGCGCACGCGGGCTTCATAGACAGCTCTGGACCGGTGAACCTAACCCAAATAGAGGCGTATAACATGGGCATAGGCGGTGGGGAAGAACTAGGCTTGACCGCGTATTCACCATCAATAATTATGGCCGATAATGCCCAGAACGGGCATGGCGCTATGTTTGATTTAAGGACTGAAAGCCTAGAAGCGAATCAAGTCGGAGCTGATGATCAGTACATCCCAGTAATTGGCGGGAGCGGTTTATTTTGGTGGGGCGGCACTTACCCCGATAATTTATTTTACGGTGCGAATCCATTAGCTAATTCCTATGGACCATTCATTACCGTCTATGGCGGTTTAGTAATAGCTGCCGGCGGCGACTCCATGGAGGCGCTGAGCCTCGCCGATGGATCCACCATATGGAGCACCAACGCATTAACATCTTATATAGGCTACGCCTCAGGAACTGTAGTAACCATACCCACGGTGGGCGGTGATTTGGTGGTGGTAGGCCTGTCCTCCCCCAACGTGGTCATGGCCTTCAACGCCAGCACCGGGCAGTATGTGTGGAGCATTGATCTGAACGCATCGAGCATCGACGGCTCCCCGGCTTATAGCAATGGTTACTTCTACTTCGCATCGGGTGACCGCCTATACAAGGTCTCCCTCAATGGAAATATGGCATGGGATGATGACTTAGGCGTGCCAGCGATGGACACGCCCGCGGTGGCCTACGGAGCCCTATACCTGGGCACCAATAACGGGTTGCTCCTAGCCATAAACGCGACCACGGGCTCCGTGGTTTGGTATGATGATTTGAACGGCTCGGTGACCGCATCGCCCATAGTATCAACAAACGCCGTAGTCTATGCAGCAACCATGAACGGCATGGTATACTCAATCAATGCCCGCAACGGCCAAGTTCTGTCAAGCTACAACGTTGAAGCGCCGGTGACCGCGAACCCAGTGCTCACGGGCGGGTACCTGTTGGTGCTTGACGACAATGGGGTACTCCACGTGTTCAAGCCATAAACTGACCCAGCACACCGGCGAGAAGCTAGGCTATCTTGTCCACGTCGAGCCCGTACATCGCGGCGTAGACGAAGTCGGAGACGCCCTTGAACTTGATGGGGGCCCTGTGGTACTGTATGACGACCGGGAACTGGGCCTTGTCTATGCTGCACGGCGCCACCATGTACTGCGCGCCAGTCCTTAGGGAGTCGTACACGGACGGCCACCCCGCCCACACCCTCAACGGCATCAATTCGTCCGTCAACAACCCCCCGCCCGCGCCGCAGCACAGCGTCTTCTCCTTGTTGTGAACCCTCTCCCTCAACTCCTTCACGACGCTCCTCAACACGAACCTGGGCTCCTCAATCAAGTCCCCCGCCCTAGCTAGATTGCACGGGTCGTGGTACGTCACCACGGCGTCCACCTTCTTATCCACCCTGAGCCTCCCCTTCCTGAGGGCCCACGCCGTGAGCTGGGTTATGGATATGGCTTGAATCCCCATGGCCTCCAGCCTCGGTGCCACGTAATTCTTGAAGGCGCGCCACCCGTGCCCGCACTCCCCGAACACGACCATCTTGACCCTCCTCCTCAACGCGGCGTTCACGTAATTATCCCCTATGTACCTTAGGTGGGCCTCGTCCTCGAACAAGCCGAAGTTCGCCACCTCCAGCGCCCTGGAGTCGAGGGTCCAATCCAGCCCGAGCCCGTCCATTACGGCTATCTCGCCCTTCAGCGTGCCTATATTGGAGAAGAAGTCCGTCGAGGAGGGAAGGAGAAGGGCGTCCGCCTTCTCCGCGTCCACGGCTGCCCTGAAGTCCCTCCCCGTCTCCTGCCGCATGTCGTCCAGCACGAAGTCCAGCACGTTCTGCGCCGCCTCCTTCTTTATGTACATGTTATTCCCCGTCTCGTATACTCCCCTTATCGTCCTCGCATTGAACTCAGGTATCATGCCCATCTCAACGAATATCTGCCTCACCGCCCTCGTTATCTCCCCCTGGTCTATCCCCATGGGGCAGTACACGGAGCACCTCCTGCACTCAGTGCACTGGTAGTAATACGTCCATATCTTGTCCAGGTCCACCTCCTCCAGGAACCTCGCCAGGTCCTTATCATCAGCGTCCCTCCCCAGCAGCCCGTCGCTGGCCTTATTGAGCCTCCTATATATGCGCCTAACCAGGTCCGCCCTACCCACTGGACTGTTCGTGGGGTCCCTAGTTCCCAAGTACTCCGGGCACTTATCTATGCAGAGACCGCAGTGGACGCAGGCATCCATGTGGTGCCTGAACGCCCTGTTCTCCCTCGCCATCTCCGCCACCCTAGACGCGAAGAACCTCTTCTTCTCGGCGGGGGAGGCGCCCCGGCCGATCCTCTGCATCCCAGTCACCCCTATTGCCTTAAGGGTCTCCTCGTCCGTCTCCTCCTTAATCCTAACGTGAACGCTGCCGCGCTCCTCGAACTCCCTCCTCCACTCCCCATACATGGGGCTCTCCTCCAGTATGTCCCTCCCGCCCCTGCCGTAAGTTATCTTCCTCACGCTCCCCACCCCAGCTCCTCCTCCACCCTCCTCCTCACCTCATCCATGTCCTCGAACTTGCCGTACAGCACTGGGTTCACGGGGAACGTGAATGGATGCACCATCTTGGAGAAGGGGAGGTAGATCATGAAGAGCTCCACGGCCAAGACGTGGGCGTAGAAGAGGGGGAACGCGGGGGGTGGGGTGGGGTGGAGGCTGGATAGCCCGGTGGCCCACGCCACCGCCTCCCCGAACAAGCTGGGGGGAGCCAGGGCCCTCATGGCGAGGCCCAGCCCTATTATGATGACCACCCACGTTATCGCCACGTAGTCGTCCAAGGCATTGAGCGCCAGCCCATAGATCCGCTCCAACCCCACTCGCCTGGCCAAGAGGAACAAACCCGCGCCCAGGGCCACGGCCCCAGTCGCCATGCCCGTCACGTACATGGTCTCCTCGCCCACCCTCAGCCACGGCATCCAGAGGTGGAGGTGGAACGCTATGAGGAGGAAGACGCCCCAGTGGAAGAGGAAGACGCCGAGCCAGGTCCCGTAGTCCCTCCCGTAGCTGTTCTTGGGTATCGTGTAGAACGTCAGCATCCTGGCCAGTATGTGGCCGGCCGCCGACAAGTAGCCGCGCTGCCCGGCCCTATTCACGAGCCTGTAAAGTCCCAAGTAGAGACCGCCGCTCCCCTTCGGCGTCGCGGCCCACCGCAGCACCCTGTACGTGGACCCCCCGATCAGGACGGCCAGGGAGACGTAGGGCAGCACTACGAATAGGGCGTATATGACGGCATTCATCTAGCCCCACTCCTTCATGGAGCCCCTCAGCTCCTCCAGGTAGGCCTTCTTCTCGTCCTCCCCCATTATGAAGAACGGGATGCCGTTCATGTAGTACGGCTCCCCCGGCTTCTCCCTAACCACCTCGCGCGGATCCAAGCCGGCGACCTCAGTCACGAACCTCCTCCACCCCAGCCTTATGGCCACGTCCCCTATGCGCTCCCTGCGCCACCCCACCTCGTCCCACTTGGGCACCACCCTGTCCTTCAACAACTCGAACACCTTCATTATCTCGTCGTCCGGGTGCATCGGGTCCTTGATGGGGATGAAGGGGATGAGGACCTTCGCCAGCTTCGGCCCGTTCCTGCTCTTTATGGTGCCGCCCACCAACACCCTTATCCCGCGCTCCCTGCCCGGGGATATGGCTGGGTACGCCCTCTTCACGCACTCCATGCATTGAACGCACTTATCGCCGTCTATCCTCAACTCCCCGCCTCTCCACTCAATGGCGCCCGTGGGGCACGCCCTCACCAGTCCCTCCACGTCGCCCCCCTCCTCCACCCACTTCCCGAACCTCTCCTCGTCAATGCTTGGAGCACCCCTCCACGTCCCCACGAAGACGTAATCCGCCCTCGCCTGCGCCTTGAGGCAGTCCAGGGGGCAGCCGGAGAACTTGAACTTTATCTTGTAGGGGAACTGCGGGTACGAGGCCCAATCCACGAAGCACTCATACGTCATGTCGCGGCCCCTCAACGTGTCGTAGATCGCGTACTCGCACAGGAGGGGGCCTGGGCACGCCACGGAGTTCCTCATTACGTCCCCCGACCCGCCCACCTCCAGCCCAACCCTCCTCACCTCCTTCGCGGCCTCCACTATCCTGTCCCTGTCCACGTTCATCACTATATCCCCCGTCCCCCCTATGAACTGGAAGAGGCCCCAACCGTGCTGCCGGGATACCCGTATCAGCTCCCGCAGGATCAGCGTGCTGATGACTTGGGCGGACGGTATTATTATCCTCTCATGGTCCTCAAACACGGGGGGATTCACCCTGGTCCAGGGGTGGGACACCCGGGATAGGACGCCGGCGAATATGCCGGGGGCGTTGGCCACGCTGGAGGCCCAGGGAGTGGCCCTGGCGGCCAGCCCCATTCCGTAGAGGCGGATTGGGTACTTGGTGCGCCGCAGCTCCGATACGTGGCTAGGCCACGGCCCCTCCTCTAACGCCTTCAACGCCGCCTCAGCCTCCTCGTCGCTGGGCGGGGATGGCCATAGCGATTCATCTATGGGCAATTCGGTCATGGGCGTGGGGCGGCGGCATGATATAAAAGCCGTATTCCACATTCATGTGAAATACTGCGTAAAAACCAAGCCAGAGCTGGGATCACATGAGCAGCGAGCCGCACGTCAGGGATAGGCAGTACTCGGTGGTGGTGAGGACGGGCGACGTCACCCCCATTAATCACCCGGAGAAGCTGCCGCCGATACCGTACTCCAATTACCTACCCTCCATTCTCAAGTCAAACATGGGGAAGTGGGTGGATCACCGCATGATAACCCCAGCCATAATGGAGCACGTGGCGGAGTCCGGGGATAGGGTATTCACGATCAAGGTGATTGGTCCCCCCAATGCCAGGTACAGCGCGGACACGCTGGAGAAGCTGTGCGACTTGGCGGACACGTACGGCATAGGGCTGGTCAGGCCCACGCCCCAGGGGAACCTCGAGATAATAACTGACAGGGAGGAGAACGCTCACAAGTTGGAGGAGGAGCTGAGGAGGGCGGGGTTCCTGGTGGGCGGGTGGGGCAATCACTTGTGGAACATCCAGCCCTGCACCGCGTACCTGACCTGCACCACGGCCGTGGTGGATGCGCCAAGCATGGCGAAGGCCATAGGGGACGCGCTGTACGAGTACGTGTACGAGAAGGAGACCCCGGCCCACCTATCCATAAAGGTGTCCGGGTGCCCCAACGCTTGCGGCGGGGCGATAAATGCATCCGACGTGGCGGTGGTGGGCTACCCGGCCCAAGCGCCGGTGGCCGACGACAAGTGGTTCTCGCAGGTCTCATCGCCCAGCGACGTGATAGCGGCGTGCCCCGTGGGCGCCATAGTGGCCAAGAAGGACGCGTCCGGCAAGGCGTACAGCGTGTCGGTGAGGCAGGAACTGTGCGTGGCGTGCGGGAGGTGCAGAGACACGACGGATGCCATGGCGTACGACCCCGGGAGGGCGGGGGTCATGGTGCTGGTGGGGGGCAAGGCATCCAACTCGGGCAGGGCGGGGCAGTTGATGAGCAAGATAGTGGTTCCCTACCTCCCCAACGAGCCGCCCCGCTGGCCGACCCTCGTGAAGGTGGTGAAGAGGATAGTGGACACGTGGGTGGGAAACGCGGAGAGGGGGGAGAGGATGGGGGACTGGGTGGCCAGGATTGGGTGGGACAGGTTCTACGAGTTGACGGGGCTGCCCGACGCTAGGCGGTTCCTCAAGTTCACCGACAAGCCGGGGCCGCTGTACCAGCCTCTCTACAAGCGCAGGGCAACCGAGGCCACGGCCTACCTGTTCAGGGAGAAGCCGACGCGCTGACGGCTCCCCGCCATGAATGGCTGGGGTCCTGACCCCACTGGGGCATTCCCTCACGCCTCGAGCGCCCCTCGCGGGGACTGCATCACGGTTAAAGCTACTAAACGCGTGAGAATAATGAAATGGAGCGCCCCAACGGGTTTACTGAGGAAAGAGACTGCACGCCACTACGTCGGGCCATAATTCTCACCCCGTCCCTAGAAGGGGCGAGACCTCCACGATCCATGATGATGGGTAACCGATTATGTCGTTACCAACCACGTTTAAGCAGGCCTTACTGGTCAAGTTAAGGCGCCTCCATTCAACTTCATAAATACATCAATGATCATTGCTTGGATTTACCGATCGATCCCTCAACAACTGGACAATAGGGATCGGGCGAATCCACGGAGCCAAACGTTGAAAATGACCTGGCAGCGCAACCAGCGTTACATAGGTCAGCCATTGGGCAGGAATTGCATGGCTTTATCTCAGCATAATTCCTTTCCCTAAAAGATCCAAAACCATCCCTCCAAATTATCTTCAAGTCATCCTTAAGCGCATTGCCCTCATGGAACTCACTGCTCATCAATAACTCGCACCCGTAAATACCGCCGTCCGAATCTATCGCGAATCTGCTCCCGCCTGCTGGGCATGTTGAGTAATTAATTATCCTAAGGGCATTAAGCCCCTCCCTGGACTTCCTGTATGCCTCATATAAGTCGCCTAGACTAAACCTAAAGCCGTTCAGGACAAGCTTAACGCCGGTCTTAACGCGCAGTAAGTCATTAATTGCAGCCCTCGCCAACCCACCGTCGAGCGTTAAGCCATTTTCACGGGCCCTGCCAAACTCTTGAACGCGTATGAAGCTGAGCACTGAGACTCCCAACCTTTCCGTCAACCTAACCATGTCGACCACGTAATAGGCATTATCTGATATCACTGTGTACGACAGGGACACGGCGACACCAACCTCCCTAAACACATTGACGGCCCTAACAGCCTTATCAAAACTACCAAAACCCCTAATCACATCATTAACCGCGGGATTCGGGCCATCAAGGCTCACCTGGACCTGGTCAAGCCCGGCACTCTTAAGTAGAAGCGCATTCTCTCTATCAATCAACATGCCATTGGTACTCATTGATACGTAAAGGCCAAGGTCCTTTGCATGACTTATGATCTCCAACAACCCCCTCCTAATCAAAAGCATCGGCTCGCCGCCCAATAGGTAAACGTAATTAACACCAAGATCCCTTAACTTATCAAGTATGAGCAACCAGTCATCGGCGTTCAATTCATTACTTAATGGCCTACCCGCCGATAAGTAACAGTGCCTGCACTCTAGGTTGCATGCATGGGTTAGGTAGATGGTTACGTCATTGATGGAGTCCATGCTCAAGCATGGAAGCTCGTTACCGCTCTCGACGCTGCTCCGTAGGGCCAGTATGTGGCCTAGCGGCGATGCTGGGCATTCGTCCAGGTACACTTCGGTTTCATCAACCACTTAATCGCCTAATCCCGCAACAGATTACCAGCTTAAAACGGATATCTAAGGGAGAAACAGTAGAGCTGAGGTCGGGGATCCCATGGGCGGGCCCGCCCTGTCCAGGTTGAGCATCTCCTTGCATGCTTAATAATGCCCATCACGTGGCGGCCGCTTTTCCCAGGCACGTGGATCAAAGTTAAAGGATGGGCAGCCGCTTGGGAACCCATGAGGGTGGCCGTATTTCAATCAGCCATATACGTGGCCAGCCTGGAGAGCGCCAGGCAAATAGCGGTCTTCGAGGTAGGGGGAGAGGCCAGGCAAGTCCAGGTATTGCCGAACCCCGCCCTGTCCGCCATATCCACATCCATGAAGGGGGTCATCGCAATGCAGAAGGCCATCGAGCTCGGCGTGGATGCAGTGATCGTAACCAGGATGGGCAGCGAGTGCGAGAAGGTGGCTCGGGGGAGGGGGGTGAAGGTGGTGACCGTCAAGGAGGGAACCAGGGTGAGCGACGCGCTCCGCGGCATTCATTGACCGCGCCTCCCGCCCTTGACCAGGGTGTACTCTATCACTAAGTGCTCCTCCTCGTTCCTGCGCACCGCCTCAAGCATCTCGGTGACCAACTCGCTCAGCTTAGCATCAATCAACTTGGAGTAAAGCTCGATGGACCGCAACTCAGCCGAGTTATGGGCCTCTATCACCTTCGCCGCGCTGCCGGGCCGGGGGTTTCCGGGCCTTGCCTTGACCAGCCTATCATACTCGGACAATGCGTTCCTAATCCCCCTAATCAACTCCCTGTGCACCAATGCGTCGAACGCCACGCCCAGCATCACCTCCCTCTCCTTGCCCGACAGCATGGATAATGCCTTGACCAGCTTCTCCAATCCATCGCTCTCCACCTCCTCCAGCTCCTGGAGGTACTTTAATACCTCGGGATCCACCGAGCAAGCGAGGGACGCGGCCTAATAAGCATTAAGGCCCCCACCCCCGGTTGAGAGCGAGCGGGGAGGCAGGGGAACATTAACCAATTAATGGATTGATTACCTTCTTCCTGGCCTCCTCCACCCCGAGGCGGAGGGCCTTTAGGTTGAGGTCCACCCACCTGGGGCTGACTACCTCCCTCACCGCGCTCTCCAGCGCGTCGAGGGGGACGAGGCCGAGGGTAGTGAATGCTCCCAGCATCACCATGTTGGCCACCCTGGGGGTGCCCAAGCTCTTCTCGGCCAGCTCCGTGAACGGCAGTCCCATTATCTTCCAGGACGCGGGGAGGGAGGATGCATCGACGAGCGTGGAGTCTATCATGACGGTGGCGCCGTCCCTGACGTACCTGGAGTACTTAGCCGCTTGGTCCTTGAACATGAAGATAGCCACGTCGGCCCTCTCCGCCCCTATGAAGTCTATCTCCTCGTCCGATATGACTATGTCCATCTTGCTGTCAGTCCCCCTCGTCTCAGCGCCGTACTCCTCCGTGGACGAGACTTGGTAGTTCGTGAACTTAGCCACTGAGTAGCCTATCAGGTACCCGGCCAGCAGTATTCCCTGCCCGCCCTTGCCTGCCAGTATTATCTCAGTTCTCACCGGCCATCACCTTCCTCACCTGCTCATGCAGTAGCCTGGAGAACCCCGGCTCGTTCCTGTCCACGAACTCTCCGATAGTTATCTCGCTGTTCCAGTCGTACTTCACGTCCCACGGCTTTACGCCGCTCCGCATCTTCACGATGCCCTTTATCTTGAGGTAGAAGTCGGAGGGGGACCTGTACCCCAAGTGCCTCCCGTAGTTCTCCGGGCAGGTGGAGACCACCTCTATCAACCTGAACCCCTCCTTTAGAAGGGCTTTCTTGAAGTAGGACTTCATTACCTCGGGCTGGGTTATGGATGCCCTAGCCACGTAGTTGCCGCCCGCCGCGGCCACGAGGGGTATCAGGTTGAAGGGTCTCTCCGGGTTCCCGTATGGAGTGGTGGTGGTGTAGTGGCCCGTGGGGGTTGTGGGGGATAACTGGCCCCCCGTCAAGCCGTACGTCATGTTATTTATCACGACCACCAGGAGATCCATGTTTCGCCTCGCCGCGTGGATCAAGTGGTTCCCGCCTATGCCCGCCAAGTCCCCATCCCCGCTGAACACAACGGGTATTATGTTGGGGTTAGCCAGCTTGGCCCCCGTGGCGAACGGTATGGCGCGGCCGTGGGTCACGTGGGCGCTGTCAAACATCGTGTACATGCTGGTCCTGGCGGTGCACCCAATGCCGCCCACGAATAACACGTTCTTCCTGTCCAGCTTGCCCTCCCCCACCAACTCGCTCACCGCCCTCAGGAATGCGTTCAACGCAATGCCTATGCCGCAGCCGGGGCAGAGCGTGTGGGGGAGCCTGTCGGTCCTCAAGTAATCATCCAATGGATGAAGCCGGGGAACGTTGACTTGTATGGCCTCCATAACCTAATATTTGACTTTTATCTATTTAAGTTTTACCCATACAAAGCATCAAGCCCTAACCATTCCCCGCAGCGACCGCAGGGCCTCCGTGGGGGTGGGGAGCTCCACCTTGAGGAGCGGGAGGAAGCCCACGTCCCTATCCCTAACGATGCGCTGCACCTCCCTGTACAGCTGGCCCAAGTTGTTCTCCATTACCACGACGCTCCCCGCCCTGGACGCCTCCCTCCGCAGCCCCTCCTCGTCCAACGGCCATATGGAGATCGGCACGAACACCCTCACCCTGAGCCCCTCCTCCCTGGCCCTCCTCGCCGCTCCCCTCGCCACCCTGGCGTAGGAGCCGAACGCAACCAGCAGGACGTCCGCGTTCTCCTCCCCATAAACCCTGGACTCCACTATCATCTTCCTATTATCATCCACCTTCCTGTTCAGCCTAGTCACCAACTTCTCGAACACCTTGCTCGTGGGCACGTAGTACCCCCTCTCGTCGTGCTGAAGGGACTCCACCAACACGTTGAACCCCTCGCCGAATGCCGCCATGGGAGGCACAAGATCATCCCCCGCCTCATACGGCAAGTACTTGGAGCCGGGGGTCGGCTTCTTCCTGCTCACCACGGGCACGTCAGACCTCATCACCACCTTCTCCCTCCCATGGGCTATCGCGGCATCGCTCAGTATTATGGCTGGGATCCTCAAGGCCTCAGCCACATTGAATGCCTTTATGGTCAAGTCGAAGCTGTCCTGCACCCCCGTGGGCGCGTAGACCACGACGGGGTAATGCCCGTGGCTCAACCACCTGGACTGCATCACGTCGCCCTGGCCCGGCGTCGTGGCTATGCCCGTGGACGGGCCTGTCCTCATGTTGACGGCCACCACCACCGGCGTCTCCGTCATGGCCGCCAGCCCTATTGATTCCGCCATTAAGCTGAAGCCGGGGCCCGAGGTGGCCGTCATGGCCTTCGCCCCACTCCATGAGGCGCCTATGGCTGCAACTATGCTCGCTATCTCATCCTCGCCCTGATAAACTACTCCCCCCCTCTTGGGGAGCTTCTCGGATAGGTACTCGAATAAGTCTGATGCAGGCGTTATTGGGTAGCCGGCGTAGAACTTGAGGCCGGCCGCCATGGCTCCCTCGGCCACGGCTTGATTGCCCGTCAAGTAGCCTATGCTCATCTCCCTCACCTTGCCACCGCCTTCTCGGGGCTGCTCCAAACTATGAGGCCCCGCGACTTGCCCTCGCCTTGCTTTACGAATATGGCGAAGTCGGGGCACGACCACTCGCACAGCCTGCACCCAATGCACTTATCCGGGTTGGCGGCGAACGATACCTTATAGCCATTCCTATTCATTACATCGCTTATCACAAGCACCTTAGTGGGGCAAACGGTAACGCATATCTCGCACTCCTTGCATCTATCCCCAATAGTCACTATGTCGAAGGCCTTTGGACTTGGCTTTGACATATATATTTTTCACTGCATTTTCTGCATTTTAAGTTTTTCCACTGGAAAAGGAAAGGATATCCAAATCCCACTCGCGAGCCACCCATGCAGTACAAATGAAGCATCCACCCTCCCCAAACCTGGTTCCACATTTCCTGAAACGACCCCCCAGCTTCCTGCATTACCTCCTGCGCCTATCCAGCAACACCTCTCCTGACTTTGACCTTATCAGCACCACCCTGTGGTAGGGTATGTAGGTCCTGCTTCCCTCCATCTCCACCACGAAACCATCATGCAATAGCTCCAGTATCGACGACGCCTGTATGGTCACCTCATCGTTGGGGGCGCCCCTGGACACGTAGGTCACCTCGAAATCCCCAGCGGCGCCCGTCCACTTCAACTTGTTCAGCACCTCCCTTATCGTAACCACGCCCTTATAGGCGGGCCGGGTTATAAAAGGTATTCAAAAGCACCGCCATTTAGGGCATTGCTGCTCACAGGGCTAGCCGCTTGAAGACGCACTTCTCCCGCGTGCACTCTCCGTCGTACGTGCCGCCAATCACGCCCTCCAGGAACCCGGCGAGGAATAGCGCGATGGGCCTGGGATCCCCACCGGCGGGGATGGGCGGGCTGATTATGGTTACCTCATTGATGTTACCCATGACTCTCCCGAAGCCGTGCGCCACAAAGTGAAGGTCGATGTACTCCACGGATTGGCCGCCCCCGTGCATCTCGCCGAACGTCCTCCCCATGCTCTTGATCAAGACATCGGCAGCTCCCTCCACGTACCTCATCAAGTCTCTCCACACCACCTCTATTAGCTTTGTCGGCATGGTCATCATCGGATTGCCATCGCCAAACGTCAGGGAACCCCTCCTCACGTCCGCGACCACCTTGCCATGCGCCTTCTCGTATATGGATAACCATTCCTGTAATGACATAGCTATTCAACTTCAATCTAGGTATTTCAAGTTTTTTGCTAAAACCAAATAACGGCGGAAATTGGGGAGGGACACGGCCCCGAGATTATCGATGATGTTTTCCCGAAGGCCTCGTCCTGCCGGCATTAATGGAGGGTGTGGCCCCTCTCGGAGGAAACCCGGTCACGGGAAGGAGTCACCTCTCTCGCGGGTTCCACGCCTGGGGGCTCAGGTGGAGGAGCTTTGGCGCGTATAAAAATGCGACTGACATGATTCACTGCCTGACCTCCCCGCCTAGGGGCGAGGGCTCCACTTGGGGTCTAGGGCGTCACACCCCCTTAACGGGTGCTACTCCGTTATGTAACCAGAAATGACAGGCTTCCTCACTTCAGTTATTATTTTGCCAGTTTTCCACAAGATGTTTAATGATCCCTTCCCCTGTAGGCTTCATCCGTGGGAAGCGAGCTAGCTCCCCGGTAAAGGGGGATCAATAATTCAGACCCGGCAAACCACAAAGAGTGCGGTTAGCTGCAGAAGCTCTCCTCTAGTTCCTTGATGGCTGATTCCTCATCCATTGAGAGCTGGGCCGACTCGGCGGATCGAGCGGCGGCGCAGAGGGCCTCCCTCTTCACTGAACCATCATCCACGGCCTGCCTCACCCTCCGCATGGCCTCGTCCCTTCTCCACAGCACCGACATGGCCTCCACGTAGTTCACCCACACCACGGGATCCCTCCGTCCCTGCTTCACGGCCTTCTCCAGCTCGTCCACGGCCTCGCTTGACCTGCCCAGCTTGGCTAAGGCAAATGCCTTGTTTATCCTATAATACGGATTCGACCCCAGCTTGATGGCCTCATCGTACTCCTTAATGGCCTCATCATACCTACCCAGGGCATACAGGGCATTGGCCCTTCCATACCTGTAATCCGGGTCCCTGGGATCCAACTTTATTGCAGCATCGTACTTCTCCAATGCATCCTCGGGCCTCCCCAAGTCGAGGAGGGCATTGGCCTCGTTGAAAAGGTAGGCCGGGTTGTTGGGGTTTATCGACGCGGCCTCCTCGAACTCGGCCAACGCCTCGCCCGGCCTCCCCATCCTCCTCAATATGGCCCCCTTCAAGTTATGGTACGCGGCGTTCCTAGGTTGCCTCTCAATCGCCTTATCCACCTCCCTCAACGCGTCCTCCAACCTCCCCTCCCTATACATTACTATCAATTCCTTCAGCTCAGCTCCCTCTCCCACTCGCCGCTCACTGCGCTGGCTTTAAAATAATAAGTGGGCAAGTCTTGGATACATTAATTGCTTGGATTATATGTTGAAATCCGCCCCCGCTCTCCTCATCTGAGGTGGATTATTTGTTATGATAATTGTTAAAAATCGCTGCCTGAGCGGCAGCGCGAACTATGAGCAGTGGTCAAAACCCGGATGGTTCAAATCAATCAAATCAACCCAGGTTGAGGAGATCCCTCACCGCGGCGGATTACTTCATGCTCTCCATAACCGGAATGATAGGATCGGCGTGGCTCTTCACTCCGCTGGGGGCGGCAGGCATGATGGGGCCCGCGGCCATCCTATCCTGGGTGATAGCGGGTCTATTCTTCATATTCATGGTGTTCCCCTTCGCGGAGCTGGGCGGCCTCTTTCCCTTCAGCGGCTCCCTGGCCAGGTATAACCACTACAGCCACGGCACTCTCAGCAATTACCTGCTAGCCTGGACCTACACCCTGGGCGCGATAACCACGCTGTCCTCCGAGGCAATAGCCATAGTGGAGTATGCCAGCGACTACGTGCCGCAGTTCTGGAACTCATCGCTGGGAGTCCTGACCCCGCTGGGCATTCTCGTCGCGGCGGGACTCATAGTTCTATTCTTCTTCGTGCAAGTGATTGGGGTGAACGTGTACGGCTGGTTCAACAGAGTGATAACTGCGTGGAAGTTCATAATGCCCATCCTAACCATAATGCTGCTAATGGCCCTATACATGCACTGGAGCTACGTGGCCGGCAAGCTGCCCGGGGGCTTCGCGCCGTACGGCTACGCCGCCATATTCACCGGCATGATAACGACCGGCGTGGTGTATGCCTACGAGGGTTTCAGGCAGGGACTGGAGTACGCGGGGGAGGGAAGGAACCCGCAGAGGGATGTTCCGATGGGCACCATATTGGCCGTCGTGGTAACAATAGCAATATACGTGTTGCTCCAAGTTACCTTCCTCGGCGCGGTGAATTGGAGCAAGGCCGGCGTCTCCCCCGGCGATTGGCAAGCGCTGGCCAGCGGGGATTGGCAGGCACACCCATTCGTCAGCGAGGCCATGGCGGTGGGAGTGCCCGTGTTGATGGGGCTGGCCATCCTCCTCCTCGTCGACGCGGCCGTATCCCCCGCGGGCACCTTGGCGGTCTACGTGGGAACCAGCGGGAGGAACCTATACGGCATGGCCAGAGTGGGGTACATACCTAAGTTCTTCGCTCAGATACACCAAAAGTTCCAGACGCCCTGGATAGCGCTCCTCACCACGGCAGTGCTCGCCCTCGCATTCCTAGCACCCTTCCCCACTTGGTACGCCATAATGTCCTACTCGGCCGTGGTCACGGTTTACGGCTACTTGGAGGTGGGCATCACAAACCACGCGCTGAGGCGCTTGGCCCCGGAGCTGAGGAGGGCGTACAAGCCCTGGGCGTGGCAAGTAGTGTACCCCTTGAGCTTCATAGTGGCGTCGCTGCTCATATACTGGTCATCATGGTCATACGTGAACCCCATAATAATAAGCGCCGCCGTCGGACTGCCCCTCCTAATGCTTGGCCCCTACAGGAGGGAGCTCGGCATACCGGTTCCAGAATCAATTGCCTTCTCCGCGGCGTACTGGGCAGCGATTGGCTTGATAGCGGCGTCTTGGTACCTGGGGTGGCTGGGCGGCCTTGGCCCCATGGTCTCCTTCGCCGTGTATTGGACCATGATGAGCGCGGCCCAGGCCGCAGCGTTCGCCTATCTCTGGCTGAGGACGGGGCATCCAGACATCAAGGGGGCTTCTTGGATAGTCGTCTATAATGTGCTGCTGGGCATAGTATCGTACGTGGGCTCGCTCGGCCCGCTCTCGACGCCCTTGGTGAGCTACCCGTGGGATTACCTCCTCTGGGCAGTCCTCAGCTTGGCGGTGTACTTCGTAGCCGTGCGCGTCGCCTATCTGACAAAGGACTTGAAGCAAATCAAGGAGTCCGGCCTACCCATGGAGTGAAGCACCCCCATCGCCGGCGTCCTTACTCTCCTCAACCGCGTTCCGCTCCTTCTTCCGCTCCTTCTTTTCCTCCGCCATCTTCAATATGTCCACCCACGTGAAGAAGCATTCCCTCACCACGTCGCCCTCCTTTCCCATGGCGATCACCCCAAGTTCTTGGAGAAGAACCTAACCGTCCTCTCCCAAGCATCCTTGGCCGCCGCCTCGTCGTACGTCTGACCGCCCTCCGTGGCGAAGGCGTGGTACGTGCCCGGGTACAGCTTCATCTCGAAGTCCTTTTTATGCACGATCATGGCCCTCACCAAGTCCGGCAGCCCTTGATTTATGGCGGAGTCCTCACCAGCGTAAATGCCTAGGACAGGCCCCCTGAGCCGCGCCACATCATCCAAGTTCCTGGGGTTCCTGCCGTAATAGACCGCCGTTGCATCGAGGGGGAGCTGCGTGGATAATTGGAAAACCAAGCCGCCGCCCATGCAGAACCCTATCGCTCCAAACCTATGCAGTCCTTGATTGCCCAGGTATTTATACGCGGCCGCCAGGTCCCCAAGCATTCTATCCTCAGTGACCGCTCTATTAACCATTAATTCATCATATATAGCCCTCTCGCCGGGCGACAGAGCCGCGGCGATTTGCGCCACGTAGCCGGGATCGCCCCTCTTCTCGGGGGGCAGCGAAAAGAACCTACGCATTACCCCCATTATGTTCTCAACCGTGAAGTTGGGATTCCTTGAGTATAGGTTGGGGGCCATGACAGTGTATCCAAGCCCCGCCAAGCGTCGGTCCACGTTTCGTATGAAGTCCGTCAATCCCCATATCTCCGACGCAACCACAATGCCCGCCTTGACTCCCCCAGACGCCACGAAGGCATTCACGGCCGCCCCATCCGGGCCCTTGAAGATTACCTCCCGTTCCTCCATGGCGTTGAGGGCGATCCATCGATTAAAGCGTTCCCCAGCTGTTCGATTTGCCTGATCAACCCATCCAAAGCCATTCAGCGAGCCCCCAGCCTCTACTCTGCACTCTATAATGAAGGAGAGCAAACCCGATTTGAAAATGTGGATAGCTACCTATCTGGCCTCCCCGCCCTGAGGGGCGGGGGTTCCCGGGGTCTGGATTGCCCCCTTGGGGCTACTCCGCCTCCTCCCTTGGAATTGTGGGGAAGATCAGCCCCACCCTTCAAGAGCTGACCAGGGGAGGAGCGAAGGAGAAGCGGGGCAAGCCCCTAAAAACCCACCCCACCCCAAAAGACGAGACCTACCTTTCCTATATCAATGCAGCAAGTATCGCCTTTATCGTGTGCATCCTGTTCTCGGCCTCGTCCCACACCACGCTGCGCGGCGAGTCGATCACGTCGTCGGTGACCTCATAGCCCCTGTGGGCGGGCAGGCAGTGCATGAATATGGCGTTCTTCCCCGCCAGATCCATTAGTCGAGAGTTCACTTGGTATGGCTTGAATATCTTCATCCTCTCCTCCGCCTCCTTCTCGAACCCCATGCTGACCCACACGTCGGTGTAGACCACGTCGACGCCCTTCACGCCCTCCTCCACATTGTCCGTCACCATTATGGAGCCGCCGCTCCTCCTAGCATCGTCCTCCGAAGGCTCTAGGTACTTCTTGCCGGGCCAGTAACCCTTGGGGGACACTATCCGCACCTCCATGCCTAGCTTCGCGCCCATCTGCATCAAGCTGTGGGACATGTTATTGTCCCCGTCGCCCACGAATGCAAGCTTCACTCCCTCCAGCCTACCCAGCTTCTCCCAGATGGTGAGTGCGTCCGCCAACACTTGGGTTGGGTGGCACTCATCGCTCAACGCGTTTATGACGGGCACGTCGGAGTTCTCCGCCAGCTTGACGAGGGATGAGTGGCTGTAGACCCTTGCCATTATTCCATCCACTATCCTGGAGACCACCCTGGCCGTGTCCTCCACTGTTTCCCCTCTCCCCAACTGCAGCTCCTGGGGATTGGTGTATATCACCTTCATCCCCAACTGATTCGCGGCCACCTCAAGGCTTATCCTTGTCCTGGTGCTCGGCTTCTCGAATATGCCCAGCACCGTCTTGCCCAGATGGGTTGGGGCGTACTTCTCCCCAGCGTATAGCCTCTCCTTCATGTTTTTGGAGAGGTTCAGAAGGAAGAGGAATTCATCCCTTGAGTAATCCGTCCACGTCAACAAGTCCCTACCCTTCAACTTCACTTGACATCCCCGAAAACCTCGCCCAACGCGGAGCTTAAGAGCTTTACCAGCCTCTTGTCAGCCAATGCCCCGCCGAGCGAGTCCCTGTACGTCTGCAACGCGTTCAAGTCGCTCCAATACCTGCCCCTGTGGGGCTTGTCGTATAGAAGCACCATGTAGCCCTCGTACCCAATCATGGAGAGGAGCTTGATTATGGATAGGTAATCCATGGATCCACCGCCAAGCAGCGGCAGGCCGCCGCGGTCTCCATCCACGTTATAGGCCAGCATGTACTTTATGGATGATTGATTCAACAACGTGAATTTGGCGAGGGCCTTCATTGAGCCCAAGGATGGAATGCTAAATGCCACGCTCATTGGGTGAGGAAACACGTCGGGAGGCGAGTATCGCAGCGGGTCCTTTAAGTACCAGGTTATCGACACGCCGTGCTGGGCCGCCTCGTCCATCGCCCTCACCATTAGATCGTGGTCCCTGGGCATGGTTAGAATCACGGAGGAGACGCCCAAGTAATCGATCAAGTCAAGGAGGCGAGAGACGCCGGGCACGCTTCCCGGCATGGGGAGCCGTATCGCCACGGCCTGCTCAACGTCGTCCGGGTACACGAGGGGGAGCATGTAGTCCCACCTATCCCGCACCACTCGCCTCAAGTCCAGCACCAAGTCGAAGCCGGGCCCCGGCAACTCCTCGCCGGGCTCCAGGTAAGCCGCGAACAACACGCTGGATAGAGCCGGCGCCCGTTAATAAGCCTATGGCAATGGGGAGTCCGGCGGGCAGCCGCCTAATGTGTCCCGCCATCACTCGCCCCATCCATCATCGCTGGATTCACTTAAAATTCTTTTCCCCGTAAGGCAATTAAGGAAACGGGGCGCCGGGCCCCAATGCTGCCCGGCTTGTTTGATTGCCGCGACTGCCCCAGGCTGGTTCAGTACAGGGAGTCAGTGAAGCCGTTGCCCAGATTCGCTGGAGAGACATACTGGCGCCGCCCAGTTCCGCCCTGGGGAGAGCCTGGAGGCGTAATGATAGTGGGGCTGGCCCCAGCGGCTCACGGCGGTAATAGGACGGGGCGGATGTTCACCGGGGACAGGAGCGCGGAGTTCCTCTTCAAGGCGCTGCACGCCGCGGGCCTCTCCAACAATCCCTTCAGCGTGTCTAGGAATGACGGCACTAGGCTTAGGTGCGCCTACTTGACGTCCGCCGTCAAGTGCGCTCCCCCCAATAATAGGCCCTTGCCATCGGAGGTGAGGAACTGCCTCCGCTGGTTGAGGATTGAGGTGGATGAGGTGAGGCCTAAGTCTATTGTGGTCCTAGGCAGGTTGGCGGCCCAAGCCATCTCATCCGTGATGGGAATCAGGATTGAGTTTAAACACGGTAGTTACGTAGATGCCGGCAATGTGAGGGTATTCATTAGCTACCACCCAAGCCCCCGCAACACCAATACGGGGAGGCTCAGCATGGAGGAGTTGATCGATATATTAAGGAAGGCGGGGAGGTGGGCTGGATGCGACTCGATTTAAAAGGGGGTTAGACCGACCAAAGCAGTGAGCGTGCTGGTCACCACGGTGCCGGGCCTGGAGGACTACGTAGTAATGGAGGTAGAGGAGAGGATGGGGACCAAGGTGGGGCACGTCTATGATAGGATGAGTGGGCGAGTGCTTCTGGAGGCGGGGTTCCCCTCAATGATGACTGCCAGGTCCTTCCTGGCAAGCATGAGGACAATAGAGAATGCCTACTACCTGCTGGACAGGGGGGAGGTGGGGCCCTTAATGGAGGATCTGGAGGGCAGGGCCAAGTCTTTAAGACTGGAGGGGCTGCTGGGGATCGCCACCTCGGAGACCAGCGTAGCGGTTGAGGCGGTGAGGGCTGGGAATCACGAGTACGCCAGCACTGACGTGGCCAGAGTTGTGGGGGATGCCGTAATCTCCTTCCTGGAGAGTAGGGGAATCAATGCATTGGTGAATTTATCGGACCCCGACGTGGTTATAGGCGCGCACGTACTGGGAAGGGACTTCATGGTTGGGGTGAAGATCACTAGGTCCACGGCTAGGGATAGGGAGTACAGGGTGAGGGGGCACCCGGCCTCCCTTAACCCGGTAATAGCGTTTTCCATGATAATGATGGCATCGCCGGACGAGGGCGACACCATATGCGACTTGACTTGCGGAGGAGGCACCATACCGGCCGAGGCGGCTCATTTCTGGAGGAGGGTTAGGTCGGTGTGCATAGACGTTAACCCGGATTACTGCGACGCGGCTGGGAGCAATCTATTGGCTGCCGGCGGCGATTTCGATCTGGCGGTGGGGGACTCCACCACGCCGATGCTCAGGCCGCTCTCGTGCGATCACGTCATATTTAACCCACCATATGGAATCCGCATGAAGACCGAGAAGCCCATACGGGTCTTCTATAAGGAGTTAATTGAAAATGCATTGAGGGCGGCCAGGAAGACCGTGGTAGTGATAACGGGGAGGAGGAGGTTGGTGGTGGGCGCGCTGGGCAGGGAGGCATCGATTAGTGAGCGGCGCATAGAGCAGGGGGGCATGTACTCCAGTATTTTCACTATAAGGAAAAAATGAGTTTTTAAGTGGCCCTGGGCACGAAGGATTTGGCATCCACGTTGGGGAACAGCTTCCCCACGACGCTGCGCGGCACCTTATATACCTTGGCCGCTATCTCCCGTATCAGCTTATCCGAGGGGGCGCACTTAGTGAGACCTAGCCTGACGCAGTATGCGTACTTCTCTATCTTCTTGTCGTTTAAGTTGGTTATTTGGCCCAGCGCTATCTTCTCCGCTATCTTGGTTGCCACGTAGAATCTAACGTAGTTTATCAGCCTCTCCGATAGTTGGGGAAAAACATCCAGCAGCGCGGAGTACATTTTGACAAAATCCGTTTCCGGCATGAAGCCCATTATGCTCCCGGTGTAGACCAGCCTGTACGCCCTGAACACCCTCTCCTCCAGCGTCTCCCCCATCACGTCGACGTCCACCCTATCCCTCACGTAATTCCTCAAGTCATCGCTTAGGGAGAAATCGACTGACTTCAACTTGCCGTAAACCTCATCCCCTATCGCCTCCACTTGGAACAAGTGAATGTATTGAGAAATGGATGAGTCGTCCACCACGGCCAAGCCGTATTTTCCAACGACGTACACCGTGGCTATCTCCTTGTCGTAGATCCGTATCTTGGAGAGGCCCCTGAACGGCTCCACCCCCCGTTGTTTATATAAGGTGACCAGGAGATTCTCCAACTCGGGCCTGGTAGAGACGTCGCCCCTCAGAATCCTGTCCCAAGCGTCAAGCGACGCCTCTATTCTATCCTTATATAGCTGCCTTGGTTCACTCATCAACGGCGCCTCTTCATCTTTCGGCGCCTCAACTTTTAAACTTTATGAAGGGGCGCGGGAACTCTGTTAGTACTTCTTTATCACCATGGCGGTCAATGTCCGCTCCACCCCATCTATCGCATGTATCCTCTTTATTATATCCTCAAGGGACTCTATGCTCTCTATCTCCATAGATGCAATTATATCGTAGGGGCCGGTTACGGTGTAGGTGGACTTAATGCCGGGTATAGACCTTATCTGCTCGGTCACCTGAAATGCCTTGCCCACCTTGGTCTGTACCAACACGAATATCTCGAACATGTATATAGCGGGGCGCCTGCATTATTAAATTTAACGATTCAATTAACTAGATGCCCAGCCCACTGTAATCATAACGGAGCCGAACAAAGCGATAAGGTATTTAGGCTGGACGCCCACGCTTAGGGTGATGAAGTTCCAAGTATCCAAGAAAATAGACGCCCCGGACGAGGATATATGGAGGATTGTGAGGGATGTGAACGGCATCCCCAAGTATTGGCACGGCACCAGGAACTTAACCATAATAGGCAAGGAGGGGGACGGAATAAGGGCTAGAGTTCAATTTGCGTTTCCAGGGCCCTTCAATAAGGGAGAGGTCATAATAAACATGAATGAGCAGGAAAGGGAGGTGTTAATGAATTACGTGAAGGGGCCATTCACGGGAGTACATAAGATAAGCGTCCGCGGTGGGGAGGTGATCAGTTATTGGGACGTTAAATACAAGTTCCCGTTCAGCTTGATTGAGTCGTGGAACGAGAATCACTTCAAGCAGGGAACGGTTCACGCACTCGAGAGAATAGAGCGGGAATTAATGGAGGGGCGGAAATAGTGGAAGCAATGGCTACCGCGGGAATATCCAACCCTCCTTCGTCTTATCGTTCCATTCAACGCTGAGGGGGAGGGCGTACCCATAAACTATTGCTCCCTTCCACACGCTGTACTGAGGATCCTTAACCATCCTTATGTTCAACCTATTAAGCAGGTCGGGGACCTTGTTTCCTATCATTAACTTCACCTTATCCACGCTGCCCACCGCAACGTCACTCAAGGAGGGCGGGGCCCTCCAATTGAACGCGCCGCCGCTCAATATTATGTTGCTGACTATCTTATCCTGTATCTCCACGGGGGTCTTCCTAACGCTGCTTATCACAGCGTCGGCCAGATTCATCTCGCCGTAGAACACCATGTCGCCCATGGTTACGTCCTCTATCGAGAACCGGCCCTGCTGTACGTAGCTTTTGAACTCATCATGGGTCGGGTCGAAGAGAACCTCGCCGATTAGGAACCTAGTCCAGGAGAGCTCGTTTAGCTCCACAGTCACCAATGGATTCACCTTTATCTTGATCGAGAACCTGGCCGGGTCCTCCCTGGCTGCCTTCACCGCGGCGCCCAAGTCCCTCGGCACCAGCCCGGCCTCCCGCTTAACCGCCTCCACGACGTACTCATCCTTGGCCAAATCGCTGTAGCCAGCATCCTTCAGTATCTCCCTGGTTATCGCATTGGTCTCGGACCCGCCTCTGTTTAGGGCAACTATGCCGTCCCTTATGGGGCCATAACTTATGGGGACTATCTGTATATTGCCGTGCCCCGCCTCCACCACCATGCAAGTGACGGCCTTCTCGGATATGGCAACCGCGAATGGTTGATCTATCGCCGTCACCGCCCGAATCATGTTTCCCTGGAATTCCTGGTTTATCTCCATGTGCATGTCTATGAACCGCTCCCTCATGTAGTCCGGGGAAAGCGCCGAGAGCGACATGACTACCAGGAACCCCTTGAAATCGCCGCTGCCCGCGGCCTGCTCGTAGAAGCTGGATAGGCCGAACCTGGCCAACTCCTTAGCCACGCGCCAGGAATCGTCATCATCCTTTCTAATTATGCCGTCATGAAGCGGGTATTTGAGGTTCCTTACCATGTCCCTGGTGGAGCTGAGGTACTTGGACACCTCGTCCCCCACCACTATCCCCCTCCTAGCCACGTCGGGCGGTATAAGCATCTTAACGCTCTCAGGAAGATCCCTCAATATCAATCCCCTGCTCTGCGTTATGCGCGGCGACTCCCCCAAGCTTATGGGGCCGTACTTGAAGTAACCGGTGCCGAAGTCCTCCCCATACGTGTATTTCAATTTATACCTCAACTCCTCCTCCATGGAATCACGGATCCAGCCCTCAATCCACGCTTATAAAGGTACCCCGCCCCCAATCCCATCTAGCCGCGGCTATCGAAATAAGGGATGACATCAACAATAGCTGGGGGTAGCTTGATAGGTAACGTATGCGAATACCACGTATATTATTAGCATGACTATGAATGCTATCAACACATAATCACCAACGAATCCCCGCCTCCTGTAATCCATAATGGCATATGCGCCGACCCCCATCATAGCCATGGTCACCAAGACCAAGCCAACATACGACGACGTGCACTGACCCTGGACGAGGGACACTGGATAGCCTGTCGGCGACACTAATTGCCAGAAACCGTATATGAATATGGCCACGGCTATTATTAATATAAATGCAAGCACAAGCCCGCCGCGGGATATATCCAAGCTACTCATCGAAACACGCGAGGGGCATCCGCTTTAAAGTTATTCTTCCCCGCAGTACGACGGCTCAACGACTCGACAGCAACTCCCTGAGCTTCTTAATCATGCTATCCAATAAGGTGAGTATAAAGCCTACCTGTTGTTCCTTGGACACTATGGTAAGTATGTTATTTTCATCTACCTTGGCAACAACTATCAAGCCGGGGGAACTATATACTATCGAGTAGTCGAAGTTGCCCTTGAAGAAGAGCTTCGACGCGTTCTCCGACACTATTGCGAGAGGAGCCGAGACCGCCGACACCTTATCTGGATCCACTTGTTCCATGCTTACATAATCCTTTATCAAGCCATCCACCGTGGACAGGTAAATCCCCAAAATTCCAGGCGACTCTATCGCTCCCTGCTGCAGTACCTCCCTTATGGTCACGGAGAAGAATGAGAGGAATGAGTTATAAATATTTCCTTGAAAATGAGGCAACTTGCGACGGAATTTTTATAGCATTTCAGAATAAATGTAAACGCATGAATGAACCACCGTTCGAGTACGCCGACCACACGGCCGACATCATGATAATAGCCCGAGGAAGGAGCTTGGGCGAGGCCTTCAAGAACGCCGCCCTGGGCGTGCTCAACTTAATGTATGACCCGACCAAGGCAATGCCAATTCTATCAATTCCAGTCCAATTAAGCGGCGCCGACCTGGAGCAACTGCTCTTTAATTGGATAGATGAGGTGATTTACAGGTTCGACGGGGAGAAGGTGGCGATAGGCAATGATTTGGAGGTCCATGTTGATGAGGGGGAGATAAAATTGACGGCAGAGATGAGGGGGGAACCATATCGCCCAGAAAAGCATGGATTTAGGGGAACCATAGTGAAAGCCATTACGTATCACCTAATGAGGATAGATAGGAATGGGCTATATAAAATTCAATTCGTTGTGGATATATGACGGAGACCTCACTTAACCACTAGGACGGGCACCTTCGACTCGCTGACCAACCTGGACGACACGCTGCCAAGGAATATGCGCTTCAAGGTGGATAAGCCCCTGCTCCCGGACACCAAGAGATCCGCCTTCACCTTATCCACGAACTCCAGTATGCTCGTGGCGGGATCGCCCTCCAATACCTGCCCCTCCGAGCTCACGCCCTCCGCCCTTCTTCGGGCCTCCTCCACGTCGCTCTTCGCCTTTTGATAGAGCTGGTCCAAAACGGTCTGGGGCACGGGGCTTATGCCCAGCCCTATCAACGCTGCCGGGTCCACCACCTCCACCACGTATAGGCGTGAGTTGTACTTCCTTGCCAAATCTATGGCCACGTCCAAGGCCCTCCTGGAGTGAGGCGAGCCATCATACGCCACCACTATTTTCTCGAACATGGATTGATAATATCGACCAGATATTTAAGGATTAACCACGTCAAACCCTTCATGAGTTAATGGACATCTTGATTCGGGGCAATCATGCTATCCACTCCCCCACGTAGCCTACCCCCCTCTCCAGCCTGTGCCCCCTCTTCTTGAACCCAGCATAGCTCACCATGCTCTCCAGCTCATCAAGGGTGGGGTACTTATTGGCGCCCAGCAGCATCTGGACCAACATGTATAGGTAGCCGAAGCCGTTCTCCTCCAGCGGCTGTACAATTATCAAGGATCCCCCAGGCTTTATTAACTCATGAAGCTGACCGAACTCAAAGAGGTTTGTCGACAGCCAGTTGAACGACATGAAGAGAACGCCCGCGTCGAATTTCCCCCTGAAGTCATTTACGTAATCATCGAGGGGGCCCTCCGTGAACTTAACCCTATCAGCCATTGTAGATGCCAGCCTAGACACTAAAATGCGGCTCGACTCAAGCGATGAGGGCCTGTCGAAAACCAATGCCTCCTCCAGAAGCGGGGCGTTCATTAAGGTGGCCACAGCGCCGAAACCGTCATCGAACGATGCCACCAAGATGCGGCGGAACCTCTTCAAGTCAAGCGATTTCGCGAGTTCGTTCTTCAACGCAGTCACTGCCTTGATCCTATTGAAGCCGGAGTGAATCAATTCAAGCACGGTTTGATTTATCTTGTTCTCCACGAAGTCAGGGCCCTGCTTGACTATGAGGGCGTTGTACAGCCGGCCAGCCTCCTTGGCGGCATCCCCGCTTACCTGGGGGTAATCGTAATCCCGTATTGTGTATAGTTTATCTAGTATATTCATTCTCTGGGATACCCCTATTAATGATCTAATATAGAGGGATGTCTTGTTCTCCTCCGCCAACCTTATGGCCCCAGCTATTGTGTATCTGCTTTCCATCACGCGCAGGAGAATGGTTATATAATATCTATCCATTAGGCCGAGCTCGTTCAGTGCATTTATCAATCCTGGATCCCTTATGGAGGATTGGGCCCCGCCCGAGAGGAATTTGAAGAACGACATGAAGAATCACCCTATCTTATCCACCAATAATCCCAGAGCCGATAACTTTGCCATAAGCGACTCCAGCTCCGGCGTTGGAATGGACTTACCGCTCAATGCGTCCTTTATGGCGTTTAAATATTCATCCCCTAAAACATCCGATATAATGGATTCATCCACGAGCTTCTTGCTGCTCCAATTAATGCTAATGGTACCCGTCTTGAACGAGGGGCCCGCCCCAGTCACTAACAGCGTGGTGGATGTGCGCCTCACCATGCCATACCTATCCACGTATGCCAGCAGCACGTGGTCGCCACACGGAATCGCTATTTGGGCCAGCCCACCCTTGGCTGCCTCCTCCAGCAGGGATGGATTGACCATTATGGAGTGCTCCCTGCCGCATTTGGGGCATTTGACCCTGGTCTCGGACTGCATTGCTCCAGTAATATAAAATCAATATTAATAAGGTTTTGCAGTCAAATTGCTATATCTATTGACCATCCTAACTATTTCGCCCAATATTCCCGCCACCTCCCTCTGATCCATGTTTATCAAAGACGTCTTGAACACCGCTATTGGATCCATAATGGAGGGCAGCGTCGATATTATTATGTCCGGATCAACCAGTTCTATATCCATCTTGTTAACCACCAGGAACTTGGGTTTGCTCGATATCCCCATGTCTATCATCTTGGAGTACCAATATGTTAAGTTGGAGAACGTCGCCATGTCGGAGGCATCGGCGAACATTATTATGACGTCCACATCGAAATTCAGCTTGCTTATGCTCTCGAACAATTCCCGCTGACCAGGGAAGTCATACACCACCACGTCGGTTCCATCCACGTTCAACCTATAGACCTCCAGTTTAGTAGTGGCTCCCTCGGATTCCCCGAGACCCATTATTCTCCGTATGAACGTAGTTTTTCCAACGCCCCCATCCCCTAATAACGCCACCCTCACGGATGCAAATCATAGAATGCAAATATAAAAATTTTATGATGGTCAACCGATTAAATAATTTATAATATATAATATTATATGGATCTATAGCCCGTTGACAAGCACATGAAGGACCCAACCTATCCCTTCCTCTTCTCAGAGGCCGTAAAATCGGGACGAACGCCAAACCGATTCACGCCAACACTTATCAGCCCTAAAAGATGGAACTTATCCTCATCTACTCAAGCCGAAAATCGAGGCGTGGCGAAGCAATCCCAGCAAAACCGCGTCGCCTCAATTGAATGAACTACTCAACCCAAGTACTACTCACCCTCAACTGCTATACCTGCAACGATCACACGGAGAGGGGCACGCACCTTATTATCCTCACCACTGCCCGCACGTCCTCAGCCGTTATTGTTTTCCTATTAGCGTGCTTCGACATCTCTATGCTTCTATTGGCCAGATCATAGGCTATGGATTCCAATATATCGCGCAGGGCTTGCACGGCATCCTCCCCAACGCGCTCGGCACCGGCCTTCTTGAATATCCTGTCCACGGGCGCAAGCGGTATTTCCGGCATGACCAGACTCGACCAACTCAACGCTTTAAACCTATTCTTTAGCTCCACGAAGTAATTCCTGCCCAAATCCAAAAACATCTATCGCGTAATAAACAACGACGAATGGCCAATAGCGGCTCCATTATTTAACGCCATGGTAAACGAAGAACGACTCCAAGGCGCTGAAGGCCAACGCCCCTTGCTTTCACGGTTCACGCTAACCTTCCGGTGAATTAACGCCGCCCTGGGCACTGGATGAGACGCGGGCCAGATCCACGTCCTCCAGCCTATAGGTTATCGATCTTAGCCTGGTCTTTGCAAGGTAAAACATCTTGCCGCAATTATCACACCTACACAGAATTATATGGGTAGTGAAGAATCTGGGGTTATTCATGAATCTATCACTGACGAACTCAACCATGCTCCAAGTGGGCAACCCGCAATATGGACACGCTACCGCGGTAGTCATTTCAGAGAAAGCGGAGGCACCGATTTATAAAACTTAGCAAACCCCAACCAGGGCACCCGGGTTTTAGAATTAATTAAGCCCATAATTGCTTGCGATTAGGGAGCTGTCGGGGCTAATCGCGACTAGGGTTTACGAGACGATCACAATTTATTTTCGAGGGCTCCTTAATCTCAAAAAATTAAATCAAGGCAAGATGGGGGACATGCATGTTGGAGATAGATGGATCCATGGGAGAGGGAGGGGGTCAAGTGCTGAGAACCGCCGTGGCACTATCAGCAGCGATGGGGGTTCCAGTGAGAATACGAAACATACGGGCTAAGCGCGGTAATCCAGGGCTTGGAATGCAGCACTTTACTGCAGTGACTGCCGCGGCAGAGATAAGCAATGCAGAGGTAAGTGGGCTTCGTGTTGGATCAACCGAGCTAACGTTCAAGCCAGGCAGCATATCGTGCAGGAATCGATCGTTCGACGTGGGAACGGCTGGAAGCGTTTCCCTGGTAATACAGACGGTTTTGCCCATACTGGCCGCCGCCGGATGTGAATCCACAATCGAGATAAAGGGGGGAACCGACGTCCCCATGGCTCCTCCCATAGATTATATGGCGAACATAGTCATCCCCAACCTTCGGTTGATGGGCATAGAGACCTCAATAAGAGTGAGGCAAAGAGGCCATTACCCCAGGGGTGGGGGGTTAGTAGAGCTATCAATACATTCATCCAAGCCACGCGGTTTATCCCTTGGGGACTCCCAACTGGAGCGGATAGGGGGGATCTCGCATGCAACGGAGTTGCCTAGACATGTAGCGATCAGGCAGGCAAACGCCGCCTCCCGTGCATTGACGGAGTTGGGCACGCGGGTAGATATAGGCGTGGAGGTAAGCAGAGGACTTGGGGCGGGCAGTGGAGTCGTGGTGTGGGCATTATTCAGCGATGGCCACAGAATGGGGGGAGACTCCCTGGGAGAGCGGGGAAAGCCAGCCGAGCAAGTGGGGATGGAGGCTGCGAGGAGGCTGATCGAGGCCGTGAGAAGCGGCGCTCATTTTGATCCAAACATGGGAGATATGCTGCCCACCTACGCTGCATTGAGCGGCGAGAAGAGCAGATACACGGTGTCCCAAGTGACTGCTCACTTGGTCACCAACGTAGAGGTGGTGAAGCTAATGGGAGTGGATGCACGGCTTGATCTAGGACGTGGAATGGCCGAAGTCATCATTTGGCCTCATCTATGAAGCCCATTATCCCATCGCCGTTGCCCCCAAGTCTCTCCTCACTGGACTTGTCGCTATACTTCGTTGTCAACACCTTCCTGACGGAGGATACGGTCTTCTCGCTTACGCCATTTATTCGACTCCAAGCCTCAAAGTTATTTAATGCCTCAAGCGGGGAGCCGAACTCCATTAATATCTTCTCGGCCCTCTTCCCACCTATCCCGGGCAGTGATCCCAGCAATTGAGTTTGAAGTTCGCGGATTGTCTCCCCCTTTCGTATTGTCACTGTCTTTATGGACTTATTCTCATCTACCTTGGCCAGCGAGAATATCATATAGGCGCTCAATGAGGCGTTTGCCGAGTAAAGTATCCTAATTCCCATTTTGTTCAGCGCCACCATGGCGCCAGCAACGGAGTGGGAATGAATGCTTCTCTTGGAGGTGGCACGCCATGGATCGCCCTCTATTAATATTATGGGGTTCTGGTAGTGCTCCGCTAACCTCCTTGCTTGATCGAATAACCGCCCGTCTATTATGGAGTTGATGAAGTCCATGGCCTTCTTCCGCTCTATCACGGTTGTGCTGGAGACCACGTAGTCCCCCACCTCTATGGTTTTCTCGATCACAGTGCAGCCGAGCCGCTTCAATTCATCCACGACGTCCACAGCCGTCGCATGCTCCCTCGAATCCACCACGACGCTGCACTGCATGCAAGCTAAAGCGGAGGCAGGGAAATAAATAAATCGCTTAGCTGTTGTTAGGCTTAGGTACTGGAAAGTTTCAAGCAACTTAGGGTAGGTGCACTTCGGACAGCCACAGATATAAAAGTTTTTAACGCTAGACGTGATCGAATAGATAATGGAGGTTCAAGAGGAGCGACTTAGGTATCATGAAGTCATAGATGGCAAGCTAAGGATAAGGATAGACACCAGGGCCGATCTACTTAGGTCAAAATACGGCGTGTATGGCCACGCCACGGTGGAGCTATGCCATTGGAGCAAGTCCGCCCTATCGGGGGGGCCCAGCTGCTATAAGTATAAATTCTATGGAGCGCCTGTGGGCGGCTCGCATAGGTGCGTTGAGTTCGGGCCTGTGGGGATGACTTGCAGCAATAGGTGCGTGTATTGCTGGAGACCTACCGATTCATTTGATACCCTGTCGCCGCGGGAGGAGGAAGTAATGGATCCCGAGGAGCTCCTGAATGGAGTGATGGCTGAGAGAAGAAGGCTGTTGTCCGGCTACTTCGGTCACCCGGAGGGGCGGAAGAGAATCAAGGAGGCACTGGAACCCACGCACTTCGCCATCTCCCTCTCAGGCGAACCCACCTTGTACCCCAAGTTAGCCGGCTTGATAAGGCTGATCAAATCCATGCCCAACACGCGATCCATATTCGTGGTTACCAATGGAGAACACCCGGAAGCAGTGGAGAAGCTGGCCGAGGAGAACGCGTTGCCCACCCAGCTATACCTTTCCTGCAACGCGCCAAACAAGCAATTATTCAATAAAATAAACGTGCCCGTAATGAAGGGCGAAGGCGCTTGGGAGGCTTGGCTCAAGACCTTGGACATGCTGCCGAAGCTGAACACGAGGACCGTGGTCAGGATAACATTGATAAAGGGATGGAACACAGAGCCAGAGCACATACCTGAATTCGCCGAGTTAATGAGGAGGGGGAGCCCGCACTTCATAGAGGTGAAGTCATACATGCACCTGGGCCACTCCATATATAGATTGAGCAGGGATAATATGCTGAGCCACGATGAGGTCAAGGAGTGGGCCATGAAGCTACTGAAGGAGGTGGGAGATATGTATGAATACATGGATGAAGACGCGAACTCCAGGATAGTCGTGCTTCAAAATAGGAAGAGGAGAGTAGATAGGTGGATAGAGAAGCCCGCCTCCTCCCCTTCATATTCCCAGTAAAACTATAATCTGGCCGGTTGCGCTATGGGCACAGTTTCCTCGCGTATCCCCTCCTTGGTTATTATCATTAAATCAACGCCATCGCCGGAGACCGCGTCCCTATAGCTTGCCTCCCTTATGGCATTTATCGCTATCATCCTCGCATCATTTACGCTCAATCCCTGCTTATAGCTAGTCTCTATTATTCCTATGGCAGTCCTGGCACCCGTGCCCAGCGACGCGAAGTCGTCCTCAATCAACGCGCCCGCCGCATCCAAGACTATCAAGTGGGGGCCTGATTCATCCACTCCGCCAACCATAGCCTCCACCAAGAACGGCATATATCTATTCTGGAACAAGACTTGACTGAGGAACTTCGCCACCGCTCTAGTGCTGGCAGGCCTCTTCGCCTCCATTTCATGTATGGATATGTTCGCCCTGACCAGCTTCGAAATCACCTGCATGTCTGCCAATACTCCAGAGGACACCAAGCCAACGTTGTCCGTTACCTTGAATAATTTCTTGCCAGACTTACTGAGAAGGTAAAACCCATACGCAACCCTCTTCTCCGACGCCAGCACTACGCCGTCCACGGCCTTTATGCCCACCGACGTTCCCGTTATTATCTCGTACTCACTCATGCTTAAACCGCATAAGTGAATGTATTTAAATTTAGGCTCCTGGTTCACTCTCGATGTCAGTCAACGTACCCTCATCCAAGGAATTAATAAAGGCGTTTATGGATAGATATAAGACGGCGGAGGCCAGGTACAGGCGGCGCGGCGTTGAAGCAATGCGGAACCTGGAGGCGGTTAGAATCAAGAAATCCTCCGATTACGTGGCGAGGAAGCTGAGGGAGGCGGCCACATCAATGCCCTTCTTGAATGATTTACATGCATTCCACAAGGAACTGCTGCTCCTCAATATAAGCGAGGCAGAGTATAGGAGGGCGACATCCAAGGTATTCAATGCATCGAGGGCTGTCAAGTCCATACGAAGGGAGGCTCTAATGATGATAAAGGGAGCCGCCGGCAAGGGCGATATAATAAAGGCGAGGCGGCGATTCATGGCCAGGATGATAGATCTATTGAACGATCTATCCAAGGAGTTGGATGAGCTCAGAATGCTGGGACCCCATATAAGATACATGCCTAGCATAAACGTAGGTCTCCCCACAATAGTGGTAGCCGGCATGCCCAACACGGGGAAGAGCAGCTTCGTGGCGTGCGTATCCACCGCTAAGCCGGAGATCGCCGACTACCCCTTCACCACTAAGAAGATAATAGTGGGCCACGTAAAACTGTTCGGCGACTTCTCAGTGCAAGTGCTGGACACGCCCGGCCTGCTAGACAGGCCGCTGAGCGAGAGAAACAAGATAGAGCTGCAAACAATATTGGCGCTGAGACACTTGGCCCACGTAATAATCATGATAATCGACCCAACCCCCCACAGTGGAAACTCCCTGGAGGAGCAGTTGAGGTTACTGGAGGAGATACGCGGGGCGTTTAAGTCGCCCATAATGGTTGTGCTAAACAAGGTAGATATAGCCGCTGATGAAGAGGTTAGGAGAGCGGAGGCAGCATTGGGGGGAGCCCCATATAAGGTAGCCGCGGCTAAGTGCTTGGGAACCAACGACGTTATTCAAGATGCGATCGATAAGTACGTGATGCCCAAGCTGAGTCAGGGCACCACAGTGTAATACATCCTCTTCCTACCCCTTCCCCTGTTCTCCACCTTAATTAATTCTATCCTGCCTATTTCCCCGGTGTTCTTCACGTGAGGACCACCATCTGCCTGTATATCTATTCCAGGTATCTCTACTATTCTCAACTTATCCTCCCTCCCCGGCGGTAACCTATTGGCCAGCTTCACTATTCCCGGTATTCTGCTGGCCTCCTCCCTGGATAGCCAGTAAACCTTGACCTCCAGTCCCCGGGACGCGATCATATTGGCGGCCCTGATCACCTCCTCCGCCTCCTCCTTGTCTAACTTATCCACGCCGAAATCATCCTTAGCATAATCAGGCTGTATATCGCCCCCGGTGATCAAGGCATTGTGTTTGCTATACATTATAGAAGCTATTATATGGGATGCCGTGTGCAATCTCATCAATCTATGCCTCCGCTCCCAATCCAGCCTCACCACCACCTTATCCAGGCGCGATAGGTTGGGCTCCCTATCCAGGACGTGTATCACGTCGCCGCTCTCCTTATCTTGAATCGCATCTATTATCGAGTACTCCTCCCTTCCTATTATCTTGCCTGTATCATGAACGACGCCGCCGCCCGTTGGGTGTATTACCGTGGAGTCCAGCACCACGTTCTTCCCCTCAACTTTAACCACCCTAGCCTCGGCCTCCCGCAAATAACTATCCCTTTGATATAAGTGGACGGTCATGGTATTTACTTATGCCGAAGCATATATATACTTAGCGCGATGAATGTATAATATTAATGCCATTATCAAAATTGACCATTCTTAATCCTTATTATTCAAGGAAAGTATCTTCTGAACTATTCTGGTGGTGCTGCATAAATCGCATTTTGCCTCCTCCTTGGCTCTAAGCACCCTTGCGTTAATTCCCCTTCTCTCCAGCTCGCGCGCTATCTGCGACTCATCGAAGGGCTGATTAGGGCCCAGCAGTATTATGTCCGGTTTTTCCTCCTCAACTACCTTAAACATATCGCCCTCATAACCCACCCTAGCCCTCTCCACATATTCGATGGAGCCAACCATGAAGGCCCTCTGATCCTCCGGTATTATCGGTCTCCTCCTCTTTATCCTCTCCACAGTTGAATCCCTCGACACCACGGCAATAACCCTACCCAACTCCCAAGCCTGCTTCAAATAAAGGACGTGCCCTGGATGAAGAAGATCAAACGTGCCCGCGACGAATACCTTAGATCTAGCTGGCGCAGTCAATTGACTTGGGGTCAACCACCTAATATCCATGATGCCCATCATACGCAATGCATCCAATAGCCCCTCGGCGTAGGAGGCCGTGGAGATGGCCGTGGCATAATCGCCCTCCTTAAAATAATGCTTGCTATCTTTCAGGTATGCCTTAGCTGCCTCCACTACCTCCGCTACTCTCCCATCAATCGGCCTTCCTATTTGATCCAATGCCTGCTCAACATTTCTTATATATATTGATGCCCTTGATGCAAGATCGTTTACATTCATTTAAGCTGGCTTCAATGCTATGTGTTTTAAACTTGACCCTACTCCTTTATTACTTCCAGCGATATGAATGTCTTCGTGTCCTCCACTCCCTCCATAGTGCTGAGCACTCGCAGTAAATCATTCACATGCGCCTCCCGGGTTATCAGTATTAAGTCGTACTCCCCTGAAACCCTGTAGGCCTTTTCAACTGGCAATTCCTTTACTTTCTCATAGACTTGAGGTCTATACTTCGGGGTCGCCTTTATCATGACGACGGCCTCGGCCGTGCTCAGCTTCAAAACCTTGAGTGTCTTTTCAGTTATATCGACGAATTCCCTTCCCGTCCTTATCAAGCCCAAATCCTTCAATTTCTTTAAGTGAACGCTCAACGCTTGCCTGGTCATGCCCAAATCCCTCGCTATCTCGTCTTGATCGGCATACACCGTGTACACCTTTAGCGGCTGAGCCCTCTTTAACAGATACTGAAGTATTTGTATCTGCCTTTCCGTGAGTTCCCTCTCTATTTCGGCCGGAGTTAATTCATACGTTCTCTGCACTGCCATACTTACCTTGAAAAATAACATAATTGACCAGTATAAATACTTATTGTTTCTAGTGATCCATAAGACCGGCCAATTGCAATACCTTTTATAAGACGACTATATTATTTTTCCTTGAATATAATTTACTCCTACGCCCGATCAAATTAAAATTCTCGAAATGAACCCCTTAAAAACGTTGCGTAAAAACAGAGATAATTCAATCGATGCATGCAAGGAATTGCGTCCAATGCCATATATTAGATCAAGGCGAGCCTGGATGAGTTAATGTCCTCCACGTCACTGATCCAAACATTATTTATGGCATTGCTCTATCCTATGACTATTGATTGGTAAAGTCTACGTGAGGTTTCTATTATAGAACTGGAAATAATGGATAAATTTTAATAATTATTATTTACTATGTTATACAATGAAAATATGGAAACCCAGCAAGGATAACTTATCCGAGAGCAATGTGGCCAGATTCATGGTTGAAGAAAAACAGAAAGATCTTGATGAATTCATAGAATCGACCTACTCCAGACCGGAATGGTTCTGGGATAAATTCGTCAATATCATTGGAATAAAATGGAACAGGAAATATAGCAAGGTGCTTGACCTCTCCAAAGGCAAGCCATGGGCTCGTTGGTTCATTGATGGAAAGCTCAACATAGCGGATCAATTGATGGATGGATCGGATATTTTGATTAAGTGGGAAAACGAGCTCGGCGATTCAATCCAATGGTCATATTCGTATGTTCTCTATAGAGCCAGGGCAGTTAGCAGTTGGCTTCATAGAAATGGCCTTAGAAGGGGAGACAGGGTCGCCATATATATGCCCATGATCCCCGAGATAGTGCCCATATTCCTAGGAATCATAAGGGCTGGAGGGGTGGTGGTACCGCTATTCAGTGGCTTTGGCCACGGCGCAATAAGGACCAGGCTGGAGGACTCCGAGACCAAATTCGTCTTCGCCTCGGACTCATCGATTAGGAAGGGAAAGCAAGTCGATATGTTAGGCGAATTGAAGAACGGCCTCACATCCACCGTTAAAAACGTCATCCTCCTCAACAGGTCGGGCAAGCGACTGGATGATTATGTCGATGCTGGGGACATGATGAGGACGGGGGGCGATCATGTGGAGGACACGGATTCCGAGGATCCATTGATGATACTCTATACCTCAGGCACAACTGGGAAACCCAAGGGGACGGTTCACACGCATGATGGGTTCCCCATAAAGGCAGCCGCTGATATATACTTCCATTTTGATATGAAGAGGGGAGATACATTGATGTGGGTAACGGATTTGGGCTGGATGATGGGGCCATGGATGATCTTCGGCGGCTACCTACTGAGAGGATCCATCGCGTTGTTCGAGGGCGTGCCCGATTATCCCGGCCCTGATAGGCTATGGGAATTCGTGAATAATAATGAAGTGAATATATTGGGTCTATCCGCCACGTTAATACGGCTGCTGAGATCCGAAGGATCCAAGCCAGCGGTTGACCCCGTCAAGGCTTTTGGAAACACTGGAGAAGCGATAGATCTGGAGAGCTGGGAGTGGCTTTATGATGCTGGGAACGGCAGCGTACCGATAATAAATTACAGCGGCGGCACTGAGGTATCGGGCGGCTTGGTTGGGTGCTACGTGGTGAAACCAATAAAGCCATCATCCTTCAACGGGGCTAGCCCAGGCATAAAGGTAGCTATACTGGATGTGAACGGCAAGCCGGTGCCTCCCAACACGGAGGGGGAGCTCTCCGTGCTCTCCGTATGGCCTGGAATGACGAGGGGATTCTGGAGAGATACCAATAGGTACTTGGAGACATATTGGAGCAAGATTGAGGGGGTGTGGAGCCATGGAGATGGAGCAATGTATGACGAAGATGGATACATCTATATAGTGGGCAGGATTGATGATACCATAAAGGTCGCAGGCAAGAGACTTGGGCCGGCCGAAATAGAGACTATCATAAATTCGAATCCAAACGTGATTGAATCCGCCTGCATAGGTATCCCGGATGAGCTCAAGGGAGAGACCGTCATGTGCTTCGTCGTTCCTCGTCAATGGAGCGGGCTAGAGGAGCTCAAGATAAGGCTGATAGAGGAGGTGGCCAACTCTATGGGGAAGGCATTCGCTCCCCGCGGAGTAGTGTTCGTGAAGGCCTTGCCCAAGACCCGAAATGCTAAGATAATGAGAAGGGTGATTAGGTCTATATATCTAGGCAAGGATCCGGGTGACCTATCGTCTCTGGATAACCCTGACGCCGTGGAGGAGATAAGGAAAGCATTAAAATCTACCTAACCTATCCTGCAATAATTGAAAAATATTATTTGTACTTTTCTGAAAGACTATTTATATAAATCGCTCACCAGAGTTCATGGAAGTACTCCTGCCCAACTCCCAACGTCGCGGCGTAATTACTTCCTGAATCGCTGGTTCCATAGACGTTCTCCGCCGTGTTTGCTCCATAATCGAATGCATGGGGCACTGAGACCAATTTTCCGCCGCTAACGTATTGAAGCGTGTACGTGGCATTATATGACACCGGCATTGCACTGCTGCCTCCTCCAGGTCCTCCAGTGACGAGCTCCGCATCAGCATAGAGCCCACTCGGGAGGAGACTGTATCCTTCAACAGTGTATGTTGCCGACGTGGATGGTACCTTAACGGTAACTGAGTCGTACTTAATCACGCTTCCGCCATAGACGAAATAGAAATTGATGACGGGGTATCCCCTCGATGAGGTGCCCACCGTAACGAAGAGGGATACCGAAAGCGGATAACTGTATGTTATGGTTGATGGATATTCATATGCATAATATGTATATCCCTGGTACGTATACACCTTACCATTACCGCTCACCAACCTTCTATTCAGGTTTGCACTACTAGTGGTTAAGTTCCATATGTTGTCCACTATATTCAATTGATCCGTCGCAGTGTTTATAACGGCAACATCTTGAACCCATAGGTATCTGCTCGAGCCTCCCGATGTGTAGTTCAGCACAACATTAAGTTGAATTGAGTAACTATGCGGATCAGTGGAACTATTTGAATTGAAGTTGGCATTATAAATGGTGAAGTTTCCCATAAATTCATCACTTGAATAGGAATAAGCCACTACTGTGGAACCGCTTTGGTAAGCCCCGTAATCCGTGACTCCCACAGGTGCATGGTCACCACTATACCAGCTGGGGGGCAGAGTGACTTGATAAACAACGTGGTGAGGCCTTACAGGCGGAAACGCAGCAGGGGCTTGGCCAGCCCCGCCTATTTGCATTATTGCTACCAGCGCCGCCACCATGGCGATCGCTGATAGTATATAGATATGCTTTACCGACATACAAGCAGCCCCTCCTTTAAAACTTTTTAAGCATTATCTTAAAAATATAAAGATAAACTATATAGCTCCATTCACATCGCTAAGCCCAAAATTATCTGCGCAGAAAAAGGCAATCACTCAAGCGATGCAGTGCATTTCTAACTGACCTCCCTCCCAGCCATAACGTTCCCTTTATCAACTAGGATATCGTACTGAGCGATCTCGATCAATATATAGATTTGCATTGCGTCATCAATAACCTGCTCCATAGGACGCATACTTTATATAGGCCGACCCACTGGGGTTGCTGGTGGGGATCCGTTGAATCCCTTAATTGAACTAAAAAGCCGCTTAGAAATATCGAAATCAACGGGCAAGAGCGATCCTAGACGCCTGCCCAACCAAGCACGATGATGGGGAAGTGCCGCCGGGGCCGCACCGGCTACCTTCGCTTGGAGGATGGTACCGTATTGATGGGATGCGGCTTCGGCGCTGAGGGGACCAGGATCGGCGAGGTGGTGTTCACCACAGCAATGAGTGGTTACGTGGAGACCCTCACTGATCCATCATATAAGGGGCAGATATTGGTCTTCTCACATCCATTGATCGGGAATTACGGAGTGCCCGAACCGCTTCGGGAGGATGGCGTGTTGCTCAACATGGAATCCGATCACGTGCAGGTAGAGGGGGTTGTCGTGGCTGAGGAGACCATTCCCAGCAAATGGAACTCCAAGGAATCGCTTCATGAATGGCTATCGGATGAGGGGGTGCCCGCCATATCCGGGATAGACACCAGGATGTTAATTAAGAAATTGAGAGAGAATGGAAGCATGATGGGTATCATATCGTCGAACGGAGACGACAAGCCATCCCTTGATTGGAGGTATGATGAAGTGGATTTCACCGACGCCGTCTCTCCCCACAGCATCATAGTGCACGGAAGAGGCGAGAACCGCTTGGCGGTGGTCGACTGCGGAGTCAAGCATGGCATACTCCGCGAGCTGGTGGGCCGGGGCTTCACCGTGGTTAGGGTGCCTTGCAAATCCCCCGTGGATGAAATACTTGCCCTTGAGCCCCAGGGAGTGATCTTCAGCAACGGGCCCGGCAATCCCAATTTACTTCCCGGCTTGGCTAAGACTTTTAGATACATTGCCGAAGAGAAGCTGCCCATCCTTGGAATATGCTTGGGCCACCAAGTGGCGGCCCTAGCTATGGGAGGTAGGGTGAGGAAGATGAAGTTCGGCCATAGAGCAGTGAATAAGCCTGTAGTTGAGGCGAGGACTGGCTCGTGCTTCGTGACAACTCATAATCACGGCTATGGAATGTATGATGATGATGTGCCGCCCAACATGAAGGTGTGGTTCCGCAATCCCGATGATGGGGTAGTTGAGGGGTTAATCCACGAGGAGTTGCCCATATTCACGACGCAATTCCACCCCGAGGCCAGGGCTGGGCCACGCGATGCTTCCTGGATTTTCGATAAATTCGCAAAGGTGGTGCGGAGTGGATGACGTAAGGAAGGTATTGGTGATAGGATCCGGCCCCATTAAGATAGCTGAGGCCGCCGAGTTCGATTACAGCGGTTCCCAAGCGTTGAAGGCATTCAAGGAGGAGGGAATAGAGACCGTGTTGTTGAATCCAAATGTGGCTACCGTGCAGACCAGCAAGAAATTCGCTGATAAGCTATACATGGTTCCAATAACATTGGAGTACGCGGCGAAGGTGATAGAGCGCGAAAGGCCGGATGCGATAGCGATAGGATTCGGCGGGCAAACTGCATTGACCGTGGGAGTGGAGTTAAGCAAGGCCGGCGTGCTCCGCAAGTATGGGATAACCGTTCTAGGCACGCCGATAGATGGAATAGAGAGGGCATTGAGCCGCGAGAAATTCAAGGAAACCATGATTCGCGTGGGCATTCCCGTGCCTCCCAGCGCGGCCGCTAGGACGGAGGATGAGGCGTTGGCTGTGGCACGCCGCATAGGTTTTCCAGTCATGATGCGCGTTAGCTTCAATTTGGGTGGGCGTGGTTCCACCGTTGCGTGGAGCGAGGAGGATCTCCGCCGTAGCTTGGGGAGGGCATTCTCGCAGAGCCACATACATGAGGTTTTAATAGAGAGGTACCTATATCATTGGAGGGAGTTGGAGTATGAGGTGGTCAGGGACTCCCGCGGCAATTCCGTGGTAGTGGCTTGCTTGGAGAACTTGGATCCAATGGGCGTTCACACGGGGGAGTCGGTGGTGATAGCTCCATGCCAGACGCTGGACGATTATGAATATCAAGAGATGAGGAGCAGCGCAATTAGGGTGGCCGAGTCAATAAACTTGATCGGCGAATGTAATGTTCAATTCGCCCTTGATCCAGCGAGCTACTCGCACTACGCCATAGAGACCAATCCCAGGATGTCCAGGTCAAGCGCGTTGGCCAGCAAAGCAACGGGATACCCACTGGCATACATAGCAGCCAAGCTATCGCTCGGCTATTCCCTAGATGAGGTGATAAATAAGGTCACTGGCACCACTTGCTCCTGCTTTGAACCCAGCCTGGATTACGTGGCGATAAAGATACCTCGCTGGGACTTGGGGAAATTCGATCACGTCAATGAATCGCTGGGCAGCGAGATGAAGAGCATCGGGGAGGTGATGAGTCTTGGTCGGTCCTTCGAGGAAGCCATGCAAAAAGCGATCAGGATGCTCAACATAGGAGAGCCCGGCATAGTTGGTGGTTCCATCTATGAATCCAATATGTCGATGGAAGACGCCTTGAATTCATTGAGAGCTAGAAAACCATACTGGCTCCTCTACGCTGCCAAGGCATTCAGGGAGGGAGCCTCCGTAAGGGATGTGGCAAACGCATGCGGCGTCAGCGAGTTCTTCCTCTTTAAGATAAAGGAACTCGTGGATTTTTACGAGGATTTGAAGAAGAGGGGAGTGGATGAGAAGAAATTGATAGAGGCCAAGCGGCTCGGATTCAGCGATGCCCAAATAGCCAAGGCAACGGGCATTGAGGAAGACGACGTGAGGCGGATTAGGAGGAAACTAGGCATAATGCCCAGCATAAAGCAAATAGATACTATGGCGGGGGAGCAACCGGCCTCGACCAACTATCTTTACTTGACATATAATGGAGATGAAGACGACGTAAAACCAAGGGGTGGCCTCCTCATATTGGGGGCCGGCGTCTTCAGAATAGGGGTCTCCGTGGAGTTCGATTGGGGAGTCGTATCGCTGCTGGAGGCCGCGCGCGAATTTCTGGGCGAGGCAGCCATACTCAATAATAACCCAGAGACGGTCTCAACTGATTGGGATGTATCAAGGCTTCTCTTCTTCGACGAGGTGACCGTAGAGAGAATAATAGATATAGTTGAAAAGGGTGGATTCAGTGAGGTGGCGACGCTGGTCGGGGGACAGCTGGGAAACGACGTGGCAAAGCCATTAGAGGATAGGGGAGTCAAGCTGCTGGGCACAGCCGGCCACAGCGTCGACGTCGCGGAGGATAGGGAGAAGTTCTCTAACCTGCTCGACTCGCTGGGTCTCAAGCAGCCGGAGTGGGTGTCAGCGTCCTCCGAAGCCGCCGTGCGCAAATTCGTGGACTCGGTGGGATTCCCAGTATTGGTGAGGCCCAGTTACGTAATCAGCGGGTCCTGGATGAAGGTTATCCATAATGAAGAGGACTTAATGGGCCTGATCAAAAAGATCAGGTTATCCACTGCCAGGCCCATAATTATCTCCAAGTTCATGGAGGACGCCGATGAAGCTGAGATAGATGGAGCCAGCGACGGGAGGGGAGTAATAGGGGTGGTATTGGAGCACGTGGATGAGGCTGGAATCCACAGCGGGGATGCAACCATTACTATTCCCAACAGATCCTTGGGGATGACCACCATTAGTGAAATGAAGCGGGCAGCCTTAATGCTGGCCAGGGAGGTTGACATCCATGGCCCCTTCAATCTACAATTCATTGTGAAAAATAATGAACCCTATATAATAGAACTCAATCTAAGGGCCAGCAGGTCAATGCCGTTCTCAAGCAAGGCCGTCGGCGTCAATCTTATACGCAAATCCATGGAGGCAATAGCGAGGGGGTTATCCACTGATGAATTCGTCGAGCTACGGCCAAAGGCATGGGCGGTGAAGTCGCCGCAATTCTCCTGGTCCCAACTACGCGGCGCATATCCGACATTGGGTCCCGAAATGAGGAGCACGGGAGAAGCCGCTGCCCTGGGCCTTAGCTTCCCCGATGCGCTATTGAAGAGCTGGCTATCCACCCCGCCCAATAGGATGCCTCACAAGAATGGGCGAGTATTAATTTATGGAAAGGGAATGGAGGAGGCGGCCCGGTCTATGGCTAGGACTGGCTACGAGGTGACCACACTGCGGGGAGCCAATGCTTCCGACTGGGCGGAGGAGCTGGGAATCGATGAGGCGGTCAACATGATTAAGGAAGGCAGAGCGGAGCTCATCATGACAAGCGGCGATATGCGCGGACTGGATTATTGGATTAGACGCACGGCCGCTGATCTCAATGTACCCCTGGTGCTAAGCAGTAGGCTTAGCCGCGAGCTGGCCAAGGCGATTGAGCTCGGTGGGCACACCAGCGTCAAGGAGATCGATGAATACTCGCTTTGAATACATTCAGCGTCATGGGTATCCATACCATTATATTCTGGACGAGCGTCTTCCCCGTGTTGGGGACTATACATTGGTAACTATTATTGCTGCGGTTATGAATAATATTGCATCGGTGGTTATGCAATACATGCAGTAAGCGCCGTGCTTTACTTGGAGGGCCAAGCCATATAAGCCTATGGCTATTCCTACTATCGACAGCGCCAATGCGGGTTCCGCATAATTCATGGCTATTAACAAAGCCATTATTGCCAACGCGGTTGCCGCGCCTATTGCAACTGCTAATCGGGTGCGCCGTGGCACAATGAAATTGAATATTTCGCAGTGAAATATGCCTGGCAAACAAGCGTTCACACGTTTCATATTTTGATATGTATAATATATCATCAATGCGGAGCCGAAGGCAGGCACCAGGGCCAGTAACTGCTGCATGGATTCGCTTCAGGGAAGAGCGAATTTAATATTGAGATGAGAAGCGCATTTTTTGCATAATGATACGAAGATGGGGCCTTGCTAATTTAAGGCGGGAAAGCCAGATCGCAATCCAACATGCAGCCCCGGCTATTTATCTGTTTATTTGATGCAGGGCAGTTCTCGCCCTTAGAGATCTATGCAATGCCACAGACCAGATGGATGGGCTTCCAATATAATGATCCAAGTATATATCAGGTACTCCGGTTGCTGCGCTTATCCTAGATGGGTGGTTCCACGCCATCCCTTTACTCACCAAAGTATCCCATTCCCTTTTAACCAGGTCTAAAATGCAAGGCACATCGAACTCCACTCCGAGAACGGCGAGCGACATTACCAACCTAGGCCATGAACTCCCCATCTGGGGAGAAATACTCACCACCTCGCCGCTTGGTCTAGCCAGGTTAGGGGTGCATATGGTAGATGCTCTTCCATTAATGTCGCAAATATATCTTAGAATGCTGGCCGCAGATTCCCGATCAGGGTAGTAGGGGAGCCCAGTTATGGCCGCCCACCACATGCCAGCCACTTGACCCAGATATAGGGAATCACCGGCATCCGGCGATCCCCTCCACGCATCGAAATACTTTCCATTAAATAATTTATGGATGGACCTCTCGGCCTTCTCCACCATGACCGATATATACTTTACCATCTCATCCTTGCCGAGGATCCTCGCGATCTCCCTAGCCGCATAGAGGGACTCCAAATACAACGTGGAGGTATAACTATCGATCCCCTCTATCGAAGTCACATCAAACGAGGTATCCGCAGATCCCTCCAGCTCCGGCAATCCATCACCATCCTTATCGCGAGATGCCTCCCAATTCAACGCCTTCACTATTACAGGAAATAATTTCGCAATTAAATCCGCGTCGCCGGTCACTATATAATACCTATAGGCTAATAATATGAAGGTTGGATTCAAATCCTTCCATCGGGGTGGGGAGGTAGTTCCATCTATTGGATTGTCAAGGGACCAAAAACCAAGATCGTGAGGAACATATCCCTCATCATCTATATGCGATGCCAGTAACTCCAAGAAGGAACGCTCCAACATAGGCAGATTCAGCAATATAGGAATGGAGCCAGCCTCATAAGTCCAACCCCCTATAGTGCCCAATACAGGAAAGTTCTCGGGGGACTCAAACATAGAGAATCTACCACGCTCATCCAACCATGTATTAGTTGAAAGGATATAGGCCGAGTTGCAAATCGCATCACCTAACCACCCAGGAAGGGAGGCATCATTTGGGCAAAATGATGCTGACTTAGAATATAGCTCGTCGAACATGTCCATGAAGTGCCTCGCCACTTCATATGAATCCTTAAAGAAATTTCCATAATAATGCCTATAGGGGTAATATATCCATGGATTATTGAAGTACCACGAAATGACGAATCTAGCCTCATCCTCTAACTCCCTCACAATCAATCCAGCATAATCATCCCACATTCCCCTCGCTGGACCCGTTGGGGGCGAAAATCGGAGACCTTTCTCCACATATACCCATGGCCTTTCATCCTCCAAGGAATCCTTTACCTTGCCACTGCTTATCACGGCCTTTGGATCCACATTTATGGAATATTGTGGAACCACCATCAGCGGATCGTCTGATATGAGGGACATGTTTCCATACGCTGGATCCAATTCCGAGCGAGACTCCGTGGAAAAAATTATTCCTTTCCTGGCCTCTACGTTTATCCTACCCTTCATAGACGTGCCAACCAGGTTAGGCAGCGATACTGCCACTCTAATCCTACGTCCACTCTTGTTCCTAACGAGCATGCCGAACGCTGGAAGGGAGGAATTCATCAAATCGCCCGGAATCAATGCTGAAAACATGATTAGTTCCACTTTATAATCATCCACTCTACGCAATCTCAGGAAGGGATATGTGGCATCATATAAAAGCCTTGAGCCTTTATTTTCCATTCCATTAACGGTAACATCGGTTTCCATGAATGAACCTAACCCCCCTTCCTCCAATACAAATACATGAAAGCCCCTGGCCGCTCTAAGCGGCTTGTTCCAATTATTGAAAATAGTTAAATTGATCAGCTTCCCCCTATTGCTGAGCTCGACCTTACCGGCCCCAATCCCACCAAGCGGGAGCCCAGCCCTTAACTCCCAAGAAGAATCATATACAACCATCAGCTCCCCGCGCCCTTCAAGCCTGGCTTGAATTTAAATCATTTCTAAATATTTATTGATGCCATGTTTAAGTATCTCAAGTAGGACCTCCAACTTTGGTCCACGCCTCAATGACCTCTCGGGGGCATTTTATGGCCCTCATCGTTCCCTCGCTCATCTCAACGCATGCAGCCGCCACATGGCCATACGCAGCCCTAATCCCCGTGCTATCGTTAAATATATTGAACCCATACCTAACGGCCCTAGTCCTGGCCTCCTCGAGCGAGAGCTCCACGCTGATCGAATCTCCTCTCCTTATGGGCGATTCATACCTAATAAATGCCTCTATTCTAGGCATGAATTCATATATTTTTGGAAGCCCCATCGATCTATAGAAGTCCTCCTCGGCTCTCTCTACGAACCTCAAGTAATTTGCGAAGTGAACTATGCCCGCGGCATCGGTATCCGATAGATAGACCATGTACTTAGCTATGAATGGCATTTATTTGAATGAAGTTAACACTTAATAAGCATAACCCATGCAATTACTGGGACTCCTCATCCACGATAATCTCAACTCATCCCTGAAATGGCAAGGCCCATCATCTATTTCTTGCTAATATATCATGAGCGAAACGAGCCATCACATACGCATATGGCAGATCCATTATTAATAGGAATAGGGAGGTCAACCAATTTCCAAGAGCTAAGTTCACTAATAGAATTGCAGTGAAGATGGATAACGCAAATACCTCCAGGGGGGCCCCTTTCATGGTGACGGCCCTTCCCTTAGGCGTTACCCTCCAATGCATGGGAAGACGAAGAAGGCCCTTAAAGCTGGCCACAAGCAAGTGAGGCGCTAGTGCTCCCATTATGGCGGAGCTGCGGCCGGCGTATATCATCGCAGTGATCCCATCAAAACCACGCCTCTTTAGGGAATCCCCATAGAAGGCCGACGAGACGACCAACAAGCTCATATGTATGGCAGCCAAGGGCCATAGGAGAACCATCACGTCAATCCTCAACAAAGCACTTCCCAGACCGGCCACTAGTATAGCTAAGAACAGCGTGGGTATGGCCATGTACTGCATCAGGAACGCGGCGGAATCCAACCTAGCCCAGAGACCCACGGGCGAACGCAACACATCCCATAACCTCCTCCTCAACACGTCGGCTGTGCCGTAAGCCCACTTCGACTGCTGATACCTGAACACGCTATACGTGCTTGGATTTTCCACCAATGTGGTCAATTCCAGGAACTTAACCTTAAGGCCAGCCCTCAATATCTTGGTCCCCATGTCCATATCATCCTGAGGCGCAAGCGGGCACCACCCCCCTAGCTTCCTCAGTACATCTGCCCGAAATAACGTTCCAGACCCTATTACATAAAGGGGGAGACCCAAGGCTTGTCTGCCGCCCCATAAGCAATCCACGGTGAAATCCATGGACGCGGAGACTGCCTGTGACACAAGCGTGTCAAAATTGCGGCCCCTCCACCTGCTGACCACCGCCGCCACGTCCCCCTTAGCCAATGTCGCTGCCCGTCTTGGAAATAGGGGATCAACTTCGCTGTCCACATCGATGACCAACACGTAATCCCCGGAGGCGTGCTTGAGACCCTCATTTAAGGCACCTGTTCTCCCCCCGCTCGGCTTTTCCCTTCTGATGATTTTCACTTTGAACGTGGGTTTCATGGAGGCGACGTGCCTTTCCAGCTCGGCGAATTCATCTTCCTCATCATCGCTAACCATGAGTAACTCCATATCATCCTTGTCCCATTCCACCTTCTCCAACGACGCAATCAATCTAGACACCAAGCTAAGCGGCTCCCCCTTCACGGGAACTATCACCGATAATCTACCGAGTGGGTTTTCATTAACGTGCTCCCCTTCTCGTCTCCGGTGTAAGTAAGCCGAATAATAGATCATTTCATTAATGGTCAACAGGAGAGTTGGCAGCCAAAGGATCACCGTTATAGCCATCACGGCCGCCAATGCGACTATCATTGCAGAAATCCATAATGATCAGTTTTTAAGCATCTTGGTCTTTGGGCTTAGTCGACCTTATGACGACGACCTCGACTGAATACTTAATTCGGCGGTGATGTGAATATACGTGGGGAATGAGCAGCGTGGAGGTGTCCACTATAGTACCTCCAGTCTTCTTGATTACCGCGGCCGCCGCGCTTGACTTATGAATGGAATATATTATGCCGCAAAATGACATTGATGACTTGACCATCTCCACATCGATTCCCCGCCTGCTCCAAATGCCGAATGGGGGATTAGTGAAGCAAGTAGCGTTAAACCCATCCCTGATCGCCGGCAATAATGCATCCATGACTGCCGCATCCACATCAAGCCCCATGGAATTATCCACGCAGTCCCCAACTGCATCTAGATCCACGTCTATGCAAATCGAGCGAGATCCCAGCAATGATGAGGCTATGGCAAAACCACCCGGACCGCATCCTATATCGACCACCCTGCCCAACTCCCCCCTTATGAACGATAGCCATACTATCGATGCAATCAGCTTGGCCGGAGTGACGTATTGCTCCAATCTCAGTTTTGGCCTGCTGAAGCCGTGAATCGATTGAACCCTCATCTCCAACTCCTTCAATGAATTAATCACTAGGAATCCACCTCTCGATTATACACGTACATGCAATGATTTAACGCATGAATCGAAGAAAATGAAAAATAGCCGGTACGATTTAACGCATTAATAGGTGAGTGGGTGAAATCCAAGATGGCGGCCATTGACTTAATGCCGGCCAAGCCCCTCATCTATCGGCCTCTGGCGGGAAGTAGCCGAAGCTGCCGTATATTGCTGGCAAGTCCATCAACCTGTGCCCCTTCAACGCTTCCATGAATGGCCTTAAGTTGTACCATGATGGAGTCACCATCCTTAACCTATAGGGCATGTTAGACTTACCATCGCTTACCAATGTGTATAGCAGGGTACCCCTGGCAGCCTCGGTGAGCGTAGTGTACTCGCCCTCCGGCACCACCAACCCCACCAATGTCCTGAAGAAGTAATTCCTTATATCCTTGCCGACCTTCTCTCGCTCCTTAGGAGGAACCCTGGCCAGCAACTTACTTCCTATAACGGGGCCCTCCGGTATGTCCTTTACGGCTTGCCTTATCATCTTCAGGCTTTGCCTTATCTCTTCCACCCTCACCAAGAACCTCGCATACGAGTCGCCCTCATCCGATACCGGTATATCGAAGTCCAGTTTCTCGTATATCTCATATGGCTCTGCCTTCCTAATATCATATTCGACCCCGCTGGCCCTCAAGAATGGCCCAACTGCCCCGAACTTTATTGCCTCATCCCTGCTCAATATCCCAACATCCTTCATCCTAGCTATGGTGGCTGGATTCTTCACAAATATCCTGCCGAACTCATCCATTTTCTTCTCTATGTAGAACGTGGAATCATATATGTACTTCAACATGTCCTGATCCACGTCCCGCCTCACGCCGCCCGGTATTATCCATGAAAGCGTGGTCCTGGCCCCAGTTATCCTGGCGAACGCCTCTATTATGAGCTCCCTTAAACCAAAGGCCCACATGTAGCCGGTAGATTGACCAAGGAACACCGCTAATATTCCCGCATCATAGAAGTGATCCGCTATCCTGCTGAGCTCGGCCAATATGGTTCTTATGTACAAAGCGCGTGGAGGCACGTCTAGGTCCATCATCTTCTCTATCAATCTCACATATCCTATGTCCATTATGGCGGACTCCGCTATTGTTGGTCTCTCTATTAGCGGTATGGCGTGTATGTAGAGTCTAGTCTCGGCTAGTTTCTCGACCGCCCTATGCACGAAACCTGGATCCGGAATGGCATCCACTATGTAGTCTCCCTTCAACCTTAATATTATCCTCATGTGGCCGGAGCCGGGATGAGCCGGCCCTATTAACACCAAGTATTCGTCATTCCTATAGGCCTCCTCCACGGCCTCCTTGGGCACAGGCAGGAAAAGGGATGAGACCTCTTGAGGAACCTGTGCATTCACATCTATCGCCACTTCCTTCTCCTCCATCCTTATCACCTCTCCACTATGACTCTCCCAAGGGAGGGTATTTCATGTTCCTTCCTGAGCGGGTACTTTATCGGCGTGTCGGGGCTCAGCATGAAGTTGCGGCCCATCCAGGGATTCCCCTCAAACCACACCCCAAACAATTCATGCATTTCCCGTTCCTGGTAATCCGCGCCTGGATAGATGGATATTATGCTAGGCACCTTGGGATTATCCCGCGGGACCTCCGCGTTTATAGTTAGAAGGACCGCCTCCATTCCTTTCTCATAGGAGCCCAAGACATACTCCACCCTAAAAACTCCCTTAAGAGGTAAGTCGATGATATTGATCGACTTAACGTGATCGAATCCCAATTTAAATGCGGACTCCACAGCATTCGCTATATTATTGGCATCGGTGGTGGCACATAACCTATTCATTCCCTGCAGTACCGCGTTAATGCCAGCATCCTTTAGCTTGGAGGATAACTCGTTTCCCTGAGGCCATTGCAGATTAGCTGCTGGCTTGCACGTATTTATGTCCTTAACCTCCTCCCTTCTATGAGGCGGTGAGGGCGGGTTTTGGGGCTTTGGTGATTTGGGCAGCGTCGTGGAATCGTATTTATTGGGAGCTATGGATGGAGTCATCTTTCCCTTCTCTATCTTGTCCTGCACCATCCTTATCGCCCTTATAACTGCCTCAGGGGTTGGTGGACAACCCATGACATATGCATCTATGGGCAATACATCCTCCGCCTTTGCCACGTGATAGGAGTTCCAGAACACGCCGCCCTCCATTGCGCATGCACCCATTGCTATCACGAACTTGGGGCTGGGCATTTGATCATAAACCACCCTTGCTATCTTGGCCATTTTCAAGGATAACGTGCCCTCTATTACTATAGCATTGGTCTGCCGTGGCCCTAGAAATGGAAGGAATCCCCACCTCTCTGCATCATAGCCCGGAGCAGATGTCTGGGCGAACTCGACCCCGCAGCAAGCGGTGACCAAGTGGGTGGGCCATATGGAATACTTTATGCCCCACCTGCTTATCTTCTCCGGAAGCAGAGGAATCTCTTGGCCGGTCAGCGATATCTTTATCTTTGGTACTAATTCGCTACTAGTCATAGTTAATCACTTCCTCGCCGCTTTTTTAATCTGTGGGGAATAAGCTAGCTCGGTGGCATCCCGGTAAGCAACGTATATGGCGGGCAACATCGTTATCAACGACACGGCTAGGAAATACATTAATGGTAGAGCGGGGTAAAATGATAACGTCAACAACAATCCTATTACTGGCTCCACCGATAGAAACATTATCAAAAATCCAATGTATTGCATCGGCAACATGCTCTTGGCTTCGCCCACAGGTATGTTACCCGCCTCGAATCTCATGGTCTTAACCGGACTTTCCTTCCTTTTCCCGAAGATCCTCCTTAAAAGGAGTACCACGCCATCAGTTAACAATCCTATGGCCAAGAGAAACACCACCGCCACAATGGAACCCACAGCTGACATAACTGGGTTGTAGAAACTATATTTATAAGCATAACTAGACCTCCTATCCATAGTGGAAATAACAATTGAAAAATAAAGGCAGAAGTAAAAACCGGCAGACAAGCCGACTGGTCTCCTCCCCGCCTTGAGGGGCGGGGGTTCCCGGGGTCTGGATTGCCCCCTTGGGGCTACTCCGCCTCCTCCCTTGGAATTGTGGGGAAGATCAGCCCCACCCTTCAAGAGCTGACCAGGGGAGGAGCGAAGGAGAAGCGGGGCAAGCCCCTAAAAACCCACCCCACCCCAAAAGACGAGACCTACCTTTCCTATATCACTCCTATCATTGCCACTAATGGCTCACGACCATAAAGCCGCTTAAACATCTCGGCTTATCTATTTTTGCTCGCTAAAAACGGCAACATCGAGATTATGACCGGTATACTAAATATAGGGGACGCCAATGCATGAGCGAAGACAACTATTAAGGACCAGGCAGGATTGCTGGCCTCCATAAAACTCATGGTGAATGCCAGGAAGGACATCACATAAACCGCCGGAAGCAACCAAGCACTCACCTTTATGGAGCCGTCAAGGAAATCGCGGATCGCCCCGCTTAATAGAAGTGCGGACATACAGGCACTGAACAAAAAGAAGAATAACATGGATAAATAAATGGAATACAATAAATTAGCCGTCGCACTTAGAATAATCATTGCCAATAAAAGCAAGTCCCTCTTTAGCATCTCTCTCTTCGCGATTTTCCAGGAAATGAAGATAGCCAATGCCGTTGATGCTAGATAGTTTATCATAACTGACGCCTCCCTCATATAGGTTATTAGATATCCTATGGTTACTCCCGCATTGCTGCCGCTAATGGCTGCCACAAGCGGAAGCGTAGGAGCTATGAGTGGAAGCGTGGGTAGGTCCACCCACGTTCCTGCATTCAACAACAATGTGAGGAAGATGCCCGTGAATTGAACTCTCCATTTCTTATTTCCCACGAGAGGCACCAAGGATATCAAGTACATCAATGGAAATAATAGAGAATTAACGGATTCGCTGGCCACCCCGATTGCATTCGCAATTGCATTATTAGAATAGAAGAATCCCAGCTGTATCTGTGGAACTATTATGAGGAGGTTGGGAAGGTTGCCAAATATAGTCTCCAAGTATATTATTCCCATTACTATTTCACCCGCTATTATGCCTATGGCCTTCAACCACTCCCCGCACCTACCTGCATACAATGCAATTAGAATTACAGGGGAAGACGCTATGGCAATTAATGGATTGACTGGGATAAGTGTGACTGGAAGCATTGAGGCAAGGGATGCCAATATGAACCTACAATCCTTTCTATCCAATACCTTGCCATACATATACGATATTATGGGCATAATGATTATAATGGCTATTGCTGCATATTCCTCGGAATTCATTGGATCAGCCATATACTACGAACTTTCCATACATGCCCGATGATGCATGCCCTGGAACAAAGCACAGATACCAATAGGTACCTGGTTTAGTTGCGTTGAATTTCAGCAAATAGCCGCTGTAGGTATTGGACGATGCAGGGGATAGGCCGTTTATAAGTAGGGTGGGCGGCATTTCGGAGCCTGGAAAGGCTGGTTGATCCTGGTTGGGCGACACGGAGGCTGGGTACGGTGGTGGAGTGGATGTGATGCCGAAACTATGGTTGAGATAACCGTCATCTATCACAGCTATTATCACTGTGGAGTCCAACGGCACCTCTATTGTGGGATTGGTTAAATTAAATAATTGAAATGTTAATATATTATTTGGAGGACCGGCCAAAATAATTAAGTAGACGGTCTTGTTTGTGAAAGTAATAATATCAGCCGATTTATTTATGGAGATCCCTGACGGTCTATAGGACACCAATGACTCTAATTCCGCCGAGTTCACCGTGAATGCACCGCTAAGCGAGCTGAGCAACTCAATGGGGGACTGCGTTGAAGTGGATGCGCTTGATGTAGAATTGACTGCTTGAGTAGATGTGGAGTTAACGACTTGGGTGGAATTAGAGGAGGTAGATGGTGTTACTTGACTGCGGGGAGGATATAGGTATATCAATGTGCCGATCCCGGCTATTAGAGCTACAATCACAACCATAGTTACGTAGACGAGGTGCCTATCCATCATGGCAAACGATGCGGATGCTTTATAAACTATCCATCGCTAGTCAAACAATATGAATAAGCGATATTAACTTCGATCCCCTCAAAGCATCATTAACATTGTTAGCTATCAACGAAACAAATGTAAAGCCAAATTGATGCCCCGCCTTAATTGGCGAGGCTTGTCTTCCTTTTATAATTCTACTCATTCAATAATTGTTCATTCTATATATATTTCTGCCATCATGGTCCAATGACCAGGGCCGCAGTACTCTAGGCACCTAACCAAGCGAGGACCTACGTGAGAGAATTGATAAACGAAGACAGAGACGTAATCTGGACTAACTTGTGTCTGAAATTCAAGCGTTCCATCAGGGCTATATAGACCGAAGTCATGATTTACGTCAACTGACGTTAACAAGAAAACTATAGGAACATTCGGAGACACGGTTAGATTCTTGGCAGCCATTAATGTTCCGTTAGATGCCACGGTATAGAAATCCCAATACCATTGACCAGCATATACCACCACTATTTTTATCTTGCCTTGATTCTGGAGAGGCAATAACTCGTTAACATCTTGCTGTATTACGTTGTTACAAGCCGCGGCATAATGGCCCGGGGCTGCATATGGACATTGAGTCTGTAGATTGGATACTCCGAGCGAGTTAAGCGTATTGGCGGTCACGGTCTGCGGCGTCGTGCCCACCAATGCAATATTTAATATTATTATTGATACTATCGCAACTAATATCCAATATTTTTCAAATCGTTCCATTTTATGCCTATAGCGATCTTGAGATGAATCGTCCATATTATGCTTGGCCCTCGTGGCCACCCATATCAATATACCCGCACTTATTATCAATAAAATTGTGAATATGTCAGCCAAAGTAAGAGGGCCCAACCCTATATTTGCTGCATATGGTATGGCCATAACCATCATTGTTATTACCGATCTTTATAAATGGAGGGTATATGTTCATAGATAATTAACTCAAACAAATTATTTTTAAAAATGATATAAAAAATATTCGTTTAAAATTACAAATAAATAACAACCGGTTATAGCTTATTTAAACCATATTAAAAGCATGGATATGGCCCTGAGAAGCGAGTCCTACGATTCCTTGGAGAAAAAGGCTGGCCGTATTGCTCTCAAGTATCTTTTTACTTGGTTTGGCATATTCCTTGCAGGGGGATTGATGGGGTTAACCATGAGATCCCAGCAAGCCGATTTGATTAGCATAGGTACATCTCCCTTCTATATATTGATGACAATGCATGGTCAATTCATGTTCATAGGACTGGGGACCTTCGGCATGATGGGCGTTACTTGGTATGTCTTGGTGAAGGTTCTTCACGTGGACCTGGATTACAAGCTAGTCGACGCAATTTTCTGGGTGCTTGTGATGGGATTTGCGCTGGTTGGCATAAGCGGTTTATATGGGGAATTTGCCGCTGGTTGGTACTTCCTTTATCCCCTCCCCTTATATGCTGCGCAAGATCAATGGACTCTATGGGGAGTTGCCACGTTTTCGCTCGGAGAATTATTAATTGGACTGGGAATAATACTATATACAATTGAGGTATTAATTGTGGTGGCCCGGCGAGGCGGCAGAGGCATAAAGAATTCATTAAGCGCTATAGTCAGGGGGCTTGGCTTTGATGGTGTGATGAAGAGCACAGATAAGTTCGATGTATCGATCTTCCCATTAGTAGCGGACGCATTGGATATGTTGATAGCCACTATTCCGTTGGCAGCGCTGTTGGTAGTGATGTTCATAGGATCCACTATCGATCAAAACTTTGGATTAAACGTTGGCCTTGCAGACAATATGTTCTGGTACTTCGGCCATCCAATAGTGTATCAATTGCTATTCCCGGCAGTGGCAGGCATGTATCTCGTTTTCCAATCATACTCTAATAGAAAGTGGGTGGGCTATGCAACGACGGGGGGCATATGGGTCCTAGCTGCACTAACCAATCTACTGGTATGGGGTCATCACTTATACCTATACCCGTTTCAGCCGCTGCCGGTGAACTTCCTTGCCCAACTCTCCACAATGGGCATCTCAATAGTATCCGCGGTATCCATCTATTCCCTGCTATCAATGACTTGGAAGGGCGGGATAAAATGGGATCCCCCAATGCTTTTCACCTATATGGGGATATTTGCATGGCTAGAGGGGGGATTCAGCGGAATAGCTCAAGCCATGATAGGATGGAACCTATACCTACATAATACCCTCTGGATAGTCGGCCACTTCCACCTGTTTGCCTTAATGGTGGTCGCAATGACTGCAATAGCAATGATCTATTATATAGTGCCCCGAATATATCAAGGAGTTAACCTATACGATAAATGGAGCAAGGTGCATTTCTGGATGAGCTTAATAGGAGGTTACGGCTTCGTCAATGTATGGATGGCAGAAGGATTGCTGGGCGTCCCGAGGAGGTACGCATATCATTATTTGTTAAGCGTATACAACATACCTGTCCCTAACCTAGACTTGCTGGGCGTAATATTCGCCACCATATTGGGAATAGGCCAAGGCATATTCGCATTAAAACTATTCAATGAATTGGTAATCAAGAGAATAAAGAAGATCGGAGTAGAGGTGGAACAATATGCCTGAGAAAGAAGGAGAGAAGAAGGAGGAGGTAGACTTGGTGAGGAGGCGCACGCTAAAGGCGCTGGTAACGCTGGCCGGCGCCGCCATGATAATTAGCGCGGTGCCGCCCATAATAGAGGAGATAATACCGCCGGTGAGCGGCTTGACAAGCTTTCCCACGTTGAAGTTGTTGGATCCCAGCGGCAACCCAATAAAGGCAAGCAGCATACCTCCAAATACGTCTTACCTATATGTGTTCAACTATCCATTATCCAATGAACCCAACATGTTGATAAACATAGGCGATCAACAGGGAAATCCAGTGAACGTGCCGCCCACTACAGTAACGGTGCCTCAAACCGGAGCTACATACGACTTTCCCGGCGGCGTGGGGCCGAATAATTCAATAGTGGCATATAGCGGTATATGCCAGCATCTAGGTTGTCAAACTCCCTTGATATCCTTCTACCCCAATATACCCTCATGCCAACCAGCCCAGACCAGCGCTGGATCCCTTAAGGGAGTAATCCATTGCTTATGCCATGGAAGCACATATGACCCGGCCAAGGGCGGTGCGGTGGTGACGGGCCCAACCGTTAGACCATTGCCCTACGTATCGCTCAAATACGATCCAAGCACTGATGAATTATATGCGGAGAAGATGGTTGGTCCAGTGATATATGGACACCCTGGCTTCGGGAATCCGACCGATTCCGTAGTAAACAACCCGATGGGTGACTTACAAGGAGGCTCCCCAGTAACCCAAGCAGTTGTAAATAACCTAGGAAAGCTGTCTCAATGCGGGTGATGAGGAATGGAGGTCAACATAAGAAAGAAAGTTGGCCAGGCAATTGATAAGGCCAAGAGCTTCGATTTCTGGGCATGGCTGGATGAGCGGGCTAAATTAAGCGAGCTACCGCTGGTGGGAACGCCGGATTACATGTTCAAGCTTGGCTACTGGACGGGGGGAATGACTGCTGCCGCATTTTTCTGGCAAGTGATAAGCGGATTGTTATTATTGATGTATTATGAGCCCGGCAATGCATATTCATCAACAGAATACATAGTTAATAATGTGGCCTTCGGCAAGATATTGCTGGCATCACACTTATATGGGGCTTATGCCATGATATTCTTGGCATTCGTCCATCTATTCAGGAATTACTTCGTGGGCGCCTATAAGAAGCCCAGGGAGCTCCAATGGGTGCTCGGGGTTATCATGGGCGCTGCCGTTCTCGGCACAGCATTCTTCGGGTACTCCTTGGTAGGAGATACCTTGTCAGTGGATGGCGCTGACGTAGCGAAGGGCCTCCTTCAAGGCGCGCCGCTGGGAAGCTTGCTGCTCAATATATTCTTCGGGCCCGGAGGAGAGACCGCTCAATTCACCAGGGTATTGGCATGGCACATAACGCTTGCCGCATTGGTGGCGTTATTATTTGCACTGCACTTGGGATTGGCTGAGCAGAATGGAGTCATGCCTAGTCCCAAGCTATTTAATTATAAATCGCCGGCCGAATTGGATAGAAAGGAAGCGCCAAAGTGGTGGCCCAACAACTTCCTTTACACTGCTGCAATACTCTTCTGGGTCTGGGGGTTCATATTGATAATACCGTCCATACTCTTGATGCTCCCGCAAGGCTCCATACCCATTTTGCTATCTCCATTACCAGGACCATCTCCTACCAGTGCAGCCGCGGCCAGCATACCGCCTTACCCATTGTGGTTCTTCTTGAATGTTTATAAAATAGTTGATTTTCAATTACCACTATTCCAAGGCGGCTCCGGACCATTCATAGCAGTAACGGTGGGAGGAATAATACCGCTGCTATACCTATTGTTATTGCCCTTCTTGGACCGCAGCGATAAATTGCACCCGTTGGATAGGATGGTTCACACGGTTATAATAATATGGCTGATAACGGTATGGTTGATAATATATGCTATTTGGGGAGCCTTGACGCCTGGACTTCCCATACCGCCCATCAGGGTGGCCGAGGTGACGCTAATTCCCACAGCAATAATATTGGCAGGAATGGCGTTCGTATATGCAACGTGGAAAGGACCTAAGCCCGGCAACATGAAGCAACCTACGCTGAGGGAAATCGCTGTGAAGCGGGCATACGCTACCCTGGTTCTAGCTTTCTTAGTGGCAGTGGAGGTCATAATAACCGCCGCACTGTGGAAAGTATTGCCTGATGGTTCGTTCGAGCCCATGATAGGAGTATTGGTTGGAGCCGGTTTGGTTGTATTCGGCGAAATAATAGCACTATATAGGTATATAGCATACCCGCCCAAGCCTGGGCGAAGTAAATGAATCCATGGTCGATATACTTCGTTTATGGCGGCGCCGCCGGAATGGTGGCGGCCGTGGTTCTCGTAATATGGCGCTACAAGGCAACTAAGGAATTATCAATAAAATCATTGTTATGGTTGCTCTACATCCTGGCGGCAATGTCTATAATGTTCGGGGCAGCTGCCTACTACTTAGCTAGTCCCAATACCGATAATCTATTCACCGCCATACTTATAGCTAATGTATCCATGATCGCTTGGCTTGTATTCCTGAGCGGCAATACTGGCAGCGACCGCGTAATTGATCGTAAGCTTTCCACTGTTGCCGTGGCGGTTGGGGCATTAATAGGCGAGATCTTGATGGGGATAACCTACACATTATACTTCAACGGCGCAAGTAACGATCTATTGCTCAGGTCCCTCAATAGTCCTTGGTTCATAGTGCCCATGACCGTGGAGGCGGGCATAAGCTATGCATTAAATAAGAGAAATGGAGGATTATTGAGCAAAATAGCTCCTCTATGGATAATCAATATGTTGTTTAACCCCATAATGATGGGGAGCTATTGGTTCGAGCTCTCGCTCTCTGCTTCCGCCATCATAATGACCATTACAATAATTATCATGCTGGATTATCTTCATAGGCACAAGGTCATCCATGATCATGACATACATGTATTCGTAGGCGCAAGCATAGTTATGGCAATTATGATGCTGGTTCAATTACTTGCATATATTGGATTCATTCCATGGATCTCCTACGGAGCAGCCGTGCTTGTGGACATGGCTTGGTACTTCGTGGTGTACCTCAACGATGATTTAATGGGTGGGCGAACTTCATGGCTGACAAAGCCCGTTATCTTGGCATTATCCCTTTCAGCTATATTTGTAGCTGAGGCGGCCATGGGTGGAGTGATTTCAATGGAAGCAGGATGGCTTGACGTAATCCAGCTCAAGTCATTGCTTAACCCCATTAGCGTGATCGGTTCAATAGAGTTCATTTCGTCATTATCCTTGAGCCCGGGTTTCTTAATTATGATGGGGATAGAAATGGGATGGTTAGTTGCTGCAAAGATGAGTGAATCGCGTAATCTAGAGAATAAGGTAAGGATGATCATGATGATGATGGCCTATGTACTCTATAGCATTTATATTCCAAGTTTCCTCCCAACTGGGTTGGTAAAATATCCTTATTTGGATTGGAGCATGGGTCTTGGCACTGCTGGACCCCTTGCTCCCTCGCTTTTAATAGCTGTGTTGGGCACCTATGCCATAAATGGCATCCTGTCATTCCTTTTCGGATCAAGACAGGTCTGTTCCCTAACGTGTTCCGCAGCTTATATGTGGCAAGGCACATTCTATGATGATCTCAAACAAATACGATTCAATGCTGGAAATCGCCAAGTACCGCGGGGAGTTATACGTAAGATACATGATGCATTGATTACATCAATAATGCCTCTTCTAATAGCGCTGGCTGTAATCTCTTACATGGACCAAACAAAGTACTTAAACGTGACCGCATGGGGAGTCGATCCATTGGTGTTGCTTTACTTGATCTCCTTTGGAGTTATTTGGTATGTGATGTTCGCATTATCGCCGTTGCTGGGCACTTATAATTGCGTCACGTATGGATGGTGTCATTGGGGAGCGTTCAATCAATTGATAGGCAGGCTCGGCTTTTTCAAGTTGGTGGCGAGGAACCCCAATGCATGCATATCATGTAAAAGCAAGGACTGCATTAGAGCATGTCCCACGGGTAACTCAAGCATGCCTGGCAGCTTCATAGCCAAGGGGTATTATAAGAGCATTACTTGTGTGGGCGTCGGCGAGTGCGTAGAGGCTTGTCCCTACGATAACATAGAGATGTGGGACGTTAGGCGTTCGTTGCGACTTCGCCTTCCCATGTTGAAAAGCACGAGTTCTACCTAGGTCCCGCTCAAATACGCAGATATTTCCATAATGCTTGGTGCATCACTCATTAATAATGAAGTTATCGTTAATCAATAATTAATATTAAATTATTGAAGTGCTAGGACTCCCCTTAAACTGGAGGTGTTGGATTTAAAAAGGCAGATGCTTGCGTGATTTAATGAGCATACCTGCCAATCCAATGATAGCTCTACAGACGAGACCCGTTAATCTATCCTACGCATCATCATTTTTGAAAACTGTTGGATGTAATGTCGATGATTCAATCACCCCAGTGATAAGGACGGGCAGGGAACCGGAGATAATGATAATGAGCGGGTTTAATTTCAATGAATATTTAATATCGAATTCCTTGACGTTAATGGCATCATCGTCTTGCCCCACCAACATAAAGAGGCAATTGTTTCCTCATGTAGATGACGCTGTATATGTACCATATGCAAATGGTGGGGCGTTCTCCGACATAACAATGGATAGGGGACGATTGGATGAGGATGGAATAGATGTATTCAACGACTTCCTATTGCTGAATTCCAAGTACTCCTCCTACATACATGAGCTTATGTGGAGACTAAAACCGAAGCTCACATTAATAGTGACCCTAAACGAGGAGGGGGATGAGATGTACAAGCCCCATGCGCATTTTCTAATGGAGGGATTTAATGTGCATTTAATGACGCTCCCACAAGGCTTACCTCCATATGATGTAGCGTATAGGTTGGCCAGGCATATACACGATACATTGAAGGTCGCGCTAGAAGGAGAGGCATTTACTCCCTATAAGGCAGAGGTGACTGCGGAGGGCGATCTAAAGTCATTAAGCAGACTGTTGAGCGTTCATGGAATACCGTTTGAGCAAGATGGGGATAGGTTCATAGTCACAGTCATAAATAGGTTCACCGATCAATTGCTTCCAATAATAGACCATTTCATTCCAATATATTCACTATCAGTACGACGGCTAGCTCAATGAGGGATAAGACGCCCATGCCCATTAATGCAGCCCGCTCGCTGGATACGTAGAATAACACCGCGGCTGAAATTAACGGCAAGACCGCCACTAAAACGGCTAACCCTATCAATATTATCATGAATAATGGCAGCGTACCCATGGTTATCTGCTTCATAAACGAATTTATTGTGGTATCCAGCAATCCAACCCCCACCATTATGGGCATAACCTCCAATATCATTATTGGAAGTAGATTCAACAATGCATTTATTCCAAGCACTAACAGCAACGGTGAGGAAAATGCTAAGTATAGGATAAATGATAATAACACCTTTGATTCCAATATCTTCTTCCTGCCTAACGGCAGCATCTTGAGCAAGTAATACCCTCCCAGGTCCACCATATAGGATAGATAAACAATCATCACGGTGACTATGCTCATCATCAATTCAAACGGCATGATGCTTATCAACACAAGCCTAGGACTAAGGTATTTATATGGAACTATTAGCACCATTATCAGGGATATGATACCATAGGCTATAGGAACCATAGTCATCATCAACAATCTGCTGGATCTATATATTGCCTTCAGTTCCTTTAATATCATGGAAACAACCAAATTTCTCTTCCTTAACCTAATAGAACCAACGCGCGAAGCCAAACCTCCCTCCATGAACAGCGATCTATAATCTATCCTCGCCAGCAATGATATGATTGCAAGGGCTGCTGCTGAGTATAGCACGACCGATGCTATAACAGGGGAAGCTGGAGATAACTCAGCCGACACTAAGTTTATTATTGGGACATATCTAATCAAGGACAATGGCAGCTCAACTGATGTGAAGATCGCAGTGGATGTGGAGTATTCCATCATTATAAGAGGAAGGAAGCTGCCTATCATTAAGAAGGCTATCATCACCGCCGAGACAAGCATCATCTGCATCATGGAAGATGAGCCCTTGGTCAGCACCATCATCATTATTGAGAAACACGCAAATGCATAGATTATTGCAGCTGCAGTTATCAATGGCGATAAAGGAGATAAAAAGAATGATAATGCAATACCGACCACAACATTGGCGGCGAGCGGCGCATCCATTACCCTCAAGGTAGATCCTATCAGGCCACGTTGAATTGACTCTCTATCGATGGGAAGCACCAAGAAGAAATCCATCAAATATGTACCTCTAATGGAATATAGCAATTGAAGAGTGTCTATTAAGAGAATGGAGAACGTATACGAGAACACAGTCAATGGATATGAAGCGGAGAGGGCCACTGGATTTAACTGACCTACTATATGGGCAATGGATTGCCCCGGCATTGAGGCGGTGGATCCCAATCCCTTCACGAACGTGGCCGATAGCTTTATCAGCGCAACATCCACTACATACATGAATATTATGAAAAGCGATATGAAGGCCTTCTGGATATAGGATATCTTCATCACCCTCCTCAATGCGCTGCCTTCAATAATGGTTGGCAACCCATGAAGTCTAGAGCCTACAACACCCTGAAATAACAATTCCCTATACATTAATTCTCTTATGCCCAGTTTTCCCGTGATTTCCCGCATAGAATCACGGCATAAATAAATGTTCCAGCGGCGAACCTACGTGAACTTATAGTCAACAATCACCGCCATTTTGCGGGACTCATCAAAAGGCTTAAGTTATTGATTTCCGCTTAGGACTGCCTTAACGTATTTATCCATTTCAGTCTCCTCCAGAACTAATTTCTCCAGTTTATCCTTGCTTAATTCTGAGGAATCCACTATATTAAGCACTGCGCCATTATTGATTAGAATCACCTCGCTGCATAATCTCTCGGCCACGTCTAACATGTGAGTAGCCATCAGAATGGACCTTCCATTATCCTTGTATTTATTTAATAATTCCCGCAATATAACGATGGAGGCTATATCCAACCAATTGAAAGGCTCATCCAATAACAGAACTTCAGGCCTATGCATCAATGCCGTTACTATGGAAATCTTTTGCCTAGTACCTATTGATAACGATGAAATCAATTTACGTGCCTGCGCATCTAATCCAAAAGCATTCAATAACCACTTAATCCAGTCGCTATGCTCAGAGCCCAAGCCTCTTACCGACGAAATGAATTGAATTGTCTCTTCAACAGTCAACGAGTCAAATAATAGAGGAGACTCAGGAACGTATCCTACTATTTTCTTGAATTCATTACTGCCGGGATCCATTGGTACCCCATCTATTTTAATAACACCGCTGAAAGGCATTAATCCCATTATCGATTTTATAATCGTGGTCTTGCCAGCGCCATTTGGGCCCAAAAGGCAGGCTATCCTTCCTCTCTTGACGTTGAACGATATATCCTTTATTATGTATGTGCCGCCTATTGACACCCTCAATCCATCAACGCTCAAACCATCCATTTCGTTCGGGATAATGCCTTATTATTTAAAAACGTTAGCAAATAGGCAAGTGTTAATACATTGAGTTACGGGCAAAGCATGGAGACCATGCCAATCCTAAAGGACTATTATTCTAAGCATGCCATCAAAAGCCTTATTACTCGCATCAGGCCATGTCTCCCAAGCGAGATATAGCTTGATCAAAATAATTATAGGAAAAATTTAATAGTATGTAATAGCCATGCTCCAATGGATGCAGGAGATGAGGTAAGCAAGGCAATACAGAAGATACATTCAGAGGTAATGATGGAATTCATGAAGGATTGCTCCGGGCTGGAATTCACGGATATAATCAATTGCGTCTCCGAGAAGCTGAGGGGAGCCGGATTGGAGGTGAAGGATATACGCATGCTGGATTTAGATGGAAATCAAACAAATGAACCTAACGCGGTCAAGTACGTGAGAGCGGTCGCTATGGGTAACATGCCTAACGTGGAGCACATATTCACATTTGCAACAATAAAGAGAAGAGATAAATTCAATGTATTATTCATGCAATCCGCTGTCAATTACAAGTAATTATTTGATCCCCTTCACAGAACCCAGCTTTGATATAATGGAGATTGCCCGTTTGAGCAGTTCCTCCGTTGATTCGCGGCTCTTGGTCTCCGCGTATATCCTCAGCTTCGGCTCGGTTCCGCTTCCCCTGATCAATAACCAACTTCCATCCGCGTAAATCACCTTTATCCCATCCATTCTAACTACCTTGCTTACCTCGCCGAGACTAGACAGTGAATCAATGATGGCATCTCCATTTGATGCAACGAATTCCTTTGAGTTCTGCATAGCCATATCTATCCTGGACGAATACATGGTCCCGCATATCGAGGTGATCCTATCCAACTCCACGCTTGCATTGCCATCTATCAACGATGCAAACAAAGAACCACTGTATATCCCATCTTTCTCGGGTACATGCCACGAATACGCCAAACCACCGCTCTCTTCTCCTCCAATATCTATTTTTCCATCTATTATTAGCTCAGATATGTATTTTATTCCAACTGGTGTCTCATAGAGCGGAACCCCAAACCGGGACGCTAAGCAATCTACCAAGTGAGTTGTGGCAACAGTCCTTCCTAATCCCCTCCTTATTAATCCTAAATCGTTCAACTTGTTAATCATGATCGGTATGATTCTATTTGCACCGAGAAAACCAAGCCCCTTCACAGCAACTGCCAATCTATCTGCATCACCATCATGGGCGATGCCTAAGTCAAAATCACCACTTGCCACTGCATTTATCATCTCACCCAAGTTCCTCTCCTCAGGCTCCGGCTCTAAGCCTCCAAAAGACGAATCGTGAAAGCCATGTATCTCCTTTACCCTCATGCCCAGGGATTCCAGTATCTTGGATGTATATCCAACAGCTGCCCCATGCATTGGATCCACTATTACGTTGAGGGATTTATTGATGTCAACCCTGCTTTCAAGCCATGATAGAATGTAATCAATATATGGATCCTTTAACGATACGGTAGGCATTGATTTGCTAGGCACATCCCTTATCGACTTAATTATATCATCCCCCTCGTCACGTATTATCTTCTCTACCTCATCAGTGTCATTGGGAAAAGCTGAGGAACCGGCCATAGTTATTATCTTGATGCCGTTATATTGAGGCGGATTATGGCTGGCAGTTATTTGAAAGCCTAGGTGAAAGCCCATCGATTTAACAGCCCAAGCAACGGTGGGGGTGGGGGTGGGCGAGTCCACCACCAACGCATCAAATCCATGACTAGCAGCTATCACCGCGGCTACCTCGGCGTACTCCTTCGATTTACGCCTGGTATCGTATCCCACCAACAAGCGAGTCGCTCCATACTGCCTACTCCAATGCCGCAACGCAGCCTCAACTATGGTGGCCACCACCAATTCATTAAATGTAGAATCTATTATTCCCCTAACACCATCCGTGCCAAATCTTACGTTCACGACTATGACGAAACGCTGGAGAAATTAAATATTTTCCAGAAAAGGACGAGAAGTCCTAATAGAATTACCATCTACTTAAAGCAGCCATTTTTGAATTAACGTTCATAAAGGAAAACATGAAAGATAAAAATACCTTATTTTATTTTACCTTAATTTTACCTTGACTTACTGTTTCTTTTTCTCCTGAGTCCCTTCCTCCTTCTTCTTCTTCGCCACCCAAATCACCCAACTATAGAGTGGGATCTCCTCATATTAAATGTATCGATAACTATTTTTACTTATTTTTAAGTGAGAAAAAACTCTTTTTCCCATTTTTATTGAGGATCCTATTAATTAATATACAACCTATAACCGTGTTTTTCTGCTATAACTATCGTAGAAAAACACCATCAAATTGAGCAGACCTATGGTCAGTATAAATGATAACCAAAGCCGTTGCTAAGACACAATAAATGCTAAATAAGTAAACCGCTTTAGTAATAGAAAAATATATTGCATGCTGAGCCCTCCAATACTTGAATGCTTTTGTTGCTGGACTATGCCTCATTGCTATAATTTTCAGAGCATGCAAGCCTCGCCCTAGATTAATTCCATAAGGTGGGGAGCAGGATCTACCACCGTAATGACTAGCAACGGAGTAGCGACAGTAAAGGGGTGTCCCCCAAGACACCAGGAACCCCACCCCTTTAGAGCAGGGAAGAGGTCAGAAGAAGAGACTGCCTTCTTCAAAGGAGAGAGGAAGTCAGGGCGAAAAATATACCTATATTCGTTCTACCAATGGGATCTCCTAAATTCTCCCTTAATTCAGCTTTAAATAAAAACAATTATATTATTTATTATTTCTATTTTTCTTAATTTATAGATATTTCGAGAGCCTCTTCTCGGCCTCCTCCCAATTCAATACGTTCCAAATGGCATCTAGATATGCATTCCTATTGTTCTTATATTGTAGATAATATGCATGCTCGAACTCGTCAACTATCAGCAAAACTGGTAACTCGGCTATGTGTTGATTGTAGTGGTTCTCGAATGTGGTGAAAACCAAATTGCCGGTCTCCGGGTCATAGTATAGCGTTGCCCATCCAGAGCCGGGAAGAGACCTCATCACCTCGTCAAATATCTTCCTGAATTTATCGTACCCTCCATATTGCTTCGTTATTAGATCAGCTAGCTTGCCTCCCGGTTTTCCTCCGCCCTTGCCGCTGGGCGCCATGCTGTGCCAATAAATTGCATGCAGTTTATGGCCGTTTATGTTGAAAAATAGATTTCTCAGCAATCCTTGTATATCGTAGCTCGTCACATCACCTTTCAATATCTTCTCCAACCTATCAACAGTTGCATTGGCACCATTTACATAACCTTTGTGATGTCCATTATAATGAACGTCTATTACCTGCGCACTTATGTGCGGCTCCAAGTCGCTTGTTTTATATGGAAGCGGAGGTAGTTCGTATCTCTTGAAGAGGTTTGCGCTAGACATGGTTTTGTCCACCAGTTATTATTTAAAAATGTTTTTTCTAAACCCACATTATAGAGTACGGCAATGCTTAAAAAGCTAAGTGAAATGGAGGGATCTATAAATGGATCATTCACATACACGCTTAGAAGGCTGATCCATATATTTCAATCCAATAAGGAACTATTATCGAGTCAAGGATGGGTGGTCGGCGATCCATACTCCTATTCTTGGTGGGGAGGAATGAGGACTCCTGACGAGATAGCCATATCGGCATTCTTGGTCCAATTAACAAAATGGGAAGTGGTTAGAGAGGTCATGATGAAGTTGAGGGAAAACGGCATTTCAAACGTTGAAGAGCTGAGCAAGATGGATATAGATGATATAGACAAGGAGATAAGTAAAGTTAACTTCCACAAAACCAAGGCACGTAGGCTAAAGGCCTTCTCAATGGAGGCAGTTAAGCTAGGAGGAGTGACCGCGCTGGTATCCCCTATCAACGAGGAAAAATTATTGGAAATAGAGGGAATAGGCAAGGAGACCGCGAAATCACTGTTGCTATTCATATCCAATGCACGGGTTTTTCCTCCATCCTCCTACTCCGCAATAGTCCTTGGACGGGTGATTGGAAGGCATGTGAGCCAGGAAGAGGCGAGCAAAGCGGTGGCCGAAGCCTTGAGCGATATATATGAATTGAAATTAATGCATGCCGGATTGATCTCAGTTGGAAAAGCTTACTGCAACAGGAAGAAGCCAAAATGCCATGAATGCATATTGCGAGATGTATGCCATTATAAACTTAACACTATCTCGTATATCGACCGCTGATTCAATGCATGTTAAAGCAGACCGCAATTCCGTATAAGTATCTAGTATTAAAAACATCCTCTTCCTTTTTGCCTTCTCATCTACGTCAATTAATGTCCCCGCTTGGGCTGCGAATCGACCTAGCATGAAAACTCGATCCCGTCTCTAGATAATGATAAATGCCACTGACCCCTAAAGCCCTAAGGGGTGAGGCGCGTCGCTCTTTTATCGATGCCCTCCGTGGGCAAGACTTAAAAACTAATCCTAGCGCTACGACAAGTGAGCCAAAAGGAGGCGCTTCCCAAATATTTTCTAGAGGCGTACAAGGAGATATCCGGCTTCATAGAAACCGTGCTAGATAAATTGAAGCCGGAGGAAGTCAATAACTTCATTGATGAATTAATAGAGGCCTATGTGAGCAATCATAAGGTAGTTGTGGTGGGAATGGGAAGATCCGGCTTGGTAGCACGTGGATTCGCTATGAGGCTTATGCATTTGGGCTTTAGATCATATGTGCTGGGCGAGACAATAACCCCTAGCATCGGAGAGGGGGATATAGTAGTGGCGATAAGCGGCAGTGGAACTACAAGCCTAGTAATAGAGGCTGCAGCAGCAGCCAAGAAGATGAAGTCCACCATAATCGCCATCACCAGCTACAGCGATTCGCCGCTGGCCAAGACAGCTGACTCATTAGTGGTCGTTCCTGGCAGGACAAAGGTATCGCGAGTTGATGACTACTTCGCTAGACAGATACTGGGGCTTCATGAACCATTAGCGCCGTTAGGCACGTTATTCGAGGATACAACAATGGTATTCCTGGATTCCGTGGTGGCCGAGTTAATGAAGAGGCTAAATAAGACGGAGGAAGATATGGAAAAAATGCATGCAAATGTGGAGGTACCGTGAACACAAGAGTGGAGAAATCATAGATATATGGAATACAAAAATGGATTAGGCCATTAATCGGCGGTCGGCAATAGACTTACCGTTCCTCCTCAACCACGGTAACTCCTATGTTCATTAATCTCCTGAATATCCCGTCCAAGAACTTGACGTATATTCCTCGCGGTCCTATGAACGCGCCGAATTCCTCCCTCAGTGTTATTTGCAGATCAGGGCCTGCAAAGTCGACGTCTGTTATATGCTTTCCAGCCCAACCTAATGGATGAAGGACTTTTATCCATTGCTTGAAATCCAGGGACATCTCAACGGTTCTTATCTTTAAGTTTGTCTCCTTCTCTATCTCCTTCACCCTCTCTCCTCCTTTTCCAATAACCCTCCCCAAGTTTCCTTCCTTGGCTATCACCAATGCATCCGGCGCCTCCGCCTTTATGCTTAACCTTCGCTTAATATCATTGAACACAACGGCAGTGACTATATCGGCATCAGGCGCCGCCGACCTAATCGCATCCAACAGCTTGCTTTCCTCTCCGGATAGCCCTCTCTTTCTAAGCCTTAATTCCAAAACCAACTTAAGACCCCTCCGCGCTCCAGGCCTGACTATATCCTTTATGCCAAGATCCACCACGGCTGCCTTCTCCTCGTTTAATAGAACTTCTCTCATCAACGTGGCTCCATCTCTTTCCAAGTTCATGGGCTTCTGAAGAATTGAGTCGCCGGCTATCACTAGCCTGGAGTTATTACCGGTTCTAATCAGCACCTCCGCGGCATTCTCAGGAGGAACATTCTGAGCATCATCTAGAAAGATCATGCAATTATCAAATGTACGTCCCCTCAAGTAATCTATGTCGGTCACCATTATCTTGCCCTCATCCATCAATTGCTTGATCTTCGCTGGGTCCTCTATAGTTCCCATGATATCCAGCATATAATTTGACGATAATTTATAGAAGAGCTCGCCTAAAAGCTCAGGAGCCACGGACTTCCCCGTCGTCACGTCTATGAGGGGCCTTACCACCACCAACCTCTTATATTTACCTGATAAAATGGATTCCAGTCCATAAGATAGAACCAAGAGACTCTTGCCCGTGCCGCTGGGCCCAAATACCCCAACTATCTCATTATCATCATCGCTCAATAAATTCACAAGTCTTTCTTGACCTATGGTCAATGGCTTTATCTTCATCAATTTTCACGTTAGGCATAAACCAAGCATTATAAATATTTCCGGCTAAGAATCACAGCTTCTTATTTATCATTAGAGAACCATGGAATCCAGCAATTAATTACTCTTACAATTACCAAAGTGGCAGCGTAATGTGGATTCATGAATTACATCGAAAGCGACCATTACCGCTAATTTGTTCCTAATCAAGAAAGCAATTGCTCCCCTTACCGTAAGAGGCGGATTTACGGTTTTACGGTAATTTATGAAATGATCTTCATTGATACGAGCGATAAAATTTATGTATTGCCGACGGCGGAGGCAAAACGTGGCGCCGGGTGAACGGCTCGGTGGGCCGCGACTGCGCTTAACTAAAGGCAGGGAAGGCCTGCCTTCCAAATATTTATTATAATGAATCATTAAATGTTATTAACATAGTTAAATATTTAAAATTCAATAATTATTAATGCTAGTCAATGTACGATAAGGCAACGATAATGCCCATAATATCCGCGGCAGGAGGCACGGGCAAGACAACCATAGCTCTCCTTCTCTCACTTTTCCTATCCAATTCGAATTACCGACCTATTTTAATGATAGACCTAGACCCCACTGCCGGTCTCTCGATTAGATTAATGGGAGATAAAGCCTATTACTATTATGATAATAATGGAAAGACCTTATCGAAGATGTTCACCGATTACAAACAGAACAAAACGATCGATATAAGCCAATACGCAATACAAATAAAGGAAGCAAAGGCCCATTTCGCGGACTTGGAGGTAGTGGAGGATCTATATGATGTATATCTACTGCCTCCCGGCGAGGACTTAATGGATCAGTTCACCGACTTCTCCACCACCGGAATAGGAATACCAGAAGCGCTGTGGGGATTATTGAGAAACTCCAATATAGATAAATTCGATTCAATAATAGTCGACACGGCGCCCTTCTTCGACATGAGATACACACTGGCCGCAGTGCATGGTTCTGACAAAAGCATCGTGGTGGCCAGGCCCACTCTAACCGATCTATTCAGGACTAAAAGAATGATTAACGCAATAAATAGCAATTTAAGGCTCTATGGAAGAAACGTCAATTATTCGCTTCTCTTTAATGTGAATCAAAGCCTTCTTGTGAAGGAGGCGGCCACGCTTATTGATATGAGGATTTCAATATCATCCAAGGGTGGAGGGACCGCTGGAAGGGCGAAGCCAGATATGGAATTGAGAAACGCATTAAACGACCTTGTTAAATCAAATAGAAGCTCCCTTAACATTCTAGAATCGGCATTGAGTTATTATAAGGATTATAGCGACGAATCATTCCCGAAAAAGAAACTGCCGGGGAACAGTTATGGCGCGGCTTGCCGACCGGTTCAGGACGCATTGAGATTCCATGGAAAAAACATAAAGTGTCCATTTGACGTAGAAGATGATTAGTGACCTATTAATTCCCCCTAAATGAATTCAACGCCGCCACGATGCACTATCGCAGCCATTATTCCAAGCCCCGCAATCAATAGTGGAAGCTTGTTTAAGTGCTGGGAGGGATCCCCATCAACTACGTGGATCAACCATACTTCTTCAATCCCCAATATTCTTCTATAGGCCAGTGCCTGGCCTATTCCATCATAGAAATGCGAGCCCATCTTAACCTCGGCTGCCCATCCATTTCCCAACACATCAACCTCTATGCCATCAATCACTACATGATAACGGGCCATCAATCGACGGGCCAAATACCGCTGTATGCAATATTCGTTGGAACACATGCCAGGCTTGATCCCAAGCACCGCATCCTTCACCGACGCATTCATGGATTTACTAAACAGTGCACCCACATAAGGCCATTTCGCAAACAAACCGCAGATTCAATGAATGCCAGAAGCATGTTGGGTAAGCAATTCGCCTTGGTCAATGCCTAACGAGGGAGCAACAGCTTACCGCTTCCTTAGTCACATGGTTAACTGAATTAAGGCCGCGAAGCGTCACGTCATCTCTAGCTCCTGCATTGAAAGGTTCTTGAACTCGTATTAATAATTTAAAATCCAGGTAAAAGAACCATGATTTCATGAATGGCAGCAAGAAGACAGGCATATATTTAGCGGCCTATACAGTTGGTGCATCCAGCAATTATTTCTTCGTTAAGGATGGCCTATCGTACTCGCCCCCGCTCATCTTCATGTCATTACGATACGCCATAGCTGGCGCATCGCTTTTGATTCCCTTGATTGCACTTCGCAGATTTAAGCCATTCATGAATCTGGATCTATTTCTTCTATCCCTCTTCACGACCCTCAGCACTGGTTTCTGGTCGTTTGGATTGCTCTACATTGATCCAGGCACATCGGCAGTGCTCAGTTATACAATGCCCCTCTTTGCCTTGCCTTTATCCATGCTTATTTTGGGGGAAAGACCTGGCAGGAGCAACATAATTGGCATCATAATAGGATTTTTAGGCGTCGTAATTTACTACCTCTCGTTCCTGGGAAGCATGAAGTTGATCGGGGCCATCCTGACAGTGATCAATGCATTCTTCTGGGCAATGTATAGTACTTACTTCAGAAAGCTAGGATCGAGGGACCCCCTAACAGTGGTTTCGCTTCAGATGCTGATCAGCGCAGCTATGTTGTTGATTCCATCCTTTATATTTGGCGATCGCTTGCTGATGAGAGATAAATTCATCATTGACTTACTGGGGACGGGATTGATGGGGGGCTCCATGCTCTTCCTTTTATGGAACTTATTGATAAATTCCATGGGAGTATCAAGGGCTGTTGCATTGGTTTTCCTGGTTCCTGCATTGACGATAGCAATGGATTATCTATTGCTGGGCATGATACCCACGCCGCTGGAGCTGATTGGAGCTGTCGTGATGTTCATTGGAATTTATGTAAGCCAACGGCCAGCCTTGACCAATGCTGCTACTTCATCTCCATGAGCAATTCCACGAAGCCCGTCCCTATCGGTATATACTTCCCAGCTATTACGTTCTCCACGACTCCCTTGAATCGCTCAGTCTCTCCCCTCAACGATGCCTCCACCAAGTTCTTAACCGTCACCTCGAATGCAGCCTTGGCTAACGGGCTCTCTTTCATGCCGGCGACTCCATGCCTACCGACTTGCCTGACAACTCCGTCCCAAGTCATCACATCAGCCACCATCATCAAGTGCCTCACATCCACCTCCAGCGACTGGCTCTGGAGTATCTTCTGTATCTCATTTATTATGGCGCTTCTGGCCGCCTCTATGCCGAGAACCTCAGCTATCTCATGGATGTCGTTAGTGATGGTTCTCCTATGATCAACGCCCTCCGTTAATAAAACCGCCTCCAGGTTCGTTCCCTCGGTTTGTATTATGAATTCGCCCTTTTCCTCTATCACTACCGCCTTCTTTATTCCCTTTATTCCCTTAACCTTGGTTTGCAATATTCTATCCCGTATCTTCTTCAATTTGCTCAACTCCGTAGTATCCACCTTAACCATTATAGTGAAACCATTCACCTCTATCTCGCCGCCCTTGCCCTTAGCCCTATCCAGCACCTTTTTCACGTCATTCACGCTTATTCCCTTATACTTCAATTGATCCTCGTTGAGCTCAATTATTATGGTGGAGGCTATGTAATCTATGCTGACCGCCTTCGCTATGTTCTCTATCGTGGTAGCCTGGAGCTGCTTAGCCACCTCCAATGCCTTTTCCTTGTCCTGCTTTATTGAGTCATCCAAGTAAACAGTCATCATGGGCCTCTCAGGCTTCTTCCTAGCATCTATCACCTCTATCAATCTGGGCAAGCCGAGAGCCATGGAGAACTCCCTCAATCCTGCGAAGTGAAACGATCTGAGAATCATCTGAGTCGATGGTTCTCCCACGCTCTGCGCGGTGACAACCCCTATAGCCTCTCCGGGATCTATCATTGCCTTCACATATTCTTGAACCAAGAATTTCAAGGCCTCCTCGAATTGCTCCTCGGTTAGATTGACGGCCTCGGCCTTGGCTAAAAATTCATCCAATAGCTTGGGCGGGACAATAGCCCTAAGCTTCTCCACCTTAGCCTTTATTTCCTCAGTGGATAAATAGGTAGACATGTATGCGTTGGTATTCAATAGCGGTTTATAAACTTTGAGAACTAAGCTAAACCCATCCAAGCAAGTAATGCGCTCTAAATCATTATTATTTTATTTTATCCCTATCTCAGTTTTATTTCCAGCTATGGCTTACCCATGGCTATTGCGTTCCTCGTGCAAGTAGCCGTGCATAGCCCGCATCCAATGCAGAAATCCACAATCACGGCAGGATAACCACCCTTCATCTTTATTGCATTACATCCCAATCTAACGCAGTCGCCACAAGCATCGCATTGCTCCACGTTAATTATGGCCTTATTTTCAGTTGGGATTATCCTTCCCAGCCTCGCAATGCCCAGTTCCTTCACAGCGGATATTATGGAATCACACGACTCCGATCCAGAATTCCCAATGATCAGTACTGCAGCCTTATTGCTTACTTCCGCTAAGAGAGATTCATCTACGTCCTCCTCCCTTGTAATGCCTATCACGGGTCCATATTCATAACCCATCCTGATTATCTCGTGGACAGCTATTAAGGGTTTGTTCACGGCCACGTCTGGAACCTCAGATGACAGCCTGGGCAGGAAAGCCGTGGGCCTTGGATTGAAATTGCCCCTACCGCTGACGTTAACGACCATATCCCTCCCAACAACCACTATGGGTACCCCAACCTCCACCATGGGGTCATAGAGCGCTTTATAGAGACAATACAAGGCAAAGTCTACTATATCTACTGGATCCCTAGATCTCACAGTATTGTTCCTAGGCCTTGGTTCCACATATGAGGCGTCAAGCCCTAATGATCTTAATCTTCTTATTCCCCATTCTGGTCTTTCCACGGATGCAGTGAATGACAGCCCCAACCATCTATACCCGCTTATCCAGTTCTTATTAAAAACGGCTCGCCTCCTTCTCTGCATTCTAACTGCCATCGTCCAATCCAACGATTCATCGATTACGATCACGTATGGCAATTGAACCACCTCGCTATAGTCAGCGGCTTCCTGAGCCGCTATTCTAACTTGTTCCATACCATTAGGTCTAATACATATGGTACCTCCAGGGCACTCTGCATCGCCCATGACAATTATCAATAGAGAGCCGCGGATTGGCATAACCATTGCTTCCCAATCCTTTAATTCAAAGGAGGGCACCACTGCCGCTGCCTTAAGTCCCAGCATTGAATCCACGAATCCCCTAAGCAACGCATCTCCAAACCCATCGCTCCTCAATGAACGGCTGATAATTACTGAATCGAACACGCCGTCGCCATCATGAACGCATTTTTAAAGGTGTTAGTCCTCCCTATATTTACCGCCGATTGGATGTCTATGGACTATGGTTAAGGAAGGTCGTGAGGCCTCATCCGACCTCCTTACCTTGAAGGCTATTTTGTTGATTGTTTCCAACTTACTTCCAGCCTTTAAGGAAAGAGGGCTTCCCGAGACCTCAGGGATTACGCCACTATCAACTTGGGGATAGTTGATCCATTATTGTTGATTGTAGTGTGAGACCTGAATTCGTCACTGCCTGAACTGTATAGGTCCCATCAGATAGGGGCTGACTGCAAGTGAATGACGCTATCAATATGTTGCCCACAACCGTTTCGTTTAGCTTAGATGGGGATGCCTCGCCATTTCCATCACCGCTGGGAGTGGCCGTGCATATAGTCTCTCCATTGATTGTTAAAATAGATGCTTCCGTTATGTATATGCTTGTATCTCCTACATTCTCAACAGATAAAGTAACGCTGGTGTGATTATTTATCATCAATGTCGCCTCGGTTATCGAAGCGGCTGGCAATAAGTTTATTGAAGCGGCGCCCGTCTGAACCCTGGACTGGTATCCGGTGAACCATAGATACAAGAGCACAGCGGCTATCATAGTTATTAATACGAGCATTACGGATCCAACCATCATCCAGATCCCCTCTCTTCTCATGAATCATACTCTCATGTTTCCATTAATATATCTTTCTCCATTAATCCATAAAACCAGATTACCTTTCTATTTCCTCGATAAAGCGCGGGCCCGGGTTTCTCCAGCGGCAAGTGCAATTATTAGAGATTAGAATTAATAGAAAAATAATTCGTGAGGAGACCTCATTCTCCTGACCACCAAGACTCTCTATTGCTTGATCGTTAGGATCTCCTCTCCGAATTAATGGCCTCAATTTAATTTCAATCTAGAATTTAAGTTTATAATAATGCAGGGATGCTGATTTTTCAATGAAATCCAAGCTAATAGTGGAATTTGCATTCTTGGCTGTAATGATATTATTCATTTCAACTATTTTGGTCCTCAAAATAAACGTGGGTAATCTTCAAAAAAATCAATTAATGTACTCTAATTTTTCGATTGCAAGAGATCCGGCGGGAATCAAGGAAAGCAATATAACGTTCGCAGTCTACTACGGAGACGCCGTCAATGAATCCGTGATTAAATACTTGAATAACTTCAGCATGGTAATCTTGGAGCCGTGGGCTTTCAATTCATCTACGCTCGCCGAAATACGGGGGATAAAAATAGCCTATATAGATCTCGGGGAATACGATAACTCCTCCTTAGGATCGTGCTATATAAATGCTACTGAGATATCGTTGGGCTATGATGCTTTCTGGGATCAAGTCATAGTAAATGCATCAAGCCCGCTGTGGCAGGACTACATAATGTGTGAAGTTAAGTACGTGCTCAACGAGGGCTTTAATGGGGTTCTTTTCGATGACTTGGATGTAGTGGACGAATACCCCAGCGTGGGTGGAGGCATAATACATATATTGAACGAGACCAAGAATTCTTACCCTGGAATAATAATAGGAGTGAACAGGGGATTCGATATACTGCCCAACATAACTAAATACATTGATTTCGTCATGTATGAGGACTATGGTACTCAAGTCGTATCTCAAGGCAAGGTAAGCTTCGTGGGCAATGAGGATTATATAATTCAAGAGACCTCAAAAATAAGGGAACTCAATGTAACGCTTCTCGCTCTGGCCTATGCAGAACGGCCTGGCGATGCTTTTTTCAATTTCTCTGAAAGGCTAGCCGCGGCGGAGGGCATCCCATTATACGTGACCAACTGGAACGTAACTGCCCTCTGGCCTCAACAATTCATTCCGCATAATACAAAGACCAAGTACCCCATATCTAAATTCACCTACATAATTTTAAGGCTCGAACACTTCCTCTTTACCAGGTGGTATCTAATCTTCTCTATTTCTTAAGATGTGGTATCCTCACTACAATACGAGTTACCCAAACTTGAGGGGGAGGCACATCATAATTATTTAGGAGTTAAACGACTTGCCAAGCGGAACGTGGGTCAAGTGCTCAAATTCATCTGGTATTGCCTTGCTAATTGCTATTTCCCTGTAAATTAATGCCGATGGCCTCCATAGTCGCCTTTTACTAGCGTAATCAACTTGCAGCAGTCCAAACCTCATCTTGAAGCCGGAGGCCCATTCATAGTTGTCGGCCAGCGACCAATGCATGTATCCCCGTACATCGACTCCCTCACTCATTGCCTTATGCACTTGATGGATGTGGCTGACCAAGTAATGTGGCCTCCAAAAATCAAGGGAATCCGCTATTCCATTCTCGGTTACGTATATGGGAATGCCATATCTACTCCAGTATTTAATCAATACATCATAAATGCCCTCAGGATAGATCTCCCAGCCGAAGTCACTGCATGGCCTGCCATCTCTACTAATGGAACCGTTGCAAACATGACCGTAGCCAGGCACCACGGCGTATGAATCATTGCCCGTCGATCTAATCATTAACCTGGAATAATAATTGACCCCGATCCAATCTAACCTGTTTCTCAAGTCATCTCTATCCCCATCCCTCGCCACCGCATCCAGAAACGACCACCTGGAATCCCTTTCCGCTAACTCCACGGCAGCGGCATCCTTCTCCGTCAACGGCGTGTACGAATTATTGGCATATATTATGCCGACGGGCTTCTTGGTCATCAACTTAATCGCATCATATGCACGCGCATGCGCTCGGATCAAATTTGAAGTGGCTTTCTTGGCCAAGCTGGAATCCAAGCGGCCAGGCGGGAACCCGGACTTTATACCGATATAACCACTCCAAGCAACTACATTTGGCTCATTCATGGTTGAGTACATATCCACCAAGTCGTCGAATTTCCAGGATACGTATCCAGCGAACCTGGCGAAATCCACGACCGTCCTCGCATCAATCCATCCTGATGGCCCTCTTAGATCGCCATTTCTGACCCTTATTGGATCATGTATCCAAAGGGGAAGGGACCAATGGTACATGTTCAAAACGATGAATATCCCTCTCGACTTCAAATCTTCAAGTATATTCCTATAGCGATCCACGGCCGCCTTATTTACAGCCCCATCCAATTCCTCGAGATCGTGCCCATCAATATCGACGTGAATTACTTCGTCTCTCTCCATATTAACATTGCTCTCAACTGGCCTCGGCATCCCTTTAGGAAATATCCTGGACCATTCAATGTTTATCCTGGCGGCGTTTAATCCCATTTTCACGGCATCATCATGAAATGCCCTGTAGAGGCTCCAATACGCAGGTCCATTCTCTGGCAAATCACCACTGACGAGCCCTGCCGTTATATTATCTCTATCATGAACCCAGACGAACCAATCGCTGTTTGGATCCTCATCTCCTGGAAGTCCCATTTCGGATTGAAAGCCAGCTTGAGACCAACCGAACTTGAAGTCCTTGGGAAACAATGTTCCCATTTCGGTTGCTCTTGACCCAGTTAATTAAAACTAGCCTTTAAGATGGAGCGCCACGTCGTAATCCATCCAAGGGGCCAGAATGGGGAAATACATACCAGAAAAGTTTATATAGAACCGTTTCTGGACGATGTTAGCTATGTCAGCTCAGCAATCGCAACCTAAGACGGGAGCTCAAGGCGTTCCTGTCTCAATATTAAAGGAGGGTAGCCAAAGAACCGTTGGAGCGGATGCACGGAGGAGCAACATAATGGCAGCGAAGGTTGTCTCCGAGATACTTCAAACTAGCCTAGGACCGAGGGGAATGGATAAATTGCTAATAGATGCGTTTGGGGACGTAACAATAACGGGAGATGGCGCAACGATCCTCAAGGAAATGGAGATACAGCACCCTGCCGCAAAGCTCTTAGTTGAAATAGCTAAGGCCCAAGACGCCGAGGTGGGCGATGGAACCACCACTGTGGTTGTCTTGGCTGGCAAAATGTTGGAGAGCGCTGAGAGCCTGCTCGACGAAGGCATACACCCCTCCATAATAATTGATGGATATAAGAAGGCTATGGATTATGCCTTAGAGGCAGCCAAGGGAGTTGCAATTCCCATAGATATAACCAAGAAGGAGGAATTGGTAAAAGTGGTGGCCAATAGCCTTAGCAGCAAGGTAGTTGCTGAGGCCAGGGATTACCTAGCCCAGAAGGCAGTTGAGGCGGCTCTAATAGCTGCTGATAAGGTAAACGGAGGATATAATCTAGATCTTGACTGGATAAAGGTAGAGAAGAAAAAGGGCAAGAGCCTCTATGAGACTCAATTGATACAGGGAATAGTACTGGATAAGGAGGTCGTGCACCCGGATATGCCCAAGATGGTGACCAATGCCAAAATAGCCCTGCTGGATACTCCATTGGAGATAGAGAAGCCGGAGTGGACCACTAAGATATCCGTATCGTCTCCCCAACAAATAAAGGGATACTTGGAGGAGGAGACAAGCATATTGAAATCATACGTTGATAAGCTCAAGTCGATTGGGGTCAATGTGGTGATAGCCCAGAAGGGCATAGATGACACTGCTCAGCACTTCCTCGCCAAAGCAGGAATAATGGCGGTCAGGAGAGTTAAGAGGAGCGACATAGAGAAGCTGGCCAAGGCAACCGGCGCCAAGATAGTGACCAGCATAAAGGACATAAAGCCCGAGGACTTGGGAACTGCTGGATTGGTTGAGGAGAGAAAGGTTGGAGAGGAGAAGATGGTGTTCGTGGAGCAATGCCCCAATCCCAAGGCGGTTACCATACTGGTCAGAGGAGCAGCAGATAGGATAGTTGACGAAACTGAGAGGAGCCTTCAGGATGCGCTGCACGTGGCCAGAGACCTGTTCAGGGAGGCCAAGATAGTCCCCGGCGGCGGCGCGTTCGAGATGGAGATATCCAGGAGAATAAGGGAGTACGGTAGGAAGCTGCCCGGTAAGGAGCAGTTGGCCGTACTGAAGTTCGCAGAAGCCGTTGAGCAAATACCGGTTATATTAGCGTTGACTGCTGGATTGGATCCCGTGGATGCAATAGCAGAGCTCAGGAAGAGGCATGATGCCGGCGAAATAGATGCCGGCGTGGATGTATTGAGCGGAAAGATAGCCAGGATGGGCCAGATGAACGTATACGATCCATTGATAGTTAAGGAGCAAGTGATAAAGAGCGCAGTGGAGGCTTCAATAATGGTGCTTAGGATAGATGATATAATAGCGGCGTCCCAGAGCAAGGTGGGTGGAGGAAGCAAGAAGAGCGAGGGCGGCGAGGGAAGCGAGGGTTCTAAGGAGGATTAAGCAGAAACATTTTTAAAATAATCTATTTCATTGCTTTTTAATTATGGAGAATGGATTACCCTATCCTCCCCGCCTGACCAAATATGAAGTAGCCAAGATGGTAGCCATACGAGCCAAGCAATTGGCAATGGGGGCTGCTCCCCTAATTGATGCAAGAGCCATGGGCCTTCAAGACCCGATTCAAATAGCAATAGAGGAATTTAAGGCCGGCAAATTGCCGTTCATAGTGGTGCGCAGTCTACCTAATGGAAAGAAAATAGAATATACTATTGATGAATTGAAAAAAATAGAGGAATCCCTTGAATCGCTGATGTAAACTGGACAGCCTTAAAGGATAGCGATCAGGCATCATCTATAATCGATGACAAGCTCCAGTATTGCTGACACAAAGCAAGTTATAAAGGGGAGTTTAATGATAACTTGGTTGATCAGCCAACATTAAACTGGAAGAAGCTAATTTGAAGCAACCAAGCTCCTTAAATCGAACTCCTCGCTTACCAACTGCTTGCGATGGCTGGATGCGTCGAATTTATTAATTATCAATTTATTGAGTACCTCCAGCTCTCCGTAATCCCTATTAACAGCCAAGTATCCGATTATGATCCCCCGCCTCAGGTAAATGGTGACAAACGATGGTTTATTCACGTTGCCTCTCACCAATTCCTCGTCCCTATTAACAGCATCACCGGCGGACTCCAAGTGCAGATCGAATACGTCGGACCATATTGTGGATAAGAAGTCATATCGCGATCTAGATCCTCTCATATTTGCCGCCGCTAATTTGCCTGTGTACTCCGCATTGTTCCAATGCTCTATCCTACGCCTATCGCCGGTTACTGGATCCAGTATATTGGCCACATCGCCAGCCGCATACACTCCGGGGGAATTGGTCTCCAAGTATTCATTAACAATAATTCCATTCCCAGTTGATATGCCGCTCCTCTGCGCCACCTCCGAGTTGGGTATTATTCCGATTGATGCAACAACTAGATCGGTCTCTATTTCTCTGCCATCTCCAACCACCGCTAGGTTTCGTTGGAACTCCCTTATGGTTTCGCCCAATATGAAGGAAACCCCCCTGGCCTCAAAGTATTGCTGCATTACCATTGCAGTTTTCTCATCCATGAATCCACTCCATATTTGGGGCTTGGCCTCCACAACCGTAGGCCTTAATCCCATCATGGCCAAGCTGGCCGCTAATTCCATTCCAAGAAACCCAGCGCCCACAACTAATGGGGCCTTGCTTCCCCTCGCCCTTTCCCGTATGGAGCGAGCATCATCTAATGTCCTAAAATACGTCACGCCGACCTCAGCCTCGCCGGGCACTCCCAGCTTTCTAGGCCTTCCTCCTGTCGCAATCAATGCCTTGCTGAACTCAATTGTAGTTCCATCACTTAATATAGCTATTCCTTCCCTGGAATCGAGGGATTCCACTTTTTTCCTCAGAATCACCTTAACTCCATGCTTATATATTTCCGGCTCGAAAAATATTGATGACTCATCCACCTCTCCCCTCAGATATGTCTTGGAAAGAGGCGGTCTATCGTAAGGGGTAAACCCTTCCTCGGTTACCATCACGACGGATCCAGCATTAATTAATTGTTTCGCAGCACTATGTCCAGCCAACCCTCCTCCAATTATCAAGTAATCTATGCGATTATTATCCATTTAATTAAAAGCAAAATAATTTATTTAAAATTTTCTAGTTACTTCTCCGCAATTGCGAAAGTCCAACATTAATTTTAGCAAAAAAGCCAATATATTAATTTCATCTATTGACCTCCTTAACATTAGGCCTCGGAATTGCAGGATACGGCAAATACTCTATCCCGGGCCTATTGGTCCTGGCTTGTGGATACAATGACATTAATTGATATGCCTCAGGCGGCACATTGGTGGATACCTTAATACCCATATCCCTTAATTGCTCAACCGTGATTGGGTAATCATGCGTATAATAGCCACCCACTAATTTATCGGCTATTTCTTGAGCCTTCTCGTTGCCTACCTTATCCTCGATTCAGCAATTTTAGCCTCCATGCTGGCCAGAAAATATCCCTTGTCATTTCATGTAATTATTTTTCGCAATATTTAAAGCCTTTGACCACTACGCCCTGCAATTGATCTCCCTGCTCCGAAGGCGCATTTTACGGCAGTGACTCGATTAATACGACATGAATTGTATGATGCGTGGAAACGCATCCGATTAAAAGGGGAGGCAGGGGAGGCAATACATGAATTGCAATGATTTGATCGTGGTGGTGAACAATGTATCCAGCATAACCAGGATGTTGGACTTCGTCAGAATGGTTTATGGATTTGGAGTGAAGAATTTGGTGTTGACTAGGGTGTATGGAGCAGCTGCACAGCAAGGAGTGGGGGAGGCATTTAAGATAGCAGTAAGGCACTCGGCCTCGCTCCTGGTTCTCCCAGATGCGCTGGATGCCATAAACCTGCTTGCACCGGATAGGGTGGTAGTGTTGCGGAGGATTGGGGGAGGAACAGTCGATTTAGCACGGGCGGTTGAGGGGGGAGGAAAAATAATGATAATAGTAGATGGCTCCGATCAAGAACTGAAGTTACCCAACTCAATAGAGGCCCACTCCACTCAATTTAACGTGGGCGGTATCGCTATGCTGGCAATAGGGTTGGATAAATTAATGCAATGCTTAAATAATGGCTAGGCAGCTGAATCTACATGGAGTTCTCCTTCACTCAGGAAGAGGAGCTATTCCGAAAATCCGCGCGGGAGTTCGTGGATAGATACGTGAAACCGAATTGGATTGAATTAGATGATGGAAAGTATAAATTGATAGATATAATCCAGCGAATGGGGGAGGTGGGGTTGCTGGGCATACCGTTCAGCTCCAGGTATGGGGGAGGCGATGGTTCCTTCACCATGGTGGCCTTGGCGACGGAGGAATTAGCATATGGCGATCCATCGCTCGCCACTGCAGTATATTATCTTCTAAACAATGCTTGGCCTTTCATGGTTCAACGACACGGCTCCGATTCAATTAAGGAGGAAGTGCTTCCATTGGTGGCCAGTGGAAAGGCCTTCATAGGCATAGCGAGCACAGAACCCCAAGGGGGAAGCGACGTAGCATCATTCAAGCTGGAGGCCAAGAGGGGGGGAAGTAAATGGATATTGAACGGGGAGAAGAACATAGTGACGGGCATATCGCTGATAACTAATTATTTGGAGGAGGGGGGTTTCGTCACGATCGGCAGAACCGGGCCCATTGAGGCAAAGCATAGAGGATTAACGGTTTTCCTCCCGCTCATAAAGAGACATGGGAAGACCATGGAGGGATTCGAGTATAGCGACTACGAGGAAATAGGTAGGAGAGGGCTTCCCACCGGCCTATTGCGGTTCAAGGACTTCGAGGTGGAGGATTCCCAAGTAATGGGGGAAGTAAATGGTGGATTCAAGATAGCCATGGAGGGATTCGATCTGGCGAGAACCATGATAGCCGCAGCATCGATAGGAGCAACCAAATGGTTATTGGATGAGGGGCGGAAATGGATAAAGGAGAGGCAAGTGTTCGGGAAACCCATCGCATCATATGAGGGAATAAGCTTCAAGTACGCGGAGCTTGCCACACGATTGGAAGCGGCCGAGCTGCTAATGTTCAAGGCGGTATGGGCAGCTGACAAGGCGTTTCTGAGGGGGGATAACGTCGATATACTGGAGGTGGCCACCCTAGGCGCTATGGCCAAGATGACCGCTGTGGAGTTGGCCGTCGATGCTGCGCTGGAGGTAATGAAGTGGTTTGGAGGCATGAGTTACTTCAAGGAATTGCCCGAGGCCAGGGTTCTTCTCTCCGCCCTCAGCTACTACGTGGGCGCGGAGGGGGCCGCCAACATAATGAGACTGATAGTGGCGAGGAATAAGATAGGCAAGGAAGTCTAGCCCGAATCCTTACCCTTTTTAAAACGAAAAGTGGGCACATCATGAGGAGGGATGAGTTGGCCATAGCCGTGAGTTGGACCTTGTGGGGAGTGGGCTATTACACATACTATCCCTTTCTCTCCATATTTCTTGTGAAGTTCATGCCGGAGACCCAATTGGGACTGTTCTATACCATCCTAACTGCCGCCGCGGTACCTATACCCATTTTAGGGGCTGTGTTGGGCAAAGTGATCGGAATAAAACGCACAATGACCCTAGGCATGACATTATCAGGCCTTGGCCTAATGACCCTAGGCTTTGCCAATTCCATGACATCAGCATTATTTTCCTTGGTACTCTACTATCTATTCTTCTTATCTCTCCCCCACTTCTACGCGTACATGAGCAGCATGGGAAGAGGAACCATAGCGAGGATTTGGGGAATATCGATTCTTCCTTCGATAATAATGCCAACCATCGGAGGGTACGTGGCCACAGCGCTTTCCTTAAAGATGGATTTCCTGCTAAGCGGGGCGGCCGTGCTGATCTCCGCCGCGCCATTAATTACGATAAATGATATTGCATCTAATCACAATGAATCCTCAAAGACCTCCAGCTTGATCCCTTTCCTGGTGATACTGCCAATAGCGTTGGCTTCCCCCTATGTATATTTGGTGGATAAGATCATTTACAAGTTGAGCTACTCCTCAATTGGGATCATAGCCACAATAGCTGAGTTAATGGGAATGATCTCTGCGCTGATTGGTTCTAGGATAAAGAGGAACTCCTTCCTAGCAGTGAATATAGGTCTATTTTCATTAATAGGATTATTGAGCATTAATTATATATTCGCGGTCTTTTATGGCTTTTGGGAATCCATAATACCGCTATCACTTGAGGGGGTTAAGGCCAGTAGTCCACGGGATTATGCAGTGATAAATTCCATGCAGCAACTAGGATGGTTATCCGGCTACATATCGTCCGCTGTCTTAAATGAACCCATAGTAGCCGTTCAAGCATCGTCGTTGATCTCAATCTTAATAGCCGTCCTTGTATATATTTATGGGAAAGAGGATGCAAGTCCGTGAACGCCAAATTCCATAAATAGTGAACGGAAGAGACACGATGCCGCCAACATTACTTTATTGACGGAGAGGACGGGCATGCATTATGCTGTCAAGGACGATAAATAGACCCTCTAAGCGATGCTTCATCAAGTCCTTAATGGATCCTTTATGAGGGAATAACTGCATTTCTCATAGATAATCACTGATAAGTCTCGCCTTTTATTGTAAAACTCATTGCAATTGTTGAGGGATAGATACAGACAATATCCTGGGATGTTGTAATCTAATTATATCTTCAATGCTTATCTCAAGCAAGGTTCTTGAGTCTCCACCCCCAGCGTACACTACTCCCCCCATTGAGGCTAACTCCGAATCCAACACGGAGTCTAGGGGCAGATCTATTGGAGGGACCCCGCCAGCCTCATACCCGGTTAACTTGACTACCTCCTCCCTAGCAGCTAATCTAATCTTCCTAGCCCCCAATTGTTTGGCCAACGCGTTTTGATTCACCTTCCTTGATCCTCTCAACATAACGGCAAGCGGCCTTTCCAAATCATCCAGGAAGATCACGGTCTTCATGATTCTATCAATATCTATGCCAAGGGAGGCGGCGGCCTTCATAGATGTGGCTGCATCTCCGACTACCATCAGCGTGGCCATTATACCATTCCTTTTAATGAAGCTCTCCAGATCGCTTGGTCCCTTCACGAAAGCTCTCCCCTGCTCAGGTAGCCTCTACGCCAAACCACGAAGAAAGCAACTACGGCTATTATGGCCACTATTATAGCTATTAATATTATCGAGTAGACTGATGCGACAACGGTGGCCGGCACGGCATCTATGAATAGGTGGCCCGATGAGCCGGTTATTATATATAGGCTGGCCCCTATCTTATATTGATAATCGCCATCCGGCAAAGATATCACGGCTGTTGGCCCGACTTCCGTGAAGGTTTGATCTAGGTATTGACCATTAAACTCGCCTCCGCTCACCGTTATGCTCCATTCCTTGGATCCCAATAAACCAATGTGATTCACAGTTATATACACATCGTAATAGGCGGTATTGTAGGTGAAGTTAGCGCTGGCCGATGAACCGTTAACAACGACGTTAGCGCTTGTGGGAGCCGGAGTCAAAGCCTTGCTGTACGAGCCGTACTGGGCCGGCGATGCAGATATAGAGTAGGAGCCGTCGGGCATGTAAAGAGTGGTCGAGTTGGGCAACTTAATCGATATGCTGCTCGTTATTGCAGAGCCGTTGAAATCCTTTCCGCTTAATGAAATTGCCGCAGAAGCCCCGCTCAAGCCATTTGTGCTTATCTTTAATGGATACCTATTCACCACGTATTGATCGGTGATGTTAACGCCGCTTCCCCAAACGGATGCTTGAATTCCCCCCTTAATTGGAGTTGCCACATTAGAGTAACTTCCCTGGGATGCCGGGCCAAACGATATGCTATATCTACCATCTGGCAGGGAAAGGGAGAGGGAGCCGGTCACGGTTTCCACCATATTCACGCTGGATCCATTTATGATGGAGCCAGTTATGGAGATCGGGTACGTTAAGGTAGATGAGTTCACCGAGATGTAGACCGGGTATGTCTGAAGAGCATACCGAATTACGTTGATGGGGCCCGCATGGCCTGATGCCGTCGTGGATTTATAACCGAAGGGCACGGTCGCGCTGTATAGATATGATCCTTGAGGAACATATAGTTTAATTACCTGCCCCGGTCCTAAAAACGTTATTATGCTAATCCCATTGCCGGAGAAGGAGGTGCCATATACGTTGAGTCCCCACGTGAAGTTAAGGCCCAATCCCTCCTCGCCGAATGTCAATGATTCGGTGGGTATGAATATTGAGGAGGGACCGCTCAACACTATGCTTCCGGAAACCACTGGAGCCGTGAAGTTGGGGAAATCGACGACATAGCCGTACTCCCCGATTGGAAGGTAAAGCATGATAGATGAGTTGGAGGTGGTTATGGATTCCCCATTAGATAAGTGAATGCTCCACTTAAACCCAGCCACGGGCCCTATTCCCACCGAGAGCTGGTAGGTGGGTATCGTTATGGTTACCGTGGAGTAGTGGACGACAAAGCTTCCTATATTGATTGGATACGATGTATTGGATGGAAGGTAAAGCGATGCACTATATATTCCATTGCCCAAGTAAATAGTAGCGTTCGGACCCGTGAACCAAGTGGGACGTGCACCGTTCAATGATAAACCCCACGTGGAATTGCTGCCCGTCACAATGGTGACTGGATAAGTGCCTGTGGAGCTGGGCAGGTAATTGATTATATCCAATGAGCCGCCGGAGGGCGAGCCGGAGAGGGATAAATATATGCGTTGGGAGTATGGATTTATTGCCACCGAGGTTGGTTTGTTTTGAACCGGTATTTGCACCGCCGTATCGTAGCCCATTGACAGGAACACGGCGTACAGCGATTGGCCTTGAACTATGTAGAGGATGTTGTTGAAGGGGTCCAACGCCAGGCTGGAACCGCCTATGGGTATTGTGCCCACCACGTCAAAGCCCTCCACAACATACGTGGCAGACGACGTCAAGATGTAAACCGTTCCAGTATAATTATTTATAGCGGCCGCCACGGGTGCGCTCGGCAAGTGGATCACATATACTACTTGCCTTGATGTGGCGTTTATTATGGTGACGGTGCTTGCTCCCTGCGATAATACATAGACTAAGTTATTCGATGGGTTAACGGCCACGGATGAGGGCGACCAGTCAATGGTTGGCGATGATCCCATTATTATCAATTGAACATTTGTGCCCCTCACCACGGCCAATTTATTGCTGGTGACTGCCGCGACATACGCCACGTGAGTGAGGGGGTTAACGGCCACGGAAATAGGGGTCCAGGGAAGCGGCACCACAGTGGTGGAGCCACTTGGGCTCACCTCGATTAACTCATTCTGTTGAGGGCAAGTTACATATAATGTCCCAGTTGATGTATCGACGGCAACATCGGACGGCGATGCGCACAACGTGACGTTGGCCACGGGTCTCCCGCTCAAGCTTATTTGATAATATCCTTGCGGATTCAGGGCATAGATGTACCCCAAGTATGGATTTATTGCAAGCACATTTAATCCAGGATACGAGTAGAGAGATTCATTGAATAGCACGGAGTAGGTCACGTTGAACTGCGCAGCATGCAAAGTAACGGCCATGGCTACTGCTATTAACGCCAAAATTAAGTAACGCATGGGAAAGGTTCCTATATTTATATTTAAGCATTCTCTTCCTCGACAAAGATCGCTCCATGGACTTCCCGCCTAGGTTATCAGACGCTGTGGAATCTATCCTCCTACAAATGGCGCTCGGCCATTTTTCTTAAGCATGGGAGAAAGGCTTATATAATAATTAGGGCAACCCTAATGAATATGGTTACCATAAACCTATGGAACCCGCAAAACGTGGATTTCATAAGCGCGTTGATAATTTCATACTTGCTGGGAATAGTGCATGGAGTTACCCCAGACGAACATACGTGGCCAATAACCTTCTCCTATTCGGTGGGCACATTCAGCGCTAAGGGAGGAGCAAAGACCGGGCTCACATTTTCGGCTGGATTCACCGCCCAGAGGGCAATATTATCGGAGCTGGCCTACCTAGCATTGGCCGGCCTATTCATGACCACCACTGCATTTGGCATTACATACATAATGGTGGGCATAGCCATGGCGGCGGCTGGCCTCTACATATCAAGGCATGGGGAATACCTTCACTGGCATTATCTAGAGAGGAAGCTGGGCATATTAACGGGGATACATAAGAAGGGGAGCCAAATACAGGAGGAGGAATTAAAGCACAAAATAAACCCAGCGGTAGTAAATGAAAGGGACCTCACGAAACCCGTTCCTGTGAAGCTGGCTCTCCTCCACGGCTTCATAGCTGGCTTCGGCTTCGGCGCATTTGCATTGATAATATACACCGTGTTAGCTCCATCGATGCCATCTCCCTACCTAGGCTTCGTGCCCGGCCTGCTCTTCGGCTTAGGCACAATGACGGCTCAGATAATGTTTGGCACGTTATTTGCAACTTGGTTAACCAGGATGAAGAATCTAACAATGGCCGGAATAGCCGTGGTGGGAAAGACGATAACCACCATGGTGCTGGAGTACGGGGGGCTGGCATTCATCATAGCAGGAGCCGCAATACTGGAGTGGCCTCAACTGCTTAATTATAATATAATAACTCCCATAAAAGTACATAACCTGCATTCCCTGGGAGTGGGATTTTTCCTGGTAATTGTCGTAGTAGTGATATTCGGGGTGCTGGGCTATAAGCGGGGAGTGAGCAATGCGTTAAGGCTGGGCTTAGTTAGGGCACATATTGGTCAGCAGCCTGGATCGTAAATCACGCATCATCAAATATAATTCATCACTCAATAGAACCGGCCTAGGTCTGGAATTAAGTATTTCCAGGCAATCTATAGAGGCCGATCTGAGGTGGCTACATTGAAATGAACCTCTTGAGTTCCATGTTTCTCTGCATCACGTTAAGGCTCCTGGACAACATGTAGTTAATCAATGGCCATTTATATATTGTGACCCCGTTTATCTCGTATTCATCCATTGACAATACAAGGTAGCCGGCGGTGGAAATCACGCTACGCGAAGCCAGCTTGGCGACTACCTCATCATGATACTGCCTAGAGACGAAGGGATGCATTAGGACCAATCTATCGAATCCATATTGTGCGTATCGCTCAAGCGATGATAATCCCATGTGAACGCTGCGCCTCGCATCGACGTATTTATGGGCTATTGTCTCATTGTCAGCTATAACCAATAGATCCACGTTTTCGTCAAAGGTCATTCCATCCATTATCCATGTCCGCATCAATACATCCTTTATAGGGCCCACCATATAGAAGCCGACGCCCTTAACAAGCTCCGCGAATCCCTGCTCCACACCGCCTAGCTCTGCGTATGGGATGACGCCGACGCCGAACACTTGCATGGGCAGTACATTGATGAACTCCTCCCCCTCCAGATCAGGACATATGGGCCTCACCCAGTAAGTCCACGAGAAGAAGCCGGGCAGAACCACCAACCCACTCACCTCCATTCCAATCCCGGCCTCCACCAGATCTCGGCCCAATTGGGATCCTTGGAGCATCAATGTTCCATTCAACGTGACATAAGCCTTCCCCTTCGAATCAACAACCATGCCTAGTTCCAAATATTTGCACACCGTACGCATGGTTTCCTCGGGCAGCCCGGCTATCCTCCTCATCAATGCTCTGTAATCCTCATTCCCCAAATCCTTGAATGCATCCACGTGGATCCCGGCTAAGACCAGTCCTCCGTAGATTAATGATGCTTTAAATTTTTATTGGATGGAAGAAAAGAAAACGGGCTTGGAATACCACATGTTATTTATCATTAATCGATGATTTAACCACTTGGGATATATCCAGTACCTTGACTTGAGATCCTTTTGCCCTCGATGCCTCATCCAACATGGCATTACAGAATGGGCAAAGCGTTATTATGGTGTTTGCGCCCGTAGCCTGGAGTTGCTCGAATCTTTCATGGCTTATCCTTTTCCTCTCAGGAACGTCGTACCAGTAATTGGCGCCGCCGGCGCCGCAACAGAAAGTGTTTTTACCATACCTATCCACCTCCACCAAATTGCCCAGCGCGCTGGCCACTTCGCGTTGGGGCTTCACCACATCGTTGTTTCTAGCCAAATAACATGGATCGTGTATCGTCAGCTTATCGACGTTTATCTTCAATTTTAACGTACCACCTTTGATCAATTCATTTATCAACTCCACATGATGAATGACTTGGACGCCCGCCAATCCAAGTTTGGGATACTCATTTCTAAACGTGTTGAATCCATGGGGGCAAATCGTCAATATCTTCTTGACTCCATATTTCTTGAATAAATCTATGTTGGTCATGGCTATTTCCTGGAACCGTCCCTCCTCGCCCAACCTCCTTGCGGGATCTCCACAACAGGTCTCCTCATCGCCTAGAATTGCTATTTTATCAAGCATGCCAGCCCCCCTCAGTATTTCAATCAATGACTTGACTATCTCCTTGGCCTTCGCATCAAAGCTACCCATGCAGCCCACCCAGAACAGGTACTCAAAGCTGGGATTTTCTTGAACTGTCTTGACCCCAAGCTCCTTCAACCAATCATGCCTACCTGCATTGCTCATGCCAAGGGAGTTATTGGATTGCGAGAGATTGAGAAGAAGACCGCTTTTCTTTTGATCCATTCTCATATTCATAACTAAGTTCCTCCTCATGTCTACTATGTAATCGACGTGCCGTATATAGACGGGGCAGGCCTCCATGCATGCACCACAAGTGGTACATGCCCATAATTCATCATCTGCAATTGAACCATCAATTAACTGATTCTTGCCGGCCACCTCAAGTCCTTGCTTCACCTTGGTGATTATCATCATTGGAGAGAGAGGACGGCCCACCGCATAGGCTGGGCAATTATCTTGGCACCTGAAGCAATCCGTGCATGCCAATGCCTCTAATTTATCCAGCTTGGGGATCTCGGATGCGGATGTATATCCTACTTTGGGCATCTCCGGGTTTTCCTTCTCCAAGATCTCCCTTAGATCGAAGGGCTTCCTCAACTCGCCGAGGGGACGGCCATAGCTTAGAATGTAGTTATATAGCCCTAATATTGAGTGGAATATAGCTGTGGCGGGGAGGATAGCTATCAAGAGGAAGGCAATGGGGAAGTGGGAGTAGTAGAGCGCGTAATAGCCATCCCTGGATATGTGCAGGAATGAGAGCATGTAGGCATTGGGCATGAATACCGCGTATTGAGTGAGATTCCTTCCCGTGAATCTATAGGATTCTATGAATGCACCGCTTATGGCCAAGTATATCAAGCCCAGCAGGAAACCTATGTTACTATAGTACTCCATGCCCGTATACAGTTCCCGCCTCTTTACAACCCTATATATGCCCAATATGGAGCCCAGCACCATCACCCAAGCCGTCACATCCATCACGAAGCCACTATAGGCAAGGAAAAGCGGGCCGCAGTATACTTGCTTAGAGAAAAATATACCGGAGTATTGATTTATGGCCACCAATATGGTCCCTATTAGTGACGCGACGAGCGAGTAGAATATCATTAAATGCGCCGCTCCGCCCAGCTTCTCCTCTTTCAGGAACTTCCTATGGCTTAGTAAGTCCTTTAGAAACGGAATCCATGCCTGATATCCCTTTAATACTATTGATATGAATTCCCACAATCCTATTTCATATTTTCTTAGTCTCACTTGTAGAATATAAAAAAACAAAACCACGGATAGAACGGCTAATCCATATACGGCTATCATAGATGGAGACCGTGGCAAACCATAGTATTCTACATAGCATACCTGTAAATTATTCATTGGAAGAATAGCCGAGTAAAATCTTTAAAAGCATTGCCTCCCGATCTATTCATGATGATGCTGAGCCGACTGAGCCCATGATGCCTTATGAGCCTGCTGACTGCATCAAAGAATTGCCACGCATCTCGCCGGAGCTCCGTCTACGCCTGCTATAAGTAAGGGCAAGCAGTATAGTTGAAATGATTTTCCCACCAATGTCTTTAATTGACTCGATACGTTCTCTATTATCACTATGCCATTGGATAGCAGTATTCTATGAACCTCGGGAGATCCTACTGAGGGAGAATCTATTCCCACCGCCTTTACCTTGCCCACCAACGCCTTCGCCGCTCCCTCATCCAACAAACCTATCCTGCTTACATCCACAGGCCCTCCCAGCAACTCATCCCCGGTGCCCGTATATATCAAGACAACGTCGTGGTTTTCCACGCCTGTTAAATCAGTAGAATGAACTATTCTCTCCCTTGATAACACCGCAATCGCCTTGCCGCTAAAGGCAAGGGGATCCAATTCATCTACAGTTTTCCCTCCAATCAGAAAATGATCAGGAGCATCAACATGCGTTCCCGTGTGGGTTCCCATTATTAGTTCATGCATGTTGTATCCATCCTTTTCTATTGTCTTATAGCCCCTCACCTTAGGCTCCGGATCGCCGGGGTAATATGACATTCCATTCCGTATCGGCATGGATAGATCAACTATCTGCATGCATTAGCCGAGACCAAGCATACTAATATATCTATCTAGATCTTAGCTGACGAGCTGCCGCCCAAGGGACGAGAGTTCTTTCCGCCTTCCACTGGGGCTTGCCATAATGGTTCCGGTGCCCCTCGTGGAGACGGCATCACGGATCAGATCCCGTCAGCTGCGGGCAGCTCATAGTCTGTGAAACTATCTCCGCCCTAACGGATGGGGCTTTAGGTACCTTTCATAATGGATCTTGAAGGAGCATCGTCGAGCTGGAGGTAATTACGCAGAACGCTTTTATGCTATGGCTTACTATCCATTAAATGAGCAAGCCCGTGAGGCTGACCAAGAAAGTAGAGGTGGTGCCCGGAAGCCCTAATACGCTTATATATGATGACCGTATTGTAATAGACTTGGGTGGGCGCAATGCCTCCCTCCAAGTGAGCGGAGAGGTTCAGCTGGCAACCCATGGTCACAGCGATCACATAGCAGGGCTTCTGAGCAATGCCAAGCGGAAATACTTGCCGCCCGAGGATTACTGGACCCTTAACATGATTGGAAGAAGAGCCATGACGTATGGATTCAGTTCCCGCGACTCACCTTTCTTCACGTTTGACTTGGTGAGACAAAACATAGACCCCGACTTCTCCGACATCGAGGTGGAGAAGATAAAATTGCCGGGCCACACGCCGGGGCACACTGCATATCTAGTGGATTCGGTGCTCTACGCTGGCGACTCTTTCTTCGGTCAACGCGTGTTGGAGGGGTTTGGGGTCCCATTCTACACCGATTTCTGGGCTGCAATGGATTCCTTAGAGAAGCTGCGGGAAGTGGTCGGGGGAGTGGAGAAGGTAGTGGTATCCCATGGTCCTGTTCACCTGGATTCCAAGAAAGCAAGGGAGTTGGTGGAATTCAACATACGCTTCGATAATGAGTTGGTGAATAAGGTCAAGGATTTAATAAAGGACCGAGAAGCCACGGCAGAGGAGGTGGCCTATTTATTGTCCAATAATAAGGAACCAGCCAATATATATCTAAATTCGATTCCAATAAAATCCATTTTAGTCCAAGTGGCCAAAGAAGTTAGGACCACGGAACGGGGAGTGGTATATAAACTATGATCAGTGATCCCAGTTATCCATAATTTTAGCTTCCGTTTACCTCATCAACACACTGTAGTGTATTCCTTATTGAAATATACTAGTGGCTTATCATGCCTCTTTATCCTAACCTCCTCAACAAGGCCTAGGAATAGCCAATGATCTCCCGCATCTACGATGTTCCATACCTTGCAACCCAGGGATGCCGCTGATTCAACTATATATGGATATTTGCCTTCCTCGAATATTGATGCCGGTTTCTCCGATCTTGAGGCGAAGTCCTGCGATGTCCTGGATTCTCCCTCGGATAATAGATTCACAGTAAATGTACCGCTCTTAATTATGGGCTGCGATATCGACGATGATTTGAATATAGCCACCATTATCAGCGGAGGTTCCATTGATACTGACGTGAATGCACTAACGGTCACCCCGAGGGGCTTGCCTTCATGCCTGGTGGTAACTATGGTTACTCCCTGGGGATACATCCTCATGAATTCCTTCAATGAGTTTTGAACGCTCATCTCCATCATGTTAGTCAATTCATTATCTATTTATTAATTTCTTTCGTTTAGTGAGCATTATGGCAGGCATATATTATCTATTATGAATGTTCCGAAAGTTTTTCCGAAAGCCACGCATGGAAAATCATGGGAATGTTTATCAAAGGGAAGTCAGAACACGCGTTGTGTTGCTCGCGCATGTGTCAGACATACACTTGGGGAGAAGGCAGTATGGATTGGAGGCGCGAGCTAAGGATTATGAAAAGGCATTCATGCAAGTAGTAGATGACTTAGTGAAGTTAAGGGAGGAAAAAGGCTTGGAGGCCGTCCTCGTAACAGGCGATGTATTCGATAGTCCCAGGCCCACTCCCTCCATGTACATGGCTGCAATAGAGGGATTCGCCAAGCTGAGGGATAGCCATATAGAGGTTTTTGCAATACGGGGAAACCACGACGCATCTCCCTTGAATCCGGTCGATAATCCATTGAGGGTGCTCAGCAACACGGGCATGCTTAGGTTATTGGATGATGAATACGTGGATCTGGGCGATATAAGGGTGGTGGGCATTGGATGCAGGCCAGGGGATCGAGGAGGAGAGGTTATTGAGAAGATAAAGGAAATGTACAAGGGAGAACGAACGGTGGTTATGTTACACCAATACGTTAAGGGCACTCCATATAAATATCCTATGCCGGATCTGGATTACTTTGCCATAAACGAGGAATTACCGCGCGAGCCATACTATGCCTTGGGCCATATACATGAACATGGATTGAGGCACCCAAAGCTGAAGGCCGTCTACGCCGGATCGCTGGAGATCTGGGACTCAAGCGAGTTCGAGACGTATGAATTGGCCGGCACTGAGTTGAGGTTCAAGAAGGGCCAGGATAAGAAGGGATTCCTTCTATTGGAGGTAGATGGAGATGTCAAGACCGAGGGCGTGGAGATCAGGGGTACTCGCAGAATGATTAGATTAATTGTGGGGATAAGCGGAGATGAGCCCGGAGAAGTTAGGAAGCAAGTGGAGGAGGCCATTCATAAGATAGGGGTGCGGGATGCATACGTGGAGGTGGAATTGGTGGGAGTCATGCATGATGGGGCTAGGCTGAGGGATTATTCGCTGAAGGAGTTAAGAAATGAGCAAAGCGGCGCGTTGAAAATAGATGTACGTATGGATTTGCATAGAAGGGCGGTAAAAGCGGAAAGAGGATTACAACGATACGGTATTAACGAAATCATAAGGAGCGCACTGTTGAGTGGTTTGACCGATGCGACCGGGAAGGAGGATTTAGTTAATGCAGTTATGGAGGCACTGGCCTTGGTGGAGGAGGACAAGATAGATGAAGCCATCAAATTGATCAGGAGGCGGGTGGGATTGGACGAGGGGCTGGGGGACGCGCATGATACGAGAAGTTGAGCTGAGCAATTTCAGGAGCATCTTGACGGGTAGGGCAGTGCTAACCAAGGGCATTAATTTCATTCATGGATTGAATGGGGCGGGAAAAAGCACCTTCCTCGATGCGATTGCATTCGCATTATACGGAAGCGAGTGGGCTCGCAAGAGCGGCGTCAAAATACAAAACTTCGTTAAGCTGGGAAGGGGGGTCGCTAGGATAAGCCTTATCATAGAGGGCGAGGATGGAAAATACATGGTGCAGCGAGTGATATCTCAGAGCAAGTCGGATACCCATCAGACATACGTTAACCTGATAGACGATAAAGGTTCTCATAAGGTGGCTGCAAGGGATAAGGAGGTAACGGCCTTGATGGGGCGCATCCTAGGCGTGGATGTCGATCTATTCGCTAGATTGCTATATATAAGGCAAGGCGAAGTCCGCGATGTATTGGAAGCGAATAAGGCAGGCAAGAATAGATTAGACGCCGTGATAAAGATAGACGCGTTGAATAAACTCCAAGATACTGTGATAAAGGATGTAAGTCGTGACGTGGAGCGCCGCATTGATTCAATTACAGGTGAGGCCAAGGAGATGAACAGGCAACTGACATCCATGTATAAGAGACTGGAGGATATAGGGAAACAGAAGGAGAGCATCAACCACGAATTGGATACCATAGAGAAGGAAATAGCCAACCTAGAGAGTGAGCTCAATGAGGCGGAGAAGGAAATAGCCAACCTAGAGGAATATGAACGAAAAGCCCACACCTTAGAGGCGCAACTGGATCAAGTTGAGGAGGAAATCAAGGCTTTACGGATAAAGCTAAGGGAGGCCGAGCAAAGCGGCGCGGAGTTGAGGGCAAAACGGAGTCGCTTGGAGGAGATTTCGAGAAGATTGGATGAGCTGAGAAGGGAGAAGGAAGCATACGAATCGCTGAGGAGGAGGGAGGAGTCGTTAAGGGCAACGTTCGAAGAAGCTGAGGTACTCAAGAGGGATAGGGACGCCAAGAGACGGGAGCTAGAGAGAATCAAAGAGGAACTGAGTAGGGAGGAAAAGGAGATTGCTGAGCTTAGAAAGTCAATAAATGAACTGGAGGAAAAGGAATTGGAGGCTGATTATGAGGCGGAGAAGGCCAATAATAAGCTGAGGGAGCTTGAGGAGGAGGGGGCTAGAATAAATGCTGAGTTGAAACACATTGAGATGGAAATAGAATTGCTCAGAACAAAGGGGGGACAAACATGCCCAGTCTGCGGCAAGCCGTTGACGATTGGGGAGGCGGATGACTTGATGAGGAGAATTAGCGAAAAAGCTGATGAATTGAGAAGTAAACTGAAAGAAAATATGACTGCACGGAGAGAGGCGGAGACGAGGGCGAAGAGAAATGAGGAAGAGCTAAGAGAAATATCGCGTGAGGTATCCGAGAAGAGGGGAGTAATCGAGAACGGAGAGAGGCGGATCAAACGATTAAGCGAGGAATCACAACGCCTAGGCGAGGAGCTAAGGGCCATTGAGAACCGCATCAACGAATTGAGTCCCGGTGTACAAGAATATCTATATGTCAAGGATGAGATGAATAGACTTGGGGCCAGCGTAGATGAATACGATAGATTGAGCGAGGAATATAGGTACTTAGCGAGCGAATTAAGCAAGTATGGTACTAACAAGGAGGAAGATATTAGATCCAGGTTAGAGGATGATGAGGTAAAGAAGAGGACAATCCTTGCCTCACTTGACGAATTAAAGGCTAAATTAAATGAACTCGCAAGTCAAAGGACTAAGGCAGAGAAGATTAAGGAGAGACTAAACAATGCAAACATGAGAAGGAGCGAGGCGAGGGGTAAACTGACGCTATTGATGGATGCCGAAGAAAAGGCTGTCGCGGAGGTGGATGAGTTGAAGAAAAGACTAAACAATGCAAACAATGAATTAAGCAAGCTTAAGGGATCCCTGTATTTATTGAACATGATTAACAACTCGATAGAAAGCGCGAAACCGCTGATCAGGAAGACATTCATAGATTTCATGAACGAGGAATTAAGGGAGTCATTCACGTCGTTGAGGCATAAGGAGTCCTACGTGGATATTAGAATGGATGGAGACTACGATGTTTACGTGAGAAGAAGCGATGGAAAGGAGATCCCATTCGATGCATTATCCATGGGAGAGAAGAACTTAGTGGCATTGATATTCAGGTATGCTATGGCAAAGGTGATATTGGGGCACATACCTTTAATGATGATGGACGAGCCCACGGAGCATCTGGACTCCGAGCATAGAGCCAAAGTAGCATCATGGTTGAGGGACATTTCATCCAACATAGATGTGATATTGATAACATCCCACATAGATTCGTTTGAAAACAGCGCGGATAATGTTATAAGAATCGAGGCAATCAATCCATCAGGAGATACTACCGTGGTAAATGCCTAATTCCATTTTTCAACGCACAACACGACCCTGAGGAATTTAGGGGAAGGCCATGGGCTTCACGCAATCTATTTAAAGACGCATTTCATGAATGAATTAATATGGCAAAGTTACTTAGCTATTTCCAGGGAAACGATAACAAGAAGATCAGCGGCGGCTATAGGGCTAGGACGTATAAGGTGAAACCCAAGCACTTGGGCGGAGGACCGGCAACAAATACTAGAATAGGGGAGAATGCGGTGAAGAGGGATAGGTCCTATGGAGGAGTCATAAAGATAAGGCTGTTGAGGACGCAATATGCTAACGTAGTTGATGCAGCAACTGGAAAGACCGTCAAGTCAAAGATAGTTAAACTAGTCGATACGCCGGCCAACAAGGACTTCTTGAAGAGGGGAATAATAGTTAGAGGGGCCATAATAGAGACGGAGGCAGGCAGGGCAGTGGTGACCTCCAGGCCTGGACAGGACGGGGTTTTGAACGCTGTATTATTGAAGTGAGGGGCTTAATGAGGAGGAACCGCTTAATAGTCTGGAGGGTCAACCTCGCTGCAATCCCCAGGAGGCGGGGCAGGGCGGTTCCCAAAAACCTAGCCATCAAGGATCCATCGCTGGAGGAGATAGCCAATGCCATGAGAAGGCTGGGCCTGGAGCCTGAGACTCATCCTGAAAAGAGATACCCATCTCTATGGTTTGACGAATCCGTCAATGGTTACGTGTCTGCCGTGAAGAGCGAAGATGTAAAGCGGAGACGAATTCTAATTGAGATTGCGAGGATAATAAAGACAAGCAGGGAGGCGGAGGCCAGATCCTAACAGTATTCATAGTAGGGACGGCGGGAAGCGGGAAGAGCACCTTAACTGCATCGCTTTCCCAGTACTTGGAGGATCAAGGCAATGAAGTGGCCACCCTTAACCTGGATCCAGCGGCGGAGTATCTACCGTATACGCCCGACATCGACATACGCGATCAAATATCGGCTAGGCAATTGATGAGAAAATACAAACTGGGGCCCAATGCTTCCATGTTGGCCGCAATGGATTTGATGGTTACCAAGGTGGAGGAGATACGGGAGCAGGTAAACGCGTTTGAGCCTGAGTACTTGATAATAGACACGCCGGGACAGATGGAGCTGTTCGCGTTCAGGGGCTCCGGATCCATGGTTGTTAACAAGCTGGCGGGAGAGAGATCCTTGGTGCTGTTCACAATAGATTCGAACCAAGCTAGATCGCCGTCCGGATTGGTCTCCAATTTACTATTATCGCTCTCCACGCAGTACAGGTTTCAAAGGAATCAATACAATGTATTGAATAAATCCGACCTATTATCACCTGATCTAATAGATGAAATAATATCGTGGGTGGAGGAACCACAGCAATTGGAGATAAGCCTTCAAGCAGAGGGGCTGGAGGCGGAACTCAATCTCAGGATAATACAAATAATAGAGGCGATGGGATCCACCTCAACCCCGATTCCGGTTAGTTCGCTCAATAGGAGCGGCTTGGATAGACTTCACGCCGTGCTGGAGCAAGCCCTGACCGGCGGCGAGAAGCCCCAGTGAGAAATCGCAGCATTGAGCGCTCACTTATCCTCTCCCTCCCCGCGCTCCCTTCGCTTCCTCTGCTCCGCTATCTTCATGAATTGAAGCGAGTGCTGCCTATGCACCTCCAGTATTGTTAGGGCTAGGTGGGCCGCCTCCGCCTCGCTGAGGTGGAAAACCGCGTCCCCGATCCTCAGGAAGTACCCGCCCTCCTCAGGGAACCCGTTCTCGTTGAGGCTTGGGGGCTGTGAGTCGATTGTTAACTTGTTGGGTTTCTTATCCTTGCTGAAATGCGTTATCTCTATTATCCTGGACGTAGATTGATCTGACACAGGCATTGAATGTTTCCGGCTTAATAAATGCTTCTCCATGCAAGAAATCCGCTAATTCTCGGGAGGTCCAAGGACATTTCCCACTTATTTTCTCCTTTACATGTTCTATCCCACAGCATAATCGGTTAGTTCGCCATTTCATGAAGCCGCCCCAAGCCATTGAGGACATGAACCTCACTGCCCTGGATCGGGGCCTTCTGCGTCGATGCTTTTAAGATAGAGGCAATGTCGTTCCCTGAGCTCCTGCGTTGCATGTCTGTAAACCTTTCCAGGATCATTCTTGAGGGGCATGAAGACCGAGTTATCTATCCAGACGTCAAGTCTTGCCTTCTTGCCCTCCAGGAACCCATCCCTAACGCTGCAGACCTCTAAGCCATCAACGTAGAACCTGGCTAGACCTTCCTTCCACTCTATTTTATACAGATGATGGGATGCCACATCGAAGCCCTCCAGCGCTGGCCTTGAGCTCAGTACCTTCACCCCAACCCAATCTGGGAAGAGCCTTGAGATGATAGATAGAATTGATGTGCCGAGGCCGGGTTCCTTGAGAATCAAGGGGCAGAAATTTCTTCCAGCCTGGGCGAAGAATCCCCGTAAGGGGTACTTGCCCCTTGAGTTCAGATATATGAACCAGATGGGCATTGAGAGATCGGTAACCATGCTATAATTCCAAAAGCCAAACCCAGCGCTCCCGAAGTGGTCGAATTGAAATTTAACCTTGAACTCGGCATTACCGCCCCGCCACCTCAAGCCCTCGAAGCCGCCGTCAGAGATCTCCGCGTCTGAGTAATACAGAGCCTCGGAGGGACCAACGCACATCCTCAGCCCCTCCCCATCCAGCTCTATGGAGGCGGAATTCTCAGTTCTATACATCCAGGCATTGCTTTTAACCTTGAAGTCATCATGGATCCTCAATGCCATCGATTTAATCTACTCCCCAAGATATATATCTATAACTGCCTTTTTCCATCTTCGTGAATTGCCGAAGAATGACGATCAACGATCAAAATATGCCTGACCCCCTCCTCTTTCCCTGCCTTAAAGGACGATAGTTCCGCTGAAGTCTTGGGCATTACTCCCCTTTAGGGCTATCCGAGCCGTCGTGGTCGGCATCGGGACTTATGGAGGGCAGAAATTAGGTGTAATGTATGATGTGATTCCCGTGATGTAGGTGTTGGGCGGTGCGTTCACGTTGTTTAGGAGTAGGTTGGATTGCGAAAGGCTCACCGTGCTGCTCGATTGAGGAACCACCACGACGTCCCAAGTGGTATCAACCCAAATGGTTTGAAAAACGTCAAAGGCACATGGAATCTGAGCCGTAAGGACATTATTCTCAAAATCAACATTAAATGCCGCAGCGCTCTGCGACGATAAAATAGGCATAAACACGTTGGCCGGCGCTATATCCTCAAAGGAGTTTGGGAATCCTTTATCATTAGCGCCATAGCCTATGCTGAATATCCATGTAATATTAGGTACCTGCACAGTGGGTTCGCCAGGTATGCCCGTGGCTGCTGGTGGGCTTTCTGAACCGCTAATGGATTCACTAGTACCGGTGGGCAGTGATATGCCAACGCTGACCGTTGGAATCCCTAAACTAACACCGACGGATACCGTATAGCTAGTTACGCTGCTCGTTGATGGCGGATTCCACGAGCTAATGCCGAAGAGTCCATCACCTGGATCGCCGATTAGGTCATTGGTTACGCCCTCATTGAATAGTTGGTAGCCGTGGTAGTAATCAATTGCCCCTAGTTGAGAGTCAACATAACCATTATTGTTATACATTGTCGAACTCTCATAGTAATCCTCGTAACCAAGGACCTCAGCAGGCAACCAATACCAATTACTTTCACGAGGATTCACAGCATAGGCAATATTATCCATCGCTAAGCATGTATCCCAATAATACGTCCCATTACCATCAGTATAGGCTACTATACCACTAGATGAAACGGCATTTATCAACATTGGCGTCGCCCATACAAATGTACCATTACCATTCGTGTATATGCCGGGTTTTGGACTTGAGTAACTTCCAAGTTGCTCGTATTCATAGTAGCATGGATCCACAGTATCAACGACACCATCAACTACCTTCGGACTTGCAGTTGGTCCCATCATATTCGTTATGACTGTTGGTAATTGTTTTGGGTGTACTGGCCCTATGACCAGTCCTACTGGTTTGATGGGGCTCACGATTATTATCACAGGCTCGCTCATGTTCACTGGTATTATTGGGTATGCCAGCAGGTAGTCCTTGTTCTGCGTATATGGATGTGCAATGCTCGAATAAGCCCTCAACGTGTTATTGGTGGCTACGGCCCATGAGTAGGATAGAATGAGTTCCACAATCCTCTCATCGCTTCCATTCGCGTAGATGCCGACAATATCGCCCCTAATGATGGCGCCGGTCAACCCATGAATTACTGGGCTCGCTAGGTTAATGGTCGCTTCGCCGCCAGGATCATTGATGATGCCGGGCCTAATCAAGGACCAATCAATGATGACGACGCTATTGCTTGGCAGCTCGGGGAGTTGGTCTATGCTTATTGGTTTGATAAGCGATTGATTAATGCCAATGCTTGCCAGCCCCTGGGCAAGCGTTGATGGACCAACAACATATACTGGAACGTTGATGGCCGGCGGCCTGGTAATGCTTTGATTCACGACCATGTATTCATTAATCACTGCATTACCGGAGTCGCTCACTGCCCCACTGGCGGGGAGCCTCGGCAGGAGCACCGCAAGTGCGATGCCGACAATCACAATAATGGAGATAACAATCAAAAACTTGGATCCGGAACCCATACTCATCACCTAATTACCACTCGCGGGACTTTTTTTATCCCAGCTGTTCAGCGAAAGTGAACTGGATAGAAAAGTTTTTAATTTTGACTATCTTCGCTGCCTTGAGGAGCAAGGTTTGCCGTCCGTTATCAAGTTATGAGTCGTTAACTCTGGATCACACCTCGATTATATGCATCTCATATTTGGCCGCCGCATCAGGATCCTTTAGGCCATGCCCCGTCGCTATTAGAACTGTTGAGCCGCTTAAATCGCTCGCCAGCCTCAGATATGCCGCATACGTGGACGCACTTGCCAGCTCCACGAATATGCCCATTTTTGCCAGTGCCTTTTGCGCGTTGATTATTTCCTCATCGCTCACCGTTATGAACTCGCCGCCAGCGGCCTTAACCGCCCTCCAGGCACGGAACCAATTAACTGGTTTCCCGATCCGTATCGCTGAGGCCACTGTTTCCGGTATAACCGGAATCGGTTCCTCCCTCCCCATTATCCAGGCCGACGCTATTGGACTGGCTCCCTCTGCCTGCACTCCTATCAATCGTGGAATGCTATCCGTCAAGCCCGCCTCCATGGCTTCCACATATCCCTTCCATATGGCATATATATTGCCCGCATTGCCGACGGGAACTATGATGTTATCCACCTTGGCTTCCTCGATCACCTCTAACGCAATAGTCTTTTGGCCCTCCAACCTCCACGGATTAAAAGAGTTAAGCGGGTAGCTGCGTCCTACCTCCCTCGCCAACACATAATTTAAAGCCTCATCGAAACCACCCCTCACCTTAAGTATCGTAGCTCCGTGAATTATTGCTTGGGCCAATTTCCCCATCGCTACATGGCCATCCGGCAAAGCTACCTTAACCTCCAGGCCGGCGGCCGCGCCATAGGCTGCGGCGGATGCCGCGGTATTCCCAGTCGATGCGACCACCAAAGAGCTGGCACCGGCCTCCTTAGCAATGCTCACCCCGACAGTCATGCCCCTATCCTTAAATGACCCAGTTGGATTGGCGCCCTCGAATTTAAGCAGCAAATCCCTTCCCATACGTATGAGGGGGGTGCATCCCTCCCCGAGCGTTATCTTATTCCTGGGCCTGGGCAGCAGGGAGGAGTACCGCCACACGCCCCTACCGCTTGGATTGAGGACGGGAGATTCCAGCATCGCATCGAGAAGCTCGCCGCAGCGGGGACACTTGAAGGCGGTGGGGGATGGAGTGACCTCGGCCCCGCAGCGGGGACATTTCATCACATATCCGGAGAATAGACCGTTGTTTCCCGACTATCCATGCGATTACGATTTGCTGGGATTAAAATACATATTTGAATAATTGACAATAATCAAGGATATATTATTGATAAATTTACTTCTCCCCCCGCAGCAATGTCATTAACTTGCTCACATCAACAATAGTTATTTCGTCGTTTATTATATCGTAATGAACCCAATTAATGGAGCTGGGAACGCCTTTCATTCTTTTCACTCTGAACCTACGTATTGATAGACCTATTTGCTGCAGCGTGGAATCGACATCCACTTCCATAACTCCATCAAAGGTGTATTCTATTGTATCTAGCAAGTTAGTTATATCATCCGTCGTGGTGTGGGCCGTTATTATCGATAGAAGGCCCTTCTCTCGTGAAAGGGCTTTCATGCCTTTTATGAACTTTATCATATCTCTCGGATCCATGTTAATCAAGTAATCATTTATTGAATCGATTATTATCAATTTAATATTAAACTTCCTCGCCACGTTGAGAATCGATGAGTTAAGCGAGTCTATGTTGTATTCCGAGATCACATCCGTCACTCCTTTAGATTGAACCTGGGAAGAGAAGCCGTTGATCATCAATAAATTCTCCTCATTGCCTCCCAGCCTAACCACGGAGTCCATCACCGAGGCCGGATCATCATCGAAGCATACATAGAGAACCCGGGCGTTTTTACTCATGTTGGCCGCGATCAATTGATTGAAGAACGTCTTTCCCATGCCCAAGCCACCCCTTATCAATATAACATACGAAAGAGGTATTCCCTCTGGAAGGATGGATTCCATGAATGGCAATTTAATCCTGTCCACCATGTCTGCACAAATCCACATCGCCGGTAATAAAGATTGCCTTTAAATCATCGATAAGGCCTTTCGTTGGCGACAGGAATCGGACGCGTGGATCCATGCAATTCGAAATCCCATCGACGTCATGTTTTTAAAGATGAGACGGCGTTCCCGGCACATGTCCTACCTGAGGTGGTTGGGCCACGCGGCGTTCGAATTAAGGGCAAGCGGAAAAACGATCCTGATAGATCCATGGATAACCAACCCTATGTCGCCGGCATCAGTGGATGAATTCAAGAAGGTGGATTTCATCTTGGTCACCCACGATCACTCAGATCACTTAGGGGATGCAGTTCAGATAGCGAAACAGTCTGGAGCCACCGTGGTCGGCATTTTCGAATTAATGGTTCACCTGGAGGAGAGCGAGGGGGTGAAGAACACGATTGGAATGAATGTGAGCGGCACGGTTAAGCTGGGCGATAACGTAGAGGTCACAATGGTGCCCGCGGTCCACAGCTCCACCCACGGCTCCCCCGCGGGTTTCGTTATCAAGACGCCCGAGGCTGTGATTTACCACGCGGGAGACACGGGATTGTTCAGCGACATGGAGTTGATAGGTCGGCTGTATAAACCCGACATAGCTCTTCTACCCATCGGCAGCACCTTCACCATGGGGCCGAGGGAGGCGGCATACGCTGTTTCCCTGATAAACCCCAGAATGGCAGTGCCCATGCACTACAACACATTTCCCCCGATAAAGCAAGACCCCACCGAGTTCGCGGGGTTAGTGGCTAAGATGTCTCCTCATGTCAAGGTAGTAATAATGAAGCCCGGCGATAAAATCGAGCTGCCGCCGTGAATGTTTAGGCAAAAATCACTCCTCCAGCTCCTCCTCCATCTCCTCTCCAAGTCCCTCCTCCATTACCTCCCCGGCGCCCGTCTCTTCCACTCCCTCCAGCGATGAAATGGATTCGGGCCTCGGCTTGCTGGCCTCCTCGATATACCTAGGCAGCATCTCCGCCTTCCTCCTCAATATCCTGAATGCTTCGTTTATTAGACTATTCATGTCTAGATTACCGAACGACTCGATCCAAAAAACGTACTTCTCCTCGTCCCATTCCACACGTATGGCGCCGCCGCAGACCTCCTCGCATGTCTTCCACTTATCGAAGGTGCATTTAAGCGGATCCAATATTCGAGGCTTGCCGTCCTCCACCGCAATGGCGTCCGGGCATATTTCGACGCACTTGCCACAATCATCGCTGCCGCCCCTCACCGTTATGCGGGGGTAATAGCCATACGATGCCAGACAGGGCTGCCACTTGGCATGAGTCCTTCCTCTCCCCAGCTTGGCATATGCCTCCAAGGAAAGGACCTGCCCCTCATCTAACTTAACTATGGGTATATCTGGATGAACTGGGGAGAAATCCGGGTCGTCGGGTATTAAATCCTTGCTGTAAACCGTGACTGGTTTTTTGGCCTCCACGTTCAATTGATACCTTATTTGGCATAGGGATGGATCCACCAATTCATCCTCGCACTCCTCTATCTTGGGCATCTTCTCCAAATTAGTCCTCAAAGGCACCATTGCGAGCCTATGCGCTATCACCTCATCGTAGAGCACGGACGTGTTGTCCAGTATTATCACGTTATCTATGGCTACTATGGGTACCTCCGATATTAACGTCCTGCGCAATGCATTCACTAGACTCGGCTTCACTCCATCTATGACGAACTTGACGAAGTCATCCCGCCTCTCCACCAATTTGATCGAAACCACTATTAAATCGTCGATTCCCTCTATTTAAAAACCTCACCGCGCCGTGAACCGACCAGCCCTAATGAGGGGACTCTCCACTTAGATCCCCTGCCTTACCCACTCTCTTCCGCATCTCATTTATCTCAATATTAAACGCAGCTCCACATATCCATGGGTTGGCTACATCCTCAATGAAATAAATGCCATTACCTATACGCTAACCGAAGCATGAGGAAACATTCACATGGAAAAACATGGAAAACAAGCGAATTTAAAGCGCTTGGATGATTGGATCTTACTTCTTTTTCCCCAATGGAAATACCGGAATGGGGCCTTTTAGCCCAGCCATCTCCCACCTATCGTTTATCACGGTAGCAGCGCCCACCCACATAGTGAGGAGGGAGTCAAGGAATCCTACATACCCCGCAGGCTTCAACGCGCTTGGGAATGTGCCCATTGCCGTGGACATGGATGGGGCTAGCGTGGTTAAGGGCACCGCGTATAAAGCGAAGGTTAGCAGCAAGAAGAGAAGAGTCAAGTTGAGGGCTAGATTCATCTTGAAGCTGCCCAACCAGTAGATGAATGTCATTATCGTGAATGCCACCGCCATCAAGCCAACGAAGTGAGCCACCTCAATCGATGAGAAGCCCCAAGCGAATATTCCAATATGGGCTATCCCGAACGATAAGAAGAATGCTGAGTAAGTTCCAAATGCCGTGGCACCAAACGTGTTTCCATTATTATACTCCCAGTTCGCCGCTATTAAAAGGAACAAGCCGCCGAACACCAATGCCGGCGATATCATAACTATGCTCTCGGACCAGCGATAAAAGCCAATTGCATATATTGAAAGGAAAAATAGGGAGAAGCCATAGGCAAATATGCCCAGCGCCGTTGGATCGCCCTTCCTCTTTTCGAATGACATGTTAATCGCTTAATTGAGAACATGCATGACTAAAGGCATTTCCCAGGTTAATGCCTACATATTATATTATGATGAATTCATTTATATTAATGCAAAAATAGGAAGTAACTCCCACGAATTATTGCGCGATAGTGCGGAGAATGATTGAATAAGCCCCCGCTGAGGCAGGCCGATTCATTGTCCCTTGAACCACTTATCCAATAGCCTCACCGTTTCCACCGCGTTCTTGGCATACCCATCAGCGCCTATCTTTTTGGCGTACTCCTCTGTGACCGCCGCGCCTCCTATCACTACCTTTATCTTTCCCCTCAATCCCCGCTTATCCAATAACTCCAATACCTTCCTCATATTTATGGCGGACGTGCTTAATAGGGAGCTCAGCCCTATTACCTGTGCGTTTTCCTTTATCGCTTCCTCCACGAACTTCTCGGCGGGGACGTCGACTCCGAGGTCTATAACGTCGTAGCCATTGGCCATCAACATCATCTTGACTATGTTCTTCCCAATGCTATGAATATCCCCCTCCACGGTTCCTATAACTACCTTAACCCGCTCCGCCGATTTATTTTCCTTGAAGAAGGGTTCTATTAACTTAACCACGCCCTCGCCTATCTCCCCCGCCATGACCAACTCGCTCACGAAGTACTCGCCTCTCTCGTATCTGTCGCCCACAACATCCATTCCCTTCTTCATCAATTCTATCAACTCCAGCGGAGAGACTCCCCTCTCCAAGAGCTGCTTCGCCAATTCCACCGAATCATCCTCTAAATCGCCAACCGCTACGGAGAACTTGGACTTCAAGTCATCCAAGCCAGGTAATTCTTGCTTAGCGATTATTTTTCCATTATCTATGTTGGCCTCCGCCTCGTTCAGTGCCGCCTTCAAATCATCTATCATGCCGGAGAAGGGGCGAGGCAACCGCACGATTGGGCTGACCGCGGGCTCTCGTGAATCATCCCTCCACTCCACCGCCTTGAAGTCGCCCGTCAACACGGCGGCCACGTTGGTGGTTATTATGGTCGATTCCCTCAACGGCCCGAACAAGATGAAGTCTATGTATGGAAACATGGCGGAGACGACCGCCATTGATGCGCGCATGGACGTCTTCACGAATTGGGCATAGTCATCCACAACGCCCCTCTCCTTGAGGGACCTCAACACTGCGTCGACCTTCTTCCACGTGGGAACAACGTTGGCTGGCGCGAAGCCCACCAAGTAATTTCCAGCTATTCTCGACTTGAAGCTGGGAATCAATGCGGCCGTGGCGGCCATATCCGGCACGTCCAGCACGGATAGATCTATGAGCGTGGGAATCCCGCCCAAGCCGGCCTCCCTCAACCTGGCCATTATGGAATCCGCCACCTTAACCTTATTATTGGGATCCACGTCGAATGCCGCCGCCACGAGACCCGCCACCCCGAAATCCCTATAGTGAACCAACTCATCAACTGTGGATTTATAGTCGATGGAATTTATGATCAATCGACCGCTGAGGCCTACCTGCCATGCCCAGTAAGCCACTCCAAGCCTCAAGTCCTTGGCAGTGGCGTCAGCCATTATGACCCAATCCCTTGGCACTATGCCCGCAACGAAGTCCAGGAATTTCTGAAATGCCTCAACGGTCTCTCCCTCCACATCTATCGTGCACCTCAGCCCATAGCTGCTGCATAGTTCTACGTACTCCCCAATAAGGGCCTCGGCCTCGCCCTTCTTGAACTCGCCCCTCTCCCTATCCACCACTAGCTTATCCTTAGGATAAAAGATCGAGCCCACCAATAGCGGCGAATCCTTGAAACTCCTTCGTCTTCCAAGCATTAACTCATCCGCTCCCGAGCACATTATATAAATCTTAGTCCAAGCTCCAAATACAACTGCCCCGCCCTAAAGGGCGAGGCTCGTCGTCGCTTCATCGCTGGGCCTCTCCCCGCGTATGGAGACTATCGTCGATGATCGACTTGTCTATTAACGATGTGCCTGAATTGCTTGGATGCGTTAAAAACACATTGGCTCCTTCGATCTCATCCCTAATGCATTCCAGGCACGGCTCCTCCTTGAATATGCCGAAAATCGAGGGCCCAGCGCCGCTGAGCCCTACCCCAATTGCTCCGTGCCGCAGCAGGACGTCCCTGGCGCCCGCGAAGTGCGGGTAGGCCTTTATCCTGTGGGGAGTTACTAAGTGATCTATGCCGACCGCTCGCCCGAGGAGCACTACATCCCTGACGTGGGCAGCGTGGATGAGGGATGCTAATCCAGCCAAATTCTCCACAGCGCTTCTAATATCCACCTTGTCCGGCAATAGCTCGCGCATGTAACTCGTGCTGGGCTTGCTCCCGACGGTCACCACCACTATGGGAAATCGCCATAAATCCATTTTATCTATTCTTTTCAATTCTTCGTTGATCAAAACCAAGCCCCCAAATAAGGATGCGGACACGTTATCCAAGTGCGGTGAGCCGGCGGCCTTCACCTCGCCCAAAGCCGCTAACCTAGCCAACTCCCAATCACTCAAGCCAAGCCCCAAGAGCCGCGCGGCCAGGTAAGCCGACGCCGCGGCATCCGCGCCGCTGCTCCCCAAACCGCTGGCAGGCCGGATTCCCTTCCATATACTAGCCGTGAATCCCCCCTCATACCCGGCGATTCTAGCTGCCCCAGTCAACACTGGGTGAATCACGTTTTCGGATGCTTGAGGCGGGACCAGGGATGCGTGGGGACCCATTACCTCTACATCCAAGCCCGGCTCTTCCCGTAGGTCCAGGCACACCACGTCAAACGGTCCATCAAGGGCCACGGCCACCACGTCGAAGCCTGGCCCTAAATTAGCCATTGATGCAGGCGATTTAGCGCAGATCATCTTGCCAAAATTGACCAGTCCTTAGCTATCTCATCTTGCTCCTTTGACACCTTATCCATCAATTCATCGAATCTCCGCTCCAAATACTCGTATACCCTATCTACTTTGGAAGCAAAGCCCGGCTCGCTCAACCTATGGGGCCGCAATCCCACCCTGCCCAAGGCGCTCCTCACTATCATCCAATGAGCCACGGCCTCCCTGGAATATAGACTTTTTACGGTTGCCCAACTCACCTTGCCTAAAACCCAGTAGATCTCCCTAGCGAAGTTGGTGCTTATTACCCTTAAGAATGATTCCTCATTGCTGGATACCAGTTGGGCGCAATTCATGCCTTGAACAATGGCCTCGAATTTGCCGAGTTCTTCATCGCCTATTCCCATCATTGCCTTAAGCGTCGCCCCATCCCTGAGAAACGCGCCGCAATCCTCGTTGACGTAAAGCCATAATGCTGTGGCGACCGAGTCCAGCACTCCACGCATGAATGCTTGCACCAACTCGTTCTCGCTTGGCGATGAGGAACGCATCGGAGCGTTTCCCAGCAACGCGCTCCTGACTTCCTCGAAATCCATCACTCCGGCGAATGCCAGTTCTCCATTTATGAAGATGCTGGGAACAGATCTAACGCCCTTCTCAATCGCAACGTATGGGTCCTTCGACGTATCGATTATGCGCACCTTATCGATGAGACCCCACCTATGCAACCGTTGAAGCAGGGCATGGCACGTGGAGCACGTTGGATGGACGAATACCTCTATATCCACATTGCCTTATAATAGATACTATATTTAAACATTGATCCCGCCGCCCCAGACGCCCTACTACGCGATAATTAAGGAGAACACCCCCTCATCAATCTACACTGATAGATAACTAGTAATGATGATCTTATTGATAAATCGATATCCAGGATTAACATAATGACATGCAGTTCCGCTGGAGCACTGCAATGCCCTGAAAAATAGATGATGCGGCGAAGCTGAGATCTACATACCTCGTAAGTATAGGATCGATCCTTGCTGGGTTTAAAAAATTACCCTTGGTTAGCCAAGGCCTTGGCCGAAATAATGGAAAAACGGAAATAATATTGACAAACTATGAACGCATGGCGGACTTGCTACGCGTGCTGGAGAATGCCTCTCAGCTGAGGCTGGAAATAGAAGGCGACGCGATAAAAGCCATAGAAGGCCAGACATCCGAGCTGGCAAGTGAGGCATGCGCTGGGGTGGACAACGAGGATTGCAAGGGTCTTCTTGAGGAAGCATTGAAAAAAGCCGCCAGAGGTCCCCTGGATTCCAACTACTGGAGATATATAGCCTACATCGAATTAATGCTTGCGCCAAATCCCACGGAGGCGCAATCCCTATTGAGGATGTGGAGCTCATTGATAGAGGCTGCGTTCCGAAGGAATTGCCATGCGGCGGCGGAGCTTGGCAGAATTGCCGCGGCATCCATGACAATAGCCATGAACATCTACATGGCGGCATTCTCAGAGCTCGTGGGAGCCAATTGGGAACTGTTGAACTCCATCGTCAAATCAGCTATAGGGCAATTGATGACATAGACAAAATAGAATGCCAAAAACCCAACCCCCTAATGGAGGGACCCCCCACCAACTGGCCCAGACATGACCCCTTCCCACACCGGTGAACCAAAAACTTCAACGCTTCAATGCTTCAATTAAACGATTTCATTATTTTCCACCGTTAGAGAACCGCGATTAAGGTCACCACCACGCTTCGCTGCAGACACGGGTCACGATGCTCCAGAATCATAGAATGGCAAATAATTGCGTTACCAATTTTTGGACACGCAATTTATCTTGACTAATAACTTGCTTTCCTTTACCTGAAAAACAACAAGGATAAGATTTATATATGCGTTACCAAAAATTGGACACGGTTTTACCTTATGAAAAACGGAGCTATTCATCTTCATTTACTCGGCATGCCTTTGCGGAAAATTTTATTAGGAGTAAGTTATGGGTCATTTTATGGCTTCATCCACTGCAGTGAGCGGCCATAGATATGTTAGGAGCAAGCCGTATCCAAAGCATAAGGTAGATACGCTGAACGAGTTGGTGGAGGACCTTCAAAGGTATGAGACTATCATGTTGATAGATTTGAAGGAGTTGCCGAATAGGGTTCTCAAGGAGTATAGATACTTGTTGAGGGGTAACTCCAAGATAAAGGTCGTCAAGGGAACGTTGATTAAGATAGCCATGGAAAAGGCATATGGTGGTGTAAGCGATGAAGTGGCTCAGCTTTTAAGGGGCGAGATAGGCTTGTTGTTCACCAATGAGAATCCATTTGAGCTGAATAGATTCATTGCTAGAAACGGAGTTAGGAGGTTTGCCAAGGATGGCGACATAGCGCAATTCGAGCTGACCATTCCCGCAGGCAATACCGGCATTAATCCAGGTCCGGTGCTCAGTAGGTTCGGCAAGATGAAGGTGCCAACCCAGATCAAGGATGGCAAGATATGGGTTGCCAAGGATACGGTCGTGGCTAAGGCTGGGGATAAGATAAGCGCAGATCTAGCCGACATATTAAGGCTGCTCAACATAAAGCCCGTCTTCGAGTCGATAAGGATCAAGGCAGCGATAGTGAGGGGCAAGTATGTGATCCGCGGCGAGGAGTTGATGCCGAATGCTGAGGAGTATAGAAAGCTAATAGAGGCATCCGCCGCTCAAGCGTATAACCTAGCCGTCAATGCCGTCTATCCGCTGCCCGAATTGATGCCGGTCTACATAAGGAAGGCCGTGGCGGAGTCCATTAACTTGGCTGTGAATGCGTTGATATTCACGGAAGAATCCGCGGCGCCGATACTGGCGAAGGCGGAGGCGCAGGCGAATGCTTTGGCATCCGCAATAGCGAGCAAGGCGCCGGAGCTCGGCATACAAGTCTCAACTCCGCAACAAGCCCAGCCGGCGAACCCAGCGACTGAGGAGAAGAAGGAGGAGGCGGAGGAGAAGAAGGAGGAAAAGGGAGAGGAGGAGGCCTTGGGTGGCTTATCCAGCCTCTTCGGTTAGGATAATACTTCACGGTTCGAGGGATCCTCGGTACTTGAGGGCGGTGGCGGATTTCGCCGAGTCCCTTAAAATCCAATACTCATTTCAATGCTTGGAACCTGGCTACGGCATTCCGCTCTACGTGGCCAGGGGAGCCGATTATGAGAGGGCGGAGGCTGCATGCGCGTCCGGCGTCCCACCGCTCATGGAGTGGCCTGGCTTCGTGGATTTCATTAATGAGTTGGGAGTTGATCTAGTAGCTGTTCATGGATCCAATAAGCCACTCACATTAAGAGGTCTAAAGCCAGATGTATCCTTTATAGAGAGTGGGGAGCCGCTTCTCTCCAGTTACGTGAGGAGCAAGTGCCCTAAAAGCTTGCTTCTCTTGATTCTGGCGCCCGGCGTAATAATGGATAAGGCCATAAAGCAATTAGGGGAGTGCCGGCCCGAGATAGTTGGTCCCCTCATGGAGCTGCCGAGCTTCAGGGAGTACTTCAGGCGAGCCCTCCCATTAGTAATCCAGCATTGGAGGGCCATGCCGTGATCCAGCCATGCCGAAGGAGCCCTGGAAAAACTTAATACGAGCCAGAAGCTAACCTCCTGGACCCGTAGCTCAGTATGGAATCAGAGCGGCGGCCTTCGGAGCCGTAGGTCGTGGGTTCAAATCCCACCGGGTCCGCCAAAAACCATTAATGCCGTAATTGAGCTGGCCTTAGGCCTGGGATTGGTCCATTCCTTTGATAATTCATGTTAATTCTTTATTATTTGCATTCAATGAATTATCTTGTTTGAATGTGGTGGTGCGTTATTGGGAAGTTTGAGGGTATAGGCAAATTTTTAAACATTGATAGAACTGAACAGGTAAATGCGCGTTATCGTCAAGCATTTCAGGAACTCTAAGGAGTTGAGAGCATATGTAGATACGGAATTGGCATCGCTTAGGCGTGAATTGATGAGTTTGAGTGCGGTGACCAAGAATTACAGTGGAGAAGACCCTCTTCCCTCCAATGAGGCATTTAAGGAGATAGTATTCAAGAATTCAAGCGGACAGGAGATATTCAATGCAAGGATTTACTATAAGGCAAGCAAAAACACAGAAATGTTGATAATAAACGAGGCCATAGCTTATATAAAGAAGAAGTACGCTTTGTTGGAGGATTTTAAGAAAAAGATAGATTTCATAATGTGGGATGGACCGCTCCTGGTATTAATGGTGGACTCCATACCATACATTATAATAATGGATAAAAACACAACAAATAACATAGAGGATGAGAAGTAATTAATTGAACGATATATTCAATGATCAACTCGCACATATATTTGACATATATCTGGTTTAATAGCATCATGAATTACCACCTTCTCTCGTTTGACCTCCCTCCCTACCCTGAAGGAAGGGGACCACTATCCTTTGCCATCCATAAAACAGTCCATGCAAGGACTTGATGGAAATGGAGATAAGCTATGAATAACTGCCTAAATACAATGGAATTAATTCATTAAGGCTGAGAAGTTTCATCATGCCAACGAAGCACGCGGTATATCTATTCCGAGTCGATTTGATTGATGATGCAGAGGAGAGCGTCAACCTGCCTCTGATTTCGCGATGCCTTAGAATGCAAGCCATTAATGCAATGCATGGGGGCGTTGGATGGAATACCATTATTTTCCCATGTAGAGCCAGTTTTCATCTTTATCACCAGAGACCCAGTTCGTAAAGATGGGGTAGTTTATGAATTAACCGCTATGTTTTTTATAATGTTATAATTGCATTAAATCGGTGGATTCCCTCAAGCTCGCCGTGGCGGAGGTGGGGTTGAAAAGGATCTACGTGGAGGTCCTCCCGGACGATGAGTTATTCGTGGTGTGCGAGTGCCGTAGGAGGAGGCTGACTAAACCTGTAAGGTACGCCCTTGGACAGCTGCTGCAGAGGCTGCATTACATGAAGCCTCGGGTAAAGTTGGTAATGGGTGCTCGCATTGTGGAGATCAAGCCATACGTCCACGCTAAGCGGGGCAAATACATCGATGCAGCCTCCAGCCTGGGTAGGCTCAGCTGTGATTTCCATGGAGTACTCGCGGTGGTGGATGCCAACGCCATATATATAGGCAAATTGCTGAGGGAGGCCGAGCGGATTGGAGCCATTAAGGGAATGGATATAATGATAATAAGCGATCCAAGGCCTGACTCGGATATAGCAGCCATGGCTATAAACATGGCTAAGAAGTATGGAAGGGTCATCTTGATAACCCATGATAAATGGTTCGCCCAGCTGCGGGGAATAGACGTGATAATACTCAACAACAAGGGCCTTAATTCCGCCACAATTGCCGAGCTGATCGATAAGCTGGAGATGGCGTTGGTTTGAAAGATTATCGATTATTGATTATTATTATTGCGTCGATCAACGAAAAGCATATTAATCCACTTAATTGTATGTTTGTCAATGAGTGCCGACAAGACAAAGTCATGGTATAAGGTATCAATAGAGGTGGCCAAGCTATTCGGCGGAAAGATCTCCGCCATTCCGAAAGTTCCCGTGACTAACTTACAGGACTTCTCAATATACTACACTCCCGGCGTGGCTGGGGTCTCGCTCGAGATAGCCAAGGACCCTGATAAGTCCTTCGACTTAACTTGGAGGTGGAACGCCATAGTGGTGTTAACTGATGGAACCAGGGTGCTGGGCCTAGGAAAGGTCGGGCCGGAGGCCGCTATGCCGGTCATGGAGGGGAAGGCCCTTATATACAAGTACCTGGGCGGAGTGGATGCCATACCGATGCCCATAAGGGCCAAGACGCAAGAGGAGTTCGTGCAGGTAGCCAAGGCAATAGAGCCAGCGTTCGGCGGCATAAACCTGGAGGACATAGAGTCCCCCAAATGCTTCTATTTATTGGATACCCTAAGGAAGGAGCTGGCTATACCTGTGTGGCACGATGATCAGCAAGGAACGGCCGGGGCCAGCTTGGCTGGGTTATACAATGCATTGAAGCTGACTAATAGAAGAATAGAAGATACAACCATTGTGCTATATGGAGCGGGGGCGTCCAACATAGCCACCGCCAGGCTCTTAATGACGGCGGGCGCCAAGCCTGGCAACATAATACTAGTCGATAGCAAGGGGCCGCTGCACGCCGAGAGAGACGATATGGATCACTTGATGTTGAGCCATCCATGGAAGTACGATTTGGCGTTGAAGACTAACTCCCGACGGGCGAAGACCATGGAGGAAGCCGTCAGCGGAGCAGACGTTTTGATAGCGGCATCCACTCCAGGGCCGGGCGTTGTAAAGAAGGAGTGGGTTAGGGCCATGAATAAGGATGCAATAGTGTTCCTGCTGGCAAACCCAGTGCCGGAGATGTGGCCGTGGGAAGCGAAGGAGGCGGGGGCCAGGATAGTGGCTACCGGAAGAAGCGATTATCCAAACCAAGTCAATAATAGCTTGATATTCCCAGCGGTGTTCAGAGGAGCCTTGGATGTGAGGGCTAGAACCATAACTGACGAAATGATCATAGCCGTCTCCCAAGAGCTGGCCAGGTATGCGGAGGAGAGGGGAATAAATGAGGATTACATAATTCCCAGCATGACGGAGTGGGAGATCTATCCGAGGGCTGCCGCTGCGGCGGCGGTTAAGGCCGTGGAGGTGGGAGTGGCGCGGAGGAGTACGACTAGGAACGAGGAGTACGAGAGGGCCAAGAACATAATAAACTCATCGAGGAATTCCCTAGATCAATTGATGAAGATAGGCCTTATAAAGCAGATACCGGAGGAGTTGTTGGTAGAGGTGAAGTGAATGATAACCATAAGGGAAGCGGGCGAGAAGGATATGGATAAAATGGTCGATCTGGTGGTCAGGCTCAAGCGATTAAACGAGGAATTCGATCCGCTTTTTAAGGTGAGCAACGATGCGGCTGAACAAGCAAAGAAATATTTGGAGGAGTGCTCCTCCAATAAGGACAGGAAGCTATTGATGATAGCTGAGACCGATTCCGGGGATGTGGTTGGGATAGTGGTGGCCGAGATCAGGAGGAGGCTGTTCTACGAGCCATCTATTGAGGGCGTCATAACGGACTTCTATGTGATGCCGGAGTGGAGGAGGAAAGGAGTTGGAAAGCAAATGATGGATAAGGCCATAGCTCTCCTGAAATCCAAGGGGGCTCAATTGATATCCGCCGAGTTCCCCGCCCAGAACCAAATAGCTGTGAACTTCTATAAGAAGTACGGATTCAGGCCATTAACTAATATATACGTAAAGGAATTCCAGTGAAGTACTCCAATGAATCCCTTAATATTTCTAAATTAATCCGCTCTATGCTTGAGATGACTCTTCTTCCCGCTGGGCGAGGGCCATCTTTTTGATGACTTGGGAAGTCTCCACGTCGATTATCTCAGCCTCGCCATCCACCACTCGAAGCACCTTGGGCTTTGTTTGCCTATAAACGCCTCCCTTCGATGTGAAAATGCTTATCACCTTTGAATCGTGATACAATTCGTAGCCCTCCGCGAAGAATTCATGGCCCCGCACTATTGCAGATAAGTGATTGATCTTCAAGAAGCTCTCCGTGACATCGCTTCCAAATAAGTATATGCCTGGACCCCTTGGATTAGGCGCGTACCCCTTTATTTCGGCCGGATCATTCCATAACAGCTGAAATGCCACTGGATCGGCCGGATCCGCGTCTCCCATGCGAAGCTTCTCTATATCTGCAAGGCTTGGAATCGGGTTGGGCACCCCGCCATGCACTAAGAACAAGCAGTCATTCAATACAGCCGCGTAGGGCAGCCGTGGAAATAGATCGCTTAACACCCTATTGAACAAATCACCTCCCAAGTAATGCATTGCTTCCTCAGCGAATCCATAATCGAAGCTGGTTAGCCTGGATTCGTGATTCCCCCTCAATGGAATCAGGGAACCATCAACGAAGAGTTCCAATACCTTGTAGAGCGTCTCCACTTGATACTCGCCCCTATCCACGTAGTCCCCAAGAGCCACGTACCTTGGATGGCCATCGCCGTACTTCTCCAAAATGGATTCGAGCGTGTGCAAATCGCCATGAAGATCGCCCAATATTATTGCATCCTTCATGGTAACTCGCACCAGCGGCCCCGCACCGTTCATTTTTTTAATGGCTAACTCCATTACTTCCTCGAAGGAGCGGCGATCTATCATTGAGCCATCCGTGGGCGATTAGTTTTAAAACTTCCTATAGCGTTCAATTAATATAAATATGGAACAAGTACTAATCAAGATAAGGCTGCTTCAGGTAACGGAGGACTTGATAAAGGATGCATTTATACAAAGATCCATGTTCACGAAAAGGATTGATAAGCTCACCCTAATGGATATCATTGAATCATATCCATTTGATCAATACGACTATAGGGCGGATGGAAGGCATCTTGAGTATACCATATCCACAAATGAATTGAATAAATTATTTAATGTTGCCCAGCAAAATAGGCTGCAAATAAACAGCATCAGATTCGAGGAGTTCGAGGACTGCGTCGAGATAAGTAACTCCGATGGAAGCATAGTAATCACATGCAAGGATGCCGCGTTGGGCAGCATTTATGAGCGGGTGGTTTTCCTCAATAAACAATCCGTGAGAAAATACGTGGGATTAACTTATGAATACAATAATCCTACTAAATCCCTTGAGGAATTGCTTAAGCAAGACGTGGTTTCCGTGGATGTGGAGGCCGGGATGGAATTAATAATATACTTCACAGTAGATGTGGCCAAGACGCCGCTTGAAGACGTGGCGGATGCGTACATAAACATATTGAGGGAAGGAACCAATAGAACCCCCACCGCCAGCGATATAGTTCCAATAGCGCTGTCGCGCGGGGCTGCATATGTCAATGCATTCATGCAGCGACCACAAGCGAGTCAGTTGCTCACCGCGAATGACATGGAAATAAGCATGGATGGAGGAATCGCTACCTTATCCCATAATTCCACTCCATTGATCAAACTGGATGCGAAAACACTGGATGAATACTTGGTTAGAGTTCTCTGGGCTGATTTGAACTTGCTTAAAATTAATTCAATCAACTATAGGTTAATTAATTTGGGAATAGAAGATGTAGAGGAGTGCAGCGAATCAATAGTGGAAAACTCGCTGAAGAGCTATAGCAAAGCATCTAACTAGAATTCCCATCTAAGAAACATAATCGAGGCATGGAAAGATAACCATCCTAACTATGAAGTCTATTACTCGCCGATCCCTGAGGAACAATGGCCACTATAGCCCTATCGAGTTCAAGGAATATCCATGAACGGCCGAAAATAAGATAAAAAACCTTCACTCCATCAGTCTGGGGCATGGCCATTTCATCCATCGTCATCATCAGAAGTGGTCATCACTGCAGCACTTCCCTAAACTAAGGTATTTAAACTTTAGGAGCGGGAATAGATAGCGGATTATTTTTATGATCGCGGAGATGAAGGTTACTCTTCGTCTTCCTCCTCGTCTTCCTCTTCGTCCTCTGCTTGAGGAGAAGCGCCCGCGTTGACGGTTGGCTCCTCCGAGGAGACCTCTCCCACAGCGTAGGATCGGCCTACCTTGGAGATCTTAACGCGGACCTTATCTCCCGGCTTAGTGTTGGGGACGAAGATTATGAAGCCGTTGACCTTCGCAACCCCATCCCCTTTCCTGGAGGTCTCGACGACCTCCACCTCCACTACGTCGCCCTCATTAACGGGCTTGGGTAAATTTCTTCGCCTCGGTGGGCCTCTTCGCCCATACGGTCTTCTTTCCGCCGTTCAAATCGCCTCGTTCAAGCGTGATTCCTACACATGGGTTAATAAATGTTTCCCTAGCCGATTGCAGGCAAGAATCAGCATTAGCCCATAGATGTAATGCTTCCTCATCTTATCGTCCGCGCTTGGGCCTTTCATCACAATTTTTAAATAAAGCAAAGAATAAAAATATTGCTATTAATAATAGAGAAAATGCAGTATTGTCCATTAAATCATTGCAAAAAGAGAATTAATAGATTGATTCTCACCATTTAAATCATATTAACCATTTATATACCTGAATACAATTAAGCAGTGCGACCAGATATGCCGGTCAATCTACAAGACTACCAAAAGAAAGAATACGACGTGGAATGCGATGGACGCACCACGAAACTAAAGCCAATAAAGGTATGGACCCTTGCACCAAAGGGTAGAAAGGGAGTCGTAATAGGACTATTCAAGTGCCCCAATGGAAAGACAATAAGAAAGTCGATAGGAAAAATCGAGCCCTAAGGAAAAACAACCAATTCCCTCTCAAAAACAAATAATTAATTTTATCACAAATAATTAATTTTATCTTCAATATCCTCCCTACCCTGAAAGATAAGAAATCCAAACCAGGAAACCGAGGTAAACGCGTCCATGGATGAAGGCTGCATTAATGAGCCGTGTTTCGGCCTTAAATGAGACTGAATTCCAATGCTGAGCCGAACAATAGCTTGTCCAGCTATATTTTAAAAACGGCCGGCGCAATCATGACCGTGGATTCCATCACAATAAAGATGTCGGGCCGAATATTCAATTCAGTCGATATCATTTCGAGATATATAGATATAATTTTGGCAGCCAAGGAGAGGGGGATGCGGCTAGCCATAGTGACGGGCGGGGGGGACACCGCGAGGCGATACATAGAGGCGGGAAGGCAATTATCGCTAAGCGAGGCGGCAAACGATATGTTAGGCATAGGGGCAAGCAGGTTAAATGCCTTGCTCTTGATATACGCCATAAACGCTAGGGGAGGCACAGTCCATCCCAGGGTGGTGACCAGCCTGGAGGAGGCTGGGGAGGCTTGGCTGGACAGCGGCCTAGTAGTAATGGGTGGACTACAGCCCGGTCAATCTACAACAATGGTTTCCACGCTTGTATCGGAGTACTTGGGGATACGCAAGATATTGAACTGCGCTAACGTTGATGGATTATACGAATCCGATCCCGCAAAGGATCCTAAGGCCAAGAAGATACGCAGGGCAACCATAGACGAGGCCGAGAAGATACTTGAGCGCAGCGCGGAGGTGGTCGCCGGCACCTACGAATTAATAGATAGATGGGCCCTCTCCATAATGAAGAGGAGCGGAATATCTATGCAGATAATCGATGGACGGAGCCCTGAGATGCTGGAGGCAGCGTTGAGCGGCAGGGATGACGTGGGATCCATCATAGTTCCATGGTAATTGACAAAGAAGAACCGAGCCCCAATCGCGTTTTGAGGGAAATGCTTTATTGTTGTTGGCAGCTGCTTATTTATGGATACAAACGAGCTACGGGCGGAGACAATCAAGATAATGAAGGAAATGATACCGATAAAGGCTTTGGCTCCCGAAAACGGCGGGGAGGGCGAGCTGGATAGAGCGGAGTTCCTGCAAGGTTATATAAGGCCCTTCTTCGACGAGGTGCGACGAGTGGATGCGCCGGACCCCCGCGCTAAGGGCGGCGTTAGGCCCAACATAGTGGCCACCACTCGAGGCGAGAGAATGCTATGGATAATAGCGCACATGGATACGGTTCCAGAGGGGGATCCCAACCTATGGAGATATCCGCCCTTCCAAGCCACGGTGGAGGGAAATAAAATCTACGGGAGGGGAACGGAGGATGATGGGCAGGGAGTATTGGAGGGGATCCTATTGGCGGAGGCAGCCAGGGAGGAGGAATTAAGGGGATTAGGCGTCATACTGGCCAGCGATGAGGAGGTGGGGTCCAAGTATGGCATCCAGTACCTGCTTAAGGCGGAGCCCAACCTAATCAAGCCCGGCGATTTGGTTATAGTACCAGATGCGGGCAGCCCAGATGGCTCCAGGGTGGAGGTGGCCGAGAAGGGCATTCTTTGGATGAGGATTAGCGTTGAGGGGAAGCAAACGCACGCCAGCACTCCCGGCAAGGGGCTTAATGCGGCGAGGCTGGGAATGAGGCTGGCAATCGAGATGGATACGTACCTGCACGAGAGGTATAACGCAATAGATGCTATGTTTGAGCCGCCCATATCCACATTTGAGCCAACCAAGAGGGAGAAGAACGTGGATAACGTAAATACTATTCCGGGCACCGATGTGTATTACTTCGACTGCAGGATACTTCCGGTGTATAGGATAGATGATGTTCTTACGGATGTGAGGAAGCTCGCGGAGTCCTTTTGCTCCATATATGGTTGTAAAATCAATGTAGAGGTCGTCAATAGGGAGGACCCCAGCCAACCAACGCCTCCCGATTCTCCCGTGGTGACAGGCTTGATAAATGCATTGAAGCGAACCCGGGGAGTAAGCGCCGTTCCCGTGGGCATAGGTGGGGGCACATACGCCAAGTATCTGAGGGAGCGCGGCATGCCAACGGCGGTTTGGATGACCATAGATGAGACCGCCCACTCCCCTAATGAATACATGGTGATCGATAATGCCATAAAGGACGTCGAGACCCTGTTGGTAATGCTAAGGGAGCTGAATTCAACCACAAGCAAGTAATGTGTTTTTCGCCTCAAATTCTAATAGTACGATAAACCCTTTTTGTTCAATACATCATAAATTTCTACCGCTCGCGCATTTTCACGACGCCGTTTATTACGGATATAATAAACGAGGGAGAACCGGAACTCTTTTCATATTGTAATGATGTACCAGCATAATTTTCCATTCCAGTTGGGGTCTCAACGGTGATTTTACCATTATTGACTGATATTAGCACGGATGAGTTGGCCGGAACTTCGGAGTTCACCACGCCGTTGATGATGGATACGGAATATTTGCCGTAGCTTTGATGAGTAAATGACATATTGGCCACGCCGTTGACCAAGGATATAGCAGCGTAACTCGAGCTGGAGTTAATGAGGAGGGCCACGCCGTTGACCAAGGATATTCGGAGGCTCGATGCATTCACGTCATTTAGATAAACCATTCCATTGACGAGGTCCACTCCAGCTGTCGTTATCTTGGTTCCATTCAGCGAAACAAATCCGTTGGTGCCGTTAATGGATATTAGTCCGAGGACCCGCGAGTCGGGAACCAGTAAAACCAAGTTAATGGAGCATAGCCAGCTCGGCCACCAATAGAATTGCTCGTTGGACCTTATGCTCAAATAAAGCGAGGCATCGACCTCCGAGACAGTGTAATGCAAATAGTTCGGTGGACATAAAATTGAGCGTTTAATCTCTATCGCTTGGAGGGATTGACCAGCATAGGAGCGAATGGTTAAGTTACCCGCAGAATCACGTGCGGCTATATATATGTGGTTCACATCATTCATGGGAATGGACTTCGTGGTAATGGATGCAGTCCCATTAATTAGATGATTTACGAGAAAGCTGAGAATGACTGAGGCGGCTACCACCGCCAGCACTAATATAGTTGCCTTGGTCTCGAGCCTCATACTCACTCCTGGAGCTCCTTCTCAAGCTCCCTTATCCTCTCGTTTAGCATCTGTATCTGCCTGTTTAACTCCTCAATGGACTTCCCAAAATCGCTTACCTGTCCGACGGAGGGAACCGCCTCCTTTGTCCTGATTATCCTGCTCCACGAGGTGACGCCCACTACCAGAACCACGAAGGAAAAGACCACGCCCGTCACTCCCGCGTACATCACCATGGCCACCACGCTGATCCCCACTACGGCCCACACTATTGCAGTTTCCACTATGAAGCTCCTGTCGTATTTACCGCTCATCTCCGCCACCCGCCAGTTCCACTATTATGCGGGGGTTCACGGTTATATTGAAGTCCACCAATTCGTAGTACCTCAATGCCTTCGCCTCTCCTTCCACTAATTTCACGCTGCTTCTCACCAAGCCTGCCTTCTGCAGCTTCACCAAGTGGACCTTTGCCAAGGCCCGGCTCACCCCCAGTCTCTTCGCTATATCCGATAAGTAAAGCGAGCCATTCATCGCCAGTATCGCTATTATCCTCAGCCTCAGCGGATGGCCGAGGCCATCCATTATGGAGGCCATCTCCTCCAACCCCTTCTTTTCCATACATTTCCATCAAAGTAACTAAAAAATTACGCGTATTTAAATTTTTCTCAGGCGAGGAATCGCAATATACCAACAATTGCACCCGATATCAAGGCGAGGATCAACCGAGGAAGAGCGAAGCTTCCGACAAAGTGTTTCCAGACACGATCTTCTTAACGCAACCTCAAGCGACTGCCTCTCAGGATAATGAATAGAGCCAACCCCATCATAAGCAATGAAAAGAATGAGACATAAAAGACCATTGATGATAAAAATACTCCGCCTATTAGCGGAGATAAAATGAAGATATATAGAACTTCGCTCTCTAACCCCTTCCTTAAGTCGAATCTAATCGCTGAATTGCAAGTTATTCCCCTAAACCTAGGTATTATAGCATGGACTGCCGACCTATATTTCAAGTATTCCTCTCCATGGCTTAATATAAGGATTCTCTCTTCTGCAACTATAAGCAAGTAAATCAAGACACCGAGCGCGGCTACAATGAAGATTAAACCAAATAGCGACAAGATAGGGAGAAAGCCGATAATCATCAATAATGAGCCTAAATATAGCGGATGCCTCACATGCGCATACGGTCCACAAGTTATCAATGATTCGTCATGAATTAGTCGCGAATGAACTATTGAAGAACCCAAGTAACCCGAACCCCATATCCTTAATAGAAAACCCATTATGCCTATTATGGAGCAAGCCATTACGAATATCTTGATCTGCATGAGAGAAAGATGAAACAAAGCGAGTAGGTATGCGGCCAATGAAGGACCTCGAGAAACCGCAAACCCCATAACATAGATGGCAATGAATAACACCAAACGATATCTGAATACGTGTTTGTAGACATCCATAATGTAACTAAAAAATTACACGTATTTAAATATTTTCATTTGAACAAGACATCCATGTAAAAAAGAAAGAAATAGCGCGGCGCCAAGGGCGAACAATGACCTCGATCCCTTAAGGAAAAGGCCTTATCAATTAATTGATCCACAAATCGACAACTCCAATGCCGGGAGACATAAGATGAAGACCGACCTCAACAAAGGACGCACACAGTTCCGGAAACCCATTAAATACACTTAAGAAATAGAGCCTAATGACACACGATTTAAGGTATTACATTGCCCAAAACCTGGGAATAACGTAAACGGCAATGCCGTATAGCGCTACGGGTAACCGCAAAGCCGAATTGAAGCCACCCCCCTCAGCTAAAGGGCGTTCCCCCATCTCCCACGGCGAATTGTTTCGATGTGGAAACTAGCGTGAATTCAGGATTGAGGGGGAGGTGATTGGGGCGGCAATCCGTTTCCCGTGCACGAGAACCTCCAACCGCCGGTGGAGCTGCTTTGATGAGCATAACCCCAATTAATCACGTGGAAGTAGGGAGTCAAGCTGGGCGGTGGCTGTGGATAGAAGACCAGCCAATACATATCAAGCGAGGCCAGCTCGTTTGTGCAACCCATCCAACCGCCCGTGTTCACGCTGGCGGAGACCCCCATGGGAACGGCTATCTCGACGAACGAGGAGGCCCCCCACGTCAAAGCCCCATTTACTATGTAGAAATTAGAGGTGGCCGTATCCAATGAATTAGGCTCCATTGCATAGGAGACGCTCGGTTGCATAACCCATGTGTAATTAGTTGATAAGGCTACGCTGGGCTCTCCGTATATGCTTATGGTTGATGGGGGAACCATCACATTGACCCCACCGGTGAAGCCCACGCCTGAGGTAGATATGCCCACGCCCACATCATATGATTCTTGGTCTTGCCCGGCCATTGGATAAATCCCCCACCAGTAACCCCAGCCAGCGAAGGTTACTCCATTTATTGGGCAGACCGGTGCCATGTCGGGCGTCACCACGCCTTTGGCGCATTCATACGATGAGTAGTAGTCTTGGTAGGAGGAAAGCCAGTTTATGCTGGTTCCAGGGCCAGGCCTAACCCAGATCCAGGTCCAAGTGTTGCCCGGTATGTATGGATACCTGATATTATTGAAGGCGCCTAGATTGACATCACCGCTTACCGCTATGCAGAAGTCCGCAGCATATTCCGTGTCAGTATCAATGCCATACTGATTGTCATAAACATACTCTTGGCCCGTTAAGAAGAAGTAGGTATTGCCGCCATTGATATAATTGACTTGCCCGGGAACTGCATTGTATTGACTGGCCATGTATTCACACACGTCAGAGCCAGCGGTCGAGGAGGAGAGCGGCTGGAAAGATGATGCAATCAATCCGAACAATTGTGATGATGTAGGCCTAGTCGAACTTACCATGAATTCGCTCCACTCGTACCTCTTAACCCCTAGGTCGCTGGCAGTGGCTGGCCCCATAAGTAGAACCCTACTCCCTATCGCCGCCGCAACAACGTAGTCCTCATTGCCCGGCCCAGGCACCACTACGACATTAGAATTAAATGCTTCCCTCCACGCATTAGCTATCGCCACCTCAGCCGCTAAGGCATCGCTACCGTTGATGCTTATGATTATGAAGTCATGGCCCCTCAGGAGGGGCTCCAAGTAATTGGTTACTGAAGAGGAGTTAATATTCTTGATAAGATAACCCCAATCCACCGCCACCACGGAGCCGGGAGGCACATCCTTGATGTTTGACGCATTGATCTGCCTGAAGTTAGGGAACCCAGCCGCCGCCAGCCTAGCCCCTAGAGAAACTGGGCCAGCCAAGTACACAGCGCCATTGAAGGGAAACGCTTGAGGTGGACGTGGTTCGTGAGGTGAACCAATGAATGACCTATGCACGTGAAGTGAACCATATGTGGCCATTACTAGGGAGACCGCTATGATTACGCCCACAATCGCAATGCATCTCTTGCATGATCTCCCAGCAACTCGCATAAATTAAGAATTGATTCTCGCTTTTTTTTATTGCGCTTGTTATTTTGAGCGAACAAGCGATCAATTATGCCAAACGCGGCGGGACGCAACGACTAGGAGGCGAGTCCATGGGCTAGAGATCGTTGGATCCCTTCACTTGAAGATCAATGACAGAATTAAGCTGCCCGCGAGATTTTGAGTCCACGGACGGAGGTAAGTGCCTCATCCAATGCCCCTGAGCTGGTACCTCGCCATTCTTCTTATCTTCCTTACTTGGTTGACGACGGAGGAGCCGAGGGGCCCCAGTTCCCTTTGGTATGCATCCACGGCTATCTGCACCAGCTCGGCCATATTATTGCTCTCCAGGGACTTCATTAGAATGTTGAGGTCTATTGCGGCCTCCTCCACTGATAAACCGTTACCGGGCATCCTGGCGCTCAATCCGAAGTCTATTATGTAGAGGCGGTCGCCCACCAATGCATTTGCCGGGGTGGGATCTCCATGCATGAAGCCGTTAGAGTGCAGGATCGCCAAGTACTTCGCGAACAATTGCAGCAAGTCGCTCCGCGAAGGGAGAAGATCCATTAATCTAGGCGATTTTATGTACCTCATCCTTATAATGAACCTGGATGTGTCGACATCATATACCTCTGGCACGGGGACCAGCCGGGACGCGGCAAGCATGTTCTTGGCCTCGTTTATTGTCCGCCTAAACCTGATCCTCTCGTCCACCTCCCTCAACCTGTACGGCTTGGCAACGCGTTCCTTGACCAGCACCCTTAATCCCAGCCAATCCTCCAAGTAAAGAACGGCCTCCGCCCCCCTGGCTATCATCACTCTATCCATTTTCCCGAGTGTATCTTCTCCAATAGGTAATCGTGTAGGAATTTAAGTCCATGCGTGGATAAGGCCTCAATCTCGACCTTCTTCTTCATCTTGAGGAATAGGTTTATCTCCTTCTGCCATGCCTCGGATTGGAACCAGGGATACCTTACCAATTCCTCCGCCCTCTTTATGTCGCGCTCGTTAGCGGCTATCACGTAGTCGCTGGATATCTTATAGTTTATTATATCGGACGTGGTTACTCCTATGAACTTGGCATCGGGCGTGGCCAGCCTCTCCGACTCATAGCTTAGCTTTATTGAGCCGGACTTATACACGGAGTAGATGTAATACCCATATGGATCGCTATCCGTCAACACATACACGGGCAGCTTGTAATCCTCGTTTAACCTCCTAACGAACTTCCTAGTGGCCCTATCCGGCATACCCCTCGCGGTTATCAATATCGCATTCTCCCTATTCCAGTACCCCTCCCTATTTAGCCTTTGGAAAATGGCATCCTTCTCCACGACCAGTACGTAGGATGCCTCTATCTTCACTATGTCCAGCTCATCGGGATTCGGGGGCAGACCCAGGGCCGTATCCCCCATCCTAGTAGCATCTATCTCGAACCCCTTCGATCTAACCACTATGGGCCCGACCACCTTTCCCTTAACGTCGGCCGAAAGGCCCATCTCCTCCCTCAACACGTTCAGACCAACCTCCAAGTCCTCTATTGCCGCGTTCGACTCAGCCTGCTCATCCCACGTGTTCTCCCTAACGGCGCCCACATTGGGCACCCTGAATGTTATTGTGTGCTTCCCGTTATAGTAGAGATCCCTTATTGTGGGGTAAACGCCCTCCCTTATTGATGATACTATCAGCTTAAGCATCAATATGGTTTGCATGAATCTCTTGGATTCCTTCATGTCCAGCAATCTACGCTTCAACTTATCGGGTCCCAGGACCACTATCCTCCTCTTCGGATCCCACACGGTGTTGCTCAACGTCCTCGACGGGATCTCCAATACGGGCTCCTCTCCACGCTCTATCTGTGCATATAATTCCTGCGCCAAGCCCTCCATTATCTTAAGTACCTCCGATCTAGGCTTGGCCTTGCTGTTGCTGCTGCTCTCCATCTCCTTCCACCTCCTCTATGGCTTCCAAGTATTTAATCTTTCTTGAAATGACCTTCTTCAATTTATTGAGGACTTGATCCTCCTTAATCCCCAATATGGATGCTATGGATGACGCCACCTCTCGCGAGAACATGGTGAACATGGCATACCTCATCATTGCTTCCTTCTCCTTCTCCTTCCTGGAGAGATACACCCTGAGGCGACGCGCGACCTCCCTGATGGCTAGCCTGACCTCGCTCTCTATCTCGGGAACATCGGCTATTGCCTCCTTACCTGCGCTGGCATACGGTATCTTGGTGGAGCATATGTGCACCACGACAACCAAGGGCGCGGGGAATTTCACCTTGTATAGACTCCAATCCACCTCGTCCACCACATGCCTCACGACATCGTTTCCCTCGTCATATAGTAGGGGAACCTTGTTGGCGAATCTATATATTATCGGCCTGTCGCTGGGCTCTATCTTTCCTCCCCAAGCCACCGCTGCCTCCACTATGAAGGGATTGCCGGAATAGGATGATGGTTTCCTGGTGGTGGCGAACACGGCCTCCGGCTCCAGAGTTTTGCGGATGCCTTGCTCCAAGAGCTCCGTGCCCACCGGACTCAACCAATCCGCTCGAGGCCTTCTCCATTCGTTGTACTCCCTCATCTTGGTGACCAGGTGGGTTATTTCATCGGTGTTCAATTCCTTTATATTCCTCCCCGGATCTATTCCTATGGATTGCAAGAAGTTCATCGCAGTCTCCTCCCCCACCCCATCGAAGTTCTCCACCATGAACTCCGACACGGGGGAGTCACCATTCCTGGATATCAACTGCTTGACCGCCTCTATGTCCACGCTCTTGGGATGGGGAAGCCCCTCCTTCGGGGGAATGGGCAAAGTCAAAGTTACCCTCTCTATATCAATGACCGCGCCGTCAGGCTCCTTCACGTGTATCTCGGCATACGGCGCAACCATAGCCACTCTCTTGATATACTCCTCCACCCTGTGCTTCGCCTTCAACCAATCGCCCTCCATCACCACGTGAACCGCGGTTCCATGCCACTTGTACTTGTTATCCCACTCCTCTTGGTATTTTATAAGCGGCTCATTGCGGAGCGTGTCTATCATTATGTCGAATCTATATACCTTGTCCGATCCCTGTTGGGCGCTTATCACAGTTATCGGTTTATTGGTGGTCGATTGCGCATAGAGAATCACCATTTTAGCCCCTAATCCGAAGATGCCCCTGTGCTGCTTCACCTTGTACTTGGAGCTATAGAATACTCGACCAAAAACATTGGGTATCTCATCCTTAGGTATCCCAATCCCATTGTCCTCTACATATATGGATAGCCAATTATCCCTCTCAGCGTATTTTATGTAGGCCTTTATGAATGGGTGGATCCCAAAGGTCTCCGTTGCGTCTAATGCATTTTCTATTAGCTCCCTAACGGCTTGATAGAGCGCCCTAGATGGGTTGGCGAAGCCCGCCAATTCCTTATTTCTGCGGAACCACTCCGATGGCGATAATGATTCGAACTTTACGTCAGTGGCCATTCTTGGCGAACCGTGGCAGTCGCCTTAATAAATCTACCCCACCATGCTTAACCACATCAATATGGGCATAATATAGTTAGCCATCTGATTGAATGAAATGTTTAATAGGGCGGAGTCGGCTGGGATTTCCATGTCTTCAATAGATGACGCGATAATTAGGAAATCCTTCACTGGACGGGGGGATCAAACCGTCGAGGTAGAATTAATCCTGGAGAGCGGGGTTAGGGGGCTGGCAACCGCCCCCGCCGGCGCCTCCAAGGGGAAGCATGAGGTGCAGTTCCTGCCTCAAGATGGAGTAGATGCTGCCATAGATATGTTCAGGAGGTGGGTAGCGACTGACCTAATTGGGATGGATGCTGTGGATCAGGGAGGAATAGATGCCAAGCTGGAGGAGGTGGATGGCACGCCGAATTTCGCGAGAATAGGAGGAGCATCCGCGTTCGCCACATCCCTGGCCGCTGCATCGGCCGCGTCGAATTACTTGGAAATGCCATTATACAAATATTTGGGCGGAGCCTTGGCATCATCGTTTCCATATCCTGTGAGTAATGTAATAGGAGGGGGGAAGCACTCCAGGAATTTGGGGCCTGACTTTCAAGAGTTCCTCGTGATTCCATACGGTGCGCCGGATATATACTCCGCCGTTAGCACCAATTTGGAGATACATAAGGAGGTGGGAAAGGAACTTGCGAAGGAGGACCCGACATTTGCTGGGGGCAAGAATGATGAGGGTGCTTGGACTGCCAAGATATCCACCATAAAGGCATTGAGCATACTATCTACCGTTGTAAAAAAGAAGGCCGAGGAAAAGGGGTTCGCCATAGGTATAGGTATAGATGCGGCTGCCTCCGGGATGTGGAACGGGGAAAAATACGAGTACAGGAGTGAAGGCAAGGAGAGATCGGCCGAGGAGCACATGGAATTCATAAAGCAGTTAGTTGATGAGTACAACATAGTTTACTTCGAGGACCCACTTCATGAGGAGGACTTCGACGGTTTCGCGGAGTTGACGGCGGCGTTGAGGGGCAAGTGCTTGATAGTGGGGGATGATCTGTTCGTCACCAATTCGTCCAGGCTTAGGATGGGAATAGAAAAGAAAGCCGGGAACGGCATAATAATAAAGGTGGACCAGGTCGGCACGCTTAGCAGGGCATTCGAAACCGTTAAGCTAGCCAAGGAGAATGGCTATACCATAGTGGTGTCTCACAGGTCCGGGGATACAGAGCGGGAATTACTGGCCCACGTGGCGCTGGGCTTCCAATCCCCGCTCATAAAGACCGGCATAGTTGGTGGGGAGCGCATGGCTAAATTAAACGAATTGATTCGGATGTGGGAGGCTGAGGGGAAGGCGGCCCATATGTCTAAATCGCCCTTCAAATAGATGATGTGATGAGTTGAGAGCCCGACCCGTTGGCGAAGGCAAGCCAAAAGCAATAAAAGCAGAGGTTCTAGACTCGGTCTAAGGCTTTATGGTGTTTGAGCTGCTACATCCTGAGGTTAGGGAAGCATTGAGGAGAATGGGTTACTCAAGGCCAACCGATATACAGTCAAGGGCCATCCCAATAATATTGGATGGAAAGAATGTCTTGATCTCCAGCCCCACGGGGACCGGCAAGACCGAGGCGGCGGTGCTGCCAGTGGCATCTAAAATGCTGGAGGAGAGGGGCGTAGGCATACATGCCCTCTACATAACTCCCATGAGGGCATTGAATAGGGATTTATTGAATAGATTGGAGAAGTTCTTCGGCTTGCTGGGCCTTCGAGTGGGGGTTAGGCACGGGGACACGCCGCAGAGGGAGCGGAGGAGGCAGAGGGAGGAGCCGCCTCACATGCTGATAACCACCCCGGAATCTCTTCAATTTCTATTGATAAATAAATCCATGCGTAAATGGTTGAGGAGCGTCAAGTGGGTCATAATAGACGAAGTGCATGAATTAGTGAACGATAAAAGAGGCATTCAGCTCTCCCTGTCCCTGGAGCGGTTGGTCAATTTAGCGGGTGATTTCCAGAGAATAGCTCTATCCGCTTCAATAGGCAACTTGGATTTGGTCGCTAAATACGTGGGCGGCGCGAGGCCCGTCCAAGTAATATCGTCCTTGGCAATAAAGGAAATGCGATTAAGCGTCCGGAGACCCCAGGAGCACCCCGATCCGCCTGGGGATATGACGCCGGAATCTTATGGCAGATTGCATGCCCTCAGCGAATTGATAAAGGAAGGCGGGGGGGTTGTGTTGTTGTTCTCTAACACTAGGGACACGGCTGAGCTTCTTGGGAATAGGTTGAAGGGGATCTTCGGACTTAACGTGGAGGTATACCACGGTTCTCTAAGCAAGGAAAGAAGGGAGGGGGTCGAGGAATTGATGAGGGGGGGAAAGGTGGATGCCGTGGTCACTACATCCAGTCTGGAGCTGGGCATAGATGTGGGTAGGATAAGCAAGGTGATCCAATACATGAGTCCAAGACAAGTCACGCGATTAATTCAAAGAGTTGGAAGGAGCGGCCATGGTGTTGGATTGATCTCTAGGGGAGTCATAGTGGCCAGCGACTTCGACGATTACTTGGAGTCCGTGGTGATAGCCGTCAGCGCCAAGAAGGGCCTGCTGGAGAAGGATGTGGAGTACCACGAGAAGGCAATGGATGTGTTGGCGCATCAAACATTGGGAATGCTGATGGATGCCAAGGCCGATGGCAGGAGCGCTACCATTGAATATATATATGAAACAGCAAGTCGAGCACATCCTTATGCATCGCTCGGCATAGATGAGGTTAAGAGGCTGGTGGATTTCCTAGTGGAACGAAGGTTGATAGGAATAGATGGGGATGTAATTTACCCCAGGAGGGGATCCATAAGGTATTACGTGGAGGGGGCATCCATGATACCTGATGAGCAGCATTACTTAGCCGTGGATTACGTCACCAATAAGGCGGTGGGGGAGTTGGATGAGGAGTTCGTCTCAACTATAGAGCCCGGCACAAAGATAATATTATCGGCCAAGCTTTGGAATGTTTTATCGATAAATCAAGAAGAGAAGAGGGTGTACATGGAGCCCGCCGCCAGCCTTAATGGCGCGCTCCCGGCATGGATAGGAGAGGAAATACCGGTTCTCCGGCAAGTGGCAAGCGAGGTATGTGAGTTGAGGGCCGAATTAATGAGGAAGGGAATCAAGGCAATTCACGAATACGCGGGAAGCGACGTCAGCTTGAACGAGGAGGACCTAGACGCATTATCCAGGGAATTGGAGGATGTGGATTTAGACATACCAACGCCGCACAACATAGTGGTGGAGGCGGGGAAAAGAGCAATCGTAATACATAGCTGCGGCGGCAGCAAAGGCAATGAGGCGCTCGGGCTATACCTATCCAGGTATTTGTTTCAAAGATTCATGGTGAGCGTGGGGTACAGGGCAGACCCGTATAGGATACTCCTAATGCCCGCCAGGCCTATACCGGCAGAGGCAATTCGAGACGCCCTCATGGCAAGCGATGAGGATGTCAAGCAGAGGCTGTGGGATGGGGTAAAGGCAAGCAAGCTGTTTAGGTACAGATTCATACACGTCGCTAGGAGAATGGGCGTGTTGCCGCGGGGACCCATAGACGTGAACATATCGCGGCTAGTGGAGGCGTATAGAGGGTCAATTCTGGAGGAGGAGGTAATTAAGGAAATAATGGTAGATAAGCTGGATGTAAGTGCCGTGATGGATCTGGTCCGAGGGGTAAGAGATGGAGGGATAAACGTATCGATAAAGCAAGTCACGGAATTCAGCTCCCTAGCGCTTCCCATAATAGAGATAGAGGGGCTGGACTTCACCGTAGATGAGGTGCCCAAATCCGCGCTAATGGATGTAATAAAGAGGAGAATAATGGAAAATGAGGTAACGCTGATATGCATGAAGTGCGGATGGAACTTCACAGCAAAGGTAAAATATATGAAGGAGGACACATTGAGGTGCCCCCATTGTGGTTTGAGGACCATTTCCATGTTGAAGTACAGGGATGAGAAGGTGGATTATGCGATCAAAGTCATAAACAAATTCCGCAACAAGAGACCTCTCTCCCCCCAAGAGAGGCAATTCCTAGAGGTGCTTAGGCAGCGATCCCTTGTGATCCTTCAATTCGGCCTCCATGGATTGATTGCATTGGCGGCGCATGGAGTGGGATCCTCATCAGCAATAAGGAAGGTATTGACAAAGACTCATAGCGAGGAGGATCTCTACGCATCCATAATGGAGGCGGAGAGGGAATATATAAGGACCAGGCTTTTCTGGGATGATTGATGCGGCTCCCTCAAAGGATCCAGCCATAATTTACCGTTAACTCATCGAGGGTTAAGGGTGGAAGTCTCAACGCGAGAACGGAGTGCTCCCATTCATGGAGGTGGCTTATTGTTTATGTTAACAATAACCTTTAAATGATGGCCCGATAACTCAACGCGACCCAAGTGCTTAACGTGGAGGTGAAGTACAGCGATGGAATTTATTTAATATATGTAAATGGAGAGAGAGTTGGAATTAAAATAGATGATTTAGTGGAAGTCGATGTCGTGAACGAGTGGACGCACTCGGTGTCCGCCGTTGTCGAGGTGGGCGATGGGAAGATGCTCTACGGCAACGACATAATAGATGGAAAAGACGTGGAGTTAGTGGGTTATGAAAACAAACGGAGGCGGGAATTGATAGCCGTGCGAACCAAGTGCCAATGCAGCCAAGACGAGTTAAGGAATCTAGTGATGGATATCCTGTCTCGATACCAAGGAAGGGCATTGATGGATTATCTACAATCAAGGAGAAAAACAACTCAGGCCTCAGCCTAAGGCTGAAACCGCATAAATTAAATGAGGCTTTTACCTTTAAATGGATCTGCCCTCCTCCCCACCTTGAAAGGGCGAGACTTATCATTCATTAACGATTCATCTATCAAATTGCGTGTCCAATTTTTGGTAACGCAAATCATTCAGAACAATTTTTATATTAATCATTAAAGGCCAATCACCCAGCCGTTCCAGAAAAATAATATTAAGCCTTACGTGGCGGGACTCGTATATGTGCATTGATGCTTCTGATCTAAGGAAAAATTATGGATTGGTGACGGCCCTTGATGGATTATCTGTGAAGGTTCCATGTGGGGCTGCAATGGCATTGATAGGGCCCAACGGCGCCGGCAAGACGACCACCTTGAGAATACTGGCAGGCTTGCTTCGGCCTGACTCCGGTTCCGTCATAATAAATGGGTTTAACATGTATGAGGAGCCGATGAAGGCAAAGGCAGTTTTAGGGTATCTGCCCGAGGATGCTTCTCCATTCTTAACGTTAACCGTGAGGGAGAACATGGAGTACATAGGAGCCTTGCGAAGAATGGATAGGGCCATCCTTATGGATAAGGTGAATTACTTACTGGATGAATTGGAACTTAGGGAGTACGAGAATTCGCAAGTGGCTAGACTATCTCGGGGAAATAGGCAGAAGGTGGCAATAGCATTGGCAGTGCTGCATGACCCTAAGGTGCTTTTAATGGATGAGCCATTGAATTACTTGGATATACCGACCCAGGAAAGGGTCATTAAAATGCTTAATGCAATGCATTCCAGAGGCACCACCATTTTAGTATCAACCCACATAATGAGCATAGCCCAGCGATTGGCTGATCAAGTCTTGATAATAAATAAGGGCCACGCTATATGGAGCGGCTCCATGACCGACTTGGCCGGCCTATCCAAGAATGATGAGCGAATAGAGGAGGTAGTTGCCAGATTAATGAGTGATGAGTGATGGATGCTGCCATAATAATGAAGATGGTTAAGGTACTGCTAAAGGAACGCTATACGAGGGGTGGGTTATTGATAGCGCTGCTGGTTATTGGCATATCGATGTTCTTCGTCTCCCTATCATATCTTGTTGGCCTCAGCAACGTTCACATGGCCAATATAGAGCTGCCGAGCGAGTACGTGTTGTACATATCCGTTTTCCTCGTCTTTTATCTATTTCCTTCTATTTCGATGTTCAGCAAGGCAGAGGCGGATTTCGTCCTAACAGCACCAGTGGACCCGCTTGACGTGATGATTTCCAAGATACTTACCGCGGCAATAACCAATATATCAGTTATGCTGGCAATGACGTATTGGTATCCAATGATCATGGCAATAACGGGAAGAGCGTATGTTGTGCCCGAGTACTTAGTGGAGGCAATTGCCTTGGGAGTGATAATATCTTCAATATCCTTACTGCTTGGTCTGAAAGGGGGAAAGATAATGATTTTGACAATAACGGGTTATGCCATCTACGCCATATCAACCAGCATATTATACCCACAGCTCAACATAATATACATGGTCATGAAGCCCAACGCATATTACATGGCAGTCATCATGTTAGTTTTGCTCTTGTCCCTGGCATCTCTGAAGCGCAATATGAAATCCATATCGATCAATATATACAGCCTAACGCTGAGCGGATCGCCCAGGCCTAGGAGAAGCAGCGTCAAGCCCTCCACTTCATATATTAGCTTCGCAGGTCTGGGACCGATCATGGCTATGCTTAAGTCATCCCTATTATCGGCAACACTTCAGCTCAGAATCAACGCCGGCGCCTCCTCGGCGTATAGGTTGCAGCGGGTTAACGCGTTATTGATTGGACTGCCTATATCAATAGGATCGGCGGTCGCTTACTTGATACTATTCACTAGGATGGGAAGCTTCGGCAAGGGTGGGAGCATCTTTATTTGGTTTCCAGCATTCTATATAGGGATATTCGCCTTCTCATTCGCGTTATCTGGAATAAGCGGCGAGCGGCTTTGGTTATCCTGCATGGCAATGGACTGCACGTCGTATTTCAGGAAGCGGATGTATGTTAGATCGTTTATTGGGTTAGTATTGGCATCTCCGTGGATAATAGCCTATGTTCTAATATATATTGCCACGGGATCCTTTTTGTCATTGTTGGTGGCCATATCGTTGATCTCCATGATGCCGAGCATAGCCTCCATGTCATTGATTGTAGCGCCTTGGACTGGCATAAGACAGAATAGATTCGTAGGCTTGGAGGAGTACGTGCCGCGCGTTAATCCCCTTGGTTTCTTAATAGGAATAATAGCTGTGATTTTAACGGGCACCTACTTGATACCTCCTCTGCTCTATGTTGTGGATCCAATTACCCTCCTAACTGCTGCAATATCTATATTGCTATTAATCATTTCCTTGTTGATGCCCAGGATACTCAGCTCTAAGAACATGGTGGAAAAACTCTTCAACAAACTAATAGAGGAAGGCTTCATTTAAGGCCATTTAAACCACTCCGCATAAAAGGGGAATGCAACTTAAAAAACGGCCCTAACTGTTCAAATGCATCCTTGAATTGCGATGAAAATTAACGGGTTGTTACGACTTAATTATTAGCTTGCGCTCCATACTTGAGGAGCGGGGCCTGGACATTCCAATTGAAACCCATTAGACAGCCATGGCCATAATGAGCTAATTCTTCGAACAAAAAATTAATAAATCATGGGCAAAGATAGCTATGTATGGATTTTGCAAAAATAGTGGGTATTTTGGTATTTATTTCATTCGTTGCCCTTGTATTTATAGTTAGCAAACCAATGCTTGGCGTAAATCAACTCATCTCGCTGATGAAGGGAGGCATAACCATGGAACCACACATACTGATATATAGTAACCATTCCATTAGTCATACAATTAACTTGACCGTGTCCAATTCCTTTGACTTCTACGTTACCATATACAACGTTAGCGGCAAATACTTCAAATTGGCGAATCAAGTCTCCATAATGCCCAGATCCACTTCCACAGTAGCCGTTGACGTCACCAATCAAGGGGCGGCGTATGAGTGTTTGAATGTGGGAAACTGCACAATGCGCATAATGATGGGGTTCTTAGGGGTTAACCTGACTGAGACCATCAACATGACTTTGAAGTGACGAAAGAACAACAAGCCTCGCCCCTTCTAGGGGCGGGGTAAAGTTTTTAAATCTCTGAATACTTTAAAGTATTGCGGAACATAAATCAACGAGGCATGTGGAATACCTATGCAACTACCATTTCGTATGGATTCCTAAGTATCGTAGAGGCATATCAATCGGAAGCGTTGCTGAATACATTAAAGAGGTCTTGAAATCAATCGCTGAAGAGTTGGGTTGTGAAACATTAGCCCTAGAAGTGATGCCAGACCATATACACCTCTTCGTAAACTGTCCGCCCAGATACTCACCATCATACCTTGCAAACTACTTCAAAGGGAAATCAGCTAGGCTAGTTTTGAAGAAGTTCCCAGAGTTAAGAAAATACACGGGAGGAAAGCTCTGGACTAGGAGCTACTTCGTATCGACTGCTGGAAACGTATCCAGCGAGACGATAAAGAAATATATTGAGGAACAGTGGGGGAAAGAAAATGAAGAGAACTAACGTAGTTAAACTCGTCGTGGACAAGAACACCCACGAGAAGCTAAAGGAACTGGCTATAGCAACAGCCAAGTGTTGGAACGAGGTGAACTGGTTAAGAACGCAACAATTCAAGAAGGGGGAGGGGGTGGACCTCGCCAGAACCGAAAAGGAGGTCTACGAGAAGTACAAACAAGCGCTGAAGGTCAATGCCCAGCAGGTGGCTAGGAAGAACGCTGAGGACTGGAGGAGCTTCTTCTCCCTAATCAAGGAAAAGAAGGAGGGTAAACTACCGAAGTGGTTCAAACCAAGACCTCCAGGGTACTGGAAGGATGAAGACGGCAATTACAGATTGATTATTCTCGTTAGGAATGATAGGTACATCATTGATGAGACTAACCAACTCATTCACCTAAAGGACTTCAAGCTAAGCCTCAAGTTTAAAGGGAAACCTAAGTGGCGTGGGAAACAGGGTAGGTTGGAGGTAATTTGTGATGGGGCGAGGAGGAGTTGGTACGCCCATATTCCAGTGGAGGTTGAGAATAACGAGAGAGTTGAGGGTAGCTTGAGGGCTTCCGTGGATTTGGGGATCGTTAATTTGGCAACTGTCTATGTTGAGGACGGCACTTGGTGCCTATTCAAGGGTGGTGGAGCACTCTCCCAATACGAGTACTTCAGTAGGAGGATAAGTAGCGTGCAGAAGCTATTGGCAAGGCATGGACAAAGGAGGAGTAGGAGGCTGAAACTGCTTTACGATAAGAGGAAGAGGTTCTTAAAACATGCCTTGAATAGCATGGTTAGGAAGGTAATGGAGGGGTTGAAGGAGAAGGGGGTAAGCGAGGTTGTTATAGGTTATCCTAAGGAGATAGGACAAAACCATGGTAATAAGCTCACTGTGAACTTCTGGAACTACGACTACGTTATTAAGCGTTTTGAGGAGGTTGGGGTGGAATTGGGGATAAGGGTTGTTAGGGTGTATGAGTCTTATACTTCTAAGACTTGCTCCCTATGCGGGGAAGCCCACGAGGGTGGGCGTATTAAGCGTGGTCTTTTCAAGTGTCCCCGCATGGGGAAGGTTATAAATGCGGACTTGAATGGGTCGATGAACATCCTACATATCCCCGAGTCCCTAAGAACCGCGGGTCGAGGGCTCCCCTCGGCGAGGGATAGGGGTAATGGGTTGAAGACCCAGCCCGTGGTTCACCGCTGGACGAGCGGAGCGGGGTGGGTGCTTTACGCACCCGCCAGCTGTGAAGCGGTGAGGGTGATGGCGGTGCACCACGAACCAATGAACCGCCCAGAGGGAACCCCCACCCCTCAAGGCGGGGAGGAGGTCAGATGAGGTATCCCCTGGCCGTTATTTATTACGTGGATTCTGCCCTAATTGTAATAATCTCCCTTATCTATCCTGTTCATTATTGGTGGTCGTATAGCATGGGCGAATTGATTGCGATAAAGGATTCGCCCTTTTATTTATCCATTATGCTTCTCGGCAAATATCTATTGATATCCAGGGTAATTACCGTGTTGTTAATGGGATTCGCCCTCTATATCCTCACAGTATTGGCGTTCCGCCTATATGAATCGATCTTCAGTGATGAACCCGGTAATTATTCCACCATGTTTTGGTTGCCCATATTATATATTTTGGACCCAGTAATAATATACCTGGTGCTCGCCATAGCATTACCTCGCTTGGCTCCATTCCTTGGAACTCTGGGAACTAACTTGAGTGGTTTCTCCTCCTATCCATTGCTGATAATCGGCAGCGAGCAATACGTCATAAATATGGGCAGTGAGTCCTTAGCCTTGATGGTGGACAGCCAACCTACATTGCTTTACTGGATCTCGTTGACCGCCCCAGCGTTATATATTGCCTCGCTGATCGAAAGGCGAAGAAGCAAGAGATTCAACAAAACCAAGTGATCCAGCCTAAACAGCGGAGCTAGTTGTATATTTTTATCGGATGGAGCCCGCCTTTAGGTACATTTATAAGCAATGCAGTTAACTATGATTTCGTGTTCAACCTAGTCGTCTCCACGGGTAGGAGAACCGAGGGTTATTGCATGAGTGAGTTAAAGAAAATAGGGGACTTACTGGGAGTCAGCGTTAAAGTTCAATTCACTGGATTCGATGGGTTATTGACCGCCCTCTCAAGCATTGATCCATTTAATTATGTAAGGGGCATAAAGAGCCTGATAAACAGTAACAAGTATCTCCCCAAGTTTACGCTGAAGGTAGTTCCTGTGCAAGTGGTTGTGGACACCGACGTGGACAAGATAAAGCAAGCCGCATTGGAGCTGGCCTCCCGTAACATAGGGGAAAACGAGACATTCAAGATAGAGATAAGGAAGCGCGGAGTTGACTTGAGGCGGGCCCAGATAATAGACGCGATAGCTCCCCAAGTGGGCAGGAAAGTAAACTTGGACTCCCCCAGCAAGATAATAAACATAGAGGTGTTTCCCAGCGAGACCGGAATATCAGTGCTCACCGATGATGATGTGTTCAGCTTATTGAAGAGCGGATTTGAGTGGCAGCCTGATAATTATTGAAAGATTCAGCTAATGCCCAACATAGTTTAACATCTATAAACGTTGTGATTATGAAAGATAAAAAAGGCATTTAACCGCAGGAATTACTGTAAAAAGGCCCTCTTGCATTCATTAGCAAATAATAAAAGGAATGTGAGCTGCTTTGCCTCAATGAATTAAGTATCCAGCGATTGAGATAAATATTAGGCCCTCGCTTGCCCAATAATGGTTCAATAAACTACGATATTATGAGAACGGGATCGAGCGGGCGCTTCGCGATAAGTATTTAAAACAATGCTCATAATTAGTTCATGGCGAAATATAAAGTTCTCATTCTGACAGGGGATGCAGGCGAAAGCTTGGAGGTGCTTTACCCATACCAAAGGCTATTGGAGGAGGGATACGAGGTCCACATAGCCGCGCCCAGTAAGAAAATGATCCAAACAGTGGTCCACGACTTCGTGCCTGGATTCGATACATACACGGAAAAACCCGGCTACTTGGTAAAGGCTGATCTAGCCTTCAAGGATGTGAACCCAGATGATTATGTGGCGTTGGTGATACCGGGAGGCAGGGCGCCGGAGTATATAAGAAACGACCCAGATGTTCAGAGGATAGTTAGGCACTTCTTCGAACGTAATAAGCCAGTGGCTCAGCTATGCCATGCTCCTCTAATACTGGCGGCCTCCGGCGTGCTCAAGGGAAAGAAATCATCTGCTTACCCAGCGTTAAAGCCCGACGTCGAAAATGCGGGCGGGATATTCATAGATGGCGCTGCAGTGATTGATGGTATGATGGTGTCCGCCAGGGCATGGCCTGATCACCCGCAATGGATGCGGGAGTTCATGAGGATACTTAAATCCAAGTATCCGCCCGAGTGATCGATCGCCGCGCGACGAATTATTGATTTAATACGAAAGGATTATTTTTCATCCCTCGCGTGATCTCACCATCCTTATGAGTAGGAAATTTCAACTATGTTAGCGCTAGTAAGTCATTCCTTGGACTCTGCCTCGTATTTTCTTTGTTTCTCCAAATATGTTGATCTATCGTATATGACCCTGGCGGGGGATCCCGCCACCACTACGTTGGGGGGGACATCCTTCGTGACCACGGATCCCGCGGCAACCATTGATCCCGATCCCACCCTTATCCCGGCTATTAACGTGGAGTTGGCCCCTATTGCTGCATTGTCCTCTATTATGACTCCATCCAATCTCTTGCTGGGTGGGTACCTATCATTTGTTATAACGACGTTGGGACCTATGAAGACGTTATTTCCAATTATGGAGCCGATGGGAATGTACACCATGCTCTGTATGCTAACCTTACTTCCTATCTTCACGGTTCCGTCTATTACAGTGGCGGTTCCTATTCTGGTGCCGCTGCCTATAACCGTCTTCTCCCTTATCAATACATTATGGCCCGTCTCCACGTCATCGGCCAAAGTGGATGATTCATATATCACGGTTCCACTCCGTATCACGCAGTTACGACCTATCAAGCTGCCGGAGCTGAGTTCATCCATGTCATCCATTTTTCCTATCTTCTTAAGCGTGGATCGTATGGGATAACCGATTATTACATTCCTATCTATTATAGACCCCTCCCCAACACTGCTGGGACCGAGGATCACGGCGTCGCCCACCAAGGTGGTCCTAATGTTTGCCCTCCTAGAAATGTACATAAACTAGCAAGACAATAACCCCCATTAAAAATTATTCCCCGGCAATGTCTCCGGAAGCGGGTTCCGTGGAGTGCCAGCATCATTGTTATTATAGCAATTGAGATGGATGCGTTCTCGTCCCTGTCCAGTATTATTCCACAGCCGGCGCATAAAACGTTGCGGCGGCCGAATCGACGAACCTCGCTCATCAAGCCAAGCCTCATGCAATTACTACAGAAGCCGCTTGTCCTCGCTGGATTTATCAATATCAATTCAGCCAAGGAGCCTTCAAGTAATGACCCTCTCCACCTCATATTGGTGGATCCCCCCAATTCGGCTTCTATTTGGATTGAGCTGAGAGGATTCACCTCCAGTGACAGTTCAATATTATGAAGCAGGCCATCGAAATCCATTTCGAAATCGTACATAGCGCCCAACTTATTCATGGAGTGAAGAGCCTCCATGCCTATAATGGGATGGATTCCCATATTTGCCACGAATTCCATGGCTCTGCGCATAGCAATCACGCTCAACTTCATATCCAGCTTACGTTCCCGCGATAAAAATCTCCTGAACTCAGTTGCGCCTACCCTAAGAAGGTCGAGCCACTCCATATCAATGCGTTTATGAGCGGATGAAAATATCGCCGATAATAGCTTCTCCACCTCGTTATCATTAAATGATGGAAGGATTATCTTAGCGTGAGATATGAGGTACTCATCTATCAGACCAACGTTATTGATAGCATAGGCGAGACCCAGGGATTTTAATTCGCTGGAGAGTACCTTGATAAACACATTAATTACATCAATGCAACCTATGATGGCTACATCAATGCTTGCCCTATTTACATCCATGCCTAAGAACATGTGCTCGCTTGGGTTCCCGGGGTTCCGGAACCTTTTTCCAAGCCTACATGGAGAGCCCCTATTTTTACCCGTATATGGGATGTATGTGGTGTTCATATTTCATGCCTCGGGAGGGATAACCCTCCCTTGATGGGAGGGCCTCCCAAGGCAACGGTCATCATTAATCAGCCTAGGGGCTCTTTAAATCACCTGGCTTGGACTGCTCGGTCCTCCTTGGCCATTCTTGGGCTCATCGGCCTTCATCGATGGCCAACTCCCCATTGAGTGGGAAGCCTCTCGGATTGGGAGGTTTGGAGGGCCAAGCACGTAATGCATAATGCAGCTATTAACCATTGATGGGATAGGACGGCCATCGCAGCCGAGGATGCCAGAAGCAATAGCCTTGATATAACGGCGATCCGTCGCTTTTCATTTTTCCTTGGTTTTATCAATTCAATTATTGTGCCCAGCTCTGCCTCCAATTCCTTCACGGCCATTATGGCCTCATTCGATTTAATCATCGCTTTTTCAGCTGTCAATCTTGTGCTGCTTAAATCATCGCTAATCTCGTATCGAAGTTCCTCCATATCCACCTCAAGCCTAGATATGCTTTCGTTCAGCTTCCTCTCAATATCGTTCGCGCTGCCCTTCACGGTTCCCCACCTATCCGGCATTGCCGTTTCTATCATCCCCAACTCGCGTCGGGAAATCATTAGGCTCACCCCTCACTGCTCGGGGCAACTTGCATAAACGCGCATTTACCATTATATTCCTTGCCTTTTATGGGAACCAATACACGATAAAGCTTTTCTTCCATTAAATTTACCATGATCTAATGATTCCATACCTAAACTGGAGCATAATATACGCATCGATTTCCCTGCAGGCGGGGTATGGGTTAATCAAGATGAATATGGGAAGCCTACAGCAACGCAGGGAGGGGGAGGAGCACCTTTATAATACAATATATGGCGTCGTCCTGCTAGTCGTCTTTTATGTCATATACGCCAAACTAGGTACTATATGTGGGGCAATAGCTGCCTCCCTGGGAATACGAAGCATAAGTGATCCTGTCATCATCTTCAATTCGCTTTTCACATCCATATCTAGCACGCTGGAGGGACTCTACTTGAGCATAATAGCCCTGGACGCAGCAATAGTGACGTCGCCCCTGGGAGTATACCTGAGCCAATCTACGCAGTATTTTCAATGGATGGCCCAATTAGCGCTATCAAATGCATGGCTTTTCTACGTTCTATCAAGGATAGGCGAATACTCGCCGGAGCTGGCTGGGCTTGGATTTAACTTAGTGATATTGAGGCAAACAAGGACCTGGGGAGGCATATTGCTGGCCATTGCAATAACACTGCCCATATCCACCACGCTCCTCGCATCATGGGCATCATATATATCAATAAACATAAGCTTTGCCAACGTGGCAAGGGATATAGAGCAGATATTGACCGGCGCCTACTCCTATGGAAGTCAATTGCAGGAATTCAACATAGCGAGCGAACTTACGTTGGCCATAAGCGGCGCATCGATATATGGAATATCAAAGGCCATAGACGATGTTGGCCACCAATTATTATAAGACAGCATAAATGCATTTATTTGGTGTGCCTTGGAAGATTTTGCACATAAGAACTAGAATTCAATAAATAAATTGAAGATAAAAGACCGATTTTAACCCGATGCCCTCACAGAACTTGGGTCACTTTATTTCCATTCTCTTAAAGCAGATGTACCAATCCTTGCATTCAACTGATGGATCCTTCAACCGAGCCTCCACTTCCTCCTTTGTCTTGGGTGCGGGAATCACAACGGGATCCCCTGGTCTCCAGTTGGCCGGCGTGGATACCCCGTATTTATACGTGGTCTGTATAGCATCTATTACCCTAATTATCTCATCTATGTTCCTTCCATTTGTATATGGATAATATGCCATCCACGCTATATTGCCGTCGGGGTCTATTAGAAGGACCGCCCTAACGGTCTCTCGCTTGCCTTCAGGTATCATTCCAAATGCCCTGGCCACCTTTCCCTCGGGATCGCCTATTATGGGAAATGGTATATCTACTCCGAATTTCTCCTTTATATTGCGAGTCCACGATATGTGGCTGAACACCGTATCTATGGAGAGGCCTATCAGGAAAACGCCGCGCTTGGAGAAGTCCTGATACCTCTTCGCGAACTCCACGAACTCCGTGGTGCATATAGGCGTGAAGTCGCCTGGATGGCTGAAGAAGAGGACCCATTTGCCTCTTAGATCCTTAAGGCATACCTGTCCTTGAGTTGTGTCGGCGCAGAAATCGGGTGCTGGTTTTCCTAACTGAAGTTGCTGACTCATGTATTTCCTGGTTACAACAATAGATTAATAATGTTTCCAATTTTGCATTAATTGCATCTGTTTTCTCTCTATTTAAGCACGAAAATCGAACCTACCACAGAGGAAAGGGATTTAATTTAAACCTGCAAGCGATGCAACAATGGATTCGAGGGGAATAACGGTTACCATTGGTGGACGGAAGTGGGTGCTGGCGGCCGATACGCATGTTGGATTGGAGATAGAGATGGCAGCCAAGGGCATTATGGTTCCCTCCCAAACGCAGAGGATCCTAGATGAGATAAAGAAGACCGCAGATGCGGAGGGAGCCAACAACGTGGCGATACTTGGAGACCTAAAGCATGAGCTGCCATTACCCCTCGAATCCACAAAGGAGACCAAGCAATTCCTAACAGGCCTATCCAAGGAATTTGATAACGTCCTTGTTATTTTGGGAAACCATGACGGAGGGCTTGACAAGATAATTAATGACTTAGGACTGCCGAACTTGACGTACACGGATAGCAGGGGCATTGTGATTGAGGGAACGAAGAACGTCTTGTTGCTTCATGGTAATAGCAAGCCGAGGGAGGAGGACTTTGTCAAGAGCGACGTAATTGTGATGGGACACACACATCCGGCCATAAGCATGCAAGACTCAACGGGGTACATAATGAGGAGGCCAGTTATGGTTAGAATGGAGCTTGATAAGAAACGCATCGCCAATAAGATGTATTCTAAAAATGTAGGCAAGGGCAAGGTAACCGTTATAGTGATGCCCACCTTCAATCCATTAACTATAGGCATGGATGTATCATCATCATTGGCGGCAGAGCCAGGATTTAACACCATTCTAAAATATATGGAACCATGGAGGATGCCAAAGAATATTGAAATATATTTGACTGACATGACTTTCTTGGGTACTCTAGACAACTTGGTCGAATACAATGAACATAGAAAAGGACGTTATAAGGCTAGAGGCGGCAAGAGAAGGAGTTAATTTAAAGAATTTCGTGAGGCTCATGCCCTATTTCCCAATCATCCGAAATAGGCGCGCCCAAATATCTATTCACTAAATACCTACTCGCATCGATTCTAGTTTTTCTGTTCAATATTATATCCGCTAATGCTTCAGCCAATGCTGGCCCCACCTCTGCGCCGTAGCCGTTGAATGCACCTACCACATAGAGTCCAGGCCTAACCTCGCCGATTATTGGGAACATATCAGGAGATGATTCGCATGCACCTTGCCTTCCAACCAAATTAATCGGAGTTCGCCCGAATCTAGCTCGGAAGCTTTTCTTCATTGAATCCACGAATGCGTTATCTATTAACTTGGGCATATTCAATGGGTCTACTATGGGCGATTCCTCGTCTCCTATCGATGCCATCAGAGGCATGGCAGGCCTCATATAGAAATGATTTACATAATCGTATATTATCACGTTGTCCAGCCTGGATCCGACGAGGAATAGCAATGCCCTGCATCCATATGATTTAAGGGGAATCTTGATCCCAGCCCTTTTGAGCAATGTACCGTTAATCGCGCCAGCTGCCATGATCACCACATCCCCACGGTATTCAGTTCCGTTTACAGAGACGGCAAATCCATTGGAATCAGACCGTAGAGCGGCAAATCCATTCTCTACCTTGATTCCAGACCGGATGTGCCTAATTATGCCCGCTATGTTCACCAATCTATCGACGGATAATATTACGCGACCACCTTCCATCAGTTTCACCCCAATTAATTGGGATGCCTCATTAATGGTTATCTCCTTGGATGGGGAACCATATGAGGACCAAAGCTCTATGTATCTTTTTCTATCCACATCATCGCCGATGAAAGTATATGCCGGATATTCCCTCAATGTCCAACCACAACACTTGCCTAATGACTTATATATCTCAAGTGTTCTTTTAGCCAACTTCATATCGCTATCAAAGCGAAGAAGCATGGAATGTATCAAGCCAATCGATGGGTAAGAGACCTTTCCCGTTATCATGGTCACGTTTACCCCAGCCCTATTTAGAAAATGCGAAACAAACGACCCAGCTATTCCGCCTCCAACTACTATGGCCTTCAACATGGATCGGAAACGGTGTTATGAGTGCCTTTTTATCTTTGTCCGTCTAACGAGCTCTTCAAAATGTTGCAAATACATTGAAGACGACATGATTATCTTCTCTCTAGTGGAAACCTATAAAAAATCAAGCTAATCCTATAGCTATGCGCCATGAGATGCTCCGTAACATTTCGTGGTTTTATGTCGCTTTCGTAGTGGTTAACTTCATGGTAATGCTTTGGTATCTAATAAGCGGCTATCTAACCATTAGCACTGGCTTGCCTCTGCCTTATTTCATGTTATACATACCCAGCAATTTAATGGCAGCTGGCATCATCTCGTACATAATGACATTAACATTGTATGCTTATCTGGGCATTGCATTAATTAAATCGTGGTTTTTAAGAGGGATGATTCCAATTTCATTCTCTGCTGCATTGGTTGGAGAATTACTATCCTTTTTGCTGGGCCAATATATAATAGCTGAGATGTTCCTCATCGTGATCATGATTACTGAGATAGGCACCTACATAACTCTGGCAAGCATAGCGGCGAATAAGGTATCGAGGATTTTATGGAGCATCGACGCTGTAATCTCAATAATCATGACCATCATATCAAATGTGATGTATGCCTACGTTTCATATTTATCTTCCATTTCTATATCCTTAGCAATATTAGCTTGTACGATGGATTTTTGGATGTATACGAGATATTGAATAATGGTTTATGGCTTTTATTTTCTTGAGCAGCGGAAGACCCAGCCCACGAACCACGAATTCTGCCCGAAGGGATGGGTAGACCAATTAATCTCGCTAACAAGCTCAGTTGGTGCCGCTATTTCCATTTCCTTCATCAACCTTTAAGGTAGTCTCCAATGCATGGGCCGAGTAGCTTATGGCTATGCTGGCTATTATATTGGTTATTATTATTACCATAAATGATAAATAGAATATATCATTGAAGTAAGTGCCTCCAATTGAGTACAGTATGCTGGCCAACACCGCGACAGTTAATCCCCTGGGCATCAGCGACCATACAAATCCTCTATATTCTTTCTTCACCAACGGCATGACCTCCGCATACCTGATCAACAACAGAACCGCTGTTATTAAAATTGAATATATTAAATAAGTTATTGATATCAATGCTATCATTCCTATGAATACGAAGAAGAACGTGCGCACTATGAATTCCAATTCTCCCTCCACTATTTCCATGTCTTTCTCGCGTATATCAATGAAGAGATTCAAGTGCTGACCTATGGATCTGTAATTTCCTATTATCATTGCAAAGATCAATATGGCCACGACGGCCGCTCCACCCAAGTAATCCACCACCCCATACAACAGGAACGCAATGCCTATCGTAGCCACGTATCCCCGGGTTCCCTTCAATATATTCAAAATGAAAAGCCAGAGAAAACCCATCAATAATCCCATGAATACCGCCACGCTTAGGTAATCGACGACATACTTAGCATATGATTGAGGCGAGAAGGATGATGCCCCGGTCGCAAATACTAGCAATAGATAAAATATCAATATCTCCACCACTGAATTGAAAGTCGCTTCAGTCACAGCCAGATTGTATAAATCGCTTGGTATCTTCATCCTGGCTGCTACGGGGACTATTACTATGGATGTGGTTTCCCCCACTATGGTACCCAACAATGCCCCATACACATATGGCCAATCAAATAGAAAATTCATCAAAAATGCTATTATTACCATTGGTATTATTATATCCAGTAAGCCCAGAAATAATCCCAACGCGCTCGCAGTTAATGAACTGAAATCTATTCTCCTCCCTCCATCGAACATTATAATGACTAATGCAATGCTTCCAAAGAGTGGCGCGAAAAGCCTCAGCACCTCAACGTACCTTATTGGAATTAAGTGACCTATTGGAACTAACAATATTCCGATGAACATCAATATCAATATCTCCGGTATGCGAGTTGCCCTGAATAATGCATCACCCAAGTAGCCAATCAATATTATCATTGCAATGGCTATCAATAAAAGATCCACATTTATCAAACTGGCTCGCCTATCTACGGATCGGCGAAGGGGCTTAAAAATTCAATGGTCAACCAACAGCGAATCATTGTAATCCTCCTAAATGAGGGAACTTATGGCACATTTTTCCATTAATGACGTCATTAGGATTTAACTAGATAAATTCGAGACTCTACTCTAACTAATATAATTGAATGTGGACAATTGAATAAAATAATAGAAATATTATTGATATTTCTAATGGAATAATGCATAAAAATTAATTATTTTATTCATATTATACATGAATGTAAATAAAAAAGTATTATATAGGCATGAGGGAGATCTATCGTGGATAATATTCAATAGGCCTGATAAGTTGAATGCCATTGATGAAGAATCATGGATTCTCCTCAACGATTACATAGAGGAATCGCAACGCGACGATTCCATTGCAATAGCGATAACTGGGACTGGACGGGCGTTTTCGGCGGGAGACGATATAAATTCAATGCTGGCCCTATCCAATAAAATGGATAGCAATAGATTCTTCGCTAACCTGTCCAAGGCAATCAAGGCAATGCTAAACTCCAGGAAACCCATAATAGCGGTCGTCAATGGTTTGGCCTATGGTGGGGGCTGCGAGCTATTGTTGGGGGCCGATGTAGTTATAGCCTCAAGCAATGCCAAGTTTTCCATACCGGAAGGCAGAATAGGACTCATACCACCCATAGCGATAAGCATAGGATACTCCGCGATAGGTAAGTCCATAATTCACCTAGCAATAACAGGAAGAGAATTGAGCGCGGATGATGCGGCCAAGATGGGGCTTGTGGATTACGTGGTTCCCCCAGAGGAATTAATGAGAACCGTGCAAGCAATAGTGGATGAGATACGCAAGATGGATCCAGAATCCATAACCACCATGAAACGATACTTGAATGAGAGACGATACGAAGACTTAGAGAGGGCAATAAAGGAACTCGCCATAATGGCAATTGGAGAGACAGCTAAGGCTAGAATGCGGAAATTCATTGAGGAGAGAAAAAGAGATCAAAATAAAAATAGGCAATGAGGACCTAACATTTGATCCCGGCCATTACAAAAAATCATGGCAAGGCCCCGCCCTTCAGGGCGGGAGGAGGCCAGAAGTAAATACATGCATAGCATTTTTACGCGTATCGCTGCGCGCCTCTCAAATGATTGCTCGGAGGCCGAGCGATGATGGATCCACTCGATTCGTGCGCGCAGTTATGGATGCATATAATGATTATAAGGTTGACCTTAAGATAATAGACGTATATGTCTACGATACGCCCGGCAAAAGCGTTAGGGCTACTGCGATGATAATAATCAAGAGAGAGACCCCCAAGACCTTGATTATGTATTACCTAGCCAATAGAAGCATAATAGCCTTAATTGATGTGAGCAACCTAATTCCGACCGATCATGAGGGCCTAACGACTTATATCACCGTGGATCTATACAAGCCGCCCGAAGAGGTGCGGCTACGCATAATAAATAAAGGCAGGAATACCTTTGCCTTCACTCACGAAATGAATGAGGATAAGGCCTACCTGATAAAGACCAGCAATCAATATGACGATTCATTGGCGATTGCATCCATAATAAAGGAAATAATGGATTCATATGATGAGTTAACGCGTGGTGGGGGATCTCATTAAAGGCTCGTTGGTAAGCTTATTTTTGATTATACTTCATAAATATGGCGGCCATAAACCTCAGTTCGCTTTCATCTATGTCGTAAAGCTCCGCTATAACCTTAGGGGCGAGCTCTGAGGGCGGGCCCCTCATCAATACTCTGCCGTTTTTCACTGCGACCACCAAATCGCTATCCATCGCTAGCTCCACGTCATGGGATGCTACTATAACCGTGGAGAAGCCCGCCACTTTCCTTATTATGCTGCGTATTCTCACTTGATTACCTAGGTCTAAATTGGCGGTGGGCTCATCCATAACTATTATGGGTGAATGAACCGCCAACGCCCTGGCTAGCAATACCAACCGCTTCTGGCCAGTGCTTAATTGCTCGAAATACTTCATGGCGAGCTCCGCGGCGCCAACGAACCTGAGCGATTCGATAGCATCTTGTTCCGAGACCCATTTCTTTCCTTTCTTGGCGGACATCACCACCTCCACTACCCTCATATTAAACATGTTGGGAGGCTCGGGCGGGGCATACGATAAGTAAAGCGATCTGTCTTTTTCCATGCCTAGGTTTATTCCATTTATAGTTATTGTGCCACTCCATGGACGTAAGGATCCTATTAATGCCTTCAATAAGGTTGACTTGCCAACGCCATTCGGACCCAATATAGTCGTAAGACCTGGCCCGGGGGTGGTGAAGGTTATGTTTTCCACCACCGGATGCCCCTTATATCCAACTGTAACTTCCTTGAATTCCACCTTATATCCTTGCGACATTATATGCACCCTTATATAGCATCAATACTATCAATGGAATTCCCACTATGCCCGTCACTGCCGTTATTGGTATTACATAGTTGGAAATGGACCTCGATGCAGCATTGGAGAGAGACAGCATAAGCGCACAACTATTCCCGACATCGGAAGTACTGCAGCGTGGGATCCCCGACCCTCCACGTACCGGGCAACATATGGAGCCACCAATCCAACGAATCCTATTATTCCGGTGAATGCCATGGCGGTTGCCACGGGTATGGATGCCAATGTTAATATAATGAACCTAGTCCTATTGGGATCTAATCCGCTTGCATGAACCACATCGTCGCCCAACAACATCAAGTCCAATCTCCTTCCATAGCTAATCAATGCCAACAAAGGGATTATTGATGCGATAGTTATTATAAATACGGTACTCCAAGTGACCCCATTTAAGTCACCGTACAGGACATAAAGCGGCTGTACTATTGCGGATGGATTTAATTCAGATATTAATATTTCCACTATTATTATTAATGACGATGTGAGCAGCGTAAACATTACCCCAACCAATATCAATCCCAGGGAGCCCCCATGTGATCCTATGTAAGATACTGCCAAGCTTGTCGCCAATGCGAAGATAAATGCAAAGAGGGGCATCGCTATTAATGAAAAGGATGAACTCAATAGATGCATCAATATCATCAAATACGCTAGAAGAGCCCCCAACACGGCGGCGCCCGCATTGCCTATGGTGAATGGATCCACCAATGGATTTCTGAACACGCTTTGAAATGCAGCGCCTGTAGCCCCCAATATAAATCCAACTATGACTCCTATCAATGCCTCCGGCAATCGTATGTCGAATATTATTACTTTATAGATGCCGCTGGGCATTAATATATCTCCGATGGGTATCTTGACGGTGCCCACCAATATATTTAACGGAATGCTGAGCAGTACCGCTATAGCCAGCGATGCCGCTAAAGCCTTCATCCAATGCTCATCTCAGGCCTTATATAATTCATTATCCACGTCGCATTTATGCAATGAGGCGGATTCACCCCAAATGCTTGAGGGTGTATTATATACGCGATCAACTTAACGCCGTACACCGAAAGTGGGCCTGGCTCCTCCACCAAGCTCTGGCCCAAATTGCCTATTATGAAGACATGGTTCTCACGTACTGCCTTAATGGAGTTTACGCCTGGCAAGCTCAGTATTGCTTGAAGGGTGGCTGAACAATTCCCCATGAAATCTGAGGCAATTATATAATCCGCATTATATAACAAGAATTGAGACACCGAAAGTTGAGGCCAAGGATATGTGGTGTTCACAACATCTATGCCATTAGCTGCCTTTATTTCATATCCTATGAATGTGTTGAATGACGCTGAGTAAATGGGATTAACCCCATCTAGATATATAACCGTCGGCCTAGAAAGAGATGCCGTGGTGGAATTTATGCTAGCCAAGATAGCATTTATCCCGTTTACCACCTCACGGGCATTGGAGTATGACCCTAATTCCTCGCCTGCCTTGAGTATATCGTTATCTATCTGGCTCATATTGGAATCGGAAGTCCCATTAATTATAACAATGGTCCAGTTATAGCCCGCTAGCTTGGATAGCTGGGGACCGTACCAACCATAATCATAGCAAATAGCGGTTGGAGTGGAGTTCAGTATGGATTCAAGCGATGGGAATGGCCATATGGATTGTAAAATAGTTACATTATTTCCGGGAGTTTCATTGAAATAATTCAATAATTGAACTGAGTATTCATCCATCGCGACTACATCCTTGCCCAATCCTAATGAATAAAGCAATTGAGTACAAGTGGGATCAAGCGACGCTATCCTTTCATGGATGGTTGGATTCCGTTGAGATGCATTGGAGAACCAAACCGCATATACCCCTATTATTATCATGACTAACACTATTACTCCCACCACGATGATCAATAACTCGTTCTTCTTCATAAAAATAGGATAATTATCCTATTTTTAAATTTTACTTGGTAGCAACAAAAACACAAATATACAATCATATCTAATCCACCCTACAATCATAAGAATGAAAATCAAAAAGCTTTCCAACTCGATTAGGTCATTTCCCTGAAAGCCTATGTACCCTATAAGCGAGACAATAAACCTTTGGGACCCATAACATAAACGTTTATTAATTTAAAATCAAATCGTTTCAATTCTTAAAACTTGAATCTCATCTTCAACTTAATTAATTAAGGGAGGCTTCCCTTGGAGTCATTCACAAAATTATAGCTCCCGCTATTCTGGGAAGCTTAGCATCCAGTTTCATTATGGCAGCTCTATTTCCGATTACAGTGATTGGTGAGTCCAGCTCCACAAATGAACTCTGACCCTCCAGTTTCATAGTCTTTATGGGGCGTATTTTAGATCCTATAGCTGCATGCATCTGTCCTTGAGCCTCCTTGAAATATTTATTGGCGATGAATGGACCGCTAATCGAATTGGATGCATGACAGTCACTACATAATACATCTCCCTCCTCTATATCATCAACATCCACTCCCTTCAATGCCAATCCCACCCGAACCCCCAAATCCGCTTCGTCGTAATTTACATCCTGGATCTGAATTGATCTGACCTCTACGTCTATATTGCGCGGCATTAATTTCAATCTATCGTGTACTCTGACCTTGCCCCCCTTAACGAAACCAAGCACTACGGTGCCAACGCTCTTCACGTTGAATGCTTGATCCACCACAACTAACGTGGAATCACTCAATCGAGTAGGATCTATTTGCCTTAATTCGCTTAATGCATCATATATATCCATGTATTTATAATTGCGGCCCAGATCACCGGCTATTTGTTTTATGGATTCATGATTGGATACCACGATTATATTTTTCATTCCCATTAAGTCTAACGTTATCAATGCCTCGGCAAGCGAAGAATCTATGCGGACTGGATTAACTATAGCTGCGTCAGCATAGGCGATTGCCTTGATTAAGGGCTGGAATTTTTCCGGGTACTTGGTGGGCTCTATTAGGGTTATAACATCATCATCTATTCTCCTGTGATATATCGTTATATCAGTCGATGATGATTTCTTGGCTAACTCCGCATTAATGCTGTAATCCCCTATGGTAACAACATTTACATGCATCTGCCCTACTTCTCCACCCGATTAATAAGCGATGCTATGCCTGGCGGCGCTTGGCAAGCAGCCTTAGCGTAGGAATTAGTCGCACGCTACTCCTCGCTAAAACGACAAGGCTTTGAACCACCCCGTTCATGAATCAATCTAATGCTGGAGTCAAGGCGCGATAATAATTGAATTATCAAGTCAAAGTTAAAATACTCCTCCCATTTAAGCCAAATTAACCGTGCTTGCTGGGCATCCCCGATACAGCCCCACGAGAATGCTGGGCGTCTTTGAGTGGGGACTAGTGTGGAGGACCGCCATCACTGATATTTGATGAAGTACCAGGGTTCTGAACTCCGCGTCTCTGAGCATCTCCATGGCTCTCCAGCCATTTCATCTCATCTATGTCGATATCCTTGCCGTATTTGCCCAGGCTTATGGCTTCCATTATTATTAACCCAGCCACTATGTGCTTGCACAGCTCATTCCCCAAAGTATTGGCCTCGCACGTGCATTTAGCTCCATATCTTCCCACCAAGGCGTAATGGAACACATCATCTCTTGTCTCCGATTTAAACCTGAGCCGTATCCCATATATCTTTCCATCACCTTCCTTCACCTCGATCACCTCCGCTTCACCTGCATACTCCGCTATATCTATCAATCTCGATAATCTATATCCTATCCTTCGCGATAGAATCACCAAGAATTCCTTCAACCTAGTATCCCCATCCTTATCGCCCACGCCTAGATCAGCCTCTGCGAGTTAGATTTACTTGCTCTTAATGATTTCGCCCGCGGCTTCCCTTCTGCTCAAAACCCTTCTAAGTCCATGTATGTATTTATCGTAGAGTATTGCCATGATGGCGTCGAAGCTATTGGAGCCATATCTATCCTGGGCCTCCTTCATCACGACCACCTTTGACGTGAAGACCACCACCTTACAATTAGGACAGCCTATTAATATCAAGTTGTTTTTTATGTTCAACGATAAGGGACCTCCACAGTTCGGGCAGCTATGATCTATTGAATTGACCATGAAAATCAATGATCCACTGAATTTTAAAGGGTAATTCGCAATAATTCTAGATCAACAGACACACTATTCCGAGCAACGGTTAAATTACTTTGACCGATTTATATAAATCAACGTGCACGTATTCGTGGGCTCCATAAATGAAAAATAACTAATCTTCCGTCACTCTTTAAATGCAGCGATTACTGTATCCATCACTTTCTTGCTTTGCGTCACCAATATATTTATGTGGGGTTGTTTTAAAATGCCCAGATCATCCAACGAACCATTCAATGGATTAATAATGTACGCGCCCAATTCCTTGGCTATCACGTAGGCAGCGGCTATATCGAATATCCTCAGCTTGTTTCGTATATCCATGAATAAAAGGAACCTGCCGAATGACGCGAGCGTTGCCTCTAGGCTGGAGGAGCCCAGGGTCCTTACCTTAAACGTGCCCAATAACTCGTATATTTTCTTTATCTTGGAGAACATATCCATGCTAATGGATGGCTCCATATAGATCGATGCTATGGGCTTATCCAACGCCTCGCCGAGCGGTTTGACGGTATTGCCCTTAACGAATATGCCCTTTCCCTTCTCTGCATAATAATAGGCATCGCGCTGCACATCTATTATTATTCCAGCAATTAAATCCGACATCCTGGGATCGCCGGAGTACTTTGCCACCCCTATGGAGACCGAATAAAAGGGTATATCCATCACGAAGTTGAGCGATCCATCCAATGGATCAACAACAAATAAATATGATGGATCGCTACTTATCTTAACTAAATCCCGTTCCTCAGTCAATATAACGGCCGGCACATCATGTTTTCTCAAGCTATCTATCAAGTAATCCTCAACTTCCCAATCTATTCTCCTGGTAACGTCATTTTTCTTTTCCTTTATAATGGTCTTATAAGATGGATCTGTGGATTTACTCATGATTAGGGATGCGGCGCCTTTTCCCACGTCCTCTAGGATTGACTTGATATTTATGCTCACTAAAATATCGCCCCTTTGGCATTTTAAAAACATTTAGCATTTTGTAGCCGCCACGTAATGCATAAAACGAATGAAATTGATGGCCAAACAAGCTTCCTTACCTGCCTCCAGTCAACATTCATGGCCCCAATGCACTGAGTCCAGCTATTGTGCTTTAAAATGTAGGTTTTTCGAGCATTGCCTCCACGTAAAGGAGCTATAAGCGAAGAAGCCGCCGTCTCGATTACCAGCACGATAAAGCTTAAACCGTTCCTCGTGGATACATTGATCCATGGGAGAAAGATTTGAGGATTACGTTGCATCGCTCCTGGTCGACCTGGGATATTCGATTTTAGGAAGCAGGGTTAAGATCGAGTCAGGCGGCGTGGAGGTGGGGGAGGTCGATCTATTGGTTTCCGACGCCGCGGGTACTAAATATGCAGTAGAAGTTAAGGCAGGGAAAATAGATGTGAGCGGTGTGAGGCAAGCATATGTGAATTCCGTCGTGTTGGGGGTAAAGCCCATGATAGTCGCAAGAGGCTTTTCAAACGATTCTGCATCTCAATTGGCAAGCGAGTTGGGAGTGAAGGTGATTAACCTGGCCGAATCCGTTGTGATGGGAATTGATGAGTTGAGACTAGCCATAATGGATTCATTGTATCAATTTACAATGGAGTTAATGGAACCCGTGAAGGTGGCAATGCAGGGTAACATTCATCCAGATATAATAAATGCATTGGTGGAGTGCAGCGATGTGGACTGCATATGTCATAAACTACAAACAGATGATTGTAATAAATTAATGGCATCTATTAGACAAGCATTTAATGTGAAGGATGCATCACTTAGAAAGTTACGCTTATTGGCATTAATATATAAATTATTTATATCGGCTGGAGGCAAATAATTATTCGTCAATGATGCCCACAATTGTGGAGAAACCTTAAAAATAGCTGAGAAATAAAGAGTCGGTGCATTCATGAAGCCATCTATAGAGGATATAAGACATTTATATAAGCCCAAGGTAAAACCCATAGAGTGGAACCATAATGGCCATCTGATATTGCTAGATCAATCCAAGCTACCCTTTGAAACCACATACGTTACGCTGACCACCCCCGAGGCCACGGCAGATGCAATACGTACAATGAAGGTCAGGGGCGCGCCCGCTATAGGAATAACGGCGGCGTACGGTATGGTCCTAGCTCTTTTCAATGGATCCTTATCCACCTTAAACGACGCATTGGAGGCGCTGAGGAAGGCCAAGGTAGTCCTAGATGCAGCTAGGCCCACTGCAGTTAACCTAGCATGGGCCACTAACAGAATGGTGAAAAAAGCAATGGATCTATCCAACAATGGAGACGCCAAAACACCCGCGCAATTGAGGGAACTCCTGATAAAGGAGGCCGAGGCTATATTCGACGAGGAATATAATGCTGAAATAGCAATGGGGTTATATGGACTGGAGAAAATAAACGAAGGAGATACGATCCTAACTCAATGCAATGCAGGCGGCCTAGCCACCGGCACTGGACTCGGAACCGCCACCGCCCCCATCAAGATAGCACACGCTTTGGGCATCGAGGTATCCATGATAGCCCCTGAAACTCGTCCATGGCTACAAGGCGCCCGATTAACCGTCTACGAATTAATGGTGGAGGGAATACAGACTACCCTCATAACGGATACAGCGGTGGGATTGGTGATGTATAAGGGCATGGTGAATAGCGTGATGGTTGGAGCGGATAGGATACTGAGGGATGGCCACGTGTTTAATAAGATAGGAACCATGAAGGAGGCCATCATAGCCCATGAATTCGGCATACCATTCTATGCATTGGCTCCATCATCTACGTTCGACATGAAAAGCAAAGTAGATGAGGTGATAATAGAGGAGAGGGATCCGGACGAGGTCAGGAAAATACGAGGTGTGCCCATAACCGTGGAGGGTGTGCCCGTTTATAACCCGGTGTTCGATCCAACACCGCCCAAATACGTCACGGGCATAATTACAGAGAAAGGAATAATATACCCCCCCTTTGCTAGAAATATACCAAGGATGATAGGTGAGTAGCCATGGAGGACATGGAGGACAAGATAACCAAGGCTATAGTGGAGTTGATAAGGAGGAGCAAGGGACGCAAGTTAACCTTGAAGGCAACCGTGCTCGTCAGGGTAGCGGGCCTCGATGAACGGCACAAGAATATATTGAAGGCAGCTAGGCTGCTCAGCAAGCTGGCCGGCGAGAGGGTGATAAAAATAGAGAGAAAAGCCAAGACTTCTAAATCCAAGTCAATAATGTACGTAGTGGATGAGTCCTTGGATATATGGAGAATGTCCAAGGATAAGCCGGATGAGGCTACTAGTTTTCTAGGCTCATTAACTAAGCGATTCCATAACCGCTCCTCGCCAACCCAAATGCGGCGGTAAGGCCTGCCTATTTGCTGGCTTGAGGACCCGATTAATAATAGGAATTAAACTAATTCCGTGGCTTCCAAGGCAGCCTCCGCCGCCTTCCTAGTAATTCCATCTGTTCCCAGTATAGTATATCTATCTGGCCTTATGGTGTGGGCCATGGTTAATGCTTGTAATGCAGTCTCCTTATCGATCCCTATATCGGCCAGCTTGACAGGTATCCCCAATTCTTGCATAACTCTCTTTATTCTCCTCCAATTAAGGCCATGTAGGTATGCCATCACTATGCTGCCCAGCGCCACCTGCTCTCCGTGAAGTGCACCATGCAATCTCCGCTCCTTGGACAGCAAATCCAATGCATGGCTGAACAAGTGCTCGGAACCGCTGCATGGACGCGAACTGCCCGCTATCGCCATGGCAACGCCACACCCTATCAATGCCTTAACCACAATTCTGGTGGCCACCTCATCATGTCGCCTCAGATTTTGCCTATTTCTCATTATTATCTGATAACTGGACAACGCAAGCGTGGCCGCGTACTCGCTGTATTCCTCTCCCTTTATCTTAGCACCCAACTCCCAATCCTTAACTGCTATCAATTTGCCTATTAACTCGCCGATCCCCGCAATTAAGTACCGCCGCGGTGCCTCCGTTATTATTGATGTATCGGCTATTATCGCTAGAGGGGTTTTTCGAACCTTGGGAAAGCCCATTTTCATCAACTCAAGCTGAAGAGTGTAAGATACGTATGGGGATGCTATTCCATCATGGCTAGCAACCGTGGGAACCGATATGAATGGCTTGTCCAAGATGAATGCCACGGCCTTCCCAGCATCCACTATCCTGCCACCGCCTATGCTTATCACGGCATCCACATTTCTATGCTTCTTGACTAATTCCTCTATCAATTGTGCATTTACATCATCTAGTTCCTCTATTACCGCATCGTTCCTTGACCTATCAACTACCTTCTTGCTATGGGTGATGCCCGTCAGCAGCAATGCATTATTGCCTAACTTGAGCATATCCAATATTTTATTCAACCTCTCTATCGCGCCCGGCCCAAATAATGTATACCTAGGTATCTCCAATTCTTCCAATTCCTTCATTCTTACCTCCAACTTACGAGGAGGGAAAAATCCTGGGTCTTAAGGGTTACTATTCATTAAGCAAGGACAAGGAACTGGAGGCAAGCATGGAGATACGGCATCTTATAGATAGCGTGAGCCCTAGTGGAGAATATCGTGGAACGGCATTACTCGCTTTACTTTGACAAGTAATTATTCATAAAGGGCAAACTAAGTCTGGAGGGCCTCAAAAGGCGACCCGCCATTTTAGTCTTCCTTTCCTGTTAATATCTTGTACTTATCGATGTCCCTTAATATCTTCACCTCCTCCTCCGTTGGATCGCATACGGTTCCCACTTTATCCGAAACCTCTATCTCGAAACCACTATTTGCCTGTATGTCCTCCAACGTAACGCCCGGCATCATTGCTATAAGCCTCATCCTCTTGTTCCTCCCATTGAAGTCATATAATCCCAACTGAGTAATGACCATCCATGGACCAGATAAGCGCGGCAGGCCAACCTCGTTCCTGGAATCGCCCCCGCTCAGCCAGCCAGGAGTCGTAATGAAGTCCACCTTAGGCACGAATTTTCGCTTATCCTGCCGCATTATTATCATGACCTTATTGGAGAGGGAGCCGACCTCATTTGCACCCCCGCTTCCCGGCAACCTAACCGTGGGTTTCTCCCAAGTGCCTATAACCGTCGTGTTTAGGTTCCCGTACTGATCTATCTGCGCACCTCCAAGTAGACCTAAATCCACGCGGCCAGTTGCCGCCAGCGACATAACATAATCCATTGTCGTGGTCATAAATCCACCCTTATATGTCCTAGTATCGGCGACAGATATAGGCAAGTATTTGGGAGCGTGCGATATGCCGCCCGATTCGTATATAAGCGTTATATCGTGCATGTAAAGCCTAGCCGCCAAGGTGGCCGCCAACAACGGTAGGCCTGTTCCCACGAATATAGTTTTGGCTTGGGACTTAGCTATCATCCTAGCCGCCGCAATAGCCATTAGTTCGGTTCTGGTGAAGTTCATTTTCTATTCACCCATGGATATTGAGGCTCCATAAATCCCTCCTCTATATCCTCTAGTTCCTTTATTTTCTTTATGCCTACCTTAGTTTCCAAGTAATTCCAGTAATCCGTGGTATCCAGTATATATTTCTTGATATAGGCCCTAGCCCCCTCCTCCGTTTCCGTGACCTTAAGGAATTCGAAGAGGTGGTCCTCGTCCCAATAATACTTCGTCGGCATCAAAGTGGGATGCGCTCCATATGGTTGAACCACCACGGCATCCACTAGGAAGTGCGGTATAGTGGTTAGCCACGGCTCTTCTCTTATATGTTCCGGTGATACCAATTCCTCCGCAACTATGATTAAGTTCTTTGCTGCTCTAACCAAGTTGAAGTCGGCCATCAATGGACCTATTATCTGGGAATTTCCGTATTTATCTGCCTTATGCACGTGTACGACTGCCACGTCTGGCCAGCAAGCAGGAACCATGGTGATGGGCTTATTAGTCATGGGATCCACCATTTGCATGGCCGCGCTCTTACGGAACGTATCGCTTCCAAGCAATGATCTAATTGGGGTCCATGGAATACCCATAGCAGCAGCCCTTAACCTCCATTGAAAGCTTCCCAAGGACCACTCAGAGAGAACGCGAACCTTGCCTGTCTCGAATAGCCGTCTTATCCCCCTCAGTAATCCCCGCACCTCCAACGATGCCGTGAACGCCAATTCCACCTCATTGGATACGCCGGCCAGCAATAACAGTCCATATATGTAATTATCCGGCACCATCAATAACTTGAGGCCGGTGACTCCTTGTCTGATCATCTCATGAGCGAATGCAACGGGGGTCCTAACATAACCGAAGCCTCCAAACATCAATGAATTCCCCGGCTTTATGAATGTCTTAACAGCATCCTTTAGGTCCATTACCTTATCCTTGAGTCCCTTATCCTTGGCTGCAAACCATTCCCGCATATCATCGGGATCGCTCCAACAGACTGTGCTGCCCTCTCCCTTTACCATGTCCATGGGTAATGCTCAAATATATCCCTATATATTTTTTATTGTCAAATCTAGCATATGGAGTTACGCATGAAGCCGCGAATTAAGGAGGGCCATGCCTTCCGACTCGCATCGATTTATCGTGGAGGCAACAGAGCATTAACGATATCTTATGGAAGACCACATTTGACATGCTAACACGCATTGCTGGGCCCTTCATGCCGATTAAAAAGGATGATTCAGCCGAGAAGCACCGCCATATTAGCATTAATCCTAACGTATCCTCATCCGCGGCAGGGAACGAATAATCCCCTACAGGAGGTTTTTTATGGTGAAGGCTAAAACAATGCCTCGTCTCTATTATAAGCGTTGAGCCATGTTCCCTAGGACAGAGCAAGCCCACCATAATCCCTCCTCCTAAGATGGATTGAAACTACTCCGAGAGATGGAATCCTCACCGTAAGATGCTAATTCGCGAGGGGGTAATCGCTGTATGGAACCGCGGCTTTAGTTTATCAATATTTATAAATCGTTAACTAGCAAATATTAACTAAATGAGCGCCGAGGATAGGATTTACCTGGAGGAGCTGCTGGGTAGATTGGATGCTGTAAATAATATAGAGGTTATCGGTTATGATCAAGATGGGGCCGCCCGGGTTACTAAGGTCAAGGGCATAATAAAGGGCGAGCTGAACGAGAAGGAGCTGGGCGAGCTGAAGAAGAGAAGACCTAGGGGAAAACCCACTCCCAAGCAGGTAAAAACGGTTAAGGATCTGGCCAGCATATTATACAATAACAAGGTTAAGTTCAAGGTGGTATTTGGATCTAAGGAGGCAACAATAAGGTTTGATCAAGGCTATATCAGATTGACGGAGGAAGATGCCAGAATAGCAGGGTTCAAGAGCGAGAATGATTTTCCCCTTCCTCTAATAAAAGATGAGCTAAATAAATACGGCAAAGTCCTATTCCTAAAACCGCTCAAGTAAGGCGCTTCTATACATTGATGGAATCCATAGGCCTTCACATGCTAAATTCCTAAATTACTCATTGAATTAGCTCGAAGAAGTCCTGATTATCAGCCTAATCATTTATACTTGGTTAAGTCCAAGAATTCCTTAACGGTTATCTTGGTTATGGAGGTCCCGCTTCTACATAATATAAGTGGTATCTTGACCATGGAGTCCTTGGCTCCATACCTCAATAATAGGTCCAGCGCCTCAGGCGAGTCCAGCGACAACATCTTGCACTTAGATCCCAAGGCATTGCAAGCAATCGATAATTCCCTGAAATTGATGTCCCACTCCTCAGTTATTACCACTATTTCATCGGGCTGACCTTGCATTCAATCACCAACCATTAGAGCTTGTTGTGAGGGATCCATGACTGAGATGCTGCCTGCGATATGTCCTAGCCAGTAGGGCGACCATCACACTTCCAACCATAATGAGACCCCGGTCACGACATTATTAATATTACTTGAATCGGACCAGCCCTATAATTTAAGCCCCGCGTGATTACAGTTTAATAATAAAGGCCTCGCTATAAGGAGCCCTCCCTTCTGGAATTAGACCTACATGATTTTAGTACCATTCCCATAAATTAAAAGATTACATGACAACAAATATTAGACTTTTTTCTCCGATATTTCAGTTTCCTCATCCATTATATGGATCAATTCATCCAGTATTTCGCTATATACATCATCTGGGTTCCTTAATGTTCTATTCTTTAGCCTATTCTCATATTCATGGATTATATCATCAATGTCTGGCCTATAATCAAATCGCTTTGCAAAGAACAGAGACAGGGAATTCATGTCCCTTACAAAATATTCAATGCTATTAATTAATGTGGTTGGAACCCATTGAGGCCAATCTATCAAGAAGGGCTTCTCGGAGATCATTATGTTGAACTCGCTTAGATCCCCATGTATGTATCCCGCATCGAAGGCTACTCCCACGGATTCCATAATGCTCTTCCACGTCTCAACAGGATCATCTACTTGAGCATCAACCAGCCTATATCCGTCTATGTAGCTCATCACCACCGCATGCCTATTGACAGATATGGGTTTTGGCACATTGGCCCCAGCCTTGTAGACTCCCCTTAATGCTATATACTCCATGTGAGCCGATATTCTGGACTCATAAAGCCAAGATATGTGACGATGTTTGCCCACCCATAATCTGTATCGCCTCACATTCCTGAAGCTGGTCCGTCCTAATCTATGAAGCTTCACCACCACGTCTTTGCCCGTAACAGTCCTAGCAGCATATACATCAGACTCCTTTCCTGTCCCAATTGGTGACGGTGATAGCGACTCTATTATCCCTTTCTTGGCCAACGCATGAATCGCAAGCATATCGTATCCTCCATACGTCAGCCTATAGCCTACTCCCCCTTCGCGAGATACCAATGAGAATTTATTTAATCGCTTGAGTGATTCGCGAACTGAACCCTCATCCCAACCTAACCATCGGACCAGTTTATCGATGGGGACATATTCATAATGCTTATGCAAGATCTCCATTACCATCAAAGTCCGTATATCTCTCTTCTCTATCATTTCATACGCAGCGGCTATATCCTTTATGCTCACTGATTACACAATAATAAAGCGCCCATTTAAATCCTTGCCGGAAAAGAGAATGAAACCAAGTTCAAAACCAGCTACATGGACGTATTGGACGTGCATGAAGATGAAGAAGCGCGAGATGATTTCCTTCAATGATCCACCGTTTACCCATTGTAGGATGAAGAACCTAACATAGCATAATGGTTAATCATATATGTTTTGGGACGTGATCTATGAAAAAAACCTTATATTTAGGTTGAGCAGCATTATATGCGTAATGCAAAACATCAACGATTCAATAAACCGGATGAAGAACATCAATGAGAAGCTTAACGATATGTTCTATAAATATTCCGATGAGGTGGCCGGCATATTGATATCCATGATTTCCAGGGAAAACTTCCTACTGGTCGGCCCCCCAGGCACCGCTAAGACCACGTTAGTTTATACCCTGTCTAAGTTAACCAATATTAAGTGGTTTTACAGGCAATTAACCAAATTCACCGACTTGGAAGAAATATTAGGGCCCATAGATATAGCGAAGTTACTTGAAGGAAAGGTGGAGCGCATATATGCAAATTCCATAGTGGAGAGCGAGCTGGCGCTGCTGGATGAAATATTCAATGCATCCAGCGCGATACTGAATACCTTGCTTTCTTTGTTAAATGAGAGGGTAGTGTACGATGGAGACAAGATAATCCCCGTCAAGACCTGGGCCGTATTTGGCAGCAGCAATAGGGTACCCGATGAAGAGGAGCTGCAGGCATTATTCGATAGATTTCCCATGAGGACTTTCACAGAATATGTGTTGCCTGAGGACACCGAGAACCTGCTGGTGAAGGGTTGGAACCTGAGGCGGGAACTGGACGAGCTGAGGCCAATGGCGTCCATGGATGATATAAAAATCCTGAACCAAATGCAGACTAATTTCATCTTAAACAATACAAAGGATATATCTAAGGTACTCTCTCCAGTTATAGCGGATTACGTGGAGCATATACCCATTAGCAATAGGACCAGGATCAAAATACCACTCTATGCATACTCATTACTTATGATTCAAGGATTCAAGCCGGAGGAGGTGACGCCGATGATGCTCAAGGTAGCTGCCATAAGGATAGCAAAGTATTTGATTCAAAACAAGGATCAATTAAGCGAATACGAGGCGTTCTCGATGACCCATATGCCGGAGGAATTATTGAAGATAAATGACCTAATAAGCGAGGCCAAGGCATTGCTGAGCAACAACATAGTGGATGATGCGAGGATAAGATTGATAGATGCGAGGGACGCCATAAATTCGATCAAGGCCAAGTGGGATAAAAGCCTCTTCAGCTTATATAAATATGAAATAGAAGAGATGATGAATAACATAGAGAGGTTGGAGGAGATGATAGAGAATGAGCGATGAACGCCGCAAACGCGGATTATTGTTGAATGTGGATTATGATGATGAGCTGGCCCGGTATAGACTACGCGAGGTATTCATGGAGGGAAAAAGACGCATGGTTCCTGGAATGGAGAAAATACCCCAATATACCTTAATAGATTCATTCTACGTCCACTACAGAAGCCCAATGCTCGGTCAATTGAAGGATTTAAAGGATGAAAAAGATATTTTGTGGTATCATTTACTCAACACCTACATACGCAGCGATCAATATAGCGAGGCAACCAAGGTAACCAAACTAAATGGCCATCTCTCCAAATTAATGGCAGTCAAAATGCTGAGGATATATAGCAATTTATTGAGCAAAATGGAGAGAAGCGAGGGATTCAAGCAAATGGTCAATGATTCGACGAACAGATCGTCCAGCTCCAAGGAAAATAAGGCAATGATAGAGCGCGAAATACGCTCCCTCCTTTCCTTTTATCTCGGCAATATGAAGCGCATAAACGATACCGTAAAGAAGGTTAAATCGGTGATGGGCAGCTCCATAGGCCATGAGGTGGCCGATATATTGTTGAGCACCGATATAGATCCATATAGAAGCAGGTTAATAAACATGCTGGACTCGCTGGTTAGACTAATATCGGATGTTAAGTATAAAATGGATCTTCTTAAGGAGGAGGACGTAGTATATAAGGGAATCTCGTCTGGAATAAAGAAAATATCCAGGGTCTCGGAGCTCAAGGATATGACACCATCCGAACGGGCATTGATACAAGTATCCAAGCCGCTATACGCATATAAGCTGGGCACGAATAATCTATTCGTAAATGAAAGGAAGCTCACGAAGAAGCCCAAGGTATACTTATTAATAGACAAAAGCGGAAGTATGTTCTATACCGTGATGAATAATCTATTCGAATTCGGAAGCATCAGCAAGATAACTTGGGCCACTGCCTTGGCCACAGTGTTGGTAATGAAGGGAAGCGATGTCCAGGTGAGGTTCTTCGACCAACAAGTATATCCAGCCATAAATGACAAGAAAGAGATAATACGAACGCTTCTCTCCTTAATTCCATTGGGGGGAACCAACATAACGGCAGCCATCAATATGGCGATCGAGGATGCACGCCATAATCCACAGCTACGCGATTATAAATTAGTATTGATAACAGATGGGGAAGATGATGAATTAAGCATGGAGCCCATAGATCACGTGCATGCAGTATTCAGCAACTTCAAAATAGTTCTAATAGGGAATGAACAATCAATGTTGGACTCATCAAAGAATACCATAAAGATAAATAGCTTGACATCTAAGTCATTGATGAGGATATTGAAGTCAATTTGAGCGGCGACTCTAAATCAATAGTTTAAAGCCCAGATGCCTTAATATTATTTAAGAAGCAGACAAGGATGGAAACGGGAAACCGCCCAACGACGGAGTGACTCGCCACGTGAAAACACTTTTCTTCCATTTAATTTTGGATATCTCCTTTAATTTAGCTGTGTAATTAATGCCCATTATCAGGATAATGCCCTTAAGAAAAATTTAAAACCGCTGCGCAAAGAAGGGCTATAGGCGGCCGTAGTCTAGTCTGGATCAGGACGACGGCCCCCCATCCATTGAGGGGGATCGCCGTAGATCGTGGGTTCAAATCCCACCGGCCGCATCAGTGCTATGTTGGATTAAATATTTCTAATAGATTAATACCTTCAGGGGCCTGCCTTATCGTGAGGAATTAGGCTTTCGTTATTGCCGGTAAATTGGGGACATCATAATTTAAATATTTATCTTAACAATTATGAAATTAAGCTAGGCAACCGCGTTGAGTATCGACAATAAGCATGGTATGGAATTATCCTCCAATTTCTGGGAAGCTGGATCAAAATTTTTAAACAAATAATTTAATGCTTCATTATGGCAATCAATTACATGATGTACGCAATATATGCACTACTACAAACAATAGTAACGCCAACCAGGGGACCCAGCGCGGCCGGCGTAGGCCTATTATTGTTCAGAGTACTATATGGAATAGCGCTGCTACCTCATGGCATACCTAAGATGCCTGGATCACGCATGAGAAAACAACTAAGAGACGGAATGAGACAAATGGGAATAGCGCCAGCTCTCTTTGACTTAGCCGCAATAATAGAGTTCTTCGGATCTATACTGATAATGCTTGGATTATTAACTGGTTTCACCGCAGCTGTACTCACTATATACTTCATAGCGCTTGTCATCGTCAGCTCTACCAAGATGAAGAAGCCCTTCCCAACAGGCATGAGCCCAGGATGGGATCTAGATTTCTTGTTCTTCATAGGAGCACTGCTGCTATTGTTAACGGGCGCCGGACCATATTCGATAGATGCATTGATATTGCACATGGCATGATCAAATAGCAGGGATGGATATTTTAGATTATTTATTTCATTTTCATCTGACTTAGAAGAGGTCAGAATTAAATGCAGAAAAACGTTATATTTTCTTGCTAAACTGTAATGGCATGGATGGAATATCCACGCTCGAAATGAGAATCCTTGATAAAAATGCCGAATATTTAGGCATAAGCGATAGAATATTGATGGAGAACGCGGGAAAGGCCGTCGCCGATGCCACGTTAAGCAGGTATCCCACTGCCAACAATATAACTGTGGTAGCGGGGTTAGGCAATAATGGAGGCGATGGTATAGTGGCCGCTAGGTATTTGCTGAATAGCGGTAGAAATGTTATCATAATATTGCTGGGCAGGGTCAGCGATGTCTCTGAGGAACCGGCGGCGACGAATGTAAGGTTATGTAATAACCTATTGAGGTGCAAGATAGTAGAGGCGCGTGACGAGTATTCTCTATTGATGAATCAAGACTTGATATTGAGGTGGCCTCACGTGATAATAGATGCTGTTTTGGGAATTGGGGTCAAGGGTAGATTGAGGCAACCGCATGCAACTGCAATCGATTTAATGAATATGTCTCCCGCGCCGAAAATAGCGGTTGATGTTCCAAGCGGCCTGGACTCGGATTCAGGCAAGGTATGGGATAAAGCGGTTAAGGCGGCAGTGACCGTTACAATGCATAAGGCAAAACGCGGCCTGCTCTTAGATGATGCCAAGAGCTTTGTGGGGGAATTAATTGTGGCTGATATAGGAATCCCCAAGGATGCCGAGCTGCTGGTGGGCGCTGGCGACATGCTGGTGCTCAACTATGGGAGGGACGCTAATTCCAAGAAGGGAGACAATGGTAAAATAATGGTGATAGGGGGGTCCAAGTATTATACGGGCGCCGTGATGTTCACTGCATTATCGGCATTAACCATGGGAGCGGATTTGGTGAACGTATATACCCCACGCGATGTAGCGCACGATATACGGAGCAATAATCCCAGCATAATAGCGATTCCAATGGAGGGGGATTCCCTGGATAATTCCCACGTGGAGTCATTAACGAACGAGATGGAGAAATTCCACGTAATAGCCATAGGGCCTGGTTTAGGGCTATCGGCCGAAACCCAAACAGCCGTTCTAAGGCTGTTGGAGAACGCGATGAGGCTGGGCAAGAAGGTAGTGATAGATGCGGATGCAATAAAGGCCGTGGGAAATGCCGGTAGGCTGGACCTATTGAAGGGGGCCGTGGTTACTCCCCATGCAGGTGAATTCAAGAGCCTCTTCGGCATCGAAGTCCCAACGGACCCTCTGGAGAGGGGAGAGGTAGCCAAGAGGATCGTTGCCGAAAAAGCTCCTGGCACCATAGTATTATTAAAAGGCAATACGGATATAATAACTGATGGTTCTAGGTTGAGGCTAAATAAGACCGGCAATCCAGGAATGTCCATAGGAGGAACAGGGGATGTATTAACTGGGGTGACTGCATACTTAGCATTTAAGGTAGGGGACCTAATGGAGGCCGCCTCGCTGGCGGCATTCATAACGGGACTGGCAGGCGATTTAGCGGTTATAGATAAGGGCTTTCACATTACTCCCCTGGATGTTGTGGAGAGGCTTCCCAAGGTATTGAGTATGTTCTACGATATAAGGAGGATCGCTGTTAATTCCCTGCATCCACAAGTTCACGGTTTCCTCGATGCTGCCGGATCCTTATGATGAACCCCCGGCCGATTCCCTTCAATTCATCTGGCGAAATAAGCAGGCGGCCCACCGCCACTAAGCTCCCTGTTTCATCTCGCACGGCTATATCCATACCTGCCCTGGCATTCACTATCTTGATTACCATCGATTTAGGCACGTTTCTTCCCTTCATTATGAAGGGAACTGCATCGCTCTTCACAATGGCGTGGGAATCTATGAACTCAGCGCCCAGAATAGTTGGCAACAAGTAACCATCGCTTGCCCTTATTGTGAAGGCCAGCTCTCCATTATAATACAATTGCCTGATCCTGTTAAGGGCCACGTTGTATTCCACCATCAAGTCGCCCCCGGACAATCTCTCCACGACTTTATGGCCATACTCGTAGCCTATTATTGATAGGGCCCTGCGTATTAAGTAGGGATCCCGCGTCTTCATTAAATTCACCCAACTGCGTGTATGGTAACGTAGTTGCTGTCCACCAGATTAGAAAGAAGCTGCGTGTGGACTTCCCCTATGACTTGCTTACCTGCTCCCAATTCCTTCAGTAGGGATGCCAAGATTGAGCTTGACTTCTCGTCCAAGCAATAATCCATGTTATCCACAAGAATTATGCTGCCCGACTCGCTTGCCATTAATTGAGCTGAAATCGTCAATATATTCTTCAGACTACAAGGTAGCTCCCCACCCATTACTTCATTGCCATTCTTATCGACATATGTTATCCCAATCCCATCTCCCATCAAACCCGCGCGTAGCCTCCTATATCCCAATTGATCCAATGCCTTTCTTAAGAACCGCATTTTACCATCCATTTTAGGATCCATGCTTAGCCTCGCCAGAACTTCCGCGGTATGCTCGCCATGGCTACCCACCCACTTCTCTCCGCTTACTCTGGAAACTGCAGGAAAATCAAAATATGGACCCAAGTAATAAACCCTTAATTTTCCCACTTGATCGGCGAGGAATTTAACGGCATCTATGACAGTCTCATAGAGGGATGCAAATTCATCTATCAACTGAACCGCATTGCTGCCCCTTAATGATAATCCATCAATGGATAGAAATAATCCCCCATCCTTCACCTCGACGTCCAGGGGTACCTTTATGGAGCTGCCCTCATTACCCCTCCTCGCCACCAATAGGGTTCCCTTATCCGTTTTAACGGCTTGCTCCACATCATTTCCACGCCGCGATGCCGATATGGTGATCAAACCATCGATGGTCGGCAAATTAGCCGCCGACAATCTATCGTTTATCCTGTCAAGCCTCCATTGAGATGTATTAAACGTTAATTCCACACTTCCATTTGGCATCAAGATCAATCCCAAATCACTGCCTACCCCGGATAGAAGCCCATATATTGTCTTCAAAACCAATGATTTACCGATTCCCGGAAATCCCGTGATTAAGGTAATAGGAGATAGATCCAGTTCTTTCTCCACATCATTTGCAAACCTTGATCTAACCTTGACCAGCATCTACCTACTCCAGGTAAGTCCAATTATAAACTTGCCTTTGCCATAATGATGAATTACTACCTAAGATAGAGAAAGACAAGAGAAATTTATTTTACAAGAGAGAAGAGAGTGAAAATGTGAATTACGCGAAGCCGCTGAGGAACTTGCCTGGATGCAGCTTTAACCATTCCTTGGAGTCTACCTTGAACGAGTGCTCTATCTTCTCCCTGTGGAAGTTATTCAGCGTGCAGAACGGCACTATCCTGCCATCGGGCTCCGCGTAGTGGATATCGCATCTCTGTATCCTCTGTACGTCGAAGTTCATGGTGTCCATGAAGTGCATTATGCCAAGTCCAACCACATTCATCATGAACTTGCCCAAGGACTCGTAGCTCTTCGATATCAATACATCTTGTAGCAAGTCCTTAACTGCCTTGTGCTTAACATGTCTGAGCAACTTCAGCGTCTTAACCTTACCTACCTGAGTCCAGACGCCGCCCTTAGCTGCAGTATTGTATATATCCCATATATCCTTCTCGAACGCATCAACGTCGACCAGTTTAGTGATCGGCACTATATCGTCCTTATCCTCATCATAGTATATGAATGTGGAGGCACCGCACACGGGATTGTTGGTGAACAAGGGCTTCGGCTTTCCCGTGAGCGCCTCCATCATCTTGCCCAACGCCACCGGCCAATTAACGGGGCGCCAATCCCATCTGCTTATCTTTCCTCCAGTCTGCTTCTCCACCTCTATTATTACATCGGGAATCGTTATCCTGAAGTTCCTGAGCTCCTCCTTGCTATAATCGGTCTTAGCTCTCCCCGAGAAGGAAACGGGTTGAACATTTATCCACCTAACTACATCCCTGTTCTTTATGGCGAAGTCCAGTATCTCCCCTATGTCCTTCTCATTGTAGTTCTTAGCCATGGTCACTACCAGCACTATGGAGTGGTGGTTTAACTTTCTCGCATTCTCTATCACCTTGTTCTTCAACGCAGCATAGGCCTTTGGATCATAGAGCCTATGCCTCCACACGCCCTTATTGGTTGGATTTATAGTATCGAATTGCAAGTAGAGGGTAGATATACCGGCATCCAGTAGTTTCTTGTAGAAGTCAGGCTCATTGGCAACCCTTATCCCATTAGTGTTGACCTCAACATGATCGAACCCCAGCTTCTTGGCCATGCTGACTATCTCCGGTAAGTCGTTTCTGATGGTGGGCTCCCCGCCGCTCAATTGTAAGGCATTTGGAGCCCATGGCTTCTCATTTCTCAACGTCCTCATCATGTACTCTATCTGCTCTAGGCTTGGCTCATACACGTAGCCCGCCGCAAAGGCATTGGCAAAGCACACCGGGCATTTCATATTGCATCTATTGGTCACATCTATTATTGCCAAGGCGGTGTTAGTCTTGTGAACCGGGCAAAGACCACATCCGAAGGGGCAACCGCCTGCCTCCTCATAGTAATCGAGGGTCGTGTTGGGATTGGCAACTCCCTTTCCTATATAATCAGGATTATCCCACTGCAGGAAGTAGTAATACATCTCGGCGTCTCCCCAGTACATATCCGTGAAGGTTCCGTGCTCAGGGCATGTCTTTTGGAGCCAGATAGCGTTGTTCTCCTCATAGACTACCATTGGTAATTGCCTGTTGCATACCGGGCAAACAGATGTGCTTGTCTTTATTACGCGAACTCCTTGGGGCAACTTGAATTGCTTCTTCCAGTTCTCCTGTATTTTCTCGTTGAAGAGTATCCTCTTATAGCTCTCCGGCATCTTGAACCTAGATATGTCCACCAGCTTAGTGGTGGTTTCCTCGGCCGCCTTAACCACGGTTGTTGTTTCCGTCATTAAACCGATAATAAGCGATGCACTTAAAAACTTTATACCCTACTGATACTCTCAGTTGTATGAGCTACGACGAGCTAAAGAGACTGGCAAGGATGATAGGATATTCATCATATCAATTAAAGGCATACATGGCTTTGGTGGAGCATGGTCCCTTGCCAGCAAAGGAAGTCGCCAAGCTGGCTGGGATCCCATCCTCCAAGGTATATACCGTCCTCTCTAGCTTAATCAGAGATGGGGTTGTGTACTCCGAGCAAGGAAGGCCGCTCAAGTTCGTGGCAAAACCTCCCCGGGAGGTTTTCTCAACAATAACTGAGAAATTGAATAATTACATAGAATCCACGCGGCCATTGATAGACTCGCTTCAATTAATATATGAATCAAACAACCCAAGCAGGGTAATGGCGCAAAGCGATGTCTTCTTCATTGTAAAGGGATTGGAGAGCACGAAGCAGCTTATGTGGAAGGCGCTGAATGCTCCATCCATAGATATCGCTATTCCCTACGCCGATTTGCTGGATAACGAAGCCATAGCAATGATAGATAGTGTATCCAGAGATAGCGAGGTAAGGCTATTGGTAACGGAGGACCTAATAGACCGCGCAAAGAGATTACCGCCAAGGATCGTATCTAGAACTCGTAAAAACATGTTCGGTGCAGGCATAATAGGAGACGGCGTGGTTCTGGCAGTCAGGTACGATAACTCATATCTAACCCTTTACTCAATACAAGATTATCTACTGGACATAGCTAAGACATATTTCAATTCGCTTTGGAAAGATGCGATGCCCATAGCTATTACGTGAGCCAATATACCCATCTATACGCCGAGGGGAGTCTATGAGAGATTAATCAAAATCAACTTGTCGAGAACGAGCTAGTCCATGGGGAGTACCTTTGCCATGAATATCTTAGATCCATTGCAATTCCGCGTCGATAAAATTTCAATTACCTTAACCTTAGTTCCCTGGGATAACGTCGATGAATCGGGGCATTTCACGTCAGGGCAATTGCAAGCGGATGAATCATAAGTAACTATCATGCCTTCCACTACGTATCTCAGCTTCAGGGGAACTATTATGGGATCCTCCACTACTGCCACAGGCACCATATTGTCCCCAGTCAATAAACATTTGAACGGTGAGGGAAGGCTAAGTGGCTTAGTGTCAATTATCCTATATGTCCTGCCCGGTCTCAATCTACCCATGCATATATCATACAATTTACATCTATGACACTCATCAGGTATGCCGAATACCTTAAATGAGCTACCCACAATAGCCTGCTCTTTACCTATTAACGTTATCCTTGTCCTATCATAATCCATATACGTATACTATACGTATACTTCTTATAAAGCTACCCAGGCTAGACAGAGGCGTAGTTCATGGCGATTACCGATCATGTATGCAGCAGTATTTAATATCCTCCCTGAACAGATCCTGACCTAAACGAAAGGGACTAATCCTCACCCTGAAGCGCCTAGCCAATAGAAAACAAAATAACCTAAGAGATGAAATCAAGACTTCATTATTTACTTATTGTAGTAACCACTAAGAGGCTCTAGCTGACAGTCTCCTCGCCTTTTGGGGTTTCCCGGGGTCTGGAGGGGGGTTGGGGGTCACTGCCCTTTGTGTGCGTTGCTCGCCTTCATCCTTACAATCGGCATTGCGGGGGAAAGCCGACCCTCACCCCCAAGGAATTGACGAACCGAAAGCCCAACACAATGCCCCCTCCCTCCCCCTCATATCCAAGCTTTACCCCACCCCAAAGGACGGAACTTTACATTAGCGTTATCAGGGAATCCTTCAGGGTGAGGGAGGCCAGCTGGCGCTGGGCCTAAATCCTAAGGCAATTTATGAAGCAATGAACGGGATTAGTATTATCTGGGGCGATAAGTTGCTGGGAAGAGATTATTTCTTATTGTATGGCTTTCATGCAAACCGATGCTTGCTTAATTATATTGATCAATAGCCCTATCATTCGTTGCGTATCTTCTTCATTTAATTGATTGATCAAATCAGATAACGTGGCTTTCGGTGCATTTGCTATCGCGTCGATATCCAACGATGGAGAGATGCAGCCTATTAAGGTTGATAATAGGATTATGGTAGCTGGATTTACCTTACTTAATGCATCCAATAACTGGGTTGCCTTATGAATTAGATCTATTACCTTGGGTTCCATCAATAGCTTTATCAGCTCCTCGAATTTAGTGGATGCATCGGCTTCCGCCAGCAAACCTATTCCAGATGCGTTTAATTTATCGTTTATGGACTTCAACAGCTCCATTATCTCCTTGATCTCTCCATCGCTGGACATGGAATTGGATTCTCTATGGATTTTAATAAAGTTGTCTTCCTAGAGGACAGGTTGTAGGATGCGGGATGAGGATGATGGTAATGGGGGCCTGTCGTGTTGTTCCTAGGATGGGATAGAATTGATTCGCAGCCTTAAAGGTAATGGCGAGAAGAGGCGGGGCAGTGCCATTGTTCAATTCACGAGACGCGAGCTTTAGCATGATAAAAGGGCAATCGCTCTTTAGGGCAGGAGTCAGGGATAATGAAGGGTCAGTTACATAAATTCTAAGGCATTGCTCATAGATTAGTGGGAATCATGGGGTCTTTTTGTCATATTGGAAACGAATAATAAGGGGAGATCCTATCGTTCGTTTAATGAGCAAGGTAAATCCAGTGTTATATAGGTTCGTCAGGTTTTGCTTGAATAGGGCCTATGCATCGATTGATTTCAAAAAGCTCGATGCAGACAGGAGATATGCGATAGATGTATTTGTAGATTCAATAAAGAATAGCGAGGATTCATGGAAATCGGTGGATGATTTGATAACCTTCATCAAAAATGAATTGCCCAACTTATATAAGACAGCATTAACTGCGGTTCCCAAGGATATACTAGATAAATTAGTCGATTCCTTCTTCAATAATTGCCTAGAGTTGGACGAAGTTAACACGGATAAGAAACTCAGCGCGACCATCAAGGAAGTCCATGATGTATTGAAGAAGATGGAGCCCACTAGCTCAAGTGCGGCTTCAGAATCCCCCTCTTATTAAGTTCAATTCTGAAATAAACAATTCCGGATAAGTATAAAAAGGTATTATATTCGAATTAGACCTAAATGAATGTAAGGAGTTTACGTGCGTCTCAGGACAATGGGAATGGATATGATTATTCCACTGCTCCATCTGCTCAGCCAACTTATTATGACAGTAACTACTACGGTAATAATTATTATGATCCCTATGCATCCACAATGTATAGCTATAGCCCATATACCGATAGAACGCCCACGGGCATTCAATACCTAGATACATATATATTGCAAGGTGGATTAAAGAAGGGAGAAGTTTACTTGGTGGCAGGAGAAGCCGGAATGGGTAAGACCATTTTTAGTTTGCAGTTCTTGAAAACGGGCGCCGAGATGGGTGAGACTGGAATATACATAACAGTGGATGAGCCAAGCGAGGATGTGAAGCGAGGCGTTCAGGATGCATTGGGTTGGAATTTGGAGCCTTATGAGCAGCAGAATAAGCTGGTCATGCATGATTTCAGGACGCATTTCAGACTTTATGCTAGCGATGATAAGCTATCCATAGATCCCAAGAATATAGCCAAGATATTGGTGGAGACCGTTAGGAAGTACGGCGCGCAGCGAGTGGTGATAGATCCCATTGCTCCATTATTGATAACTAGCCATCAGGATGTGCTTTGGATAAGGGAGTACATGCGGGAATTGGTATTTAATCTGAAGAAGTTAAAGGACGTCACGACGCTGATAACGTCGGAGATACCAACTGGGGAAACCACTAAGATAAGCAGGTTTGGAGTGGAGGAGTACTTGGCAAGCGGCGTGATAATAATGCACCTGTATGAGGACGAGAGAACCCATGAGATATACAGAGTCATGTATATAAGGAAGATGAGATGGATGAGGGTTCAACCCATAAAATTGGCCTTTGATATATATGAACCATATGGAATCTTAATAAGGGGTAAGCTATCTCAAGTCCTGGCGGCCCAGTACCAGCCTCAATACGAGCAAGCGTATTAATAGGCGATTTTGATGAAGGACTTGACGGATTCGCTTAGCAAGTTAGTCGATAAAATAAGGGGGGCAAGTCATATAGATGAGGAGACGCTCAAGGAAGTATTGAAGGATTTACAGAGGGCATTGTTGAAAGCCGATGTTGATGTTAAGTTGGTCTATGAGCTCACTAAATCCATAGAGGAAGAGTATAGGAAGGAGGAGCCGCCCTCCGGCATATCCAGTAAGGACTATCTGCTTTACTTGATCTATAATAAATTGATATCAATTATGGGAGGAGAGACCGAGGCCAAGGTGGAGTTAACCAAGCGACCATACGTTATACTGCTGGTGGGCACCGAAGGGAGCGGCAAGACAACGTCTGCTGGAAAGATGGCCTACTGGTTTTCCAGGAAGGGGTATAGGGTTGGATTAATAGAAACGGATACCGTGAGGCCGGGGGCTCATGATCAATTGAGGCAGTTGGCCGAGAAATTGAATATTCCATTTCACGTAGATCCCAACTCCAAGGATGCCGTGGACATAGCCTTGAAGGGCCTTGAGAAGATGAGAAAGGAGAAGGTCGATTTGATAATAATAGACACCGCTGGTAGGCATAGAAATGAAGAGGAATTGATGAAGGAGATAAAGGAGATATATAATGCTGTGACGCCCGATGAGGTAGTATTAGTGATAGACTCAACAATGGGAAAACAAGCCGCGGCTCAGGCTGAGGCATTTAATAGGAACGTGCCAATAAATTCCATTTTCTTGACCAAGATGGATAGCACGTCGCGGGGCGGCGGTGCATTGGCCTCGGTGGTAAGGACTGGCGCCAAGATAAAATTCGTGGGCAGCGGCGAGTATTTGGAGGATGTAGAGCTATTCAATGCGAAGAAATTCGTCCAAAGGCTGCTCGGCATGGGTAACCTAGAGGAATTAATGGAGAGAATGAAGTCCATTGAGGAAGAGGACCAGGTATTGATGGAGTTAAGCGAAGGCAAATTCAATATGCTCACATTCATGAAACAACTGGAATCCATGACCAAACTAGGGCCATTAAGCAAGCTCTTGCAGATGCTTCCCATGACCATGCTGCCGGCTCCCATGAGAAGCCTTAATGACGATCAATTGGAGGATGCGCAAATTAGGATGAGGCGTTGGCTGGCGGTGATGCGATCCATGACTAGAGAGGAATTGATGGATCCAAGCGTGCTCGATGCATCCAGGATAAAGAGGATAGCCCTGGGCTCGGGAACCACTCCGAAGGACGTGCGTGAACTGATTCGGCAATATGAATTGATGAAAAAGATGGTGGGCGAATTAAAGAGAAGCCAGAGACGCTTAGGCAGATTCATAAAGCAGTAATGGCACCGGCGCTGTTCTGATGCGCGAGTTCATCTTAATTACATCCACGCAATCAGCATTGCAATACATAGGACTACATTCCAGATTCATTCAAGGAGCCATGATGGTCTCCCATGGTTATAGGCACAATGTAAATATCTACCTGGTATTCATGGATAAATCCAGGTATATGTTGATTAAGAGCGATGCAGTGAGAAGGATATTGCCCGATGAATCGAGCATTGCATATTTGATAAAGGATTTTTTATCGGGTGAGGCTAGGAAAGGAATCATAATTGGAGCCACGGAGCTACGTGATATATTAAGGAGGGCCCCTCAACCCATATTGATAATTCCTATGGTACGGGAATGTAATTCCCACGTGAGACTTGACCGGGATTTTACGCTCATCGCTAATTACTACTCCCCGGATTTAGACTCATTACTGTGCAGCAAGGGATTTGGGTTAAGCCGCATTTCCCTAGATCAAGCCTCCATAATCGTGAATTACGCGGCAGATAATGGCCTGGAAATACGTTAATGAGCCTCCTACTTCGCCGTTCCTTAAGTCACTAATCACCTCTTCGAGACTGGTTATTCCATGAATTGCGCATTATATATGCGGCCGGCAAAGCATTGACCTAAGATCTATATATCTTCCCCAACGACTGAGTCCCCATACAAGTTCTAAGCATCGTGCAGTAAACGATGATTGCAGAAAGTTAAATTGGTTGAAAAGGCATTCAAGGCCGGAGGGAACAATAAGGTTTAAAACGATACATGCAGTGCCTCCCCAAGTTGTCGAAGATAATGCAATATTTTCCCTATGATTCGGCCAGGAAGCCACAGGAAAAATTGATAGAATCCATATTGTATGCTTTAGATGAGGGATTAAACGTAGTGGTGGAGGCTCCAACTGGCGTTGGAAAAACCGCTGCTGCCTTGGCATCAGCCCTTTCTTATGCGATGGATAGGGACTTAGACGTGATTTACCTGATAAGAACCAAGAACCAGGCCCAGGCGCCTATGAGGGAGCTGTCCAAATTATTGGAGAGGAAAGGCATAGCTATTCCTTACGTGCTGCTAAGGAATAGAGCGGATATGTGTTGTCTCACCTCTTCAAAGAAACTGGCATATAAGGATTTCTTAATGGAATGCAATTACCTCAAGTCTCAACATGAATGTCGATATTACGAGGGAACTATGAAGGGAGTACCGGAGTCCTTAATACAGGGAGTAAAATTGAGCTCACCGTCAAGTTACGTTAGGAGGTTCTGTGCGGCCGGTCTTTGTCCATACGATTCATCGCGTATGCTGTCCAACAAGGCCAGGTTGGTGATATTATCCTATTATTATTTGTTTGCGATGAATAGGCCGGAGACCGTCGATCTTAACCTGGAGAGCTCCATCTTGATCGTGGATGAGGTACATAACCTTCCTTCATCGATAATCGATTTAAACACGGTTCAATTAACTGAGTATACCATACGTGCATCGATAAATGAGGTAAAGCAGTACTTGACTGATGAAGAGGCCAGGATTAAGGCCATGTCATCGCTTAAGACTCTTTTAACTATGTTTAGAAAGTTAAGGGAAAAGATTATGGAGGATGAAGAATCATTCAAGGAGAAACGCATAGATGCATCGGATGTCTTGCCGTATTTTGATGGCATAGATACATTAAAGGCGATTCACGCTGATATAATGCAGGGGAAGAGAACCAAGGGGTTGCAATTCTTCTCATCGCCGTTGACTGAGGTATTGGAGTTCTATTCATTCATAATAACCAAGCTTCAGGGCCGTGGGCTATTCTATAAACCCAGCAAGGAAGGCGATGCGGTGTTAAGCAAATTGCTGGATCCATCCATAGTGAGCGGCGAGGTATTCAAGAAGGTTAATAAATACATATTGATGAGTGGTTCCCTTCCTCCCGTAGATTACATTAAATTGATGCTTGGATTAAGGGATGATTATCGATTGGTGAGGGTTCCCTTGAATGAATATATAAGCATGGATAATATAAGGGCCGTAATATATCCAGCCGTCACCACTAAGTATGATATGAGGGATGAATCCATGTATTCCAAGATAGCTGAAGCAATAGAGTCTTTGTTCAATTCAACCAAGGCTGGGCTTTTGGCGGTTTTTCCATCATATGATGTCATGAAGCGCGTTAGAAAATATATTCATTCGCGCAATGTAATAACCGAACTGTCCAGCACATCAATAGATGGCGTCATGGATAAGCTGGCCGATGATCCGCATCAATTGATATTGGGGGTGGCTGGCGGCAAGTTAATAGAGGGAATAGAATTTAAGGTAGGCGATAGAAATGCGGTGGATACCATCGCTATAGTGGGCGTTCCATACCCTGAGCCCAGCGACTTTCTTCAAATGATATTGAATGGTTTGAGCGCTAAGATAGGCAATAGGCAATTGGCGTGGCACATAGTATATACATGGAATGCATTAATTAAGGTAAAGCAATCAATAGGAAGGGGAATCAGGTCGGAGAGGGATAGGGTATACGTCGTTCTAATGGATGATAGATTCGCCCAGAATAAGGCATTATTTGATGAGTTGAAAAGCTATCTAAGCGACGTTGCGGTAATAGACGAATTGGGAAAATTAATCGATGATGCGAAATCATTCAATAAGCATTGAATTAGCATTGAATTCAAGATGGTGGAATCAGAAGCCATAACTATATAACTTGTTATTTAACGATGAATATAAATATTGAGTTAAATGATTTTGAAGAGTATTAAGCATTGCAAGATAAGCTTTATTAATGAGAGGAAGCAAGCGGCATGTGGTCAAGGTACTGCTAGATAATGTGACTAAGGTATTCGGCAAGGGAAAGAAAACCGTAGTGGCGTTGGATCACATAAGCCTGGAAATAAAATCGGAGGAATTCTTCGTTATACTTGGCCCCAGTGGGGGAGGCAAGACAACCACGCTAAGATTAATAGCCGGCTTAGAGGAGCCGACGGATGGGGAAATATGGATAGGAGATAAGCTGGTGGCGTCCGCATCGAAGAAGATATTCATTCCCCCAAATAAGAGGAACGTCGGTATGGTATTCCAAAATTGGGCTCTTTATCCTCACATGAAGGCATTCGATAATATAGCATTCCCCCTCAAGATAAAGAGGGTTCCTAAGGATAAGATAAATAGCAAGGTAATGGAAGTGGCCAAGATGCTTGAGATAGATAAAGTACTGGATAGATATCCGCGTCAACTATCAGGGGGACAACAACAGAGGGTAGCATTGGCTCGTGCCTTGGTCAAGGAACCTCAAGTGCTCTTACTGGACGAGCCCTTCAGCAACTTGGATGCCAGATTAAGGGCAACGGCTCGTGCCTTGGTCAAGGATATACATAAGAAGTTCGGCATAACATCAATCTTGGTCAGCCATGATCCAGCCGACATGTTAAGCCTAGCCGATAGGGCGGGGGTTATATTTAATGGAAAAATGAATCAAATAGGAGTCCCAATGGATCTCTACGACAAGCCCGCTAACTTAGCAATAGCCAATCTTGTAGGCGAGATAAATATAATAGAAGGCACCTTAAAGGGCGGGGAGTTCACCGCTAACGATCTATTAATTCGCCTTCCCGTGAAGTCCGATCTAAAGGCCGCGGTTCTCGGCATCAGGCCTGAGGATATGTCCGTGAAGAAGGATGAGGAGGTCTCGCCGGGCGAGTCTCCCCTTGGATGGGGAGTAGTCAGGATAAGCGAGTATGCTGGGGGTAAATTCACGGTAGTGGTTGATATAGGAGGCAACACCTTGAGGATATCGGCCTCGGCGCCCATTCCACGAGATGAGAAGGTATTCGTGGTAGCGGTTACAAACAAGATAAAGATTTTCGATAAGGAAACCGGCATCAATATTTTAAATGAGGAGCAGCGATCCCAATAAATGGACTTGGATGAGTTGCCCAAAATTGTGGATGCGCTCTGCTTGCTTCCCAGGATAGGCTGGGTCAGCAGGGGAATAATGAATCCAGAAACCGTGGGAAGGCACTCCCTTCTGGCCGCATTAATCGCCGCTCAACTCGCAAAATCGTTGGGCTTGGATGTTGGACGGGCCGCATTGCTGGCACTAATACATGACGTGGCGGAATATAGATTAGGCGATGTGGTTAGGGATGTGAGGGAAATAGATATGTCGTATTGGCGCAGCATGGAGCAGGGGATAGCGAGGGATCTGGGATTAGGCGAGGAGTTCGAGGAGTACTCCATGGGCGACAGCAAAGAGGCCAAGGTAGCTGCCATTAGCGATAAATTGGCGACCTTTCTAAGGGCATGCATTTATGCAAGGGAGAATGCCTCTATCATTCCCTTGATCAAGCGTTATGCCGAGATGATAAAGCCAATGCTGGGTTCCCTGGGCGGGGAGGCAGCGTTGGAGATCGAGGGCGTCATTAGAAAATGCTTATTGAATTATTCTATTCATATGGATTAGGCAATTTTTAGGCAGGTTCTATTCTAGATTTACCAATATGTTTAAAGCAAGGGAATAAAAATGCACCCAGTGTTAACCGCATCTATGAAACGATCATCGCGATCTACAGAGGTGAGCGGTTTAGCTTGCCGTGGGTATGGCAAGTTAACGATGCATGGAGAAAGTAGATTTAGGGGGCTTGAATTTCTCCCAGTAATTTCGACCGTTATAGGATCGCCGGAGAATCGGAGATAATCGCCTTAATGGGGGATGGTTAGTATGCCACGGGGAGTCTGTTCAATAATATTGAGCGGTGGGGAGTCTCGCCGATTTCAATTGCCTGGGGAGCAACATGTGGATAAGGCATTGTATTTGGTGGATGGTAAACCCATGATAGAAAGAGCATTTTCCGCGGCCTCTGCCGTATCGAGTGAAGTTATAATCGCAGTTAATGATTGGACCAGGGCATCCAGTTACTCCATGTTGCAGGGAGCTAGGTTCGTCGTGGATGAGGGCTTTAAGGGACCGTTGGGAGGCATTTTTTCAGGTCTAAAGTCATGCAGTGGAGATATAGCATTGATATTGCCCAACGATATGCCTCGAGTGACTGATCGGTCTCTCTCGGAATTATTGGGGAGAGTGGATGGGTTTGATGTAGTTACGTTTATCTTACCTAACGGCGCCTTGGAGGCGGTAATGGCGATTAAAGTCGACGAGGGTCGTAAATTAATTGAATTATTGAAGATCCATGGAAGAAATAAAATAACCGATATATATAGAGGAGTGCCTAGGCTTCTTTTATTGAGCGCAGCCAAGCTGGGCATTTCAGGTGAATTGATCAATATTAACACGAGGAATGATTTGAATTTGATCGAGTTGCGAGGCGATTTTGATTCAGATATTCTTCTTAAGCGGGATTTCGATCTAAACGGATTTAATGGAACTGATGTTCAAAAATCGCTTTGGGGAACAATATCAACCGGGGATCCATGGAGCGAGGCCATTTATTATGCGGAAATGGGCGTCCCCTTCTTGATGGCCCATACATTACTTGATTCAAGAAACCCAGAAGTTAGGCGTGTAGGGCATGCATTTCTCCGCGGTCTTGCTATCCCTTAATCCCGCCAAAGCTAAATCCCTTGAGTAGCCTACCCATAACTATGTAGCTGAGTATCATGACTGGCAATGCCACTATTAAAGCCGCCGAGGCCAGGAGGCCCCAATCGACTACTTGATTTCCTATCGCCAGTGCAGCAAATATGGTAACAGTCTGTGCACCGGTTGGCGGGAAATTGAATTGCCACGGAGTCTCCGTTAGTACCAATGGATAAAACAGCAAGTGCCAGTTAAATATAAATGACAATATGAAGGAGGCGGCCCATGAACCCATGGTTATTGGCATTATTAACCTAAACAATATATACGTGGATGAGGTACCCTCCAATTGAGCTATCTCTTCGTATACGTCGGGCACGTCTTGGTATATGTTGAACATGGTCCACGCCACCATGGTTATGGTAAATATCGGGGTGCCCATCATTAAGATCCACCAGGTATTTATGAGTCCAACACTTGATGCGAATACGAATAATGGAAAAATAAAGCTGGTGGCCGGAAGAGAGTATAGATATATGGAGAGCAACAGCAAGCTGTATGATTTTCGCTTTGCCATTATGTAGGAGGCCGCTCCCGCAAATATTGTGGATATTGTGGCCGCGACCAAACCCACCGCCAAGCTGGTCATTATGTAGGGAACGGACTCCCTGAGCGCCTCCAAGAAATACTGCGACGTTACGTGAGTGGGGTATAGGAGTGGAGGGAAGGTGAAGTCCAAATTGTTCGGTCTAAAGGCTATCAAGAACATCCAATAGACGGGCATTATCAAGAACATCAATATGATTGCCGCTACCGCCCAGAGAATCGTATGGAAAGCTAAGTCCGGCATTTTAATGCTGGGCATCCTTACCCACCCCCTCTCCCCCCTCAATACCAAAAGGAGAAGCACCGCCGGCACGGTTGCCATTAATGTCAACACGGCTGCCATGACCTCCCCTCCTGAGAAATTGCCCATGAAGAACATCATTAGGTAAACCAGGAGAGGTAGGGTGGTGGAGGAGTAACCGGGTCCTCCCTGAGTTAATATGAATGGAGTGTCGAAATTGCCCATAGAAAGGACCAACGTTATCAGAAAAGCCGTTAGAATGCTTTTAAACGAATATGGGATCACTATTTGGGAGTAGTATTGGGACATGGTAGCTCCATCAACCATGGATATCTCTTTTAGTTCCTTGTTGATGGATTTGAAGCCGGACAGTATTATCAAGTATGCAAATGATACGGAGCTCCATATTCCAACGATGATGACTCCCCATATGGAGAAGTTGGGCACGGTTATCATATCTATCGGCTTTAAGTGCAGTATGGAGAAGACGTAATATATCGGTCCATATCTGGCGTCGAATATGGTTCTCCACACGAGGGTAGATGCGGTGAATGGTATGGTGAAGGGAAGCAAGATGAGGAGGGAAAGGGGAGTTTGCCACTTGTCCGGCAAACTATCCACTCTCACCGCTAATGCCAACGCCATTAAGACCGCAAATACGGCCACCGATATGGAGAATACCAGCGTGTTGATCAGTGAGATATTGAATATATTGATTGGAAAACCATGCAAGACCCCCCTAAAATTTGCCCCCACCAAATAAAAGGTAGCCAGCATCGGTATGAGGCCGAACCCCACCACATAGGCGACGTATGGCCATAGCCAAGTCCTATTCATTGGAACGACCCATAAAATGATTATTTTAATGTTTTATTTTCTAAAATTATCGCATTAGCTGCTGCAGGGACCGTAGGTCTGCACTAGGTCGCTGGTCCATGATTGCGCAGCTTGCTTCAGCGCGGCTTGAGCGCTCTCCGTTCCCAGCAAGTAATTGTAAACCTGCGAATTAAACTGTGGTATTAGATCAGTGTATGTTATGGGTATGTTGGGTGGATTAGCCCATGCATTCAAGGCAGCCTCGTATATTCCCTTTATTATTAATCTATCGTGAAGCGGTATGCTGCTATTGGAGAGCAATGCGTTGGTCGCCATCTTGGATACGGGGAACTTATGGAAGAGTAGGTAGGCATCCTCCTGCATTTGAGGCGATACTAGAAAGGCCAGGAACTCCGCGGCTGCTTGCTGGTGCAGGGAGTACTTGCTAATGCCCAGGAAGTCCGTGCCGGTCTCGGCATATCCACCGGGAAGCGGAGCAACCAGCGTCTGGTTGTAGGCAGATGAAGAGAGATACGATAATTGCGTGCTGAACATGAATGCGCCTGGGCGCCTCCCTCGTATAAGTTGGGCAAATTGTCGTATTCCACGACGGTCACGTTAGGCGGCGGCTCGTATGAGACCAACTGGCCGTAAACCTCCAATGCTTGCAACCCGCTGGTGGAGTTAAATGATGGCAGTGGATAGGAGCAACCGGGGGCTGGCTTGCCCATGAACATTATATTAAATGTTGGAACGCCTCCCACATTTCCCTGGTTTAACGTGGAATTCCTGGCGTAGAACCATCCATACACGGCTGGGAATGCGTCTATTATCCCGTGGGCAGCATGATCGTCTATTAATAAGCCCGTCTTCGTTATTCCATTACTTGTCAAGAATTTATCTACCTCTAATACGGTCGTCCAGTTCTGCCAAGTCTGGGGATTAAATTCAGCTCCATACTGGGATTGGAATTCGTTGGCCAACGTTGGATTATCGAAGATGGTGGAGTTATACGCCAGCAGATAAACCGCCGTCTCGTACACTATGCCTATATACTCCTCTTGACCTGTGGTGGTGTTAAAGTACAAGCCGCCAAATGCTTCCTGGGGCTGTATTATATCGCTCATATTGAACATATTGAGATAAGGAGCTAAATTGACTAAATACGGCGCAACCCTCAATGCTGATGTAGAGGTAAACCCAATTATATCATATTGTGTGGAATGGGCCTCCAAGGCCGTGAGTTCCACGGTTATATAGTTGCTGAATGGTTCTTGAATAACCTTTACGGATATATTGGGATGTAGTTTATGGAACTCATTGCCGGCATATTGAATGAATTGTGCAGATTCGCCGGAGAAGGTCACCACGGTCAAGGTTATGTTGGATGAGCTGACGGCAGCCGGCGAGGTGGTGGTCGATGTCGAGGATGTCGGAGAAACGGGATGTTTGCTTGTCCCAACATAGTATGCGGCGATCGCTATGACTAGAACTACTATCACCACGATAGCTATTAAGAGGGGACGATTTACTCCTCTCATGATATTACCTCAAAAACGACCCATTTAAATACCTATTTTCAGTATATTCCTATCAATATATATTAGAATATATGTAAATGATAATATTAAAGATAATTGAATAGCTATAAGTTCAATGCAAGACCGTTAGGATAACTCGATGCGATATGCTTAATAATAACGACAGCTATGCCAGATCATTATGGCAGCTGACAAATACATGAACCTGGCCTTAATAGTTAGCGTGGTCGCGGCAGCGTTAATAGAAGTGGCACTGGCATTTATTTACTTCGTGGGAATATATGGAATATTCAATTGGCCATATATATCGATCTTAATAGTGCTATTATTACTGGGTTTTCCGGCCTATTATGGCTATTCCAAGTCAACCAAGCATGCAATGAGCTTCATTCGATACGCCACTCCCTTGGCATTGATTTTAGCAATAATAGGACTGATTTTGGGCCACATGCATGAATTCTCGGGCATAATTTCGCTTTTTCTGGCCTACATAATAGAGGAGGCCACGGGGATATTGTTAAGGATGGATTTCAGGGAATTCAGCAAGACTTGGACAGACGTGTTTGCGGTGGGCATGAGCATATTCGTGGTTTCTATACTATTAGTGCTCATATCCACCAAGCTGGTCGTGATACCAATGATAGGGGACGCCATAAAAGGATTGGGAATATACATGATATATTCTGCGGCAAATGCCAACAACTAACCATTAATTGATGGTGGCTCACTTTGAATGCGGGTAACTAATGTAATGTATTTTTCCATTGTCATGAATCGACTGAAAGGTGATTTTAAGCCACATGGTTCTGTAATTAACAAGGCTTTGGGCATCAATTTGGAACGCAATGCTTTAAAAGGGTTATGGGTAGGAGAGAGCGGACAGCATATGGCGTCTCCACAAGAAGCTACGATACTGGTAGGAAAGAAACCAACCACGAACTACGTAATAGCAACGGTGATGCAGTTCAACCAGGGCAGCAAGAGGGTTACCCTGAAGGCAAGGGGCGGAGCTATAGCCAGGGCAGTGTCCGCCGCCATAATGGTAAGGGATAGGTTCCTTCAAGGCCAAGTTGATATAAAGGAGACCAGGATATCCAGCGACAGAGTTCAAGGGCAAGGCGGAAAGGACAGGAACGTCGCTGCAATAGAGATAGTTCTCGAGAAGAAGCAGTGAAGGATTAAAATAAATAGAATGGGCTCAACTTTGGATTGTTTTGCTGCACTTTGGTCCTGGTTAATGATAATTCCCCTTATGGGAGGCCATGAATAAATATATTTAGCTCACTTTGATATAATTTCTGCGCCAGATGATGTGACGAGTATCATGTCCTCTATTCTGACCCCCACTCTATCCCTTATATAGACGCCGGGTTCTATGGTTATCACTTGGTTCTCGTGGAGCACGTCATCGCTGCTTGGGCTGACGAATGGTTTCTCGTGGACTTCCACCCCCACTCCGTGACCTAAGCTGTGCATGAAGTACTTGGAGAATCCATATTCTTCCAGCACCTTTCTTGCCACGGCATCGACATCCCTAGCCTTTGCTCCTGGTCTCACGGCCTTTATTGCTTGATCGTGTGCATCCTTAACGGCATGGTATACATCCATTGCGAATTTATCGCTTTCCTCCAATAACATGGTTCTGGTTATATCGGCACAATATAGCCTATACCTGGCGCCTATATCCATCACCACCGCCTCAGTCTTGTCTATCATCTTGTCACTGTAGGTGTGATGGGGCTTTGCCCCATTCCTTCCCGATCCTATTATGGGTTCGAATGCAACTCCATCGCTCCCCTTTTCTATCATGTGCCTATAAATAGATGCCGCTACATCCCTTTCCCTCCTGCCATGCAGTCCCTCCTCTAATACATCGCCGAGGGACTCCAGTGTTATCTTGGCGGCCCTCCTCATGAGATCTAGCTCTTGTTGGGTTTTGATGCTCCTGGCATCCAGTATCTTTTCGCGGACATCTATTATAGCTGCATTAGGTGCCTTGCTTCTCACCTCGCTTATCAACCAATTCCTCGTATCGTCGACCTCTATCACCTTATTTCCTCCTCCTATCAGCATTCTCATCAATTCCTCCCTATCTATCATTTTTATATCGTCGGGAGCATTCATCTTATATGAGGCGTAGCCCAGCACAGTTACGTCACTTTCCAACATCTCCCTTGCTCTATAGTAGTCGAGCACCGGCGCTATAACGGTGATGGAGTCCCTAGTAGCGATTGTGGCGAATGCATCTTCATAGCCCAGCAGATAACCCATATCATAGGGATCCGTCAATATCAATTCATCCGCCCCCTCTTCATCTATCAATCTAAGCATTGCATCTAGTTTTTGCTTAATCATGCGTTAAGTGTGAGGGGTTTATTTTAATCTTTTCTTGCATTCCCGTCGAAGAAGCCCTTCCGAGGATGTCTGAGGTTTTTAACAATCACTTTTCGCGTTTTCCATCTATGAAATCGTCAACCCATGCCTTGGCCACGTCGGGTGGGGCATGTACTGGCGGGTTCTTGAACGCCCATGCAGTGACGCTATACAGAGGACCACCCACCTCTCTGTCAAGGGCAAGCCTGGTTAGCCTCAATACATCCACCGTTATGCCGGCGTTGTTCCAGGGATCATGCACTTCCAGCATTACCTCCATTCTAACCGGCACTCCTGCAAGGCCTTGCGCCTCTATTAAGGTATGGGCTATTTTCCTGCTCTTCAGGAACGGTATGTATGCAACCGGCGATATGTATGCATCGAATTGTTGATCCTCTGCCATCCTCTTCACCGCCTCGGTCTTGGTCTTCTCCTTCTGACCCTTTCTATACGATAGGTTCAAGAAATCAGGCGTTCCTCCCACGTTTATTTGGTAGGTATCCACTATCTTAACGCCCCTGATCTCCAGTAGGTGCACCAGCGTCTTGTGTAGGATGGTTGCCCCTATTTGGTTCTGTATATCATCGCCCAGCAATGGCAGGCCTGCCCCCTCGAATTTTTCCTGCCACTCCCTCGATACTGCTATTTGGGAGGGCATGGCATTTATGTAGGCCGCTCCAGCCTTAAGAGCCGCCTCCGCGTATGCCTCGCTTGCCTTTTGGGATCCCGTGGGCAGGTAACTAATCAATATCTGGGCGTCGCTTGCCTTCAGTTCGTTGACAACATCATCCAAGGAACCCTCTACAATGGGCACTGCGTTGCCCCTGAGTTCGGGCGCAATGCCGTCTAATAGCGGGCCGGCCTTGACGGGTACGCCCACCTTGCCCACATCCGTTACCTTGTATGCATTATTTGGAGGGGCAAATATGGCCTCTCCCAGGTCCTTTCCTACTTTTCTGGCATCAACGTCGAACGCCGCCACGAACTTTATGTCTTGGATCTTGTATCCATTTATGGATTTATAGGCCACGCCCGTCGGCTCCTCCTCCCGTTGAGAGTAGTAAGTAACGCCCTGAACCAATGCGGATGCGCAGTTGCCCACGCCCGCTATGGCTACCTTTATATTGGACTTCATGGCCTCCGTTATATTAACAACTGTTAATAAATTTTACTATTAATAGCTGTTAATAGTGGGTCCAAACCTAAAAACCCGGACACAGCATCCGTGGGGATGGGCATATTCGTCGCAATAGAAGGCATAGATGGAAGCGGTAAGTCAACTATAGTTTCCTCCGCCGTCTCCAAGTTAAGGGAAATGGGCTTCTCCATATACGCCACCAAGGAACCCTCCAGCAGCGAGGTGGGGAGGCTCATTCGATCGTGGGCCCTCAAGAAGGAGACTCAAATGCCCCATCCATCCATCTATGCACTGCTCTTCGCAGCGGATAGAACCATACATTACATGACCGAGGTATCTCCGGCTTTGGCCGTTAACGACGTAGTCATCAGCGAGAGATACATGGAGTCCACAATAGCTTATCAAGGCGCCCTTGGGCTGTCCATTGATTGGCTAATAAGTTTGCACAAATACATCCCCCGATCCGATATAGTGATAATACTTGACTTAGATGTAGATGAAGCAATGCGTAGGTTGGAGAGGAGAGGCGACTTGGAGGTATTCGAGAGAAGGACCGTGTTGGAGAAGGTAAGGAACATATTCCTAGAGAGGGCCCACGAGAATGGATATGCGGTGGTGGATGCATCTAAGAGGCCGGAGGAAGTGACCTTGGACGTGGTGAACATCATATCCAAGGCCCTTTATGACCGCGGCGGCCCACGTAGGATAAAGCCATGATTAAGGCAACGGCGGATCCCGCTGCCAAGCCCGCGGCCACCCCCACTCCAATCCTCGTTATCCCGCTGCTCCGGGAATCGGACGGAACCGTTAAGTTGGTGGAATTAATTAAGGAGAGCAATGCATTTTCATCCACCACAGCCGGGAGATTTACAATGAATGATTGCGTCACCACCACGTCCAATGAGTATGGAGCTGTGGTGTTTATCACTAAATAGCTCTCCAATTCCCTTTGAAGCCCAGTTAAGCTCTCCAATTCATACTCGTATTTAGCCATGGATAATGATGCATTGGCTCTTTCGCTTCCTATGGATCCATTTATGGCCAGCTTGAGATTCAGCAAGGTCTCGCTCACGTTGAAGTACATCCTGAGCGCCTCCAAGGAAGCATTGCTCAACTCCTCCGCGGTCCTCATCAACGTAGTGGAATCCGCGGTTGAATTCCCGTACACAGGCGCCGCCAGCCCCACGGCATTCGTAGCATTGGCTAACGCGCCGTGAAGCGATGCCAGCGATGAATTTAATGCCTTTTGCGTTGCGCCGAGGGCCTTGTATAATATGAAGAGGGAGGAATTCGCGTTGGAGAGCGAGTCGCTTATGTTAGTTAAGGTCGACGTCAGCTGCACCCCGCGTTGGCTCAATTGATTGCCCACGCCCGTCAGCTCTGTCTCCATCGTGCTCAGCTCGGCGTTAGTTATGGCTATGTTCTGCCTAACCCCGCCTAGCTCCGTTAACAATAGGCCTAGCGTGGTGGATATGGAGGTCTTGGCCGCCGAGATTGCTGCCAGCATGGCCAACCTTTGAGTTGAGTTTATATTGCTCTCGTTTATCAATGTCTCCAAATAATTCAACTCCGACGTTATATTGAGGTATGTGGAATATAGGGCATTGTATTGCGTGTTAACGGTAGCCGATAATTGCTTTAACGCAAATTGAGCGTTGGCTAGGGTGGAGTTAGCCGAGTTCACTACCCCATATGCATATATTATATCGGATGTGCTCTCCCTCTGAAGCGTGTTTATCTCCCTTATTATGTTGCTCACGTTATTCATGACCCGTAATGTGGCTTCCTTGAGCTGGGGCACCGTGTAATTCAATTGATAAAGGGCGGAATATTCAAGCTGAACAGCCCCCCTGAGCTCCTCGGCCTGCAGTTGAATCAATCGCTCTATAGCAGTGGTTTCATTTACTTGCGCCGCGGAGAACTTGAAGATATTGGCGGTGTAGTTAAGCATAGTGGATAAATCGTAGAGCTCCGTCAGCAACTCCGTGGAATTGCCCAATAAGTCATTGTACTTTCCATAATTGCTCAGTTGAGCAATGGTGGAGTTCAGTTTAGCTATCGCTTGGGATAGGTACTTCGAATAAAGCCCAGTGTCCAAAGTGGATACTATCACCACGGGCTGAAGCCTTATGCTCCTCCACGGCCCTAAATTGGTTATTCTGTAGTCCACGGTTAGATTGTAATTGCCAGATGATTGCCAGTAGACCAGGCTTGTGGAGCCAAGCGTTGCGAACCCGCTGGGGGTTTGAGTATAAGAGTAGGCCACTCCATCCTGCTTCACTAAATAAATGCTGTTGGTGGGAGGAACGGGCGACTCACTCATCAACCCCAAATATAGTTGAACCAAGGTACCGTTGCCTCCGTTTATTATGGAGGAATCATACGACGTGGAGTTCACCAGTAACGTCTGGTTTAAGTCAATTATGTTGATGGAGTAGAGCGGATTGGTGAACTGGACCTGAACGCTTGCTTCCCCGTATGCCGGCACTGTTATGTTCCAATATACCAGATCACCGCTTACTGTGGAATTACCGCTGGAGTACGTTATGGTGGAATAGGGAGGCAGTTTGAAGCCTATTATCAATTGCTGGGGATAGCTGGAATTGCTGACGGCCTGCGCCGTGTATATTATGGAGGCGCTGGTTCCCTGACCAGGCGAGTAAGTAACTTGGTAATTAACTGTGTACGTTATCGAAAAACCCGCGTGCAGCACCAGCGCTACGCTAATCGCCGCCAACAATGCTGGAAATAACGCTGAGCTCAGCCTCGATCCTATCCACCTCATTGGATGCGCCGATTCTCTTGTTAACTAATAAATCTATGTCCAAACACCTCTTATATGCGGCGGCCGCCCTCCTAATATCCACCGCATCCGCTCGCACCTCCGCGGAACCGCCCTCGCTTAGCTTTCCATTTCTAAGCGTTACTACCCTCTTGCCTATCCGCGCCACATCCGGGTTGTGAGTGGCTATTATGAAGGTCTTCCCCAAGGCATTTATGGCTCGTATTATGGATAAAAGCTGGGCTGCGCTGACCGCATCTATTGCGCCCGTGGGTTCATCCATTATTATGAAGGAGGGATCCATGCCCATAGCCCGCGCAACGGCGACCCTCTGCTGCTGGCCGCCCGATAGCTGTGTGGGCTTGTTTCCTGCCCTATCTCCCACCCCCACGAGCTCCAGCAATAGCCTGGCCTTGGTCTCCGCCTCCTCCCTGGAGTAAAGGCCGCTCATCAACATGGGCAGCTCCACGTTCTCCAGCGCAGTCAGGTTTTGGAGCAAGTTATATTGCTGAAAGACGAATCCAATCCTCCTCAACCTGAACCTCGTTAAATCCTCCTCATCCATCTCCGTGACGTCTGATCCCTCTACGATTACCTTACCCGCCGTGGGTTTATCCAGGGTCCCCATTATGTTGAGGAGGGTAGTCTTTCCACTGCCGCTCGGTCCCATTACCACCACTATCTCTCCTCTCTCCACGCTGAGGTTAACCTCCATCAATGCATCCACGTATACCGACTCCGATAGGCGATATCGCTTGCTTACATTAATCAATTCTATGACGGCCACACGTAAACCCCGCTATCCAATCAATAAAAACCTTGCACCCTCCCTATCGCCGCTTGGCATTTATGGTCCTCATTGACGGCCCGCTTTGACGCCGGCATTAATTAGATGAACTAAGTGGCGCTCAAGGGAGGAGTCGTCATGAGACGCCATATTAGATAATATAATGTAATGCTCCCAGCGGGGAGGGGGAGTTCCTCCCATAACGTTAAAAGCCTCTCCGCTCGATTTCAAGCGTGACCATCAATAGGCATGTACAAATATCCGTGGCAGCACACAGTGGGGATTACTCCAAGGAGGACGAGGAGAGGGCTAGGGTATTTGTGCGCGAAGCAGCCAAGTGCAATCCCATCTTAATACTAGGAGGATATTGGGGATTGATGAAGGTGGTCGTGGATGAGGCCTACGGCCTTGGGCTCAAGGTGGTTCTAATGCTTCCCATGGAGAAGGAATCCGTGGATCCCCCTCCCGGCGTTATCTCTATTAGGACGGGTATGGAGTATAGGGCTAGGTCGGTGCCGTTGGCGAGGAGCGGCGATGTGCTTGTGGCGCTGGGCGGGGAGGTGGGCACAATGATAGAGGTATTGATGGCATATGCGATGGGTAAGCCCGTAGTGGTCTTAACTGGAAGCAACTTCTCCACGGATGGGCTGGCAGCATCCTTTCCAAACGGCTTCGATAGACGGAGGACGGCCCCGGTTAACTACGTTGATGACCCCATAAAGGCCGCTCAATTGGCGTGCAGCGGAGCAGGCGCTCGGCTTGCCGGCGATTGGGGAGGCGAGGACGTCTAAGCAGAGTGAACATTGGACCCAACAATTAAAAATGCTTGGCGGCAAGCGATCCAGTGCTTTGGCTGCTCTTGACCACCGGCGCATGCAATCTAAGGTGCAGTTACTGCGGCGGTTCGTTTGAGAGCAGGGTGGTTCCGTACAAGACTACCTATGACTTGAGCAAGTTGAGGAAATTGATGGAAGACGATCCAGAGCCCACGGTCATATTCTACGGCGGCGAGCCCCTCCTCAATCCCAAATTCGTGATGGAGGCCATGAATTCGTTGCCCGCAGTGCGATGGGGAGTGCAGACCAATGGGTTCTTCGTGGACTTGCTCCCGGACGAGTATTGGAATAGGATGTCCGTGGCCTTATTGTCAATAGATGGCAGGAGAGAGGTCACCGATGCGAATAGGGGGAAGGGGGTTTATGATAGAGTTATGAGGTCCTTAAGCAAACTACGCCGATTCCCGCTGAAGATAATTGCAAGGATGGCGGTGACTCGATTGACTGATATATACGTTGATGTGACTCACTTATTGAATTCCGGGTTCGATCAAGTGCATTGGCAATTGGATGTTATATGGAGCGAGAAGTGGGATGTGTGGTCATGGGCGGAGACCAGTTACTTGCCTGGAGTGAGGAGGTTGGTTGAATTGTTCGTTAATGAATTGGAGAGGGGCAGGGTCCTGGGATTAATTCCAGTCCTAGGGGTATTAAGCGCTCACTTCTTCGAACCGTATAGAGCCTCGCCCTGTGGTGCGGGGTACAGGTCCGTGGCCGTCTCCTCTGATGGCAGGGTACTGGCGTGCCCCATAGCGGTAAGGGAGAAGTGGGCAGTGCTAGGCCACATTGAAACCGGCTTTAAGCTAATGGAGCCGGAGCTACCGGAGCCCTGCAATTCATGCGAGTATAGGAGGTACTGCGGAGGTAGGTGCCTCTATGCATTGAGGGAGAATTATTGGGGCAAGGATGCCGAGAAGGTGGACGAGATAACGAAGGAAACAATAAAATCCATCCTATCCATAATACCCAAGGCGGAGGCGTTGATGGAGAGGGGCATAATAGATAGGGAAGCCCTTAGATACGACCCCATCCTGGACTCCACCGAAGTAATACCGTGATAAAAAGAATGCGAGGCTCACCCTTCCAAGACAAGGGAGCGGGCTCTATTTTCGCAGCGAAGTGCTTAAAAACGTCCTTGGAGTTACCATGTCTGAGCCGGGTCGTCTAGTGGTCAAGGATGGTGGGCTTTGGACCCATCGACCCCGGTTCGAATCCGGGCCCGGCTACCAGAAGAACGTGGTTTTTGCTAAATTATACATAACCTTAATCTCGGCATCTTCATGATAAACTATGATTGGTACCACTGCCTTAGAATGAGGGCCCACGTCTTCTCCGTGAAAATCACGATAATAGGCGCTTGTCCAGTAAGTGTTCTAGGCCATGTAGAGAGGGTGACCTCCCATTAAGTCGTGGGCTTCGCTTGGATTTGAACTGTAGGTGCTTTAGTGGGGGGAGTGTGTAATCGAGGGTGACCCTTTTTCCAGGACAGGGAAGGGGATCAACCTATGTATTGTAATAGAAACAGCATGTCGAATGCATATATTGCATGGATAATAATTACTTATATTGCCTGTGTTCCTCTTCATTCTATGGTTGATGAGTTAATCCTGGACGTTCGTGGCAAGATGTGTCCAATGCCCGTAATGGAGGTAAGCAAGGCGGCTAGACAAGCAACTCCAGGCCAAGTAATAAGGGTGCTGGCCACGGATCCCGCAGCCAAGTCAGATATAAGTGCCTGGGCACAGAGGACAGGCAATGAGATAGTGGATATAAGGGACGAGGAAGGCTACGTGGTAATCATCGCCAAAATAGTGAACCCCGGCAAGTAATTGAAATTTAATTATTCAACAGAAAAATAGTTAATTCTCTTCTTTGCATTAAATGAAGAGTGTTACGTTTGCATCGCTTGATCTCTCTAGGAATGTGGCTGCGCCCACCACATCGCTTACGAAGTCGGCTAAATCCTCTCTCTTCACCTTGAGCAGATCCATGGTTGTGGAGCAGGCATAGATCTTGACCTTATCCCCGGCGATCTCCTTGGCCTGCCTCAATAAGTCCCACCACGGCGGCAGGCCCGCTTCCTGCATTGCGCTAGCCATGTTGCCGGCGAATTGAGAATAATCAGTCGATATCTTCTCCATGGTCTTCTGCATGAAGTTCTTGGATATCGACAACAAACCCCAGAACGTAAAGAATATCTCCACGTCCCAGCCGCTGGCGGCGGCCGCCGATGATAGTATGGCCACAGGATACAGTTTATCTGCGGTTCCGGACCATGCTATTATGGATAGCTTCGGCATAACAAATCGGAATAATCACTATGGATAAATCAATCAATTAATGCATAAAATGCAGAAAACGTTAAGCTGAGCCGTATAATAAGTACTTGCCGTCTTGAGATGCAAGCCCTTGCGTGGCGGGCCTTCTCGTGGTTATCCTGGCCCAAGAGGAAAACCTATATTCACTAAATGCTCGGATGGGAACGGCATTGCCATTAAATGGGAATTCATTGCCCTTTATATCCCGCCCTCCTTTTACGTGTAAGAGCTTTGAAGCGGAATCCATTATAAGCGGACCGTAGCTCCGGGTCTATGGATGAGGTGTCGTCCGTCGTGGAGGAGTTACCGTGGGTTAGAGCTCACTCCCTGGCATTCCTGACCTTTTCCCTGGGGACGGCGATCGAGGCCTACATCTACTCTATTGCCTACATAGCCACAGGGTGGGTGAGCGTTCCGAGGGAATTCACCGCTCTTCTCTCCATATGGCCGCCGCTGTGGTTGCTGGTGGGTGGGGCTGTCATGGGTCCCGTGGCGGATATTATAGGTAGAAAGAGGAGCCTGTACCTAACATTGATTATGTACGTCGTGGGAGCCTTAGGGCTGGTCCTCAGCCATGATTACTCATCTCTGTTGATATTTCTAGGCATGTTATTGCTGGCCACGGGAGGCGAGTATAACATCATCATGGCCGCATCCCACGAATACTTCCCGAGGAGGTATAGGAGCAGAGCCGTGTTCCTCATCCTTAACTTCACCAACGCTGGCGGAGCTCTGGCTTCGCTTCTCGCGGTCATGAACATCTCATCGCCCTCGCTTCAAAGGATAGCCATAGGGGCCACCATACTGGTTGCGGCTCCCATGTTGTACATATTGAGGACGAGGCTTCCCGAGTCCATTCGCTGGCTCGAGTTCAAGGGCAAGGTGGATGACGCCATTAATGAGGCGACGAGGCACTACGGCGAAATAGCTCCAGAGAAGAGGAGGAGGGGGGTTGCAAGCATTGCATTGCCATCCAGCCTTGCTCGGTTGGTAATAGGCGCTCTCCTGGGTTGGTCGTACACCGCCGGCATCACGTTGATAGCCCTAACCCTCGGCCCATATTTCATGCCTAGCTTGACCAATTGGTTGATACTGGCATTCTCATTGGCATCGCTGGCTTCTGGCGCTGCAATGGGCTTGATGGCTGATAAGGTTGGTAGGAGAGCATTGTTGCTGGCATCATCGGTTCCATTACTTGTATTGGCGTCATTGATGGCATTGACATCCAGTGCTTGGACTCGCGAGCCCCTTCTTTTCTGGTCGTTGTTCGTGCCATTCTCCGCCCTCGCCAACGTGTTTTACTTGGGAGAGGATACGTTGAAGTCAGAGTTTTGGGCTACTGGGAGGAGGGCATTGTTTACGGCCGTGGTGAGGGCGTCATCTCTCGGCGCCACGATACCCGTGATCTTCCTGCTTGCATACTTGCCCGTTGCGGCGTATCTGGCAGTGACGGCCGTCGTGTTTGCAATTGGGGCTGTGGCTGCCATGGCTTGGTACTTCATGGGGGTGGAGACTGGACGGGGTACCAGCGTAGGGGCTTGGGATTGTGCCTAACCATTTATTCGACTTAATAGTCGTATCTGATTGCGTCTTGGATATCTATTACATCGTCGATAAATTGCCCATAGGGGCTGGGGACTTCGTCGTTTCTCGGCGGACAGCCCTCTCGCCTGGCGGTGCGTGCGCCACTGCATTGCTGGCCCGTAGGCTGGGGCTCGAGGTGGCGGTCATAGATGAGGTCGGCGATGACCCGTTCTCGGAGGCCCTAATTGGAGCATTGAAGGATGCCGGCGTCAATACGGGATTCATGAGGAGGATTCATGGCTTTACTACGGTATCCAATGACATAATATCAAGCGATGGCCATGCCTTCGTGGGGTACTTGGGGGTTGGGGCTGGACTTGACTTGCGGGACTTGGATGAGAATGCGTTGCGGGGCTCCAGAGCGGTGTTCATCAATGGCACCTATGCCGCGCTCTCCGGAGCTGCCGCTGATGCCTTGATGGAGCTCGCCAGGATGGCTAGAAGAAGCTCTCTCCCAGTCTTCCTGGATCCGGGCCCCGTCATTAATGAGAGGACGAGGAGATTAGTGGAGGAGGCGGACGTCGTATTACCAAACGAGGAGGAGGTCAAGTCATTGTTTCACGCCTCCCTAGAGGAAGCCATCCACGCGATTAGAAATGCAGGTAAGGTATTCGCCATCAAGCTGGGCAGGGGAGGCGCGGTGGTCATAGACGGGAATAGGACTATCCATTGCGGCCCCTCAAGTCCTCGGAGTATTATAACCACGGTCGGCGCCGGCGATGCGTTTAATGCGGGATATGTGGCGGGCATGTTGAGGGGATTAGATCCCATCGCTTCGTGCAGATTGGCTAACGCGGTGGCATCGCTGAGGCTGGAACACTTGACTCCGCTGGAGGTACCCGACTTAGGCCACTTGCTTCATTCTATGGACAAGTAAGCCAATAAGTCGGCACTTGTCTCAATCCTAGGGCTGGTTATTGGCATTGGCCATTGCATAGGTTTATAAAGAACGAGGAAATTATATTAATGTGATTGAAGAGCCCTATGGATCTTTATTGAATAAATTGCTTAACCTGTTGGTTAACCGTTTCAGGGATGAATTGTACTCGGTGGTGGTTTACGGAAGCGTGGCTAGGGGCGATAATAGAAAGGATAGCGATATAGATCTTTTAATCATAGCGGAGGGTTTGCCGAAGTCGATGATCGGAAGGTATAGGATATTCGAGCAAGTAGAGCTCCAGCTCATGGGTGACGTGGAGAAACTTTATGATGAAGGTTACTACGTATCTTTCTCGCCAATAATGAAGACCCCCGAGGAGGCCTCTCATTTCTCTCCATTATATATGGATATGGTAGAAGATGCAGTAATTCTATTCGATAAGGATAATTTTTTTGGGAATATATTGAAGAGGGTTAAGGAAAAGTTAAATGAGTTGGGCTTCGAAAGGGTTTGGCTTGGTAGAAAGTGGTATTGGAGGAAAAGAGATTATAGGTTTGGGGAAATAATAGACTTCGGCGATTAACATGGTAAGTAACGATGACTTAGCCAGATCGTATATTAGGCAAGCCGAGGAGAGGATAAAGCATGCCCGGGAAGCATTTCATGATGGCAACTATCCATTTACCATGAGACAATGCCAAGAATCCGTGGAGCTTTTCCTTAAGGCAAGCCTAAGGTTGGTCGGCGTCGAGCCTCCGAAATGGCATGATGTAGGAACTACTTTAAAGAGGGAACGGGAGAGATTTCCAGAATGGTTTAGAAATGAAATAGATGAATTGGCCAGCATCTCTAGGATTCTAGCCAAAGAAAGAGGAACTTCTATGTATGGCGATGAGGAGACAGGAACGCCGCCTGAATTAATTTACTCGAAGATAGACGGCGAGAGCGCTATAAGGATGTGCGAAAAAGTTAGAGAGTTAGTTGAAAAACTAGTGGAATCTCTATAGGCGAGGCTTTTTTAAAGGAAAAGGAATGAGATTAACCGAGTTTAAGCTATCAATGGGTCCTTATGATGTCATCGATCCGCTTCAAGTCGTCTTGGCTTAGCTTTACGCTTAGGGCGCCCAGATCATCCTCTAAGTGCTCCATTTTGCTGATGCCTATTATGGGTATAATATTGACTCCGAGCCTTTCTTGCATGCTGATCAACCATGCCAGCGAGGCTTGGCCTAATGTGATGTCCCTTGACTTGGCCACCTCGTTGAGCTCCAAGAGAATTCTGAGGTTTCCGTCATTCATGTACCCTTGCATGCTGCTCGATATTGCTGCTCTAGAATTGTTGGGCGTGATCCACTTTCTCGCGTTGAAGTCAACGTACTTGCCCGTGAGCACTCCCTGAGCCAGGGGAGAGTAGGCCAATATAGCCACTCCATATCTCTTGGCAACGTGGATCTTATCCCTCTCGATATCCCTGTTAAGTATATTGTAAACCTCCTGCATTGTAACGAAGGGCTCCATTCCGTGCTTATCGGCCAACTCCATGAATTCCACCACGTCGTGGGCTGGATGATTGCTTTCGCCGATGTAGTTCACAACCCCCTCCTCTACTAAGTTGTTGAGCGTTCTGAGGGTTTCCATTTTCGGCGTGTCGGGATCGGGCCAATGTATCTGGTATAGATCTATGTAATCCACCCCCAGCCTCCTCAGCGATTGCCTGACCTGCCATCGAATATGCTTCCTGGACAGCCCCTCCCCGTTGGGCCAGGCAGCCATTTGACCCCTGACCTTAGTGGCCAACACTATGGACTCTCGGTCCACGGTCTTTAGGAATTGACCGACGACTCTCTCGGAATTACCGACGTGATTGAGGTCCACGGGGGACATCGCTCCATGATACCTATTGGCAGTATCGATGCAGTTGATTCCCTCATCATGGGCCCTCTTCATGATCTTCATGACGGCATCCACGTCGACCTTATGAACCCCATATTCATCCCTCTCGTCGAGTCTGGGCAAGTACCAAGTGCCCAGGCACAACTGCGAAACCTTGACTCCGGACCAACCGAGCTTAACGTACTGCATGATAGCCTTCATGTTTTTGATTATTTAAAGGTACCTAAAACCTGCCCTTTAGGGGCGATAGTTTGATGCTCCTCCCAAGCGCTTGGCGGCAGCGTCAACCATGATCATCAATGAATCCCCGCTGGCCTTCGCGCATCAACCAATGCAGGGCCCCGCATTGAAGTCCACGTATAGGGCCGGGGCTGGGTAGTAACCATTGAGTTGCTGGATGTAAACATCATAATCAAACCAATAGTCCACGGGGCTAGTGCAGACAGAGAACTTGGGAGGCGTCATGCTTATGAAGACCGCGGACCCGATGGCGGACACAGACTGCGACTGGGCGGAGACCCCCACAATCAAGTAGTTGAGGAACGGCTCCAAGCCCGGCGGGACCTCTACCCCCATTGCCTTCAACATGGCGCCAAGGCTGCCGGACAAGGCAAACAACGGCGTCGCGCCTACCTGGGAATCAATGGAGCCAAGGGTTAAATATATCGCGTCATCTTTTAGGAGAGTTATATTGAGGTCGCCGTAGTTCATTAACTCATCAATGTAGTTCATCATGGTGGTGGGGCTCATGGTTCCCGCCTCGAGCTCCCCCACGCTCGTATTATTATACGCTGCGAACCACGTCATTATTGCCCACCGAATTGGGGTGATGGAGCCATAGCATGGATCGCCCACCGGTCCCTTGCACTCATACTCCGTGTAATTGGCCACCTCCAAATAACCCACCAAGTCTATTCCATATGCTCCAAGCCGCGTGAGGCTGGGAGCAGTTGAAGGGGGAATGCCCGAGTAACTACAATAAGACGAAGAAAAATCATAATTGGGGTTTGCGAAGACGCATTGATAGCTCAACAGCATGTAGCTGGATCTACCCGTGGGGAGGCTTAGCTCGTAGCCGTATCCGGGCGACACTATGTTAACCCCCGTGGTGGTCGGTATGGATAGGGTCGAGTAGAAGCCCACCTTGGTGTAGGAGATAATGGATAATTGAATTAAGGAGTCGGCAGTTATGCTGGCTATGTAGTTGGACTCGTTATAGGTCCCCCCGCCGGCGTAGTTCCTCTCTTGTCTCACCATCCCCGCCACTATGGGGAATGGCGTGTTGTTCTCCTCCAGGAGAACCTTGGTTAATTCCCAGTACCAACACTCGCCGTAGTTCTGGTACGGGCCGTTGCCTATGGCCACGCATCCCAGCGAGATCTCGCCAGGGGGCTGCGGCGCGCTCGATGATGCCGTGAAGCGCATGGGGGAACCATTGATGGCTAATGTGGGCGCCTTGGGGATCCCGCTGAAGTTCACGTCCAGATATATCATGGACCCCTCGGCCAGGCCGGGAATTATGGGTATTGTTACGAAGCCCGTGGAGACGCCGGGGGAGCCTCCGTAGTAGCCTATGGAGCTTATGAATAGGGTGACGGAGGGTCCGGCGTCGTCCGGCGTCATCCCCAGGTAGCGGTCGAGCTCGTCAGCGTACTCGGTGTAGCCGCCGAGATTCATGGAGAAGCTCGTGGAATTGCTGAGGTAGCGGCCGACGTCTACGAAGCCGTTCACGGCGGGTCCTACAGCGTACACCGAGAACCTGGCATTGGCGCGTGGGTACGGCTTGGGCGCGTTCATTATGTTGACTTGAATCGATGGGTATTCTCCGGGCTGGTCAAACGCCAACACGTCGAGGGGCCACGGAAGCCTGGGGTACCTGACATACGTGAGGGAGTAGCCCTCCCACGAGTATCTGAAGATGGCGTGGCCGGCGTGGGCATATATGAAGAGGCCTAGATAGGCAATAATTATGATGGCTAGGACGGCGAGCAACGGCTTCATGAATGTATTGCGCCTCTCAATTAATATTTTTTTTCTCCATTCAATTACATTGAGAATAAATTATCATGGAAACATATTTAACACTGCTGATAGCCCTCTTCGCAGTGGAGACAGTAATAGAGACCACCATCACTAAGGCGATGGATGCAGTGCTCAAAAAGATTGGGGAAGGCAAGAAGCTATCCATGGAGGATTTAGTGGTGCTAATGATGGGTTTATTTAGAGAGACCAAAAATAGCGTGGATGAGACGAATAAGAGGATGGATGAGATAATCAACATGGTCATGAATATGAACGATAAGGTGGATAAGAGGATGGAGGAGACGAGCAAGAGGATTGATGTGGTTGTGAACATGGTTATGGATATGAATAATAGAATTGATAAGAGAATTGAAGAGACGAATAAGAGGATTGATGAGATGAATAAGAGGATGGATATGATGATGGATGTGTTAACTAAGAGGATGAATGAGATGAGCGATAAGGTGGATAAGAAGATCGAGGAGACGAATAAGAGGATCGATATTGTTATGAACATGGTTATGGATATGAATAATAGAATTGATAAGAGAATTGAAGAGACGAATAAGAGGATCGATATTGTTATGAACATGGTTATGGATATGAATAATAGAATTGATAAGAAGATCGAGGAGACGAACAAGAGGATCGACGAAATGGTGGGCGTGCTGATTAAGAGGATGGAGGAGATGAGCGATAAGGTGGATAAGAGGATGGAGGAGACGAGCAAGAGGATTGACATGCTTTATGACCTATTGGGAAAGATATATGATGCCTTGATAAAGGACGCGGTCAGGCGAGGCAGTGACTAAATATCTTTTCTTCCTCCGAATCCTGATGCATTGATTGATGGTTATTGTTAAAGAAAGAGAGGAGAATTTCGTTTTATTTGATCTATTTGAGGAGGATAGTTAGGAGAATCATAATGCCTCCCCAGTCCGGTGAAGAGGGGTTGGGCATCGCCTTCTCACTGATCATCAAGTCATGCCCCCCTCCCTTCTCAGGGAGAGACAATGGCGGAGCATTGAGGTGAGAGACCCATCCCAAAGGAAGAGTGGCTCACATTGATGGATCTATATAGACGTGGTTCCTTGACCCTCGCTCGGCGACTCCTTCCTCATTTTTCTCCAGCCACCTGAATAATGGGATCAATAGCCTCCGTAATTCCCGTCCCTTCTCGGATAGGGCGTAATTGACCGTCACGGGCCTCGTATTCTTGACCATCCTAGTAACCAGCCCCGCCTCCTCCATTTCCTTCAGCCTAGTCGACAAAACGCTGGGTCTTGGATTTCCTATGCTTCTCGCCATCTCGTTGAATCCAATGCCCTCCTCCACGTTGCCCAGCAATCCAATTATCAAGAGCGTGTACTCCTTGCCCAGTAGCCTCAATATCTTCTGTGATGGGTAAATGCAGATCTCCCCGTCCTCCGCGTATATCATGCATGCCCTCTCCGACACTTCTTTTGCTCAGCGTAGATGTCTTATAAAGCTTTGGAGATATAACAAAAGAGGACGGGGTGGCAGGGGGCGGTCTTCAAAACAGTAGTTGCTTCGCTATCAATTACTACATGCTATATAAGTCCCTTGCTTGCATGCATAGACATGACCGAGAAAATAGTAAAGATGAGGGTTTTTGGAATGACGTGTGATGACTGCGTTAGGGCGGTCACAAACGGAATTAAGAGCAAGGAAGGGGTAATAGATGTTAGGGTCTCCCTGTCGGATGGATCCGCGGTGGTTAGAATAGATACAGATAAGGTGGATCCCCATGAGCTGGAGGTGCTCCCCGTGTTCACGAAGACCCGCTATAGGGCTCAGGTGAGGGAGGTGGCAGATTCGTGAGGAATGAGTATGATTTGGTGATACTGGGCTGGGGAGCGGCTGCGTTCTCGGCCGCAATAAGGGCATCAGAGATAACGAGCGGTCAAGCATCAATAGCCATGATTGGGTTTGGGAATCTAGGAGGGACATGCGTCAATGTGGGCTGCGTGCCCAGTAAGTACTTGATAGAGGCGGCCAAGGTCGCCTTCACTCAAAGGAACCCGCGATACCCAGGCATCTCCTCCACGGAGACCAGAATAGATTTCAGCGTATTAATGGAATCGCTGATGAGTGCGGTTGAGGGTGAGAGGAAGGCTAAGTACGTCGACGTCATCTCCCAATACGATAATGTGGATTTGATTGAGGGTAAGGCATCCTTCACCGGGCCCAGCGAGGTGTTGGTGGATGGGCCCTCCGGCGCGGTGAGGATAAAGGGGTTTAACTTCCTAATAGCCACGGGATCCAGCCCTGCCGTGCCTGACATAGAGGGGCTGCGCAACGTTAAGTACTTGACCAGCAACGACGTGTGGGGACTACGGGAGCTGCCGAAGAGCTTGGCCGTATTGGGAGGCGGTGCAATAGGGTTGGAGCTGGGCCAAGCCTTCTCGAGGCTGGGATCCCGCGTCACCGTGATTGAGGCGATGCCCACCATATTGCCGCAAGCGGAGCCAGAGGTATCGGCGGCCCTCCTGGAGTCGCTGAGGGGAGAGGGCATCGGTTTTGAATTGAAGGCGAGGGTCTCCAAGGTATATGAGGAGGGAGGCGAGAAGGTGATTCGGCTGGTCACATCTGATGGTCAGAAGGAGGTGAGGGCAGATGAGGTTTTGGTGGCCACGGGCAGATTGCCCAACGTGCTGGGCCTTAACCTGGAGGCGGCCGGGGTTGAGTACTCCCGAAGGGGGGTGAGGGTTGATGACGCGTTGAGGACCAGCAATCCCAGGATATACGCGGCTGGGGACGTGGTGGACCAACGATTGATGCTGGAGACGTTGGCGGCCAGGGAGGGGGTGACGGCGGTGGAGAACATGTTTGAGCATGCGGGGATGAGGATAGACATGATGTCGATTCCGTGGGCGGCATTCACGGAGCCGCAGGCAGCATCCGTTGGATACACGGAGAGGGAGTACTCGGAGAGGGGTGGGTGTAGCTGTAGGTCTATTGGCTTGGCGTCGGTGCCCAAGGCCAGGTTGATGCGGGAGAGCAATGGTTTGTTCAAGATAGTGGTGGATCCCAGGACTGATAAGGTGGTCGGCGTGCACGTGTTGTCGCCCAACGCTGCTGAGATAATAATGGAGGGAGCATATGCCGTGAAGCATGGATTGACGTATAGGGACATCATAGATAGCGCCCACGTGTTTCCGACGATTGCCGAGGGAATAAAGCTGGCCGCTCAATCTTTCATTAGGGACGTAAGCAAGATGAGCTGCTGCATGGAGTGACAAAAATAGGTAATTATCCTTTGGGGTCAAGGCGGCTTCAGCGGCTCCCCTTTTGGGTAGGGTTTTAGTGCCATTTGCATTATTTGCATTGCCGCGATTCAATGCCACTCGTCGGCATGCAGACAATGCAGTCCTAGTCCGTTTTAGGTCGCTTAAAGGGGTAGGTGGAGTCCCAATGCGAAGTTGACCGCTGCGGCGAACATTAGATACATTAGCCAAGTGCCTGTCACCAAGTGCCAGAGCCCCTTTATCCTCGTCCAGGACGCTGATTGCAGTAGACTAGCAGGTATGTCGGATATATAAACTAGTGCTAGCAAAATGAAAAGTATCATAACGGGGTAATCCGCCACGTATCCGAAGACGAAGGCGCCCACTATTGATATCCACAGGAATGCTATCGCCATGTATCCGTCCACCCTTGCATCGCCGCCCACGTATTTGTTCAATCCCAAGGCAAACCAATGAACTCCATATGCGGTGAACGCCAGCGCAGCCATATAGAGAACCGGGGTCGACTGAAATGCCTTGAATATCGTTAATCCCAGCCATAAATAGATCCCGGTTAGGAACTGTAGAAAGCCGGGCATCCATATGCCCCACTGCCCGAGCGAGTGATTGAGCGCGGGGCTGTTTTCCTTGGGGTAATCGAAGAACTCCTTCCCGCCATAAACGTAATACCCCACCCCTAGGCCAAAGAAGCCCACTGCTATTGGGGGGAGAGGTTGCATAATTTAGCTATTTTTACTCAGTTTTTAAGCATTTTTATTTATAAATATTTCGATTTATATTTGTTTATTTACACAAGCAATAAAAGGATTTTATATGGAATATCATTCCTCAAATGTGTCCTTCACCGTAAAGATAAATGATAAGGAAGTGGTTGCACATAAAGGAGATACCGTCCTAAAGCTGCTCGAAAACAATGGGGTTTATGTACCTCATGTATGTTATAATCCTTACTTGGGCCCGTTAAGGACATGCGATACATGCGCGGTGGAAGTAAATGGAAAGATAGTGAGGGCTTGCGATACGCTAGTGGATCAAGGCATGGTCATAAATACCGATACCGCTAGGGCAATCAGCGCGAGGCAAAAAGCATTTGGGGCTATCTTGAGGAACCACGAACTGTATTGCACACTTTGTGATAATAATGTTGATTGCGAGCTTCACGAGGCCGTGTCCAAGCTGGGTATATATTCGCAACACTTCGTCCCGAAACCCTATGACGTAGATGATTCGAATCCATTCTATGTATATGATCCCAAGCAGTGCATCTTATGCGGCAGATGCGTTGAGGCGTGTCAAGACGTGGTGGTCAATGAGGTGATAAGGATTGACTGGGGAGCCAATCCTCCTAGGGTTGTGTGGAGTAATGGAAAGTCAATAGATTACTCCTCCTGCGTGTCTTGCGGCACTTGCGTCACCGTGTGCCCGGTAAATGCATTGATGGAGAAGTCAATGCTGGGCGAGGCTGGGTATTTCACGGGCATTAAGAAGGAAACCAAGGAGAAATTGATATCAGCATTGAAGGCCGGGGAAAAGAGTTTTTCTCCCTTCGTGCTGGTCAGCGATATAGATAAGCAATTGAGGAAATCCCTGATAAGGAAGACCAAGACGGTATGCACGTTCTGCGGAACTGGTTGTTCATTTGAGGTATGGACAAAGGGCAGGAAGATTCTCAAGGTGGAACCAAAGCCGGAGTCCCCGGCCAATGGGATAGCCACTTGCGTGAAGGGGAAGTTCGGCTTGGACTTCGTTAACAGCGGCGATAGGCTTACTAAGCCATTAATTAGGGAGGGCAATCACTTCAGGGAGGCGACTTGGGAGGAGGCCCTTTCCCTGGTGGCCAAGAGGTTGATGGAGATAAGGGATAAATACGGCTCCGACTCCATAGGGGTAATAGCTTCCTGCACGTCCTCCAACGAGGAGGGATATTTAGCCCAAAAGTTCGCCAGGCAAGTAATAGGCACCAACAACGTGGATAACTGCGCGAGGTATTGCCAAGCCCCGGCCACTACGGGGCTGATAAGGACGGTGGGATACGGGGCGGACAGCGGTTCATCCGACGACCTAGCCTGCGCTGACTTGATAATATTGATGGGCACAAACACTGCCGAGGCTCATCCGGTGATAGCTGGCAAGATAAAGAGAGCTCATAAGCTTAACGGCAAGAAGCTGATCGTCATAGATGTGAGACGACATGAAATGGCGGAGAGGGCGGACTTATTCGTGACCCCCAAGGTGGGGACCGACATCGTATTATTGAACGGGATAGCCAAGTACATAATAGATAAGGGATGGGAGGACAAGAAGTTCATAAGCGAGAGAACGGTGGGATTTGAGGATTATAGGAAAAGCCTTGATGAGTACACCTTGGACTACGTGGAGGAGGTCACGGGGATTAGCAAGGACATAATTATCAAGATGGCCGAAATGATACATGAGAGCAAGGGAGTTGCAATAGCCTGGGCAATGGGCATCACCCAGCATCAAGACGGCAGCGAGACATCCACTGCTATATCTAACTTGCTATTGTTGACGGGAAATTACGGCAAACCATGCGTCGGGGCATTTCCATTGCGGGGCCACGCCAATGTTCAAGGTGTCAGCGATGTGGGGGCGCTCTACAACTTCCTTCCAGGGTATCAATCCTTGAACGACGAGGAAATAAGGAGGAGGTTCGAGGAGGCATGGAATTGTAAGTTACCAAGGAACCCCGGCATACCCAGTACAGAGATGGTCGACGCCATATTGGATGGAAGGATACACGCCATGTATATAATGGGGGAGGACAAGGTATTGGCGGACTCCGATCAAGCAAAGACAAGGGAGGCATTGGGCAAGCTCGATTTCTTGGTGGTGCAGGACATGTTCATGACAGAGACAGCCAAGTATGCGCATGTAATACTACCAGCGGCGGCATTCTTGGAGAAGGATGGCACATTCATCAACACGGAGCGGAGGATACAGAGGTTCTATAAGGCCATGGAGCCCCTCGGCGAATCCAAGCCCGATTGGGAGATAATCCAGGCACTGGCCAATAAAATGGGATATGGATGGAACTACTCTCATCCCTCCGATATAATGAAGGAGATCTCCGAATTAGCCCCAATATTCGCCGGAGTGACTTATGATAGATTGAATGGGTTCAAGAGTCTCCAGTGGCCCGTCAGGAAGGATGGCGCTGACACTCCATTTCTATACAAGGATGATTTTCCGCTTCCCGGCGGTAAGGCTAGGTTCTATGTAACCAAGACAGTGATTGCGGCTGAGACGGACGAGGAATACAACCTATACCTTGTGAACGGCAGGATGTTGGAGCACTTCCATTGGATGCACATGACGGGTAAATCAACGGGCATAATGCACAAGGTTCCGGAAACGTTTCTAGAGGTTCCTCCCGAATTGGCAGAAAGGCTGGAGTTAAAGAATGGGGATACGGTTATGGTTAAATCCAGGGTTGGAAAGTTAAAGACCAAGGTGTTGATATCCAACAGGGTCTCCGGCAATAGGGTATTCCTCTCCATACATGATAACAAGGATTCCAATGTAAATTTGGTCACGCTTGATGAAAGGGACCCAACGGCCAAGACTCCCGCCTATAAGGAGACCCCAGTCAAGATAGAGAAGCTAGCATCGTGCCAGTCATGCGAGCCCCCTCTTCCCAAGTGGAATCCCAGGAACTCCGAGAGGACTCCCCAGGTGGGGGTCAAGGTGGAGGAGAAGTGGGCTAGGAAGGATTACATCAAGGTGATAGATGAATGACCGAGGAAGCGGAAATAGATAAGATCCTTGATCTGGCGAAGAAGTTGGTGGACTCAGGGCTGCTTGACGTGGCGGCGGCAGTCTTGGATAACAAGGAGGAAATATTGTCCGAGATAGCCGATTGGCTTCAGAACAATGGGAGCCTTTTGAAGAACTTCTCCACGGTATTCTCAGCGTTAAGCAAATTGGACCCGGATACCATGAGGAAGGCCAGGGGGTTCAGGGACTTGGTTGTAATGCTGAACGACCCCGACGTGATGGCAGGCCTATCGTTTTTATTGAACTTCATGAAGGCTATAGGTGAGTCACTGCATGAGTGAGAGGATTAGGGTGTTGAGGTACGTGGAAGGCAAGGCCTTCCTAGATTATGATGGCATAGCTGTGGAGGAACCATTGAGGCTCACGATCGTTCACGGCGGCTCGCATAGAACAATCTACATAATGAGGACGCCCATCGATGATAGGGAATTAGCAGTGGGCTTCCTGTTCACGCAAGGCATCATAGGAGGCCTGGACGATATAGAACATATCGAGGAGAGCGGGAACTTCATGACGATATACTTGGCGAAACCCTTCAACTTGGAGCGGGAGTTCATGGTTAACTCCAGTTGCGGGGTCTGTGGTGCCGGGTCTCTTCCTGGGTTAATTCTCGGGGGTGGCTCCATAAAGGTCCATAGCAAGGTGCTTATTGAGATGCCGAGGATAATGGCTGCCCGCCAGAGGATATTCTCGGAGACCGGCGGCCTACATGCGGCTGGCGCATTCAACGCCTATGGCGATCCATTGTTCGTGGAGGAGGACGTGGGGCGGCACAACGCTGTGGATAAGTTGATAGGAAAGTTATTGATAGCAGGCATTGATCCGAGAAGCTTGATATTGCAGGTGAGCGGGAGGGTTGGTTATGAGATAGCCGAGAAGGCTGCCATTGCTGGGTTTCCCATTATTTCGGCGATTTCTGCGCCAACCACGTCCGCCGTTCAATTGTGTGAGCTAGCCGGCATATCGCTGGTGGGATTCGTGAGGGGCAGCAAGCTCAACGTATATTCACATCCAGAGAGGATAATGGATGTACCGCGTTAAATCGCTGACCTCATCATGATCATTCATGGAATAAAAGTCACGCCCTGTCGCTGTTAGTGATCCCCCATGGCTAACCAATCTTAGCGGATTAACCAGTAGGTTGTTATATGTCGCAGATATGTCGCAGACAGTCTCCTGGCTGGTTCTTCCTGGCTGGTTCTTGTTAAATGCATCGATGTCGCTGTCTATTGTGATGGGAATTGCAATAGTTGCTGAGCCCCATCCTTTAATTCGTGTTCTTCAAGCACGTGGATTTCACTGGATTTAGGAAGCGCGTTGCTTAATCATGCTTTTAGCGACCTTTATCTATGCCATTACACGCTGAATTGATGGGTATGGGGCACAAAATTAAAAAGGGCATTGGCACGCCTTATTTGAGGAGCCGGGTCGTCTAGTGGTCAAGGATGGTGGGCTCTGGACCCATCGACCCCGGTTCGAATCCGGGCCCGGCTACCAAGGAGTTATAGTTATATCTATTTTTATGAAAGTTTAGGAGGAGCGGAAGGTCTATTCTGCGTGTTCTCTTTAATTTGGGTTTTAGGGGATGAATTAGTTAGGTCGTGACTTGATTAGGAGGTGATCCTTGTATATGGAGTTTGGGGAATCTCAGGCTTTGCGGGAAGGCAATCTCAGCAACTTAGTGCGCGGGGAGAGGAGTTAATGTCTGGGAAGGAGCGCCGTGGGGAATGTTGCGTCCGTAATTGTTGAGCAATTCGCTATTATTAGGTGGCTGATCATTATGCTCGTCATGGTGGTGCTGGGCATGTTCCACATATTGCGGGGCCCTTATTGTAGTAGGTATTGTTGGATATTTGTGCTATTGAATTGACGGACCACAACGCTTGCATGACCCACCAAGTCTCCAAGCTGCTGGGGCAGGACAGCCATTCGTAAAATGATGAATCGGCACCATCATATATCGTGAGGGCTTGTTGGTATTCAGGCGAGTGATCCGAGTTATCCGTGTTGGCGCAATTAATGGTCCACGGCACGAAGGTCCTGTATTCATTATTGACGCTCTCCAATTCTACCCACTCGCCGTATTCGCCGATAAATGTTCCATAGGCTATCGTCGATGATGTTAGCACGCCAGCGACGTAAAATGAGATCGTCTGATTCTCGTACCCGCCGAAGAACTCGGCACCGGGGAAGTACTTGCTAAGCGTTGGACTGGTCAAGTCATATATAACATATCGTTCAGTAACTACAAACGTGGTATCGCCACGTGAAAATCCCTCCCTCGCCGTGCCCTCCCTTATTACCACCTCTCTAAGGCCCGCATCCAATTCCGCGTTGTCACCGCGTATTAGGATGCCTATGTTGGATATATTACCATGAGCATGCACGGCAAGCAATGCATAGTAATCGAAATTGCCTAGCATCACTATTAATGAATAATTATATATGCCGTGGATTGCCAAGGCCTTAGCAATGAGGCTTGCTAAATCGCCCGCCTCATGCGTTTCATTATAGGGCGGCGATGTGTAATTTATGAACTCCACCGAGTAATGATTTACTGCCCTAAAGGATGCCCCTTTATAAACTGTATTGATTGAACTAAATGGATCGATGAACGCTGCTAAAATCAATACGAAAAGGACCCACATTAAAGCCACGCTCATCAACAACATGATGCCCACCCGATTCATGTAGTTTTTACCGCGATGAGGCGCGTGCATTGTTCTTACCTCTTTCGTAGCTACTCTACAACTTGAATGTTTTTAAATATTGAAGAAAGTCTGTTTAACAGACTTGTCAATCCTCAATAGAATATAGGCCGGTATTTATTTTTGTATATTATAATTGATTGTGAAGATAGATTAAATGGAGCGAGTGGATCCTGCCTGGCAAGGATGCGATTGGGGCGGGGTGAGGTTGTAAGCTGTTATCAATTCTTAGGGCTAGGTTGCCCGCCCGCTCATATCGGTCATGCCTTGCTTATCTTGACTGGTACTACCTTGTACTCAGGCATCTTGGCGTACTTATCCACGTGCTCCACCCCGACCAAATTATTCACAATCGCCTCGACGAAGTGGAACGTGGAGAAGACCACTCCTCGCGGTACTTTATCCGTGACAATTGCCTTTGCGGTTATTGCTCCCTGCCTCGCCTCAATTCTAATGAGCTCCCCGCTCCTGATCCCTAGCCTGGCGGCGTCATCTGAGTTTATCTCTATTAGGGGCTCCGGGTATTCCCGTGATAGTATGTTGGATTCCCGGGTTAAGACCCCGGAGTGCCAGTGATAGTAGCTCCTCCCCGTGGTGAGTATGAATGGGTAGTCATTGTCCACCCACTCGCTCGGCGCCGTCCACTCCACCGGGACGAGATCGGCCATTCCCCGTGGAAATCCCCCCTCATATAATCTCCTAGTCCCGGGGTGGCCACGCGATGGCACTGGCCATTGTAGCCCATAGTTCTCCAGCGCCTCGTAGGTCACCCCCGCGTATTGAGGAACTAGCCTGCTTATCTCCGACATGACGTCGCGGGGAGAACCGTAATCGAACCCCCTCAACCCCAAGGCATTGGCAAGCATTACTATTATCTCCCAATCCGGCTTGGCCTCCCCCGGCGGTTCCCTGGCCTTCCTGATCAATTGGATTCTCCTCTCCGTGTTCGTTATGGTTCCCTCCTTCTCCATGAATGAAGCGGCGGGCAGGATTAGGGTGGCATGCTTGGCCGTCTCCGTCATGAATAGGTCCTGCACTATAACGAACTCCGTCTCCTCCAAGGCCTTGGGGACATCCGCGGCGCAAGCCTCCGTTATTGCTGGGTTCTCTCCCATTATGTAAAACGCCTTAACCTTGCCGCTCACGCCGGCCTTGAACATCTCGGTTAAGTAAAGCCCCGGCTTATCGCTTATCTTGAATCCCCAAGCTTCCTCGAACTTAGCCCTGCCTTGATCCCACACCCTCACATAGCCTGGCAGGAAATCGGGCAGCGCAGCCATATCGCTGGAGCCTTGCACGTTGCTGTGGCCCCTCAAAGGCGCGACACCAGTCCCCCTCCTCCCCACGGCGCCCAGTATAAGCGCTAGATCGGCCACCGCCATTACGTTCTCCGTCCCATGCTCGTGCTGTGTTATTCCCATGGCATAGAACATCATAAGTTTGCCCCCAGCAATTATCTCAGCCGCTCTCCGCACCATCTCAGGCGCAACCCCCGTTATGTCAGCCACCTTCTCCGGGTTGTACTTCTCAACCACCCTAGCGTACTCCTCGAATCCCCTCACCTTATCGAGCATTGATTTATCAAAGAGCCCCTCCTCTATCACAACGTGGGCCAGCGAGTTGAGCAGCGCTATATCGGTTCCGGGCCTGTGCCTGAGCCATACGTCAGCCATGGTGGCCAGCTTTATGCCTCGGGGGTCCGCCACTACCAGCTTAAGCCCCCTGGCCCTATTCCTTATTATGCGCGCCCCTATTATGGGGTGCTGCTCCGTGGTGTTGGATCCTATAATGAATGCTGCATCTGCCTCATCTATATCGTCTATGCTGGCGGTCATGGCGCCCGCGCCCAGCGTCCTAATCAATCCCTCTATAGTGGTGGAGTGACAGCTTCTGGCGCAGTGATCCACGTTGTTGGTGCCGAAGGCCCTGGCCAATTTCTGCATCAAGTAATTCTCCTCGTTGGTTGCCTTGGCTGAGCTTATGAATGCAACTGAATCAGCTCCATATTCCCTCCTGATTCTGGTCAATTCCTCCGCCGCTATCCTAATGGCCTCCTCCCAGGATATGGGCGCGAAGCCTGACTTGGTGCGAAGAAGGGGCCTCGTCAATCTATTGGGCGAGGTAACGAATTCCATACCTTTCCATCCCTTCACGCACAGCGTTCCCTTATTTATGGGATGATCAGGATCCGGCGTGATCCTCACGGTTCCCCCCAGGTCCTGCACTATTATGCCGCAGCCCACGCCGCAATAGGGGCAAATGGTCCTGGCAGTTCCCATGAGTTATTTTGTTCAAACTAGTTAATAAATATTGATATATAACAATGTTTTTCAATTCATTAGGTAATGCTTTTATTTAGGATCTGCAATAGATATGCAATGAGATATTATTTATTGAGGAGGGAGGATTTGCCCAGGTACGTGGACTTTTTGATGAAGCTTGGATTCCGAGTGATTGCTCCAAAGGTGGAGGGAGGTGCGCTGGTTTACGGTTATTTGAGTAAGGGAGAGGAGTTCGTGGACGCTGTTCCCACGTTCTTTGCAAAGCCCTTCATGGGAAAGGAAAGCATATTCGATTTGAATTCGTCGTCTCTTCCCCCCACCATATACTTCACGAGGTCCTGCGAGGCGGCAGGGGTAGGCATGCTGGACGACGTCAGATTGAAGGGTCCATTCGTGGATGCCATCTATATGAAGAAGAGGAAATCCATAAAGCTGGCCAACTTGGCATGTACTCGGTCCTGCTCCCCCAAGGCCTTCTGCGGCAGCTTGCAAGGACCGAGGCTCGAGTCTGGCTTCTCGATGCAGTTAACCGATGTGGGGGGTGATTACTTCGTTGAATTGAATGATGATGAATTGCCCGCGGCCGACTTCATGAGGCCCGCCGGCGCCGAGCTGCTGGGGAAGGCGCGTGAAGCGGTCCGTGGAGTGTTGAGCGAGCAAGCTAAGGTATCCTTGGACTACGAACTTAAATGGAATGATGCAATATGGAATGAATTGGCGGGCAAATGCATAGAGTGCGGCGCATGCACCCTGGCTTGCCCCACTTGCTTCTGTTACTCCGTGGATTATAGGGATTGGAGCAGGCAGGAGGATAGTTGCCTATGGGCTGGCTTCACCAGGATGGCCGGCGGGAATCCGCGTCAATCCCTGGAGGCAAGGCTCAAGCAGCGATTCTATCACAAGCTGGAGTATCATAGGGATCGCTATGGCTACATCCTGTGCACCGGGTGTGGGCGATGCACTATGGCCTGCCCCGTGGACATTGATATTCGATCCATAATGACCCGCTTCTCAAGGGTGAGTGGAAGTGATTGATAAGGGAATGGCCAAGCTAGAGACCTTAATACCGCTGAGGAGCAGAATAGTTTCCAGGAAGGAGGAATCCCTCGATACAGTCACCTTGGGATTTGATAGGTCCCTTCCCTCGGCCATGCCGGGGCAATTCATAATGGCATCCACAACAGATGGAGAAGTGCCCATATCGCTTGCAGGGGAGAACCTGATCACGTTCAAGAGGGTGGGCAGGACGACGGGTAAGCTACATGGATTAGGCGTGGGCGATTTCATTGGGATCAGGGGTCCCTATGGAAACTCCTGGCCAAGCAAATACGATAGTTACGTAATTCTGGCGGGCGGCATAGGAATACCTCCCATAAGGTTCTTCATGGATCGCTATGCCGGCCGCAAGGATATAACGTTGCTATATGGAGCTAGGAATCCAAGCGAGATAATATACAGGGAACTATTAATGGAGGAATGGCCTCGTAAGGCAAATGTATTGGTGACCGTGGATAGGGGAGATGAGGGGTGGAGGGGTAATGTGGGGGTCGTCACGTCTTTGCTGAATAAGGTTAAGTTGAGGAGCGGGGAGGCGGCCTTGATAATAGGACCGGAGGTGATGATGATGCATGCCGTGAAGGATTTATTGGGTATGGGCATGGATCCCGGCGATGTGTACCTATCGCTGGAACGGCACATGGAGTGCGGCGTCGGCTTTTGCGGTCACTGCAATATAGGCAAGCATTACGTTTGCGTTGATGGTCCCATATTCAGCTATAAGGAAATCAAGGGGGAGTTGGCCAGGGAGGGATGGCCGGTAATAGGTTAAGCCGCAGTTCCAGTTAAATGAAAGGCAGCTTGAGTTCCTTCATGTCTAGCTGGGATCACTCAAGCGAGGCGCTTATTTTTCTTCCGTCGAATGCCATGGATCCAAAGAATTTCTTGTATAGATATATGTTGGCTACATTCACCGCCAATGCTAGTGTGAAGGGAATGGGTATGGGCAAGTAATCCAACATCGCGCCGGACGCCGTGGTGGACACCGCGGATGGAAAAAGCCTTGCCGCTTGGTTCACTCCAGCAGTTGTGGAACGCGCCTCCCTGCTAACCAACCCCATCATCAATGATTGCTGGGCCGGCAGCGCAGCGACCCTGAACATAACGAAGGCCAAATATGCCATCACGGCGATAATCAAGTCATTGCTGAGGGGCAGATATCCGATGAAGGGCAGCGCCACTAATGCCGCCGTGGATATGGTTCTCGTCACTATTATTGCATTAACGAACCCCATGCGCTGCGTCAATGTGGGGGTGGCCAATGACATGAGCGCTGCCCCCACTCCGCCTAGGAAGAATATGTTGCTGACCATGCCCTTGGTAGCGTGGAAGAGCAGTTCGAATAATATGGGAAGGAACGGCGTCACCAATCCTTGCCCAGTGCCGTTTAACACGCCCACTGCGGCGAACATCTTCATGACCTTCCTATCCCTCTCGCCACTTCTCCCGTCCCTCGTTTTGGTGATTTTTCTGGGCCTATAGTCATCCTTTATTGGCGCGATGGCGATCAACGATATAGAGGATAGGATCAATGATATTGTGAATGATTCCGAATACCCCAGGTGAACCATCAATACGCCGGCCGCCCCAGCCAAGCCGGAGCCCACGTTGAGGAGCGAGTAGGTCATCGTTCTCTCGCTATCCTTAGTCTTATCGGCCAGTATGGCGGTCATCATGGGCGCCACCACTGCGCCTACGCTGCCGCTGGCCAACGCGCCCGCCGTGCCGAAGCCCCCAAGCGCGGCTGCCACAAGGAGCAAACCGTAATTCCTGGTAAGCAATAATATGGCGGTGGCTGTTGGAAGCATTGCCGTGGCCAGCATCAACATGTTTTTCCTGCCGTATTTATCGCCCAGCCTCCCGAAGTAGAGCGATAGCGCGGGGGCGGTGAATGCGCCGACTCCGAAGAATATTCCTATTAATGTCAGGGATAGGTGGATCACGTTGTATAAATAGAGGCTGGTGGCTATGCCCAGCGCTCCTGCTGCCATGCTTCTAAGAACCCTTGATGCTAATATTAGCAATATATCTCTATCCATGCTAGGGAGAAAATTAACTGCTTAAAAAATTTATCGATATCGAATACATTATCGGAACACGAACGGCGGCCTTCACACCCTCACCGCCTCCAACCTGGCGTTCCTGAAGAATGCGTAGAACAAGGCGGTGGCCAAACTATAGAGGCCCGCGGTTATGAAGAATGGAGAATATAGGTTCCCCTCCCCGAACAAGTAACCCCCTATGGATGGGCCGGCCGCCCTGGGTATCGAGCTGAGGAGATTTATGAAGCTGGTGGCGCTGGCTCTTCTATTCTCGGGCATCAGCTTCAATATCATGGAGCTCAACAATGGATTACCCATGTTCATCAATGCATTCCGCACGACGAAGATGGCGCTGGCCGCCGGGAAAGTCGGCGAGAAGGGCAGTGCAATTAATAAAGCTATGGCGCTCACGTGAGTTAGCACTATTGCCTTCACGGTGCCCACCCTGGCCGCCAATCTAGGCGCTGCCAGCACCGTCAACGCCAGGGTTAGATCGGATAAGGCGAAGACAGGGCTCATGTCGCGGGCGGATTCATTGAACCTCAGCTCGAACCATAATGACATGAGAGGGATAACTATCCCGGCGCCCAGCCCGATAACCGCCTCCGTGGAGAATTTGCCCATGGTAATATCTACCTTAAACGACGTGTGCCCGGACCCCTTGTAATTCTCGCTAACCATGGATATGAGCAGCAATGACGTGAATGCTATTCCGGAGTCGACTAGGAAGATGAACCTTATTGGAACTCCGAGCGGAAGCAATGCGCCGATGAAGGATGATACTATGGAAAGGGAATTCATCAAACTCAAGTCCCCCTCCACGTTCCTGGTCTTCTCCGCCAGCATCGCATTAACCAAACCTCCTCCTCCCCACGATGATGAGAAGATATAGGCGTAGGGGATCTTCATGAAGAGGAAGAGAAAGGAAACCGCAGACACCAACCTGCTTATCAACGCGTATCGCTTTCTCCCGTGCGCATCAGCCAATATCGAGAAGGCAAATGCCAGCGATGAGGAAAACACTATGGATGCCGAGAGAAGCAAGCCGACGTAGAAGGGAGGAAGGCCCAATTGCGTCAAGTATATGGGCACCACTATCGTGTTGGCCCCCCAAGCAACTCCGGATATGGAGGACGATGACACTAAAAGCAACTCCTCTTTATTCATTCGCGCATTTGCCTGTCCATTCCATGGATTTAATAAGTTTGCCCTTATGTTTTAATGTTGTGGTTATCGAACATCGCGTCCATGCTGGGAAATAATCTATTTGTCTGACCTCCTCCCCGCCCTTTAGGGGGTTCCCCCGGGGTCTTGGGGGTTACGCCCCCTTGGCGCTACTCCGTTTCCCCTACTGGTATTGGGGTAGTCGGCCCCAGCCCCCCATCCTCAGAGAGTCGACCAGCAAGAAACAAAAAACCGACAAAACATGACCTGAAAACACACCCCAGCCCCTAGAAGGAGCGAGGCCTGCCCCATCTCTTATCAGAAAAAGAAGAGCGAAGCTTCATGGCTTTAATTTCTTCAACTAAAGGTCAGGTTGCAATCACATAACCAACCTAGTGGCCTCGTCCACGGCCTTGGCATTCCTTCGTATCAACGGGGCCAATGCAGACACGAATATTATCAATAAGCCGAACACGTACCTAAGGCCTATGAGATCCGCGAGCGTTCCAGTCAGCATTGGAGTAACTATGCCCACCAGGCTCATTACGGCGAAGAATTGGCTGTTGGCTGCGTTTCTCTCCTCGGGCTTGAATGTCCTGCTTATTGATATCAGGGACAAGGGGTATGTCAAGCCATGGGGGAAGCCGAGCACCAGCAATGCTATTGCTAGCTCAATTAGGCTTCCGGCCACGGTCATGAGCAGTAAGCCAAGCACGGTCATCGATATGGAAATCGCCATGTGAGCCCAAACACCTCCTATGGGCCTAACGGATAGGTAAAGCCTAGCCAATAGGGATGTGATGAAGAACAGAGAAAAGAGCCCCGTCGCCTCGGAGTAACTTGCATGGAACTGGGAGACGGCGTATATGCCGCCGAATGCGGTCAGCGTGGAGAAAGGTATGTTATAGGCCAGTATGTTGTACGTCGCCGTCTTGAATCCTGGGTTGGAGATCACCTTTGAGGCCCCGCTCCGCTGCTCCTCGCCCTCCGGGAACTTTATCAAGGGGGACATCGCCGCCACCAACGCGCCGAAGGGGGCAAAGAAGAGAAACGATGATCTCACGCTGAAGTGCTGCAGTATTGCGGACTCGATGGCGGGGCCCACCACCAAGCTAACGCTGAGCGAGAGCGTGTAAATGGATAGCAAGCGTTCCCTGGCCTTCCTGTCCGGAAGCATCCCCGCCGACGTTATTATGTTGGGCATTATATTGCCCATGACAACCCCGGCCACTGCGGATAATATCCATAGAGATAATGGGGTGGCCAGGTAGAATAACGGCAGTATTATGGCGTAGCCCATCGATGATATCATGAAGATCCTCCTGCGTTCCCCAGAGTTCAGCCTAGCATTAATCAAGCTGCTTGCCAAGAACGTGCCCAACCCCATCAAGGCGGATAGCGCGCCTATTTCCGTGTTATTATATCCAAGGAAATACCTGGCCAGTAAGGGCACAGTAGTCATGGCCATGTTGTTGCTGGCCCTCATGGCAAAGGTCATTGTGACTATTATGAGCAACACCAACAAGAAATTCGCTTCGTTGCTCTTGATCTTCATGTCAATGCATCGTTGATGATCAGCTTTTAAAGCTTCGTATCTATTTCCCTCGCCTGCGCAGGAGCATGGATATCGCCAGCACCAATATGCCGATGCCCACCAGAGCAGCTATGCGAGGCGCATCGTATCCGTAATCTATTAGAAAGCTGCGGGCCAGCCTATACCCGGTTGAATCCTCGACTATCAGGGTTAGATTGTTGATGCCCATGTCCGTGAAATTTGCGATAATCTCGCTCCCAGTTCCAATCACGCGGCCATTCATTAACCACTCCACTTTATATGGCGGGACCCCGCCCATCGCCGTTGCCGTTCCCTTGACCGCATAGTCATCCAACACGAAATTGGAGATGGGAGTTATCGATACGTTTACCGTGGGATCGGGATTGACAATTAACTCGATCTCCCGCTCGACGGAGTATCCTGCGGAGTCCGTCAGAACTATTGTCAAGTTATGTTGGCCCGCTCCGGGCAATATAGGTTGTGATATGTTTATGAGAGACCCATCCAAGAAAGCGCTCACTTCGTATGGCGGGGTTCCATTGTATCCATTAGCGATCACGGAGATCGATTCCCCGTAATCTATATTGGATGCATTTATTGATGTTGATAACGTGGGGTCAGGATTAACCTTCAAGTCGGTTGTCCAATTAACGGCGTAGCCGCCTCTATCATGCATTATCACCTCGATTACGTGAATGCCGGGCTCTATTGCCTCCAGGGGGTACGTCACCTCGTTTGCTGCAGTGATTTGCCCGGCCAGGCTGCCATTATTCATTACATAAAAGGTGTATGGTGGTTCCCCCGCGGTTCCGCTTAAGTTAAGGTATATTGTTTGCCCAGCATCTGTCTCGCTTGTGCTGATGGAGTGCCTAAACAATGGATCTGGAACCACATCTATTACGCCGCTGCTTGTCTTAATCGTGGAGCCCCGAGAATCCATCACGGTTATTTCGTAGTTATACTTCCCGATAGCCAAGCCGCCTGTATTCAGCTGGAATGAGTGTGCGGCATAGGTAGTGGCGTATCTTTCCGCGATCGATCCATTAAGAAATAGATAATAAGTATATGGCGGCGACCCCCCGCCCACCAATGCAGATGCGTTGACGATTTCGCCGACCCCCTCGTCCACGGTAGCGTTGGGGATATCTTGGCCTAACAAGGTTAGTCTAACTATGAATGGAATGCCCAGCTTAGCGGCGCCGGGAACCAACGTCACTCCTCCATCCGCATAATGAATGTTTGCTCCATAGCTGGTCTCGGCGGTGTCGCTGCCAAATGCATATATTGACTTGGGCTCTTCATAAGTTCCATTTACTATGTAGAGCAATCTAAGGGATGCATTTATATCGCCCAACACGGCCTCCGAGGCATTTCCATCCCCAACAATTACCAGCTCCGCATCGTAATAAGATGGACCTGACCCCACCAATCGATAACCGTTCACCTCTATTGCGGCGGATGAAATGTTGGGGACAGCTATTGTTACGTTATCATACGTGGTCAAGTTATTTTCAACGCCATACGCGAAATGAACCATCACCGAGTCATTACCCCGCTGTATCCATGTGATCAACCTCACGTGAAATGGCAGGGAGTAGCTTTGATTTAAGTAGGGAAAGGCATAATAGTTTCCGATCGATGATGATGATAAGACTGTTCCCATTCCCCTCACAGTGTCGTTGCTCAACCCTCCGCTTCCGGTCAAGTTCCATATATTATCTATGGCGTAGTACGTCATGGATGATGTATCGATGGCAATTACGTTCTGGAGCCAGTAATCGTATTCCTTACCGTTTGTTGAATTCACGGCCAGCACCACGTTTAATTGAAGCGAGGCGGCGTGGGGAGGCGCGGCTCCCATCGGCTTGCTTTCATTAACGTAGATGGAATAAATGGAGGCTTCCCCCACCGCCCCATTTGCCAATTCCTCATATGGAATGAGGGTTCCCGATTCATTCAATATGCCGTAATCTGCCAATCCAAGGGGCGCGGGAGGGTTGATATATGATAGGAAGGGATTTACCGGTATCGTGCCATACGAGTAGAGGATCGCCGCAGATGAATTGCCCGGATTCTCTATTATCAGGTACCAATTCCCAGGCCCGATCTCCCTACTTCCGCTCAGATTCACTCCAATATAGGGCTTGCCCCATTTGCCTTCCCCGAACTGTGTTTGATTCACTATGTATGCCTCTATCGTGGTGTTGGAAGATATGTTGAACCAGAGCTCGTAGCCGTCCCAGTAATCGCTTATATTTATCGGCAATGACGTGCCCGCCCCAATCACTGCTTGGGAGGCATGTATTAGGGTGGCCACCGCCAATGCCATTATTGATGCAATTATTATTGCCTTAATCATTGCCTCAGCCTCCCATACACGCTGAGGAGCTCGAGGCCCACCTTTATCCCCATATCGGCCTCAGGGATATTCAAGCCATTCAGGAATGCCATTAATTCCCCCTCCTGGCCCAGGCCTAGAAATGGTATTGATGCCTCCATTATCCTGGAGAGAGTCCCGGTTGCTTGGTACAGCCTCCTCAGCTTATCTATGTTTACCTTCAGCCAAGATAGCGTGATTCTCCTAGTGAATGGATTATATGAACCAGCGGAGAACGCGGCGCCTACGTCTTGCCGCTTCACGTCGCCTGACAGCAATAATCCAAGCGCCAATCCATATTCGGAGGGGTCCCGTATGCTCATCATCGATAAAAGAACCTTGACTTTATCCTCATCGTTTTTCAACTTGAAGTAGAGCGAGGCAAGGGTCTCGAAGGGCCTCTCGCCCACCACGGCGTAGGCAGTGGCTACTGCCCTCCTCATGTTTGGGTCAATCGATTCAAACCTGGATACATCGCTCGCCAGCCTTTTAGCGTACTCATCATCTACTTGAGCCAATCTATTGGCCACTATACCCCTTAAAAGCGCACTGTTGGGGTCTCTTCTCCCCTCCAACAGCCGCAGCTGGGCTCCGTGAAACTCCGCGCTGTGGGGGCGTATAGATACATTTATGGCGAATAGCGTGGATAATTGGGAGGAGACTTCCCATGCAGGCAAGTAATCCTCCTCCTCGTGGAATTTCGTTATGAAGGATAGATAATCCTTGAGCTTCACGCTGCCCTGAAGCAGGTTGGCATATATGTCGCTGACGATTCCCCACCTATCTATCGCCGTCTTGCTTGCCTTTAACGCGGCATCCCAATCCCAATACCGTGCCCTATAGAAACCCGTCTGGTCGATGTTCAGCTTAAACGATGAAATGCTTCCCCCTATTGTCAAGTCCCCCTCCATTAATTGGGCTTGCTTGTCTCCATTCAAGTAATACGTAAGCGGCACCGGCCACTTGCCCTCCTCATCCCCGGCCAGCTTGAATCTGGCCTGCTTGAGCTTGATTCCATCGCTTCCCAGCGATGCTGAGATGACTGGGTACCCGGCCTTGGTGATCCATGCCTCCATTATCTTAACGACGGGCTTTCCAGATGCCTCCTCCAGGCTCTTCCATAGGTCCTCCGCAGCGGCGTTGGAGTATTCATGGGCTTTCAAGTACTTCCTGAGTCCATTACGGAAATCCCCCTCTCCCAAGAAGGCCTCCATCATGCGTAGGACGCTGGCTCCCTTACCGTAACTTATCTCATCGAATATTTGCTCTATCTCCTCCTCCTTATTGACAGGAACATGTATGGGGTGCGTCGTGGAGAGGGAGTCCCTCATCATGGCTCCCCCGGTCTCGTTGAGGAGGAAATCATACCAATGCCTCCACTCGGGGAATAGCGTATCTATTGCCTTATAGCTCATGAATGTGGCGAAGCTCTCGTTCAGCCATAAATCGTCCCACCACCTCATTGTAACTAAGTCGCCGAACCATTGATGGGCCAGCTCATGCGCCACCACCTCGGCCACCCTCCTCCTCTCTCCCTCGCTGCTGTTCTCGTCCGCCAGCAGCGCGGTTTCCCTGAACGTTATGGCGCCCCAATTCTCCATGGCTCCAGCGGCGAATTCCGGCACCGCTATTAGGTGGAGCTTGGGCAATATATATGGTATATTGAAGTAATCCTCATAATACTTTATGACCTTCTTGGCCACGTCCAAGGCAAACAACCCCCTCTTGGCCTTGCCGGGCGGCGTCGCCACAATAACGTCTATGTTGCCCAGTCTATCCCGCACCTCTTCGAATTTGCCTATTCCTAGATATAATAGATATGTGGACATCTTGGGGGTTTCCTGGAACTCTATGACTTTCTTGCCTCCCTCCTCCATTACCCGGGCAGGAGGCATGTTAAATATAGCATCCAAGTCCTTATCTATCTTTATGGTTACCTTGAAGATGGCCTTATATGCAGGGTGATCTATGCATGGAAACATCCTCCTAGCCCCCGTCGCCTCGAATTGAGTCGTTATCATGTAGCCCCCCTCATATGGAGCCCTATAGATGCCCATCAATAGGTCCGGCACCTTCCCCTCGAACTCTATCTCGACGCGCTCCCGCACGGGGTTCTTGATGCTTATTGCTTTGCCATCATATGAATGCTCGCCGTCGCGTCCATCTACTTTGACCCTCAAAATGGTTAGGTCCACTGCATTTATGTTAGTAACATCTTCATTACTCATATATATGGTAACGGACCCCTTATAGGATAATTTCCTATAGTCCACGTCCAAGTATAGGTCGTATTTGTTCACTTGCATTGGCGGATCATCATGCATCCCTATTAAAGGTTGCGTCAACTCATTAGAGGTCTTTAATAAAACGCCCGTCCCCGCCTTAATGGTTGAATAGAAGGAAACGTAGCCAACCTCCTCCCCGCCCTTTAGGGGGTTTCCCGGGGTCTTGGGGGTTACGCCCCCTTTACGGGCGCTACTCCGTTTCCCCTACTGGTATTGGGGTAGTCGGCCCCAGCCCCCCATCCTCAAAGAATTAACCGAGGGGGGTGAAAAACCGACAAAACATGACCTGAAAACACACCCCAGCCCCTAGAAGGAGCGAGGCCTGCCCCATCTCTTATCACGTGGAGGGGCCTCGCCGCCGTTCATCCCATAAAGATAAAACCGGGCTTGCGCAGAAGAAGCGATGTGCTCGGTATACATAGTGGGAGTTGGCCCCGGCGATCAGGGCTTGGTCTCGATGAGGGCCCTAGAGATTATAAGGGGAGCGGATGTATTGGTTTACGATAGGTTGATCCCGCAAGGTCTCCTCAAGCTTGCTAAGCCCGGCGCGGAGTTGATATTTGCGGGCAAGGAGTTGGGGCATCATGTTATGGAGCAGGAGGAGATAAATGAAGTGTTGGTGAGCAAGGCGAGGGAGGGAAAGACAGTAGCTAGGCTTCACGGTGGGGATCCATTTTTGTTCGGCCGCGGGTTTGAGGAGTGCCTTGAGGTGACCCGTAATGGAATAAAATGCGTGGTAGTGCCCGGCATAAGCAGCGCCATAGCCGCGCCGGAGAGGTTCTTGATACCCGTGGTGTTGAGGGGCGTCGCCAGCAGCGCGGCGATAGTCACGGGCACTGAGGATCCAGGCAAGCGTCGTCGCTTCGTGGATTTCAGGGAGTTGGCGGGGAGGGTGGATACCATCGTGGTCCTCATGGGCAGGCATAGAATAAGGGAGATAGCCAAGGAATTGATTGAGGGTGGCCTCGATCCCGGCACTCCCGTGGCGGCCGTAAGCAGGGCGTTCATGGATGGGGAGAGGGTTATTTTCACGACGCTGGGCGAGGTTAGCGGGGATGGGCTGGAATCCCCCGTCGTGTTCGTTATAGGAAACGTGGTGAATGCAGCTAAGTCCCTTGTCGATAGTCAATAATACCGGTGCGGCGATCCGAATCGATTTAAAGCTCGTGGATTCATAGAGATGATTGGATGATACCCGCAATATCTTACATAAGGGTATCCACGGAGGAACAGGATCCGGAGAACCAGCGCGTCTACCTGGAGAAATGGGCCTCGGAGAGGGGCTTCACAATAGTCAAGCACTACGTGGACTTCGCGGTGAGCGGCAGCACCAGCGTGATGGATAGGCCTGCCTTCCATAGCATGGTTAGCGAAGCGCCATCGCTTAATCCAAGGCCCATAGCGTTGCTAGTGTATGAAGTGTCCAGGCTGGTGAGGAATTTCCAGGAATTCTTTAGGTTGCTGGATATAGTGGAGAATAGAATGGGGCTTCTAATAGTCTCCACATCAGAGAAAGAGAGCGTGCTTCAGAACTTGGATGGAGCCTATCGCCAATTCCTAAGGACCGTGCTGGCGTTCGTGGCAAACATGGAGAGGGACTTCATAAGGCAGAGAACCAAGGCAGCTATGGATAGGCTGAGGGCAGAGGGGAAGATAAGGAGCAAGTTGGAGTCCATACCTCCAGAGGTCATGGAATCCGTTGTGAGAATGTATGGGGAGGGCCTATCAATGAGGGAGGTGGCTAAGAGGAGCGGGGTGAGCGTGTACATGGTGAGGAGAATACTGGGCGGCAATGGTTATAGGCCCGGCCCCTACACGTGCCCGAGGTGCTTCGGCAAGATGAGGATAACCGATAGATCGCTGAAGCAGTTGGATGGCAAGTATGCCGTCGTGGAGAGGCTCTACTGTCCTAGGTGCGGTTATGAAGAAACAAAGGTATTATGATGTTTTGATGAGTCGTGAATATATCATGCCTTCTCCTTAACGGCTTGTTCCCTCTTCATCATGGTTGGAACGCTGAACACCAGGGCTACCACCACGTTTATGAGAAGCGATAATAGCCCTATGAATATCAATACGTGGGCCACCGGGTATAGGCTGGTCTTCAGAGGGCCGAAGTGATTGGCGACCTCCACCAAGTATAGGCCAGATGCTATGCCGGCCACCCAACCGGCCATCAATGCGTATTTGTTCAGCCTATTGGTAATCAATCCCAGGAACACGGGCGGCAGCGTCTGGAGTATTATTATTCCTCCAAGTAATTGTAGTTGAATGGCGTAGGTGGCCGGTACCGTGAACACGAATCCCAAGGCTATGAACTTGAATATCACGGAGGCCCACTTGGAGGCCCTGGTCTCTCCCTGCGGGGTTATTTTGGGATAGAGGGGCCTTATTATGTTCCTGGTGAGCAAGTTGGCTTGTGCTATTGCCATTATTGCGGCGGGCACTAGTCCTCCTATGAAAATGCCAAGCAGAACTATGCCGGCAAGCCAGTCCGGGAGGGATGCCACAGCCAACGCAGGCACCGCCAGTATGCCCGCGCTGCTTAGAGGGAACTTGCTCAGTATCGCCATGGCTGTTGGATCGGCGTAGACCAATATGCCCAGCATAGCCAGTATTGCCAACCCTATTCCGTAAATGGGAAGAAGGGCCGTGCTCATGGCCAACTGCTTCTTTCCCTGCGAGCTGAGCGAGCCGTTTATTGCGTGGGGGTATAGGAAGAGGGCCATGGCGCTTCCCAGCCATAGAGTTGCGTATCCCCATGCCAGGGATGCGGCTGGCTTCAGATTCGTTATGCCCGTGGTTAGCCAAGCAACCTTGTGCGCGGCCAATTGCTGGGCGAAGGCTTGGGCATTGGCGAAGGCAGTGGCGAATCCACCGTACTTGAGCGGCACTACTATTATTAGGACTATAACTGACAAGAATATGAGGGAATCCTTCAGCACAGCTCCAAGGGTGGCGCCGCGTAGTCCGCTTGTGAAGGTGAAGGCAGCCAGTATTATGAAGGAGACCGTTAAGGCTATGTCGGACACCTCCACCACGTTCTTCACCAGTCCATATAGCATTATAGTCAGCACTGCCTGCATTCCAACTATTTGCAATGCTATGTAGGGCAGCTCAGCTATTATTCCCGTGATCGCCACGAGACCAGCCAATGCCTTGCTGGAGAATCTGTCTGCCACCATATCGGCGGCGGTCACGTATCCATGTTTCCTGGACCACTCCCAGAGCCTGGGCATGGTGAGCATCGCTATGGCGAACGTTATGGAAACGTAAGGAACCGCGAAGAAGTAGAGAGCCCCGCTGGCGAACATGCCTGATGGAACTGCCACGAAAGTATATGCAGTATATAGATCAGCGCCTATCAGGAACCAAACCAGGAACGTCCCCAGCCTCCTCCCGGCAAGGGCCCACTCGTGGAGTTGGGACATATCCCCCCTCCTCCACCTGGCGCCGTAGAATCCCAACGCAACAAATACGACGAATAATGCAAGGAATAACGCCCACCCCAGTATCCCTATCATGAGCTCTCACCCCAGTACAACAGCACCGCGGCTATCGCAAATAATATTGCAGATAACGCCAACCAAAGCGTCTGATACCAATAAAAGAAGGGAACTCCCAGCAAGGTTGGATTCACGGTATTATATGAGGGCAGGTCAAGGTATATTATTAAAGGTATTATTATTAGAATCACCGCTATTATTCGTTTCACCATGGTATTGCCCCTATTGCTCATAGAATGGTAGCAATAATAATATTTTTAAGTTTTATCTGGAATTTTATTTAAATAATAAATAAAATAGTCAACATAAGTAATTAAAGCGTGGGATAAAGACCTCAATACAAGCGAAGGAATTGCCAAAAAGGCTCCTGGTCGCGAGGCTCCGGGAAAATCGAGGGTTAGGAATACCATCGACCCCCCCCCCCCCTTCCATGGCCCTTGTTTGCTGGGCTCTCTCGCTAAATTGGTATTGCCCGATATATTATCGCGCGTTATCTAGCTTCCTCAAGGATCCTTCCATTGAAGATGCGCTTAAAGCTTTGGTTTGGGAAAAACTTTTATTGGCTTCATGACCTCCCAACTATGGACTCGATAAGTAGCTCGATTTCCCGTTATGCAATTAGCATTAAGTACGATGATTTGCCGGAAAAAGTGGTTCATGAAGCAAAGCGGCGATTGCTGGACAGCTTGGGAGTAGCGCTGGCCGCTTACTCGGCGGAGCCGGTCAAGATAGCTAGGTCCGTGGCCCTGGGTTCTCCGGGCAGGTCCACTTTACTGGGCTCGGCCGGTCAAGTCGGGGTCGAGTGGGCCTCATTTGTCAATACATTGATGATACGGTACTTGGATTTCAACGATACGTATCTATCTAAGGAACCTCTCCACCCCTCCGATATGTATGGACCTGCCATCTCGGTGGCGGAGCAGGAGAAGGTGAGCGGCGCCGCGTTGATAACATCGGTGGCGGTTGGTTATGAGGTAGCCGTTCGCCTCTGCGATGCGGGTTCTTTGAGACTTCATGGTTGGGATCACGTGAATTATACGGGCGTGGGGCATGTGTTGGTGGCGGGCAAGTTAATGGGATTGGATGAGGGGCAGCTTGGAAATGCGTTATCGATACATGTTGTTTCCCATGCATCGATGAGGCAGACGCGCGTTGGTGAATTGAGCCATTGGAAGGCCGCCACCACGGCTAATCAGGCACGGAATGCGGTGTTCTCCGCGCTAGTTGCCCGCTCCGGCATGACTGGACCGGATAAGCCGTTCGAGGGCGAGATGGGGTTCATCAAGCAGTTGCTGGACGGGGACTTCGACTCATCCCCCCTGAGGGATATATCCAATCTATCTAAGCCAAGCCGATTATTGGATACATACATAAAGCCGTATCCGGTGGAGTATCACGCGCAATCAGCAGTTGAGGCGGCAATTAATATAAGGAATGAATTGGGCCCCATTGATCCGGACCAGGTAGAGTACGTTAAAATAGAGACCTTCAAGGCCGGATATGATATAATAGCGAAGGATCCGGAGAAGTGGGATCCCAAGACGAAGGAAACCGCGGATCATAGTTTGATGTGGGCCACTGCGACCGCATTATTGAAGGGCGATCTTTGGCTGGGAGACTACGAGCCGCATGAGATACGGAACCCCAAGGTGCTTTCATTGGTGAGGAAGACGAAGGTAAGCGTGGAGCCAGAGCTAGATAAGTTATACCCAAAGGCAATACCCAACAAAGTCGTAGTGAAATTAATCAATGGAAAGGAGTATGAAAGGAGGGTTGATTATCCCAAGGGTCACCCGATGAATCCCATGACGGACGAGGAGGTGGAGGCCAAATTCAAGAAATTGACGAAATCGCTGTTGACGGAGAAGCAACAAGCGGAGGTAATCGAAGCTGCGTGGAAGTTGGATGCATTGACCAACATATCGAAGTTAATAAAGGCCACAATGATATAATTCCATTCTTAAGAGAGGCACGAGCGCGTAGAAATTCAATTACCTACTTCAAGAAATCCTCTATATTGCCCCTGGCCCTGAGGGAATTCACGTGCCTAATCAGCCTCTCTACTTCGGTTCCAAGGTACTTCCTACACTCGGATTCATGTATTTCATTATCATGCCTCATCTCGCTCAGCGCCTCCTCTATGGTTCCTTTGCTTATAACCTCGTATATTCGCGCCTCCCTCTTCCCCGGACTGGCCCTCACCACCCGACCAACCCTCTGTATCATTTGCCTCGGCGACCCCGTTCCCGATGCGATTATGGCGACATCGGCGTCGGGCACATCAACTCCCTCGTCCAGCACTGTGGTGGTGATCAAAACTCTGGTACGTCCCTCGCTGAATCTCTTGAACGCTTCCTCCCTTCCCCGTGCCTTGGACGTTATGAGTTCCGCATCATTCATGGCCAACGCCTCATATATTTCCCGCGCTTGATCTATATACTGCGTGAATATTATGATCTTGCTTCCGGCATCTCTCTCCGCCTTTGTCAACTCCACTATGGGCTTTATCTTCGCCTTCGCCTTGGCGGCTATGTTTCTTAGCACTATCGGGTTATCTCCGGCCTCCTGGTATGTATTCCTCTCCTCCCAATCCATGTCGACGTATATTCTATAGTGGCGTATCGGCACCACCAATCCGGCGGCCATCATGTCGTCATACGATGCCTTGAACACGACATCGCCAGCCGACATGTATATCAAGTGTTGATTCTCATCCTCCCTATCCGGGGTGGCCGATAGGGCCAGCCTATACGGAGCTGTTAACCTGAATGCAACCTCTTTGAAAGTCTCGGCAGGGACGTGATGGGCTTCGTCGAATATGGCTAAGTCGAAGTAATCCTCCACCTCGCCTATATGTTTTATTGCGGAGTTGTATATAGCCACCGTTACATCCCTCACCTCGGTTTGACCATTCCCCAACGCACCGACGCTGGCTCCTAATATGGTTTCCACCCTCTTCATCCATTGCCTCATCAATTCGGCCGTCGTCACCAAAATTATGGTTCGCACGGATAACGTGGCCATTGCCTTCATGGCTATGAATGTCTTTCCTCCCCCGGTCGGGATGACTATCGTCCCCCTATACCCGTTCTTGATCCACGCATCAACGGCGTTATTTTGGAACCCCAATAGATTAACATCCCTTCTGGGCAGCTCTATTCTTCTGACCGTGGGCTCGCATTTAGCCATTATGAAGCCGTGCTTGGAGATTATGTCCACCACCTCCTCCTCCATGAATATGGGGAACTTGATGATCCACCGTCCATTGACGTTGGATACCCCACCCCGCTCCACCGCGTGGAACCATCCCTCCATTAATTTCCCATCCTTGCTGATCCTGTTGTACCTTATCTTAAGCGAGTAGAGATCCCGTAGCAGGGCGGAGGTGATGAAGTTTAGCGTCGCTGTTCCCCTGCACACCTCCGCCCTCCGCCACTCCCTTCTCCGCTCGAATGATTGCTTGCTGTTCATTATCATGTCCACGATGTAGGCCGGCACCGGTTTTTCCGGCGACAGTTTCCTCACCTCGTCGAGCACCATTTTGGCATATTCATCGAAATTCGATGCCTTGGCTATTAAGTCCCCCCTCCTCATTATTGCCTTCGCCGCGCAATATATTGAGGCATTCCTCCCTTCATTTAAATCATCGCATTCTCGATCAGCCTGCAAGTAGTTCTTCCCTCCCTTCATTTCGATGAGCATGGACTCCGCTTCGCGGTGGCTTAATCCCAACAATTTCTTGAGTTTCTCCAATTGCTCTTCATTGTTGACGTGGCCGATCCACTTCTCTCCATTCCATTTGAAGCCCATCTTTTTCAATTTCTCCTTGACAGCAAAAATCGTATCCCAATCCCAATCTCTCTCCACCTCTACTCCATTAATGGATGCCCTAAATCTCATGTCGTTATGCATGTAATGCTCCGTCGCCGTTGATAAATTTTTCAGCCGCTCGTAAGAGGCGATTTTCCGCACAATGATCCATCAGCCAGGTATGAAATATCGTGAGGATGCATTAATTCGAGCCTTAAAACCCATCATAGCCTCCCTTGAAAGCAAGGTTTACCATAGCCTTTATCAAGTGGAAGGGGAAGACCCGTTTGTGGGAGTAAAATTCAATGGAGATCCATTGGTGATGGGAGTTATAAATGTAAGTCCAGAGTCGTTCTATCCATCCTCGGTTAGACGCATTGAGCAAGTCACGGCTGCCGCCAGGGCTATGGTAGAAGCTGGGGCGGCCGTGGTGGATCTGGGAGGAATGTCGACCGCCCCCTTCAAGAGCACGTGGATATCGGAGGAACTGGAGGCGGACAGGTTGATGGCCGCGGTCAAGTCGATAAGGGATGAGCTAGGCCACAATGTGGTAATTTCAGTGGACTCGTTTAGACCCAAGGTGGTGGAGAAGGTAGCTAGGCTGGGCATTGACGTAATAAATGACGTAACTGGGCTCTGGTTCAGCGAGACCCTGGCCGACGTGGCGGCAGATAATGGATTGCAGATGATACTGTGCGCCAGGGAGCTACAGGACTCTGGGCGGGATCCGGTCGAGACCATTATTGATGAAGGAAGGCGAGCCATAGAGGTGGCTGCCAAGCATGGCGTGGAGGATGTAATAATAGATCCATGCATAGGCTTCCCGCCGATAACGGGCGATCCATCAATCAACCCATTGCTGCCGCTTCGCGGTAATAGGTATGAGAATTGGGCTGCGCGCGACGTATACGTGTTGAGTCACGTGGATGAATTGAGGGCATTGGGCAAGCCGCTGTGCGTGGGCGCATCTAGGAAGGGCTTCATTCGTAAGTCGCTCGGCAAGGCGATGGGGCGCGAGCTAGGCGGCTCCCTGGGAGTGGCGGCATACCTGGCCATGAAGGGCGTGGACTTGATACGGGTTCACGATGTCGAGGAAACCGTGGATTTAATCAGAATTATGAGGATCATCAAGAGATGCGAGGGCAGGGGCTTCGGCGAATGCTTGTTAACATAGATATGCGACATGCTTAAGAATAGTTAGGCATTGGCGTGGTGTGACTAATAAGGCCAGGGGATACCTTTACTTGGCATCCCTAGTGCTGGTGTGGGGAGCAGCGTATCCATTAACCAAAATGGCATCGGAATACGCGTCTCCCATGGTGATCTCGTTGTTCAGAACCGGACTCGGCGCGGCGCTTCTCTACCCAGCAGCAAGGCGAGTCGTGATAAGCAGGGAAATGGTCGTATCCGGGTTATTAAACATGGGATTATTCCTGGTATTCCTGAATGCATCCATAATGCTGTCTGTGAATCCCGGTCTCTCGGCCGTCCTCATATACACCCAACCCCTCTTCGTAGCCGCTCTACAAGCCGCTTTTTCCCGCCGCAGTCCACCGCCGGGCAGGATGTTAGCGTTGACGGCAGGCTTCTTCGGAGCGCTCTTGACCGCGTGGAGCAGCTTCAGCGTGGGTAATTTATTAGCGCTCCTCGGCGGCTTCTCGTGGGCCCTCGGCACGATTTACTACGCATCGAAGGTGAGTGAACGAAACGTCACCGTGGCCAATGAATCGATGACCCTCCTATCTGTGCCCTTAATAGCTGCATTGACGCCGCTAGATTACTCCATCCATTTATCTATAAAGGCAATCGCGCTCTTGCTATTGGTTGCCTTACTCGCCCAAGTGCTGGGCTTCCTCCTTTGGTTCAATGCATTGGAGCTCGTAGATCCATCGCTTGCATCATCTATACTGCTGGCAACGCCGGTGATGGCGTTGATATTCAGCTCATTAATGCTGGGAAGCCCCTTGACCCACATGGATGAAGTAGGCGTGGCCATTACCCTGGCATCCGTTGCATCGATAGTAACAATGGAGAGACGCAAGCAATGAGTTGAGCCAATGCCTTACGAGCCTCTTCTCCCCTCCCCTTCATTAGGGCGTGGGTCCCCCTGCTTCTGAATGTAGTCTCGATCCCCGTTAAGCATCCACGGGGCTTGCCCTCCAAGGCAAATCACGCTTCGTGAGTGTGGACCATGAGGCTGGATTAATCTTTTCCATTCCTTAAAAACATTTTAGTAATGCCCATCTTTATCGGGTGCATTCGATTAGAGATATAAACGCTGGGTCATTGTAGAGACATGGGAGTCTCCGGCGATGTAATAAGGGCTTTCAATGCGTGGGCGACCGATTACGATGCTTGGTACGCCGAGAATCCGCGGCTTGCCTCGCTGGAGCTTGCCGTGCTCAAGGCAATCGAGTTACGCGGCCGTGGCGTGGAGATAGGCGGTGGCTCCGGCTTCTTCTCGTTAATTCATCAATCAATCGTGCTGGAGCCCGCGTGGGGCATGGCGGTTCTGGCCAAGGCCAAGGGGCTTGACGTGATTGTTGGCGTGGGCGAGCTTCCGCCAATAAGGGATTCATCGCTTGATTATGCATTAATGGTGGTGACCCTCTGCTTTCTAAAAGATCCATCACAAGTGATGCGGAGAGCCGGCATCATGTTAAAGCCAAACGGCTTATTCGTGGCTTGCATAGTGCCTCGGAACGGGCCGTATGGTGCCAGGTACGTCGATGAGGGACGGAAGGGCCATAGGTTCTATTCAATGGCGACGTTCTATACCGTGGCGGAAACCATGGATATGATGAGGACGGCGGGCTTTAGCGTATCGCCTAAAGTCATTGCATCTCTGGGTCCAGTTGATGGTCCTACCACGGTGGATCCAGGAGATGCCGAGGGGTTCGGGTTTGCCTGCGTGAGCGCGTTTAAGCAGGCAACTTGATAAAATGAACGACAAACCTAGCCTTTTAAGGCGGGGTAAAGGTTTTAAGCTTCGTCGGCACATCTTTCTTCATGACGCCCTCCCCTGGTCAATTCCCTGAGGATGAGGAGCGGGGGCCGATTACCCCCGCAATACCAGAGGGAGGTGCCCACGAAGTTGAGTTTAAAACAAGAGGACAAATATAATTCGTTTCCTACTAAACCATCACTAACACAAAAAGTTACTGAAATTAGCAGATGTTTCCGCCAAGTTGTTCAACGAGCCTTATAGCTGTCCCCCTCCGGTTCCGTATATGCTAATTGCTATTTTAACTATTCTCTCCACCTCCTCTCGCGGAAGTAGCTTGGAAATGGAGTTCAGGCCAGCCACCTTATCTACTACGTCCGAGGCGGACGAGCCGCTGCGAAGCAATTCCCCGGCAATCGTGATCATTTTCTCCTTGGTGGCCTCCACCTCGGTCCAGTGATATTGTGTCTCGCCCACCTTCACATAGCCGGGCCTGGGGATGGAAGCCGGCCATTGATTGCCGCATTTCTTGCATAGGAACATTATTGGTTCTCCTGCCATTATTGATATATCGTGGGAGCCGCATTTTGGACAGGACATACTGCATTCGGAATGGGTGCATCAAAATAAATGTAACCCTCAAGGAAGGGGAGACACCGGTGCTTGGCGCTTCATCGATTTAACATTATATCCATTATGTAATTCACGACTAGCGGTGGAATATCATTCCGATTGTGCGGAGCTATCCTGAATAGCCTGCCCTCACAGATGTGCATCACCTCATTCACCAGTCTTTCATGAACGGTCAATACGAAGGGCCTTTTCTTAATGGCATTGATGACAGTATTCATGAAATCCGGATGAAGCATCTCCATGGGTCCCACCTCATCGATGACCAACACATCGCTCATCCCCGCAATGGATTCTAAGCCCCAGGAAATTGCGTCGAGATCCACGCGATACCTGCCCACCCGCGGGCTCCCCTCCCCAATCAACGCCATGATTCGCTCGCCCCTGCCGGCGGCGTCCACTATGGCAAACCCAACACGCTTACCCCCGCTTCTTCTCTCTTCCGTGTAGAATCCGCTGACGCTTATGCCTTTGCTGGAGAGAATCTCAACGATTCGCTTCACTGCGGTGGTTTTTCCCGCCCCTGGAGGGCCCGTCAGCAGCGCGCCCCTGGGCACGTTAGTTCACTTGCTTGGCCGCTAACATTGCGCTGACTTCCTCCACGTCCTTCACGGTATCTATGGACCTCCAGAATGAGTTGTTGTATATCACCGCCCTTATCTTTCCTTCCCTGGCCAGCTTTGGAAACACTCCCTTCTCTATATCGCCTTTGTCCGCCATCATGTCTATGGTTTTCCTTTTCATCACGTATACGCCGGCATTTATCATGTATTCCAGCAGTGGTTTTTCCTTAAAGCTCTTGACATATCCATTTTCATCGACCTCCACTATTCCATAGGGGCTCCTCATGGGAACCAATGCTATTGTTGCCAATCCATCGCCCATGCCCTTGACTAATGCGCTTACATCTATGTCCGTTATCACGTCGCCATTGGTTACCACGAAGAGATCGGTGTCTATGTACTTGGATGCATTCTTTATTGCGCCCTCGGTGCCCAAGGGCTCCTCCTCCACGCTGTAGAATAGCCGCACCCCGTATTTTGATCCATCCCCCAGCTTCTCAAATACCTTGGTTCTTAAATGCCCCACTGCTAGTATTATGTCGGATATGCCCTGTCCCCTCAGCCACTCTATCTGCCTGACCAATATGGGCTTGCCCCCTATCTCGACGAGGGGCTTTGGTTGATCGATTGTTAACGGCATGAGTCTTTTCCCGAATCCCCCAGCCAATATGAGTGCCTTCATGTCTTGCTCCACGTGGTTTTCGCTGGGATTCTCAATTAAAGCTTTTTCGCGGGCAAAAGCTTTAAATTCGCATGGTTTTTCGCTCAAAGCCATGGGAGGAAAACAGAAAACATCGATATTCATGAATGCTGAGGGAGAGGAGAAGCGGGTCGAGAAGGAGAAGGAACAGAAATGAAATGATAAGGATAGCAATACCCCACTCGTCCTTGGAGGAAGCGGCTGACGACCGCGAGGCCGTCAGGAAGATAGGCTATATCGGCAGGGCGGCTGCCATATTCAAGGTAAGCAATATATACATCTATACCCATAAAGGCGAGACGCCCAAGTCGAGGGCCCACTTCATAAAGAGATACCTGGAGTACATGGCAACGCCTCCCTACTTGAGAAAGGATTTGTTTCCCATGAAATCGGAGCTTCGATTGGCCGGCCTACTGCCCCCGCTTCGACTTCCCGTCTTTTCATCGAAGCCCCGACCAGGCGTCGTCTTGATGGGCATGGTTGTGAAGTGGGATGGATATGCATCCATAGTTAAGGTGGGCGAGACAGCGTTTGCCCGAGTTCCTAAACCTTATCCCCTCAAGTCCCGCCTCTTGGTTCAACTGGAGAATGAAGTTGATGAGGGGCTCTATAGGGCTCACGTGGTTCCTGCCAAGCAACCCGGTCACTATGCGGGTTTCTCCGTGGATATAATGACGATTGGAGAATTGATTAGGCGGCCCCCCCTCCTCCTCACGGGAAGGGAGGGCAAGCCTATTGGCGATGCATTAGATGAGCTGGCCGGCCTGGTCAGGAATGGAGATGTAACGGTGGTTTTCGGGTCTCCCAGGCATGGAGTGGAGGAATTGATGCGTGGGGAGGGTATAGATGTGAAGGGCCATCCATTCATTAACTTCGTGCCGAGGCAGGGAGTAAGAACCATTAGGTTGGAAGAGGCTATTATATCCGTGTTATCCATAGTTAATCTATTTATTAATGGAATAACATGCTCAAGGGCATAATCGCATTTCATAATTGAATTATTCATCGTGGCGAAGATCCATTAACCAAGTCAATGCCCATCTTGAATGCCTTAACGTTTAACTCCGGCATCCTCATTGTGCTTTTTATTGCCTCTATTATGGCGTTCTCATCAATTGCTAGATTAAGCCCCGCAGCGTGAGCTGCCCCCAGCAGCACCATATTCTCCACTATGGGATTGCCTAGCTTTATTGCCGTATTGAACGCATCTATTATCTTTACATTTCTAATCGCGTTCAGCTTATTTATTAATTCCTCGGCACTCGGCAGCCTTAGCCTTGGGGTCGGCGGCCTTATGAGTCTGCTATTTACTATTATCTTGGTGTTCTCGTTTATGTATGGAGCCGCCCTGAACGCCTCCAGCAGCTCGAACGCTATGACTAAATCGGCTCCGCCCAACGGTATCAGGGGCGAGTTGACGTCGCCCAACCTAACGTGGACGTCGACTGATCCCCCTCTTTGACTGAGGCCATGGGTTTCGGAGGTGAGCACCTTGATGCCGCGAGACGTGGCTGCCGCGCCGATCAAGTTGGAGGTCGTTATCAGTCCCTGGCCGCCCACGCCGATCATGTATATATTGATCCTCACAATGTCTCACCCCACCTTTTTATCCAGTCCAAGTTACCGCTTGGCTTTATGGCATCATATGGGCACACCTGCGCGCAGACGCTGCATCCAACGCATGAATTTGGGTCTATCCAAGCCCTTCCATCATCCTTGGGCTGTATGGCTGGGCACGCAATCATGTTGTAACATATGCCGCACGCCTTACAAGCATCCTCTACCACTGAGTAAATAAGCGGCTCCACGCCTTCCCTCCTCAATTTTCTAGCTGCCTCCAAAGCACACGCCCTCTTGGAGACCACCACCGCGGTCTCCCCCCTCTTCACGGCATCTATTGCGTTGCGCATAGTGTTCACGGCTTCCTTCACGTTAAATGGATCTATTGAGTACACGTTCCTAACGCCGAGCCCCCTCACCGCCTCCTCTATTGGTATTGCTTGGGTGGGATTGGGCTGCCCGCCAGTCATGGCGGTAGTTCTATTATCCAGGACGATGAGGAGCAATGGTGTCTTGTTATATATGGCGCTGGCCAACGCCGGCAGGCCTGAGTGGAAGAAAGTTGAGTCCCCTATTATGGATACCACGAATGATCTTCCATTAGTTCCCCTATTGATGCCCATGCCGACCCCGAGCGAGCTACCCATGTCCGTCAACACGTCTTCCTCATCGAACGGCGGGTTTATTCCCAGGCTATAGCACCCTATGTCGCCGCTGAAGAGCGGCTTAACCTTTGATGTAGTGGATGCCAGCTTCAATTCATAATACGAAGCGGCATGCGGGCAACCTGGGCAGAATACTGGGGGCCTCTGGGGCGGCTCGTATCCTAGATCCATCCCGCGTCTGCGGGGGGCCTCAATTCCCATTGCTCCGGCCAGCACGGAATTAGTGATGTCTATGCTCAGCTCGCCCACCGGGGAAACGAAGTTGGACTTGCCCAGCACAGGTACCTTTATTCCCTCATCGAAGAGAACGGCCTTTATTTGGGTCTCCACCACGGGGTCTCCTTCCTCCACGACAATTATCTTATTGGCCTTGGTGGCTAGGTCAAGCACCTTCCTGCGTTGAACTGGAACGGGAACGCTTAGGTTGATCACCGTGGGGCTTATCTCCAACTCCTTTATGGAATCCATGACGTAGGCAAACGCAGATCCGCTGGTTATCACCAGCAATCCAGGATCGCCCTCCTCCACTTTAACCGGCAATTCCTCCACCGCCTCCTCTATCTTAGCCCACCTGCCCACCAGCTCCGCCTTCAATTTACGCGCATTGGCGGGCACCAATGCGAACCTCTTTTGTGTCCTATCAATGCCTTTGCCAAAGACGGGGGATTTGCCGTCGCACACATAGACTGGTCCCCTGGTATGCGATACTCTCGTGACTGTCCTGAAGAGCACTGGATGCTTCATTTTCTCGCTGAATTCCATCGCGATTTGAGCCAATTCCTTGGCGTTGGCGGGGTCGTAGGGCTCCAGCACTGGGATGTAGGCGTGTAACCCTACCCACCTATTGTCTTGCTCGTTCTGGCTGGACCACATGCCTGGATCATCTGCGGTGACTATTGCTAGGCCCCCCTCCACTCCTGTGTACGCGCTGGACATGAGTGGATCCATTCCAACGTTTAACCCGACGTGCTTCATGGTAGCTATGGCCCTGGCGCCCGTCATGGCGGCGCCGTATGCTCCCTCCAATGCGACTTTCTCATTGCTTGACCACTCCGCGTATATGCCGCGCTTCCCGCCCTCCTCCATCAAGTACTCCATTATCTCGCTGCTGGGAGTGCCTGGGTAGCCCATGGCGACCGATATACCTGCCTCCAAGAATCCTTGAGCAATGGCGTGGTTGCCTAACATGAATCTTTTACCGCAAGCCATGCATCGCCTCGATTTTCGTGCATTTATATATATTTTCCTATTTATATTATATATAATACCCCAAAACGAGAACCTATGCTTATATTAAGCCGGCGGCCTCAATCATTTATACGGGCATGTCGTACAAGCTATCGAAGACCGAGTTAACCGTGGGAGATATGTACTTCAAGCAAGGAATGAAGCCCAGGGAAATAGCGGAGAGGCTCGGCATATCTGTCAATACCGTGTATAAAGCCATATCCAAGTACAAGGCGGTTCATGGAGAGCAACAAGCGGAACCCGAGACTCAGGTAGAACAGCGAGTACCCTCCGTCAACGCTGATGATGTTAAGCCGGCCCATTACACAATTACGTTCACGATAAGCACGCAATACCAGCCGCAGCTCCACATGATCCAGGAAAAATGCGATGATCAATTACAGGTGGAGCTCTTGCTCAAGCTGGCCTCCTCCCTAGATGCCCTATCAAGCAAAGTAAGCGAGTTGGAGAGGAAGATAATGGATGTCATATCGCAGCGGGGAACCGGCGACGGTGTGTCCCAAGCGGTCGGAATCGACTCAACCTCCGCGCCGGATTTCGTGAGGGACAACGTATGGGTGGATGTCATACGCTCCAAGCACTTCAAGTGATTCCGACAGGGGAAAGCTTTAATCATATGGCCAACGCATTGCGGAGATGCGGTCCCTCATCTTAATTAACTGCAGCAAGCGCAAATCCATGGATCCCCTCAACTTGCCCGAGGTATTGAGGGGAGAGGTTAGCGTGCCCAGCGATGACTTGGAGAGGGAGGCGGATTATAGGCGAGCACTATCCAAGTACTCGATAAAGGCGATGGATTTGTACGATGGCCCCGAGTTCAAGGCGTATAGGGAATTGGCGTCCAGCAGTGGTGCTCGGTTGCTGGTGATGTCGGCTAGATATGGGATAATCGATGGAAATAGGAGCATCATCCCTTATGATGCAACGTTGGCTGGGAAGAGCCTAACATATATAGAGGAAATGGTGAGTAAATGGCTTGAGCATGGGAATTATGACGTCGCCCAGCTATCCATGGATTGGGATTGTGCCGTGATACGGCTCAGCGATAATTATTTGCTTGCCTTGGAGTTGATGGCCATGAGATTGGGCATAGATGTGTGTAGCATCGGTGGGACAACCATTGTAATAGGCGGTTCCAGGATCGGGGAGTTAAATGGCTGCGTCAAGATATTCGTGAGGGGTAATGGCGATGCGCGATCGAAGAAATTAATCGAAAAGATAAATCACTGCTTGAGCAGTGGATCGTATAGGGTGTGATACTTGGCGAGTAACGCGCCACGATGCGCCGCTTATTTTATTTATTTCTTCTAGTCATCTTATGGGGAATAACCCCAGCTCTTGCGCCCTGGTGGGCGTTGTGTATATCTCTATCCTGTGTCCCTTGGATACCAGCGATATTATTCCCTTTGAGTTGAGCGTCCTCAACACTTGTATGGCTTGATTCATCTTTATTCCATACTTAGATGATAGGAGATAGGGGGTTACGTATTCCATCTTGGTCACCTCCTTCTCTATTTGATTCATCAACTCAGCGGTTAGATCGCCAACGGGCTTAATGTTCTCTTCCTTCTTTCCCTTACCCTTTTCGGGCTTCTTTTGGGCTGTCTCCTTTGCTTTATCTTGTTGTTGCTTCTTGGCCATCTGGGACAACGTGGGCTTCTTTTTTCCACCCATGTATTTACCCGTCCGGTTTTAGATTAAATATTTTACCACGATGTACCCAGTGCCTCATCCCCTCGGGGTGGGGCGGTCATCATACTCATCGGTGCGGGCATTGCCTCTCAATTTATATTCAATTTTTAATATTTTTAAACAAAATGCTTTTAAAGCTTTTTAAACTCAGTATAAAAAGTAGTTATGCCGAAGGAACCCAGCTACAGGATAGAGAACATAGTTGCAACGGTCAATCTAGGCGTTGATCTCAACCTGGAGACCTTGGCGGAGAAGCTGCCGGCCGCCGAATACAACCCGGAGCAGTTTCCCGGCCTCATATTAAGGCTGCAGAAACCGAAAATATCCGCCTTGATATTCAGGACGGGCAACATGGTTTGCACAGGCGCTAAGAGCGAGGATGAGTTGAAGAAAGCCATAAAGAGCTTGATAAAGATACTCAACGAATACGGGGCCGAGATACCCATGAACCCTGACATTCAAGTACAAAACATAGTGGCCTCCGGCAATCTGCACGCTGAAGTCGACATAGAGAGATCAGCATTGATGTTGGAGAACTCCATGTATGAGCCGGAGCAGTTTCCCGGCCTCATATACAGGATGGGAGATCCAAAGGTTGTGCTCTTGATATTCAGTTCCGGAAAGATAGTGTGCACTGGGGCTAAGAAGGATTCCCAAGTTAAGGATGCAATAGTGAAGCTATACGATAAGCTGAAGGACGTGGGCGCACTCTACGAGGTGGGGGAGGAAACTAGCGAGGCGGAGGAATTGTAAGGCTATGTGCATTAAAAACGTGCGCACCCTAGTCCTACGTGGGGAGCTGGGTTCGGCGGATCCTCGCGACTTAATAGGTCCCATTAAGGGGAACTTGCTTGCATCGCTTATAGATAAGGATTGGAACATATTGGTGGAGATCAATGATATTTCCCAGCTGAGCCCTAGACTGCTCAAGGGAATTAAATCGAAGCTGGTGGTGTTGACAGTGAAGAACATGACGTGGTTGGATACGTACTTCATTTCCCATATAATCTCAATTCACGGCGGATCCAAAATAATGCTTGGACTCAGCTTCGAGAGGTTCCTGGAACTGGCGTCGCTGCCCCTACTGACCGACATACCTATCTTTTTATTTCCTGGGGAGGAGCATGTAGACTGGCTCCCGCGGGTGCGTAATGAGAATTGGGGGCTCTTCATCGGAAGAAATCAATTGGCTCGCTTTGATAAGCTGTACAGGGACTTGCTGGCCATGGAGCCGCGATATATTGTGTTCGATAATGAGGTTCTCAGAGACAATTTCCTAAGCATAGAGAAGGCGTTCTGCGGCGGCTACTCGATATCGTGCCCCGTCAATTGCCTTGACGTGGTGGAGTGCCTCATAAAGTGCCCCGTGGCCGCCGCGGCTAGGCAAATAGAACCGACTTGAGGCCTCCCCGGGGAAAACATTTTAAGCATTGTATCGCCCTCATCGTGTGGTCGATGATATATACGAGGCAGTCATGAGAAGCGCATTGATAAATGCAGTAAAGTTCGGAGGCTCGGCAGACGTTAGGGCCGTCATGACGAGGCTCCTCACAGAGAGGCCGGAGCTGAGGCAGAGGGCCAGGGAGGTCAAGGCCATTGTGGAGGAGGTAGTCGCTAAGGTTAACTCCATGAGTCCAGATGAGCAGAGGAGGGTTCTTCAAGAGAGGTGGCCCGATGCCCTGGCCCCGGAGAGGAAGCGAGTGGAGGAGAGGAGAGGCATTGAGTCGCTGCCTCCCCTACCCAATGCCGATCGATACTCCATGATAAAGCTAAGATTCGCGCCTAACCCTGATTTCGTCCTTCACCTGGGCAGCGCAAGACCTGCCGTTATTAATTATGCATATAAATTGAAATATGAAGGGAAGGCCAGGTTGGTGTTGAGATTCGAGGACACGGATCCGCGAACCAAGAAACCGATGAAAGTTGCATACTCCATGATAAAGGAGGACTTGACGTGGCTGGGAATCAAGTGGGATGAGGAGTATATACAATCACAAAGAATGGAAATATATTACGAATATATAAGGAAGGCCGTGAATATGGGCAAGGCATACGTGGTGGCCAAGGGCACTCAATGCGATCCGGATTTGTGGAAGTCATTGAAGTCATCCGGATTGCCGTGCCCCAACAGGGATGCCGATCCAGTCACCAACATGGAGCTATTGGACAAGATGTTCCAAGGCAGCTTCAATGAGGGGGAGGCCGTGGTGGCCATGAAGACCGACATATCCAGTCCAGACCCATCGTTAAGGGATTGGGTGGCGATGAGAATAATAGATACGCATAGGGATCCGCATCCCCTCGTTGGGAGTAAGTACATCCTTTGGCCCACCTATAACTTCGCGGTGGCCATAGACGATCATTTGCTGGGAATAACTCACATATTAAGGGCTCAAGAGCATCGCGTCAACACTATTAAGCAAAGCTACGTCTATAAGGCGTTTGGCTGGGAGATGGGGGATACCATTCACTTCGGCAGGCTGCACATAGAGGGTGCATCGTTGAGCAAGTCCGTGTTGAAGAAGATGGGCCTGTCATTCAATGATGTAACGCTGCCCACGTTGGCCGGTCTAAGGGAGCGGGGCATACAGCCGGAGGCCATCTGGGAGGTAATGCTATCGGTCGGCATAAAGGAGAACGACGCCACGATATCTCTGGACAACTTGTTCGCCGCCAACAGGAAGGTGCTGGAACCCCGCGCGAACAGGTTCATGTTCGTTGAGGCCCCGGTCAAGGTCAATATAGCCACGAGCGCTCCGTTGAAGGCTCACATACAGTACCACCCAAGTCATCCGGAGAGGGGCTCCAGGACAGTGGAGGTAACGCCCATCAATGGATTCGCCACCGTTTATATCTCGAGGGGGGATGCCGAGTATATTCAGAATGGATCCATTGTGAGGTTGATGGACCTAGCTAACGTGCGGTTGATCGCCGAGGGAGATCATTATAGGGGGGAGATCGAAAGCTTGGGGGTGGATGATGCGAAGAAGCATGGATATAAGATAATACAGTGGGTTCCATCATCGGCGGTCCCCGTCTCAGTTATGGTACCGATTAGGGTGGGCAAGATAGATAAGCAAACGGGTTTGGGAGAGCCCGCGCTCCTCTCCGATGTTGGGGAGGGCGATGTAGTTCAATTCGTTAGGTACGGCTTTGTCAAGCTGCGATCCAAGGTATCCGAGGAATTGGAGTTCATCTACATTCACGGGTGACCAGCTTGAGGATATGGTTCGATGCCTTAACCGCGAAGCAGGCACGCATTGCCTCCATCCTATACCTGGAGGGCAGGCAGCGGGGCATTGATGTGGAAATAACGTGTAGGAATTATGATTACGTGGAGAATATATTCAAGTTGTATGGAGTGCCCCATAAATGCGTTGGGATGCATGGATCGGATCCCATGGATAAGCTAAGGAAGGGCTTTGAGCGGTCCCTTCTATTGTTGGACGTGTTAGGCGAGTTCGACGTCCACGTGTCCCTAACGTCCCCCGACGCGTTCCGCATAGCGTTTGGCCTCAACAAGCCCATAATAGCGATAACGGACACGGTCCACTCGACGTTCGTGAACAAGCTAACCTTGCCGCTCGCATCCCTAATAATACTGCCCAACGCGTTGCCCCACAGCGATATCCTGGAGTACGTCCCGTGCGACGAACGCCGGGCCATAAAGTGGTTTAATGGATTGTTCGAGATAATGTGGATAAAGAGGTTCTCCCCCAAGGTAGAGGAGATAAGGGCATTGGGGTTAGAGCCGGATGAGTACGCCATATTCAGGTTCGAGGAGAGCCTGGCATCATATTATGGATATGGCGATAAATTGAATCTTGGAATAAAAGCCGTGGAGGAGCTCGTCAGGAGGGGCCTCAAGGTGGTGGTATTTCCACGTTATGATCATCAAGCCAAGGCGATAGAGTCCAAGTTCGATGGGAACGACGTAGTGATACCGAGGGCTCCCTTGGATGGGCTTAATTTAGCCTATCATGCCGCAATGGTTGTGACGGGCGGATCCACTTTCTCCACTGAGGCAGCCCTGCTGGGCACGCCGGCCATATCATACTTCCCGACGCCGTATTACATAGATGATTACTTAATCAAGCTGGGATTCCCGCTGCGCAGGTGCAGGCCCGAGGAGCTGCTGGGTTGTATATCGACAATGGATCTAACCAAGGAAAGGCCCAGCCTAGGCAGCCTAGTGGATCCAACGGATTTGATACTGGATGCCGCTAGATCCTTCTCGCGTTCTTGATGCTCAAGTCCTCCCCCCTCACCAGGTATATTGGTTCCTTCTCATCCATCGATTTAATGACGCCTAGGGCGAATTCCAACTCCATCAAATCTATCTCGGTCTCCACGGAGCTCCGCCTCAACTTGAGTAGGGATGCGTGATCCATTCCATACTTGCTCTCCACGGCCTTCACCGTCTTAGCGAATTCCTCGCGTCTGTACGTTCCGTAATCCGAGTAGCAAGGCGCGTTGCCCAAGCCAAGGGCCGGGGATAGCTCGGAGAGGTATATGCAGGTTCCCGGATCCCTGCCGGCAGGGCATCTAGTCTCGCAGAAGGCGAGGGAGTACTTGACCAGGCGTTGAAGCACCTTTAAGGGAAGAATCACGTATTCCTCTTCTGGATCCAAAACATCCTCACCCGGTGCATTAATTCATTTGACCAAATAAACGTTTTCGCCTACTGCATCTGCGGTTCACGCCATCTCTATCGCTATCGCGGTGCCCCCGCCCGTCCCATGGCACAAGGCGGCTATTCCCCTTCGTCCCCCCACGTGCTGCAGCGCCGTTATCAGGGTAGTCACTATCCTGGCGCCGCTGGCTCCCAGGGGATGGCCGAGGGCTATCGCGCCGCCGAATATATTCATTTTGTCGTATGGAACTCCCAGTACCTTGTTGACCAATACGTTGACCACCGCGAATGCCTCGTTGATCTCGAACGAGTCGAAATCAGCCACCTTTCTATTCAATCTCTTCAACAGCTTATCGATGGCGTATATAGGGGTCTCCGGGAACCTCCACGGCTCAAGCATCGCCCAGCTGTATCCCATTATCTTGGCCAGGGGCTTCAACCCCATTTCCTTGGCCCTCGCTCCCGTTGTTAGCACTAACGCAGCCGCGCCGTCGCTTAACTGCGATGAATTGCCCGCCGTGTGCAACCCATCCGGGCCAAATGCCGGTTTCAGCGATCTCAGCTTGTCCAGGCTAGTGTCGGGCCGTATCCCCTCATCCCGCTCCAGCGATACCTTGGTTCCCCCGATCTCTGCGTGGAACGGCTCCACCTCCTTGAATAACCCCTCCGCCACAGCCTTCACTGCCCTGGTGTGGCTTAGGTACGCGTACTCATCCAACTCATCCCTGGGCACCTCGTATTTCTTAGCCACCGCATCGGCCTCCTGCCCCATTATCATTCCATTAGTTGGATCCATCAATCCGTCATTTATCATTAAATCCATGAACTCCATTTTCTTGTTTATCAAGTGCTTCACCCCCCACCTATACTCGCTGCTCAGGGCCAGCGGCTGAGTGCTCATGGAATCAACGCCCCCCGCTATCATTATCGACGCATCGCCTACCTTCAGCTCGCGGTACGCCTCGAATATGGCCTGCATGCCAGATGAGCACACCCTATTTACGGTATATGCGCCGACCTCCTTAGGCATGCCAGCCAGCAAGGCGGCGTAGCGGGATACGTTCTGCCCCATTCCGCCCTGCAGCGTGGACCCCATCACGACCTCATCAACCATCTTTGCATCTATCCCACTGCGATTAATCGCCGCCCTTATGGCCTCGGCGGCCAAGTGTGGGGAGCGAACATCCTTGAGGGAGCCCCCGAATCTGCCTATGGGGGTTCTCGCATACCCAACTATTACTATATCATCATCGTTTACCATGACCTAGCGTCCCAGCTCGAATTAAAAAATCTTAGTGCCTCGATTTTTTGCATTTGTAGTAATATTTTTCAGTAGTTATTAATATTTAGAGTTAAATATGAGACGCTCAATGCCCTTGATCAATGGTCATTCCGAGGGCTTCTTGCCTGATATGTTTTTTAACGCTGACGAGATGCATTGATTATGGCCATAAGCCAGTTGAGGAGCGGCGCGTTGGGGGCCGTGACTGCCTTAGCCGCCTCGCTGCCCTTAATCTATTTCTCGGTGAGTAGAGGGGAGTGGATAGGCATTGCGGCGACGCTGGGCGCGGCACTGCTGGCCGCGCTGGGCAGAACCAACGCATCATCCGGCCTCCTATTACTGGGAGGAATGGGCGTGATCGCAGTATCGCTCTGGGGCGATATATACGTGAATCCCGGCGGCACCGCATTGCTTCTTGCCCCGCTCTTGGTGGGCCTCATCATGATAGCGTCCCACCTCGGCCTGCTCTCGGCCTCCTCCACGAGGGGCATGGGTCCTTCATTCGCCTCATCCTCCCTAATAGCCATGTTCCTCCCCCCTCCCTGGCCCATCCTGGGCTTCGCTTGGGCGGCGGCGGGGGGAATAACCTCCGAGTTCGAGGCATTCTCCACCCCCCTCATCCCGCCGGCGTCCTACGCGTTGACGTACGTGTTGGAGGCCATGCTGAGCGGCGCCCCGCTTGGGGGTGAGATACCGTTGAGGCCCCTCGCCTTTTACTCTTCCTTCATAAATAACATAAATGCATATGCGAACCCATTCACCATAAGCGTGCTGGCCATATCCCTCTCCCTGTTCGCTGCATCCCCCCTAGTCGCCATGAGGCGGCGCACATTGGTGCCCCTCTCCTCCCTCCTCTCCGTTCTAGCCGTGTTGATCTTGGCTCCTCCCCCCTCCCTTCCTGCGATTCTGATTCTATACCTGGTTACCTTGGCGTTGGGCTTCATTGGCTTGACCTACGTGACCGATATGGACGTTATTCCAATACTATATGGGCACTTGGCCAGTATTCCCACCTCCGACGAATTGAGGAGCCTATACCGGGAGAATTGGGAGGGCTTGATAGGAATGGATGCCGCCAAGAGGGAGTTAATGGCCGCTGCGGCCAGCTTCAACGGGGGAGGGAAGGGCAGGGTGGTTAGGCCGGTTCACGGCGTGCTTCTCTACGGCCCCTCCGGCACCGGGAAGACGGCGTTGGGGCTGGGCTTCGCCGCTTGGCTGGGCTTGGAGAGGGGGTTCCGCGTCCTCATCATAAGGACAGGCGCGTTGATGCGGGGAGGCCCGTGGAGCGCGGCCCACAGGCTTTACCTGGTCTTCCGCCTAGCCCGAGCGCTTCAGCCCAGCATCGTCTACATAGATGAGGTGGATGCATTGGGGAGGGCGAGGGGCGAGGCCGACTCGGGCGGGTATCGCTTGGTGGGGGTCTTGCTGCAGGAGATAGACGGCACGGTTTCCCGCTTTGACAAGGTAATGGTGGTGGCGACCACGAACGTGGTGGAATCGCTTGATCCAGCCCTGGTCAGGCCGGGCAGGCTTGGGGATTTGAAGATATTCGTGCCAAAGCCCCCGCCCGACGTCGTGGCGGGAATATTGATGGGCGTCGCGCAGCAACGAGGGGTGCCTCTCCCCGATTGGTTATTGAGGGAAGCCTCTCAGAGGGTGGAGACGGGCGCGGAGGCGGAGGCGCTGGTCAACTGCGTGGCCATAAAGATGGGAGCCGGGGCCGGTGATGACTCGCTCGCCGCGTGCTTGGCCGGCACCACCACGGGAATAAACGCGTACGAGACCGGCGAACAGGAAGAGGAGCGTTGATGAGAAGTTCTCTTTCAGGGTTGGAAAGGTTTTCAAGCCATCATCTTTTGGCGTCTCCGGTTAAATTTAACCGGAGAGAAGCCGATTGACCGCTCCCCGTGGAAATTTAATGATTAGACCTGGGATTGCCTAGCTCTTTTCCATTATTATAATATATTCATGTACTATGCCTGTGATTGACTTTGGATCGTATTCCTTTCTCTTGTCCCAGATTATTATGTCCCTTAAGCTGAAGTTCATTCCCTTCATCATTGTGATTAAATCCACGTGTAATGGATATATGATTGGCCCCGCTCTCATGTCCTCCACGGTCATAATCATGAAGCCTCCCCTTCTCAATATGGTCCATAGCTTTGCAATTATCTTGCCCAGCTCCCCCATGTAACTCTCATGATTGGTGATCAACGCTAGATCCCTTGGATCCAATCCCCTTAAACTGCCTGGCGCTGGGTTGAAGAGGGGAGGGGCTGTTAGCACTATGTCAACGGACTCGCGTTCCAAGTATTTATCCACGTTTCGGGCATCGTCTTTAATTATTATGGGCTCATGGTCGACCTCTCGCCTCACTGAATCCATTTCTAAGGCCAGCCTATCGGGCAGGGTTAAGGGGACGTATCCCCTTGATTCCTCCTCCAACTCCTTAAGCCTTTTGACCGCTACGTTGACCAAATCATCATATATCTCGAACCCCACTCCCTTCCTTATCAATACGTAGGCCGATGCCAGGGTAGACCCGCTTCCCATAAATGGGTCCACCACCACGTCGCCCACCTTAGAGTACATCATTATGAGCCTGTTTATCAATTCCATGGGCATGACGCGCTGGATCCCAAGTTTTTTCTCCTCCTTGGATCTCTGAATGTCCCATACGGACGTTAACCAACGCGTTATGGTGGCGTTATCCAGGGTGCTCCAGCTTAATACATCATAGTTGCTCCTGGTCTTATTGATTGATGCGGGGGGATTATTTAGTAAAAGCACCATGTATACTATAAAGCATTTAGCATTTTAAATATTACTTATTAATCGGCGGTATATGCATTCAGTGCTCAACGTGGAGATTAGACAAGCGCCAAGTCGCGGAAATCGTATGGAAGTGTCTTGCCCTTCGCCTTTATCTCGTCGTACCTCTTAACTAAGAATGCCTCGAGCACTGGGCATCCCTCGTATTTGCCGTCCCTTGGGCACTTCCCCTCGTCCCCCTCCATTATGAAGCAATCGCTTGAGTGCAGGTCGAAGTATGGGCATTTCTTGTAGTATATCTTTATGGACTTGACTATTCGATCGGCCCATTTACGTTTCGGATCCTTTATCTCCTTCCTCAGCTCGAACTCGTTGAAGTCATCCTCATCTGACATCCTTTTCCCTCTAACTAATGCTGATAGAAAAGGTTAATAGAGTTTTCCCTTATTGCAAAACGGTATGGATGAGTTGACGGAGAAAATGCCTAGGCTATCCAACCTGCTTAGGCGGGAGGCGGTGCCCGTGGATCAATTGGTGGCCAACGCGATAAGATCCAGGGGAGTCAACAACATAGTGGCTGGGCTGGAGAGGTCATTGAAGGGCCTCGGCGATATAGCGCTCGACATATTGAGCGGACTGGCGGTGGGGCGGCACGTGATGATAATGGGGCCCGTCGGCGTGGGCAAAACAACCCTGGCCGAGGAGGTTGCCTCCTTGCTTGACATATCCTCTCCTCCCTACATGGAGGTTGCCTGTCATAGCCATATGACTGCCGCGGAATTGACGGGCGATATAGATATAGCGGTGGCGCTTCAGGCAGGCCTTGATCACCCGCTCGCATTCATTCCAGGTCCCTTGGTGATGGCCCACGGCGGCATATTGATACTCGACGAGATAAATAGGCTGAATCCCTACAGCCAAGCTGCTCTGCTTCAAGCGCTGCAGGAGCACTTCGTGTTCATAAGGGGCTTCCGCATACGGAGCGATTTCCTGGTCATAGCCACGTCAAATCCCTCCGAGTACTCCGGGGTGTACGAGTTGAGCGAGGCATTGGCTGATAGGATGAAGGTGGTCAACATAAATTACCCGGACAAGGATGTATTGAGGGCCATACTTAATTGGAAGGCAAATGCGATGCTGGAGCACTTGGGGGTTAAGGTGCCCGACTTCGCTGTGGAGGTGGTGGCTAACTTCATGACCCAGATATCCCAGGATGGATTGGTCGACATAGGACCCAGCGTAAGGTCATCCATATACGCCATATCCGGCGCATTATCGCGTGCTTGGATAGAGGGCAGGGATATTAGCCTGGCCGATTTGAAGAAGGAGGTGGTCAGCAACGTGGCCCACGTGATTAGGGGTAATTTCTCCAATGATGAGGAAAAGGTGAATTACTTATTGAGGAAATTCGACGACGCTGCCGCGCTTAGCAGGAGAAAGCATTAATATTAACTCCAATTTCCGATGCGCTCCCCGATTTTCTTTAAATGCCTATTAATTTAAATTTCCGGGAATCGGGGTCAGTCGCGGTGTATCCGGACTACGTCTCACAGGTGCTGGATAAAGTGTATGAGTACTTATCAAGAGACGGCCGAGTAGTCAGGCCCGGCTCGGTGAGGGGCTTCCAGTCCGCCGTCAACGATATAGTGATGAGAATGATGTTGTCAAGGAATTACGATGTGAAGACTATGATTACCAGGATTGGAATAGAGAATCTATTCACCTCCGTTGAGACCGCAAACCCTGACGATAAGATACACGTGCTGGAGGAAGCCTTTCAATATGCCTTCAACTCAATGGAACAACATGAGGAGGAAGAGGCGGCGGAGGGTCTGGAATCGGATGCGGGCAGCGGCGAGGGCGGCAAGGGAAAAGATAATGGAAATGATGAAGCTAAGAAGGAACTTGCCCCCACCAATGTGGAGTCAATGGGCTCCGTGGTTACAATAGATGGATCGAATAATATGGTGTCAGCCATATATGAGGCCCTCTATGGCAGCGTGGGCACCGCTAATTTCCTGAACCTAGCCCAACTCCTCAACATGTTCGTGGACCCCATGGCTAACATAACGGAGAAGCTGAAGGCTGTGGAGAAATTGTCTCCATATCTTACGACGTATGGATTATTGTCTCCCCAGGACAAGGGCAAGAAGGCGGACTCCCTTGATAGCCTGAGAAGCAAATCGAGGGGCCCCTCCTCTCCGGCCAGCGTCGTCAGGGTAGTTAAGTTCACCGAGACCACGTCATACCCCACCTACGTGGTGAGCATGAGGGAGTATAAGTTCGGAGATGGGATCTCCAGCATAGATTTCGATAAGACCGCGTTGAACGTATCGAAGAAGGTAATGATGGGGAAACCCATCACGCAGAGGGACATAATAGTCAAGGAATACGCTGATATAAAGATGCTGGATATAGTGCTTTGCCTGGATGTGTCGGGCAGCATGCGCGAATTAAGCGATGGGGTGACTAAAATAGATATAGCCAGGGACGCGATTTCCAGGTACATAACCTTCCTCTCTAAGACAAGCGATAGGCTAGCGATGATCCTCTTTAACTTCAGGGCGGACGTGCTTTGGAAGTTGCACCCCGTCTCAAAGTATAGGCGGGAGATGCTGGAGATAACGAAGTACATATACGCCGGCGGCGGCACCAATATATCCAATGCGTTGGAGAAGTCCATGGATGTAGTGGCCGGGATGAGCGGTGCATCGCGTCACTTGATATGTGTCACCGACGGTAGGACGGTTAATGCGGCCAAGGCGATAAAGGACGCGGTAAAGCTGAGGAGGATGGGAACCACGATATCAACCATTGCCATAGGCAATAATAGCGACGATGACTTGCTGCTCAGGATATCGAAGCTGGGCAATGGATTGTACATAAAGATAGGCAGCATGAGGGATCTGGATAGGGCCCTCTTGATGGATAAGATGATGATGCATTGAGCAGTTGGGGCCACGTATTGCAAAATGCCGCGATGCTCCCTCTTTATTCGAGAATTAACGGCGTCAATATCACACTTATATGTTGAAGCTAACCTTAATTCCATGCGGATAATCGGGTGAGAGATAACAATAAATAGAGCAGTTCATATAAATCCAATAATGAAGCTGCCGCTGTTCGTAGACTGCGTGGAGGCTGGAGAGGCCATTTCCTGCCCAGGCGATACGGGGTACAGCACCATACCCCTCTTCGGGAAGACCGTCAGGTTGAGGAAGGACTCGCCCCCCATTCAATTAATGGGCTGCCTCGATGAATTGGGGAACTTAGCTCATGGATTTAGGTTGCAGGGGGATTCCTTCCTATCCAGGGCCGCCTCGTTGGTGGTGGGCTTGGCGGTTCAATTAAATGCATACATGGTGCAGGGAAGCGACGAGCGGTTGGATAAAGTAATGGTAGTGGAGAAGGCGTTCGAGGCCTTTGCAGCGGATAACTGTAAGGGCAATAACGCCAAGTTGGGCTGGATAATGCCCACGACGCCCCGAGGGGTTGCCGTGGATTCGCTTCGCGTTAAGTTAAGGCAATGCGGTAGGATAGCGTCTAGCATGGTGGAGGAGTACGGCAGTAAGGCCGCCAACGTCATGATGATCCTCAACCAGGCCGATAAGATAGCGGCCCAGCTACTGTACTGCATGGGGGAGGGCCAAGTCTTTAAGTCGGTGGATGATCTTACTGCTCAACTATTGAGGAGCTCGCTTTAAGTGATTATATGTGGGAGGAGCTTCTGGGAGGGATCGCGATAGTTATGCTGGGCTCCTACCTATTCACGGAGGGGGCCGAGGGCATTGGATCCCGCTTCTCGCTGTCAGCGTCTTTTCTGGGCTCCGTGGTAAGCCCGGTATTCACGTCCATGCCCGAGGCAGTGGTGATTTTAATCTCTATGATTGAGGGGGCGCGGGACGTTGGGGTGGGCACAGTATTTGGGGAGCCCTTCATGGCAGCAACCATCTCTTACTCCTTGGTAGCGGTGTCCGCGTTGCTCGGTGGCCATGTAGTCTTGGACGTCGAGAGAAGCCTCTCGGCTCCCTATATTTTAGTCATAGCCGCCTACCCCTTCACCCTCTTGGCCTCGGCGGGTCTTCACTGGATAGGAGGGTTAATTCTCCTCTCCGCCTACCTCTTATTCATAATCTATATGCGGAGGGGGCCGCCGGCGGGAGAGGGCGAGTACTCCTCGACCCGCTGGTTCCTCCCCAAGCTTCTATTATCCATCGCTTTGATGCCGCTGGGCTCCCATCTATTAATTGAGGGAGTGGAGTCCACTGCAAATTATCTGGGGGTGGGGGAATTGGCGTTATCATTGGTGCTGGTGCCGCTTGCGACGGCTCTTCCGGAGACGATGAGCGCGATGATATGGGCATTCAAGGGGAGGGGCACGCTGTCCGTGGGCGCATTGATAGGCGAGCAGGTCGTGTTTTCAACTCTTTACCCGGCAGTGTTTTTGCTCACCGTTGGATTTCCCGTTGGGACCGCGATTGAGTGGAGCGTGACAGTAACCACGCTTTCCTCGTTAATCCTGCTGCCCCTCGTATCGAGGCGCAGAATACCTGCCGCCGCCCTCTTCATGGGATTGGTGCCTTACATTGCCTATCTGATAGTTATGATCCATTTATGAAACCATAAAAAATACAATCGCCCCTTAAGGGCTGGGAAGACGGTGGCAGTCCTCCTCATGAGTACGTGAAGGTTTTGAACTCCCCCTTGTACTCGCTCCATTCGACGTCGACTCCAGTTATCCTCCCCACGCGTCCTCTCTTGAGCCAATTTATTAATTCCTCTATTCTAAATGAGTCCCCCTCAACTACTGCCGTGACGGTTCCATCGGGTTCATTACGAGCGAAGCCGGTTAAGCCAAGCATCATTGCCTTCCTCTTAATGCTGGGCCTCAGCCCCACTCCCTGCACCTCGCCCCTTATTCGCATCACGGCCCTCCGCTGTCTCTCTATTGTGAGGACGGGCATGCTAAGCTTATTGGCCAGGGCCTTATCCGCTATCAAGGACATCACGTTGCTTGGAACAATTAACTCCCCGCCTCCCCTACCCGTGACGCGTCCAATCACCGCTGGCCTCAGCCTGCTTATTCCGCTTAACTCCTCCATTATTTCCTCGATCACCCTGTGATGAGCTATTATGGCTAAGGAACCGTTTGTGCCTGCCGTGGCATCCGCCATTATGAAGTTCTCCGCGGCGAACCTGGCAACCTCCTCATTTATCAGGGGAACTTTGTCCAGCTTTATGTTTACGCCCGCTTGCTCCGCCAGTTCCTTGAACACAAATATGCCGGGCCCGCTTATATCCACGGTGGCCGCCACGTGCTTGAGTGGGTCGAATTCCCCCCCACTCATCGGCAAGTGGTTATCGATTACCTTTGCAACGTCGATGTTTGGAATCATCATTGCCTTCATGGTCTCATTCTTCAACTCTTCCAATTCATCCACGCTCATCACCTCCTCCTCGAAGTTCCTCATTAAATCCTGGTCTATGTGAATGGTCACGAAAGTGCCGATCACGCTTAATTGACCGAGGGGACCCGTGACCAGGACTTCGAATCCCTCGTCTATTTTATCATAGAAGAGAGGTGGTTCCTTATCGGTCTCCCCGGTGACGGTGGCGCCTATCAGTAGGTAGCCCAGGTTTGGCTGGGGCTCGTTCACCAGCTTGGCGCCTATCGAGTCCGCAAACTTGGAGATGTTCCGACCAAGTTCCTCCACATATCCCATCGGCGCATCGTAGACTGGGTGTATGGTTAACTTCTCATGGACTCCCTTCACGAATAGATCATTCAATGCATTGCTGATGGCCACCGATGCTTGGGCGTAGGATGCTATATCATCCGTGGGGTCTATTACTTGAATCGTATCGTTGTTGGCCAGGACGTACCCCTCCCCGTCCTTCCTATTGGTCTTTATCATGTCCACCACGAACATGTCGGTTCCAGGCTTCGTGGTAACTATGCTATGCCCCTTCCCTATCAAAACCCTCCGCCTAGTGGATCCTAGCCTTCTATACAGCCTCAGAATGGCATCGGCGAATTCCTTGGGATTGCCTGCCCTTCCCTGATAAACCTGGGCAAGCACCACCACGGCATCCGGCTCGAACCTCTCCACGGCATCCGCGTCTATATTCACATCATCAACCCCGCTCATAAGGCGGGAGACCACAGCTTCGCGGCCGCTCAACACCGCCACGTCCTCCCTCGGCGCGATGTCCAGATTGAGGCCAGCCATGTCTTTCTTGGCCATGGAGAGGGCGGGGTAAAGCACGTTGTAGAGATCCACCTTGACGGAGCACCCCAATGCAAGCGACGTTAAGTTTATGCCGGCGTTGGCATACTTTCGTATATGATCCTCGAACCTCTTGATCCTTTCCATGGCATCATCATTTCAATGAACCTTTAAAGGCGTTGAGCTATGCATAATATGCAGGGCAGGTTTTTAACCGCGCGCCTCCCCCGCGGTTTCGGTGGATTCATTGGCGCAGGAGTACTTGATCGATGTAAAGGGAATAGAATGCCCCCAACCAGTCAATGTTGTCGCGAAGGAATTATCCAAAATGCCGGTGGGAACTCAGTTCAGAATAGTCACGGATAATTATGTATGCTACATGATGCTGCAGCGGCTGCTCAAGATGCTTGGAGAGCGCGTGGATTCCACGGCGGAGCACGAGGACGCGGAGGAGTACGAGATAATAGCGACTAGGTTGATGTGATAAAAAAGACAATAGCCCCTTAGGGCGGAGAGGAGATCAGCCCTTACCTCCATGCATGAGGCATTGCATCTCGCGAGTTGAATATTTTTATTCCATTGTATCACCCGCAGTTTGTGCGCAGAGGCGCGCCTGGGTTTAAGGTCGATGGATTGCCGTACGGCGCTAGGGTGTACATTAACAACCAAGTCCTGCTACCCGCCAGCCTGGTGAGGCTATTAAACATGGTTCACGTGAGGTACGTGGATATGGTGGTTCAACACAAGGGAGACAAGATAGAGCTGCGTGGAGTAAAACTGCTCAAGACGAGGCACACTGACTCCAGGCAATTCACCATACCCAAGGAAATAAGGGATAAATTCGGAATACGGCCAGGGGACAAGATAGTTATAGTGGAGATCCGCAAGTCATTCATTTAAACTGCTCCACCCTTTAGAACCTGTTTTCTAGCATGAGGAAAAACCGAAGGGGTTTAGTGGAAAGCTTAAGGTGAAGGGATCCTATGGTGTGGGCCATTCTTAATCAAATGCCATACAATGCCTTATCTGCAATGCCGATTCGCTTCCGCTCCCCACACAAAAGAGTTAAAGCTCTACTTAGGCTTCAATCAAGTGTGCGAGTCTTACTGGGAGTTGAGGCAGGAGGTGGAGGTGGTTTGCGGCCCTAGATCCATGTTGAGGAGGCTAAGGGGGCTTCAATCACCCGATGATTTAGCAATGTATTGGAGGGACGCCGTTAATGAGCGGGTCTTTAAGTTGGCCCTTCCAGGCTTCAGCTCCAGATCCATTCTGATAGACGGGTTGCCGCACGCATCGCCGGAGGACATCTTCCTATCCCTACCCTTAAATCCAGGCTACCTCAATCCAAGCGAGTTGAGGATGCTGCCGCAGGCCGACTGGGACTGGGTAATTTTAAAGGCGCACATCTTGGGTGGGAAGTACCTGTCATCCATGATAATGATCTTGAATGAAATGACCGGGAAGTAAGTGAACTAGGAGAAAAGGAAAAGAAAGAGAAAAAAAGAGATGATTTTGATTTTCTATTATTTATTATATATTATTACTTGCTGCCTGGGCCGAAGAGTCCTCCAGCCATTCTCTTCCTTCTCCAGTTGCCGTACTCTATCAGCGCTATGACGACTATTATCACTACTATTACCACCAGCACTATCAGCAGTATTACGGTGCTCATTGGAACGAACGTGTTACCTATCATGTAGCCGCTGACCGGCAGGGTCACGGTCAATGGGTAGCTGGTTCCCGGCGTCAAGGTGATGGTCTTGCTGGAAGTCGCTCCGTAAGCGCTCACGGTCACCGTGTAGGTGTAGCCGCTGCCGCTGGGCAGGACCACGTCCACGGATCCCGTGCCGCTGGCCACCACCACTCCATTGTAGCTCACGTTTATTGCTGCATTGGTGAATGCAACTCCATTCTGGGACTGGGCGCTAACCTTCAACTCAGCCACCGGTATGGATAGGGTCGACACCGATCCATTGCCCACAGTCACGGTGGTGCTGTAGGGCACATTGCTTATGCTGCCGCTCAGCGTGTAGCTTCCGGTTGGCAGCGTCAAGCTCACCGCTGCCGCGTTTCCGCTGGCTATGGTCTTTCCGCTATACGACAAGGACAGCGTGTAGCTCTGCGGCGTCAAGCCGCCGGTGAATCCAACGCTCAACGCTCCAGTGCTGAACGTGGCCGGCGCTATGGCACCGCTGCTCACGGTCACGGTGACTGGAGCCAATGGTACTCCAGCCAACGTGCCGCTCAAGGTGTACGTTCCGGTCGGAACGACTAGGCTCACCGCTGCCGCGTTTCCGCTCGCCACGGTCATGCCGTTGTATATCAGGTTAACGGTGTAGGACTCGCTTGAAGCCGGGGCCACGGCGAATCCAACCGCCAGCTTTCCAACAGGCACGGACTCCGGCACTATCTCTCCATTGCTCACGGATACAGTCAATGGGCTTATCGGCACGCCATCCACAGATCCACTCAGCGTGTAACTCAAGGTACCGCTGGGCAGCGCGGGAACCACGACGGCTCCCGTGGCGCCCAGAGTCGCTATATTCATTCCATTGTAAGTCAAGTTATAGGTGGCCTGGCTGGGCACTAAGCTGCTTGGGTACTGCAGCGAGATCTCAGCTGCGGGCACCGTGAACTGTATCGGGGCGCTGTAGTTGCCGCTTCCCAAGTAGTAATTCACAGCATAGTTTATGGGTATGCCCATCCAGCTATTTTCTGTTACTGACACGGAAGCGCCGGATGTGCTTATGGGCAGTAGTGGAGTCTGTATCTGTCCGCTGCTGGGAACGGTGAAGGTGCCGCTGTACACGGTGGTGGTTCCTACCTGCTTGACCTTGGCCAGCCCGCCCACTCCGGTTATGCTGTAGACGGGCTCGCTGACAGCCACGCTAAGGCTTGCACCGGTGGGTATCGTTCCCAGGCTGGTGGACGCGGTTATCGGCAGGCCAGTGCTGACTCCTATGGTTACTGGGGTCAACACTGCCTTCATCACAACGTTGAATCCACTGCTTGGGACAGTGGCTCCTCTCTGTATCGAGAAGCTGCTAACTCCAACGGGCACGTAGCCGACGCCGGGCACGTAGGCGTAGGCCGTCACGTTGAAGTTGGTGGCAGGCACCTGGCTGTATACTTGCTGCGTGAGCAGGTGGGAAACCCTTATGTCGTATATGGTGGAGCTACCGTCGTCGCCGGTGACTCCGCTGGCCATGAACTCAAGTCCCCTGGTTGCAGTGTCAGTCACTATGACTGTGGCGTTGCTTACAGGCTGTCCTCCCACAGTGTCCACGGTTATCGTCACTGGGTACACGTAGGTCCTGACCGCCGTCACTTGGAATGCATCTCCGAGCTGGTACACGTCGTTCTGCACTCCAGTATCGTATACGTCAATGAACGGATACTTAGCGCTGTTCATCAAGTAGAGCGGGTAACTGTCGTACCAGTAAACCACTATCCTCGGCGTTGGAGAGCCAAGCGATTGAGCCACGGTATTGCTGCTGACTCCTATAGTGGCATTATCGTATGTGGTCGACGTGTACGTGGCGGTAAAGCTGCTTGCCGGTATTCCCTCTGACTTGCTGCTGGAGACAGTGGATATCATGTGCATCGAGTTCACATAGCCTGCGGTCAAGCTCACGCTGATGCTGACAGGCAATGGTTGCATCAAGTATCCATTGTTTCCGCTCACGGTTAGCGCTATCAATTGGTTGCCGAAGTAGGCAGCCAGGGTCTGGTTAGCCAACGGCCTGCTGTTCCAGTCTTGTACTTGGCTCAGCGGCGAGTAGTAGACGGTTGGCACCGCCGTTCCATTAACCCACAGCTTGGCGAACTCATCTCCATCGGTGGTTGGGAACACATCGTTTGGAGCCACGTATCCAGTATCATTCTTTAACCTCAGCACGGCTGGTCCGCTGGTTATGTATCCATTGCCGGAGCCAAGGTGAGTTCCAGCGTATATCTCGCTAAATAGATCGGGCACCTCTATTGTGGTGGTCACGGTTATTGGCTGGACATAGCCCTGTAAAGATCCGAGGCTTATCATGGTTCCATTGGGCAGCACGTAGCTGAAGCTGGCAGTGCCCTTGGTGTAGGTGACGTTGTACTGGTAGGAGTAGACCGCTGTGAGGCTGACGTTTAGCTGAGGCTCGTAGAACGCCAGCTTCGGCACGTATCCAGTCTTCATGGTGACGTTAGCCAATACGCTGCTTCCATAGATGTACTTGGCGGGCACAGTGGTTATTGCGCCGAACGGCAAAGCCATCGGCGAGCTGTAGGTGTACGTGTTGACGGGCGTTCCATTCACTATGAAAGTGTATCCGCTGAGAGTCAGCGAGAGGCTCTGTATTGCGTATGGCTGTGGAGCTGGCTTGCTCATGTTATTGAATATGGATATTCCCTCCAAGGCTATCGTGGGTAGCTCAATTGCGTTGCTCGCGCTGTCAGCCGCGTAGAGCGGCGTTCCATCTACTTGTCCGTATATGGCGTATATGGGCCAGGAGCCCGCTCCGGTTCCGAACCCGACTCCGGGCACTATTAAGTTGCTGGTGACGGGCCCTAGGCTTCCCATTACGCTGTTCCATCCGCCCGATACGTTATATGCGTTCATTACTACGAATGTGGTCGCGTTGACGTAGGGCATCGGCTGTACGTCGGTCACGCCGGACGGCGCGTAGCCGGCAGTGTACACGTCAAGCATGCCGGCTGGGGCCAGGTTCGGCGTGTTCTGCGTGCCCAGCACGTATGCCCTGGCTATCTTGGCGAAGAACGCTGCATTGCCCACCGAGGTGTATGGAGCCTCGGAGAGCTGGCTGGCTAGGGATACCAAAGTGTTCAGCCTGCCGGTTATGTTGGTGGGCATTATTGGAGTGTATCCAGCCGTGTTGGGAGCGTAGGTGGGCACGTCGAACGTGGCGACTCCGCTGCTTCCCACTGGTATATATACGGTGAATGGAGTGCCGAAGTACGGTGCCCAGGTCGCATCGGGCACCACCTTCCACCACCACACTCCATTGGTATTGGTGGTATTGCTGTAGAGGTTGGCGCTGGTCAGAGCCGAGTATCCGCCGATTCCCGTGGACAGCACGGCATTAGTCTCGTTAGTCCAGGTACCGCTTCCCTCCATAGTTACGTTAACGTATATAGCGGTTACCTTGGCAGTTCCCGCCAATATTTGCTTGGCTAGGTTGAGGGTGCTGTTCGGCGTCTTGACCAACTGGGCCACTAGGTTAGGCAGTGACACTGAGGTGAGTGGGACTATGAGCGGGTCCCACCTCCCCACTGCGGCCTGGAACTGCGGGGTCACGTCAACGGTTCCTAGGGTGAAGTTGTAGCTGGCGGTTGCGTTGGTGACCGTCACTATTATCGTGGCCAGCGCGCCCGTTACAGTGCTTCCTGGAGCCACCATTATGTAGGTCTCCATGGACCTCAAGCTGAGCGGCGGTATTCCTCCGAAGTTGGTGAATACGAAGGTGGTCTCATTGCCGGCGGCGTTGGTTACCATCATTGAGGCAGGCGGCGTCGTCAACTCATTCGTCAACTCGGCGAACTTGGTGGTTCCAGTGACGCTGGGCACTTGGTCCAACGCGACGAATGGCTCCGCGTAGTTGCTGTACCCTATCGCGAAGACGGGGGTTCCAACGGTCACGTTGAAGAAGTAACCCATCGCATTGTGGTATAGATTGCTCATCGGCAACTCGGTCTCAGTGGTTCCGCTCAAGCTGACGCCCAACAGGTTGGGCAGCGAGTAGTATACCAGAGAGGCGGAGTTGTTGTACGCCTCCTTGGAGTAGTCCGCCACTAATGCGTTGTTGGAGACCTTCCTGATCTCTATCCACTTGCTTCCCTGCGTCACGAATAGGTTGCCGGTCGTGTAGGCGCTGGAGTAACTGGTGAATGGATACACAACTCCATTGAGGTAATCGCCGCCCCAATTCGCGAATCCCGTGTTGCTGGTGTTGACGTATCCCCTGAACAGCGAGTCGTAGAAGGTCAGCGACACCACGGTATTGGGCACAGTGTAGTGCAGCGACTTGCTGGTAACCGTGAACTGTATCGGGTAGGTGCTGGTCACTATCACCACGGATCCAGGAGCGACTGGAGTGGCCTTTCCTCCAACGTACACGGTGTAGCTAGGCACGTACTTTATGGTTCCATTGCTGAAGGCCAGCGCCACCTCATTGGAGGGCGGCACTGGGAACACGCTGCTGAACACTTCATAGCCTAGGTAGAACACCTTGGCCTGGAACTCTTGGCCGGGCATGAAGAGCCTGGCCCTGAAGGCGGTTCCTTGGCCTGATATTATGTAGCTGGGCAGCGTGAATATAGCGTATGGGCCTGCATTGGATGCGTTGGCCAGCAGAACAGCCGTGTCGACGAACGATGCATTGCCCAGCACCCAGTTGTAGTTATGGGCTGCCACCGCGGCCCTCTCGTGGTACAAGTAGGTCTGGCTCAGGTTCCTGAACTGAGCCAAGCCTCCCGCTATGGCTATCAAGTTGAAGTCTGTCTGGTTATACACCTCGTTAGCCGTCTCGTTGTACCAAATGCTCGCCAAAGCGTATGGACTGAACTTATCGTTTATCACCAGGGTGGTGTTGCTCCATATAGCGACTCCAGGCATTGCTGGGTAGATGGGTTGGTTAGCCAATACGTTACCCTCCACGTCGGTCACGTAGACGTTGAGGGTCTCCACGGGCACTTGAACCTTGAATACCTCGTAGCATGTGGCGGTCATCGGGACGGTGTACGTCGTGTTATCATATATTATCAAGTTCTGGTCCAATACTCCCCTGGTTCCATAGGTGTACGCTGTGGTGGTCTGGTTGAGGTTGAGCCAAGCCGCGTATGCGGCGAACGACTGATTCAACGCGTCCTGCTCCGGCGTGTAAGTGTACGCGCTATCGACGCTGGGATAAAGGGTCCTGACCTCCAGCGTGAAGTAGGAGAACGGCTTTATGTATGGAGCATTTATGGGAACGCTCGTCACTATGGCCATGCCGTAGGGCTCGGCGGTGCTGAATCCAGTTATCAATCCATTGCTCTTGAACTCCTCGGTGCCGTTGGTTATTCCCTGCACCATCTCTTGCCCGTTCACTCCGCTTATTGCCTCCACCACGAAGCCGGGCAGCGAGTACCCGGTGGTGGAGACAACGTTCACGGTTATATCTATCAATGGGAAGTATATGTTGTTCACGCTGGTGGCGTTCAGCGTTATGGTGCCGGTCGGCTCCCGAGTTACCGGGCTGACCGACGGCATTATGTAGCCGAAGTATACCAGCGTGAAGTTAGCGGTGGGCTTCACCACTTGCACCGGCACGTTCCACACGTTCACTTGCACTGGGAACTGCAGCAGAGTGTATGGGTAGGAGAAGGCCACAGTCTCGTTGAAGCTACCGAATGGAGTGGAGACCTCCACCACTCCACTGGTTATGGGCTCATTGCAGAGATTGAGGAACTCTACCTTGACGAAGTATACATGAACTGCGGTGTAGGCCTGCTCGCTGAGCAGCGTCAACCCGTTGGACAGGGTAACGGCTTTCTCAGCGGCGGCTCCGTACAGCGTGTCATTAACAGTGCTTGGGTAGAGCGACGGTGGATAGAACGCAGTGAACTCCGGCACCACGTACTGCCCGCTGGACGTGGTGGGAGAACCAAACACGGTAGTGGTTATCCCGGTGGTGCTAGCCACATAAGTCGCGTTAAACGTGCCGACGCCGACCTGCATGCCGACGTAGTTCAACTGCAGCCTATAGAAGGCCGTCTTTATAGTGGGCTGGTACTGTCCCGTCACTCCGCTGCTGGTGACGGTTATGTCGCCCATCAGTGTGGGCAGAGGCACTAGCACTGCGGGGGATTGACTCAGTACTCCATCGTGGTTATACACCATTTGTAGTGATGGGAATATGGCCACGTCGCTGAAGCCGCTTATGGTGACGCCTCCAGTGGCCAGAAGCGATAGGGAGGCCGTGGAGGTTCCATAGTACAGGGTGGCTGATACTGCCTGTGCCTTCTCGGCCGGCAGCGGGGATTGACTGAACACGCTGTAGGTCGGCGTGTAGAGGGTCACGTAGAACTCAACGGGCAACAGCGACGTGTAGATCACCGGTATCTCCTCATAGGTAGTATCATGCTGTATCATGTATTGAACTAGCGGGGCTATGTTGAGGTCAGCCACGTCCCACGTTCCAACATTGGTCTGGTACTCCAACACCAAGTTCAATGCGCTGACGGACAAGGGGGTCACTGTTGGAATGGAGTTGCCGGTGGGAGTTTCATAGACCACTCCCGTGTACTCGACGGCGGGTATGCTGACTACGTTGGGCGTCAACAGGAAGTTTATCGGCAATGGGCCGTACAATATCGTCCTATTCGCCATGACCTCGAACAACAAGGAATCCTGGGACACCGGGTAAGCGCTGAGGCCGAACGCGGAGCCCGCTATCAAGTTGCCCTTTATATCAGCCACAGCTCCAGCATTGAACGATATCAACCCAATGCCCAAGACGAACTCAGGCACCGCGGCTCCAAGTCCATAGTTATACCCATTCATTGAAGATACTCCCACAAGAGTATCGTTGTAGAAGTCGTATGCTGCCATTATTCCTCCTTGCAGTAAAGAGCCACCGTAAGCGCTTGTGTATCCGCCCCATGGATAGTGCGTTACGTCGTATAGCGTGACCGTTACTTGGGAGCCGGTTCCTGGGTTGAAGTAAGTGTAGTTAATGCCTATGTGGAAGCTGACTGGGTTTGCCTCCCCTGCCTCATGCCACCCTATCAATTGGCCGTTCTGGTATATTAGGGCGGGCAGGTACCAAATGGGCCCGAAGACCGCCCATGGGCTGCTCTTGAATATCAATGCACCGTTGCCTGTGAGGCTCTCGGCTGTGTTGTTGACGCCGAGCACTTGGGATATTATGGTTTGGCCATTATATGATTCGGAGAACGCCAGGCTCAATTGATTGAATAGCTGGGTTGATGCCAGTGGAGATGCCTTGAACGAGGTGCTCAAGTCTTGGCCCACCCATATGTACATCACGTTGAACTCCGTCATGACGACTGCCGCATAGTTTTGTGGAGTCATGGTGGTGGGGTTTAATCCCCTCACGGTCTGCCACACTGGGTATTTATAGGGACTTAATGTTCCGGTGGGCGATGTTAAGTTGGCTATTAATGATCCTAGCGAGGCATTTGCCGTGGTGAAGTTGAATAGGACCCATTGGTATCCGTCGTACGTCATCGTGACTGCGACCGTCCATTTGGCGTATGTTGAGTCCACGAATAGTCCGTTCTTGGTTCCCGGATAAGTTATGTTGAAGTTCCAAGTTACTCCGCCCGTTGAATTGCTCATGGATGTTGCGCTGTAGAATAGCTTGGGGTAGCTGGCCGTTCCGTTCACGTACGTGGCGTTGAATATGTAGATGGTTAATTGTTGGTTGGCCAGCCCGTACCAGACAGGCGTGGTGTTATAGAGGAGCTCATACTCCTCGTACAGCATGGGGTTGCTGCTCTTCAACCCCTGAACGTAGCTGTAGGGTGGTTGTGCGTATGAGAGGTTCCAGGATATGTGCACCGGCACCGGTGGCACGGTTATTGGAGGCGGCACCGGTGAGGGTAGAGTTGATGCGTGTGCTATTTGTATTGCCCCTATTGCTAGGGCTATCGCGAACACCATTGCCACTATTCTCGTCCAGTTTGTTTTTGATTCGGACATAGCGGTAAAGCCCATGTCGCCCCCCTTTTTAAGAACCCCGCCCGCCTCGCCTTGGAACTATAATTTACCCCTAATTCAATTACGCGTGGAACAGTTCAAAACCCCTCCTACTTAACGGGAGAACGGCTCCTTCACCGGAAAACTCGACATAGTTGTTGAAGGATAACTTCGACGGTCCCTCGCTGAAGCGCGGCAAGCCCCTCCATAAAGCGGAGAGGGGGGAGGATGATGAAATGAATGACGAGCCCCATCCCTTATGGGCGGGGAGGAGGTCGACAGCAATTAAATAATATCCCCTGATAAAAAAGAGGACAAACCTCGCCCTTCAAGGCGGGGAGGAGGTCAGTAAAGCCGAATAATAAGAATGTTTTTGAGAAAAGAATAAATTGATTGTTTTATTTTTCAATTACTAGCTATTACTTGAGCAGTGGTGTGCCATAGAAGACTAGGTTGCCGACGTTGAAGCTCCCCAGCCCGGTCACTGGGTTCCACTCGTACGGCCTGACCACCCAGCCCGTGGCGGAGTTGGCGCCGTTGAAGCCGTAGGCCACGTTGATGAAGATGGGGTTGCTGCCGGTATACGCGTTCCTGCCCAGCTCGTACCACAATTGATAAGCCACTGGAGCGGCTTGCCCTATCTTGTAATTCATTCCCTTAGCGTTTATGTAATCCTGCCACAGCGTGGTCATGGCCATGGTGAGAGGCGACGCAAGCGACGTGCCTCCCCATATGAATGGGGAAAGCGAGCCGTTGACCACTATGGGCACGCCGGTTATGGGGTTGGCGTCAGCGGCCAAGTCGGGGTAGCCCCTGGCCCCCACCGGGCTGTAGAGGCCGGGCTCCAGCAGGTACTCCACGGCCCTATACCACGGTAATCCCTCCGTGGGCACCGGCCCTCCATTTATTAGGTATCCCCATATGAATGGCAGGAAGCTTGACCTCTCGAAGAAGCGGTAACCCTCCATTAAACCCATGGGTCCTCCAAACGCGTAGAGGTATTGATACAGGGGCATTGCGTAGAATATGGAGTAACCGCCCCCGGTTCCCCAGAAGATGAAGTCGTTGAAGTATGGCGGCACCCCGAAGTCGTAGAAGTTCCAGGCGAAGGTAAACTCATGGCCGTTCCACGGGAATATGTAATTGCTCGTCCCGCCCACCCCAGTCACCATGGGATCCACCGAGGGATAGAGCGCGCTTTGGTATGGGTATCCCACCACGTCCTCGTACGCTCCACTGTCGCCGCTGCTTGCGAAGACCCCAATGCCCTCCGCGGCTGCTTGGAGGAATATCTCGTGATAGGCCAAGGCATAGAATGGATCCATGGCATCCTCCGGCTCTCCCCAGGATAGGCTTATGAAGTTGGCCAGGCCATTGTTCACCATGTACTCCACCGTGGCGAATAAGTCGTCGCCGGCGTCCGGGGAGACGCCGAAGAGTATCTTGGCGCCGGGCGCTATGGAGTGGCTCCACTCCACGTCCAGGACAGACTCATCAGCCCATCCACAGGCCGTGGCCGCGTTCAGCGCAGTTATCTTTGGAGTGCCCATTGGGTAAATAGCGGTTAAGCTAACGTTAGGTAATCCGAAGATGGTGGAGAATATATCCGCGTCCTTGGTTATCTGGTTGACGTAGGGCGACTCAGCCAGCCCGCTGGAATTGCATATGGGATCGCCGAACGCGTCGACTATTCCCATGGTTATTGATGAGCCGTTTATCCCATTATAATTGCCAACATACCACATTGGGTATAGGGGAGTTGCGTTGTAAAGGATCTCCATGCCTTGCGGGAAGTACATCTCGAATGGGAATTGGAACAGGAACTCCTGCGGAGAACCGAAGAGGGGCTTCACCGTGGCGGACTGGGCGTTTATCTCCACGGCCACCGGCCTCTTGTTGATTTGTATCGACGACTTGTAATTGATAGTGCCGGGGCTTATGCTTTCGAGGGGCGGCATTATGGGAGCCAATTGCCTCTTTACAGTTATTGATGAGCCATTCCCATAGAAGCGAATCCCATTCTCAGTGATGGGCTTCGTGAAGAAGTCCCCAACGGGATTGCACTCGCCAATCAATACCCAAGTCGTCCACGTGGCATTGGATTGTATGGCGCTTATTATTGCATTTATTGCGTTGTCCACGTCCTGCGCCGTGCCGTTTGCCACGAACATGGATGGGCTGGTCATCACGACGCTCAAGCCGTTTCCAGTTGCTATGCTCGACAGCTCGGAGTCCACGGATGACGGCGGCGAGTACAGCGAGTCGAACTTGCTCGGAGTTATGAATGTATGGTAAAGAGGCGAGGATGAATTGTAGTATTCTTGATATATTGTGTTGTTAAGATCGGCGAAATTCAGGTACGTGAATACTATTAGGTGGGCAGTCGATGAGTTGGTATAGTATGGCGGAAACAGATATGGACTGCAGTTGAAGAATTCGTTTCCTATGAAGTATGGATTTACCGACGTAGTTGCGGTAGCTGCGTGAGCTACTGCGGCAATGGCCATCGCCGCGAGGGCAATGACCAACGCATATATAGCGGATCTATTCATGTGTTATTGCCATGAGTAGTTTTTTTAAGTTTTTCTTTATTCTGTAAACATCGGCTTATTAGAAACAAGTAATTAAATTATTTACCAATATGGGGAAGTAAATATTGCAAAAATAGGAAAACGATGGGCATATATGGTTGATGGTTGATCTCCATTATCCAGGCGATTACTTTAAAGGGACACGTGACCGACGAATGCGTGGACATGGAGGAGATCCTCTCCCTGGTAAGGCCCAGCAGGGAGGAGGAGGAAATGGTGGCCAGAGTGGCCTCGGAGTTGGTGGAGGTTTTCTCGAGTGGCCTCTCGGCCCGGGGGCACGGCGACGTGGAGGTGACGGTGCAGGGATCCGTGGCTCACGGGACTTGGCTGCCAGGGGAGTTTGATATAGATGTGTTCGCCGCTTTTCCAAAAACCTATGGGCCGGAAGCCATAAGGAGTGGCCGGGCTCTCTCCCTCTTGGCGGATATAGCAACTGCGGCCGGCATTCCTTGGAGCACCAGGTATGCCCAGCACCCCTACCTCACCCTGCGGTACGGTGGGTTCAGGGCTGACGTGGTTCCCTGCATCCGCATAGAGATGGGGGAGAGGCCAATAACGGCGACGGATAGAACGCCCCTCCACACCCTGTATCTAAGGGATAAATTGAAGGGGAAGGAAGACGAGGTTCGACTGCTCAAGGCATTCATGAAGGTCGGCGGCATCTATGGGGCTGAGGTGGGGATAGGCGGGTTCAGCGGCTACCTGGCTGAGCTGTTAATAGTGGAGTATGGCTCCTTCAAGGAGACCGTCAGGGCAGCCAAGTCATGGCGACCCCGCCAAGTGATAGACGTGGAGGGGCACTACTCACCCCCATCCCTGGCCAGGAAGAGGTTCGACTCCCCACTCATAATAATAGACCCCGTGGATCCAGCCAGGAACGCGGCCGCCGCCGTCACCTTGGAGGCCATGTCCACGTTCATAGCCATGTCCCTCGCATTCACCGAGAAACCCTCCCCCTCCTTCTTCAAGCCAGGCCCCCCCTCCCCAGCCTTCTCGCCGCTCCTCGTCTTGATGGCGCCCTACCCCGCTGGGGAACCGCCGGACTCAGTCTGGGGGCAGCTTAGGAGGGCCTCCTCCTCCCTGGCAAACGCATTAAGGGCCCGTGGCTTCCAGGTATATAGAAACGGTCAGTGGACGGACGAGGAGTCCGAGGCCGCGGTCTTCATAGCAATGGAGTCCCTCGAGCTCTCGCCGCTTCAATTAATGAAGGGCCCACCAGCGGGCTCGCTTGAGTCCCTTTCCTTCCTAAGGAAGCACGTCAATGCAGAGATGGGTCCCTTCATAGCTGGGGATAGGTGGTACGCCGTGGAACGTAGGAAGGTCAGGGACGCGGTGGATGCCATCAAGGAGGAGATGCCCAGCATGCCGGCCATGATTAAATCGGCCTCTATCATTAAGGTGAGCAATAGGGAGGAACTGGAATCACTGTCGAAAAGACTGCGTGAGGCAGTACTGGTCTTCCTTTCCAGACCGACTTGGCTTCAACCATAGTCTCTCATAGAAGCTATTATACTTTACTATAGTTATAGTTATTAAAATTGAACATTAACTCATCTCGTTTAGAGAGATAAACAGAAAGTAAAATACTCCAAACGGCTTTAGCATGTATCCTATATATGGTAAAAATTAACAAGCCTAGCCCTTTAGGGGCTCCTGGGAGGGTCAGTGAAAATCCAAGTTCTCCCGGTTTCTTGTATCAAGGCGTTGAACTGCGTCTTAGTATGGAAAAGAATAACAGGTTGTTAATGGGTTGGGAATTAATGCAAAAGCCCAAGAGATTCAACTGCCGATCGCATTACAGATGTGATTCGTCTCCATTAATTCACTGCTGGTCTCTTGGATGTATTGTTAGAGTGTGGACCCAAACCAAGGAGGAAATCCTTAGGTAGTAATGAGCGGTCACAGGCGGTTAGTTAATTGAATAGCATGAACGACATGTTGGGAGGTTCAATGGCGGTCGCCATGCTAGTCGCATATTCACTTCACTAGCACGACGTTCAGTATCTCTAACCCCAATCACTTCTCATCTTCCAGCGTGCTCATCATTAAAAGCCCAATCAATGCCCCCGCTATAAGCGCTACCGCTATGGCGTACCCCAGCGCCGTAAATGAGGTAGCTGCCGCTGGCTGTGGCTCGCTTGGGACTATGGCGTTGGTAGCCGTTGCTATGAATGGCTCGCCCACGAGCTCGGTGAGGTTATAGAAAACATTGATGCCGCCCCCCACCTCCAATTCCTTGGTAACGGCGAACGCGGCTCCATCAAGAGGAAGTTGATAGGTTATTGCCCTCCCATTCTCCACCAGGGCCACGTATGGAGCCCAACCCGAGTTTATCAAGTAACCCCCAGCCACTGCCAGCGCCGTGGAGTTGATGAAGGAGGCGTCAAATATTGCCCCGTAGCTCATGCCCAGGACCGGGGCCAGGTCGCGAAACGTTCCGTTCACCAGCAGCAACGCTATGGGCTTGAACCCGAGCTGGTTTAGTTGAAGGTACTCCCCCTCCCCAACCGGCTCCTCGCTCCCCGCCACGCTGAAGCCGCCTATGAATGCCTCATCCCCGTAAACCGCCACCGTGGTTGGGAAGGCGAAGTCGGGGTTTATGGGTAGCCTCCCCGTCAGGTCGGTGAACCCCCTGCTCCCCAACACGCCGATCAGCATTGAGGGGTATTGAGTGGACGCCGCCACGAGGAGGGATCCGTTCAGGGGGGCCAGCAGGACTATAGTGCTACCCAAGTAATTGCTGGGCAGCTCGCTCGTCTCGTTAATTATAGTGGTGCCGTTCAACGCTATCAGGGAGGCGTGGCCTTGGGATGAACCGCCCAACACCAGCTCACCCCCCAAGTCCGCCGCGGCGTATGGCTGGAAATTCGTCGGCAGCTTCCCGGTCTCGTTGGTGATGGTCCAGCTCCTCACGTTGATCTCAGCCATGAAGGGCCTCGACCCGTTTAGTCCCGTCACCAAGAGGGAGCCCTCGTAGGGCATTGCGTCCGTCAACGTTACGCCGGGAAGAAGCGTGGAGTTGAGCACAGCTCCCCCGCCCAGCTCATATATTGCGGAGAAGGCCCCGACGGCCGTGAAATTGGTGGCCAAGGCTATCAGGAATCCATTCATGTGAAGCAGGAAAACTATGGGCGCGTTCCCCGCTAAGTGTATGAGAGGCAGCATATCCCCGCGCCGCCCGATCCGCTTATAATGGTTTCTCTCGGTCTCGCCGCCATTGCGGTAAAGCTTTTTTATTCGGTGGTCGTTCTATGCATGGAATGGTAACGCAATCGCTTCCTCAGGTTGGGGTGGTCGGCAAGCCGAACGTGGGTAAGTCCACGTTCTTCGCCGCCGCAACCATGATAGACGTCAAGATCGCGCCCTACCCCTTCACCACGGTTGAGCCCAACGTGGGGATCGGGCACGTCAGGATAAAGTGCGTGTGCACGGAGCTGGGCGTGAGGGATGATCCGAGGAACTCCATTTGCTTGGAGGGCAATAGGCTGGTCCCCGTGGAGTTAATAGACGTGGCTGGACTCGTGCCCGGGGCCTGGCAGGGCCGCGGCCTGGGCAATCAATTCCTGGACCACCTTCGCCGCGCGTCGGCGTTGATACACGTGGTGGACGCCTCGGGGGGAACTGACGAGGAGGGCCGCCTGGCCAGGCCTGGATCCCGCGATCCAATGCTGGACGTGGAGTTCCTGGAGGGAGAGGTCACTATGTGGATGATTCAAATAATGAGGAAGGATTGGGATAAGATGGCTAGGCTGGTCGATTACGCCAAGAAGCCCCTTGTGGGGGTGCTATACGATCACTTGAGCGGTTTAGGCATCAGCGAAGCAGTGATAAGCGCGACCCTGGTGGAGTTGGGCCTAGATAAGAAACCCCTCCACTCCTGGAGCGAGGATGACCTAAGGCAGTTCATGGGGCTTCTCAGAAGTAGGTCGAAGCCCATGGTGATCGCGGCCAATAAGATAGACGTGCCTGAGGCCGAGGATAACGTGAAGCGGATGATGAAGGAGCTGGGGGACAGGGTGATCCCGACTAGCGCTGAGGCGGAGTTAGCGTTGAGGAAGGCGGCGGGCAAGGGATTGGTGAAGTACATACCGGGCGATCCATCGTTCGAGGTGGTGGCGAGGGACCTGCCCCAGGCCCAGAGGGCCGCGTTGGATAGGATAGCCGACCTCATGAGGAGGTGGGGAGGCACCGGCGTCGTGCAGGCCATAAATAAGACCGTGCTGGGCGTCTTAGGCATGGTGGCGGTGTATCCGGTGGCTGATGAGAAGAGGTTCACGGACACGGAGGGCCGCGTCCTCCCCGACGTGGTTCTAGTGCCGGGGGATTACACGGTGCTGGATCTGGCCAAGTCCATACACAGCGACGTTGCCTCTAAGGCCATGTTTGCCATAGACGCGGTGAGCGGGAGGAGGCTGGGGCTGGATGCCAAGGTATGGCATAGAGCCGTCATCAGAATAGTCACCTCGAAGTGAGGCTCCTTATGTCACTTTATCCTCAATTAACGGTAATTTACTGGAAGAATGATAATATATTATGGATTATAATAGTTAATTAGTCGGTTATTCTTATATTATGATGGGCTTTATGGTTCCATGGATGCCGAACTAGTCAAGGGGCAGGTCAATAAATCCATACTGGAGCTGGAGGATATGGTCAAGGACGAGCGGGCCTTCCTGGGCTTCCTGGAGAAGTGGGTGCAGAGCTCGTGGAGGTGGGTGAAGGAGGATAAGTACAAGGCAATGCTTCGAATAGAGGCAACTACATTGAGGGAGGTGCGGGCCTTCCTGGACTCACGGGGATTCACAGAGGCCCTCGCCCCAATAGTGGGCCCCGTCACGGATCCCGGCATAAGGGGCGCCAAGCAAGCCACGATAGATTTCTACGGCCATGAGTATAAGGTGATGAGCAGCGCCATACTGTACAAGCAGTACCTGGCCTCATCGCTGGATAAGGTGTACTTCGTCTCCCCCAACATAAGGCTCGAGCCCAACGACAGCGCATTGACGGGGAGGCACTTAGTTGAGTTCTACCAAGTGGATCTAGAGGTCAGGGGAGCGTCCCTGGAGGAGGTCATATCGCTCGCGGAGGACTTGGTGGAGAGCGTTGTGAAGGCCGTGGAGGAGGAGCACTGGAGGGACTTGGAGAGGATGGGGAGGACGCCGCCCCAATTCAAGCGCCCCTTCAAGCGGTACACGCACGCCGAGGCAGTGGAGCTAGCCAACAAGCTGGGCTGCAGCAACCCGCGCAACACGGAGTTGAGGTGGGAGTGCGAGAAGACGATATCGGCCCACCACGGATCCCCGCTGGCCGTGTACGAGTACCCCAAGGGCTCTAGGGGCTTCTACGACAGGGAGGACCCCGGCAGGCCGGGCTATTTACGGGACTTCGACCTGCTCTACCCAGAGGGATTCGGGGAGGCCGTGTCCGGCGCGGAGAGGGAGTTCGAGCCCGCCAGGGTAATAGCAAGGATGAGGGAGTCAGGCGAGGATCCCAATAAGTACAGGTGGTACTTGGAAATGCTGAAGGAGAACTACCCCCTCCAAACGGCGGGGTTCGGCATAGGGGTGGAGAGGCTGGTTAGGTACATATGCGGGCTGAGGGGGGTTTGGGAGGCGCGGCCCTACCCCAAGGTGGCCGGCATAGTCTCTCCCTAGGCGATGACGCGTGTCAAGCATAGCGATAAAGGCTGCAGAGCTCGTCGTTAAGATAAAGGCAAGACTAGCGGCCTTCCGGGGATTGAGGGAATTCATGGATGATTACCCATTCGACGAGATATCCATGAAGGCCTTGAGGGGGAGGGAGGGGGCGTACCCGTTCGGCGAGGTGGGCACCTACGGGGCCGCCGTCCTAGGCGCCTCGGTGAGCCGCCGATCGTATCCCAGGTTCCTATCCCTCGATGACTTGGTGCTGTACCCGCCCGCCTTCACGCCGCGCAGGCTTGAGAAGATGGCGGAGCTACTGCGGGAGCCAGTCTTCACGGACGTGAACCTGGAGACCGAGCTGGGCGGCTTCAAGTCCGCCGCGCCATTCGTAGTGGCATCCATGGGGTCGACGGACATAGCGAGTAGGTACTCCATTCAAATAGCCAAGGCAGCCGCGGCGGAGGGCGTGCCCATGGGGATAGGCGAGAACGTGGCTACCGTGAGGGGCTATGGAGCCAGGAGAAGCAAGCTCCACCCATCCTTCAAGGAGAGGGTAATGGCGTACCTGGGGAACTTGGATGGGAGGGGGGGAGTATTCATACAGCAAAACGTGGAGGATTCCTACGATGAGCACTGGAACAAGGTGTACAGCGATAAGGACTTGGAGCCATTCATAGAGGAGGGCCGCGTTGGGTTCGAGGTGAAGGTGGGCCAGGGAGCGAAGCCGGGGCTCGGCGGCGTGATAAGGATGAGGAAGGAGGATGCAATCAAGGTGAGGGATAAGTATCACTTCCTTGAGGATCCATTGACGGCTAAGGGGAAGTACGTGGAGAGGTACTCCGTGCCGGGCACCTTCACGCCGGACATATTGAGGGGCACGATAAGGATGATGAGGAACAATTATCCGCGGGCCAAGATATGGATAAAGACGGGCCCCTACAGGGATGTGGCGGAGATAATAAGGATAGCGAGCGAGGAGGGGGCGGATGCCGTGGTGATTGATGGAAAGGAGGGAGGAACGGGCATGGCTCCCTCCACGGCAATGAAGGAGCTGGGCTACCCGACCGTGGTGGGCCTCAAGAAGATAATGGACGCGAGGCTGGGCGGCGCTGGGCTGGGTCTCCTCGTAGCGGGTAGGTTATTTAATGGAGCGCACGTGGTGAAATCCATCGCGTTGGGCGCGAGCGGGATATACGTTGGCCGCCCCCTAATCCTGGCAGCAATGATAAGGGGTGAGAAGGGGGTTAGGAATTACATAGAGGCGGTTAAGGTGGAGACCCAAATGCTCGTGTCAGCGCTGGGCAAGTACGACGTTAGGGAGGTCTCCAGGGAGGACGTGGCGTCCCTCAACCAGGACTTGGCGAGGATGTTCGGGATACCCTACGTATACTCCAGGGAATGACAGGCGCAGTGTTTAATAGCACCGCCCATCGATTCCATTAATGAGGGAGGAGGAAGCAATAGCCGCGCTCTCCAAGCTGCGCGCCATAATGGATCGTCACAATAATTGGAGGCGGAGGGAGACCATTAACCTCATACCGAGCGAGAACGTGATGTCCCCCCTGGCCGAGTACTTCTACCTCAACGACATGATGGGGCGATACGCGGAGGGAACAATTGGGAAGAGGTATTACCAGGGAGTCTCCTTAGTGGATGAGGCGGAGCAGATGCTGGTGGACTTGATGTCGTCCCTGTTCTCGTCCAGATTCACCGACGTGAGGCCCATATCGGGCACCGTGGCTAACATGGCGGTGTACCACTCCGTGGCCGGGCTCGGGGAGAAGATAGCATCGCTGCCGACCGCGGCCGGCGGCCACATAAGCCATAACGAGACTGGGGCTCCTAAGGCGTTTGGCTTGAGGGTGTCCTACCTTCCCTGGAGCCAGGAGAACTTCAACGTGGACGTCGATGCCGCGAGGAGGCTCATAGCGGAGGAAAGGCCCAAGCTGGTGCTTCTGGGAGCATCCCTCTACCTATTCCCCCACCCCATCAAGGAGTTGGCGGATGCGGCCCACGAGGTTGGCGCCGTCTTAATGCATGACTCGGCGCACGTGCTCGGCTTGATAGCCGGCCATCAATTCCCCAACCCCCTAGAGCTTGGGGCCGACATAATGACGTCCTCCACACACAAGACGTTCCCAGGCCCCCAGGGCGGGGTCATCTTCACGACGAGGGAGGATTTATTCAAGGAGATACAGAGATCGGTGTTTCCCGTGATGACCTCCAACTACCACTTGCATAGGTATGCATCAACGATAGTGACCGCCATAGAGATGTCCACGTACGGGGATGAGTATGCCGCCACGGTGAGAAGTAACGCAAAGGCCTTGGCGGAGCAGCTTCACGCGAATGGCTTGCCCGTGGTGGCTGAGGAGCATGGGTTCACGGCCACTCACCAAGTTGCCATGGATGTATCGAAGTTCGGGGGAGGAGGGCCGATCGCCAAGGCATTGGAGGATGCCAATATAATAGTAAATAAGAACATGCTTCCATGGGATAAGAGCCCCGTCAAGCCAAGCGGGATACGGATGGGCGTCCAAGAAATGACTAGGATGGGGATGGGCAAGGGAGAGATGGCCGCGGTGGCGGAGTTGATCGCCAAGGTCGTAATCAAGGGAGTGGAGCCATCCAAGGTGAAGCCCGAAGTGGTGGAGCTGCGCCGTGGCTTCACGAAGGTTAGGTACGGCTTTGACCTAAGCACCCTGGGATTGAACTGCCCCTGCCTACCGCTTCTATAAATTGAGCCTCCCCCTAGCTGCATTAATGGGGGGCTTTAAAATGTTGATTTTCTTCCCTGTCCTGCCTATTGAGCATTGATAGGCCCCATCGCTGCCTGGCTGCAATGGGTTTAGGCAGTCACCGCTTAATTTTTCGATTAGATAACTATATTAAATTATAGAATTAAATTATAGACTGATTATCTTCTCCAGCAAGTCCTTGTGGTTTTTCTCGTCGTTTATTATGCTCTGTATCAGCACTTGAGTCACTTGGACTCGGGGGTCAGCCGACGTCGGTATGGCGCTCGAGAGGAACTCGTAGCTGGTTAGCTGGGTTTCCTCTATGTCCTCGAGCCGCTCGAGTTTCTTGGCTATATCCTTTAGTTCCCTGGTGCCTATGGGGCCGCGCATGTTGTTCCTCACGTCCTTTATTATCTCCATCATTTGAGACACCATAGCGTCCAAGTTCCTTCTCTGACTTATCACGGATTCTATGTTTGCGCGCATTCTAACCGTGTTTATCAGTAAATCCTCCACCAGCGTCAGGACGTCCTTGTGCTTGAGGGAGTCATGGTAAATTATCTGGAACACAGTCTTCACGAGGGGATCGCTGGCCCTATTGCTCAGCTCACCGTATAGGAGGGCCGCCTCGCCCTCTATGTATTCCCCATCCTTCAGGATTATAAGGATATTGTCCTCAAGCGTTCCTATGTTGTCCATGAGGCGTTCATGTTGCAGCATTTTTAACTGTGGCGCTACAATATTCTTCCCACTCAGCCCGAGGGAGATAGAATTACAGGTCACTTTTAGGCGCGGCCGGCTTCTTCTGCTTATCCCACATCAATTCCTTACTGCGGAGATTCCTCACGCTGGCCACGAGCAGGTAAAGCTGCTGAACCATCCATGACCTATAGGGGCCCCATGCAGCCGCGGCCAGTCCAGCCGCAAGCAAGGCCATTGCCTGCACTCCGTGATTCATCAATAGAAGCACAACCGCGGCCGCCAATATCCATGGATTGATAACGTGGAGGTAGAACTCCGTGTAGATTATGGGCTTGAAATCGCTGGGGTATTCCAGCCTTATGGCCTTTATGAAATTCTGAATCAAGTGCTGTGCCCTCCTCACCTTCCACTTGGAGAAGCCGGCGGTGGGCACCAGCTCAGCGCAGGTAACGTTCTCGGGAATTATTGATCTGAACCCCATTGCCGCTATCCTGGTGGCTGTGTGGCTATCGTCAGCTCCTATATCTGTAGGGAATCCCCCTAATTTCATCAGCAAGTCTCTTCTGAACGCCGCTAGTTCGCCGTGGAATATGGGCGTAGCGAACTTCTTGCTCTCCCCCACCCTGAGCACGTTGTATAGATTCCTATATGAAAGCTCCGTTGAATTGCCAGAGAGGGGGGTCTTCACGCATGAAACCGCGCCTATCTTGGGATTGGAGAACCAAGACATCGCGTTGGGCAATGCATTTGCTCCCCAAAACGCATCTGCATCCGCTATCACCACCACATCGCCCGTGGCCAACTTCAGCCCAGCATTCAACGCCTCGGCCTTCCCCCGCCGCTCCTCCTCCCTCAATATCGAAAGTCTCAAGCCGCTTGCCCTGGCCTGCCTCTCCGCCTCATCTGCCGTTCCATCGCTGCTGGAATCTACTAATATCACGTTCATTTTATCGAGGGGATATCCTTGCCCAGCTATGTTGATTATCCTCTTCCCGATCACATCTGCTTCGTTGAAGGTGGGGATTATTATGGAGACGCTGGGCAGATCGGCATTCGCTACATCAGGCCATGGCCGCTTCATCCACTTGATCACTGTGGCATAATAGGCAATGGGAACCGCGAAATGCAGCGTTATCAATGCAATGGCGACCTCCAGTATCATTGACTCTCCATTTACCATCTCTTATAAAGCATTGCTGTCATAATGAATTGAATTGTATGCGTTACCAAAAATTGGACACGCAATTCTCTCCACCGACATACATAGATTACCAAGATCCAATTGATCTATAACATTTGTCTTATTATTAAGGGATTGCGAAAAAGTTAAAATAGCCAAGGTTTTACTTTGCATATGTATGATGTAGTCATCATTGGGGCCGGATCGACGGGCTCCAGCGCTGCGTATCATTTAGCCAAGATGGGCTATAGGGTGGCAGTGGTGGATAAGAGGGGAGTCGGGCAAGGCATGACTGCCTACTCATCTGGGATAGTGAGGGCATTCTACAGCGTCAGGGAAGTGGCCGAGATGGCGTTGTACAGTCTCAAGTTCTTCCAGGGCTTTGAGAGGGAGTTCGGGGTTCCCGCCTACATGAGAACGGGCCTGTTGGTGATAGCGGGCGATTACTTGAGGGATAACGTGGAGATGTTGAGGAGCATGGGGGTTAGAATTGAGTTGATCGATGCGGAGAGGGTCCACGAGTTAATTGGCGCGGAGATAGGCGAGGGAGAGGTAGCAGCATGGGAGGACGATGCGGGTTACGCGGATACCACCATGGTGGCCAACGCATTCGCGACGAGGGCCAAGGAGCTGGGCGCGTCATTCATTGTGGACGAGGCCAAGCTGGACGTGCGTGGAGGAAGGCCTAGGGCAATTACGTCCAGACACGGCGAGTTGATGGCGGACAAGTACGTGGTGGCTGTGGGGGTTTGGGCCAATAAGGTGCTTCCCGTGGAGTTGCCGCTCAACATCGTGCCCGAGAAGACGCTTAGGGTTAAGGTGGATAGGCGGGTCCCGATATTCTTCGACGCAATCAATAATTTCTACATGAGGCCTGAGGGGGAAAGCAATGCATTGCTAGGAGACTTGGATCCAGGCATGGCCTCCGCCGATCCCGATTCGTTCAATCCATTGGACAGGCCAGGCATAGATGAGGCCGTGAGGTATATGGAGAGCGCCGCCAAGAGGCTTGGGTGGGCGTCTAACATGGGCTACATCGATGGATGGGGCGGTCTCTACGATGTGACGCCGGACTGGATGCCTATATTAGATGAGCCCATTAAGGGAATAGTGACCTGCGTAGGACTTAGCGGCCACGGCTTCAAGCTATCCCCCGCGCTTGGATTGATGGTGGCGGAGATGGTGCGAGATGGCCGTCCCTCATCCTTTGCTGATGTCTTCAGGCTCTCCAGGTTCAAGGCACTATCCAGCATAAGGAGCAAGTACTCGCAGGGAATACTGGGCTGAGCCGGGCTTGATTTAATGAATGATAAAAGAGCGGTAGGCCTCGCCCTTTAGGGCTGGGAGGGGTCAAGTGCATATATTAGGTTCCTACATCCATGCATAACTGTTATTTCGTACTCCATAGCTTAACCTAGTTGATATTTATTAGTAGTATAATATAAAATGAAATTAGTAATACTTAAAAATCGATATATATTTTAGTTTATTGCATGAGTGAAGGAGTTCCGCAGGGCAGGCAATTAAGAAAAGAGCTCTCGTTTACAGAGCTGGTTATAATAGGAGTGGCGGGAGCCGTGGGAACGGGGATACTGTTCAGCACCGCCGCCATGACCGGCTCGGCAGGGCCAGGAAGCGTGTTGGCATGGCTGCTGGGCGGCATATTTTATTTCTTCATAGGACTGACCTACGCGGAGCTTGTGACTACCTACCCGGAGGCAGGCGGGCCGTCCCGTTATGCCCTATACACCCATGGCTGGTTCACCAACATGATAAACTCTATGGCTGACTTGATTTGGTACATATTCATTCCGCCAATAGAGGCGTTCGCTGTGGTGGATGGATTGTCCGTCTTCTATCCATCGCTGGTCACCAGCAGCGGTGCGCCAACCCTCCTAGGGGCCATTGTGGCCGTCATCATCATGTTGCTCATGATACCGTTCAACTATTATGGGGTTAAGGCATTCGGGCTCTCCACAGCATCGTTTGGCGCCGTGAAGCTGGCGTTCTATATAGCGGTGGCCGGCGCTCTGGCTGCCGCCTTCTTCGATTCCAAGAACTTATTCGCATACCACGGCTTCCTTCCCTTTGGCTTCACCGGCGTCTTCTTGGCCATACCGTTCGCCATGTTCGCGTTCGGCGGCATAAGGGTTCTTCCCGACTACGCGGAGGAGAGCAAGGATTTTAGGAAGCTGCCCTTGGCAATAGTACTGGTGGTCATAGGCCAATTATTGATCTACTTGCTGCTGGACTTCGTGTTCGTGACCGGCATAAACTGGAGCAAGTTGGGCATGGCGGCAGGCGATTGGGCGTCCGTGTCCTCAATACCTGGCAATCCGTTCATAACAATGGCCCACGATTACAACGCTGAGTTGCTGTTCATCTTGACGGTGATAGTCGGCGTAGTGGGGCCCTTCGTGGTGGGCTATATATACTTGGGCGGAGGCACGCGTGTCCTCTTCGCTCAGGGACGGACTAGGATAATGCCGAATTTGGTCAAGTACATACATGAGAGGTATTCAATACCTTACTGGGCGCTCCTAATAACGGCCCTTGTGGGCGCGGTCCTAGCCTTCCTGGCGGCGCCGGTGCCCAGCATATATGGATTGATAGAGGATGCAGTGGTGGCGGGCTACCTCGGCTTCAGCGTGAACCCGGTCGCAATGATCGTGTCTCGCAGGCAGGGCGTGACGAAGTATAGAATACCGGGCGGCTCCATAATAGCGCCGATAGCCTTCGCCTCCGCCGCGTTGATAATATTCTGGAGCGGTTGGGTCACGGTTTACTATGCAGTGATTCTATTAACTGCGGCGGCAGCTATATTCGGCATAATACTCCCATTGGTTAGGGGAACGGCTGGGAGAGATTTGAGGCATGTCTTGAACTCGCTGTGGTATATAGCATACATAGCGTTCCTAACCGTGATGACTTACATAGGCAGCGACGGCGCATTGAACTTAATATCGTTTAACTACGCGACGCTGATAACCGTGGTGGTATCGCTTGCAGTGTTCTATCCATGGGGAGTATTCTCCGGCTTGAAGCAGAAGCTGTCTGATGTCGATTACATGCCGGAGACGCAGTGATGGCGAGCCCTTTTGCGTTTCCCTGAATAAAAATAAACAAGGTTAATTTTTACAAATGAATATTATTTATTTCATTAGGGAAATGTAGGGCATTTTTCTCTCCAATGCCGTCGTCATCCCTAAAGGGAGGATTGGGCGGGTTTTATTTTTAAGCGGCCGCTCGCCATCCCTTTGTGAAATGCTCCATATGCGGCTCGGAGATAGGCGTCAGCGGCATTGCCTATCTTAGGGGGGGCATGGTAATATGCAGCAAGTGCTTTCCCTCATACTACGTGAGGAATTGCCCCTTGGCTACCCGTCGATTACGGGGGGAGTCCCCCATCAGTTGCAAGTACTGCTCGTATAAGCCTCAATGCGATTCACATATAGGCTCCCTGGTCGCCAATAGCAAGGGTGAGTGATGGCAATGGATTTGGCTAAGCTTGTCGCGGAGGCATTGATAGTGATTTGGCCGGCATATGTTGCCAATGCCACGCCCGTGGTGGCATCCAAGTTGATCAAGAGGAGAACCCCCATAGATATGGGTCGGCTCTTCCCAGATGGGAGGAGAATATTTGGGGATGGCAAGACGATAGAGGGGTTCGCGTTCGGGGTGGCGGCGGGGACGGCGTTGGGAGGATTGACCATATATATCATTAGTTCATTCATCGGAAATGCATTGCGCTACCCCACCTACTTGGACTGCCTCTCGCTCTCGTTTTGGGCGTTGGTGGGGGACTTGATAGGTGCTTTCCTGAAGCGTAGAATGGGCCTTCCCCGAGGCGCGCCCGCCCCGCTCTTGGATCAACTGGACTTCCTGGTGGCCGCCTTGCTTGTGACTAGATTGTTGGACCCCGCCATAGTCTCGCTTCAAGTATTCGTGGCGGCCGTATTGCTCACGCCTCCCATACATTTGGCCACCAATGCTGCCGCATATGTGTTGGGGTTGAAGAAGGAGCCTTGGTAGATGGGCTCCAAGTCATCGAGGGCTCGCCGGTGATTGGGGATTGGGACGTGTTTTTCAGTTATTCGTGGGATTCTCCGTCGGGAAAAGTTTTTAAGTGGTGCGTGGGAATGGGGGTTATAGGTTATGATAGATATAGGCAGGGAATTGCAGGTCGTGCTGAATACAGGCAAGATTGCAATTGGGAGCAATCGAGCCATGAAAACTATTATAAATGGAAGCGCTAAGTTGGCAATACTGGCCGCTAATGCGCCGGCTGAGATAAGGCAGGAAGTGGAGTACTACGCCAATCTGAATAGAACCCCAGTATTCGTGTATCCCGGTTCCAGTTGGGAGTTGGGGGCTGCCATGCGTAAGCCGTATAAGGTGGCCTTGCTCGCCGTGTTGGAGCCGGGCGAGAGCAATATACTGGAATTGATAAGGTGATCGCGGTGCCGAACATAGTTATAACTGAGGAGGAATTGCGATATGCCGCATTATTCGAGAGCATAACGGGAATAACTCCAAGGGATACCATAATAGATGACAAGTACAATAGGGTGATCTTCATCGTAGACAAGAACTTCGCTCCCCTGGCGGTTGGGAAGAACGGCATCAACATACGAAGGCTCAGGGAGCACTTGGGCAAGGACGCGGAGGTCGTGGAGTACGGCGAGACCCCGGAGGACTTCATAAGGAATGCGCTGTATCCAGCTAAGATAACCAGCATAAAGATAACCAAGCTGCCGAGCGATGGCAAGGTAGCCATTGCAACCGTGTCGGAGGACGAGAAGGCGGTGGCGATAGGAAAGAACGGCAAGAACATAAATAGGGCAATACTGTTGGCCAAGAGGTACTTCGACATAGAATCCATTAAATTAACATAGAATTATCGGCGCTCCCCGTTTATTGCTGGGAAAATCGCAAGAACGCTTAAAAGGATTCGGCGGTTTCAGTGGCATGGAGCACGTGGTTCAGCATGTATTAACGGTGCTTCAATTCAATTCAGCTGTTAGCAGGGAGCGCTCCATTAAGGTGAGGGATTTGGCTAGGATGGCCGGGATTGGCGAGGATGAGTTGGCTAGAATGTTGAGGGATCTGCGGGGTTATGGATATGTTGAATTAATAGATGATTCCGTGTACTTGACTAGGAAGGGCATGATGCGGGTTATAAGCAAGTTCTCGTAGCGCTGACGATGAGTTCCGCTCGGGTTAACTTATTAAACCAAGAACGCCTAAACAGAAGCGTGAGCAGATCTGTGGCTTTATTTTCCTGGGAGTACCCGCTTCCTAATAGCTTCATCACGGATTTAGGCTATTTGGTTAGCTCCATAGCGAGTGGGCTGCGTGCCATCGGCTTGGATGTTCACGTGGTGGTTCCTGGCAATGGGGATGACAGCGATGATAGGTTGGGCATAGATGTGTTGAGGCTGGGCATGGACGTGAGGGATCACCCCAACGTGATAGCGTACGGGCTCTCCCTTCCCGCGCAAATTGCTAAGAAGCTTCCCTACCTGTTGGGAAAGCGGGTTGACGTGGTGCATGGATTTGAGTGGGGCGGTTGCTTAATGGCCTTGGCGTACAAGTTATTGTTCGGCGGCTCCAAGTTGATCTGCAGCGTCCTCTCCACGGAGTACGAGAGAGGAGACCCGCGGTCCTCTAACTTGAGCGCATCAATAGCAAGCATCGAGGAATACGTGTTCTCCCAGAGCGATGAATTATTGATACACAGCAAGCCGGCTCACTCCTCCATGTCATCCAATTACACAATAAAGTCCCCCATGCTGGCCGTGGAGGATGCTCCCCTCGACACCATACTTGAGGTGTATGCTTTATGAAGGTGCTTCACTTGAGTTGGGAGTACCCCCCAAACATTGTGGGGGGCCTCGGCCGCCACGTCTATTACCTAACGAAGGAATTGGCGAAGTTGGGAATAGACGTAGTCGTCATTACAATAAATTACGGATACGAGGAGGTGGAGGAGGAGGTCAACGGCGTTAACGTGATTCGAGTTAATCCATTTAAGATAAAGGTTCTGGATTTCATCTCGTGGGTCCACTCGTTCAATCTTGAGATGCTCAAGCGCGCCTCCCAACTCCTCCCCCGCTGGAGACCAGATATAATACACGTGCACGACTGGCTCACCGCGCCCAGCGGGGTTCCGTTGAAGCACGCCGCCAAGGCTCCATTAATAGCGACCGTTCACGCCACTGAGCATGGAAGGAGAGGCGGCTTGAGGTCCCCTGAGTCCAAGCACATACATGAGTGGGAGTGGTTGATGTCGTTCGAGGCTTGGCGGTTGATAGCTTGCAGCAATTACATGAGGGATGAAGTGGTGAAGGTGCTGGGCGCTCCCCACAACAAGATATCGGTGATACCCAACGGCGTTGCGGGCGAGCTTCTGGATTTCAAGGTGGATTGGAGCAAGAGGAGGAACTACGCATATGATTGGGAGAAGATAGTGGTGTTCTTTGGAAGAATGGTTTACGAGAAGGGCCCCGATAAGGTTCTGGAGGCGTTCAGGAAATTGCTTGGAAGGAGGCAGGACGTCAAGTTGATAATGATCGGGGATGGTCCCATGTATGAATACCTAGCCAATGCGGCGAGGGACTTGGGCAGCAAGGTCTACTTAGCGGGCAGGCTGCCGGACGAGGACCTATACAGCGTGGTCGGCATGGCTGACGTCGTTACGTTGCCGAGCAGGTACGAGCCCTTCGGAATAAGCGTGCTGGAGGGAATGGCGCTGGGCAGGGCAGTGATAGGGCCGAACCGCGGGGGGCCGGCGGAGATAATTCAGAACATGGTTAACGGGATAACGGTGGATCCCGAGGACTCCGATGCATTGGCCAACGACATGGACCTGCTGCTCGGGGATGAGGGAAGGAGGAGGTATATTGGCGGCAACGCCAGGCGAACGGTGCTGGATAAGTATCGCTGGGACCTAGTAGCCAAGAGCACGGCTGAACTTTATGCCCAAGTGGTGGAGGAGAGAAAGAGAACGGTTTGGTGATAAAGGACAAACCTCGCCCTTTAGGGCCGGGGGAGGAGGTCGGTTAGCCCTCCTTGTTCAGCGGCATGCGCCAATCCAATCCCACCGTCCTAAGGCCAATCCTGGGTATTGGAGGCATTCTCCTCTTGTGCTCGCTGTTGATAACTCTCTTCCAAACCGCCATCACTGCCGACTCGGGCTTGCCCGTTGCCTTCACGGCTTCCTCGGGAGTCATCCTGAGGTCGACCAATGCATGGAGTATTACATCCACGTCGTCGTAGCTGACCCCCAGCTCTCCCTCCGCCGTCTGGCCCTCCCACAATCTCGGGCTGGAGGGCTTCATGGCTATGTCTTGAGGCACTCCCAACGCGATGCCCAATCGCCTCACTTGGCCCTTATACACATCGCCTATTGGAAGCAAGTCGACGCCGCCATCGCCATACTTGGTGAAGTATCCTATAAGTATCTCGCTTTTGTCGCCGGTTCCCATAACCATCATGTTGAACCTATTCGCGAAGTAGTAGAGTATTGTCATCCTGGCCCTGGGAAGGATGTTTCCATTGGCCAGCCTATCCGAGGGGGAGAAGACGGGGATTGCCTTAGTTATGGCATCCCTAATCCCGTCCACGGGCACCTCGTAGTACTTGATGCCAAGCATCTGGGCCAGCCTCCTCGCGTCATCCACGTCCAGCTTCGGCGTGGCCATTGACGGCATTATCACTCCAATCACGTTATTGGCTCCAAGTGCCTTCACCGATAACGCCGCGGTCACGCTGGAATCCACTCCCCCGCTCAGACCTATCACTGCTCCGCTTGCCCCCGCGTCCCTTACGTAGGATGAAATGAAGCCTATTATCCTGTTTATTATATAATCGTAGTCCACATTCAACAATTTATCCATTGTTAAGGACATAATTCACGCTGGGAATCGCCGCAGTTTATAAAGATACTCGGAAACACGGCTTGGAAGCATCAAGCGGATTCTCTTCCCTGCCCCCTCATCTCGCCTAGCCTATTAATTAGGGACTTCACGTCGTCATTGCTTAGCTTCCTGAACAGCGGGTGAACGTTGCTTGCCTTGATGATTCCAATGGATTCATAAGCCGAGCTCCACTTAATTTTGGACGCATCCATGCCGAGCATGGCCCATAGCTCGCCCATTTTGGCGGGCATTACGGGATACAGCGATACTCCGAGTGCCTTAACCATTACGACGGCATTAGCGAGCGCAATCGAGGCATCGGTTTGCTCCAATTTCCACGGCTGCACCTCGTTTAGGTATTTATTGCCGATCCTGGCTATCTCGACCGCCGACAAGAGGGCGTCCTTCAACTCGATGTTCTCGTAATGCCTCGCGCTCGCCTCGAATGCCTTCATTGCCTCCCTCACCTCCTCCTCCCTTGCCTCTCCATCATTGACTTCCCGCTTGGCGATCAGCGTGAGCACCCTGTGTATGAAGTTGCCCACAGTATCGTTTAGCGTGGAGTTGATCACCTCGGCGAACTGGCTCCAGGAGAAGTTGGAGTCCCTGTTCTCCGGCCTGGTCATTATCAAGAAGAACCTCCAATAATCCGCGGGGAGGAGCTTTATGGCCTCATCTATCCAAATCCCCACTCCTTGGCTCTTGGAGAACTTCATTCCCTCGTACAGTAGGTACTCCGTGGATGATGTGGACCAAGGCATTACGTAGGGCTCGCGCGTCGCCATTAATAGTGCGGGCAATAGGATGACGTGGAACGGTATGTTATCCTTTCCTATGAAGAACACGACGCGGGTATCTTGGTTCATCCAGTACCTCCTCCACTCATCACTGCCGTTGAAGTACTCTATCACTGCTGATACATAGCCCAGCACGGCCTCGAACCACACGTAGATTGTCTTGCCCTCAGCGCCGGGGAAGGGGGCGGGTATGCCCCACTTGTTGTCCCTAGTTATTGCGCGCGGCCTCAACCCCTCTTTCAGCATAGCCAGGCTCATCTGCTTCGCATTAGGTGACAGATTGTTATTTCCCTCCACGTACCTCCTAACATCGTCCTCCAGCTTGCGTAGATCCAGGTACCAGTGAGTGGTGCTCCTCCACTCGGGCTTAGCCCCGCATATAGCGCATTTGGGCTCCAGCAGCAGCCTTGGCTCCAGCAATCTTCCGCAGTTCTCACATTGATCCCCCCTGGCCTTATCGTACCCGCAGTAGGGGCACGTGCCTATTATGAACCTATCTGGAAGGTATATCTTATCGCGGGGGCAGTACGGTACTTCCTCATCCTTGGTGAAGACATACCCATTTTCATAGATCTTGAGGAAGAAACCCCTCACGAATTCCTTATGCACGTCGCTCTCCGTCCTAGTATAGTTATCGAAGCTTATTTCCCACTCCTTGAAGAGGTTCTTTATGGTTGCGTGCATTTCATCCGTCAACTTACGCGGCTCCACTCCCTGCTTCATCGCCTCCACCTCTATTGGGGTTCCATGCTCGTCGCTCCCGCTCACAAAGAGGACATCATCCCCCCTCAGCCTCAGATACCTGGCGAAGACGTCGGCGGACAGCACAGATCCAATCATATTTCCAAGGTGGGGAATGCTATATATGTATGGCCATGCCGATGCCACTATCCATCTTCGTCTTATTCCATTTCCATTAGGGTCCCGCTCTCCCCCTATTGCTCCCTATATAAATTTATCTTGCCAAGCATTAAGGGAATCTGCGCTCAAAACTGTTTAAGAATTTCAATTCAAAATTGAAGAGATTATGCCCGGGGTTTCAGGAATTGTGATGGCAGTGGCTCTGGACGAGCGGTTCACGGGCCAGTGGGTGCTCGACATCCCTGGTCCACTTCATGTGGATGGGAAGCCCATCGCAAGGATGGAGCGGCTCATGGCTCCATGATGGACCTAACGAATGAGAATAGCCTATGCGCTCCGTATTTGTCCGACATGAATTCTATTAATTTATTCATGTAATCAATGCATGATGTCGAACCCAGCTTCATTTCTTGTATTTGTCTCATAATTAAGGTCAAATTAAATCTATCGTATTCGCCGATGAATGTAGAGGCCATTTCCAAGCCGGCCTCCTCGTACTCCTCGCCGAAGCGGTCGCATAGCATCTTGCTCATAGTGAATCCATCCACGCTTCTCTCGTGTAGGGATAGATATATTATTATGGAGGCCACATCGCTTATGGTCAGGTTCATCTTGGCTGACAATAACTTAAGCGAGTTCAATGTACGGATATCAGTCTTCAAGTGGTACCTAACCCTATTGTTGCCCGATTTAATTGCGATGCATGCGGGGTCTCCCTCTATGGCTGCATTCAATATAGTTCCAGCCTCCTCGCTTCTAAGGAACCGCCTCAATATGCCGGATATACATGCTTCCCCGACCTCTTCATAGAGTCCTCTAGGCACGTATATCGTGGTGTTCCTTAGCATTAATCAATTCCTGAAAATCGATTTTTAAACATTATCAATTTGAGGATTTCGTGCTCATGGTAATTATTGTTCAATTATAAATAAAATACCATGATATAAATGAATATTGGCTCCCTTTCTTGAAGGCCTCATTTCAGATCCACCGCCCCTACTTACGGCGAACGATGGAGATCCATAACAATGAATAGAGCGAGATCTTCATCAACGCGGCACTCACTATCTTGGAAACGGCTCCCTAGAGGATCCTCACCTTCGCCCTTGCAAAGGAATCCTTATTCAACTTATAAACCTCGTCTATTAATCGTACCTTGAAGGATGCCGGTCCATCGGAGCCCTCCACGGCGGTCTCAGCCGCCACCTCGAATGCGACCAATCCCTCTATGGCTGCCTTAAAGGGGTCCCTACTCGTCGCTAGGAAGCTGGACATCACGGAGCCCAACATGCAGCCGCTGCCGGTCACCAATTGAAGCATGGGGGTTCCGTTCATTACCTCCGCCCGCTGCTTTAAGTTGGACACGTGATCCACGGGCCCCGTCGCCACGGTGGTTGCCCCGAACTCCCGCGCCACCAAGTCCACCACATCCATTTCCGCCTCCCCCAGCGAGTCGACTCCCTTAGTGAGACCCGACCTTCCCGCGAGCGCCATTATCTCCCCTCCGTTTCCCTTGACGATGGATATCTCAACCTCGGCGAGAATCCTCCTCGCCGTCTCCGTCCTTAGCCGCGAGGCTCCTGCCCCCACCGGATCCAGGAGGACAGGCACGCCGTTCTTATTAGCTGCCCTTCCTGCCATTAACATGGACTCTATCCATTCCCTATCCAGGGTTCCTATGTTTATATAAAGGGCTCCAGCAATGGAGACCAGCTCCTCCACCTCCTCCGCTGCGTGGGCCATTATGGGAGATGCTCCTAGGGCCAATGTTATGTTGGCTGCGTCGTTCATTGCTACGAAGTTCATCAAGTGGTGAATGAGCGGTTTACGCCGCCTCAGTTCCTCCAGGTCATTCCAATAATCTATGGAATTCATATCAAATAAAATGATTATCAGAGACTAAATAAATCTTGCCCCCGAAAAAATGGAAAAACATATTAAGGGGAGGCAATAAAGCACCCCATGTTAGATGCAGCTGGATTACTGAATTACGCGGTGAAGTACACGGTGGACGCGTACTACTTATTGGTCAACTTCATAACCTACCTATTGCAATCCACGGTCTTCAAGGCGGATCCCATACTTGCCACCCAGTACGGCCAAGCCTTGACTCTCCTAATATCGCTGACCGCGATATACATAATACTCGTTTTCGTGTCCTCGCTCAAGAAGCTGGTGGGCGTCATAATAGGACTGGGTTGGTTATTGGTGATAGTGGCAATGGTTCTCTCCATAATTCACTGAGGCCGCTGGGGGTAAAAGGTATTTATAGGCAGAGGCGCTCATTGGGCCGATGATAAGGGTAGCCGGCAGGGGTTCCAAGCTCTCCTTGATACAGATGGAAATAGCCATTAAGGCGTTGAAGGAGGTAGTAAAGGACGACTTCGAGATTAAGGTGATTAGGACGAGGGGAGACTCGGAGGTGGAGAGGCCGCTGTATGAGTTGGGAGGCAAGGGTTTATTCGAGGCGGAGGTCAATAGGGCAGTTCTAAGGGGGGAGGCGGACATAGCGGTTCACAGCTTGAAGGATATTCCAGCTCAATTGAGCGAGGGCCTGGTCATAGCAATGGTGACGGAGAGGCTGGATCCCAGGGACGCCGTCGTGTCCAAGGTCGGTTTCGGGATCAGGGAGCTGCCCGCGGGCTCCAGGGTAGGCACGTCAAGCCTAAGGAGGAGGGGGTTCGCGTTGGCCGTGAGGAGGGACATAGAGATCTTGCCGACCAGGGGAAACGTGGATACAAGGTTGAGGAAGCTGTATGGGGGGGAGTTCGACGCGTTGATAATGGCAATGGCCGGTCTATACAGGCTGGGGGTCTCCGGCTACTCCGTGGTTCCCATCTCACTGGAGGACATGCCCCCTGCGCCGGGGCAGGGAATAATAGCTGTGGTGGCACGGAGGGACAGCCCCCTCCTTCCCTATCTGAGGAGGGCCAGCCATGCAGAGACCAGCGCCGCAGCGGCCGCGGAGCGGGCCTTCCTAGAGGAATCTGGGGCCGGCTGCCACGTTCCTCTCGGCGGCGTGGCGTTGGTGGATGGAGATAGGTTAACGTTCATGGCGGGGGCCGTGGGGGTGGATGGGGATGGGAAGATAATGGTGACGGAGGAATCCCCGCTTCACGATGCTGAGGAGGCGGGCAGGAGGGCGGCTAGATCCATAATGGCGAGGGCTAGAGAGGAGGGGCTAAATTTATATTGAGGGGAAAGCCGATGAAGTTATGCCTCAATCCTTGGAGGCCTCCATCAAGGAGGCCGTTAAGAAAATAGTCAAGGAGGCCAGCATTGGCCCCGCCCTCGACGTTAAGGATGCATTGCAGAAGGGACTGGACGTGGAGGTTAAGGAGGCCAGCAGGAATCAATTAAGGGCAATTCTGAGAAACGTGGAATTAGCGCGGGAAAATCAGGCAGCGGTGTGCCAGGACACGGGGCTACCCAATTTCTTCGTTAGGTTAGGGGATGATTTTCCAATAAGAAGCAAGCTGGTGGATATACTGGCCAGCGCAGTGGCTGAGGTGACGGCCGAGGTACCGTTGAGACCCAACACCGTGGATCCCGTGGAGGAGAGGAATCCAGGCAATAATACGGGCGTCCACATTCCCTGGATAGACATGGAGCTCGTGCCGGGGGACTTCGCGGAGATAACCTACGTGCCCAAGGGAGGAGGAACCGAGCTTCCAAGCAGGGGATTCGTGATACCGCCGGGCAATGCTTGGGAGAAGCTTCCCAAGCTGGTTTTAGACGCCGTGGTGGAGGCGGGCCCCATCCCCTGCCCCCCAGTTATAGTGGGCGTGGGAATTGGAGGAACGGTGGAGATGGCCACCAAGCTAGCCAAGAGAGCCGCCACCCTGAGGCCCGTGGGGTCCCGTAATGCCAATGCCAAGATAGCCGCGTTGGAGGACGAGTTGTTGAAGGCCATAAACAAGCTGGGCATAGGCCCCCACGGGACTGGAGGGACGGTGACTGCCTTGGATGTTCACGTGGAGTATGGGTACAGGCACCCGGCCACCTTCGCCATAGGGATAGTATTCAGCTGCTGGGCCACGAGGAGGAGCACCGTCTTAATTCACTCCGATGGCAGGTATGAATTTATGCCCAACCCGAGGTGGTTCTAATGGAGTATAGGCTTAGGACCCCGATTGCACAGGAGGACGTGGAGAAGTTGAGGGTGGGGGACACAATCTACGTGAGCGGGATCATAGTTACGGCTAGGGACTCCGCCCACGTCAAGATGCTGGAGGAATTGAGGAGCGGGCGGGGGTTGCCTGTTGATTTGAGGGGAGGCGCGATTTACCACGCGGGCCCGGTGGCGTTGAGGAGCGGGGATAAGTGGAGGATACTCAGCGCGGGACCAACTACAAGCGCAAGGATGGAGGAATTCGAGGCCGAGGTAATAGAGAGAACGGGGGTTAAATTGATAATAGGTAAGGGTGGAATGGGCGATAAGACGTCTAACGCAATGAAGACGCATAAGGCTGCGTACGCCGTGTTCCCAGGCGGCGCCGGAGTGCTTGCGGCGCAGTCCATTAAGGAGGTGCTGGGCGTTCATTGGCTGGATGAGTTGGGCATGGCGGAGGCGATGTGGGTCCTACGGGTAGAGGACTTCGGGCCCATGACTGTCGCCATAGACTCCACGGGCAGCAACCTATACGCCGACCTCAAGATGACGGTCAGGAAGAACGAGGAGGCTGCATTGAAGGAATTCAGGTGGAGACCGTAGGCGTTGCTCCTTTCGCAATTGAAAAGTAGATCAATTGACGGGCACGCGGTGTTCGTTTTTCCACCCATGGGATTCAATGCTAGCGTCCATTAATGTCCTTCCCCTGCTCCGACTCCATTAGGGATCTAAGCACGGCGCTGGATACTAGCTTGCTGACCCTAATGGGCTCGGGTCTCTTCCCCTCCCGCTGGAACCTCTTGATCACGGTCTTCGCGGTCCTATAATCTATCCCCCTCGACCTAATCCACACGACCCCGTGCGGCGTGGCGATCATGGCGGGCCGTCCCAGCTTCTCCAGGAGGGCCAGGCGTTCATCCGCGTCCGGGAACAGCTTTCTAATGGCTCCCGCGGCATCCCCCTTTACGTCCTCGAACGAGATGCACATGACTGGAACGCCCAGGGAATCCCTCAACTCGTCTAGATCCACCACGTTATACCACGACAATATGCATCCATCTATCATAACCAGATGCACGTCGCTTCTCTCCAGCGATGAATAGATATCAATTATGGCGCGGGTCGCGTCCCGTCCCCCCACGCTGACGTAGGATATGGCGGCCCCATCCATTACCCAATCGCTCCTCATCACGGTGCCCACCAGCACCGATCTAGGCCTGCTTAGGTCAAAGCTCTCGGCTATACCGAGCACCCTCACGGCTTTCTTGCTGATAAGGGACGAGCGGTTCACCGGCGGAGGTGTTAAGTCGCCCATAATTAACTGCTTCCCCGGGAGCGTCGAGCGGTCAAGATGATCAATACCATGTATACGATAAAGGCTATGAGCAATACTATGGAGAGCATTGAGGCGAGAGCCATGGCGGGGCCGCCGTTGCCAAAGACCAGCGCCACGGGTATGGGGAAGACGATTATCGCGCCTCCATAGGACTCACTGGGTGATGGGTAAGCAATGGAGACCGCCGCCAAGTATATCAACGGCATAATGATGCCGATCGCTATTAATGCGAAGCCTATAATAGCCATCCTCATGCCTTGATCACCGCCTCCAGCACTATGAAGGACATGATGGCAATTATGGTTAATATTATTGCCCACTTTATCAGTGATTTATCATTCCCTATTATTATCGGTATCGGCCCTATCAATATCACGCCCCCCACCTTGGCCTCCCCTCTCTCCTTCTCCCCCTCTTCCCCGTTTTCCCTCCTTCCGGAGCCCTTAATGGTATCCACGATGATGAGCAGCATGCCAACGATCACTAAGGCCGCGGACACGGCGATCACGGCCCCCATTGCATCCATGGCTCTTGCCTCGCGCGGTTATTATTAAATCTTTAGTCGCAGCATCCCTCCCAGCAAAGTGTTTAACCCTTATTTGGCCGAGCCGTTACTTTGAGGAGTCGGCTTGCCTCAATGTTTTTAAACGTGAGGGAATCGAGGGTGGTATGAATAGGGAAGCGGTTGAGGCCATTGTAGTGACGGTGATTGCAGTGATAGTCTTGGCGGCCATGATAGGATTCGCCTACTTAGGCTTCAAGGGGGCCTACCTGGCCTATAAGGATGGATACCCAAATCACTACTACCGCGATGCCTTGATAAGCGCGGGCATATCCCTTCTCATGATTATAGCGTTGGGTTACTGGGTCTTCACCGTGGTTAGGAGGAACCGCGCTAAGGCTTAAATAGCGGCGTTGAGGATATAGGGAAATGAACGGTATATATAGGCTTCTCTACATTGCCAAGGGATTGATCGAGGGGAGACCAATGGCTTTGTGCGACGTGGGGGACGCCGATGGCTTGACGAGCGCCGCCATATTTCTAAGGAAGTACCCCTCCGGCGTCGTGGTCTTCGCCGCGCCCAGGGACGTGCAGTCCTCCCGCATAATCAGGAGCATAAATTGGACATTCGTCGCGGACCTCCCGTGCCCCGGCAAGGCATTGATACGGGCGGATCATCACAGGACCAACAAGCCGTGCGCCGTGCACGAGTATTACGACATCGATGCGCCCTGCTCTGCCTTGATGGCTATGAAGGCCCTGGGCCTGGAGGGAGACGAGGTGGTTCAGGAGTTGGTTAACGTAGCCATACAGACGGACACGGCCAACATAACCACCAAGGAGGCCGAGTTGGTGGATTTGGCCGTGAAGGGAAGCGATTACTTGGGCCGGCTCTACCTGGCCCACCTGCTCTCCAGGGAGGGGGTGAAGGGTTTGTTGTTGGATGGTAGGGCGCAGGAATGGATAGGGAGAGCCATGAAGATGAAGGAGAGGATGCTCAAGATAGCGGACTCCATACCCATCAAGGAGGAGCTGGCCCTATACTTCCCCCGGGACGTGGGTATCTCCTACAGGCAATTGACGATTGAGCTCCAGCACAGGGGGGCCGTGTTCGTCAACGTGGTGGCTAGGCTGGGCAGGAGGAAGTTCAGACTGTACTGTGGGGCCGATAGGGAGTCGAGGTACGACTGCACTCAAGTAGCCACCAAGCTGGGGGGCGGGGGGCATAAGTTCGCAAGCGGGGCCGAGATCAAGGCGCCCCTACTGAGGCCCGAGGCCGCGCTGGATTTGTTCAAGAATGTTCTGGAGTCCTACCTGGGCCACGGCGTGGAGATCATGGTTGTGGGTGAGACCGTCATCGATTCGTCAAGGACTGTATCCACAGCTCCAGCTCCGAGAGGTCCATCCTCCGCCGCTCCCCCATAGCATCCTCCACCCACGCCTCCCTTAGCACCACGACGTCGCCCCTTCTCTCTCCCACTATTCGCAGAACCGGCCTCTCCTCCTCGTCCTCCCCAACCCCCATGGCCTCGCCCCTTGATGGAGGATTGAATATGATTTCAACGCGGATTCCATCCTCTACCATGGAGTACGCCGGATCCGCGTTCACCAACTCAATCAATCTCTTGTAGGGGACCTCCTCATCCATGTCCATGGAGGACGCGCCGCCCCAATATTAACCTTACCCGCTAAAGCACTCCCTTGGAGAGGACGCGGGCCGCGGTTATTAATCCATGCCAGACAGGCGCGGTGGGGGGCGCGTAGCTCAGATCCGAGAAGAAGACGTCCTCTATAGTGGCGGACTTCCATATCAATGCAGCCGCCGTGTCCACGTACCCGGCCACCACCTTCTCGCTTCCAATCACTTGCACCCCGAGCACCCTATGGCTGACCTCATCAGCCACCATCTTTATGGTTAACTTGGTACCCCCTGGGTAGTAGTGGGCGGTGGTCCTGGAGGTTATTGTGGCGGCGATCGCCTTGAATCCCTCCGCCCTCGCCTGATCCTCCGTCAACCCAGTCCTGGCCACGTACAGCCCGAACACCTTGGTTATGGCCGTGCCCAGCGCGCCGGGGAACTTGAGGACGCGGCCCTTGGCGGCGTTAGCTCCAGCCACCTGCCCCATCTTATTGGCTGGGGGTGCTAGGGCTATGTACGTCCTCCTACCGGTCACCGCGTTCCACGTCTCCACGGCATCCCCCGCGGCGTAGACCCCCTCCACGTTGGCCTCCATGTACTCATTAACGTCGATGGCCCGCGACTCCGTTAGCTTAATGCCCGCCTCCGCCGCTATCTCGGAGTCCGGTCTCACCCCCACTGCCAGCAGTACCCTGTCCGCCTCGTACGTGCCGGCCTCGGTGACCACGCCCCTCACCTCTCCCCCACCGCCCCTCAGCTCCACCACCTTCTCTCTCAGCCTCAGCTCCACGCCGTTTCTGCGGAGCTCCTCATGGACTATTTGGGCCATGTCGCCATCGAAGGTCGTCGGGAAGACGTGGTCCGCCATCTCGAATATGGTGACTCGCTTGCCCAAAGCCCTGGCCGCCTCAGCCATCTCCAATCCAATGTATCCTCCCCCCACCACAGCTATGGTTCCAGCCTTCTCCATCTCCTGCCGCAGGATTGGCGCTTCATGAGGCAACCTAACCGTTAACACGCCCCTCAATTCCGTTCCAGGCATTTTGGGGATAATCGGCTTGGCCCCGGTGGCTATGATCAGTTTATCCCATGAAAGGCTCGCCTCTCCCGTTAATCCCTTGATTTTGACGCTCCTCTTATCGATATCTATTGAGGTTGCCTCAGTGTTGGTCAGCACAGTTATGCCGCGGTCCTTAGCGAACTCCTCGGGCTTGTAAACGGCCAACTCCTCGGCGTCTTTGACGGTCCCCTCCACGTAATACGGTATGCCGCACGGGGCGTGGGTTATGAAGGATCCCTTATCTATCATCGTTATCTCGGCCTCGGGCTTGAGCTTCCTGGCCCTGGCTGCCGCCGATGCGCCCGCCGCCCCAGCCCCTATTATGACTATTTTCTCCGGCATGCTTCTGGCTCTTCCTCATGTTTTTAAAGGCTTTACGTGGCTGCGAGCAGGGTTTCTGCGTCTCCCCATTCCCCGAAATTCGCTGCTGTCGTGAAGGGAGGGCTCTTGGCTTTGCGAATGTAGTGGGATTATTCCCATGAGGATAAGGGTATAGCCGCTCTTCCTGGAATCAATACCTTAACAAGTAAGGTCATTGGCTTTATCTCGACTTGGAGGACTCAGTTAGTGAGAGTGAAGTGAACGAATGGGGAGGGGCATTGATGATGCTCTTAACCATTGAGCGGAGGAGCATTTAGTCGCGTGGTCAATACCCATGAAGCCTGGTCTCTCCGTTGAGGGTAGGTTCTAGCGTAAATATCATAGAGTTCGTTGGGACGAGGTGGTCACTATGAAGCCCAGTCCTAACTTTAGGCTGATCTGGAATGAAGCTTGGCTGGGCTTTTCTACACGTCTAATCTATTGTTCACAGCGCTATGTACTTGCCATTGAATAAATGCCATACATCCAAGTATGGGGGGCCTTGAATTGCTGGCTCGCCTCAAGGGGAACCCTCGCCCTTTAGGGCGGGAGGAGACATACTATCCTATAGGAGGGCTGATTTATTGGTAAGGATATTCAATTCTATATTACTGCTCCAGGTGGCCAGGAGCTACTCATATTATGAACATAAGGATATGTTCAGCAAAAGGATAACTGAAGCATCGTTCACTGTAAGGATTGAAATTCCAAGTAATGTGGTTTCGTCGTTTTTCGAGGACCTCAGTGAACTATTGGCCGAACTATCGTCAAAGATGCGCAATCTAAAGGGCATTGATGTGGAGTTCACTGTTAAGAAAAGCGATGGAAATTATATTATAGTTACAGTTTCAGCGCTGATCTACAGCCATCGGCTTAGATTAGGGATTTGAGCATCTATGGCCTATTGGTTATTATAAAGGAGGCGTAACATGAGCTGCATGAAGCGCGCCACAAAATATTATGGGCAAGGCAAGCCGCTGAATGTCCATTATGTAGATTGAGCCTAGATGTCGTGTGTGCATGGAATGTAGGGGATCAGTTCATTGTTCGGCATCGGTTTCATTGGCTGTGCTTGTTTCAGTAGATGTACTATTATGTTCATCGTTGCCGGTCCCGCGTATTGGCCTTATTGATAGAAATGGTTGATTAATTACCGTTTTGTTATTAGCGTCGCTGGATACCGTGTAGCTTATTGTTATTACAGCCGAGTAAGTGCCCTTGCTTAGGTAAATTCTAGTAGAATCATTTTCTTCGCTGAGCGATATTGTGTAACTGCTTATCTTTATGGTTACATTGAATGATGAGAATGAGTCCTCAATCGGCTTGTCCCTCAGGAATATCACATAGCTTCCATTACTCGGAATCATTACAGTAGCTGTTTCCGTGATTACGCCACCGGAGCCGGCAGTAAGGTTGCCTAGGTTGAAATTGGCCGGAGTTATAGCTGGCTGTGGATTGAATTTGCTGGTTATGGTATAAGTTATGTATGCCAGGTTACCCGCGGCCGCCTCCGCGATAACTATGCCGCCCACCGCCACCAACGCTATTACCACAATGATCAAATTGTTCATGTGGTATTTAGCAATTCATCTCTTTAAAAACGTTTTTCTGCGTGCCGGAAATGTTGATGCTGATCATAGCATAGTTGTCCCTAATTCATGAGAAGAATCTAGGCTTGCTTCTCGGGAGTAATGGGATCAAATTGACGCATCTTCCTCAAGGCTTCCATTAAGCTCAATTGGAAAATATAAGCGATGCTTCTACACGTATCCTCTATTCATTCTAAGGTATTGCCGGCATGGAGGACAAGCGATTAGCGGGCGATCTATCGTCGCCTTTAACTAGACTTACAGCCACGCGCGGGGTTCGTCAATAGAGATGCAGCTATGGATAGTTCGTCTGGGGCAAGGCTTTAATCGCCTGGAGGGGCGGGCTGGACGTGAATCCATACATAGAGCTGGCCAGGTCGGAGCACGGCTTAATAGCGGGGGTGGCAGCCATATCGTCCTACCTCTTCAGCGGGGGGAGGGAGCCATTGGTGGCCGTTATGCTGTTCGTGTCCACCTTCATGGCTGAGGTATTCCTATTCGTGACCAATGACTTGCTGAACATAGCCGAGGACACAGTGAATAGGCCTCAGGCCCCCCTGATCACGGGCAGGGCAGGCAGGAGAGGCGCCTCAATAATGGCCGTCGCATCCATGGCCGCATCCATGATATCCATGATATGGTTATACGCCGCCCGCCTCATCAATGTCATGCCCCTCCTAGTTCTATTCGCTGCCATAATGCTGGGGTTCTACTATAACTGGCGGGGGAAGAGGATATTGATAATCAATAACTTGATAGTGTCAGTGGTGACCCCGCTGACCTATATATATGGGCTATCATGCGTCTCAGCCGCAAGCGATCACGCCATCCTAGTCGTATTGCTCCTATTCTTCACGTCAATGATAGCCACGCTGGGCAGGGAGTCCATAAAGGGGGCCATCGACGTAGCCGGCGACTCAAGGGTTGGAGTGAACACAGTGGCCACGAGGAAGGGGAAGGAGGCGGCGGTTAGGCTGGGGATGGGTGCCACCGCGGCGGCGGTGCTGATCTCCATTCCCCTAATGGCATTATCCATTCGCTTCGCCGTGTTTGCAGCATCCATAGCAATCACGGATGCAATCATGATTTACTGCATGCTCCTCTTGAGGAGGGGCGACTTAGAGGGATATAGGAGGAATAGCTTGGTAGGAATGAGCATAACGCTGCTGGGCTTCTTCATAAATGCCTTGATGCGCATTCCTCTATGAATTCCTTAATTACGGCCAGCCCCGCCTCAGCAATATTATTGTTAACGGATCCAAGCCCCACCCGAATTCCCTGAGACACGCCGAAGTACTCTCCCGGCACCACCATGACTCCCCGCTTCAGCAATTCTTGCGCCACCTCCATTCCACTTAATCCACACCTTGGCTTCATGAATGCTATAGGCATGTCACCAACGTATTCCACCTCCACGGAATCCCTCAATTCATCCGCGATCCTCAGCATGATCCTCCTATTTCCCTCTATTATGTTCAAGTTCCTGGCCCTGACCGCCTCCCTATTGCCAACCAATGCAGCGGCGTACTTGGCCTCCACATCCATTGGGCCTGGGCTCACTAGATCGGCTATCCCAGACATATCCTTTATTATCTCGGGATCACCTATCGCCCAGCCCACCTTCAAGCCCTCCATGGTGTAGAACTTGGAGGTGCTCGTCGTGAACACCATATTATGGAACCGGAGGCGCGGCGATCTATCGATGAAATCCACGAATATGGAGTCAACTACAGCGAAAGAGCCTCTTCGTTCCAGCTCCACCTCGAGCTCCCCCAGTCTTTTCCCGTCCAGGAAGAGACCGGTTGGGTTGTTTGGATTCGAGATTATCAGGATGCTCTTTGCCGGGAAATGAAAAATATCCCCAACCACCAATGAACGCAAGCCTAAGAAAGAGGGGAGAACCCTGATCGGCTCGTACTCGGGCACCACCACCGCCGCCGACTCAACCTTACTCCTCAATGCTGCCACAGCCAGGAAATTCCCCTCCTGGGTTCCATGAACCAACATCAACCCCGAATCGCCGGCGCCGTAGGCATCCCCAATTATACCCAATGCATCGTCCCGAGGCTCCCCAGCGAGTCGCCCCACCTCTCCTGGATTGATCGGAATCATGCCGCTGCTGGATAAATTATACCTAGCCGAGTGAGTCCTAAGCCAAACGAAGTGACCTATCTCCATCCTTTTCAGAATTAATCAGCATTATTTATTTTTTAAGGGAGCATGGGAGAAATCATTGCTTTCCTCGGAGTAGGCGATGTGTATTTCAATCACATGTATTGCCTTGTTAAAATAAATTTTATAAATAGGATAAATATCCTATTTTTATGCCGTTAAGCGAGGCAGATTATGATTCGATATACGAGGCAGCGGAGGCGCTGCTCTGCATGAGGCAATTCGATGCGGCGGTGAAGCTCTACGACGCGGTGGTGAAGGCCCGCCCCAACTTAGCGGGGGCGTGGCATGGATTGGCCATATGCCTGGAACGCTTGGGAAGAAGCGAGGAAAGCAAGGCAGCATATGAACGAGCCTTAACTCTTCACGTAAAGGATGGAGGAGCAAGAGCGCTGCTCTGGGGAGGGTGGGCTGCATTGAAGCTAGGCAAAGTAGAGGAGGCGTATAGATTGATGAAGCTATCCGTGGAGATGGATCCAAGCTACCCATACTCATGGCATAGCCTTGCCGTGGCGGCCCGACGGGCAGGCAGAAGGCAGGAATCCGAGGAGGCAATGAATAGGTATAAATCCATGACCGCCGAGAAGCCATACGATAGAAGGGAGTGCGAGGGGATACGAATGCTGAGAGAAGCGTTGAGCACCGCCGGCGACGATGCTGTGAAGCTGATCGCCGCCGTCATAGATGGATTGGGTGAATTGAAATGCAGCTAACCGCCCAATAAGCCCACCACCTCAACTATGCCGGGCCTATTAATGGGGCTGGGATCCAAGCACCTCATGATCAGCATGTTGATGCTTGGTGGAACCCCGAGCGAGTTCAAATCGATGGCCGGCGGAGGCACGTTGCTCAACCTATACGCTTGGGGATTAACGCCGGTCAACATTTCGTAAATTATCAATCCGAGGGAGTATATATCCGATTTATCCGTGGCCTGCCTCCCCCGCAATACCTCCGGCGCCGCGTAGGATGCCGAGAACTGGGACACCAATAAATACCCCCCAGTGGCTATCTTGGATGCTCCAAGGTCGCCTATCTTCACTGATCTACGATCCTCATCCCCAAATAAGATATTCTCCGGCTTGAGGTCCAAATGCAATCGGCCCGAGGCATGTAATTCCTGCAATGCCAGCGCTATCTCCCTCGCTATTCGAACCGCCTCCTCGACGTCCAGCCTACCCCTCTCCCTTAAGTACTGCCTCAGCGATCCGCCCTTCATGTATTCCATCACTATGTAGGGCGGGTCCCTCATGTATTGATCCAGGCTCCTGTATGGAAGCTCCTCATCGGGTGGTATGTGAACCTCATATACTTTGACTATCCTAGGCGAATCTATTAACAAGTAATTGCTCATCTCTCGCTTAAATGATTGAATTATGCTGGGATTGGAGGCCAGCGGATTTCCCCTGGAGTCCTTCTCCTTAAGCACCTTTATCGCGTATATGGACCCCCTATCATCTGATCCCCTCAGCACGTAACTGAAGCCGCCGGCAGCCACTATGGAATCTATGAAGTACCTGCCGTTCAACCATGCATGAAGCCAAGCCAGGGGAGGCTCCAATCCCTTGCGGTACATCTCCCTCCTAAAGCCGAAAAGCGACGTTGCCTGGATTATTATGACATACGGGGCAATCCCCAGAAATGCGGCTGCAACCACGGCGGCTATAGGCCCCCCAGCCCTAACCGCCAATAATCGAGATCTGGTCGTCCCCACCGCTATCGGCGATGAGGCGGCAACCACAGCGCTGGGGGGAAGCTTGCCGGCAAGCGATAGAACTACAGCGATGGCCAGCAATGCTATCGACGCGGACACCACGTAATCCGTCCCCCCCGCCACCGCAGTGCCTCGCCGCCAAGCAAGCATTGCCGAAACGTATGTGGCAGCCATCATGGATGCCATGAATTCCACGTCAGATAAGTTCATTATTAATCGAGTGAATAACACGGCGGCAATCACGAGGGCGGCCATTAAGGCAATCTTAATTGCCTTATTATCCAGCATGGACTCCGCCAACAAGACTGTTATCCCAGCCGAGACCACGCCCAACCTAATGCTTCCCACGAAGGCCATGTCGATCACCAGCAAGGCAGTGGTCACGCCTATCATTAACCCCTCCATCCCAGATTGAGGGATGGATATCGCCAACAACGCTATGGAGACCAACATAATTAACAGCTCCAGCGGCGGGAGCCCCATCAAGAGACCCACGCCCACGCCCAGCACGAGGGGCACCGCGGCCGAGATGAACTCGCTGCCTATATCCACTGCTGCGTCTTAATTGATGGTTTTATAAATCTAGGGGATCGACGCGTCTCCATTCCGCGACTAACCAAGACTCCAACGCAAGATTTTTAAAGTATTGCGACTTAGTTCTATTTATGGCTGTTTCGGCTAAGTTGGACGCTGTGCTGGATGGATTGCTGAGGGACTTGGGAGGGGATGGGATTGGGGCCATCCTGGTTAGGAGGGATGGGCTCCCCGTGGCTCAACGCTTCCCCCCCAACATAGACACTAAGACAGTGGCCGCGTTAAGCATGCTGGCCGCCGGCGCCTTGAGGAGGCTGGGCACGGATAGCAAGCTGGGGGATTTGGAGTACGCCCTTATCCACTACACTGGCTACATGGCGTACCTAGACTACGTCACTCCAGACATAGCCTTAGTCACCGTAGTCAATAGAAACGCCAACCTAGGCCTACTCCTCCTCCTCGCTGACCAATACATAAACCAAATAAAACAAGCAATGAGCATACAATAAAAAAACAATATTCTATGAAATGAAATTCTTGCTCATATTTAAAAAATAATTAAACGCACATTATATTGCAATGTTAATAAAAATTATAGGAAGCATTACCCCTTTTAGGGCTGGACTAGTTTTCTTAAGTTGTTAGGTAGGCTCAATTCAGGAGTTAGTGCGCGGTAGCCTAGCAGGTGGTGAGCCGGCCGGCTTAACGAAAGATTTATTGAATTAATTGCATGATGGCACGGCTGGGTTGGCTTACCATGTAACGTAGGATATGTTTAGGGAATCGCTTATCTCCGCAAGCCTTCGTGCTTCATCATCGCTTATGCTCCATCCAACTGATGCGGCATTGCTAATGACCTGCTCAGGTCCCTTGGCTCCAGGTATGGGAATGACTCCCGCCTTAATCAGCCAATTTAGGGCCACTTGGCCGGGGGTTCTTCCATGCTTATCCCCTATCTCGCGCAGCGCTTGCACCAGTCTCATTATTTGGCGAACATTATCCGGGGCATATAGAGGATCGTTTGCCCTAACGTCGGAGAACCTGGGTAGATCGTCTGGATTGTACTTGCCCGTCAAGAGGCCCTTAGCCAGGGGACTCCACGCGATTACTTGAATGCCGTTTCTCTCGGCGTAGGGCAGAAGCTCCTTCTCTGCCTCCCTCTCTATTAAATTGTACCGGTTCTGCGTGCTGACCACGTCGGTAGTGGATAAGCACTGCCGCGCCTCCTCCAGCAGCTTTACGGGGAAGTTGCTTACCCCTATGTATCTAATCACCCCCTCCTTAACCAATCCCTCCAATGCCTTCATGTACTCGCACGTGGGCACGTTGTACCAACAAGGAGGCCAATGGACCTGCATTATATCTATCACATCCACCCCAAGCCTCTCCCTGCTCTTGCGAGCTGCCTTAACCACGTCACCCGCCCTCAGCAAGTCGCCGGGCACCTTCGTCGCGATCACCGTTCCCTCCCTGGCGCGTAACTCCCTCAATGCCTTCCCCACGTGGGTCTCGCTGGTTCCCCTGCCGTAAACCGCCGCCGTGTCTATGAAATTTATGCCGGCCTCCAGGGCAGCCGCTATCGTCTTCTTAGCCAAGTCATAATCCATCACGCCCCACGCATCGCTGAATTGCCACGCGCCTAGCCCCACCCTGGATACCTTTAAGCCGGTCTTGCCGAATGCCCTATACTCCATACAATCCCAAAGTTCCCACTTGATTTAAACCTACTGCTTCCCGCCGCGGGGCCCGGCCTCCTCTCTCTTCCTCCCATCCCCGGTGCTCAGCCTTATGCCCTCCAAACGCTTCATTATGTCCTCTACGTACGCGTCCACCTCATACGGCTCGACGCCGCCCCTCCTAGCCGCGTTCTTCACTATCTCCATGACGATCTCGTATCTCTTGTACTTATCGTTGAGCTCCTTCCACTTAATTCCCTTCAATGCGTTTGCTATCTTGGAATTGTAGGGCAATACTCCCTTAAGCATTAGAACCGAAATTATGGGGTACCCCATATACCCCTTATAGGTCGTCCCATTATCCGTGCTATCCGCTATTCCCCGCTCCAAATCCACGTGAACGCTATATTTGCGATACCCATCGCTTGAGACCACCACGTAATCGCCCTCGCCCACCTGCTTTATCCTGCCGTCCACTATCGCGCCGAGGGCCTCCAGAACCTTTATCTTAGGCGGGGACCTAAGCTTCACAACTGGCTCTATTACACGCATTAATTAACGCTTTCCCATAATGATCGCCATATTATTAAAGCCCTCCGCGGAAAACCTTTAAAACCGCTTGAAACCAATCGCATGGGCGGGGGTACCCGAGCATGGTCAAAGGGGGCGGGTTCAGGTCCCGTTGGCGTAGGCCTGCGTGGGTTCAAATCCCACCCCCCGCACCATTATACACGCTAGGTTACATGATCCACCGCTGGCACCGGTAGGCTTAATCAATACGCCAGCCCGCCTGCTAGAGTTCGGCCTTCATCGTGACTAATAGTCACTTTTCATGACTATTAATCACTCGGCCTCATCACTCCTTTTCCCTCCTCATGCCGTCTAGGGACTAACTCCCTTCAAGGACATGGGGAGTTTCATTGGGTGCCTTCCTCCACCTCTTCGAATTCCGCTTTGGTTTTACTTAAAACACTTCTCTTTACTGAAGCTACGGGTTATGGTTTGTTTGCTGGTTTCGATTTAAATAGTGATAGACTAAACGTTGTTGTAATTAACAAGGATGGTAAAGTTATTACTACTAAGACTTTTTGGTATTCAGATGTTACTAGGCATGGGTTTCCTAAAGATAAAGCAAAGGCTTTACGTTTAAATGCTCTTTCAGAGGCTCTTGAGTTCCTATCAAGGGTTGGTGTCGATTATGTTGTATTTGAGGACTTATTCTTAGTGAAGAAGAGGAAGTTTACTAGGAGTAAGAGTGGTATAGGAATATTAGCAAATTTGCTAAGAAACAATTGTTGACTCACGGTGTTATTAAGGCATTAAGGCTAGGATTTAACGTTATTTTAGTTAACCCCTAAGGGTACTACAAACTCTGAAGAGCATGAAAAGGTGATGAGGGAAAAGGGTTTCGATAGACATACCGCATCGGCTTACTTAATAGCAATGAAAGGATTAGAAGTAATTAAAAATAACGAGTAGTTACGTAAATGTGCTGCAGACTAACCACACAGCCCTTAACCTTTAGAAAGGCAAAAGTACAGGAGAGTAAGGCACCCCCCTCATTCTATGGCTTGAAGCCCCACCCAACACTAGGGAGGGTGGATCCTAACCCCGGTCAAGCATGGTAACTGCATTAAACCCCTCGGAGAAAACTTTAAATAGAAACATGTAAATAAACTTTAAATAGAAACATGTAAATAGTTTATTATGGTTAAGTGGGGTAGTTTGATTATGGTTGTGGTTGCTGTGGCTATTGTTACGGTATCTCTTCTCCTCATTATTAATAGGCCCATGTTTAGGGCTTCTAGCCGTGTTAGTGAAGTGAGCTTAAGCATCGCCAATGAATCAATACCGGTAATCAACGTGCCCATCTACGTAATCGGCCCAGCAATACTCACCCAGGAATTAACAAGCATAGGCATAAACCAATCACTAATCAAGCCAATAACGATTAATCAATTGGCGGGTCTACCGAACGGTAGCGTGGCGGTTATTGACTGGCCCTTGGTGAGGCCCAGCATTGTGGTGAGCGATCCTGGTGGTAAGGTTGAGGTTAACTTAACGAGCCCAGTTATTCGCGAGCTTATTAACGCAACAGCTAGGGGTGATGTCATCGGCATATATGCTAATGCCAGTGATGAGGATGTTGTTGAATTCATCCTAGCCTACTCATGGGCCAGGGCTGTCAATAATGAACTGGTCCTGGTTGGTGCCGATTTCCGCGAGGAGGTCCCAGACTACCTAACCGCCTACCCAATAATACCGGTGAGCGGCAAGGAACCGGTCATATTCGTAGTGAGGTGGGTTAAGCCAAGGGGCCTAATAATAGGCCCAATATACGCAAACCAATTAACGCAATTAATTGTAAACATCATGAGGCCCACCATTAGCTTAAATGCCGTGAACGGCGTCATCGATACCGTGGATCCATGCTACGCGGAGTATCAGCAATATAACGGCGCCTCAAACCCATCACCAAGCGTTTACTCAACAAACTCAAGCACACTCATATGGGCAGCACCCATGTGGACTAGTACATCGTATAGTGGTATACAAGCCTATAGCGATGACAATGGATCATTCTACTGGGACACATGCCTCGACCTTAGCAATTCGATCAATGAGGAACAGTTAAGTGGATACGGCCCAACCTATTATCTAACGGCTAACGTTATTGGCTATGAGAGTTACTTCGAAAGCTCGACCATGTATGATAACGGTGGTTTCGAGGTTTCGCAGGTGGGGGCTATTGACTACTACACAAGCTATCAGCAATACAGTGCTGGCGGATCCAATGCATTCATCGGCGATCAAGGCGGTGGTACGTTTGGTTCTAGTTCGTGGGATCCACCATCAACAAGTGAAACGGCTAGCTATACTGTGTCGATTGGTGTGGGCCTTTCGGGTTCAAGCGTTAGCGTCGGCATATCACTACCTGCCGGTACAAGCGAGAGCATTAGTGGTTCACTCAACCCTGCCAAGACGATAAGCTTTAATGGCTGGACTGTGGAGGTGTCTAACATTACGTGGGCCTTCAACATAGATAGAAGTGCTAACCAGCAGGATTTCCCGAACTCCTTTGAAGACGTAACACCGGCCGGCATATATCTATCGAACTTCAACCCATCACAGCAATATCTTGCCTTCTTCAATGTTGATTTCGAGAATTACGCGGTCACGGCTTCATACATATGCGACTATTATGCTTATCAAACCATTTGGACCGATGCTCAGTGGCAGATTTCTATTACCCCTCAGTCAAGCACCACGGCAAGCATAACAGGCGGAACTGGCATATATTTGTCACCAAATGCACCACCCGGCTCCTACGTCTCAGGCATGTCATCAGGTGTGGCATACACGCCATGCCCTGCCCCTCATTGAATAATGGGTAACCGTTGGTTTGATTGATATCTTCTTCAAAAACTAAATCCAACCTTTCTTCCCATCCCCCGCATTAACAATGAATGTCATTGTTCCTGCTGAGGAAAAATAAAAAGCGGTGATGGTCTATGTACAAAAGCCTTGGAAATGATGGCTAATCGTTTATATGGAGAATCATGCAAAGCTTTGGGATTCGAGAGGAAGCGGTTCAATCAAGCAATTATTTCCCTTAGCTCTGGTCCTCCTCCTCTCCGGGCAGTTTCATTAGGCTGAGGGTTTTCCTCTGCTGCCCGCTTAACTTATCCTTGTTCTCCTCCAGGATCTTATCAACTATCTCCAGCACTCGCTGCGCGGCCTCTATGTCTGGGTACTTCAGCAGGAATGGGACCCCGGCATCGTTGGCCTCGCTTATCCTTGGATCCATCGGTATTCTGCCTAGGAACTGAAGGCCCTCCTGCTTGGCCATTTCCTCCCCAATGCCCCTCCCGAATATGTTGTACGTCTTGCCGCTCTCGGGGCACGTGAAGCAGCACATGTTCTCCACAATGCCAATTATGGGTATCTTCAGTTTCTTGGAGAAATCAATGGATTTCTTGACGATTCTCATCGACACGTCGCTGGGGATGGTGACTATCACGCTGCCGGTCATTTGATCGCTCAGCATTTGAGCCATGGTGAGTGGAGCATCTCCAGTGCCGGGCGGTAGGTCTATCAACAGCGCATCCAGCTCTCCCCAGTCCACGTTGCTTAGGAAGTCATCAACGGCCTTGGCCACCAGTGCTCCCCTCCACACGACGGCGGTGTCCTCCGATGGGAGGAGGAAGTCCATTGAGACCACCTTGATGCCCAGCGGGCCAACGGCGGGGATTATGACTTGCCTCTTATCGTCGAGGTACAGGGACGTGTTGGTTAGACCGAGTAACTTGGGTATGGTTGGGCCATATATATCCGCGTCCAGCACGCCTACCTTGAGTCCCCGCAGCGCGAATCCCACCGCGAGCGACATGGTCACGAAGCTCTTCCCGACACCCCCCTTCCCGCTCATCACGGCTATCTTCATCTTCACCTTCTTCAACGAGTCTGTCTTGCTGAGCTTTATGGCGCTTGGGGCTGGCTTGCCTTGCTGGCCTTGCACGTTTACGTGAACTCTGTCATTGGACATATTAGGGTCGATCAAAAACGACCTAATAAATCTTTACAAAGTGACTAAACATCTTGCTTCCTTCTTTATGGTAGTGAAGCCATTAGGTGAGCAGGCAATAATATTAGACATCTATTATGTTCAGAATGGGAAGACACCCCATTATATTGAATGGAGTTTCTCGTTTGCCTCCATGGGGATTATTTGAAACGCCACGTTTCGCCGCGGCTCACGGAGCCATCGTTGAACGCCACGTGATACCTATGGTACTCGCCGTTCCCCAATTCATTGCACTTGCCCACCATCATTGGCTTGTAGTGGTCCACTATGGTTGATGAAAAATACGCGATGCCCCCGTCGGCGTCGCATTTATAAAGCTTGTAATAATTAATCGCGTTCTCATTTTCCTGGAAGGGCACGTGATAGCTGCCCGTTATAATTGATGCTCTGCCATCGCTTATTATAGTGATTCCCAGATTGGCGCCGGTCTTGGTTCTTCGCAGTAGCCAATCCATGCTGCTCCAGTCCAAGTCGTCCCTGACCTGCCTAGCCAGCGCTAGGTTGGCGATGTACGTATCATTGTACTTGCCCAGCTCCTCCCCTGGAGGCAAGTATTTCCTCATCTCGTCCACCGTGAACGATCCATTGTGTATCATGTATAGCTCCGATCCATTAATGGTTACGGCCCTGACGGGGTGAGTGGAGAAGATGTTTCTGGGAGTGCCGCTGCTGGCTGCCCTGGCGTGCATCATTAATATAATGGGTGATTTGACAGAGGCTTTAACCAGGCCCTTAACGATATTCGGTGCATCCTCTTCGAAAATGGGATTCGTTGACCTGTGATGGACTATCATGGGCTTACCATTTTCGATGGATATAAATAGGAACCCCCAACCATCCCTATGTCTTTTCTCTCCGTATAATTTATCTCCATAGGGATCCATGGAGGCGGCCTTAGCCAACGCCTCCGCTGTCTCGACAATCGTCTCCTCCGCATCATTGAATTGTCCAATGAGCACGGCCATTCTGCACATGCCTTCATCTATGGTTGCCGCTTTAAATGCTTTGGGCTGTGCTTCCTTATTTAAATCCGAGAGCCTTGCCCCCTTGGTGGGAAGAGGTTAGATTATTGGTTCTTCCCTTGTAGTTAGTTGGTTTGTCCCGCGGTTTGTCTGGGATCACCGGATGAATATTGTCCAATAAATCATAATTGCAATAAGAGAAAGGTTTATAAATGCCTTGATATTTTCAAGCAAAAAGTTTAAAATGAGTGGAATGATGATGAGCTCAAATTCCCAGAACTCGGGATCCGGGAATGGGGGATCCGGGAAGTCCCTCGACAAGTTTAAAATGCTGCGCAACGGAAATGAAATGGAGTTCGTCAAGGAGAGCGGAGAGAAGCTGGTGTGCCCGAGCTGCGGCTCCACCACGTTCATATACGACTTCGAGAACGGGCAAATAGTCTGCGCCAAGTGCGGTTATGTGTTGGAGGAGCACATACTGGATCTGGGGCCTGAGTGGAGGGCATTCACGCCTGAGGAGAGGGATTCCAGGGCTAGGACGGGCGGCCCGGTCAGTAGGTTGACCAGCGAGGCGTTGACGACCACGATAAATTGGACCACTAAGGATTACAGCGGCAGGGAGCTAGACATAAAGCGGAAGCTGGAGGTCCTCAGGTTCAGGAAGTGGCAGCAAAGGGTTAGGATACAGACCAGCTACGAGCGCAACTTGGTTCAAGCCGAGAACGAGTTGAAGAGAGTATCGTTCCAGCTGGGCATTCCAAAGGCATGTGAGGAGGAGGTGATGACCATATACAAGGACGTGCTGGAGAAGGGATTGGTGCGGGGGAGAAGCGTCGAGGCCATAATATCGGCGTGCCTCTACATGGCTTGCAGAAAGATAGGCACCCCCAGGAGCTTGGATGAGATCTCCCAGTTCACCAGGGCATCCAGGAAGGAGGTGGCCCGGTGCTTTAGGCTAATAGCGAGGGAATTGGGGGTGAGGCTGCCGCTCAGCGATCCAAAACAATACGTGCCCAAAATAGTGGAGCAGCTTCGATTGGGCGGGGAAATCCAGAGGGAGGCCTTGAAGATACTGGAGGAGGCCAAGAAGAAGGGCTTGACGGCCGGGAAGGATCCGGCGGGCCTGGCGGCCGCCGCCGTCTACATAGCCTCCCTCCTGAAGGGAGAGGTGAGGACCCAGAAGGAGGTGGCTCAAGCCGCTCAGGTCACTGAGGTAACCGTCAGGAATAGATATAAGGAGTTGGCCAAGGAGTTAAGCATAAAGATACCAATTAAGTAACCCTTTAATGCACATCCCCGGAATAAAATACAATCATTCTTGTTTTTTATGCAGCATAGGAAGCGAGTACCTCATCAAGTCGACTGGAGAGTACATAGTCAAGGTTAATCCACATCCATTCAACAACGGCCACGTGGTGGTTATAAGCAATGAACACAAGCCGCTTGGAGAGGTAACGCCGCTGGAGCTCTTCTCTATGCTTAAGGAAGCAGCATCTCTAATGCGGCATCTACGACACATATATAATCCCCAAGGATTTAATGTGGGGATCGTGAATAAGCCCCACGCCGCGATACACGTGGTGCCTAGATGGAATGGTGACGCCAGCTTCGTGGCGGTCGTGTTCAATGCAAAGCCGGTTCCAGAGCTGCCCGAGAAGACTAGGGATAATCTATTGAAGGAATTGAAGGTGAACGGCCAATGATTGTTTCCCTCGTGGTCGACATGCTGTTCTCCATAATAGTGCTGGTGATGACCTTCGGCATATTCAACGGATTGATATATGATTACAAGCTGCTCTCCTCCCTATCCCATCTACTGGATAAGAACATAAAGATAAAGCTCAGCGGCGGTTCACTGGATCTCTCATTCCTATCATCTATAATAAAGGGAGCCAAAATAACCGGAGTATACCTTGATAGCCCGGAGTACGGCAGCACGTTCACCGAAGGAGATAAGGCAACGGTTAGGTTCAATGTTAATGCCGTGGAGAGGAAAAACATAATGTTGAACATTAAGGTGAGTATTAACGGAAAAATGGATGTTTACTCCGTGAAGAAAAAGATGAGGATAACCCTGGAGTGATAAAAAAGAGGACAATCCTCGCCCTTCAAGGCGGGGAGGAGGTCAGTTGGGCTATTGCTAGCGGTGATGAACCACGGGCGTGTTGGGGCTTTGAAGGCGGGAAGCTCCGCCCTAAAGGACGGAGCGTCTCACTTCTTAACCGTCTCTATCGATACCAGTATTGCAAGTATGTCCACCAATAAATTGGAGAGCGGGGTCACCAGTAAAGTGACTATGTACGCCGCGTATAATTGCGATAATTGCGAATAGAGAAGCCACGCGTTTAGTATCATGTCCACCAAGAAAATGGATGTCCCTATGAATGAATTGGTGGGCCCCACCAAGTAATCGAATAGTGCCAGCACGGCGAATAGTATCATTAACGTAAAGAGCATAAATGATGCGAAGATGTATATTCCCTTAAATGGATCTATGCCGTATAGGAACTCCACCAGCACCAGTAATAAAGCCTCCAGTCCACGCATGCCGCTCATAACTCCATATATCCTATACATTAAGGCAATCCAACGACAGCCTGGATTATAAAAGGTTACCTAAAGCCTAGCCTCCCCAAATAAATGGTTTTTCGACCCCGCCGTACCCCGCGACAGCAAATTAACTATATAACGTAACGATGGAAGCGATTGGCCGGCCAGCCGTAGGATCGTCGTGCATTCCCCCTCCCCGCTTTTAGGAAGGGAAAGCCTCAATTCACCTCATAAAGGGCCAATGCGTTGATTGCGGCAGCATGGCGGTTAACCTGGAGGATTATTGATACTGCCTTCAGCGACGCACTATGTGGTTCGACCGGCATCCCTGGAGTTGCCAATGATGGTGGGAGCTCGTTCAGAATTCATTGCGGTCTAATCGCTACAAAAAGCTTTTACCCGGCTTATCCAGGTGAATCAAATGGAATATAGGGAGTTCGGTAAGACTGGGGTTAAGGTATCAGTTATAGGAATGGGGACATATTATGACCCCATGTGGATATTTCTTTCCAGGCTGGGGGTGTATAGGCAGAGGGAGAGCAAGATAGATGCGATGAAGGCCGGCCTAGATGGTGGAGTAAACCTGATAGACACGGCGGAGATATACGGCTCAGAGCCCCTCGTCGCCGAGGCCATAAGGGATCGTCGACGGGATGAATTATTCATAGCGACTAAGGTTTGGCCCACCCACTTATCATGGAATAAAATGGGCAAGGCAATCGATGGAAGTCTAAGGAGGCTTGGCCTCAAATACGTGGATTTATACCAAGTGCACTTCCCCGGTAGAACGTCGATAAAGGAGACCATGCAGAACATGGAGAAATTGGTGGATGCCGGAAAGATACTGCACATAGGGGTCAGCAATTTCAACATGAATCAATTAATGGAGGCGGTCACCTCGTTGAAGAAGCATGAATTGACTGCAGTGCAATTGAATTATAGCTTAGCGAATAGATCCATTGAGAAAGACATAGTTCCCTACTGCATGAAGGAGGGAATAGCGGTGCTCGCGTACTACCCCCTCGGCCACGGAAAGCTGGCCAGCAATGCAACGCTGCGTAGGATTGGAGAGAGGCTTGGAAAAACGCCCGCCCAGGTGGCACTGAATTGGTTGGTGAGAAAAGGCGCATTCCCGATACCCAGGGCATCCCGCAGAAATCACGTTCTGGAGAACCTAGGCGCAACTGGGTGGTCCCTCGATGATGCGGCCATCAAGGAATTGGAGGAGGAGTTCAAGCCATGACTGGGGGCAAGCACCCCTACCCAATACCAGGCATTATATTGAGCCCGCTTGGCAATAGAATCAAAACAATTACTCGAATGAGCATTAATTAAAGGCAGTAACGCTGGTATGTATATTACCTATACGCCTTCTGCCGCTTGCTGCGCGCGTGCTTCAGGCCCGGCTTCTTGGGCTCAGTTCTCCTGTGGTCTCCCTTTATCATTGATTCATCGTAGACGCTGAACAGGTTGTATAGGTTCTGGTCTTGGAAGTACTCCAGCAATCCCCTGGCTATGGCCATTCTGACGGCTGATGCTTGGCCCATGAACCCACCGCCCCGAACCGATATCTCTATATCCACCGATGACGCTAGCTTGCCCGCCAGTATTATGGGCTCCATCATCTTCAGCCTGGCCATCTCTATGGGCCATATCTCCACCGGAACCCCGTTAATCCTCACCCTGCCCACGCCGCTCTTCACCACAGCCTTAGCTATGGCCGTCTTCTTCTTCCCAACAGCCACAACGACCTTAGCCCCCTTAACCGATTGAGTGATGGCATTCGGTATTGCCCGTATCCTCCTGGCTTCAGCGGTTACCTCCCCGCTTCCCCCCTCTTGCATTTGCTGCTCTGCCATGGTGATCACCTAGCCCCCTCGCCCTGCGTCGCGGGCGGCGCATTTGCGTATGGAGACGTCGGGGCATAGCTTATTTGATCCTCCAACTCCCTGGAGACCAAGAAACCAGGCGATGTAACTCGCCTGCCGGCCACTGCGACGTGGCCGTGAACTATCATTTGCCTTGCTTGGTACATCGACTTAGCCAAGCCTCGCCTGACGACCAGGGTTTGAAGCCTCCTCTCTAGTACCGCCCTTATGTCCAGCGATAACACGTTGTCCAACGGCACGGATGTATCATTAATGAGTCCCTGCCTGTACAGCCTCTCCTTGAATTGATTCTCAGCCTCCTCCCTCTCCTCCAAGGGAGCGGAAAGCAATGCCCTCGCCCTCTCCTTCGTCCTCCTCAACAATGCCCTCGCCAGCCAAAGCTCCCGCTTATTTCGAAGCCCGTACTCGCCCAGCAGCTGCAGCTCCTCCCTAAGTAAGTCCTCGTTCCAGGCACGCCTTGGTTTTCCATAGATGTATTTCTTTCTTGATTTCTTGGGATCTCCCATCACTTACCACCGCTTCCCCCGCCTGCCCCGGGCATTGCCTTCTTCTTGGCCACGCCCACGGTTCCTCCAAGCCTGCCCGTGGACCTTGTCCTCTGCCCCCTAACCTTAAGCCCCAGATTGTGGCGTATCCCCTTCCAAGTCCTCAGCTTCCTCTCCAAGTCTATATCCCTCCTCACGTATAGTATCAAGTCCGCGCCTATCAGGTGCATGTCCTTGCCCGTCTCCACGTCCTTCGCCCTATTGACGAACCACTTGGGGGCTATCGAGGCCACGTTGTTCACGGCCCACTCCAGCTTCTTCAATTGATCATCGTTCAACAAGCCGAGTTTCTGGTTTGGATCTATTCCCAAGTACCTGCAAATGGCCACGCCGGTGGATATGCCTATGCCCTTTATCTTAGCTATGGCGTATAGGGTGGCCTTCTTGCCATCCAGATCCGTGTTGCCTATGCGTATAATCTCCCTAACGCTGCTCGACATGCGGGAGTAACCCATAACTTAGGGTTTAAAAACAATGCTATCTCATTCGCTGGAGAACCCCTCATTCACCGCTTAAATTAAACGCCGCGATCAAGCAGCCCTAGGGCCTTCATCAAGCATATGTATCCGCGTTGGGCAATGGAGTGGCCGGCGCAGTTGCTCCATGCTTGATCAAGTCGATTATCTTGATGGCATTATGCCTCGACAGAAATCTATTGTTGTTGCCGCAGTAGGGGGAATATATGCACTTGGGGCACCCATCCTCGCAGTTACAGGACGTCAACACCTCCCAGGCTATGCCCAAGGCCTCCTCGAGCCTGTCCATGAGCAGCCTCGTCACGCCGGACCCTCCCGGGTGGGAGTCGTATATTACCACGTGGCCCGTTGGAAGGGAGACGCCGCCCATATCGGTTGGGGCAGCGTTGGTGACTAATTCCCCCGCGGAGATGAGGACGTGCTCCACAGCATGATAGGCCTTCGCGCTCTCCAACAAGTTCCGCGCCTCGAAGTTGGAGAACGAGTGTTGGGGGAGGTACAATACCAACCCCTTAGTCTTAAACCCGTAGGATACTGGCTCCACCCTCTCCTCGCCTAGATCCCCCCGATCCAGCGACTTCTTGACGTACCCCACCACGGTCTCCGTTATGGTGAGCTCGGCGAAGTGGACGGGGACCTCGAGCAGCTTGGTCTCCTCCATCACGTTAGTTACCTGCGGAAACGTGGTGTATAGAGGCCTCGTGATGAAGCTTGCCTTAACGGGTTTAACCAACGCGGACCTAGCATCCAACCTGAGCTCCTGCACCTCATAGGACCGCCCTCCATGTAGGTATATAGCTCCCCTATGCAGCTCCTTTATGGCGAAGGGCAATTCCCGGTATCCCAACAACTTATTTCCATCCATTATCTTCACGACGTCGCCGCTTCCCCTTATCGTGATGAAGTTCTCCAACGCCTTCCTGCCGGCGGCCGTCGGCCGCACCCACCCCCCTCTCACCTCAGCTAGGCCCCGCGACTCAAGCTCGGCTAGGACGCCCAACTCGAACTCGCTCAGCTCGCCCTCGCTGATCCCGGACTCCGCCGATGATGCCAATAGGTGAAGCAATGCAACATCTGGATTATAGGGCTCGCTGAACATGGGCTCCGGGCTTCTTTCGTAGAATTCCGCCGGGTGGCGGGCGTAGTAGGTACTCATGGGATCATCACCCAACACTTGAATCACGTACGACAACTGCCCCTGCCTCCCCACCCGCCCGCTTCTCTGGACGTACTTGGAGAAGCTGGGGGGCGAGGTGGCCAGCACGGCTGCATCTATGCTTCCCACGTCTATTCCCAGCTCCAGCGTGGGCGTGGCGATCAGCGCGCGTATCTTTCCCTCCTTGAACTCGTCCTCCGCCTCATGCCGCTCATCTACTCGTAGGCCGGCCCTGTGAACCTTAACTAAGCCGCCCCAACTCCCCCTATCCATCATCATCTTTGCCTCCTCCACTAGCCTGTGGCTGTCGGCGAACATTATGCACGACATGCCGGCTTCAAGGCACTTCTCCAGCGCCTTCACGGCCGCCTGTAGTCGGCTTAATCCTATGGGCTTTACCATGATGTGCCGCACGACGCCCCTCCTGTGCTGGGGGCCCGCTACAAGAGATGCTGGGGCGTCTATTACCTTGCTGAAATACTCGAGGGGGTTACCTATCGTGGCGGTGGCAGCTATGAAGCTGAGGCCATTGTTTATCCGCCTCATCCTCCTCACCAGGTAGTGAAGATGGGTTCCCAGCACACCATTATAGACGTGGAACTCGTCGAATACGACGTATCGCGTATCCGCCAGCGCCTCCCTGAACTCCCTCACCCGCGGCATGGCCGCGTTTATCATGTCGGGATTAGTCAATATTATCCGTGCACGGCCGCTGTATACGGCATCGCGTTCATCCCTCTCGGAGTCTCCATCATACACCACGGGCACCACTTCGATCGACGATAGGAGCGCATTCATCCTCCTCTCCTGATCCCGAGCCAGGGCCTTGGTGGGGTATACTATTATGTGCCTCTCTCCATTCATGAGCGATCTGGAAACCAGGGGGGCAAGGAATGCCTCAGTCTTTCCAGAACCCGTGGAGGAAACTATTATCACGTTGTCCCCGGCAATTATGTGCCTGGCCGCCTCCACTTGATGGCCATAGAGTCCCCTGAAGCCCAGCTTGGAGAGCACATCCTTGACTCGAGGATCGAGGGGTGCCTCCTCCATATCTATTAACTCCTCATCGCTGCCTCTCTCCTCCTTGACGAAGAGCACTTGAAGTCTATTTTCATTAATGGATTTAATGAATGCGTCCTCCCTCATGTACCTTGCCAAGTCTAGGCGCCTTTGAATGTAAACCACCTCGCCGGGACCACCTGGGCCGCCTCGTTTCTCAAGTACTTCAGGTTAGCGAGGGCCCTCGCCCTCAGCTTGTCGGGGCCCGTGGATGAGGATTGGCTCCGGAGGAGGGGCACTAACCTGCCTTGGCATTTCGGGCACTTCTTGAGGGGGGTCTCGCTCTCGTAGTCGACATAACATGACCTGCATCTATACATGTTTCCCCGGCGGGGAGGCGATACGACCAGACGGGATGTTAAGGGAAGGGAGTAGAGGAGCACGCCGTCTATGGAATCCCGCATGCTCTCCACCTCCTTCGAATGCCTCCGCAAGGCATCTATGGAGGTTTCTAGCAGTATCACCGCGTCTGGATTCACGGGGTAGATGAACTCCATCAATGCCCTCCTGAGATCCCCCGCGTCCAACCTATCCCTCATGCGTATTATTGCTCCTTTTGAGGAGGAATTAAATTCGTGTAGGTACTTGAATCCATTCAAATCCATTATTGGAATCCCTACGTCCAGCTTGACCTCCCCGCCCACATCATTCAGGACCCCATCCAAGCCGCCGGCTGCACCTGCCTTTATGAAGTCGTTCCAAGGAAACGCCAGTTGGGAGAGAGGGGCGTAAACGGGGAGCTTCGCGAGCATTCTGGAGTAAAGCACGTTTGATGCGATGGATATTGCCATGTTCAATTGATATAATCGTTGATAGTCCTCCACCATTAATTCCTTAAGGACGGCAATCGGTTCCCCCTCGAAGATGGGAGTCCCATCCTCCACCACGTAGTCGGGGGATAGGTCCTCTATGAACCAAGTGCCGGCGGCCACGCACCACGGATTGGCGCAGCCATCCAATCTAATCCATCGCTCCACGAAGGGGGGAAGTTCACGTCCAGCTTATAAACTGTCCGTACCCAAGCCCAGCCCTCCGGCGGTCCCCGCTCCATACGCGATGCGGTTAATGGGTGCCCACGAGCGAGTCTCGCCCAACGCCGGGGAATGCCCGTATTAGGGCCCCCCTCAACTATATGTTGACTGTTATCTCGACCTCGCTTCCATCAGTTAATCCCAGCGTCTCCCGGAGGTTCTTCTCCGCCACTATCTCCACCACGTCGGGTCCGTGGTGGGTTCTCTCTATTATAAGCATGGCGCAGGGCAGCCCCTCAATGCTGCACCTGAAGCATTTGACGGCCCCATAGGACCTACTGCCGTTGCTGAACCCCTCTATGACTATGCCGGGCAGCCTCTCCAAGTACAGCCTCTCCCTCAAGTATTCATTGTTTAGCTTCACGTTGAGCGTGCCCGGGTAGGGGTTTATTCCCAGCTTCTCAATGAACTGCCTCCGATATCCCTCCAGGCTCATGTAGAACTTACCCTCCCCCAGCCCGGACACCACCCTCCCCCTAACGGTTAACGTGATGGACTGTCCCAGGTAATTGCTGACTATCGCTATAACCTGCTTCAGCAACTCGCTGCCCTTAGGCGTTAGCTTAACCTCTATCCTATCCCCGGGCGGCCTCGCTATTATGCCATCCCTCTCCAGCCTCCTCAGCATCTTGGATAGATTCTGGGGAGTGGTTCCCAACTGCCCCGCCATCCTGGTGATGTTTATCTGCTTGGGTTCCATGTCGTTGACGCCGTTAATCACCAGCACCAATAGGTAAGGTATCTTTCTCAAGTCCTTGTACTCCACCCGAATCGATGCATCAGCCATGAATTAATCGCTCAGCCCCCCTTTTTAATTGGTGAGCCCCGACCCCCTCCTACTGCGGCTCAACCATCCTGAGATACCGAGCCCCCTTGTAGAAGGGCCTATCATCGCTTGGAGGCTTCGCGTTGCCCGGCACGCACACTATCTTAGCCGCCTTGGACCTGGCAACAAGCCTCACGGCGTACTTCCTATCCAGGTAGCTGAGCACTTGACAGGCCCTGTGCATGAGCACCAAGTTATCGTCTATTGCAAACTCGTATTGATGGGCCTTTGATATCGACGATAATATCTTGGACACCAAGCCCCTCACCTCCTGTACGTACTGGCCCACCAACTTATTGGCCTCCTCGCCCAAAATGGATGGCGATGACCAGGCATTCATCAATGCGCGGAGCGGGAGGCGGGGCATCTTGCCCTCCTCGGTCTCGGCGGCATTCATTGCCATGTGGGCCTCAGCCAGTAGGTACAGCTTTGTCAAGTTAACGCCGCCCAACCAGGGCGACGGGACCAGCAAGTAATCCAGGTAAGCGCTGCCGAAGCCGTTGGGCAGGGAGTTGAGCAGCGCCTGAAGCGCGGCCATGGGGGGTCCATCCACGGCGGTAGCCCCCATGATTAAAGGCCAAAGGCCGAGGCCAGCGTCGCTGCCGGATATCGATATGGAGGCGGGAACGTTGGATAATATAACGTTCCTATCAATCCCTTGAAGCCGCTTCAATGCGTCGTGCGGCGGCCCATCATCCAAGATCTTGCCCACGACGGCCAATGTGGCTATCTTATCCCCAATGCCCGTCAGCGACCATGCCTGCATCCACTCGCGTATCTGAACGTTGCTGGAGGAGGCTATTCTATACTTATCCACGGAGTCCGTTATGTAGAGGACGGAGGAGCCCGAGAAGGATAGGTTGGGCACGTTGTTCTCCAGCCCTATCAATATGGAGCCCCCATAGGAGGAGACCAGCTCCGAGACCCTCCTCGATACAGCGGAGGAAGCGAATGTCAGGTGCGTTTCGAGCCCCGCCACGTACCTGGATAACAGGAACGAGAAGGCCAGAAGCGAGTCATGCGTGGTGGGGGCAGCCACTATCAATAGAGGATCATTGCTTCTCAGCAGCGATAGCTCGTTGGGGACTTGCATGATATCATACAGCCATGGAGAACTTCTCCGGCGCGTACTGGAAGTCCGCCGCCAACCTCCCGGTTCCCTTATAGTACCTAACCAACCTGCGTATCTTGGACTCGGTGAGTATTAGGCCCTTCTTAGCCGACATATCCTTCGGATGCTCGTCCAAGTGCCTCCTTATCTTGAGGGCCTTCTTTATGAGGGACATCAAGTCCTCCGGTATGTCGGGGGCTAGCTTGTTCTTGGCTAGAACATCAGTTATGCTCCTCCCAGTTATTGGCTTGGCAAGCGGTATGCCGTATTGATCCCTCAATATTATCCCGATCTGGGACGGCGTGAAGCCCCTCCTGTACAGCTCAACTATCAACTGCTCCGTCTCCTCCGACGTATACTTAAGCCACTGCGGCGGCGACTTATTCGGGGGCCTCGTGGAGCCACTGCTTCCTCTCTTATGCCTAGATCTATGAGGCATACTCAAAGAACCCTCCGGCTATTGTTTATAAATTTAGGGGTTAAGTACCCCCCTCGATCAAGTGTCCACCCCCCTCTCCATCAATGCCTTACTAATACTCTGACCCCTTACCTAAGGGCGGGGTTCCGGGGTCCTTGAGGCGCGCTCCTGTCGTTATTCCGTCGCTCTCCCAGTATTGCTGGGGTGGGCCCCGCTCCCCATCTTATGGATTAATAGGGAAGGGCAATTACTCCCCCTCTAAGATAAAAACTATCCCGCCTTTTAAGGCTAGGCTTGCCTACTTCTTCTGACCTCTTCCCCGCCTTGAGGGGGTTCCCCCGAGGTCTGGGGGGTTACGCCCCTTTAACGGGCGCTACTCCGTTTCCCCTACTGGTATTGCTGGGGTAGTCGGCCCCAGCCCCCCATCCTCAAAGAATTAACCGAGGGGGGTGAAAAACCGACAAAACATGACCTGAAAACCCACCCCAGCCCCTAGAAGGAGCGAGTTGCTTAATCGTGAGGTAATCGATGAGTAGGTATACGTGCTCCTTATATACGGCGTGAGCAGCTGCCACTACAACCTCAGCGTCCCTGAATAGTGCCCTGGCCTGGGCGCCATCAGCATCAACGTCTATTTTCTTAATAATAGAATCAATGTGAGCGATTCACCATTTTCACGTGGAGGATTGATTCCGAGGGGATCAGAGCAGGATTGGGAAACCGCGTTCAGTAATGGTGCGGGGGGTGGGATTTGAACCCACGCAGGCCTACGCCAACGGGACCTCAACCCGCCCCCTTTGACCATGCTCGGGTACCCCCGCCTTAACCTCCCGTGGTTTCAGCATATTTAAATTTAGTAGTTATCATTCAAGCAATTCCTCATCTAGGAAGGAGGAGCTGGGTGGCCTAACGTAGCATGTGTACATGTACGCCCAGATCGGCGGGCAGTGAATTTCGCGGCCTTAACGGTCCGAGATGAGTGTTCACTGAGAGATCAGCCGTGGATCTACGTCATTAGGCGGCCGGGCACGCGCCGCATATCCCAATGCCCTTGCTAAACACGACCGGCGTGTAGTGCGGCATTCCTAGCGTGTTCACGTCCCAGTTAAGGTATATGGTGGCCCAGTCCTCGATATCGCTTGGGCAAGTTAATGCTGAATAGAAGGATGCTGCAGCGTTATCGAAGACCACTTGCGGAGACTGAACGTTTAACGGCGAATATTGATCCGCGAAGCCGCACTTGATCACATAGAATGGAAATGAACTACCATAATCATTTACTTCCGTCATCTCCACCCACTCTCCGGTCTCTCCGTAGAACTCGCCGTAATCCGTGACCGATCCATACGGGATAGGTCCAACCTTCCACTCTCCAGTGTAGTTGACAAAGCCTCCGAAGAACGCCGCGTCTGGGAAGTACTTCTCCAATAGGGGACCGGTTATGTTGTAGATGGCGTATCTCTCTATCGATTCTAAGTATGATGGCCCACTCCCAACAACGTATACGCGCGTGGTTTCATTGTATGGAATTGAGCTCAGCTCATCCATTGAGGCGTAGTTCCCCCTTATCAATATGCCGCCGTAATGCATTGACGAATTGCTTAGCCGCACCACAATGTAAATTAAATTCCCATTCACGATAGATACTATGGGTTCATAATTCATTATTCCATTTCTTCTCAGCGTTTCATTTACCAAGCCCGAGTACTTTAGGAGCACGCCGCTGTATTCTTCGTATGGAGGAGGCTGGGGATTAATCACGCCGATGTATTGCTCAGTTAAGATCGCTGCGGAGCCGCTGGGTTGACCGGTATAGGCAATGCTTACCGCGTATATTGCTAACGCCGCCAGCACGGCGATCACCACTATAACCACAATGCTGAATGCAGCAATGCCAACTCTAAGTCTCACGCCACGGTGGTGGGTGTCACCCTTCATGGCCTTCCTCCATGGAATGACGTATCCATTGAATGTACGATCGCTGCATCGATTCATGGTGGTCCAATCGTTATCTTGCCCGTTCATGAGAATCAAATTATACCTCTATATGTATAAGTCTATAAGTTGGTCTGCCGCACAGACTATATTACCCCATGTTCCTCTGTGGGATTGTACGGCGGGCACCAAAAGAAAATTTTTAATTTCAAGGAATGAATCGAGGCGATTCAATGGAGGCTTTGCTGTATTTGAAGTCGCTGATGAATGAACTGAGGGCTAGGGGGTAGTTCATGGATACCCTGATAATTCGACCCAATGAGTCGATAGAGGCCGCCGCGGAGACGATATTGAGGGGCGGCTTGGTGGCTTTCCCCACGGAGACCGTGTACGGCTTGGGAGCAGATGCATTCAATCCAGCCGCGGTGAGGCGCATATATCAAGTGAAGGGCAGGCCCGCGGATAATCCAAGCATAGTCCACATAGCCTCGCTGGATCAATTGGTGGACGTAGCCGTTGACGTGCCGGATGAGCTGTTTAAAGCATTGAGGAGGGTATGGCCAGGCCCATTCACTGTGGTTCTGAGGAAGTCAAGCAAGGTGCCGCCTGAGACCACGGGGGGACGGGATACGGTTGCCGTGAGGATGCCCGCGCACCCGATCGCGTTGGAGCTGATAAGGAGGTCAAGACCCATAGCTGCGCCCAGCGCCAACCTGTCGGGGAAACCAAGTCCCACCAGCGCCATCCACGTCATCAGGGACCTCATGGGCAAGGTCGACGCCATAATAGATGGGGGCGATACATACTTCGGCGTCGAGTCCACGGTCATCGACTTCACGAGGAGACCGCCCGTTTTGTTGAGGCCCGGCCCATTCACGGTGGAGGAGATACGGGGAGTTATTGGGGATATAGTGGTGCCGGAGTTCGCCAGGGGGACGCGGGAGGCCGATGTGGCATTGGCTCCCGGGATGAAGTATAGGCACTACGCTCCGTCGAAGCCGTTGTTTCTGGTGGAGTGCGGCGACGTTGAAGCCATGGTGGGTAAAGCCAAGGAATTGGTGGAGCGGCTCAAGCAGCATGAAGGCAAGAGAGCGGCGGTGCTCTGCAGCAGCGAGACATGCGGGCAATACGCGGGGGTTACCGTGGTGGATATGGGACATAGGGGGGATCTATACGAGGTTGCCCGCAAGTTATTCGCTGCCCTTCGGTTGGTGGATGACTTGGACGTCGATGTGGCCGTGGCCGAGGGCTTCCCGGAGTTGGGCATTGGCTTGGCAATAATGAATAGGCTGCGCAAGGCCTCTGGGTTCAGCATAATCAAGTGCGGCGATTGAGGGCAAAGTTCCTGAGAAGGATGTCCTCGGCGGAATCGTTGGTTGAGGTTTAATAATTGAACGTAATCTCCATATGCATATATCATTAGAAAAATTTAAAATGTTTAGTTCCAATTGCGTTTAAACATGTTAGGTATCATTCTGAGGTTCATGGAGATATTGATAGCGGGCATTTTCTCGGGCTTCATAGGATCGCTAACAGGGCTGGGGGGAGGCACCGTGCTCACTCCGCTGCTCACCCTCTTTCTGGGGGTTCCCATATACTACGCCACAGGCGCATCGCTGATATCCACAATAGCCACGTCCAGCGGCTCCGCCAGCGCGTACATAAAGGATAAGATAACCAACGTTAGGATCGGGATGGGGCTGGAGGTCGCCACGAGCGGGGGCGCAATAGTGGGGTCCCTAAGCGCGGCTTGGGTTTACTCTCATGGACTGGCGTGGGTCATATACGTCGTGTTCGGCGTGGTTCTGCTGACAAGCATAGTGCCGACCGTGCAGAGGGGGAAGTACGAGATACCGAAGCCCAGGCAGCCGGACTGGAGCACGAAGCTATTCAAGCTCCACGGCAAGTACTACGACGCGGCGCTAGGCCAGGAGATAGAGTACTGGGGTGTTCGTTGGTGGCTTGGTGAGTTTATCATGTTTTTCGCCGGTGTTATTAGTGGTTTGTTGGGTATTGGTAGTGGGGCGCTTAAGGTGTTGGGGCTTGATTGGGCCATGAACCTCCCCATGAAGGTGAGCACGACGACGAGCAACTTCATGATAGGCGTCACGGCGGCGACTGGAAGCAGCATATACTGGTACTTCGGATACATACAACCATTCATAGCAGCAGCAACAGCAATAGGAGTACTAATAGGGGCATTCGCGGGCACCAAGGTGCTAATAAAGTTGACCAACAGATTCATCAGGTGGATATTCATAGCCATACTGAACTTCCTGGGCGTGGAAATGGTGCTCCGCGGCCTCTCCATAGCTAGGATAATCGTGCTGCCGCTGGCCTATGAGTACTCCGCATCCACCGCACTATCAATAGTATTAATAGCGGCTCTGCTGGCCAGGTACGGGAGGAGGCGATGAGCATGGACATGGACTCCGTGATAGGAACCACGCTGAGGATCGGCGTGATAATAAGCATTGTATTGATATCGGCCGGAGTAGCGATAATGCTGGCGAGGGGAGAGGGGCTCGGCTACTCCATAAACGAGATATCCAGCATGAGGAGCCCCGTCAACAGCAGCGTGATACCGGTCCTAAGCGCCGTGGGTCACGCGGCGTCGCTGGATGGGTTGTCGCTGATAGTGCTGGGCCTCGTAGTTCTAATAGCAACGCCTGTGCTAAGGGTGCTGCTGGGCATAGCGTCGTTCGTGATGGAGAAGGACTGGCTCTACGCCGTAATAACCATCATAGTGTTCATTGATCTCATGATAGCCATCTTCATAATACCGGCCCTGCTCAAATAACGCGTTCATTTGATCGCCCGTCGATCATCATGGAGATCAGCACCAACGCGCTACAATCATTGAATGCAGACCACGCCTCCATCTTTTAAACTTAGTGAGGATGGCGAGGGAACGGCATCGCTGAATGGAAATGCCTTGATTATGACTATTGGAGGGCCCAAACATAAACAACAGCATCAAGGCCGCTAATGGCTGGTGAGCGGGCGGGGCATGTAGGTGGGCCAATCATTGGCGGGGCCGTGCCGGCGCCTGGAATTCCATGTGGGAGCAGCGAATTACTTCTTCCTGAGCTTAGCTATGAAGAAGCCCGGCGAATCATTTACGTGGGGATAGAACCTGGCCACAAGGTCTCCCACATCGCCAATGCCCGGCAGTTTCCCAGGCACCGCTACCTCCTCCACTGAGAAACCCAGCTGTACCGCGTAATCCACGTTATCCTCGTTCTCGAGTGGAGTCATCGTGCAGGTGGAGTACACCAGCGTTCCCCCGCTCCTCAGCAATTTGTGGGCGGCCGCTATGAATTGCCTCTGGTACTGCGCCAACGCATTCACTTGCTTCATGGTCTTCTCATCGAATAGCTTGGGCCTCACCCCCAAGTCGCTGCACGGCGGATCTATCAACACGCCATCCGCCGAGTCCGCCAAGCTAGGCAAATCGATGGGCAAGTACCTGGCATCGCCTCTCACCACCTCCCCCGGGAGGCCTAGCCTTTCGAGCGTTTTCTTTGTTTGATCCACCTTCTTGGCATGCCTCTCAACTCCGATCACCCGGGCCTTACCATTTGTTAATTGAATCACGTGACTCATCTTCCCCCCCGGCGCCGCGTTCATGTCAACTATGACCTCCCCAACCCTCGGCTCCAGCACGTGGGCCACCCATTGGGCCGGCAGCGACTGCTCGTAGAACAAGCCCTCCTGGAACTCCCTCAACTCGCGGAGCTTCGGCATGGAGTATACGGACTCAACCACCTCCACCGCCACTCCAGGCGCCCTCCTCAGCATGTCCTTCCTATCCATTCTAGCAATGCCCACCGCAACCACCTCGCCGTTAGGGGCAGCAATGCTCACCTCGGTTCCCGGGAGCAATGGATCGGCGTAGAGGACCCCGGGGCCGTACAGGTTAGCACCTAGGTACGCGCTCTCCGCCGCCTGCTTATTAGCAACCACGACCCTCCTGGCCGGGCTTATCTTGTTGGGGCCCTTGACCGGTATCCACAGGGCCTCACTCAACTCCTCGTCGCGCCTAGCATCAATGCCCCTCCCCCGAAGCGCGGCGGCCAAGTCCCCCGCTGTGGTCTTCATTGTGTTGACCCTTATGTAGTACCTGGACGGCGGGCTCTTCACTGCCCTCATCATGGAATCTATATCCGAGTCCGAGAAGAAGCCGAGCAGATACTTGTAGAGCTCCTCATCAAGCTTAACTCCGTCCAACTCCATCAAAGCGAACGAAGCCCATCCGCTTAAAATCGTTTATCCCAAGCCCTAGTGATCGGCCTGCTTATAAATAGGCCCCACGTCAAACCAAAAATGAATTACTCGACGGAAATGCATTAATACATTGACTTTATGTAATATTTCGATCGGTATGCCCTTCATAGACTACTTGACGGCTATGATGACGCTCTCCATTGCCGTGGACCTGGCCGCCATATACATGGCGTACAGGCTAAGCAACCCGATTCAAAGGGAGGACTCGGCGGGGATGGAGGAGATCAAGTCCATAGGGCTCACGCTCCTCGCCCTGAGCCTCCCCACGCTAATATATGGATTATCGATGTCGATAACATGGCCGCTTCCCGGTGGGTATAACCTGCTCTTCGGGGATCCCTTCGCCTACCTGGGCGTGGTGGCCTTGATGGGCGGATTACTCCTCTACTTCTCCCCCACCAAGTTGAAGGCGGCCTCCCTGCCCGTGGGATTCCTCTCCTTAATCACAATAGTGTACGGCGCCTCCATACTCACCCACGGCCTCACGAGCGAGCCCACGTTGGCCTTCGCCTTCTACCTATTCGAGGGACTCGGCGGAATCTCAATGGCCCTGTTGCTCTTCAAGCAGAATAAGGCAATCGCATACGCGACAATGGCCTTGCTGGCAATAGCCGCCATAATAATCTTGATAGTGGATGGAGGAGCCATATTCCAGCATCCAGCCCTCTTCGCCAAGTACGCGCCGTGAACTCATTAAACTAAAAATAATCTAATTTCTTTCCTTTTTTCATTTAATCCCCAATCAACTCATTGCCGCATAAGGCGTTGACCCTGCTCAAGTCCTCCGGCGAGTCCACATCCATCAATTCCGGGGACCACTCCATTATTAAATCCGCCCAGTCGGAACCGTCGCGCGTTATTAATGACACCCCCACGGGCTCCGTGGATGAACCACGGCGAACCAGCAGCGTCACAATGGATGAATCCATTGAGGCGGCGGCTGACTCAAAATTCCTAACCGCCCTCCCAGCGAACGGCATGTCCGCCGGCACAACGAGAAACGGCTTCCTCACAGTCCTCATCAGGAGGCCCAGATCCGTGGAGTAATCGGAGCCGCTGGTCATAACTACATCCACGCCATTTCTGCGGCACCACTCGATGGTTACGGGGGACCAGCGGCTGGCCGCCACTATCACCCAATGATCCGACAAGCCCTCCACCTCTCTCTCTATGATTGGAGCCCCGCACACTTCCAGCATGGCTTTCTCGGTTCCACCCATTCTACTTCCCCTGCCTCCCGCCATTATTATGACCAGCATGCCGCTAAAGCCCCATGGATCGGACAAGCCCGAGCTCCAACGCCTCCAGCGCGGCGGCCGCCAGCAGCACGACCATGGAGATTGATAGCAGTATCAACCACCTAATCGGATTCACCCGCTCGTGCCTGGTTATGGATAGGCTCACGTCCATTGAGGCGTAGAGCGAGATGGAGTAAGCCAGCAACTCCAGTAGGCCGTGCGGAAATAGTGCGCTTACCGTGTACGCCAGAAACGGCCCGTATATGCCCATTCCCGAGTAGGGATTTAGGGAGGCGGCGGCGTAGCCCAGCACCAGGCCCGTTTCTCCCAGCGAGAATACGTAGGCGATGGGGCCCAGGAAGGGGATGCTTATAGCTAGGTTAATTATAGAGTTATGCTCGAATATGAATAACGCGGTGGTCAAGCCGGCCCCCAAGTGAAGGGACTCCAGGCCGTTGACCTCGGAGGCGAGGTCCAGCACCCCCTCAACGGTCAATGCGTATCCCACTAAGTCCGATGCCAGCAACAACACGAACGTGGCTAAGTAATACAGAAAAAGCATCCTTGTGTTGATGCTCATGAATCTTGGACAAGCGAGGGATTATTAAATATTCAATCAGCCCACCTCCCCGCGTGCCCTTTCATCACAGGCGGTTATCCTGGAAGCTTGTAAGGGTTCAAAAATAAATGCCTAAGGACCTGAATCCAAATAAGTTTAATAACATCTAGATGGAGCTAGGAGCGTGGATTTAGAGGAACTGCGCAGAAAGGCTGAGAGGGCCTTGCAGGCGGAGGCCAGGGCATTGAGTTCTCTATTGGAGATAAGCAGGAACGCGGGGGAGGAGACGGCGGAGTTGCTCTCAACAGTGATATTCGAGACCGCTCTGCATATGGAAATAATGAGGGGCATCATGACGGCGGTGGACTTAACCAGAAGAGCTGGGGAGAGCGGGTTCAGGGGATCCGCTGGACTCAGCGATGTCAGGAGGGAGCTGGGTAAGCAGGATGAGATAGAGCGCGAGGCGTACGAGCTTTATCTGGACTTAGCGAAGACGGAGGAGAATTCATTCGTGAGGGAATTATTCAACGCCATAGCCAGAGACGAGGAGGTTCACCACGCGTTGCTGAAGTACGTTGAATCGCGAGCATTAAGCGGTCCACCTCATGGGTAGGTTTAAAAACGGGTTTACGGCACTACATTGATGCGTGCCGGCATAGTGGCGTTCGCCATCGCCTTGACGGTGGGGGCCATGTTGTTATTGGCGATGTACGTGGAGCCGTTAATCGTATCCATAGAGTCCGGCCCGCCCCAGCAAACGGCATCGGTGGTCTCCCCCTTGCTTCGGATAAGCGTGGCCGGATCACTCATAAATGCAAGGCCCGGCGTCCTACTTAGCTACTTGAAGCTGACGGCCTCCGTGCTGGACTTGGTCGGGTTAGGCTTATCCGTTTACCTATTCCTATTCATAAGGAGGAAAGCGTCGTGGAGCAGCATCGTGGATAAGATGAGGGAACAGCCCCTACTCCTCCTGCCTGCCGTGCTGATTGCGATAGCCGTGGTCATGCTCGTCCCCCTCCCCGCGACCATAGCCATGGAAGGCGGCGTGGCCACCATTGCAACCAACGTGTACGGCGTAGCGTCCGGCATACTATACTTCGCGGGAATCGCGTTGGCCGTTCTATTGATTAGGTTCTACGGCTATGATTATGACATAGCGTACAGCACGTTTAACTTCGATATGCTGGACTCGGAGACCATATACATTGATCAATACGACGAGACCGCCGCCTCATGACCGGCCTCCGGCCCTTGGATCAAAGCACTAATGGAGTGGGAATACCATCCCACGCGCAAGGGTTAAACGCTACCATTAATTGAAAATCACTATCGCAGCGCAATGCGCAGAACTTAAGTTTCTGCTCTTCATGTTTAATATAATTCATTGCATATTGCGTGTCCAATTTTTGGTAACGCAGTTCATGAAAATCACACCTAAACACCAAGGATCTCCAATGGGTGATACACCCATCGCGAAATATTTTATTAATTGGATACGATGCATAACGGCGATGTATGGATACAGCGGTAGAATTATCTGGGTGGACCTATCCGGCTCCGTTAGGATTGATGAGGTGAGGGAGCGCGATGCGCGAATGTTCGTGGGAGGCAGGGGCCTCGGGCTTAAGCTGGTTATGGACATGGGGCTTGACGTGGATGCCGTGAACCCCTATGGTCCGGAGAATCCTTTTATATTGGCCACGGGCCCCTTGGGCGGCACCAGGATACCCCTCGCCACCAGGGCCGCCGCCATCTTCAAGTCCCCATTAACGAATAGGTGGAGCTACTCCACGGTGGGAGGCACGCTTGGGGCTTACATGAAGTACTCCGGCGTCGATGTAGTGGTCATTAGAGGAGTAAGCGCCAAGCCCATTCACTTGATCGTTGGGGATGGAAAGGTAGAGATCAAGGACGCAGGGGACTTGTGGGGCTTGGACACGGTGGAGACGGAGCATGCAATAAAGAGGGAGTTCAGGGACGCGGCCGTGTTAACGATAGGACCGGCGGGCGAGAATGGAGTGCCCTATGCCTGCATAGGCCATGAGGAGTGGAGGCAGTTCGGCAGGACGGGGGCCGGGGCGGTGATGGGGAGCAAGCGCATTAAGGCCATAACCTTCGTGCCCACCAATAAGGCGGTGCAAGTGGCCAGTGATGAGGCCTACCATGAATTGGTCAAGGAATTCGGAAGGCTGGCCGTGGCCAATCCAGGAATGGTGGCCTACAGGCAGGGAGGAACTGTGCGTCTCATCGATGTGGGGAACGGCATGGGATTCTTCCCCAGCATTTACTGGACCAAGGTAGTGATGCCGCATTGGGAGGACATTAGCTGGGAGAAGTCGCTGAGGACTAATTACTTTATTAAGAACGGGGCATGCCTGTACTGCCCCGTGGCGTGCCATAAGGTCGTCAAATCAAGCGGGGGCGAGTACGACTTGGAGTATGAGACGGTTATGGCGCTGGGCGGGTTGACTGGAATAAGTGATCCACGGGAAGTAATAGACTTGGCCGAATTGGCTGACAGGCTCGGCTTCGACACGGTGAGCCTGGGCAACTCCGTGGCCCTACTCATGTACCTGGGAGAGAGGGGGCTCGTGAGGGGAGCGCCGTCCTGGGGAGATTACGTGGGGGTCAGGCAATTGATAATCGATACAGCCCATAGAAGAGGGCTCGGCAAGCTGGTGTCGCTGGGCGTTAAGGCGTTGGCGGAGGAGCTGGGCGTGCCTGACTTGGCCATCCACGTTAAGGGCCTAGAGCCCGCCGCTTATGATCCGAGGACCCTCAAGGGCATGGCGCTTAACAATTCCATCTCGGAAAGGGGGGCAGATCACCTATGGTCCTCCGCCTATGCCATAGACATAGCGGGCCAGGGAGGCGGTAGGTTCGCCGTGGGCGAGGAGAAGATAAGGGCAATAATGGATGTGGAGGAGAGAAACGCGCTCTACGACTCCCTGCTGCTCTGCAAGTTCGGGAGGGCGATCTACTCGTGGGACGCCATCAGGAACGCTTTGAACGCCGTAACGGGAATGGGCTACACCAACGATGAGTTGAGGAATGTAGCGCGTAGGATAATAGTCCTCCACAGGTACTTGAATAAGACAACTATGAAGCAAGACAGGCTGCCTCCCAGGTGGCTGCGGGAACCCGTGGAGTACGAGGGCAAGCAGTACGTAGTGGCAGAGGAGGAGTGGTCATACATGGTAAGGAAGTACTACGAGTTGAGGGGCTACGACGAGGAGGGAAAGCCGAGGCGGGAAACCCTCGAGGAGTTGGGATTGCCCAGCGAGGAGACCAAGACGCCGTAAGCCGCAATACCACGACCCCCACAAGGACATAAATTCAATTCGTACCGTTCAATAAGCAGGAAAAGAGAATTATCGAAAACCCAATGGTAGTTGTGGAGAACGTTATCATGGAGCGATGACTTACTGCGTGTCCAATTCTTGGTAACGCATATATAAATATTACCAATATGGATATTCAATACGCATTAATTCCGTTAATGAATATTTAGCCGGGGCCGGGGATTGATAAAGGAGTGGGCAAGCCTAGCCTCTCTGGGGCTGGGGTGGGTTTTTAGGTTCAGTGTTTTGTTGGGGTTTTCACCCCCTCCCTCTCTCGGTTAATTCTTTGAGGATGGGGGGCTGGGGCCGACTACCCCAGCAATGCCAGTAGGGGAGTCGAGTATCGCCCAGTAAAGGGGGCGTAACCCCCAAGACCCCGGGGGAACCCCCTCAAGGCGGGGAAGAGGTCAGTTGGTTTGTTCTCCGTTATGGTTAAGCCACGCATCCGTGAGGATGCGGCATCATTTCTCTATAGCTTTACGGGGCTTAGTGAGTGGAGGATCCTTGCCTTCATGGAGCAGCTCGCTTAACTGCTTTGGCTGACTTGATAACTATTAATTCATGGCTTGGCTTTATGATTAATTCATCGCTTGGGCTTATTAATGCCTCATTATTATCGCCAAGAATGCCAATTAGTATGCCCGACTCGCGCTCCCTCACCTTAATTAACGCGTCCCTGAAGCTTAGCCCAGCGTACTCGCTTGAACTGATCACTGAGATTTCACTGTCGCCCCTGAGCAGCCTCATTACCGCCCTCAGCGATCCCTTATAGATGGCTTCGGTTGCTACTGCTATAGTAGTCAATGACCCCACTGCGATAGCCTCATTAGCCCCAGCCTTAAGGGCGTATTCAGCGTTGTTCTCATCAAGCAGTTCAGCCACTATGTAGAGGTTCGGGTTAATGCTTCTAGCCACTATTACCTCCATAAGCGTTTTCGCGTCGGCTGAGGCCACGTCTCCCTGGGGAAGTATCATTAATGATGCTGCCTCATCGATGTTAGCCCTAATCAATGTGTCCTTCAGCGTCGGGTTGCCCTTTATGAATTCCACATCCTTAGGCAGGTTAGGCGGCTTATCGAGTTCACTTACGTAAACCACATCTATGAATTTGCCCGAATCCTCCATCAATTTAGTTAAGGCCTTAACTAGATTAATAGCCCTATCCGGCTCGCCTAAAATGATCACGTGATCGCCCTTACTGCTCGATTTCATGCCGTTCACTCTCTCCATCGCCCTCTCCGTCAATAAAGTAGCTATTGACGCCGTTAATATGCTTATCACGGCTATGCCGATCGGCATTATAACCATGTCCACAACCCTACCTATCGTGGTTTGAGGAACTATATCCCCATAGCCCACGGTGGTAATGGTCTCCATGACGAACCAAACAGCGTCGAAGAAGTTCTTTATGTTGGGATTATGGCCGTACTCCACCAGATAGATGCCTAACGCCCCAAGAAATAGCACAGCTATGAACATCAAAATAGCATACATTATCACGCTCCTTAACGCTCTCCTGATTCTCTTCATTAATCTATACGTATTCAACTGTATGACGGGCATATCTACTCATTGAATAACCCCCTATGCATTTAACTTTTCGGGAGGCATGGTACGATTGAATTAACTGCGGAGGTTTGGTGAGGGGGAGCTTTAGAGATTATATTTAGCGCTTCCCTGCAATGTTAATCGAGGAAGGGCATTGGCGCGAGCATTAGGTGGGGGATCTATAATCCCGTGAAGGTGGGTTCCGAAAAGGTTAGGGTGAAGAGGTGCTTTCCACGCTTATTTTCCCGGGTAGTACTTGGCCAGCGCATTCTCTATGGGGGCCTCCCTGGAGAAGCTCTTCTTTGCATTCATCATTACCTTTATGAATTCATCCCTATAATCGTTGTACAGCTTTATTATGGACTTCAATTTATTGACGAAGTCCTCGTACTCCCTCTCGCTTATCTCCCTAGCCCTCGGATCAGTGCCTATATCTATCAATTCGCGCACGTCCTCGCCGAACAACCACCCGTTCTCCCCATCCCGTATGAGCTCCACGGCCGCTCCATCCCTGGAGGAGAGGCTGGGGGTCCCGTTCAGCCCGCCCTTCATGAACGAGGTGCCGGAGGCCTCCCAGCCGGGGAAGGGCGTGAATACCATTAGGGATGAGCCGGCCACTATTGGCCTCGCCAGCCTCACTCCGTAGTCCGGCATGAATACTACGTTCTCGTAGTTGAGGGAGGCTTGTTTCATTCTCCTCATCACCTCCAGGCCGTAGTTATCGTCTGGATGGGCCTTGCCCGCCAAGAGGAACACGGCGTCCCTGGGCTGCTCATCCTCTATCAGGTCCAGTATGAACTCGGGTCTCTTATACTTGGTCACCCTCCTATTCCATGCAATTATAGGCCTGTCCCCGGCGTCCACCTTCTTGTACTTGGACATCAAGCCAAGCAATTCCTGCCTGGCCGCCATCTTGGCGCTCCACAACTCCTCCCCGGACTCCGCGCGGGCTATTCTTGGATCCACCCACCTCGCCGCATCCACTCCGTTCGTTATGTAGCTCACCTTATGCATGTGGTGCGGTATCACCTTGCTCACCACGTCCAGCATCTTCTGGGACACCACCACTCCGCCTCCAGCCATGGATAGCCCCAGCTCCGTCAATATGACCGGGTTAGAAATGAATGAGTAGCCGAACTCCTCCTCGAATAATTCCCGGGGAAACGATGGATGACCCCACGGTCCGGGCGTGTGTATTATCAATCTGAACTTCCTCGGCTCCAGCCTAAGCACGAGGGGAAGCAAAGCGGCGTAGGCCTCCTGTAGGTCCACGACGTCCACGTTATTCACGCCTATCACTCCAGTTATGTACTCGGCCGCCCCCTTGGCTAGGAGGACGTATTTTGCGAATTTATCCTCCAGGCTCCTCTCTATGTACACCCTATCCACGAGGCCGACGGCCCACATGGGGGACGTGGGGCTTATGAAGACTACCCGCGCCTTCCCTACCCTGTACTCCATGAAGTCTATGATGACCCGCCTATGCCTGAGCCTGATGCCGGTGCTCCCAGTCTTGACCAGCTTGTCCAGGAATTCCTTGGGCTGGGGCTGCGGCAGGGGGGTTAACTCCCCATCCAGTGAGTAATCCACGTATCCGTTCTTGTAGAGCAGCGTTATTACTATATAATCCACTCCCCTCCTCGCCATTGCGTAGAACTTATCCCCCTCCAAGACCCCAAGGCCCCCCGCGTACGTGTTCCCCTCATCCAGCGCTATCTCGGGGGTAACGCTTATTATCGCCATAACCCCAGGGGAATGATCTATATTTTAGGCTTTCCGGTGCACCCGCACCACTCTCTCCAAATTAATGGGCGTTTTTAAACCGATTCGGCCCCCCTTCCCGGGAGCCCGCATAAAGCTTTTGAACGCATTTCCTTTCCCCGCTCATGGTACTAGCTTGTCCCCGCGATTGCTATGATACCTGCATATTCGACTCTAACTATCGGCCTCTTAACATGTTTCCAGTGAATGGTTTCACGTGTGCCAGGGGGAGGGCTGATCTGCGGAGAAATGGGGTGAATAGGATAGAGTCCCCAATGATAGAGGGTAGGGAGGTCTCCCTGGAGGAGGCCCTGGATTACGTGTCGCGAATTATAATGGAGGTCAGGAAGAGAGATCCATCTCGCATAATACATGTGGATTATGATGGGAACCAGGGATTGTTGACTTGGTACTACCCGGCCAGGCTGTGGAACGCGCTGGGCGCGTCCCAGACGGATTACTCAATATGCAGCGCGGAGGGCCATGCCGCCATCGCTGCCCACTACGGCACCAGCTTCGGCGCGTTGCCGAGCGAGTTCCCGAGGTATGGCGCGGCGGTCTTCTGGGGAGTGCCGGCCAGCGTGAGCTTCATCCACGGCTGGGCAGCCCTTAGGAAGGCGCATAGGGTGGTCATAGATGTCAGGATGAGCGATGCCGCAAAGAAGGCTGATGAGTCGTTGATTGTTAGGCCGGGCGGCGATGTGTTCCTCGCCATCGGCGTTATTAAGGAGCTCATCAAGTCGGGGAGGGTTGTGGGCGATGTGGAGGGTTTGGAGGACCTGAGGAGGTTCGTGGATGGCTACGGAGAAGCCGAGTTGAGCGAGTACTCGGGAGTGGGTTGGGACAAGGTGAGGTGGTTGGCTGAGTACTACTCGGAGAGAAGGCCATTAACGCTGATAGGCTTCGCCCTGGGTAGGTCCGTCAATGGCGGCGATGCGATAGCGCTCATATCGTTGATTCCCGCCCTCCTCGGAATGGAGAGGGGCTTCTACTACTCCAACTCCATGGGGTGGGGAATAGATTTCAATTACTTGAGGGGAATGCACGCGTCGAGGCCGGGGAGGGTAGTGGGTATGGCTGAGGTTGGGTATGAGGTCGAGAAGGGGAGCTTCGACTTGATGTTCGTGTGGAACGCCAACCCACTTCACTCGCTGCCGGGCGCGGATAGGATACGGGAGGCGGTGGAGGAGGGTAGGCTGAGGCTGGTCGTCCATGATCCTCACTGGAGCGAGACGGCTAAGTTGGCCAACGTTGTTCTCCCGGCTCCCACGTTCCTGGAGAAGGTGGACGTGATCTACAGCTACTGGCATGAGTACTTAATACTCAGTGAGCCCCGCGAGAAGCCCATTGGGATTCCGGAGACGGCGTTGGTGAGGGAGGTGGGGCGGCGGGTGTTGGGGTCGCATCCATTGATAGAGGAGGATCCAATGCACGCCGTCGACGTGGCAATACGGGGAACCGGGGTCACGCTGGCGGAGTTGATGGAGAGGAAGGTGGTTCCTATAAGGCATAGGCCAAACCCTCGACGGCCAACGGTTCACCCCTTGCCTAAACCATCCCCGCCCCCGCTGGACGCCACCCTTGTCTTCACGTCCCACCCCCTCTACACCAACAGTCAATTCAAGGAGATATACGGAAGGCCGGAGCCCATATTGTACACGCACGACGTGGAGGGCATTGTGGAGGTCGAATCTAAGTTCGGCAAGGTAAAGGTCAAGGCAGTCAAGGACGTTGGAACCCCTTCAGGGGTCGTCTGGATGCACAAGAGCGCATTGATTGACTTGGATGGAAGGCCCATAAACTCGCTGATAGGGCCTGAGAAGGGCAGGTACGGAGGCACTCCATTACTTAATGGAGTCTCGGTCAAGATTCGCCGCGTTGAGTGAGCGATTGGTGGAGATTCGTTGGAGCCCCGGCCGGGATTTGAACGTTCCCTGGGACGCCCCATCCGGGATTTCCGCTACGGGCCTCGTATCTACGGGTCTCCGCCATTAAAGGCCTGCAGCCCGTCGCTCTAGCCGGACTGAGCTACCGGGGCTCCCATCTCCCCTTGGTGGTAAATGGTTTTATAAATTTACCTAGACCAATCGCCCCCAAGCCCTAACCGTTGCGATCCCTAGCATTTAATAAATGGTGATGCTCCACTCGCATTAAGTAGATAATTGATGGCCTCAGCCGAGGATGTGGAGCGAATTATTGGCGGCGCTCGTATCATGGGTAAAAATTAAAAACACCAGGTCTATGACGACGTGGGGCCCGTGGTCTAGCGGCTAGGACGTTCGCCTCACGCGCGAGAGGTCCCGGGTTCAAATCCCGGCGGGCCCACTTCCTAATGCTACACACGCCCGGCTTTACGTGCGTCGAAGCAATTCAATGGAGCGGTTCAGCCTATATCCGGCAATAACGCTCCATTGCTCAAGGAGGTTGAGGATCACTGGGGACTACCCAACCGTGGCTGTGCGTCCCAACTAAAGCGAGGCAGCGCTTTAGGGCGGGGGTCAGGTATTATCTATGTTAATTTCTTGGAGATATTTTTATACCTCTACAATTCGTCTATTCATGATTTTCAGGCCATTATCCCTAGTCCTACTGCTTCTAGTCGCCTTCCTTCCAATATACTTCGCGGCTACTCAACCCGCTCAGCAAACCAGGACACCCATAAAGCACGTAATAATAATACTCAAGGAGAACAGGAGCTTCGACAATCTCTTCGGAACGTATCCCTACGGCCATGGCGACGCCCTTAAGGGCAATCCCATAGTTAAGGAACTGTCGATACCGGACGGCGTTCTCTATATGAACGTCGAGGTGCCCAATTACCCAGGCCTAGGTTTCTTGTTCGGCTATACGAAGCTGGCGTACGCGGCCAGCCCGGTTCAGCAGGATCCAGGCGAGGGCTGGATTGACTATCACGGCGACTGGGATTATGGTAGAATGGATGGCTTCGCGGCGTACTCGGGCCCCCAGTCCATGGTCTATATCGACTACGATCAGATTCCCTTCTATTGGGATTACGCTGAGGAGTACGTGTTATGCGATAACTACTTCACCGCGGTTATGACTGAGTCGCTGCCCAACTTCCTGGCCCTATGGAGCGGCACGACAGTGGTCAGCAACGACGTGGGCCCACCCCCATACCTGCCGCTGAACGATACCATCTTTTACCAGCTTTCTCAAAACAACGTGAGTTGGGGGGTCTTTGGGCTATATAGTTCAGCTCAATCCCCTCCACCGAGCGAGATCGGATGGCTAGACGACGTGCAGGGCTTCGCCGGGAACCCGGCAATGATGAGCCACGTGTACAACATGTCGGTGTTCTACCAAATGCTCAAGAACAACACATTACCGGCCTACGTGTTCATAGACGATTACGGAATCGCCCACGGCGTATCGGATCATCCCCCAGACAACATAACCTACTCCGAGATGTGGACCGTCAACGTGATAAACGCGGTGATGCAAAGCCCAGAATGGAACAGCTCGGCCATATTCGTGACCTGGGACGACGAGGGAGGCTTCTATGACCACGTTCCACCGCCCCAAATAAACGGCTTGGGCCTGGGGCTCAGGACCGCTTGCCTAGTAATATCTCCATACGCAAAGGAGGATTACATAGATCACCAAGTCCTCAGCCACTACAGCCTGCTGAAGTTCGTGGAGTGGAACTGGAACCTGCCCTACCTAAATGGTTACGTAGCCAATGCAAACCTGCCCCTGGCCGCCTTTAACTTCAACCAGAAGCCAAGGCCCCCCGTGATACTAGGGCCAACCCCGGACATAGCTGGAACGCTGGGGGTCAACCGTGGCTACGTGTACTTCGAGAACGGCTCTGCCTACGCATTGACGGCCGTCCAAGCATCCAAGCAATACCCAGTACCGCTTCAAATTCCAATCGATGAGCTTCCATACGCTGCGCCCCAAAATTATTCCGGCGATATGGGCTTTACGGCGAGTTATAACTACGTAACCCCATCATGGGTACTGCCGGTCCAATTCTACCTCCTCTTATCGTCGCTCGCGCTCCTAGTAGCAGTTCTCGCATTTAATGGGCGTGGCCCATCTTCATTAGATCTAAGATCGCCGCTCCTCGTGATCGCCATCGCTTTGGATCTACTTGGTTCGGCTCTGGGGATAATATATCCAGCCGTGCCTCCGGCCCCGCTGCCCCCCGCTCAACCTACTTACTCCATGCTCACTGGCATTGGCCTATTCGTATTGGCGGTGGAGATCGTTATTCTAGCCCTCCCGCTCATCAAGAGGTTCTCTGAGAAAAAACCTGGAGAGCTTTCCAGATAACCCGGTTTGCGGCCCTGCTTCTAATCATCGCGATCTAGAGCTTGTTATACTTAACGTTTCTCCCCCTGGCCTTCTCCACGGGGTATCTCTCCTCGTTTATGGCCAGTTTTCTAAGAAGTGATTGTGTTAGGTCGAAGCCGTACTTCTGGGCGAGTCTGAGAAGCATGAAGAGGACATCCGCCATCTCCATCGCCACCTCATCCCTGGCCTCCGCGTCCTTCATCAATTCCTCTCCCTCCCTCTCGCTCTTGAACCTGAATATCTCCAACAGCTCGGCCGCCTCGGTTATGGTTCCTATCGCAAGGTCCTTCGGGTTATGGAATTGATCCCAATCCCTGGCTTCACAGAACTCCCTCACCCTTTCCTTGAGGAACTCCAAATTGGTCGTACTATCGCTCATGGATTGATTAAGCCGCTCACGTTTAACTAACTTGTGAATCCAGGTTAAGGTATCACTGACCAGCCTCCTCTCGGTTCCTTGGGCGGATTTTGAAGAAAAATTTATTTTACTGATAAAGCATCGGCTAGACATGGTCTACGACGTGCCTTTCGTGCCCACTCCAGAGGTGGTGGTGAAGAGAATGCTTCAATTAGCCAACGTTAAGCCGGGGGAGGTCTTGTACGACTTGGGATGCGGCGACGGCAGGATAATAATAACCGCGGCGAGGGACTTCGGGGCGCGTGCCTTCGGCGTGGAGATAAGGAAGGACCTATATGAGCAGTGCGTGCGCAGGATAAAGGAGTTGGGGCTGGAGGATAGGATAACCGTGATAAACGGCAACTTCTTCGAGGTGCCTGTGTCGGACGCGGACGTGGTCACAATGTATTTATTGACGAGTGTTAATGAGCGGTTAAGGCCCAAGCTGGAGAAGGAGTTGAGGCCAGCCACGCGTGTGGTCAGCCATGATTTCGAGATGATAGGGTGGAAGCCTGTTATAGCCGAGGACCTATACGAGGAATGGAGGAGCCACAAGATTTACCTCTATAAAATGCCCGGCGCAGAGATACCGATACCGTCTCGGCCTTTGACTGACGTGGATGAGAAGTACAGGGACGTGGCCATGTTGATAGATGGGAATAACTCTATTGAGAGGATAGCATCCAAGCTCAACACGACTGTCAGGAACGTTAGAAACGTGGTTCAAGAGCTGCAGAAGCTGGGCTATGTTAGCGAGGTAAAAGTGGTCAAGTAACCATTCATATGGGCGCCCGGCCTCGCAGGTCCAATCCTTGGATCCCGCACCTTAGAGGCGAGAACTAAGGAAATGGCGTGCCCATCCTTGGGCTTCTCAAGGAGAAATAAAGTTATTAAATGAATATAGGCCCCCTCATTCGATGAACGTTGATCACCCTGTATTGGATGTGGAGCCTAACATACATACCATCGATGAGTTAATAGATGCGTTCGGGAGGAGCGGGGGCTTCATGGCGGGTCACCTATACGATGGAGTCAAGATAATGGAACAAATGCTGGCGGACCCCGATACGACTGTCTTCCTCTCCTTCACCGCCGACTTAGTTGCCACCGGCCTCAGGGGCCTGCTGGCCAAGTTCGTGGAGCGGGGCTTCGCCGACGTGGTGATCACCACTGCGGGCACGCTTGATCATGACTTGGCCAAATCCATGGGGGGCGTGTACTTCAGGGGCACCTTCGATGCAGATGATAGCTACCTGCTCAGGGAGGGCATAAACAGGATCGGCAACGTATTCGTGAGGAAGGAGCATTACGGTCCATTGATAGAGAAGGCGGTCCACGGGGCGTTAGCGGACGTGGAGGGCGTGGTGGGGGTCAGGGAGCTGATTTGGAGGATAGGAGGGGGGGTAAGCGATGATTCATCAATAGTCAAGGCAGCCTCCCGCTCCTGCGTCCCCATATACGTGCCGGGATTCGTGGATGGCGCCTTCGGCACGGCATTGCTTACCCTGAACGATATGAGGAGGGCCAGGGGCAAGTCGGGGGTATTGGTGGACGTCATCAAGGATGAGAGGGAGATAATGGATATAGTGTATTCAAGCAAGAAGCTTGGAGCTATAATAGTGGGAGGGGGGATCAGCAAGCACCACGTGATTTGGTGGAGCCAGTTCAAGGATGGGCTGGACTACGTGGTCTACGTCACCACGGCCACGGAGTGGGATGGATCGCTGAGTGGCGCTAGGCCCAAGGAGGCCATCTCCTGGGGTAAGGTGAAGCCCACGGCCGCTTCGTCATTCGTGTTCTCCGACGCAACGGTGGCATTGCCCATAATGTTCTCATATGTTGCAAATAAGCTGGGGTTCAGGCGCAGAAATTTGGGGATATATCCATGGAGTTGCTCCCAGTGATCTCTGCAGCGGCGGCGGAGGCGGTTGCGCTTTACTTGATCGCCAGGTGCAGGTGCGTCCTTGCGCCCGATATACATAAGGCGGGCCAGCCGCGCATTCCAAAGATAGGGGGTCTCGGCTTGATAGTCGCAATTCCATTTCTATGGCTTCTCTGGAACCCTGTCAGCAGCGTTGCCGTGGCGTTCTTCTCCGTGCCCCTAGTGATGGGCGTGGTGGGCCTCCTCGACGATGTATACTCCATCAATGAGTACGTTAGGGTTGCGGTATCGCTGGGGTACCCGGTGGCACTGTACGCGGTCGGCTTAATGCCCAAGATGATTTATGTGCCGTTGATAGGGAGGTTCAGCGACGCATTGCTGGTGGGAGCCATAACCGTGGCCTCCTACCTCATATTCTCGAACGCGGTCAACATGTTGGACGTGGTTAATGGAGTGGTTCCGTTCTCCATGTCGTTGATACCGCTCTCGTCGCTCGTGTACGGCGTGGTCGCCGGCAATGAAACCGCCGTGTACCTATCCATCGCCTCGCTGGTGGTCTCGCTTGTTCTCTTCGTATTTAATGCCTATCCGGCCAAGCTATTCAATGGCAACGGTGGGACCCACGTGCTTGGAGCGATCTTGAGCGGGCTATTCCTATACACGGGGGCATCCACGTTCGTGCTGATGGCCGCATTGCCGTACATAATAAACGGCATACTGATAATCTTCTCCTCCCGCGGCATAAAGGGCAGGGATAAGTTGAGCAGGCCAACAAAGGTAATCAATGGACTGGTTTATCCCAACGAGAACAGCAGGGGCGTGTTGACGTTAGTTAAGTCCATAGTAATGGATGGGCCAAGGGATGAGTGGGGAATAATAAAGGCCATATACGCGTTGTTCCTAGCCTCCTTCGTGTTATCCCTGTTGACAATTTACCTATGGCGATTAATATGAGGACCTCGCTATCGTTGCTGGCGTTCTCCTGGGCAACACTGGTGGCGGTTCTCCTCCTTCTGAGGTTCATGAACGAGGAGCTGGGCGGCTATATTCCATTACTAGTGGCTGGGCTAGTGCTAATATTTTTGTGGGCTGCCGGCGTCTACAGGCTGGCTAAGTCGTTGGAGGAAAGAATGATGCGAAAAGTTCCGCGCTGATTGGTGAGGATAACCGCCGACGCTGACGTGGGGGAGATTCCATGACCTCCAATGATGCTCCTCACTTCGGGGTAGCTATGCTGTCCCAGCTTATGCGCGGCGTCAACATGGTCATGTTGCATGATGTAAAGGCAGTTCAATAGTTCGCGTCTCTCGTAGATGTGGGGGAAATAAATATAATTATTTATTATTTAGAAAGGATGAAAATTTATAAAGATGCCTTATCGTATTGAGCCATGGCTCTGATAGAGCTTAGGTGGCATGGCAGGGGCGGCCAGGGGGCGGTGACCGCCTCGCAGGCATTGGCAACGGCCGCCATAATAGAGGGCAGATATGCTCAGTCCTACCCGGAGTACGGCGCGGAGAGGCGCGGAGCGCCTGTTAGGGCTTACACCAAGATAAGCACGGACCCCATAATGGATAGGGAACCCGTGATAAATCCCGACATAATAGTGATATTGGATAAATCCCTTCTGGTGATGCCGGATGTATTGAGCGGGTTGAAGCCGAATGGTTATGTGGTGGTGAACTCCAGGACCCCCGTCGCGGTGAACGGCGCGCGGGTCGTTTACTTGGATGCCACCGGCCTCGCCACCAAGTTGCTGGGAAAGCCCATAGTTAATACAGCCATGTTGGGGGCAGTGGCGAGGGTAATGGGAGATTTCATGAGCATAGACAGCATAACCGCCGCTCTTGCGCAATACTTTGGAGGCAAGATCCTCTCCATAAATAGGGAACTGGTTTTAAAGGCCTATGAGGCGACCACACTATGAGCTCGCTGTCATCATGGAAGGAGCTAGTCATTGGTGGGACGATAACTGAGCCGGGCAGCACCGTTAATGTTCGCACTGGTACTTGGAGGACGAAGAAGCCGGTCATAAATCAAGATGCTTGCACCAGGTGCAGGATATGCTGGGAGTACTGCCCGGAGGGGGTAATACAGGAGCTGGATAAGCCTTTCGTGTCGAAGAAGGGCATTAAGTATGCGGTTACCTACGAGGTAAACTACGACTACTGCAAGGGATGCGGCATATGCGCAAATGAGTGCCCGGTGAAGGCCATAGACATGGTGAGCGAGTATGAGTAGTACATCAATTGTAGAGAAGGCCGTGAAAAAACAGACAGGGCCGACGCGTGTCGCATTGACGGGCAATTACGCCGCCGCCTATGCTGCCAAGATGGCCGACATAGATTTGGTCGCGATATACCCGATAACTCCTCAGACCACCATAGCGGAGAAGCTGAGCGAGTTCGTGGCGGATGGAGAGTTGGCCGCGGAGTTAATACACGTGGAGAGCGAGCACTCAGCCCTCAGCGCAACCATAGGCGGCGCGGCCGTGGGGGCCAGGGCATTCACCGCAACGTCGTCACAGGGATTGGAGTTAATGCACGAGATACTTCATATAGCGGCTGGCCTTAGGTTGCCCATCGTGATGGCGGTTCCATCCAGGGCGCTGTCGGCGCCCATAAGCATCCATAACGATAATTCCGACATAATGAACGCGAGGGAAACTGGTTGGATAATGTTGAACGCCTCAGATGCACAAGAGGTGTTCGACATGGTGATCCAAGCATTCAAGATAGCGGAGGATCCGAGAGTGCTTCTGCCGGTAATGGTGACATATGATGGATTCGTGGTGAGCCACACCGTGGAGGGAGTGGAGCTGCCCGACGCAGAGGCGGTTAGGTCGTTCATACCAAAAGGCAAGTGGCATACCTTGGATCCATCGCGTCCATCATCCATGGGCCCCATAGCTGGGCCGGATTGGTATTACGAGATAAAATTCGGCCAGTACAACGCGATGCGTGACTCAATAAAGGTGATAGCGGAGGTCATGGATGGCTTTGGCAAGAAGTTTGGAAGAAGCTACTCGCCCGTGGTGGGCTATATGATGGGAGATGCCGACTTCGCCGTAGTGACCTACGGGGTAACTTGGGGTTTCGTCAAGGCCGCCGTCGATAGGGCAAGAAGCATGGGAATTAAGGCCGGCGCGATAAAGCTGAACGTGATAAGGCCGTTCCCCTCCGATGCCGTTTTCTCGTACCTAAGGGGATTGAAGTCCTTCGCCGTGGTGGACAGGGCAATATACTACGGCGCCCCGTCTCCGGGCCCCATATATACCGATGTAGCCTCCGCGCTCTTCATGCGCGGCTACGCCGTGCCCGCGCTCAACGTGATACATGGGATAGGGCAGAGGACCATGTACATAAACGACTTCGTCGAGGTGTTCAAGGAATTGACCAAGCTTGACGAAAGCAAGGTGGTCTTCATGGGGGTGAGGGAGTGATGCAGGAAGGCAGGCAGATAAGGACCATTAAGGACCTCCCCCGCGAGGAGAGGTTTGCCCCCGGCCACGCTATGTGCGCTGGATGCGGTGCGGCGATAGCGATGAGGTGGCTCAACAAATACATAGGGGATAACGCCATAATAGCGAACGCGACGGGATGCGTGGAGGTAACCACCACCACTTACCCCTACACTGCCTGGAGGAATCCCTGGATACACGTGGCATTCGAGAATGCCGCTGCCGTAGCCAGCGGCTTGAGGAAGGGAATAGACGTGTTAAAGAGGAAGGGAGCTTGGAAGAACGGGGACACCAGGATAGTGGTGGTTGGAGGCGATGGAGGCACCGTGGATATAGGCCTACAAAGCCTGAGCGGAATGCTGGAGCGCGGCGATAAGGTGATGTACTTCCTCTATGATAATGAGGCCTACATGAATACGGGAATACAGAGGAGCGGCGCCACGCCTATGTATGCGTGGACGACGACGACGCCCGTGGGGCATGTCCTTCACGGGAAGCCCCAGATGAAGAAGGACATATTTGATATAGTGCTCGCCCACGGCATTAAGTACGCTGCCACGGCAACCATATCAGACGTAATAGATATGTCCAATAAGATACGGAAGGCCATGGATTACAGCGAGGAGGGGCCTACATTCATTCATGTATTGTCCCCATGCCCGCCTGGGTGGAAGTACGACGAGAGCAAAACTGTGGAGGTAGCCAAGAAAGCCATTGAAACGGCGTATTGGATAAACTTGGAGTACGATCATGGGGTTTGGAGCGTGACCACCAAGGTGCCTGTTAGGAAGCCCGTCTCCGAGTTCCTTCGCATGCAGGGCAGGTTCTCCCACTTAACGCAGGGCGAGGTGGAGGAGATACAGAAGTGGGTGGATGCCAGGGTTGCCTCCGTCAATAAGCTGGTGGGCAAGGAAGTGATAGGCCCCGTCAAGGAGAGGTAAGCCGCCTCTCCATTGACTCAACATTTTTAATAGTAACTTTTAAAAATGCTCGAACATCTTCATCAACGTAATGTACAATGTCTTCATCGAGGAGCAGTCAGCGGAGTCCACCAGGTATAAGTTGACCAGCGAGATAGATGGCAAGATGATCGAGCTAAGCGTGGTTGAGTCTATTCCCGGCATCAGGCTCAGGCTTGCATCGCTGAGACCCATAAATGAGAACGAGTTCGCAATACTCGCGCCGGCCATGGGCAGGATCGGATTCTATGCAGACTATGTTAAGGAGTCCGGCATAATGATGTTGCAGCCATCGCTTGAGTTGAGGGGGATGGTTATGAAGGATTTAGACGATGTGATGCCCCTCCTGGAGACCATTAGGGAATTGGTCAGTGAGGTCAACTACATGATAAACAATCCGAAGTCTCTGCTGGAGTTGAAGGGCGAGTTGCTGGGCAATGGTTGGTTGGTGGGCGATGACTCGTCCCTCCACAAGCTTTACCAGGCATTGGATGGCGTTATAGACGTGGATATACGCATAAAACCCGACATGTATAGCTCTAGCATTGCCGACGTGGTTCTAAGCGCTATGTCCAGGCGCGGCTCTCTGGAGTGCTTGGCCGGCTCATTTGCGGTTCATGGGTTCACTAAGGCAGAGGACTTCGGGCACTTCATTAGGCTCGAGGGTAGGCTCCATACTCTGGGCGTTTTGCCCATAATAGCATCCAAAGTCGATGAGTGGATGAACCAGGCGATCTCAGCATGCCATCAACAGGAATAATGTTGACGCTGGCCTTGGCCCAGCTAGTGGTAACCATAAGCCTGGCCTACTTTCTCTACGATGCCAATAGGAAGTACATCGCCATGTCAACCCCCGCCTCCGAGATTAGGCTTCCCTCCTTCACAGATGATGAGTTGATGGTGATGAAATACTTATTGGAAAAAGATGGACAAGCGCTGCAAGCCAGCATCGGAAAGGACCTCAACATACCTAAGGCCTCGCTTTCTAGAATGGTAAAGCGGCTGGCCGAGAATGGATTGCTGGCCGTGGAGAAGAGGGGTAGGTACAACTACGTATTAATAACGAATAGGGAATACGTGGAGAAGATAATTAGGTCAAGCAATAACGAGAAGGTCAAGCAATAGATCCGTCAATTCATCCACGTTCCGTGAATCCATCACTCCATAAGGGCCTAAATGCCTTACCTTCTCCATGGATATGGCCATGGCTCTTGCAAAGCTCCACTCAATGTCCTCCCCCCTGCTTAAATACCACGCCAAAGCACACCCGGTCACATCCCCCGCGCCGGTGGGATCCACAACGCTTATGGATGGAGTGCGGCTAAAGCCGTATCGGCGACCATTATGAATTAAGTACCCCAGCTTGCTTCCCATGGTTACCAGTACATACTTGTTGTTCCTGGATAGCTTGACTAGATCTAGGTCATCTACATCATCTATGCTGAGCTTTAATAAATCGCCGTTAATCAGCAGGGAGTCCAGGGTCATGTGATCCAGCGAAACGCTTACATTGCCGTTTGAGTCGAATTTCCTGGAGAATCCCTGCGCGTCTATAGCCATGAAATCCGAGCTGCCCCTAATTAGCTTCAATAAATCCAGTGATACCTCGCCCGCTATTGGATTGACTACGGCGGTTCCCCGAATTCCGTTTACGTCATCTGCCTCGAGATCTCGGCACTTGCTGGCCAATCGCAGCTCCCTGCCCCCATCCCGCCTATATTTGAGCTCGTATGATGTTGTCCTGCATGTTGGCTCCACCCGTATTCCATCTATCGACAATCCCCTCTCCTTGTAGTGCCCCAATCCATCGAAATCAGGCCCCACCACGGAAATTGGCGTGATGTGTACATCAAGCTGGCTCAAGTAGAAGCCACAATACGTAGGAGCGCCGCCAGCGCTCATAATTATGTTTCCGTTGGGGTCCACTATCTTGTCGATGCTGATGTGGCCTATCACGTGCATTGTATACGTCCCCCTATATTAACGCTTATAAATATTGCAATTACCATGTTTCTAAGCAGCAATATGTGGATAAAAACATTAAGGGCGTGGGGGCCTCCTGGCAAAGCATTAAACTGCCCCGGCGATTATTGATTGGATGGGAACGCTGTACGTGATTGGAATCGGGCTGCAGCCCGGGCATTTGAGCATTGAATCCATGAATTTAATCAAGAGTTCGGACGAGGCGTTCGCGGAGTTTTACACATCTAAGTCAATCCCCAACCTCATTAACGAGTTGGAGCGACTAACGGGGGTTAGACCTACAATTCTAGGGAGAAGGGATATCGAAGATGAGGGAGGGAGGATTTTGATGAAGGCGTTGGACGAGGGAAAATCCGTGGTTTTTCTCACGATAGGCGATCCCTTAATGGCAACTACGCACGGCGCAGTGGCGGTGGAGGCGGCCAGGAGGGGACATACCGTGAAGATAATTAACTCCGTCAGCATAGTTTGTGCGGCGTTCAGTCAAGTCGGTCTATCTCCCTATAAGATGGGGCCCATTGCGACCATAACTTATGAGCGGCTGGGCTATAGAAGCAAGAGACACGTGGATGTCTTGCTCGACAACTTATCCCGCGGCCTCCACACTCTCCTGTTACTGGATATCGGCGATGATGGAAGCTTCATGGATGCGCGGCATGCCGCTGGATTGGCATCCAACGATATGGCTGAGAGAGGATTCAATCCAGGCGAGTTATTGGTGATATACCTCGCCAGAATAGGGTGGAGCAATCAAACCATAATGGTCTCCGCCATGAATGAACCACCTAATGGGCTTGGGGAGCCTCCTCACGCCCTCTTAGTGCCAGGGGAGCTTAACGCTGTTGAGGAGGAGTTTCTGCTCAACGTAGTAAGGACCGATCCAAGCCTGCTGAAGAAACACAAGGAATTTATAAGGAAATTACTCCGAAAAGCGGAGGTGCCCGGTTGAAGGCTTAAGCACAGCCCCCGCTGGACTTCTTTTTCTGGGTTTGTTGAGCTTTTTTCTCGGCCATACCTTTCCGTCGCATTGCATTTATTATTAAGGTTATCGAGCCGGTTCGATTTTAATGAACACCGAATTGTGGAGGGCAGGCTAATGTTATGTCTTGTTGTTGCTCATAGTTGGGTCAAACGAATATCCCGGAAGCTTTAAATAAAAACTGGAAATGTATTCCCATGAGATCTATAAGGTACGACGATGCATTAAGTCAAATAGATCTGGAACCTGGGGGGTACCGTGATTTAGTGTCCGTGTATTTGGCTGAGTCGAAGGGGAAGGCCGTCTTGATAGAGTCGGGCCCCGCCATTACTGCTGACGAATTGGCAGGCTTGGTGAGAAACGCGTCTATTACCCACGTGATTGTGACCCATGTTCATATAGATCACGGCGGAGGCGCGGGGGGATTGATCAGGAGGTTTCCAGCGACAATTTATGCGCATCCAAGGGCCACCAAGGTGATTCAAAACCCGGACTTGATATGGGAACCCGCCAGGATGGCCATGGGTTGGTTAGGCGAGCTATACGGCAAGCCATTCGATGCGCCGCGCGACAGAGTACGCGAGACCAGCGACGGGGAGGTAATAACGGTGGGCGACCTATCATTCAAGGTGATCCACACTCCCGGTCATGCTAGCCATCACCAATCCATTCTCATGGAGCCGGGCAGGGTATTGTTCTTGGGGGATGCGGCTGGAATTTACTTAGCGGACGTGGATTACGTGATACCCACCACTATGAGTCCCATCAGGCTGGATCTCTATGTTGATAGTATTAAGAAATTGATAAGGGAAAACCCGTCGAAGTTGGCGTATACTCACTTCGGCATAGTTGGCAATGCGGTTGAGAGGCTGGAGGATCACCTGACCCAGGTCGAGTCATGGATTAAGGCATTGAGCGAGTCCTTGGCTGAGAAGAGCGACGCGGAGGAGATACTCATCGAGAGGGATTATAGGTTAAGGCAGGTTATCGATAAGATAAGGGAGAGGAAAGCCCATTACCACTTATTCAAAATGGCGGTTGAGGGAATGGTATCCGCGATATCCCAGTCCAGCGAGAATTTGCCAAAATGATGTTTGCTTCTTCCAGTTAAGCGGGATGGTTTTTTGCATTGTTGGTGTTGATAGAGGATTCTAGTGTTGGAGAGAGGGGGAGGGTTTTTGCGTGTTTTTCCGTGAATGGTGGCCTGTGATAATTAAAAATCGGTAAAGGAACGATAGTCCTCGCCCTTCAAGGCGGGAGGAGGTAGGCATTGAATTAAGGCATTGCGACGCGGTTGGAGCCAGGTATGAGGGGATGTGTTTTCGAGTTGATCGGTTGCCCGGTTGAAGGTTCGATCGCTCAGCTTTATCATAGTTAAAATTGATAAAGGCGCTCCGTTACAGCTTAAACTACATGGATATCAATTCGTGCTTGACGGTACTGATACCTGCTAAAATGGAGGCAGGGATAGGTAAGGTAATAGAGGAGCTGCACGAGCATGGATTGAATAACATCATCACCGTTGTAGATGACTATGATGATCCAACGGCAGCCGCTGCGGCATCTCTTGGTTCACAAGTTGTTAAGAGTGGTGGGATGGGCAAGGCAAACGCGGTTTATGCAGGGCTCAGATACGTGAGGACCCCCTTCGTCTTGGTTATGGATGGCGATTATACATACGATCCCAGCAGCGTGCGGGAAATGCTTAGAATGGCTATCCAGAACGACTTGGACGAGGTGTTGGGGGCTAGACTTATGGGGAAGGAAAACATACCCCCTCTTCATAGGTTCGGCAACGCTGTGTTGACGGGTATTTTCAATCTATTATTTGGAACGAGCTTAAGCGATGTGTTGACCGGGATGTATTTGCTGAGGAGTGATGCGGCTAGGTCGATAATACCGGGATCCAAGGGATTCAGCGTGGAGGTCGATATAGCCTCTCAAATAGCCTCCACCGGAAAGATAGGCGAGCTGCCGATTAAGTACAGGAAGCGAATAGGCGATCCAAAGCTTAGGTGGAGTCATGGGTTAAATATAGGAGTGGACATCATAAGGCTAATGATAAGATACAATCCCATTTTCATTTTCTCGCTGGCCGTTGCCCTCCTCCTAGTTCCTGGCCTTCTATTAACTCTATATACGGGAGTTCAGCTTCTCTTTCGCCACGTGAATCACTTCATTTGGGGAATAATAGCGGTTGAACTGACCAGCACGGGAATGATAGGGCTCATGATGGCCCTCCTTGCGCTTATGATAAAGCGGTTGGAGTTCAGGTTGGTGAATGCGAATAAGGCAGGCAAGAACCCATGCGAGGGACTCGAGCTATAATTCGACCATCCTCCCTGAATTTTCCTAGATCTGCAATATGTCCCTCCTCCGGCCTGGCAATGGTGTTTGCGAAAATATTTAATAAAGAAGGGAGGGTTATGATTGCGTGTCCAATATACGTCGTCTAATACTTGATGTAGATGTGCCCAGCTCCGCCCACCTGATGGATTTAGCCCAAACCTTGACCGAGGTGGCGGGCGTTAAAGCGGTTAATATAACCGTTACCGATACGGACGTCGACGTGCTTGGTCTCTTGATAGTGGTGGACGGCGTGGGCATAGATTACAAGGCATTGGAGGAGTCCATAACCAGCATGGGCGGCGCTATCAGGAGCATAGACCAGGTAATAGCGGGGGAGTACGTCTTGGACCTTGATGCTAAAAAATTAAAGGATGTAGGAGACTAAGTTATGAATGTCGCTGGGCCTCGGCGCCGGCATCGGTAGATATTTGGTGATGGGATTCCTCGACAGCACCGTTACAGCGATAGCCTTATCTCCATTCCTTCCATTGCGGAGTGGAGAGGCGGGCGTGGGTTCGGCATTAATAATAATGTTCATCAACCTAGTAACGGCATTCATGGCTGAGTACACTGAGGAGAGGAGGGATTTGGGCAAGATGGAGAGATCGCTGTTCATGAGGCAAGGAAGCATGTTGAAGACAAAGCTTTACAGGGAAAGGATAATCGAGGTAATCCATAGAAGCGCAGTGTTCGGCGCCGTGTCGTTTGGGGCGGCCATGGTTACGGAGTTAACGGCGGATTTGGTGAAAGTTATGGGAATTCCCGTGATTCCCATTGCATTGCTTGGGATATTTGGTTCGCTCATGAGCAGGTACTTTGGCGGCAATGAATTCGTGTGGTTTGCGTTTTACCTATCAATAGGGATCGCGGCAGCTGGGTTGGGCTTATTAATTAGGTTCTTCCTCCCATGACTAGCGTCGAGGGATGGGCTCCCCGCCGCCTCCCCAACTGCATTATCAGGGCGGGAATTGCATGAATAGACCCAGCACGGCGGCCAGTATGAACATGGTGAGGATTGGGCTGGTCATCTTGAACATGGTCCAAAAAGCGTCGTCGGTTGGGTTCAGCAAGGATTTGGCGGATATGTATATGGACATGGCAACGAATGGAAGTAGTATTATGTACCCGGGAATTGAGTTTACGTAAATGACGTAGAGGAACAGCATATATATAGTAGATAATATGTTGAGCCCCGATATGGTGCTTATGGCGGTGCTCCTCCTCACCAGCACTGGAAGCATTGGGATCCCTGCCTTCCTGTAATCGTCGGAGTACCTCATCACCAGGGACCATATATGGGCCGGTATCCATAGATAAACGGCAAATGATAGGAGCATTGCCTCCAGGTTTATGGGCGCTGCGGCAGCCCAACCGCTCAGCAAAGCAGCATTGCCGGCGAATCCCCCTATCAATATGTTCAACCAAGTCCTTCTCTTGAGAATGAGCGTATATATTATTGAATAGAACACCCACCCCGCTAGCATAAATATGAAAGGCATGAGGCCTAGCCATATGTAGCCCAAAACAAGCCCGGCAGCCGTTAATACGATCATCTCAACCCAAGCCGCTTTCACCGATATTGAACCGGCGGGAAGAGGCCTCTTGGCAGTTCTCGTCATCAATGCATCGACATCCTTCTCGAACAACATGTTTGCGGCAGCGGATCCACCGGTGGATAGCAATCCAGCAATCGCTATCTCAACTAGCCTTAACGCATTGATCTTGGGGATAGCGGCTATTAGATATCCACCAATGGCGGATAGGACCAACAGCCAAATCACGCGAGGCTTCATTAATTCTATGGCATCGCCCAGCTTCATCGACTCCATGGATGAAGCGGGTCGCTTATAATTTTTTCTACCATGCTATCGGCGGTGAATTCTACAAAGCATTGCATCAAGCCGTTGATTTGGCCCGGGCCCGCTCCATGCTCCATTGATGTTTGCTTCTTCCAGTTAAGCGGGATGGTTTTTTGCATTGCGGGTGTTGATCGAGGATTCTAGTGGGATGGGAGATTACGTGTTTTTTCGTGGAGAGGGCGTGGGTCATCGTCATCATGGTCAAGAAGATCTTATTGCTCCGGTTGCTGGAATTAAGGATTGAGTCTTGAGTCTCTTAATCAAATCGCGGGAGATCAATGCATTGAATATCTCCACGTATGCGTCGCTTGGCTCCACGGATCTGATCACTATATCGTAAGCCTTGGAGAGGTTCTTGACGTTTTTAACGCATGCCTCCCTGAACGGGCATGTCTTGCAGAGACCGGTGGATCCCTTGAATATCAATATTCCATATTGAGGATCCATGAAGGCACCTCTATCATTTCTCAGGCGGAGCTTTATCTCTCCATCGGAGTAATCCGCGTTGAAAGCCACGAATAGTGCCGCGGCGGGCTCGTAGCATTTACCCCTATGGATCAGCCAGTTGGCCTTAATCAATGCCTTCAAGTGCCTAGCCAGTTGGCCCCTCGGTATTCCGCTTGACTTCAATAGATCGGTGAAGCTGCATTCCCCCTTAGCCGCCGCCTCCATTATCTTGAGATTAAGCGACTGGAACACAATGTCGAAGCTGTCCACGGGCATCAGGATGTAGCTCTTCAATTCCCCCTTAAGGTTACCCATTGATACAAAAACGTTACCTGCATTGACTTCCTGCATGTTTACTGCGCCGGGGGCAAGCGGAAATTCTTTACGCGGCTAACAGCGCGTCGTGTTGCCGGAGATGCTTGATCTGTCCTAGATGGAGATAGCGGAGCATGCTGGATCGAGTTGCTGCATTAAGGCATTGCTCAACGCCGATTCGCTAAGCAATGGGGAATTACTAGGAGGTTAGTTGAACATGCGTATCGCTTGCGTTGGGCTTCACCTGATATATGTAAATTGGGTAGGCAGTTCCCCCCGCGTCTGGGAGCAACGTGACTCCGGTCCCGAATTGAGTCACCTTGGTGGCATTGATTACTTGATCTGTGACCAGGTAAACGGTTCCATTCAAGGCCTCCGCGGTTTGTTGCGGGTCGTATGAAACCACTATGTTGTGGCCAAACCTATCGGCCAGGTGCATGAAGGTATAGGTGCAGTAATCAGTGACGTAAGTGCCATTATGGGTATCCGCGTATAGCCCGGCCTCGTACGCGTACCGCTCCGTGGGAACCACGGTGCAGGCCCTAGCATATGTTCCCTGCACTAGCAGCGTCGAGTCGCCGGGAAACAGGGATGGAACTATTGGCGCCCATGTCCACGCGATGTCCAGCAACATGAAGGCTACTGCGAATGCCGCCGCTAAAAACTTGGGCTTTGTGGATAGCGGGACTAGGGCTACCGGCAACATCAAGCTCCACCTCCACCACTGAACGAAGCTATAGGCCGGGGCCAGGGCGGCCGGCAGCGTTATTATGAGGAGCCAGAGAAGAACGGCGGCGATGCTGAACGGCGGCCTCCTCCTGTAGTGAGAGGCGAGCAGTATGAGAGGCCACATGGCCACCAGCAGCGGTCCAAGATACTGGCTCAACGCTTGGGTGAAAATTACGGAGCGACTCTCGGTCAGTGGACTGGACACGCTAACGCTCACGCCCGTTGTCGTGTGCATTAACGCGACGTGGAGCGGGGCAAAGTTAGTGTAAACTATATCTCCCATAACGCCCACCAGGCCCAGCATAAGCCATCGCGGGTTCCTGTCCTTAACGGCGAAGTATGACAAGAACAAAAGGGCAGTGAGGGTGGCGGAGGTTTGGTGAGCCAGCGTCGACAATATGGCCAATATAGCCAACATGCCCCACTTTCTCTCTCCCTTTATATGCCTCTCGAATTCAGCGATGGTTAATAGAAGGAATATTATTCCCAGCATGTTCCTGCTGAGCTCCCATGAAATCGAGTATGTGGTGGGGTAGAACGTGAATAGCGTGGCTCCTATGAATGCCTCCCCCCTCTCCATGCCCAGCCTCTTCAAGGCGTAATCCATTGCCACGCCCATAAATCCAAGCAATGCTGGGTTAACGAATTTGAAGATGATCCATGGGCTCACAGCAAACGATAATGGATACAAAAACATATAGAGAAGCGGTGGAAGAATAGAGGGGCCGCCGTACCACCACGTATAGGTAAAGAAGGTGGGTTTCAAGGCATAGTCCATCAATGTGGCTGCGTATTCAGGAGTATCATAGCCCACAAACCATGGCCAAGTAACGATCTCTGGTATCAATCGTACCAGGAATGCCGCCGTGAATATCACTAGATAATCATGGGCAATGGCGAACTCGGCAATGCTCTTGAGTCCACCCATTAATTCATCCTTTATTGATGGATGTCCCTTGCTGCCCGACAATGATAAGGAGTACTCCGCCATTTCCATGCCGGCCAGCATGATGATAGCATACGCATCGGCCGGTTGCCTAAGATAGCCCCAACTGTTGGTTCCTATCAATGGAAATACGCCCCCCGTCAACACTACATAATTAAATATCAATAACCCCCTACCCGCCCACGCCAATAATACGCCCAACAGAGACATTAGTGAGGAGCTGCTCCATTTTCTGTCAATCTCAAGCGCGAAATGAGCCGTAATCCATATTAAAACCAGCCAAAGCAATACATCCACGAAGCCCGTGGGGCGGGCTAGTTGATAGGCAATTAATATGGGGGACACAATCATTGATATGAAGGCCAGGATCCTCTTCATTACATACGAGGCGATTTCCATTTTAAAAATTTGTCGATGCTCCATTCGCTCCCTTGCATCGGTTCCCGTGACGATCGGCTTCAGTATTTAAAGCTCGGAAGCAATTCGCATTCCGTGCTTTCCGGTAAGGTGGTGCTGGTCACGGGCGCGTCGAGGGGGATAGGGAGAGCCATAGCAGTTGAATGCGCGAGGCGAGGCGCCTCGCTGGTGGCGGTGAATTACTTGAGCGACGAGGAGGGCGCTGAGGAGACGGGCAAGTTAGTGAGGCGGAGCGGGTCGAGGGCATTGCTGGTTCGCGGCGATGTGTCCATTGAGAGCGATGTAATTGATATTTATAGAGAGGTAATCAATGAGGCTGGCAGGCTAGATGGCGTTGTCAACAACGCCGGCCACGGGGACTCATCCATTTGGAATAAGGACTTAGGCTCCCTAACGCCTAGCGACTGGATCGATGTGATGCGGGTGGATGTGATAGGCACGTTTCTATCAATCAAGGAGAGCCTGAAGTATATGCGAAGCGGCGCAATAGTTAACGTGGCCTCCATAGCCGCATTCCAGGGAGCCGAGGGAATGGGGATACCTTATGCGAGCGCTAAGGCGGCTGTAATAGCGTTAACCAAGACGGTGGCGCGCTTGTTCCCATCGATAAGGGTGAACGCCGTTGCCTTGGGGAACATAGCCACTCAATGGGTGAACTGGATAAGCCCCGATACCTTAGCAGCAATAAGGGAATCGATACCCGTTAAGAGGCTCGGCGAGCCCGAGGAGGCTGCTAAGGTAGTTGCATTTCTGCTCAGCGATGATGCAAGCTTCATCACGGGTCACGTGATTCCAGTCGATGGCGGTCAATGCAGTTGCTAGCACTTGCTGAGGAAATCCATCACTGCGGCAATGAATTCCTTCGGCTTATCTAGATAGGCTGGGTGGCTTGCTCCCGGTATGGTAATCACGTTGAACTTCCTCGACAGCAATTCCCTATTCCTCGGATGGGATACGCTATCCCTCTCCCCCCATATGCCGAGGACCGGCACGCCTATCCTATCCAAGTTAACCCTATCCACGTTGACGGGCCCCACCACTATGCCGCATCTAGCATCGTACCCCATTTCCAGGTACCGCAGAACCGTGGCGCCGCCTATTGATGCACCCAGCAATGCCGGCCTCGTTATCTTGAGATCCATTAGAACGCTCCTCAGAAATTCCGCGAAATCCCCCTCATCGCCGTTTATGTGATCTGTTCGAGATCGAGGCCCGTAGGGCATGTCTATGGCATAGACTGCGTAATGAGTGGAGAGGGAGTCAAACACCCCGGACTCCATCCATGCATTGGAGTCGAAATTAAATCCATGAACCAAAACGACCGGCGATCCGCTTGACCTCGACGCCAGATACCTATACTTGATTCCGTTTACACTTCCATGCATTTCCATGTGGGTTACGCCGCTTGCGCCCGCTCAAATGCTTTTCCTAAGCTGGCCGTCGAAAATCACAGTTGAAAATCACAAATCCCTCCACGCAGCCCATTGCCTCCTGGGAAGGCCGGGAGCATTCCTCGTTATTTTTCCATCATTTCATCATATAAGGCCTCGTTAAACGAATCATTCGCCGATATCGCATGCATGTATACATTCACTTGTGCTGGGATCAATAATTTGCCCAGCAAGCCATTTTCGGCCGTCGCCACGTATAGAGTTATATTTACGTCGATGGGGATGCCATTTCCATTAAGGCATGAAATCACAGTTAGGTTATACGCTCTGCTTGCGGCGAAGGGCAGCGGCAGCCGCGGCAGGGTCCTGTTCCCGGTCTCCTCATATTTATAGCAATACAATCCCTGCAAGTTCTCATAAAATGCGGCCTTACCTTCCGTCCCGTTAAATTCAAGGCACTTCCCTAAGGGCACGTGATCGGTCCACGGGCATATGATCAATGACTTATTATATATCCATGCTGCTCCAAAGTAATTGCCCATCAATATGAATCCCCTCTTAATCGTGTTTTGCCCATAGATAGCCTCAAAGCTCTTGGAGATGCCAAGATTGGGCACGTATACATTGCCGTTATATACCACAGTGAAGGTGCCCGACGTGAGGCGGTCTATAGGCGATGCATACAAGAAATAAGCGGCCACTCCAATAACTATTAATGCTGCTCCAATCAATGCAATGATTGTTTTCATGTTCATGTGAAAAGGAAGAGGACCCGGTCGATATTTAACGTTACCTCTACTCCCGGCGTTATTAGAGAACTTAATAAAGGGCCTCAAGCTCTAGGGCGTGGACATAAATGGACGGCGGCGAGGAAGTACTTTGGGTGGAGAAGTATAGGCCGGGGAGGCTTGAGGACATGGTGGACCAGGAGGCGGCGAGGGAGGCCCTCGAGGGGATGCTGCCCAACATACCCCACCTCCTCCTCCACGGCCCCCCCGGCACGGGGAAGACCACCGCCGCCCTCGCGGTGGCTAGGCGGTTGTTCGGGGAGTCCTGGAGGGAGAACACGCTGGAGCTGAACGCCAGCGACGAGAGGGGGCTCGCGGCCGTTAGGGAGAGGGTTAGGGAGTTCGCGAGGAGCCTCCCCAGCGGCGGCGCCCCGTTCCGCCTCGTGGTTATGGATGAGGCGGACAACATGACTGGGGACGCGCAGCAGGCCTTGAGGAGGATGATGGAGGTGCACAGCGGGACTGCCAGGTTCATCCTGATAGCCAACTACGTCTCGAGGATAATAGAGCCCATCCAGTCCAGGTGCGCCGTTGTTAGGTTCTCCCCCCTGCCCAGGGAGGCCGTTGAGGCTAGGCTGTCCCAGATAGCGGCTGCGGAGGGGGTTTCCCTGGACTCGGGGGCCCTCGAGGCGTTGTGGGAGGCCAGCGGGGGGGATTTGAGGAGGGCGATTAACGCGCTTCAAGCCGCCTCCTCCATCTCCAAGAAAGTCACCGCAGAAACAATATACAAGGCAATGGGCAAGGCAAGTCCATCAGTGCTGCGGGCGGTGTTACATGAATTGATCATGGGCGATTTCAACCGTGGAGTGGCCGAACTTCGGCGTTTAATAAAGGATGAAAGCGTGGATCCATTGGATGTGATAGGTTTCGCACATTATGATCTCTTATCATCTTATTCAAGCTATAAATTGCCGGAGCACTTGAAGCCGCAACTAATATATTTATTATCATCCTCCCACTACAGGATAATCAGGGGGTCTGACTCCCTCATCCAATTGCTGGGGCTCTCATCAAAAATAAGATCGTTAATCTCCTCGTCGGTTGCGGGCAGTGAGCCCAGCGTTTAGTTGATCATTTATATAGCTCGCTGAGCTTGAGTATCGTGTTCCAATACGCATCTATCTTGGCTTCGTATAGCTTCATCGCGTCCTCGCCTACTTTAGCGAACCTTCCCTGCAGCTTCATGTACTCGCTTAATGGTTTTCTCTTGGATTTATCCTTGTACATCGCGCTCGGGGGACTTATGGTTAGCTTGCCTTGATTGTACTCCCAGAGAACCCAGATTCCGGTCTCCACGGCTAGCTGTGCTATCTTCACTGTGTAACTATCATCGAACTTCAAGCCAGGGGGACACGGCGCGTAGAGGTGGATGAACTTGAATCCCCTTATCTGGCTTGCCTTCCTTACCTTTGCAATGAAATCCAGGGGATACGCTATGGATGCCGTGGCCACATATGGTATCTTATGCATGAGCATTATGAGCGCCATCTCCTTGCGTTCCTCGGTCTTACCGTTGGGGGATGTCGTGGTCCAAGCCATCCAAGGAGTTGTTCCAGACGCCTGTATGCCGGTGTTCATGTACGCCTCGTTATCGGCCAGTATGTATATCAAGTCCTCATTCCTGGCAGCTGCCCCGCTCAACGCGGCGAATCCTATATCCGAGCTAGCCCCATCCCCCGCCCACACAACTACTGGACCATTATTTCCCCTCATCCTGACGGCGGAGACGAGACCGCTTGCCACGGCGGGGCTTGATGCAAATGGTACGTGAATGGTAGGCACTCCATATGAGGTGGCAGGCGACATGCCTGGAATCACGCTTGAACACCCAGCCGGTATCACCAAGGACATCTTGCCGTTGAGCGCCATCATGACCTGCCTAAGCCCTATCAGCAGTGGACAGCCGGGGCACGCCGCTGTTCCTGGCATTATGAATTTATCCCTGGGAAGCTGATCTATCCTAATGCTCATGACTCATCACCCTCCATCTTCTGCATTAACCATGTCTTCCTGACCCTAATGGGGCCGTTTTTCTCAGTGTCATCTATGAAATCCTTGATTGCCGTCTTCACCTCGCTTGGCGCGACATCGACCCCGGCCAACCCAGCTATTACTCCCTTAAACGAGACGGACTGAGGCACGAGTCCCATTATCTCGGTCGCTATTATGCCCCCCAGCCCAGTCGAGTAGTCCCTGTCGAAGACGATTATGCCCTTAGCCCTGGACGCTATATCCATCACCGCCTCCTCGGGGAATGGCCTTAGGAATCTAATCCTTAGGAATCCCACGCTGTAGCCCTCCTCCCGTAAGTCGCTTATTGCCTTCATTATATCGCCTGACCACGCGCCCGTGGCCACCACTACGTAGTCCGAGTTCTGGCAATTGATGCATTCGACCAGGTCTCCATGGTTTCTCCCGGTCAGCTTGGCATACGAGGCAAACACGTCGCGTATAACCGTCTTCGCCTCATCCATTGCCTCATCCATCATTTTCTTGAGCAGCATGTGGTACGCGTCCGACTTAACCATGTTACCCATAGTTATGGGTTCCCCGCCCGGTTCTATTACGTATGGAATGCGGGGATCGCGTGGGGGCAACCATCCATCGACAACTTCTTGGCTAGGCACCTCCAGCACCTCGGCCGTGTGGCTTAATATGAATCCATCCAATCCTACGGCGACGGGCAATAACACCCTCGGGTCCTCAGTTATCTTATATGCAGTCAACGTCATATCCAGCGCTTCCTGCACGTTCTGAGCCATTCCAATTATCCACCCGCTGTCCCTGATCGCCATTATGTCGGTGTGCTCATCGTGAATGTTCCACGGCGGCCCCAATGACCTAGTGACCACCGCCATGACCAAGGGCAGCCTTGAGGCGGCGGCCCACCAAAGCATCTCGTACATGTAGAACAAGCCGTGGCTGGACGTGGCGGTGAAGGCCCTTGCCCCTCCCGCGGATGCTCCGTACACTGACGCCAATGCGGCGAATTCGCTTTCCACCCTTATGAACTTGGCATTTATTTCCTTGTTATCCACCATCTCGGCGAGCCTCTCCACTATGAGTGTCTGGGGAGTTATGGGGTACGCAGATATGACTTGGGCCCTGGCCAATTTAACCGCCTCGGCCACCGCGTGATCTCCTACCAGTACCTTCCTGGCTTGTCTTTGAATGGTTTCCTGCATGGTCACACCACCGTCTCCTTTACCATATCTATTACCTTGACTGGGCACACCTCCGCACATATGCCGCATCCCTTGCAGTAGTCATAGTTTATCCTCACCGACTTATCCTCGAGCCAATCTATGGTATCCTCGGGGCAGTAGAGCCAGCATAGGCCGCACTTTATGCACTTATCTTGATTCACAACAGGCCTATATGTGCGCCACGTGCCCGTGGCTCCAGCAGAGCCGGGGGCTGGCCTGGATAGCAAGTACTTGGTGAACTCTAGGCCTGCCATCACGCGATCACCTCGGTCTCAGTCGCGATTTCAGTCTCATTGAATGCCCGCCTCACGGCCTCTATGTTCTGCTTCAGGACGCTGCCGCGTATGAACTCCCCCAGGGAGTCCAATATGGAATCCAGCTTTACGAGGCCCGTTGCCTTTGATAGGGCGCCAAGCATGGAGGTGTTCACAACGTGCCACCCAGCTATCACTAGTCCTAGGTCCTCCGCTATTTGATTTGCATTCACCCAATACGTCGGCAGCTCGGTCTTGATGGGCGCCGGCGAGTTGATGATAAGCTTGGTGCTCCTTGACTTGGCCATTCCCATTACATCGACCTGGTTCAAGATGGTGTGCGTCAGCATCATGATTATATCAGCCCGCTTTATCGCGCTGTGCAGCATCACTGGTTCCATTCCTATCCTGGCATAAGACCTGACAACTGCGCCGCGTCTCTCTGCTCCGAACTCCGGCATGGCTTGGCCCCACTTTCCTTCCTTCATGGCTGCAGAGACGAGGATCCTGGCGGCCGTTACTCCTCCTTGGCCACCCCTGCCCAGGATCAATATGTCGGTTATGTTCATGGTTATCGCGGCTCTCATTTCCTAATGGTTTTATAAATTTTTCTCCGGTGTTATCTTTGCTATATTTTCATATATTAATTGATATATATAAAACATAATATTACGAAATACTTATGTAAACAACGAGCAAATATAAAACGACCATTCTGTGCATTACAATGGCGATATACAGACTGTGAATATAATAAGTATTATTATTTAATATATAAAACATATGATATATAAATGATTAATAACAATATATTTTATTAAATATTGTCTTGCATGTGAAGGACTGATTTTTAAGCTGGTAATTTCGACTTGTTGAAAATAAGGTTTAATAGTGGCTACTTGGATGAGGCTCTATGACTAAGTTCATCTTTGTGACAGGAGGAGTATTAAGTGGGGTTGGCAAGGGCGTGACCACATCATCTATAGCCAAGATATTACAGATGAGAGGGGCCTCCGTGACTGCCGTCAAGATAGATCCTTACCTTAATGTGGATGCCGGGACAATGAATCCATTTGCGCATGGGGAGGTTTTCGTCACCATGGATGGCGGAGAAACAGACCTGGATTTGGGGCACTATGAGAGGTTCTTGGACATAGAGTTGAGCAAGGATCATAACATAACGTCTGGTCAAGTATATTTAAAGGTGATAAATGATGAAAGGCAAGGCAGGTATTTGGGGCAGACGGTTCAATTAATTCCCCACGTCACGGATGAGATAAAGAGGCGTTTGAGGTTGGTTGCAGATGAATCCAAGGCTGATGTAGTAATGGTTGAGATAGGAGGCACGGTTGGGGATTACGAGGGGTTGGCGTTTCTGGAGGCGATTCGGCAGATGCGGTTGGAGGAGGATGGCAATGTCATGTTCATACATGTGGCCTTGGTGCCGATACTTGAGACCACGGATGAGTTCAAGACAAAGCCATTGCAGCACAGCGTCATGGAACTGAGGAGGGTTGGAATACAGCCAGACGCCATAGTGGCTAGATCGATGAAGCCCCTCACCCCCGATATAAGGCGCAAGATAGCGCTTTTCACTAACGTTGCTGAGAGCGCCATATTCTCTTCGTTCGATGTCGATACTGTATATAGGGTTCCCGTGCTATTGGATGAGCAAGGGCTTGGGGACCACATAGGCAAAATGCTTGGTTTGCAGCTGAGGAAGGCCGACTGGTCGCTTTGGCTTAAGCTGAGCGATGCCATAGTTAACGCCAAGGATGAGGTCAATGTAGTTCTATGCGGGAAGTACGTGAGGCTTCATGACTCATACATAAGCATAATAGAGGCCTTAAAGCATGCCGGGGCTCACCTTGGCGTGAAGCCCGTGATAACTTGGTGCGACAGCGATGAGGTGGAATCCAGCCCCGACGTGTTGAGCAACATGAAGCCGGATGCGGTGATAGTGCTGCCGGGATTTGGGGCTAGGGGCGTGGAGGGGAAGATAATGACCATAAGGTTCGCGAGGGAAAATAATATTCCATTCCTTGGGATATGCTACGGCATGCAATTGGCGGTGGTGGAGTTCGCTAGGCACGTGATGGGTTACGAGGATGCCCACACGACGGAGGTAAACCCATCAACCAATCATCCCATCATAGATTTAACTCCGGAGGAGGTCGGGGTAACGGAGGTCGGGGGAACAATGATACTCGGCAATAGGGAGATAAAATTGATGGAGGGTTCCATAGTTCATAATATATATGGGTCCTCCAAGATAGTCGAGCGCCATAGACATAGGTACGAGGTCAATCCCAAGTACTTCGATGAGTTGAGGAGGAGCGGTCTCGTATTATCAGGCTGGCGCGCGGATCTAGACAGGGTTGAGACGATAGAATTGCCTAATCACTACTTCTTCGTCGGAACTCAATTCCATCCAGAGTTCAAAAGCAGGCTGACTAGGCCGCAGCCGCTCTTCGTTGCTCTTCTTAAATCTGCCATGTATAGAAAACGGGGATTGTCATCTCCGTATACCGGAGTTCAACCATGACAAAACGAAAGGCAAGCCTCGCCTTTCAAGGCAGGGGCTAGGTTTTTTAAACTACTAAGTGCTAAGCCATGTGGAAAATGTGTCCCCCTAGGGGGATGCCCCATGAGGGCTCTACATATCCCCCGAGTCCCTGGGATCTGGGTGTGGGGGGCTCCCCTCGGCGAGGGGTAGGGGTAATGCTGAGGGCCGGGCCCGTGGTTCACCGCTGGACGAGCGGAGCGGGGTGGGTGCTTCACGCACCCGCCAGCTGTGAAGTGGTGAGGGTGATGGCGGTGCACCACGAACCAATGAACCGCCCAGAGGGAAACCCACTAGGGCGGGGAGGAGGTCGGTGTTAAAACTAGGTGTCAAGGGGAGTTTTTACTAGCCTTGCCATGATTGCTATCCGCCTCATCAATTCATGGGCTTCATCTATAACGTCTCTGGGCGCGCCGTATATGGCTAGGTCGCTGGATATATCCCCGAGCAGCGCGGCAATTCCGTCTATCGATGATGGGGTGCCCATCGATTCTAATTCCATGGTCAGCACCGTCAAGAACGTTATGGACACCGCAATTAACCTGGTCTTGAAGTCATCATCAATCGATGGTATGCATGGAAAACCAAGCCTCCGGCTTTTGATGCACACTTCATCTAGGCTAAACCCATCGCTTGATATATAGCGGCGAAGCAATTCCGGGTCCCTAACCATGCTCCAAAATGCCTCTTCTACGTTCATGCCTACATATTTATTATTTCTAGGGATTATTAAACAATGCCCAATTCCCTCCCATCAAAGCGGTCAATGAGGTTTTTGCCCTAAAGAGCTACTTGAGGTTTATTTAACCGGAGGTTAAAGGGTGGGCAGTAAATTGAGGAGATCCCCAATAGCGAGGGAGGGTCAATCCTTAAGGGATTGTTCGATTAATCGGTGAGCGATCTCTAGAACATGATGGATTTTTAGGCAAGTTTTTTAATGATGGGAGGCAATGCCTCTTGGTGATGAGGCAGCTCGATGATGATCTTGGTGATGTATAGTCTTCGATCGCTGATTGATGGGCGGTGGAGGACCAAGTAATGGATTATACATGCCCGCCATAAGGTGGATTTCGTCTTTCCTTCATGCGGTGGCCAGCGGTCTGGCTCGTATTCTATATTATTTGAAATCGCTCTATGATTTGCATTGTGTGGCATGATTTCGTGAAGCACATGGAACTACGTTGGCGGTCTGGGGAATGATGCGTGTATATACTTATTAAAACCAGAGCGCAGTTGAGCAGTGGCGTCTCTGAGCGTGGTCAGGTATGTTAATGGGAAATTAGCTAGAGAAAGAGTAACGGTGCTGGGGGAGGGGTTTGTGGAATTGCCGAATAGCATTATTGCCTTGCCTGGCTTTGTTGATATGCACGTTCACTTGAGGGGGTGGGAGCAATCCTACAAGGAGGATTTAGAAAGTGGTTCGCGGGCTGCCCTGGCCGGTGGAGTGGTGGGCGTGGGGGACATGCCCAACACGTCGCCTCAGATACGTAATTCCGAGATTGCGGCGAAGAGGCTGGTGGAGGGTCGATCCCTCCCCATAGCTTATAGACTTCATGGTGGCGTCCCCTCCTATTCGGATGAGTTGGCCAAGTACGTGGGTCTTGGAATAAAGACGGTTAAGGTATACCCGGAGGACTTGGCAAGGCTAGATGATTTGGCATCAACCGCGGCATCTCTTGGAATCATGTTTGTGGTTCACTGTGAGGATCCCAACATGTTCAGGTCAGTGGATGGAAGCGATTCATCGATTCATAACTTGGCGAGGCCCCTCGATGCGGAATTGTCGTGCTTCCTTCGAGTGGCTAGGGCTTCCTTGATGCATGGAGTTAGAATACATGTGACCCACGTATCGAATCCCCTGGTAATTAAATTAGCCAATGAATTGAGACATTTGGGCTTGAGCACCGATGTTACCATGCATCACGCATTGCTGGACTACGAGGAATGCGGTCGAGCAGTGGGCGATCCCTTTTACTGCAAGGTGAATCCTCCATTAAGGCCGCATCATCAAAGGATTGAATTGCTAAGGCTACTGATTGAGGGCAAGATAGATATGGTCGCGAGCGATCACGCGCCTCACTCGTTTAATGAGAAATACGGCAGGAATTACCAAGACACCGCCCCCGGATTCCCCGGCCTGGAGACGACTAGCTTGCTTTTAATAGACTTATGGCGAAGGGGATTAATGGAACTTCAACAAATAGTCCTCCTATACTCCACCAGACCGGCAAGCCTGTTGGGAATAGACTTGACTAACTCCCTTGCATTGATAGATACTAAGGCCATCACGGAGATAGATCCCTCTAAGTTTCAATCAAAGGCTCGACACAGTCCATTTGCTGGAAGGAGCGTTATGGGAAGGATTGTGGGCACCATAGTTAATGGGAGGTTGTTAATAGTGGATCAAGAATACGAGGGCAGGTTCGGACCACTAATTGGGGATTATACGATGGTCAAGCCCTAACATTGGCTCTCCGCTGCCTCTCTCTCTAACCGCTTCAGGGATTCAACCGGATCGCTGGATTCGTATATGGATCTGCCCACTATCCCGAAGTCAGCTCCATGCTTCACGGCGCATCCAATGCTGCCGCCCTGCGCGCCTATTCCTGGGCTTATTATCACGTCGCTGGGGAATTGCTCCCTTGCTTTCCTAATTATGTCCGGTTTATTGCCTGGCACCACTATGCCTCGCCGATCTATTGCCTTCGTGTAATCCATGGCCCGCTCCAGCGACGCGTCGTACAGCGTTGGTCCCTGCGTCATGGATATGAGCACGAATACGTCCATCACGCTAGGCGGGGCGTTGCTTGGACCTATGAAGCCATGCATTATTATACCGTCAAAGCCTAGGCCAGCCATTCTTCTAGCTATCTTCTCGTTTATGAAATTTACGTCGGCCATCTTGGCATCCATTATGAAGTACTTATCATCGTGGCCGTTTATTAAGGATTTAACCCCATCGCTGCCCAGCGATAGAATAGCCATCCAACCCAGCTTCACGGCCTTAACGGAGGACCCCACCGCATCCAATACGTTCCAGTACTTCCTTGGTTCCTCCTCATCTATGGCTAATATTACTCGGCTTCTCCCCCTTATTTCCTCAATATTCATGTGGCTAGCCTCTCCGAACCGTATATAAAAATCGCTCTCGTGAATATTAGGCCCGTCGCTCTCCAAGGAGAGGTCTAACGTGGTCGGGCGTAGTTATTATCGTCTTCTTCTCTTTGTCGAATTTTACCTCTATTACTAAGGCCTTACCCCTAGTTCCGACGACGCTCCCCACCTTTCCCTGATACCGCCTATGCGGCGCAGTCACTATGTTGGTGGGATCAATGTCTATTATCACCTTATCTCCTGCGTTATACTTATACATCCACCTTATCAATCCAGGCCTGCCCCTCTCCCTCGGGTGCTTGCTCAATACCTCCCTGCTTTTCGCTCTATATCCATGGGTTCTCTTTGTCATTACCCCTCGCTCACGTCGTTGCTCCACCGTTTAAAAAGCTTCCGAGGAGCTAGGCATAATGCCTTCTCCTTCTCCTCACCTCCACCAACGTGAGCAGAACTACGAGGTTAACCGCGAAGTATATTAGCATGTATGCCAATATCACGTCTAATTGTATTATTCCGTTTATGAATCCATATGCTAGGCTTATCAATATGAAGAGGGGCGATACCATGGATATGGCGACCACGTGGCCATATGGTAGCATCCTTGACTTGGAGTATATCTCCATGGCATTTACCCCAACTATTATTCCAAGCACGAACCCCATCGCGTTTATCAAGGTGAAGCCAGGGCTTATCAACGATGAGAGCGGGGAGCGCAGAACTACCAAGTCTATTGCAACGTATATAGCCAGCAGAAATGATGATACTATAGATAGAAAGAACGTCACCTCATATGATCTTGCGAATTTAACTATCGGCTTGTGTATATTCAACGCGAAGCCCAGCAGGCCCATCCCTATCGATAATAGGAGTATGGACGATACCAATCCCTTTATGCTCAGGGGGATGAATAGCCAAGCCGCATAGATCAATATTATGAGGGCGGGCAACCCAACGGTGTACTTCCTGAGCTGGGGCTCCATCAACGCCTTCAATATGTAGTACCTAGTAAGGACGGCCACCTCCTCGAACCCCCTGGTCTGCTTCACGACTATTCTCTTAATGGATATTATGGGCCTGATGGATCTTATCACGTCCGCAGCGGCTTCATCAGATGGTCCATCAGAGACGAGCACTATGCCGTCGGCGTTGAATTTCCCAATTACGTCGCTGACCTCCCTAAGCACCTTCATGTTGGCCATCACGTCCCCCTTGCTGGAGCCCGCCACGAGCGCCACCTCTATGTTATTCTCACCAAATGAGGTCTTCATGGAATCGTACAGCTGTATTGCGCCGAATATGGCGTTTGCATCCGAATCATCTGGGTACCTCAATATGTAATCCATGGCGACCTTGAGGACGTCCTCGCGGCCTATCACGGGGGTTCTGACGCCCAGCCGTTCCCCTACATCGTCATCTATGTCTACGCACAATATAAGTATCTTGCTTACGTTTGACATTTCGTTTAACTATCCGTTTCCAGTTCGCTTAATATCTTTAACTCCTCGAATGACACGCGCTCCCCATTATCCAGCTTCCTTTTGATCTCCTCTGCACGAGTCCTCAATATCTCCTTTTGCTTCTCCTCCTCGGCCCTCTTCTTATCTGCGTTTATGGATTTATAGGCAGCCACCAAAAGCATTTTGTTCTTGTTCAGTTCATCATATAATTGCCTCCTCCTCTCCTTTAGTTGCTTGGCCTCCACGTATTTGGACAGCATGTATGCCTTGATCTCATCCCTCTCCTTCTTGAGCGAGTCCCGTTGTTCCTTTAATTTTATCAATTCCTCTCTCTCCTTATTGATTTCCTCTATTAACGATTTTATCTGAGCCTTTATTTCCTGGTATCGTCCCTCATATAATTCCTTCATTCTAGCGGCCAATTGCTTCCTCCTCTCCGCCATTTCCTTCACTTTATTCCTCTCCTCATCGAGCCTGGCCTGCAGCTTCTCAAGAGTCTCCGCGGTAACCATCTCCTCCTCCAACTGGGATATCATTTTATAGAACTCCTTCTCACGCTGGGGATCGGTGGGGGTCGTTTCATGATCGTATTCCATCTTCTCTATCAATTCCTTTAACTGATCCTTATCCCTTATCCTGCCATCCGTGTATTCCATGGCTAGCTTAATCAAGTCCCTTAGCTTCGCCACCTTTTCCCTGACCTTATTCATCTCATCGAGTATTCCATCCCTTTCCTCCTTCATTTTTCTCATCTCGCCGACAAGGGAGTTCCGCTCCTCAACTAGCTTTGCTATGTTGGACCTAATCTCCCCCAGCCTCTGTCTTTTCTGGTTAACTTGGCCTATCAATTCATTTATCCGCCCCCTGATCTCGTTCAGCCTATTCTTCTTCTCGTTCATGTCGGCATAAAGATCGTCTATTTGCTTACTGATGACCCCTATTTCATTATTTATCTCGGAAATCTTGCGCTTCAGCTCATCTATGTTTAGCAAGGCCATCCGTCCCCAGAGATTAATGACATGTTTATAACTTTTTCCAAGGAAAACATGCAATCACATGCGCGTAATGCTGAGCGAGGCTAATGTGTGAAGCGATTAATTCAAAAGGATTAACGGGCCAAATAGCATCGAAACCCGGTAGTGCTTCGTTTGAACTGGGGGCTTGGATACATTTTATAAAAGTCCGAAGCAGCCGCGTTATAGATGGGCGCCGTAGAGGCTAGGGAAATTAAGAAGCGATTCGCTGCATTCGAGAGGACCGGATTGATTGGCAGGAGGAGGATAGTAGTCAACGCGTTGACTGGCTTATCCTTCGACATAAGATGGGGAGAAGCCTACGGTCTCCTGGGCCCCAATGGAGCGGGGAAATCCACCGCGGTGAAGATACTATCAACGTTGTTGCTGCCTGATGAGGGCTCCGCCACGGTTAATGGATTCGACGTGGTATCCCAGCCGCGGGAGGTGAGAAGGAGCATAGGCTTGGTGCTTTATCCAGATAAGGGATTCTATGCCAGGCTGAGCGGGCGCGAGAACCTTGTATATTTCGGGCGCCTCTACGGTTTGAATAAATCGGAGGCGGATAGTAGGGCAACGGAGTTGTTGAAGTTGATGGATTTATCTAATGCCGCTGATAGGCCTTATGAAGAGTACAGCCTAGGCATGAGGGTTAGGCTCTCCATTGCTAGGGCGTTAATACATGATCCTCCAGTGATTTATTTGGATGAGCCCACCATAGGTCTGGATCCCATTTCCTCCAAGTCCGTTAGGGAGCTATTAATGGAATTGAAGAAGAACGGAAAGGCAATACTCCTGACCAGCCACAACCTCTGGGAGGTGGAGGAGGTGTGCGATGAGGTGGGCATAATAAACGGCGGTCGCATAATTATGGAGGGGGAACCAAGCGAGATAAAGGCTAGGCTGGGTCTCAAGTATGTGATAGAGATTGATGTAAATGTCGGGTCATCCCTGAGGACTCTTAGGGTGGAGACTAAGGATCCGGCGGCTGAGCTGAGAAGGTTGTTGGGGGAGGTGAATGGGGAGGTTAAGGGGATCAAGATAAGGGAGCCAACCCTGGAGGAGGCGTTCGTGGCGGCGGTCAGCAATGGGCGCAATTAATGAGTTCACGGCGGTTATGGAGAACGAGTTCAGGATAATAAGCAGGGAGCCAGGAGGCCTCGCGTTGCTCGTGATATTGCCGTACTTCGTGGCGGGGGGCACGGCTGTGATAGCCTCGTTCCTGGCCAGCGTGAACAGGTATAGATTCGCGGAGCAGTTCATAGGGTTCGAGGTTGTCATGCTTTCCATAATAATGATGCAGACGGGCGCGCGGTTCTTGCGGGAGGAGAGGAACGGGGGTCGGCTGGAGTACTTGCTGGCATCCCCAACTAATATGTTCGTGATACTATTCGGGACCTCGCTTGTCATGGCGTCATCCATAGTCGCCGCATTCACAGTGTCCCTCATGCCCATAGCCTACGGAGTATACGGGATTCAGGGAATGATGAGGGCACTGGCATCGATAGTTTTATTGCTGATAGGCTTGATGCCTTTATACGGATTAGGCCTGGCGCTCAGCGGCTTGGTTCTGAGGTTCAGGGACTCGGATTCATTGATGGGATTAATAACGTCGGCGGCGTCGTTGTTATCGGGGGCCACGTACCCCATACAAGCGCTGCCTCTCTGGTTGGGCTTCTTGGTGAGGGTTCTTCCAATGCATGCTTTGGATGATGCCTTGTATTACGAATTGATCGGTTATTTAAACGCGACCCACGTGGCTTACCTGGTCCTGGCCTCGGCCGTCTACCTATCACTGGGTGCGTACCTATATGGCAGGCTACAGAAATCGCTTCTTAGGAAGGGCATTGTATGACGTGCTCAACGAGGTGGAGCGGGGACTTAGGTCTCTCCTCTCCAGGCCCGCCTCGTTGGTGATGGGGATGATCAGTGCCCCTCTCTGGTTGGCCTTCTTCGTCCTATCACTGGAGGGATACGGCCTGTCCCTTGGGGGCCTTACCATTCAATTATTGATATGGATATCATACTCCTTCTCCCTCTACTCCACGTGGCTCTGGGAGTTCGGGCAAGGCATGCTGGACGAGCATCAAGATGGCGTGTTGGAGTACGTGATGGGCAGTGGCTCCTCGCTGTTCAGGCACGTGATGGGCAGCGGCCTAGCCCTGCTGATATACACCGTGCTGGATCTGGCGGTGATACTGGCCAGCTTCGCCGCTGTGTTTAGGGTGGAGCCCACAATAATGGATCCGGCCGCGTTTTTCATCTCAGTGGTGATGGCCTCCCTCTCCCTGCTTTCATTAGCATCAATATATGCCATAATGGTCGCTGGGTTAAGGTCCAGCTGGGTGGTGACCGACGTTCTCCAATTCATCTTGCCTGCAGTGGGCGGTCTACTGCCCAGCGAGTTCAGCCCAGCCATAAGGCTGATAAACGAGTACTCGCCGCTGGCATATCCCTTCGTTTTGATGAGGGAGAGCGCGACCGGCGTGAATGAGTTGGGCATTCCAATTCAGTTACAGTTGGCATATTCGCTTATATTCACGGCAATCATGTTAGGCGCGGCGTGGCTGATTCTCGGAAAGGCCGATGAAAGGCTGAGGAGAACTGGCTCTCTCGGCTTGAGGTGAGGGCGAGTAGTCAGTAGCGGTGGGCTCCTATTATGGGCGAGGTCAGTCCATTCATTCGTTCTCCACGAGTAGCTTAATGCCGCGCGTGGCTCGCCGCAGCACCTTGTCATTTATGCCGAGCCTCGATATTATGTCTTTCAGTTCGTTTTCATTTATGGCCAACCGCCTCTCGCCGTTTACATTTATGATCCTACCTCTCACCTGCAACTCATGGACCAGCCTCTGCAGTCTGTCCTTATTGGACTGGGCGGCTAGGATTGCATCATCCAATCCCCTCCCACCCACCACCGCGTCCAGCAATATCTTTACTATCTTGTTTATCCTATCGGGAACGCCCACGCGGGAACCCCATAGCGTCAATTTGTATCGAGGCACTCCATAATTATCCAGTCCCAGGGATCTATAAAGCGAAAAAGTCTCATTGCTTACCTTTCTCTCCTTATCAACTATCCCCCCAACCAGGAACACATCCACGCCCTTGAGCTCCTCCTCGCTGACTGCGTCCCCGTACGGATCAAGCACTGCGGATCTGGCTCCCTTCATGAATTGAAGGGGTGGATTGGATGTGATGCGAACCATGTGCCTCATGTCGGGGGCATACCTATTGAACAGCTCCATGAAGCCGCCGGGGGCACTGCTAACCAGTAGATTGCCGTCCCATAGGTACTCCCTCACGTAGTTGATGGATGATATTACCTGCTCCACCAGTTCCTTCTTTTCCACCTCGCTGTGCTTGTCCCAGAGCGATAGATCAATTATGAATAGGGGGGACCTGGGCATGGCGTTCCTCAGCGATTCCACGTCTAGATCTCCCGGTCCCTCTACTATCATGCAATCCGCCTCGCTCGCTCCGTCCCTGGCCGGCACAATCACTGGAATGGGGGCATCAATGATCATTCTTCCCGCGCAACGTTCCCGCGCAACGCTCAATCTACCAATCAACGCATCGACAGCCACTCCCTGCAGTCCGCGCCGCAAATACCGGCCCGGCACGCATAATGAGCTGCATCCAAGCTCACTCCTCAATGCGCTCGCCAACAGCGATGCAGCGATCACGGTTAAGGCTAGGCCTTCCCCTGAAAAACATTTCCCTCCGAGGCTCGCGATGCGCTTCCGCGTATTAATTGATTAAGAGGCATCGGTGAACTTCGCCGATGGGCCTCAGCAGGTCGTTGCTGCTCGGGTACGTGGTGGCATGCGTATCACCGCTCCCGCTTGCCGTTTCCCATGAGGATCCACTGGTCTCCGCGTTATCGGCATTGGCGATCAGCCCACTGGCCATCTTGATATACCTGCTTGTCAAGAGTAAGTGGAGCAGCGGCGGTTTTTACTCCTATTCTAAACGCGTGTCGCCGACGCTTGCCAGGGTTCAATTGTATTCCTGGCTGCTCAGCTACGTCCTATACGTGGCCTACACGGTTGATTATATCTCGTTCTACGTATTAAACCTGCCCGCTTCTGGGTCCATAGTTATGGTTCTCTCCCTGTCCGCCATCGCATCCGCGCTGGTGGCAAGCGGGTTCGTTTACGTGGCTCTGCTGGCGACGTCAATTGTTCAAATAGCGCTGTCTATTCCAGTGGGTTGGCGCTTCTCCCCCTCAGCCGTCGTGCCGAGCCATCCGTTCACTGCCATATTATCATCTGGCCTATTGTTGATATGCATATCGCTGGCTCCTTACGCGAGCGGGGATGAGAGGCATGCATGGATAATACCATTCGCGTTTACCTTATCCAGCGTACTTATGATAATCGGAGGCTTCTTCGTGGCTCCTTCCTTTGTGGTTTATCTGCAGTCAATTGGTCAATACTCCATAGTTCTCGCCGAGTACGCCGCTGTGAGGGGCGTGTTGGTCGACGAGCTTCAGTTGAGGAAAGGCACTGTGGGCTTGGTGGTGCTTGTGATGATCCTCAGCATTGTAAGCCTGCTTAATTATGGCTTGTTTTATGACCTAACCATTGTTCCATCCATAGCCGCGTTGTACCTATCCTTGTGCGCTGGCCGCCCCCCTCTCTGCCGCGTACCTCAGGAGTTCACTGGCATACATATTGGCTTTTCTCTCCATGGTGTTCTTCGCCTATGGCTTGCTCAACGTATTGACCACTGCTAGGGGGATATACTTTATAGATGCGATTCTTGCGATAGTGTCGCCCGCGTCCTTAGGCTTGGCGGTCGGCTGGGCAAAGCATATTAGGGAGCGGGGATGATTGATTCAATGAAAGTCGCGGTTGTCGGTTGTAGGGGGTTTGGGCGTGTTCACTTGGAGGCGTTGAGGTCCATGGGGAGTGTGGATATATACGTCTTCTCGAGGGATAGGGCAGCGGCCGAGGCATGCGCGAATGAGTGGGGGGCCTCCGGGTTCTTCACGTCATACGATGACGTCTTGAGATCCTCGGTGGACGTCGTGGATTTGGTGGTTGACCATGCTTCTCACTTGGAGATGTCGGTCAAGGCATTCAAGGCAGGCAAGCACGTCCTGCTGGAGAAGCCCATAGCCAGGACGTTGGAGGAGGGCTTGGCCATTATAAAGGCGGCGGAGGAGTCCGGGGTTAAGTTCATGGTGGCCGAGAATCACTTCTTCGATCCAGCCGCAAGGAAGGCGGCGGAGTTATCCAAGGATTTGGGCGTACATACGATAATAGCGCGCGGCTTATCCTTTCATGCTCCGACGGGTTGGCGAGCCAAGTTGGATGAAATGGGCGGTGGATCGTTAATAGATGGGGGCATTCACTTGATGGATACATTTCTAAACATAGGGGGCGATTACGAGGCTGTTTGCGGCTCCTCCCGGCGGGCTATGCCTCAAATGGAGGGCGAGAGCGCTAGCATGGCTTTATTCAAATTTAAATCGGGCGCCGTGGGCGCGTTCATGTATGGCTGGGCCTTCCCCAACTCGCCCCGCGTGCCCTTATTCGAGGTTTACGGGGTTGGTGGATCCATAGTGGAGGATCCGGCGAGCAGGGTACGCGGCAGGAATTACGGGGATATACTATTTAATGGCGAGAGGATCGAGCTTCCGAAGGTTAATACCGTTCAACTTGAGATTGAGGGCTTCCTGAGGTCGATTCGGGAGGGAACGGAGGTCCCAATGCCTCCCCAGCTAGCCCTTCGGGATTTGAGAGCTGTGCTGGACATCTATACATCCAATTGCCCTTAATCCTAGCCTTGGGCTTCCTCCAGGGTAGGGATCAGGTGCCGCGGGAAGATTTTAAAAGGGCAGCGCATCTCGACTTTGTATGGCCCATCAACTCGATGCGCCGATACCAAAGGTAAAGGCGCCTAGATTGCTTGGCGATAGGGGAGCTGAGAAGCTGAGGGCTGGCAGGGGATTCTCGCCGTCGGAGGTGAAGGAAGTTGGCCTTTCAATAAACGATGCCAGGCTGCTCGGGATACCTGTTGATACGAGGAGGAGGAGCTCGTATGAGTGGAACGTTAAGGCGCTGCGGGATTACCTTTCATCCATAAAGGAAGGAACCCCTGCAAAACCCGCCGTCGCATTGGAGATCATAACTAAGGAAAGCAAGGGCAAGGCATTCAGGGGCTTGACTCCTGCCGGCCGCCGTTCCAGGGGCTTGTACTCGGTTGGGCTGCTGGAGGTCCATAAGCATAAGTGGAGCAAGAAGCAGAAGGAACGCGATGCCAGGAAAAGGCATGAAGCGGTGCGCAGGAAGGGCGGCAATTAGGCCATCAATTTAAAAGCAATTACTTAAGTGAATTCACTCATGAATAAATTACCACCCCAGGAGGCGTCGGAGAGGCTTCGGCACTTGAGTGGTTGGAGGATCGATGATGATCGATTGATAAAGGAGTACATTTTCAAGGATTTCCGGGAAGCCGTGGAATTCATTAATAGGATCAGGCCATTAGCGGATGCAATGAATCACCACCCAGACCTATGCATCTCCTATAATAAGGTCAAAGCAGAATTGACCACACACGACGCGGGTGGATTGACGGAGCTGGACTTCGAGTTGGCCAAGAAAATGGATGAATCATTCAATGCGGTGCATTAAGGCCCTATTTTATCTAATAAAGCAATTGACAAATTAAGCCCTTAAGGATGGGAGGGGTCAGCCCTTGCCTTCGCGTTTATTCCTAATAATCTCGCTGGCTTGGGCTCCCGCCGCGCCGCCTAGCCCGGCGTTCAAGAATGCCAGCGTTAAGGTTAATGCCAGGGGTATGGCGGGTCCCCCCGGTGCTCCGATTATTGCGGCGGTCACCGCGCCGTCCTGAATCGCGTATGGATTGAGCAGTATCGATGCCATGGCTCCCACGGCCCCGGCCAGTCCAAGCAAGGCCAGGGAAACAATGGAGCGGCTGCGCATTGCGTAACCCATTGGGATCATTGGAATGAACATGAATTCCCAATAGCCGACGGCCGATAAGGCAATCGCGATAATTACTCCCGTTATGAAAAAGACAATCATGCGCGTTTTGCCGATCATGGCTTAGCACCTGGCAGGTATAGGTAGTAGAACTCCGCGGGTAGGCCGCTCGGTATTAATTGATAATAATCGCCGGTCAACCAATACGCGGTGGTATCGTTATACAAGCCAAGCGGGTTCTCGGAGATACCGCCCGGATACACTCCGACAGCATCCATGGGATACTTCATGTCTACTACCATGCGCCAGCTGGGACCTATAGTTGACACCAACCCGTATGCGGCATTGATGGTGTTGCCGTCCCCTGGGGATTGGAAGGGGCCCACAGATAATCCAGGCAAGCCGAATAAGCTGGCCAGCAATCTTTTATGTACGTAGCCCCAATCCCAATGAGTTGGATCGGGGCCCAGCAATTCCTGTAAGTATTTCACGGTTTGGTTGAATGCCAAAATCATTACATAATCCGAATTCCTGGCCTGGTGGTTGAGCGGGTCATAGAACCATTGCGAGTCAGGGTAGTATTGGGTCCAATTGGCTAGATCGAGAATGAGTTGGCCATGATACACCGAGTCGGGTCCCAGGAAGAATGAGAACTCGCCCAACCCCTCTGGGCGCGTTATGTTGTAGTAAATTAACCAAGGCATGAACGTATCGTTCAGGTATTGTTGCAGCCAGAAGTAATATATAGTGGCTGCCGCGGAATCCACCGTGAAATTGCCGTTCCATTCAGTTAATAAATCGGCGGCCCCCCTTTCCACTGCGCTTAGCTTGCTGCTGGACAGCGCGGAGATTAGGCTGGGAAGGAATAAATCGGTGGAGTAGTCATGCACATCCAATTGAGTTGCCTCCATTGATGAGATACTCAAGTTATTCGCTTTCTTGAATATTGATAAATCATGATTTATCTCGTCGGCCCTGAAGCCGCTCTCGTAGCTCCAGCCTAGATAATAGGGGTACCCAGGCGATACCGGCACTTGATTCGCGCTGGCGGCGAAGCCGCTGCTGGGATCAAGCACGTAGGGTTGATTGCTGGCAGGTATGAATCCGGTCCAATCATAATTACCATAGCCCGGCAGAACTGCCCTGGGATTTCCGGCCCTTATAATGGGATATAGGCCATATGCGAATATGCCGAAGTTCCCTTTATTATCTACATATGCGAAATTCTGAATTCCAACCTTGAAATTGGAGAGGGCGGCCAGGAAGTCGCTTAGGTTCTTGGCTAAGTCAAAGCCCAGGAACGTTGCCACCTCATTGTTGGGATAGAGCCCCGTCCAATCCATTACTATCACTACGCCGCTGTAATTGCTCACGACCACCCCGTTTGCTGCTCTCTCCACTAAATAATTGATATCTCCCCTGCCCTTAACTTGAATGATTTCGTGGATTACGGTGAAGGGGATCCACGATCCATTATGGAAATACTCGCCGGGATGGGAGGGGCTCGTTTCCTCCACATAGAAGTAACACACCTGCGGTTCAGCATCGGTGGCTCCCCAGGCTATGTATGGATTATGGCCCAGTATGACGCCGGGAGTGCCCGGGAAGTCGACGCCGACCACGTTTAGACCTGGTGCCACGAGTTGGAACCCAATCCATATGGAGGGCACCGTGGTAGTCAGGTGGGGATCGTTTGCCAGCATTGCGGCGCCCATCGATGCATTCACCACCCAATTATTGCTGCCGGCATCCGTTAATCCCTCCACTACGTGGAGAAATGGATCGAAACCCGGAAGGACTTTTCCAACAATCGACGAGGAAAATGAGGGATCGCCTTGAAAGAATGCTATGGCGTTCTCGACAGCCTTATTGAATGCAGTCAATGCGATTCCCGGCGGCAGCGGGTTCATGGAATAGAGACTTAGGTTCCCTGCGTTGCCGCTCCCCTCGTATATGGTTGGGTTTAAGTCGTACGGGTATATTGGATATTGAACAGAGGGGGGATAGGCGGGATAGAGGGCTTCCACGGCTTGCTTGGGCATGTTCTCCAAGGCGAAGGTGAATCCCAATGGATCATCCGTCCCGCTCAAGCTCCAAGTGAGCAATTGTTGTATAGCGAAGGTGTCCCGCATTAACCATGGAGTGGGTTTATATCCGAGGACCTTGAGGATCAACGGCAAGCGAGAGGGCTGCATTGATTTTATATAATCATTTATGCCGAGCACATAGTAATACAGCGCCATGTACTCATAACTGGATTTATTTAGTTGATTAACGGTTTCCTGTGCCACTATGGTTGTCTCCAGCGCCCTGTAGAACTCATCGCTCTGAATCATGGATGGCCCTACCATTGATGAGAGATTGCCCTCCGCCATTGCCCGCATGAAGACCAGCTGAGCCAATCTATACTCAGCGGTTAGATATCCCTGCTCGTAGAAGAGAGCCCAGTCTTGGTTAGCGGCTATTCTTATGAATCCATCAGGCGTAATGCACACAGTCACCTCAGCCATAGATGAATTAATGGTCAAGGTATGGTTTATGCATCCGACGCCAGGCGGCGGCGTTGATCCCCAAACGCCGATGCCGATGCCTGGATTGAGCACATCGGCTAAGGGAGCTAATGGAGAGAATGGTACGTACATTACGGCCAGCACCACTGCTATGCCTATGACTGTTGCGGATAATTTAGTTATTGATGATATGCGAAACAGCATATAATTAGGCGTAGTTTTAAAATATATAAATATTTATTTTTATAATAAATAAAAATTTAAGAAACGTATCGCTGAGCCAGTTACTGCTGGCTTTAGCGGATTATAATGGCTTGAACTGCACAGTGAACATTATTGAGGAAAGCGATTAGGAGAATATTGTATTTTAATATTATATTTTTAGAAATAAGAAGCCCCATTGTTACTCGCGCCCTCGACTGGGCATCGCTCCTTGATGGTCGCAATCAACTCGGGGAATCCCCTACTAACGGCAATGCTCCAGTGTTCTAAGGATTCCATAAATCCTTTAGATCATGTATCTTAACCGCGACGCTGCCGTCCCCGGAGTATATGCCCAGCAATATCTTCCTCTGATGGCATCCGTTCACGTTTACTAGGAATGGAAGGAGGACGGCGACATGCGGCGCCTCCTCCTTGAGGGATCTCAGGACTGCGGGTTCCATATCGGCCAGCCAATTCCTGACGCTGGGCACGAAGGCGGATGACTCGAACACTTTGAAATCCCCCATGACTCGCATAACTGGAATATCTCCATCCCTCCTAGAGACATATATATAACCATCCTTCACCGAGGCAACGGAGTAAAGCTCAGGGGGATTAACTATCTCGCGGAGCTCTTGCGGTTTTCCTATGGAGATTAGGTACTGCATTAACCTAAGCAGGAGGCTGGGTATGCAATGATTGGATATATCGAATCCCTCGCAAGAATTATAGAAGAATTGATCCACGAATCTACCGCAAGCCGTTAATCCGCTGGATCTTATGAACTCCATGAGTTGCCTGGTATACTCTATCTCGTCTCTCCTGGAGAGGCCATGCTTTGCCGCCGCTTCATCTATTGGTAGCTGCATCATGTCTCTCAAGACGCAGTTCCTCGCCGCTGCCCTACCCAGCAGTGTGGCGGCCTCCATTAACCGGCCCTTTGATATCATCATGCCCAGCTCCATTAATTCCTCGCCTATCTCCCCATTCCTCACCAAACCCAGATCCGTCAATGTGGGCATCAATGCCCTAACGTTGGAACTGCTCAGCCCTCTTTGCTTGAAGTAGCGCGCCGCTGCTTCACTGAATGGCTTTCCACGGAGTCCGTTATCATATATGAATTTCGCGAAGTCAAGCAGCCTGCTCAGGGGAAACCTTATGTACCAATGCTTGTGCTCGCAATCATCGCTCATGAACTTCTCCCTTATGAAGGATAGCGCATCGTCCACGGTCTTAAACTCCCTGCTGTACAGCCCATCCTCCACCACCACCAAGTCATCCTTCCTCTCCACCACTAAACGCACGATTATGGATGGCTCATAGAATTAAAAACAATACAAATAAAAATAGGTAATAATACGGAAATCCAGGCTAGAGAGGGGGATTTAATCCCTCACCTGCTCCAGCACTGCTATTATCTGGAGTATCATTACCCTGCTGAATAGGGGCATGTTGGGATCGGATAGAACATCATCGAGGATTCCTATCACGGTGGCGGCGCGTAGGCTCGGGCTCATCTGGGCATTCCTCAATATCTTAACTGACTCGCTGGCCGCCCTCCTTATGTTCCTCGGTATGCCCATATCCTGGACTATTCGCTCCAGGTAGTAAAGCGCTTGGGTTATCTTTTCCTGCACCTCCGAGTTAATGTTTTGGTTGCTCATCCAATCACCTCTTGATTAATATCGCTCCGTGATCAATAGCTCCTTTTAAAAAGTTTTTTACCCGGCCAAGCTCTATGTATTAGATGAGAGTAAAGATATTCCCTGTGGACGTGACGTATGGGATCACTGGGTCGGAGCCTGAGATTAGGGTGTTTGGCGTCGACCCTGCCGGCAGGCCCATAGCGATCGCTCACAGGGGGTTCAGGCCGTACTTCTACGCTGTCGTGGAGGGGGAGAGGGCATTGGCCGGGCTGAAGAGGATGAAGGACGTGATCTCGGTTTCCAAGGAGAGCAAGAAGCTCTTTGGGCGACCCATTGATGTAATTAGGGTGACTGTCACATCCCCGGATAAGGTAAGGGAAGCTAGGGAGAGGGCCAAGGCAGTGACCGGGGTTAAGGATGTTCTGGAAGCCGACATAAGATTCACGCTTAGGTACATGATAGATAAGGGAATTAAGCCTGGCTGGGTGGAGTACGAGGTGGAGGAGGGAGGGCAACTGGGAAGAGGGGTTGAGGCATCGTATAGGGCTCTCGGCGATCCCGTTCAACTGGATTCCATTGATGTGCCCCACCTCAAGTACGTTGCCTTGGATATAGAGACATATAATCCAAGGGGGACGCCGAGCCCAGAGAGGGATCCAATAATAATCATCTCGTTAATGGATTGGAATGGCAACATTTATCTATTTATAAATGATGGGGATGAGGGAAAGATGATTGGGGAATTCATCTCTAAGTTCAACGAATTGAATCCAGATATAGTGTTCGGGTATAACTCTGGGCGGTTCGACTTGCCGTACCTCTCGAGGCGGGCTTCGTTGTTGGGCATCGGTCTTCCCCTCAGTAAATACGGCACCGAGCCGGAGCAGAGCACCTACGGGCATTGGTCCATAATAGGGCGGGCTCACATAGATCTATTCAATATAATAGATGAAATGAGCGATGTGAAGCGAAAGAGCTTGGACTATGCGGCCGAGCATTTTGGGGTAATGAAGAGAAGCGAGAGAACCTTGATTCCAGGCCACCGGATATACGAGTATTGGGATGATCCTGTCAAGAGAGAGGAATTGCTGAAGTACGCTAGGGACGACGTGGTCAGCACGCTTAGGTTGGGCGAGAAGCTGCTGCCCCACGTTATTCAATTGGCCAGTATCTCGGGATTGCCCTTGGACCAAGTCGTGGAGGCCAGCGTGGGCGCCAGGGTGGAGTGGATGATAATGCATGAGGCGTTCAAGATAGGCGAGCTCGCCCCCAACAGAGTGGATCGGGAAAGCGAGCCATATAAGGGCGCCATGGTGCTGGAACCAAGGCCTGGCCTGCACGAGAATGTGGTGGTCCTGGACTTCTCCAGCATGTATCCCAGCATAATGATGAGGTTCAATGTATCCCCCGACACATTAACCGATGAAGCCGAGTGCGATTGTTACGTGGCTCCGGAGGTGGGCCATAAATTCCTCAAATCCCCACGTGGTCTTTACCCCAGCATGCTGCAGAAGTTGGTTGAGGCGAGGAGAATTATTAGGGATGAAATGAAGCGGTTCAAGGAGGGCTCGCCTGAGTTCATTTACTTGGACGAGAGGCAACGCGCGCTTAAGATAATGGCGAATGCCATGTATGGATACTGTGGCTGGGCTGGGGCCAGGTGGTATAGGAGGGAGGTGGCCGAGGCCGTAACGGCTTGGGGTAGGTCCCTCTTAATGGATGCGATAAGGCATGCAGAGTCCATGGGGGGAAAGGTGATTTACGGAGATACGGACAGCCTCTTCTTGCTGAACGATGAGAACGTCGTTAGGAGCGTGATGGATTACATGGCTGACAAGGGATTCGAGGTCAAGGTTGATAAGACGTACGTTAAGCTACTGATTACGGAGTCCAAGAAGCGCTACGTCGGTCTTCTGGAGAATGGGGAGGTCGACATAGTTGGATTCGAGGCCGTGAGGGGGGATTGGTGTGATCTAGCCAAGGAGGTTCAAGAAACTGTAGCCGAGCTAGCCTTAAAGCAGGGCGTGGATGCCGCCGTGAATTACGTTAGGGCAGTGGTGGATGAGTTGAGGAGGGGTGGGCGGAGCGTGGATGAGTTGATTATCTGGAAGACCCTGGATAAATCCGTGGATGAGTATAAGGCCAATGCTCCTCATGTGGCGGCGGCCAGGAAGTTGTTGGAGAGGGGTTTCAAAGTGGGTAAGGGGGACTCCATAGGTTTCATAGTGCTAAGGGGAGAGGGACGGCTGGCCGATAGGGTGATGCCGGTGCCCCTATTGAAGGGCGGGGAGGAGGTCGACGTGGATTATTACGTGGAGAAGCAAGTGATACCGGCCGCCATGCGGATACTGGAACCCCTTGGAGTTGATGAAAATAGGCTGATTGGAAAAAGGGGAGGCGGAAGTATACTTGATTTCCTCGGCTAGGCCGGGGGCTTGGCCTCCGCCTCCATAGTCTTCAATATATCCTCAATCGATGCCAGCTGAAGCGATGCAGGGACCTTGGCTATATTGCCTAGACGGGACATAGCCATCAATTTAACTCCCTTCGATGCAGCGGCGTCAACCAAGCGCTGCGTGCAGACTCCATCAAATATTATTGCGTGGGCATTAGTTACTTGCTGCAAGGCATCCACCAAATCCCTAACTGGGACTCTCTTAATCATGTTCCAGTTCTCGTCGTAAATCACTGCCTCCAATGTTCCCTCCAATTTGCTCATCTCCTCCACTACTTGGGGCGGTATCTTTACCTCAAGCTGCATTGACGGCGTTAGATGCGGCTTCTCTGTTTTAATCTCTTCCGGAGCAGCCTCGCGCTTCTCCACGGGCACCTCCACCGCGCCGCTCGCCTCCGCTTCCTGCTTGCCCTCCCTGGCGGTTTGGGCTTGCTCTTGGCGTTGCTCCTTAGCTTCCTGCTTCGCCTCCTCTATCACTTGCCTCTCCTTCTTCTCTATGGTCAACAAGTACTCCTCTATCGGCAATTTATTGCGAAGGGCCTTCGATATTTCCTTGCCAGTCAATTGCTCTACCTCCTTTCCACTTGGGGCCCTGGCAACGTAATCCACGTCCACGGACTTCAGCAATTCCCTCAACACCAAATCGCCTCCCCTATCGCCATCCACGAACGCTATCACGGTCTTCTTCCTGCTTAGATCTATGACCGACTTGGGTATCCCACCCGACGCTCCCTCTATCGCTATCACGTTGCGATACCCATGCTTGAGCAGGTTAATTACGTCGGCGCGGCCCTCCACTATTATCACCGTGTCCGACTTATCCACGTCCGGCCCAGCCGGTAATCCCTCGGGTCCGTATTTAACCAGCTCCGCCTCCTTCATTTGATCCACGAAGCGTTCCACTATCTCCTTGGTATCGGGCAGCGTTTCGGCCTCTATCTTGGATAGAAGCTCCCTGGCGCGGTCCATTATTTTCTTGCGCTTCTCCTCTCTCAAATCCCCTATCCGAAGGACTTGGACCTTGGCATTATACGGCCCGACCTTATCCACGGATTCCAGCATCGCGGCTAGGAGGGAGGTCTCGTAGCGATCCAGGTTGGAGGGGATATAGATCTTGCCAACTGTCTTATCCCCCTTGTGCTCCACCTCGACCTCTATCCTGCCTATCCTGCCCGTGTTCTGCAGGTTGCGTAGGTCGAGCTCGCTTCCGAGCAGTCCCTCGGTTTGGCTGAACAATGCCCCAACTATATCGGGCTTATCAACCAAACCTTGTATTTCCACCGCTGCTTCTATTAGGTATTTGGCCACTATAGTTAATGCTCCCATGGCTCATTTCACCTCAATTTAACCGAACCATTCCGTGCAATTCACCTTTATTAACGTTTCTGCTAAGAACCTCCAGGCAAATCGCTGGCATCAAGTGGAGAGCTTTTTATATGGGGCGGCTTCGGTCATCAAGTGAATTACGGCTTATTGGTCGGGATGGCCATCAAGAACATGAGGAGCAAGAAAAGTAGGACGCTGCTCACTGCTCTGACTGTCGTGTACGCAGTTGCATTGATGATAGCCCTCGAGACTGTCACGCACGACGTTCAACTCGCCGTCACAAATGAGGTGAAGAGCATACTGCCGGCCGACGTCATAATATACTCCTCCACGATAGCCATGCCTCAGCAAGTCGCCGTTTCCATGAATGGAATGAAATATGTATCCAACGCCGTACCGGCAATACTGGTGGGCAATGCGGTGGTGGGCGGCGAAACCATAACGCTGATCGGAATGCCATCCAGTGCATTGCAGTACTTCTATCCCGATTTGATCAGTGGGGGATTAATAGAATCGCCGGGCGATTGCATAATATCCAGCCAATTAGCGCAAAAGCTGGGAGTTGGGGTGGGGGATTACATATACGTCATGATTCCGGAGGGACTGGGCGGCTTGGGCTCCACGTATCAAGTGGTGAGGATGAGGGTGGCCGGCGTTTTCTCCAGCATATTCGGGGGTCTCTTCGGGTTTCAAGTGAATATGGTGGTCACATCCCTCAGCTACCTGCAGGATCAGTTGGGAGTGAGCGGCTTCGTCAACACCATATTCGTGAAGCTGACCAGCGATTCGTCCACTACCCTCACGGCCTTCGTGGATGCCGTGCACTCTGCCTACCCTGATGCACAAGTCTACGAGCAGCAAGACATAATTGGGGCAATTGGGGATGTAATAAGCCTCGTAAATACGTTCTTCATATTGATAATAGTGCTCAGCCTAGCAATAGCTGGGCTCAGCATAGCCAACACGATGTTGATGAATGTAAATGAGAGATTAAGGGAGATAGGCATACTGAAGGCAATAGGCGCATCGAATTCTCAGATAATGATGATGTTCCTCTTCGAGTCGCTTTTCATAACCATGATCGGATCCACAATAGGGCTAGTGGTGGGCTTCTACGGGGCTCACGGCGTTTCCGCTCTGTTGAACGCGTTGGGGTACTCAATCAATATAATAATACAGCCAATCCCCTCCCTCTTCGCGTTGGGCTTCGCCGCCTCAATAGCCATAGGTATATTGGCGTCCATCGTTCCAATAAGGCGTGTGGCCAAGGTTAGGCCCATGGAGGTTCTCCGCATCGGCTGAGGATGGAGGAACTTCGATCAATTTGCCGGAATATCTTTAAATAGCGTAATGATGATTGGCCCGGCATGAAGGACAGGGCATTCTACGCAGCGAGGGAGGAGGAGGTCATAGACGGCAAGGTCACTGATGTTTACTTCATCCGAACCATTGAGACCATAAAGAAGGCCGGGCTTGAGGACGTCAAGGTAAGGGCGGAGTTCCACGTGATGGGCCTCCCCCCTGGCTACTCGTGGGGCCTATTCACAGGGTTGAGGGAAGTGATTGAGCTGATAAGGAGGGCTGGGCTGAACATAGATGTATACTCGATGAGGGAGGGAACGGTGTTCCTGCCGAAGGAGCCATTATTGGTGATTGAAGGGAGGTACGCAGATTTCGCGGTGTACGAGACGCCCATCCTAGGCATACTGAGGCATTACTCATCCATATCCACGAAGGCCGCTAGGATAAAGAGGCTGGCGATGGATAAGCAATGCCTCTTCTTCGGGGCTAGGGCTCTCCACCCCTTGATACAACCCATGGCTGATAGGGCTGCCTATATAGGGGGATGCGATGGAGTGGCCGGGACGCTGGGGGCCGAGCTGCTGGGAATAAGGGCTAGCGGAACAATGCCTCACGCATTGATGATAATATTCAAGCATGCGATGGGGGATCACTCCCTTGCGTGGAAGTTCTTCGATGAGGCCGTTCCCAGCGACGTGCCCAGGATAGTGCTGGCGGACACCTTCTTGGACGAGAGGGAGGAGGTGGGGCTCGCCATTAAGTCCCTCGGCAATAAGCTGGCGGGGGTGCGGCTGGACACGCCCAGCAGCAGGAGGGGGAACATGAGGGATATAGTGAATGAGGTGAAGTGGAGCGCGAAGGCGATGGGTTACGACTTAAAGGTGGTGGTCAGCGGTGGGCTGGACGAGGAGGCCGTGGCATCGTTGAGGGACGTCGCCGACTCGTTTGGGGTCGGGACGTCGATAGCGTTTCCACCCAGCATTGACGTGAGCATGGATATAGTGGAGGCATTTGATGAGAAGAGCGGGAAGTGGCGCCCAATAACTAAGAGGGGAAAGCTGGCCGGCTTCAAGCAGGTGCATAGGTGCCCCGGGTTCAGGGACGTGGTTACCATGTGGGGGTCGCGCATTGATTGCCCCAATGGAGCCCCGGAGGAATTATTGGTGAAGGTGATGGAGGGGGGCAAGCCATTGATGGAGGATGACGACGATGAGATCCGCGGCAGGGTGCTTCGCCAACTGAGGGAGTTGGACGGTGCCTCCCCCTCAGTTATATTCAATTATTAAATAAGGAATGCGGTCCTTCCCATCTCCTCATTGGCGTCAGGGCTTAGCTTTAATTAGCAGTGAGAGGAATTCCCCGCATGGATTTGATGATAGTGGGGGCGGGGCCCGGCGGCTCGTTCACTGCCTTGGAGGCCGTCAGGAAGGAGTTTAACGTTACATTGATCGATAAGAAGTCGGCCCGATATGGACCCATCGTGTGCGGCGAGCTGCTTCCGTCGAAGGACTTACTGGCCAATTACCTGCCCTCGAGAATAAATGATTTGCTGGCATACACCTTAGATGTCGTGCTCTCAAGAGATGTGATTATCAATAGGATAAAGCGGTTAAACGTAATTCTGGGCGATGTTTCAATAGGATCGTTTCCGTTCGATTCATTGGTGATAGATAAGGGCGCAATGATTAGACACGTAATAGATGCCGCGGAGCAAGGGGGCGCTAAGGTTCTCTTCTCCACCACAGTCACGGGGTGCGTTGTTGACGATCCATACGTTAAGTGCTCCGTGAAGGGGCGGGATGGTGAGTCATTCATGGTGGCGGACAAGGCAGTGGGGGCCGATGCCTATCCCTCCACGCTGAGCGAGTTGGCTGGGGCCTCAGAGATGGGGCCTCGGGACTTAATAGTGGCCACTAGCCAGCGCGCAGCCGGCAGGTTCGATGATGAGGAGGCGATGATAATAATGGATCCAAGGCTGGCTCCAGGCGGCTATGCCTGGATATTTCCAAGGGGGGATGGGACTCACAACACGGGCATCGGTGTGAGGGGCGATGCAGCGTGGGGAGGGGGGGCGTCCGTGCTGGATCTCCACAGGAGATTCATCGATAAGTTCGGCTTACGGCCGCTACAGAGGGCCGTTCTATCCAAGACGATACCGGTGGGGGGCTTGGTTAGGGCCAGGGGAGGTGCGTACTTGGTGGGCGATGCGGTGGGCAGCGTGATACCAACCAACGGGGCCGGGATAAACCCCGCCATGATAACTGGGAAGTTGGTGGTTGATTCTATGATTCAAGGCATTGATTACTACTCGCTGCTCTATTCAGTATTTGGGTCATTCATGAAGAGGATGGTGGATTACAGGAAGCTGGCTGACCCCATCCTCTACGATTACGAGGCGGTGAAGAGATTGCTTAAATTCCCCAAGCCATTGCTGAGGACGGCGCTCAGGGATGCAGTTATGGGGTCAAGCAAGGCTAGCACTAGCTTAATGTTGGGCATACTATCTCCCCTCATTAATTCGTTGGTGGCGAGCCAGCGAAAGCATTGATGATCAAGGAGATGGATCGCGCTCCAGCCTCACGCAGTTCCCCCTGTATACGTAAAACCAGCAATGCCCCTTGGGCACTACCTTCAAAGCCCCCGTCGGCGTTAATATCAGGAAGGAGTTCCTCCTCCGCTCCACGATTAACCCCCTTATCCCGTTCATGTATGGATTAAGGCACTTGGCGGTTTCCACCAGCATAGGCTTGATTTACCCTCTCCGTTAAAAAAGCTGGCGATGCGGTGAACCGGTCCCCCTCCCCAAAGCTATTACGGGCTGGGTTTGCCGTTTGTCTCATCAAGGATAGCCTGTGATTGATTAGAAAATGGCTCCCCTTCCTCCCCGAGGGCCCTCCTCACTTCCCCCTCTCCCCTCTTCAACGCGTCAGTCAAGCCCCCTCTCCCAGCCGACCTAACCATTAACAGCAGCAACAGGAGGAGGGTGAGCAGCTTGGTTAATCCCTTGATCTTCACGCGTGATGTATCCAAGTTAAAAGCTTATATTTGTTTCCTTTAATGCTAGGATGAGATGCCGACCAACTTGCCTCCCGAGGCAAAGGCGAAGTGGATGAAGGCCATGAATGCTAAGACTGACGAGGAGAGGATAGCCGCGTTGGAGGAGTTCCTCAGCGCGATACCCAAGCATAAGGGAACGGAGAACCTGGTTCACTTCGTCAGGCACAGGATAGCCGCGTTGAGGCGCGAGGTGGAGCTAAAGCAGAAGAAGGAGAGGAGCAGTAGGGGGGGCAGGACCATATATGTCGAGAAGGAGGGGGACGCCCAGCTGGGCGTGGTTGGTTTGCCGAGCTCCGGCAAATCCAGCCTGCTCAAGTGCCTCACCAATGCCAACGTGGAGCCGGATGATGTGCCATTCACCGATTCGCAGCCGATTCCCGGCATGTTCATAGAGGACTTAATATATTACCAGTTAGTGAAGTTCCCCTCCTTGAATCCATTCGATGCGGAGAGCGATAATAACGTGCTCTCGGCATCCCTGGCCAGGAACGTGGATGGCTTGCTGCTCGTGTTGGATGCATCGATGGATTTGGAGGATCAGATCAATAAGATAGAGGAGATATTCAGGGGGCAGGGAATACTGATCAGGCAACCCAGGGCTGCCATAAGCATCCGTAGGACTGTGAGCGGGGGCATCCAGGTCTCCGGTTCCTTTAAGGGTTGCTCGGTCGACTCAATAAAGAAATTGTTGACGGATTATGGGATACTCAATGCTCAAGTCACCATAAATGGAGAGGCTACGTTGGATGACGTGGAGGATGCATTATTCAAGAACTACGTGTATAAGCCCAGCATATTCATAGTAAACAAAATAGATCAATCCGACAGGGATTACTTGAGGATGCAGGCGTCGGGGCTGGAGCCCAAGATATTCGCCTCGCTCATTAAATGCAAAATAAATAGGAAGCAGTTGAGCGAGGCAATACTAAAGCGGCTTGACTTGATCAGGATATACTCCAAGAACACTCAATCCGATAGCTACTCCAGGAAGCCCCTCATAATGAGGAGGGGATCCACCGTGGGTGATGTGGCGAAGACGATACACACCGGGCTTTATGAGAACTTCAGGTACGCCAGGGTGTGGAGGATCGATGATTACCCCAATATGTATAAGAAGGTGGGGCTTAATTACATCCTAGACGATCAAAACATCATAGAAATACATGCATGATGACGGAGCCGGACGGTTTGCCAAAACATTAAGTTGACCGGCGCTCCTGCATCAATGATGCATGCCGCGGGCGGTGGAGAACGGGCATGAGTTCCAGTAATCGCAGTGGCTGCAATTGCTTGGTGAGTTGTTGTGGGTCGGGTTTCTCTTGTAAAGCCAGTACTCCATGGCCCGCTCTATGTCCCGCATTATGGTAGCCTCATCTATCTTGGCGCCCTTTATGGCGACATCCCCCATCCTAATGGCCTGGCCCGGCGACATGCTGCTCAGCCTGCTTGCCAAGGAATCGGCCTCCCTCATCAAGTTGAAGCTCGTTCCCCTGATCACCTTAACAACGAACGCGTTGGAGCAGTTATAGCCTAGCCGCCTCATCATTACGCAATAAATCGCTGCCTGCATCAACTCGTGTTCGTGTATCACGGCGAATCTATTCCCCGTGGTCTTCAGCTCAACGATTCCCAGGGAGCCTTGGAGCGGGATCACCATATCGACCTGGCCAAGTATGGGCACTCCCTCCACCACATCAACTATGGCTGCCTCGGCCGTTGGCCTGCTCAAGTCCAGCTTGCCTATCCACCTCCTCCCCACCACGCTGTTGAAGTACTCCACCCCCTCCTCTCCCCTATTCACCAGAGTGGGCACTCCCTTCCCCACGTCCAGATCATAACCGGCCTCAGCCCTCACTCCCAACTGCCTCCCGTGCTCCTCTATGCCCTCCAAGCTAGCCTCCCCCACCTCCCTGGGCTTCATGTAGCTGAGGTGTATCCTATACTCGCATATCTTGGATTGAACGGCTATGTTACTTACCATCAGGAACACCGCGTCGTGCTTCAGCTTGGGCAGTTGCAGTTGCTCGCCGTTCCAAACTATGTAATTCCTGGCCAAGAGAGGCGCATCCACTGCCTAAGCCGGTGGATCGCTTGATAAAAACGTATCGCGCCGTTCCTCCCATTACTCAAAGCTTATTAACATGATTGAAGGTCTTTATACATGGATGTTATAGAAGAAATGAGAAGGGTCGTAGGCCCCGGCAATGTGCTTACAAAGAAGGAGGACATCCTCCCATACATGCGGGACGCGTCCTACTTGTCGGGCGGCGAGCCCCTCGCCGTGGTGATTCCAGGCACCACAACGGAGTTGGCCAAGGTGGTCAAGGCATGCTACGAGGCCGAGGTTCCCATGTATGTGAGGGGCGGCGGGACTTCCCTCACGGGCTCGTCGGTGCCCCTTGAGGGCGGCGTGGTGATAAGCATGAATCGCTTCGATAAGATACTGGAGGTCAGCGTCCCGGATAGGTACGTGGTGGCGGAGGCCGGCGTCAGGCTGGACGCATTGAACGCGTATCTATCCAAGTTCAGGTACTTCTACCCGCCAGATCCGGCGAGTTCCTTGGCGGCCACGGTGGGCGGGTCCCTGTCCACAAACGCTGGAGGCATGAGGGGAGCCATGTATGGCGCCACCAAGGAGTGGGTTCTAGGCATGGAGGTGGTGCTGCCCACGGGCGAGGTTGCCCAGTTCGGTGGGCGGGTGTTGAAGAGGTCCATCGGATATGACCTGACCGCGTTGATGATTGGGAGCGAGGGGACCCTGGGCATAATAACCAAGGCCACGCTGAAAATAACCCCGCTTCCCCGGCGGACGGGCAGGATACTAGCCTATTACAAATCTATTGAGGATGCGGGCAAGGTTGTGGCGAGACTTACTGAAAATGGAATAATACCTTACATTGCGGAATTCATGGATGGAATAGCCATGGATGCGGCGAAGAAGAGCAAGGGGATAGACTACCCAAGCGAGGCCAATTACATGATGATAATCGACATAGCGTCCACCGAGGAATCCATAAAGAAGGACCTTGAGTCGGCCGCGGACGCGATAAGGACCACGAACCCCCTCCATGTCAGGATAACCACGGATCCCGAGGAGATGGATAGGATATATCAAGCCAGGAAGGGGCTTTACTCCTCTCTCCTAATGGAGAGGGCGAGACCAGGCGAGAAGGTCATAATAGGAGACGTGGTGGTTCCCCCGACGGAGGTGCCCTCAACCCTCGTCGACTTGGATGGGGCCATAAAGAGGTATGGGTTCAAGGTATCGCTCTTCGGCCACATAGGGGATGGCAATGTTCACCTCAACATATTCGCCAACGCCGATGACGAGGAGGAGATGCGTAGGGTGTCGGAGTTCCTCTTGGAGACGGGCATGATAGCGGTGAGACACGGTGGAAGTGTCTCCGCGGAGCACGGCATTGGGCTGGAGAAGAAGCAGTTGTTGGTGGAGGAGTTCAAGGCTCGGGGCACCCCCGTTAATCTGGAATTGATGAGGCAGTTAAAGAAGGTGTTCGACCCCAAGAATTTGTTGAACAGGGGGAAGCTCTTTGATTGATGTATTGAATGCAATATCAAGGGAGGCTGGGGCCTGCATAAACTGCGGGTTCTGCGAGGCCGTGTGCCCCACGTTCCCGGCGTCCGGGTATAAGGCATCGATGGGTGCAAGGGGGAGGATAAACCTTGCCAAGGCGTTTCTGGAGGAAGTGGGGCGGGGAGGCAAGTCTAGGCTAGCCGTGGGGGACGCATTCAACTCATGCCTGAGCTGCTACGCCTGTCTCCAGGTGTGCCCGGCCGGCGTGAATGCTGGGAGGGTCAGCGATTACATGAAGCAGGCAATAGCTGACGGCAATTTCCTGGCGGGGAGGCAGGAGCACCCCGTCGCCAAGATGATAGTGGAGCTCACCATGAGGTACTGGGACCCGCTTGGGTTGAGGAAGGAATGCGCGGAGTGGGCCCGGGGCATTGAGTTCGACGGGAGCTCCAGCACCGTGCTCTACACGGGCCATATGTATCAATTGATGGCATATAATAAGAAATTGAAGGAATTATTAAATGGAAACATGAAATTGATGAGCATAGGCTCCGCTATACTGAGCCGCGCTCCCTCCCTCTCCAAGATGATGGCGGGGCTTTATGATCCTGAGGTAAGGAGGAAAATGGAGGGATACCTGCGCAATGTGGTCAAGCTCCTCAAGGCCGCCGGCGTCAAGTTCGGCTACCTGGGCGAGGACGAACCGTACCCGGGCACGTTGCTGTTAGACATGGGGTACGTCGAGGAGTTCCGGAGGTATGCGGAGAAGGTGGTCAACCTATTCCGGGAGAGGGGGGTTAGGAGGCTAATAGTGGTGGATCCCCATACGTATGATATAATGATCAATGAGTATCCCAAATACGTGCCGGGCTTTGACTTGGAGGTGGTTCACTACCTAGATTTGCTTGGTTCACTCGACCTGAAGCGCGGTTTGGGCTCCGTGGCATATCATGAGCCGTGCCACCTAAAGAGAAGGTTGGACTACGACAAGCCGCTGGAGTTGCTGAGCAAGGTGGCCGAGGTTAGGCTTCCCCTGCATAACGGAAGGAACACCATGTGCTGCGGAGGCCCTGACGAGGCGTTTTACCCAGGCATATCGGATAATGTGGCCTCGATTAGGTTTAAGGAATTGAAGGATACGAACGCAGCCAGAATAGTGACGGCTTGCCCCATCTGCTTCGTTAACTTGGACAAGGACGAAAGCGTGGTTGACATATCGGAGGTCCTGATCGAGGCGATGGGCGGCAAGGCCTGACTTGGTTGAGTGGTGTACAGCATGATCAGCAACTTCATGAAGGACATGATTAGGGATATACTGGAGGAGTCGGACCTATACGGGAGAGCCCGCTCATGGTTGGCATCCCATCCCCTTAGTGCTGATCGCATCCACGTGATTTCAATGGGCAAGGGCGCCGTCAACATGGCTGCCGCCGCGGAGGAGGAGTTGGGAAGCAAGGTAGTTGATGGCATTGTGGTGGTTCCCCAGGGAACTCCGAGGAGAAGTCTTCACTCGATGGTATTGGAATCCACGCACCCACTGCCAAGCGAGGCAAGCCTCCGCGCGGGGGAGGCGATTATGGAGCTGCTGGGCAGCGTTGAAAGAGGAGATTTAGTTCTCTTCCTGATAAGCGGAGGCGGGTCCGCGCTTGTGGAAGTGCCGGCCCCGGGGATTTCGTTGGAGGACTTGAGGGGCCTCAACGAGTTGCTGATCATGAGTGGAGCCACCATTGAGGAGATAAATGCCGTGAGGAAGCACGTCTCCGCCGTGAAGGGTGGGCGGCTGGCCAAGATCGCGTTGGATAGAGGGGCAAGGGTCGTATCTTTGTTGGCAAGCGATGTTCCGGGCGATGATCCTGCCACCATAGCGAGCGGCCCCACTGTTCCGGACCCCACCACTTACGGAGATGCAGTATTGGCGTTGAAGTCGAGGGGGATATGGGAGAAGGCGCCGCCGCGAGTAAGGACTGTGTTGGAGGAGGGCATGCGGGGATTGAGGGAGGAAACGCCAAAGGAATTGGCGGGAGCCGATGCTTTCCTAATGGCGTCCAACATGGATGTATTGAGGGGATTATCGAGTCGCTTGGCAAGGAGGGGAATTCCCTCCCTTATTTTGACGTCTAGCGTGGAGGGGGAGGCCAGGGAGGTTGGGAGGTTTCTCGCCAGCATAGCTGTAGAGGCGCACCGCAGCGGCTTGCCTCTCCCTAGAGGGGCGATTTTAGTCGGTGGAGAACCCACAGTTATGGTGAGGGGAAATGGTAAGGGAGGGAGGACCACTGAGCTCTGCGCTGGATTCGCATTGGGCGCGAGGGGGGTTGGCGGCGTTTACATGCTGTCGTTGGCCACCGATGGGCAGGACGGCAATATGGATGCGGCCGGATGCGTCGCGGATGGGGAAACCATGAAGGAGGCGGAAAGGGCCGGTGTGAGCTTCGTGGGTGAGCTGGGCAGGAATAACACTGCGGCAATATTCGAAGCAACCGGCTCACTGATTAGAACCGGGTTAACCGGTAGTAACCTAAATATAATATCGGTAGTAATGATTGATTCAATTGAGAAATAATAGGATATTGACTAAGAATATATCATAATACTAATAAAAATTTTATAATATAAATAAATAATTATATATTTAACAGAATTGTTATAAATTGGTTATTCATAATTTACTATAATGTCAGAACAAGAACTACTAAATAAAACTGTGAAAAGGCTATGGATCAGAATAATTCCCTTTGTATTTATCCTTTATATTATAGCATTCCTTGATAGGGTAAACATAGGCTTTGCCGAGGTCCCCATGCATCAACTTCTCGGCTTCTCATACGCCGATCTAGGCTTAGCCTCCGGCATATTCTTCATTGGATACTTCATATTCCAGATGCCGGGCACGTACTTGGTTGATAGGATAGGAGCCAAGGTAGTGGTTGCGGTCTTCCTGGCGGGGTGGGGCATATTCGGCATATTGGTGGGGACGGTAACGAATATAGTGGAGCTAGATGTATATAGGTTCTTCGAGGGATTCATGGAGGGAGCGTTCTTTCCAGGCATAATATACTACTTATCCCTATGGTTCCCCCAGAAATGGAGGGCACAGGCAGTGGCCCTTTTCATGATGGCTATACCTGTCTCGGAGATAATAAATGGGCCGCTCGCCGGCTACATAATAACCACCATAGGTTGGCGCTGGCTATTCTACATAGAGGGCTTGCTCGCCCTAATATTCTCGCCGATAGCCTATGCCTTCATGACGAATAGGCCCAATGAGGCGGCTTGGCTGGCTCCTGAGGAGAAGAATGCATTGATAGCTGCGTTGACTAGGGAGGCCGAGGAGGCCGCTAAGAAGGTGAAGCAGAGCTTTGGATCGGCCATAGCCAACCCAGTTACCGTAATGCTTGCCCTGATATACTTTTTCTGGATAACGGATCTATATGCAGTAGATATATGGTCCCCCGCTATACTTAAGCTCGGCTCCACGTATGGATACGTCGGCGTCGGTTACTTGATCTCGGGCATATGGTTGATAGGGCTGGTGTACATGTATTTATGGGGCCGTCACTCCGATATAACTATGGAGAGGATACATCACACGGCAATTCCATTGATAATAGGGGCAATAGGTGCGATAATAGCAATAGCGCTGCCGGGCAATTTCTACGCTCTTGTAATCGCCTTGATATTATTAACCATGGGCATATTGGGTCCCTTCGGTTCCTTCTGGAGCCTCCCAACCATGTATTTAACGGGAGCTGTCGCAGCGGTGGCCATAGGGTTCGTGAACTCCATAGGAAACCTGGGAGGCTTCGTGGGTCCCTATATAGTTGGCTACATAGAATCGGCCACCCATAGCTTCGCATTGGCATATGCAGTATTTGTTGTTTTCTTCGTGTTAGCGGTTGCCCTGGTGTACTCGCTCAAGGCCTTCAAGCAGATAACCCAGGCGTGAGTTTTACCCTTAAAATCAAGCATTGAATATTTGTTTTTTCAATTCATCTGTCTCATCATACACTCTGAGAAGTATTCGCCTAGTCATGCCCCAAATTATTATTCCATCGTAGACTATCGCCGTTCTCTCCCTGTCCTTGACGATTGCCTCCCTCTCGTGTCTGTGAATATCGCTGAGGGCTATCCACTTGAATTCGTCGAACTCCCCCCCATCTGTGACCGGCTCGACGTTGCACCCATTAATGGAGAACACTATTGGCACCACGTTTATTTCGGGTATGTTATGGGGATGCTGGACATCCAGTACCTTGATGACGCGGGCATTGCTTAGATCTATTCCGGTCTCCTCCATCGTCTCCCTAATCGCGGTCCTCAATAGATCTCCATCGCTCTCCTTATAGTGACCTCCCGGGAAAGAGGCGTCGCCAGCCCATGGATCCCCGCTCCTATTCTTGCGCCTGCCGACCAGCACTTGAAGCTCGCCGCTGCAGATCCTCAGTATCACGGCGACCGCCGCCCAAACGCCCTCCTTCGGCTTGATGGCCGCCATACAGTGAGACGGGCATATTTAGTTAATATCTTTATCTCTAAATCCCTAATTAGCTGATACATTACCCTTACGGGCTGGGATTAATGCTTCCACGAGGGTGGATTGAAGCTTAGGAGGCTAGGAATGAAGTGATTCGCTTATGTTGGACTGCCTCCATGTCTAGAGCTCGCCCACATCTACGCTGGAGCACTCGAGCGGCACCAAGATGCGTCCTCTGTTTATTATTGGGTTCTTTATATAGTAATGAATTGGAATCAAGTACTTAACGCCGGCCATCTCCGCTATGTGTCTAGCATCGTCAGTGGTGCTATGGCCAACGGCGTGCGCCTCCGTCTCCATGCCTGGATTGCCGCTGATTTCATGAATTAAGACATTGCATCCCCTCGCCAGCCTAGCCACGTTATCCGACGGCATGGTATCCCCACTATAGACAATGCACTGCCCCGTGGAGTTCTCCATGACCTTGATGGCCATTGATGGGATGGAGTGGGCAGCCGTGGAGGCCCAGACTTGGTACCCATTGCCCTCATATATGATGCGCGGCTCATCACCCACGGATGCAGCGATCAAGCGGAGGAACCGCGTGTACTTCTCCAAGTGAACATCCCTCATGAGTCTCCTTATATCCCTCACAACGTAATCCATGGCGATCACCCTCAACCTGCGATTCTGGGAACCAGCCATCAATGCAAAAGATGGTATCCCCAACACGTGATCGCCGTGCCCATGGCTCAACACCACTAAATCCAAATCGCCCACGTCAAGGCCTGTGCACCTCCTATACTGCCTATATATCCCCTCCCCAGCGTCGAGCAGTATCCTTCTGTTCCCCACCGTGACCAGTATTGAGGCCATGTTGAGCCAGGGACTGGACACCCAGCCGCCTACGCCTAGGAAAGTCAACCTCATATAGTTCAAGCCGCATCAACCATTTATAAACAATACCTAAAAACTCGCCCTTTGGGATACAGTATATTGAAACTACAGCACTTAGCTACGGCATCGAATTAGCAATTGTTAGAATCGTTAAAAGGGAATCAAAATATAAACACGTGCTAGATCATGCTATAGGGAACAATCCTGGTGCTTGATCCTTCAATTTTAAGGAGTAATGATGATGAGTTTCAACCCCTCCATGGCCAACCCATCCAAAAATGCCGGGCCGCCCAGCTTAGAAGAAGCGTTGAGCGGTGGGGTCGAGAAGCAAGGAGCTTTGCTTCATCGATCCAGCATAGGTTAGGGACTTGCACAGGAGGTGAGTTAGTGGATCATGGATTGGGGATCTTCGCTTGTCCTCGCTATGGTTGAAAGGAATGATAGAACCACATTGCCTCCTCCAAGACTTGGGAAGAGCGTGGCAAAGCCCACGGCTTTACGGAACCACGCATACTATCCGTATATCATTTAAATGACTTTCCCTCATAGTATTTTACAATGGATTAATCGCTCATAAAGATTAAGTGACTCGGCGTTCAGCAGTTATTCATGAGCAAGGCATGGCATGGAGTGGATAGGTCCCGTTACGTCTGGTACCCTAAAATAGATTACGATAAATGCAGTGGATGCGGCCTATGCATTCTCACTTGCGGAAACGATGTCTTCAGGTGGACCAATAAAGGCGTGCCGTTGGTTGCTAATCCCGGTAGTTGCGTTCTGGGGTGCACAACATGCGCCAAGCTGTGTCCTGAGGACGCCATATCGTTTCCAAGCGATCCAAGGAGGTTCCTACAAGGCATTATAGTGAAGGAGAAGATATTTCCCACTGTAAAGAAGGAATTAGCGGAGAGATTAATTAAGTATCCCGATCATAGGGTTCAATCAAGGGCTATCAAACTAAGTGAGGGTCTACACGAGATGAGGCAGTGATCATGTGTTCAGACCTCAGCAAGTGGCATGGAATTGAGAGGGCCGCCATAGAGTGGGGTCCAGCGATAGATGAGGATAAATGCGTTGGGTGTGGTTTATGCGTGGTGCAGTGCTCCGAGAGAAGGAATGTGTTTGGATACGATGAGACTAAGAGGAAAGCCATTGTTCTATACCCGAATAATTGCATGGTTGGGTGCAATAACTGTCAAGTGGCTTGTCTCTGGGATGCAATAACGTTTCCAAGCCCCTCCGAGCTTAAGAAGCCTGCACGAGACCTCGTGGATTCGGGCGTAGTGAGAAGGGAACTTGAGGAGAGGCTTAGGAGGAACCCGAATCTAGTGATGGAGTTACCATCTTCGCTGATAAAGAAGATATGCGAAGATCAAGTTGGTACTTGTCATTGATGGCAAAACAAGCCTCGCCGACCATTGGCCAGAATAGCTAGCTTAAGCGCTCTCGTTTCTGTCTATTATCCCCATCAGCCCTTTGGTAATGGAATGATTTATCTCAATAATGCCGGAATAAACGATCTTCTAGTGATTAGTGATGATCCATGAACGGTGAGGTCCTTCCGAATTAGCGTAGGGTCGAATATTAATCATTACCTAATACATTATTGATGTTTGCTTCACTGCTTGGACTTAAATCCACGCGGGCGTCGATCATTGGGTACCGTATCCCCCTCTCTATGCCAAGGTTTTTCATGAGGTTTTCTATGCGGTTTCATGGCTGGTCCCCTCTCCTCCTGCGCATTCATTCTTTTCCTCGATGAGAGGTAATCATTTATTATTTCATAGGCCTTCCTTGGGTCGCTGACGTCAATTAGCCTCTTTGAGAGCTCATTCTCGCCTATGTACGCGAGCCATTGTACTATGTGCCCCTCCTTGAGGTGATACTCAAGGCTCTTCGGATCGACGTCTAAAAGCCTCTTGAATTCGCTTCTTAATTCCTCCATATTGCTGGCCACGCCGATGGTCTTATCAAATGACTTGAAGTAGAATGGCACCTTGCCTTGGGTTCTCTCGCCGGTTTTTCCGCCGCTCATTATCAAAGAATTGCGTTTTTACTTATATGCATTTTGATAATGTTCAATTATTAACTTATATTCCGTGTAGTTGAATTTGTCGCACTTAGTAATCCATCGACTAACTCCTCAACGAATTTCCTGGGCTCCACCTCGTTCTCGTCCCACCAAATCGCGTAACACATTAATGCTCCAAAGAAGGCCTTCTTAAGCGAGACCGGCATTGGGCGTCCCGTGAGAGTCTCAATTCTCTTGAACATCTCATCCATCTTACTCATGCAGGTCTCTCGCAACCTCTCCTTAACTCTCTCATATCTGTCCTTATAGGCCATAGTTAGCATTAGCAGCGACCTCAAATCCTCGTTTGAGTACTTCTCCATAAATCTCATGCCGAAATACATAAGTAGCTCCCGTGCATTATTGTAATCTCTCTTTAAAGCGTCGTTTATCACATCATAGGGTGCGGAGAGAAGCGCAACGCTTTGTATCAATTCATCCTTATTCTTGAAGTATAGGAATAATGTGCCCTTGCTCACGCCGCATGCCTTTGCCACCTCATCCATTGAGGCAGCATCAAATCCCTTCTCTGCAAAGACCTTAATGGCTGCATTGACTATATTCATTGTTTTTTCCCTTCTTCCTATCTTGTTTCTCATGGTTTTTCTCTAGATTATTCTGTAAATTGCGATTTAAATAACTTACTGACTAGACGGTTATATTAAACTGACTGGTCAGAAATATTTATAAACTAACTGACTGGCTGGTTAGTCGACCAATATGACACAACAAAATAAATGGAGAAAAATCGGGCTGGACTTCGGAGTAATAAGCGGGGCTGAGTGGCTAATAATAGTGGCAGCGTTCCTAGGAAGGTATCTACTCCAGTTCTATCAAACATCAATAGGCTACTTGGGGGGTACCTTTGGCATGAACTCATTCGAGGTCGGTATAGGCTTTGCGCTCTTCACACTGACTTTCGCGGCATCAGCGTTCATAATGCATAGGATAAGGCCGAGCCAACTAAGGATGGCTGAGATAATAGAGTTGACTCTTCTTGGAGTAACAATGCCACTGTACATAGTGGTGAGGGGTTATGCCGAGGTTTACACCCTGATGACTATTGACGGTCTTATAACTGGCGTGGTCATGGATTCCTTCATGACAATGTCAGGTATGGCCTCGGTGGAGCAGGCAAGGAGGCAGGTGGAGCAGGCGGCATTCTCATTCTGGGTTGCGCTGGCGCTTATTATAGCCCCGCTCACCACGGGTTACTTGCTTGGCCTTGGGATAAAGACCTTATTCGCATTATTCGCAATAATGGCCTTCATAGCTATACCATTCGTTGCAGCGATGAGTGGGAGGTATGCGTTGAAGTACGTGGAGGCCAAGGACCATAGCGGCCATGCGAGCATAACATCCCTATTCAAGAACCTGGAGTTCAATTGGGCAGTGATAGCGGCGTTGGCCTATACGATACCATTCTTCATAATATTCTCCTTCGGCTACGAGCTAGGAAGCGCTCTAGGCTTCTCAGCAAACGAGGTCTACTACCTATTCGCCGCCATGTTCATTGGCGATGTGTTGACGAGGTTGGTGATCAGGTTCAAGTCACCAATAATGAACAGGAGACCTTACATGATCGCCGCAGTCACTATAGCCCTACTGGCCTCGGTATTCCTGGCGCTAAGCATGGTTTCATGGATCTTCTTTGTCCTAGCATTCCTGATAGCAGGCATACCGGATGGATTAACCTGGACCCTCGGGCTACAGATAGCTAACACCTCATTCAAGCGCGAGGAGATAGCGTCGTCAACGTCATTCTTCAGCTCCATAATGATGATAATGTCAGTCCTAATGCCGCTGGTGGGCTACATGTTCTCAGTAGTCGGGTTCACAATGACTCTGTGGGTATTCGCGGCGGTGACTACTATATTATTTGCCTGGGAATTAATGCTAAGGCCAAGGACCGTGGCCGAGGTGAGGGCAGTATGATTTCAGCCCATACTTATTAAGTTTTGCTTTTCACTCGACTTTTTTTTAGCTCATTTTTATTCCATTTTTAAAGCGAGTCGAGCAAAGTTAGCTTGTCTTTGTGAAAGTCCTCACAGCTATCTGAATAGCGGATAGGAATGGTCTGACCTCCCCCCCTCCCTCGGCATTGCGGGGGTAGTCGGCTCCGCTCCCCATCCTTAGAGAGCCGAAAGGGAGGGGTGAAGAGGGTTGCGAATACCTGCTTGAAAATCCTTACCACGCCTTAAAAGGCGAGGCTTGCCGTTCGTTTTATCACTATTTTATAAGGACATTACGCGTTATAGAGATAGTAAGTGAGTCCCTGCGAACAGCCTAGGTTAAGCCAAGGGGAGGGTTGAAGGTCATCTACTTGTCCGGCTTCTGTGGGCTAACGCCCAGCCTCATTGGTCATTTTACCGTTTTCCTCCGCAATCTGGAGCAATCCTTTTAACGGATTCAATCCAGCACTGCGCCTCTGGCCGCTGATGCCACCAGCTTAGCGTACCGCGACAATGCCCCAGATGCGTATTTGGGCTCTGGCGGCGACCAATCCTCTAGCCTATCCTTTATTTCGGTCTCGCTCAATGCGACGGAGAGAGACTTGTTGATGGCATCGATGGTTATCATATCTCCATCGCTTAGAGCAGCTATGGGTCCCCCAACAGCTGCCTCGGGCGCGACGTGCCCCACCATTAATCCCCTCGTCGCTCCGCTGAACCTCCCATCGGTTATCAGCGACACCTCATCCCTTAACCCAGCTCCGACTATGGCTGATGTTACGGCCAGCATTTCAGGCATGCCAGGCGCGCCGCGAGGCCCGACGTACCTTATTACCACGACGTCGCCCGGCCTTATCTTGCCCTGAGTCACTGCGTTGAAAGCCGACTCCTCGTCATTGAAGACCCTGGCCGGCCCCTCGTGCCTGAGCTTCTTGACGCCGGCCACCTTCACCACGGCCCCCTCTGGAGCCAGGTTTCCCCTCAATATCGCCACGCCGCCTGTAGATAGGATGGGGTTATCCAAGTCCTTGATTATATCCCCGCGATCAATTAACGGCAGCGACCATGGCCACGTCTTGTCCAAGTTCTTCCCCATGGATTCCCCCGTCACGGTCAAAGCGTCCAGATTCACTAATCCCCTCCTACCCAACTTGCGGAGCACCAATGGGAGACCCCCAATCCTGTCCAACTGCCATACAGCGTATCGACCCCCGGGCAGGAGATCGGCTATGTACGGCGTCTTCGAGTATACTTCATCGAAGTCATCTAAGGTCAGCTTCACGCCCGCCTCGTTGGCTATGGCGAGGAGGTGGAGGACAGCATTGGTTGAACCGCCCATTGCAGCATCGACCGCTATGGCGTTTCTGAACGCGTCGTACGTCATCACGTCTCTCGGCCTTATTCCAGCCTCTAGCAGCTTCATCAAGGCTTGGCCCGATGCCTCGGCCACGACCCTCCTCCTGGCATCCACCGCCGGTATAGTGGAGCTCCCAGGCAGTGACATACCCATCGCCTCCGCTAGTATTGCCATGGTATTAGCCGTGTAAAGTCCAGCACAGGAACCAGCGCCGGGGCATGCGGCGTTCTCTATTAGCCTTAAATCCTCCGCCGTTATCTTGCCGGAGAAGTACGCGCCGACGGCCTCGAAGACATCGCCGAGCGACAACATGCGGTCGCCCAGCGACCCGGTCAGCATTGGACCGCCGTTTATGAATATGGCCGGGATGTTAAGCCTGGCGGCTGCCATTAACATGCCTGGCTCTATCTTGTCGCAGCTAGCGAGGAGGGCCACTGCGTCAAAGCCGTGGGCCATCACCATCAATTCGACGGAGTCCGCTATCACCTCCCTGCTGATGAGGGAGGCCTTCATTCCTTCATGACCCATTGCTATTCCATCATCTATCGCAATAGTATTGAACTCCATAGGAGTGCCTCCCCCCTCCTTAACTCCAGCCCTGACGTGGATCGCCAATTCATTTAGATGTATATGGCCGGGCACTATCTCATTCCATGAATTCGCAATCGCTATTAGAGGCTTCGCCAGGTCCTCATCGGAGAACCCGGCGGCCTTGAATAGGCTTCTATGTGGGGCCCTTGCAACCCCCTCTGTAACTACCTTGCTCCTGTGCTTAATTTCCACTCGCATTCCATTTAATACGCTGATCGATTATTAAATATATCTACGAGCTAATTGATTGTTATGTAAATATTAAGATAATAAATATAACAAAAGATCTTGCGGGCGTCCTGTAGTTGCGGGGCCTCCTGATTGGATGATTTATGTTTATAACCTAGCCCTTTAGTGCGGGACGGGATTATTTAGCGTTTCAAGTCCAGGCATTAATGTAAGTTATTGTGATCGATACGAATATATTCATTGCTGGCTCAAGGGTATACAGCCCCCATGTAGCTCCGCGGCTCACTGGGCGCGGGATTTGGGTTCCGCGCCCATTTTCTGCATTTAATTGTATCATTATAGTGATTTATATGTAATACTGATTAGCGCTTTACAGAATCTAATTAAACCCAGCGCAGTAGGTTTATTCAGGCCCAAACCCGTGCTAATCCACGCCATTGAAAGCCGGAGCCCCAAAGGCGCCGGCAAGTAAAGGGCGCGGAGCTACATGGGGGGCAATCTTTAGGTTTTGATGTTAATCTTTATATTTTCAACCTCTGCGAATAAAACCCATGTCATTAATAAGGGAGGCCGAGGATAAATCAATTAAGGGAAGAGGACGATTGGTGCTGCTGGACTCCGTATCGCCCAGAATGTTGGGGTTGGCGGATAGGGTCATAGTCTCCATGACGAGAATATCCAATCAAGACTTCCTAAAGAGGTACGAGGACGCAGTGAAATCCAATTACAGGATATTCAATCTACTGGGGAAGCGAGAAAGCGTGGTTGCGGTCAGGCTGCTGGGGATCAATGGCCTGCCTGATAGGATCGACGCGCCGGCCAGCGAGATGAGGTTCCTCATATCATCATCGGAGGCGTATTTCATAGACGTGGATGCGTATGATGACGAGCCCTTGGCTATATACAGACTGATGGTGGAGGAATGACGGTTCTAGCCCCGGCTGGCTAAATGGCCTTTGCCCGGGCATTTCAGAATGCTTCCAGAGAAACCTTAACAATCTTTGGGTAAATGGAGGAGGGCATGCATAATCTATAGGAACTTCATTAATTCATTCATTGCAGCCTCATGAATGTCGCTGGCCAGGCCCTGTCCAGGCCTGAACTCGCCCACGTCCGTAATAAATTCATCCACCAACTCATTTGGAACGCAGTCGAAGAGCTTCACTCTCAATCCATTTATCTCCACGCTATGGATGCCGCCGCAATCTACATCGCGTGGTAGCGCCTTAAATGACTCAGCCACCACGAGAAGCGGCTTTCCCAAGCGCCTCGCCACCAAGGCCAAGGGAAGGGAGCCCACCTTGTTAAGCACAACGCCGGAGTAGATGCCGTCCGCCCCCATGGCTATGCCGTCGACCTCCCCAGCGAATTGCGCCATGGCCAGGTCCGGAACCAAGCGAATCCAGGGAAATCGCCTCGCCAGCTCCACCGCCTCGCTGCCCGGCCTAGACTCCAGCGCGTAACGGATTGATTGGCCGAAAGCCGATGCCACCGCGCTGGAGTAACTAATAGTGAGCATAGTCCCCACTCTCATCCTACGTCCTGCCTCCGCCAAGGCCAGTGCGGCTGAGTCCCCGTACCTACGCAGCGCCTCCACGGTATTCATACTCAATCCAAACCGGGTTATGGCGGTGGCCACGAACTCCAGGCTAGCCATGCCGGGCCTCACCGATCTCAGCGCGGAGACCAAGCGGTCGACCTCAATGATTCCCACGGCCGCTCTCGCAGCATCAACGGCCCTTTTGAAGTACCAGGAAGCGCCGTGGACTTGATCCTCCGCCATTTCCCTGATTATTGACTCGAACTCCACGCGGTGAAAACCTGCGTTGGGGATTAATACTTCTCCCTCAATGACGATTCACTATTGACGTCATGCAGTGAATCCCGCCGTAACCGCCGGTGAGCTCGCTCACGTCTATTTGGACGAAATCCACCCCCTCCTCTATAAGTTCCGGTTTATGTGGGAATATATGTCCCTCGGTCCTCAGCTTTCCATACTCTGCCTTGGCCACTTGGAAGAGCTTCGAGTACTCCGGGCTTGCTTCCGTCTTCATCATCAAGGCGTTGATCACCTTGGAGGCGTTCATCTCCACGTTAGGCGTCACGATCTTCCTATCGGATATGGTCAGGAAGTTACTGGCATAGGATAGCTGCTCCATGAATGTTATTGGGATTATGTTGAATCCCTTGGACTTCATGTAGTCCAGCAGGTTGGTTTTAGCCAAGGCAACGAATCCATCCCCCTCATTGGCATAGACCACCACTGAGGCATCCCGCATCATCTCCACGTTGCCGACGGCTAATCCATCGCCTGCCACGTTGAAGAAAGTATCCAAGTGCATGTCCAGCATGGAATCCCTGCTGGGAACCAGCGGATGCCGAGGCAACCTGACCACCGCCACCTCCTTCACTCCGAGCAGGCCCATGGCTTGCATTATGCCGCTTCTATTGGATCTGTGTCCATACCCAATCACGGCGAAGTCCCCCATGGGCATGTAATCCCCGCCCTCCAATACGCCGGGAGAGGATATTCTATATATCAATGGCATGGATAGGGCCTCGAACGCTAGCTCCGTTACCTGGGTCTCCGCCCTCCTCTGTGGAAGCGCCATGCGGCCCTGAATTATACCGTTGGGAACTGTCAATTGTTGATCCCGCATGAAATACATATTGGCCAGGGGCATTCTGTTGACTACGTACACCCTATAGGACCTCGACCTCCGCCTCCTCTTGAGGATCAGCGTGGGCCTCAGCACTAGAACGTTGAACAGGAACTCCGGATCGTACGCTGACAAGTTATTGATGAACTCTGAGGCATCGTCATCGACGTCCCCCCTGAACTCCACCAATCGCTTAACCCTCTCCACCACCTTCTCCCTGAACTCGGGGCTGGACTTTATCCTCTGCACAATTACCTTCTTGGCCCTATGAACAGCCACCCCCTCCCTTTCCAACGCGTGCTCCAGCACTTCATGCTCGTAGAGGGCCTCATCCATGCTGAACGCCCGCTCGTATAGGAACGACTTGGGATGTAGGAGGCCGTAGAACATCTCTATGCCGGGCCTGTGAATCATGACTTCTCCGAGACTATCCCACTCCCTCTTAACATACATGGAGACGCCATTTAGGCCTTGCACGACCGGCTTTAAAACCTTCCCGTTGAACAGGTCAATAACTGCGATTCTCTGGGGAGCGCACTGACTTACGTGGCTGGGGATGCCGCTTTGGGCTCCACGACAATGCTGCCCAGCACCAATAGGCTCAACTTCCCACCCCCCATCCAGTACGTTAGCCAATCAATATCATTTACCTTCCAGATGGCAAGCAACGCGCGGCTTCCCGGCGCCACCACGCCGACGTCCTTAAGGCCAAGGCTATAGGCCGAGTTAGTGGTCGCCGCCATTAAGGCTTCAAGCGGAGTCAAGCCGTAGAGATATGTGGATAACTCCATTGCCGCCTCCATGCTTGGACACCACGAGTTGGGGCTAAAATCGGTGCCCAACGCGGGTATGCCGCCTTCCCGCCTCAACACGTCTACTCGCGGCTTTTCGCCGCTCATCATTGATAACGCAGTGCACGGCAGCAGCACGGCCGCCGTCCTCGACTTGGCTATCATGGCCATGACATCCCCCGGCGTCTTGAGCAAGTGGTCAATTGAGGAGAGGGACAGCTCGCCTATCAATTCGCTGCACCCTATATTGGCCAGCTCATCGGCGTGAAGCCTTAACCCAATGCCCAACCTAGCCGCCGCCGAGAGAAATCGCTTGCTCTCATCCACTGTGAACGCGCCGTCATCGCAGAACACATCGACGAAGCTCGGCATTAATTGAGGCAGCGCCTCGATCATTGCATCTACGTGCGCCTCCCTATCTCTTCCCCTGGGCGGCACGTGCATGAGAAGCGTATCCACAAGCTTCGCCGTTGACTTGATGCGCCGTATTATATTGAGCAGCCTGGCCTCGCCGCTGGGCGCCGCGGCGTATCCTGTCTTCACCTCGAGTGCCCCAGCCCCATGCATTATGGCTGCGCCCACCCTATCCTCCAGGCCCCGCATTAATTCCTCATCGCTTGCAGCCTCCGTGGACTCTATGGTGCTGTATATACCGCCGCCCCTCCTCAGGATCTCGCCATACGTGACTCCCCCAAGCTTTAACTTCAGCTCCCAGCTCCTATCGCCTGCGAACAGCATGTGCGTGTGCGCATCCACCAAAGCAGGCGTGACTAATCTATTGCGGGCATCAATTACGCGCGACGCTCTGTATCTTTTCCTAATCGCGCTGGAGGGCCCCACGTCAAGAACCTCGCCCCGCGAAACGGCGACGGCGGCGTTCTCCATGATGAACACATCGTCGCCAAATCGCCACGGCGACTTCCTCGCCGTCGCCAGCACGCCTATGTTATCTATTAGTAAGTCGATCACCCTCAACCACTCCCCTAAGCGTTAAGCCCCTCGACTCTAGGAACTTACCCAGTATAAAGGGCAAATCGCGTGCCACCGCCTCTATAGATGCGCTCACGTCGCCGTCCCTCCACCTATCCCCGATCAATTCGTGAAGCAATCGACCGGTCCCCCCACAGCCCCCGCACCCGTCTCGGTCGAGGGCCACGTAGCTGAGCAGCAAATTGATCGCAATGCTCCTGAACGCCAATTCATTTAATTGCCTCAATAAGTAGACCGAGTTGAGGCTCATGGCAACCACGTCCTCCTGAAAGCCGCTGGTGGGCACGTTATTGACGAGGGCCGGCGTTGATAATTGCCGCGCAAGTCCGGAAAGGCCAGCATTTGTGTACTGCATTATCATGAAGCCAACGCCGCCTCTCCTGCCCAGGTACTCCTCGCTCCCATTTATTTCCCGCCTAAGCAATTGAGCGCTCCTCCTCTCCTCCAGGTTGATCAGCGAAGCCACGGCGTTCCTCGCCAAGTCGCTCGAGATGGATATGTACTGTCCATGGAAGTGGCAGGTGGACTTGAAGTTGGTTCCAATCATCACCGGATTATCGCTGGTGGAGTTAACCTCATTCTCCAAGTTGCGTCTAGCCCACCACAACGCGTCTATCGCCGCCCCTATCACTAGGCTGGAGCACCTAATCGAGTACGGATCTTGAACCCTCCCGGACGAGTTCACCCTCCTGCTTCCGGCGAGGGACTCCTCCAGCAGCCCAGCTACCAACAGCGGAGCTTTGTGCCTCTTCACTGCATTCACCTCGATTGAGTTCGGGCTCAATGATCCCCGGGCCGCCTCCATGATCATCACTGTGGAGGCGATGGAGCCAATGGCCACCAGAAACGAGTTGACAAGCTCAACGGCTAACGCGCCCGCGCTGAAGCTAGTTCCATTAATCATTGCCAGCGCCTCCCTTAGGTTAGGCGTGAATGGGGTCAAGCCGATTCTGCGAAGCGCCTCCGCCGCTGGAAGCCGCTCCCCGCTCGCCTCCGCCTCCCCCTCCCCCGCCACTGCCAACGCTATGTGGGCCAGGGGGATTAAGTCACCGCTGGATCCAACGCTGCCCAGAACCGGCACCACGGGCGAGATGCCTGAGTTGAGCATGTTGATCATGGTGATGAGAAGCCCGCTCCTCACCCCGCTGTAGCCCTGGGCCAATTGATTGGCCCTAACCAGCAGGGAGGCCCTAACCCACTCCCTGGGCGCCGGTTCCCCAACGCCGCAGGCATGCATTCTAATCATGTCGAGCGGATCCGCCTCCCCGCCTTCCCCGCTGTTGGCCAGCTCGCCGAGAAGAGTGTTGACGCCGTATATCCTGCTAGTCGCCGCCGCCTTCACGAGCCTCTCAGCGCCCTCATCGATTCCCTCCAAGCCGCTTGCCTCTATCCGTGCCCCCTTAATTGCCGCCTCGTAAATATCCATTACGCTTAACTCTCCAAGCCTCACTGGGCATCGCCTTGGGGCCACATGGCGTTCATGAGGACGGCGGCGGCCAGGTTGGAGGTTTGATCGGCGACGTCCACCAAGGGAGTTACCTCCACCACGTCGAATACCCTGGGCCTCAATTCCTTGGATAGCCTGGAGACAAGGTCTATTACCTCCCTGGACGTGAAGCCGCCGGGCGATGGGCTGTTCACGCCTGGCGCGAATGCCGGATCCACGGCATCCATGTCGAGGCTAAGGTATACCCGCCTCCCCCTATACGCCTCCGCCAGTTGAGCAGCGACGCCCTTAACGCCGACCTCCTCCGCCTCATTCATGGTTATTATCCTTACATTGAGCTGCCTCGCCTCATCCATTAAGTACCTCGGATTAGAGTGGGGCCTGTAGCCAACCACGGTTATGGGCATTGATGGATTTGCCTCCCTAATCATTCTTATCGCCAATCCGCTCGTCAATCCCTCGGTGACGGTCCTTATGTCTGGGTGGGCATCTATCAATATGTAGCCAACCTCCTCCTCCATCTCGTTCAATGCCTGAAAGACTGGGTGAGAAACGCTGTTGTCGCCTCCAATCACGAGGAGCTCCTTCACACGCTTCAATGCCTGGGCCGCCGCCTCGCGTGTCCTCCTCATGGTCTCGCCGTGATCCCCGATGACCACGTCGACGTCCCCGAAATCCACTATACTGGCATTGATGTTGAGGGGCATGGAGTAGAGGAAGCCCCGCACCCGTGATGGCGCGAACCGTGCGCCCGGTCTCCCGCCAACAGCGCCGTCCCAAGGAACTCCAAGCAATCCCACGTCTCCCTCCGCGTCCCCCCTGATCACCCTGTCCTCCAGCCTAACGTCCCTTGGATCCTTTATGAATCGAGCGCCGGGTGCCCTAGTTATAGGCATGGGCATCACTTGCGGACCCGCTTATCGTACTCCTCCAAGTCCTTCTTTACGCGGTCATAGGTATAATCGCTTGCCCGGCCCTCTCTATGGGCCTCCTCGATCACCCTCCTGCTCTTCTCCTCCAGCCTATCCATTATGGGGATCCGGATCCCTCTCTCCCTCGCCACCCTGAGCGACTTGGGATAACCCGCGTGCGCGTGCCTAACGACGCCGCTGCCCGGATCAACTGTGAACACCCTCATGGCTTTCTCCTCCGCCAGCTCGCTTCCATCAACCACCATGCCGAAGCCGGCGTGGATTGAGTACCCTATGCCGGTCCCCCCGCCGTGGTGGAAGCAAGTCCAGGTAGCTCCGGAGGCCGTGTTCAACGCGTAATTCAGTATGGGCCAGTCCCCGATGGCATCGCTCCCGTCTAGCATGGCCTCGGTCTCCCTGTACGGGGAAGCCACAGATCCGCTGTCCAAATGATCCCTCCCGAACCACATGGGCCCGTTTAGTTCGCCCCTCCTCACCATTTGGCTGACCGTCTTCCCGAAGAGCGCGCGCTCGCCGTACCCCAGGTAAACCACCCTGGCCGGGAGTCCCTGGAACTTCACGTATTTATGCGCATTCCTTATCCACCTGGCAAGCCTAGCATTGCGTTCAAATAGGGAGAGAAGCACGTCGTCCAGCCTGTATATGTCGTTTGGTTCCCCGGTGAGGCTTATCCACCTGAACGGGCCTCTCCCCTCCTCGAACATGGGTCTCAGGAACTCCATTTGGCCCGGTATCTTGAACGCGTCCTCCACGCCCGCATCGAATGCTTGCTTTCTCAGGTTATTGCCGTAATCGAACGTGACCGCGCCCCTCCTTTGGAGCTCCAGCATTAATTGAACGTGCTTAGCCATGGATGATGAAGCCAAGGAAACATACTTATCCGGATCGCTTGCCTTTAACTTATTGGCCTCCTCAAGGCTTAATCCCTGCGGCACGTATGCAAGCGGGTCATGCGCCGGGGTTTGATCCGTCAATAGGTCCGGCGTGACGCCTTCCCTCACGAGTCTCTCAAGCAGATCAACGGCATTGGCCAGCACGCCTATGCTGGTGGCCTGCCGCTTCTCCTTGGCTGCCAGCGCCATGCTTATCGCCTTATCCACGTCGTCGGTCCATGCGTCCAGGTACGCCGTATTAATCCTGCGCTCAATCATTCTCCTATCCACGTCGGCTATCAAGGCAACGCCGCCGAGCATCTTAACGGCGAGGGGCTGGGCCCCGCCCATCTCGCCCAGCCCAGCGCTGACCATTAATCGCCCCTCCAGGCTCCCAAAGTGCCTCTCCGCGGCGTATCCGATAGTCTCATAGGTTCCCTGCAGTATTCCCTGGGTCCCAATGTAGGCCCAGCACCCAGCCGTCATCTGGTGAAAGCTTATCAAGCCCCTCGCCTCTAACTCCCTGAAAGTCCTCCAATCAGCCCACTTGGGGACAAGCATCGCGTTGCTCATGACGACTCGGGGAGCCCTTTTATCCAGCTTGAATATTGCAATGGGCTGCCCGCTCTGTATCACCAACGTGTCGTCCGACTCCATAGTCATGAGCGAAGACACTATCGCCTCGAAGTCGTCCCACGACCTAGCCGCCTTCCCGGTCCCGCCGTACACGATCAAGTTCTTGGGGTCCTTGGCTACCTCCTCGTCCAGGACGTGGAATAGCATTCGAAGGGGTCCCTCCAACTGCCAGTCCAGGCTCCTCACGTGGAGGTCCCTCCCCCTTATTGCCTTGATTCTCCTGGCCTCGGGATCGTAGTAACCAAGCGAGATCAATTCTTCCAGGGGAGTTCCAATATACTTATATGGTACGCTCATTAGGCTACGTATAGCTATATGGTTTTAAAAATTAGCGTGGATAGCCTTCATGACCGCGTGTCATTCATCTATTATCAACTCCATTCGCGATGCCTTTCGCATTGAATCCACTACCTCATAGGATACATTTACACCCCCTCCTCTCCTCCTCATCTTTATGTTAAGCCGCAGGCCGTGTAAGTCAATGTTCCTTACCTCAATCCACTTCAGCCAGTCGGGAATGCATGGCCTAAGCGAGACAGCGTTGCCGTTGAATGATATTCCCAGCATTCCTTGGATCATCATGACCGCCGCTCCACTTGCCCAGGACTGGGGGAAATTCCCCATGGGTCTCGGGGGATCGGAGCCGGTATACAGTTCGGGCAGGCCCGGGAGTCCCAGTTGCTTGAATGCATTCAGCATCGCCTTGGATCCTGCCGAGAATTCATCGCATAAGCCGTAGTCGGCCAGACCCTTCAATATTATGGAGTTATCATGGGGCCAGATCGATCCATTATGGTAGCTGGTGGGATCGTGACGAGGCTCGCCGTATCCCAGGGTCTTTATTCCGTACTCGGTGAAGAGCCTATTCCCCATTAATACCTCGGCAGCCTTTTTGGCGTCCCCGCTATTGATGGCGTGGGTCCAAAGCAAGTGGCCTGGATTGGATGTGTATATATCCGCCAACCTGCCCTCCCCATCAATGGCCTCCGCAAAGAATCCCAATTCATTGGACCAGAATAGCGTTATCTTATCCCGAACGCGGTTGGCAACATTGCCCAGGCCAAGGCCTGGAGAGATTTCATCCATGCTCCTCAGCGCCTCCCAAACATATCCCTGCACCTCAATCAAGTACCTGGGGTACCCCAATAGTTCCCCGCTTGAGTCGAAGACGGAGTCCCAAGAATCCTTCCATCCTTGATTGCTCAGGGCACCACCATCATAGCCCAGCAGCCCCAGCTTATCCTTGCTCAATTTATCGAGCAGCCACGCCAAGGCTAATTCGACGCCATCCTTGAATGGTTTAATAGAATCCACGCCGCTCTGCCTGGCATAGCTCGCCACCAGCATTAGGTAGAGGGGAGTGGCGTCTATGGTGCCGTAGTACCTCCTGAACGGCAGCACGCTGCCGCTTATCTCGCCCTCCCGCCTCTCGTGTATTATCTTGCCGGGCTCCTCCTCCCTCTCCTTGTCGTGGCTCCGCCCAATCAATTCCGTCAACCTCTTAATCACGGACTCCGCTATTGATGGAATGAATCCAAGGGTCTGCATGGCCGTCACTATGGAATCCCTTCCGAACACGCAGTTGAACCAGGGAATGCCGGCCAGGGGAAACATAATGGCGGGAGGAGACTCCAGCAGCGTGAAGATGTTGGTGATGGAATATCTATATAATAAATTAAGGGAATTGTTATCGCTCTTCAAGTGTGGAATCATCCGCAAGAATTCCATGAAAACATCCCCCGCGCTTCGAGGCCTCTCTGGGCTTCCCAATGCCGGCATCAACATCACGCTCAGCCGCCCGCTTCCCCTCACTATGGCTAATCCATCCTTCAATGAAGCCTCTCCACCGCTCCTAATTACTAGGCTCCTCCTCGCTCCATCGGTTCCATCGTAAAATGCAATGATCGCTTTCCCCCTCCTCTCCACGTTAACCATGCGTCTCCTCTCCACGACGCTCGACTTACTTAGGGAATCCCTTACCTCGAATATATCGGAGAAGTCGAATCCAACCTTGACGCTCAACTCCCCGCCTCCCTGCACTGAATCGCGCACTCCATCGTAGAACGGCGTTATGGTTCTCCGAATGGGTTCGCCGTTCAAGTCGTACTCGTAATTAATGGATATGCCGCTCCTCCATGACTTGATGGGCAATGCCGGTCTCCCATCTATTAGTAATTCATATAGGGAGACGAACCTAGTATCCCTATAGTACAGCCCGGTATAGCCATGGCTGGGGCTCGCCGAGCCTCCGCGTAGGACCATGAATGCCCTGCCCGCATTAATGGTCTCCCTATCCTCCAGCTTCCAGTCGCTGATCCTAGGTCACCTCTATCCTAGTTCCATCGCTTGACCTGAACCAATGCGCTTTGGCTGGATCTATGCCTATTGCCACTACATCGCCTACCCTGAGCCCAGCCACCTCGCGGAGCTCCTTCTTTATCGTTAATTGAATCGACCCAGCTGACGCATGAATTACCGCCTCGTCGCCCAGAACCTCTATCAAGGAAATGGTAGCCCTAACGGAGGTGCCGGGTCCACTGCCTATGGCTAGATCAGTAGGTCGTATTCCAATCGCCACCTCGCCGCGTTCATACCCAGGAGGCGGAGCCACGCCATTCAAGGCAGAGAGCGGTATCACGTTCATGGGAGGATTTCCTACGAAGCCGGCGACGAATACATTGCTCGGCCTCTCGTATAGCTCCAATGGGCTCCCGACCTGGATTATCCTTCCCGCGTTCATGACCGCAACCCTGGTTCCAAGCGTCATGGCCTCCGATTGATCGTGTGTAACGTATATCACGGGAACTCCCACGGAGCCCAGGAACCTCTTTATCTCGGCCCTCATCTCCACCCTAAGCTTCGCATCCAGGTTGCTCAAGGGTTCGTCGAGCAAGTACACGCTTGGGTTCCTAACCATGGCCCGCGCCAATGCGACTCTCTGGGCCTGCCCACCGGATAATTGGCTTGGCCTCCTGTCGAGCAGGTCATCTATGTGGAGCCGGGCCGCCACCTCCTTGACCCTCCTATCTATCTCGCTCTTCTTGAGCTTGCGTATCTTCATGTTGAGGGCTATGTTGTCGTAGACCGTCATGTGTGGATACAAGGCATAGTTTTGAAACACCATGGCCACGTTCCGCTCAAAGGGTGGGACCCCGTTCATTCTCCGGCCTCCTATCCTTACCTCCCCCTCATCCGGCTCTATTAGCCCAGCCACTATTCTGAGAAGCGTGGTCTTCCCGCTGCCGCTCGGCCCAAGTATCACGAAGAATTCATTGTCTCCTATGGTCAGGTTAACGTCATCCACTGCCTTCTTATTCGAGTAGTACTTCGTTACATGGATTAATTCTACGGTCATGCTCTCATCCCTTGTTGACGTTCAGCGCAATTCCCTTTATGAAATACCGTTCAAATATTACATAGATCATCAACGTCGGTATAAGCGAGAGGACCTCGGCGGCAGTCATTTGATTCCAGTATATCTGGGCTCCATTGGCTCCCTTGAAGAAGTTTATTGCGAGGGGAAGCGTGAACTTGCCGGGGGTCTGCAGCACGAAGAGGGGCCAAAGGAAGCTATTCCATGCTGCTAGGAACGTATATATGGCAGCCGCCGCGAATGCCGGCTTGGCCAGCGGCGCTGCTATTATAGCGAATATTTGATGAGTTCGCAAACCATCTATTCTGGCCGCCTCCTCCACCTCCGTCGGTATCGTCGTGAAGTACTGCCTCATGAGGAAGATATTCACCGCGGAGACCATGGATGGAATTATGACGGCTTGGTATGTATTCACCCAGCCTATGTCTACCATGAATATATATTCGGCCACAGTTATCACAGGAAACGGTATCATTAGTGTGGCCAATACGATGTAGAACAGAACATCACGGCCCCTGAATTCCAGCCTGGCAAAAGCATAACCCGCGAGCGCGCCTATGAGAACGGAGCCGGCCGTGGTGGCCACCGCTATTAAGATGCTGTTCAAGTACCATATGGGGAAATCGCCGAATCTCCATACATATATGTAATTGCCGATGGTGTTCACCACCGGTAACAGATTAGGGGGGAAGTGGGGAAAAATAGATGATCTAAACGATTTAAGGAACATCCAGTAAAAGGGCAGGAAATACACAATGGCGATGATGACTTGAACGGCCCTCCTGATCCATGCCTTCACGGCTTGTCCAGCCATTCATGCCCACCTCATCTCCGGAATCAGCTTGCGCCTGCGCGATGGTTAGCGCCATTATCAACACGAATAAGACGAAGCTCGCCGCGGCGGCTGCGCCGAAGTTATCGTACACGAAAGCCTCGTTGTATATATACATTAAGGGAACGTAGGTAGAAGTGCCGGGACCGCCGGCGGTCATTATGTATACCTGGTCGAATAGCTGCATGGAACCTATAACTCCCAACACTGCAACGAAGAAGAAGCTGAACCTCAGGAGGGGCAGGTAGAAGAACCTGGATCTCTGGACGGCAGTTCTAATCCCATCGATGGCGGCCGCATCCATTATTGATTGGGGAATGGATTGAAGGCTGGCCAGGAACATCACCATAAAATAAGGCGTCGTGCTGAATATGTTGAGGGCCATTATCGCGGGGAACGCCCACGCGGTGCTGAGCAACCAGTTCTGGGGCTGTACCCCAAACACCCTGAGAAACGCATTGAGCAATCCATCCCTGGAGAACACGTAAATGAATAACACCGACATTACGGCCGACGACGTGACGGCAGGTATGAAAACCGTGGCCCTGGTGATCCTCGCCAGCCTCGTCTCCTCATTGAATAGCAATGCGAACGCGAATGCCAGGATGGTTTGGGTGGGAACAACTATGGCCGTGTACTCCAGGGCATGTAGCAACGATAATCTGAAGAGGGGATCCGAGAGCACCACCGCGTAATTGGTTAACCCCACCGGGTATATCCGGTGGAAGAAAGGGTCGTAATGCATTAAACTGATGGCGAAGGAATACGCTGCCGGGAAGAGCATGAATGAGACTATCAATGCAAAGGCGGGAAGGATGAATAAATAACCCGTTATGTTTGATTTCGTTGTGCTCTTTCCCATCCTAGATCAGCCGTTGGTGGGGCATTGGCCGCTTAGGCATAGATTAGTATCGTTCACTATTTCTTGATAAGCCTCATTGAGATTTATTGTTCCGGAGAACAAATTGCCGACCACGTTATGAATATCCGTATGCATTGCATCCCAGTTGGTGGTATTGTACGCCCAACCATACGCGAACGGGTATTGTTCCGCCAAGTAAGCGGCGGCTGGATTGGCATTTATGTAGGTGGAGTTGTGGAGTATTGATAATCTAGCCGGCAGGGCGAGTCCCTTCATGACCCAGGTGAACTCGCCATTCTTGCTTGTGAACCATGCGACGAACTCTATTGCGGCCTTCATCTGTGCGGGACTTAGGTGTGAGTTAACGGCTAGGCCCACAACGAACATCATGGTGCCTCTCTGCGCGTCGGAGGGCATCCATTGAACGCCCCACTCCCCAGGCGGTACCTGAGAGCTATTGCTCTCCAGCACTGGTATAGTCCACGTCCCGCTCACAACCATGGCCACCTTGCCCAAGGCGAAGTCGCCCCCATTCCATCCAGCCGATAGATCGGATGCCAAGACGGCATATCCCTTATTATATAGATTATACCAGAACGCGAGTCCATCATATATCGGGGTTGTATTGGCGGGGGTTCCCGTGCCTTCCTGGTTCACCCAATCGCCGCCGGCCTCGTGGATAAATGCCAAAATGCGGGCCCACGATGGGGTCACAGTCATTGGATAGTAGCCTGAGGGCAATTTAGCCTTGAGCGTCGCCAAGTAGTACATGAAGGTGGTCCAGTTCCAATTAGCCGGTGGGTCCGGGAGCCCTGCCATCTGTAGGAGCTTCTTGTTATAGTAAACCCCCAGAACCCCCCAGTCCTTTGGCACAGCGTAGAGAGTTCCCTTGTAATAGAAGGTCTTCAACATGTTTGGTATGAAATCGGATAGATTATAGCCGGGGTAATCGGCCAAGGCACTAAGATTGGCCAAATACCCAGCCGCCGCGAACCTGGGGAGCTCCGTGTTCTCCATGTAGAACACAGACGGACCGGTGCCCGTGGCCAGCCTGGTGGCCAGCGTGGAGTAGTAATTACTGGTTATTGGTGTGAAGACCACGTGTATGCCAGGGTGCTCTTGATTGAACTCATTAACCATCTGCATGTCGAACTCATACTCGGCCCCGCTGGAGACCCATCCGGCGAACGTTATGGTTACGTTAGTTGTTGGTTGAACGGTGGCACTCGATGATGACGTGGTAGGAGTGGACGAAGATGTAGTGGAAATAGATGGTGATGGTTTATATGTAATATATATACCAACTCCAATTGCTATAATTATTACAAGACCTATTATTACCCATGCCAAACGCCCCAAGGCATGTTTGTTGCCCATTTTTATCACCTCTGCTAAGAATAACTTTGGGGATATTTAAGCTTTACTGATTATACTATAGAATTATAGTATAATTAATTCATTAATCCCATATTCGCTAAAGTCCATCAAGCAAAAAGCCTTGGAAAAACGGTAAGGCAAGTAGGAAAACACCGAGACGCTGCTCGTTCCTTTCTTGGACCTGAAGGGTGAGGTTTATAACCGCCTTATTTTACCGGGGAGGATCGGCATCCATTGCCTCAATTATTACCTCACGTGCCTCTATGTCCTCTATCTCAGCATCGTATCCCCCTATTGAGTACCTCCTTCCATCGCTCTCCATAATTATGCTGGAAACCCTATTGAATGATTCAACCGAGGAAACCACCCCCCTCACCTCTATAGGTTCCCCCCTACGTATATCAATCCCCCTCACGGTTATTAAAGGTCTATGGCCGCGGCCAAGAAGTTCCTTGAGATCCAGCGACGCAAAGTGGGCATTGAGATACCTGCGTGGATATCTGCTCTTCTCCGGATCTGCTCGCAGCGCATCGCTGGACTTACTCCAAGTGGAGCTGAATATATCGAGGAACCTAGCTATTATATCGATGTCTTGTATTAGATATCCAAATGATGCGCTCGATCTATTCATTATAGCTCTCCTACTTGCATATATCCCCCTCTCGAAATCGGCCACAAGCAATAGGAAGTCCCCCAGCTTGGCAGTCCTAGCCCTGACCAAATCGCCGTACTTCCTCATTGAGCTCAAGCAGTCATTATCTATACCTGGGTAGATCAACAGGTACAAATTGACTCCCCTGTTCAATGCATCCATAAATAATCTAATGTTGCTCCTAAGCATCCACTGAGGAAGCTCGCCGTACAGCTCTGTCTTGGCATTGGAGACCACGTCAACAACACCATTATTTATGCCGTTCATGCCATATGAAATGGATATTTGGGAACCACCACGTTGGCTCTGTCCAACCCCCTTAACCGACTCCTTTATGGAAAGAAGCGTGGAAACGTGGGTTTCTATTATTGTTGACAAGTCGTAAGCTATGTACACCTTGGGCCTGGTGCCGGATACCCTGATGAAGCCCCGCCTAAGTAGGCTGGAGAGTATATTGTATAGCTGGGGTTGATGTATGTCCACTGATTCCAGCAAATCCTTAACGCTCGCCTCGCCTCGGGCTGCTATTGCTAGAAACACCTCCGCCTCCCTATTAGTTAATCCCAACATGGTTAATACATCCAGCAAGTAATCTCTACTCATCTAGATCGACCTCAGCAGATCCTATAAATGCGTTTAAGTATTTGCGATTCATTATTACCCTCGCCCTAGAGAGGTGAATTCTCCATTATACTCTTCCCCGCCTCCATAAAAGAATGCCTAGAGCCTTGCCTTTCGGGTTAGGTAACTCATATTGAGGACATAGCAAATGTCGACAATAAATATCCTCTTGCCTGGAAGGGCCATCTTCATGATTAAGTGAACGACAAACCTCGCCCCTTCAGTGTGGGTAAATGGGGAGCGGGGCCGATTACCCCCCGCAATACCAAGGGAGGGCGTCCACGAAGCAGAGCGCACAAACGCAAGGGCGAATGTGATCCATCTCCTATCAAACGGTCTTCAGCGTAGAAAGATCTAAAACTAGCGAGTGTCTCTGCCAAGCTATTCAATGAGATATTAACTTAAGGAGAGAAAGCAATTCTTCTACGGGGAGAAGGTGGACTTCAAAGGAACGCGGGTCAAGCACTACAAGAAGTACAGGGACATTATGGATGATTGTAAGCATCATAAAGAAGCTCCTCTCCTTCATAGTAGACCACGACGGAATAGCACCGGTGAAGGGCGTAATCCCTGAGGTCTCGGAGAACCCCCTAAAGACGGGGAGGAGGTCAGCTATGTACCACTTCCTTAACTCCATGCCTTGATGGTCAGCAATGTCCCACTAGGACGCGGTCCAGAGGACAGTCACGGTCCATTAGCCTGTTGGCCGCATTCTACGGCGTGTCGTCTCCTTATGAATGGTTGCTGTTTAGGCGCTAGATTTGCGTGTCCAATTTTTGGTAACGCATATATAAATATTGCTGTAATTCCGCGATACACAATGAGGATAATCGGATGAAAGATGATATTGTCTCCTTATTCTAGGTTAATTGGTTCAGTGGTTGTAAAGTGAAGTGGCTGGCACATTCATGGTAAGCATTCGGTAGCAGTGGAGGATGGGTTCTTTATCGAGGGAAAGGGACTAGGGAATCGATTATAGTGGTTTGGCCCCAGGATCGGAGGAGGCACTTCATGCTCAGGCCTGTCAATAATCGCTGAGCGTCCTAGCCATTATGTAGGCATCCTCTCCGTCCTGGTAGTACCCCCTCAACGTGGAGACAACCTTATAGCCCAGTTTAGTGTATAGATTTATCGCGGGGGTATTTGATATCCTCACCTCCAGATACACCTCTGATGCATTGTAGAACCTCTTCATGGCTCGCATGGATCGTATCATTAAATTATAGGCCACTCCCAATCGCCGCGCCTCGGGCAGTACACCGATGGAAACTATATGGCCCTTTCTGGCCACCCCGCCGCGCCTCAAATTGGACCAGCCGAACTCCACCCTGGTCATTACGTATCCAACCACCTTCCCACCCAGCTCCGCCACTATGAATGATTTCGGGAAATTCATGTGATGCTCCACGAAGAAGAAATCAGGGTAATTCTCGGGCAGCACCGCCCTGTTTATGTGGGTGACTTGTTGAAGGTCCTTCAACGAGAACTCCCGCAGGCTATACTTTGTCTTTCCGTCCTTTGCTGTTATCTCCTCCTCGCCCTCCAGCTTTTCCGTGACCTCTCCCATGCCTTGATGTCGTCACTTCTCTTTTTAAAGAACTCTCCAGAGCGGCTAGAACGGAGTAGAGGGCAATAGTTAACACGACGAAAATAACCAGAGTGGCCGCGTTCCTTATCATCAAGCTAAACAATCCCCAGTAGGGTATGGCCAGACACACCTCCCCATCTACTTCATTGAATGGCGTGGTCCAAGGATCCCTAACGGGATTCGCATCTCCCTTGGTCTCCACGTAACCGTTCCCAACGTATATTACCCTGTGAACTATGTATTCCCCATCATGGAAATAAACCACTATGTTGCCCAGAAGGGAGTTGAAGTGGACGGGGCAGAGAATGACTAGGGTGCCGACCTCCATCGTAGGCTCCATGCTAAAGCTACCCACCGCTGCCCAGGGAGTTATGAAACCACCGCCGCTGCTGGCCAAAATAATTGATGCAGAGCTCAGCGCTATAATTATAATCATCAATGCCAACTTCATTGCTCTCAGCGGCTCGCCTCGCTTAAAAAGTTTTCATGGGCGGGAAAGTTTAAAACGGAGCATGGCTTGCCGTAGCCATGGATGTATTCGACGCAGCAAAGTGGCGGGAGGCCGTGAAGTTAATCAATTATGGATATGGAGGATTAATGATAGGGCTACTGGCTTGGTTAACATACCTAATAGCGGGCCACTACACGTTCGGAACTAACATAAATCCATTGATAAATGCCACGACGATAGCCGTGGTGGCCACCGTGGTATTCGTGGGAGTCAACGTCGCATATGAAACGATTATACAACCCATCGACAAGAAAAGGGGAAAAACCACCGGCAAGGGAGGCGCGGGCAAGTCAAAGGGGAAGACCCGCTAGCGAGCTACCCTTCGTTCAAGCGGTGTCCTCTGCCGCTCGAAGATAACTGCGGCGGTCGCACGGAGTCGGCGGGTCCAGTATTTTATGGGAATTAAGGGCTTTATTTTGGAGATATTCGCTATACAAGGAGACCTAGTTACTTGCTATATGGCTTCTCTATGCAAATCTTTTTAAGCAGCACCTGTCGAGGTTCCATGGATGGATCAAGACTCGCTTTACAGAAAATTGCTGGACAGGGCCTACTCCGTGATAACCCCCCGTGCCCAACAGAGATCCGAGTTGCCTAGGCTAGTCATTGAGACCGCGCCTAAGAGGACCATTATAAGGAACTTCCTGGACGTGGCCTCTCGGCTGAGGCGCGACCCGTCCCATATGGTTAGATTCTTCCTGAAAGAAATGGCGGTGCCGGGGGCCATAGAGGGCAACTCGTTCGTTATATACGCGGAGAGGAATCCCAGAACCGTGGAGCTGGTGTATGAGAGGTACATTAAGTTCTACGTGGTTTGCCCGGTCTGCAACTCCATAGATACGGAGCTCATAAAGGAGGGCAGGATATACATACTGCACTGTACGGCGTGTGGAGCCAACACCCCCAGGAAGGGAGTGGGCTAGGCGATATGCCAAGCAAGGTTTGCCCCATCTGCGGTAGGGAAACGGATGTGTTGATAGAGGGCATGTGCCCCTCATGCTACTCAGAGAGACATAGATTGATATCCGTGGAGGGACCGGTTAAGTTACTGGTCTGCAAGTCATGCCTATCGGCCTACCAGAGGGGAAGGTGGGTAAGAGATTGGAAGCAAGTGGCTAGGAAGGCCGTTCAGGCCGCCGTGAAATTCAATGGCTCCATAACCGGCGTTGAGATGGACGTGATGGGCAATCCACTGACTACGATGTCGGTCAGAGTGAGGGCAAGGGGAAAGATCCATGAGTCCCTAGGCGAGGTGGGGGAGGAAGCCATAGTGCCGCTAAATGTCGTCCTTGATTTATGCCCCACCTGCAGGTACGTCTACTCCGAGCGAGAGGCCGCCGTGATTCAGGTCAGGAAATTGGGGCGACCCATAGATGGGGATTTAAGGACTGCACTGGAGAGCGTGATAAGGATCACCCTCGCGAAAAGCGATGAGGTGCAGAGGGGCGCGATAATAGATGCAAAAGAAGTGGAGGGAGGCATTGACATCAGGCTAACCAATGCTAACATAGCTAAGTCCATAGTTATGGCAATCCACAGATCATTTCCAAGCAGGGTGGTGGAGACGGAGAAGGTGGTGGGCGTAAAGGATGGCAAGCACATATACAAGATCATTTTCTCCGTGAGGTTGATAAATCTGAGGCGAAACGATGAGGTATTGATAGATGGAGCGAAATACGTGGTCAAGGATGTCAGGAACAACTCCGTTGGCTTGCTTGATGAGAAGGGAAACAGCGTCTCCATGAGCTTCGATAAATTAATTGGAAGGAGAGTCATAATGAGCAATCAATGAAGTAAACATGAGCTCAGCATGCATGTCATAATAGTATTCGTTACCATAAATTGGACACGCGGTACAACGTGCCCAACCCACACGTCCTGCTTCTCCTCGATTAAATTTCCACGTAGTACTTTATTAATCGCTTGAATATGGCCGCATCCGTCTCATTCAATATGTGAAACTCGAACTTCGTGTTTCTAATGGATTTCCTCAACTCCAAAAGCACCATCAACCTATCCTCCTGGTCCGGTATCTCAACCAGTATATCCACATCGCTCGCCGCTATTGCTTCCCCTTTAGCCTCGGATCCAAATAAGTATGCTTTTCCTCCATGGGCTTCAGCTATTCTTTTTATCTCTGCAAGGTATGTTGATCTATTCCTCCTATAATCCTCGTTCTTCCTCTCCCAGAGCTTCACAGATTCAAGCACTTAATCACCTCCTCCACGAATCGAAGTGCTTCTATGTACTCTCGCCGTCCATATCTCCTGACCAAGTACCTGGATCCTATGTATGCATCCTCCAGTATGTCAATTATGTACCATTTTTCCTCGGCCAACTTCTTAACGCAATCATTCCCGCTCAGCTCTATCAGATCGTGAAGTCCATGGGTTCTCGGGAAATCACCCTTCTCCCTCAACAAATAAGCCTTAAGGGATAACTGCATGGACTGCTCAAGGTGGAAAAGGGAGATGTCGAACCTGTCCTCGCCGGCGTCGATGTCGGATATCTTTAGAAAATGCCTAGCCCTATCCACCATTTCGCGATAAAGCTCGCCGCTCACCATATTTGCGCTGAAGCTACGTTATTAAAGCTTTGCTAACAGAATTGCGAAAGACATGAGATGCATTGACCATACATTGCACAATGTTTATGTAAGAATTACCAATAATTAGGCCCGGCCTCTAGCGACTTTACTGCCCGGCCTCGGCCGAGGGTTTCTTCCGTAACGCCGGCCACGCGGCGGGGATTGGGGGAGGGGGATTGCTCAAGGAGGCTCCCTTCAGGGCGAGGGACTCGCTTCTCTCCTTGTTGTTGTGATGCTTTGCTATTGGTTTTAATCCTCCCTTAACTTGTCCCATGGTATTTTCCTACCGCACTTGGGGCAGTACTCCCAGCCCTCCATTATAGGGGATCCACAGTATGGGCAGACATAACGATTCTCGCCATTCTTGCCTTGCGACTTGTCCTGCAGCTCAGCTCCATCCCTGGCTTGCTCCTCCACGACGGCTTCCTGCGGTCTTTCTATTGTCTCCACAGACGCCTGCTGGAAATACTTGGAGAGCACCTTATTCCATAACTCCCTCGGCGACTTTGTGTACAGCCGTATTCTTTGGTAGGGCATGGTCATGGGATTCCTTTTCTTATCCTTGGGTCCCTGTTCCAGCTCTATCTCTACGAACCGCCTTCTCTCATTTATCAATACCTTCTTCACCGCCATGGGCGTCCTCATTATGTACGATCCATCCAATATGAATGCATCCCTATAGAAAATTACTCCCTTGCTCGGTATCATGGGTAGATTACCCATTGGATTGGCTGATTGACCAGCGAATGGCAGTTTCAAGGCTCTGGAGAGCACGTAGAATACGAGGAACCAGACCCCGAATAGAACCAGGTACCCGAAGAAGTATGAAAGGAAGCTCCTATAGAAGGTAGCTAAGCCAGCCGCGTAGTCCGTTATTATTGCTGATATGAACTTGTTAACCACCGTGGAGAGAAGCGTCGGATAGATGAAAATTATCACCAAGAGCAGCGCAAGCAGTATGAACATGTTCTTGAACATGCCCTTCGACATTTGGGAATACTCCTTCTGTAGCTCCGAGTCGCGCTCCATTGCCTTCCTTATCTCGTCGGGATCCAGCTTGCCTAAAGCGGACTGCTTCTTGTACTTCTCTATCTCGGCGGCGTTGGACCTATACGTCCGGTAACTCATCGCTATCATAGCGCCGAACACTATCACCAAGTACCCCACGAATACCCCTATTGATAGCCAACTATTGTGCGCCACCTCCCCCCAAGCGGCGGCCGCGGCGAAGGCTATGGGCGCTGCTACCCAGAACAAGTACTTAACGGGCCCGGACTGCATTGCCATTGACATTAATTAACTCATAAAACGATGAAATAATAAACTTTTCCCAGAAGATATATACGTTTTTATCCATAATGACCTCAAATTGCTGTGCAGCAGCTATGTCCCTCCATACTTAAAGGTTATATGGAGGCAGGGCAGAGGCATGGTTTTGGATCACGTTAAGCAGCCGCCATTATTGTGTCCCCCAACTGCTCGAGCGGAAACATTTAAATCGACATTAATAGGGGAGAGGCGATGTCTATCTTGGGGCAGATGGTTGAAGGCCATGAAGAGGAATCGCATGTTGATCTCTCATCTCGTTCGACGAGCGGTTCCTTAATATGGGGGTGAGGGCAGTGCAGGCAATACCGTCCATACTTTGGCTATTCATAGCATGGTTCATTATAGTGGGCATGCTTTATCCCTTTAAAAATAGATTGAAGTTGGTCAAGATATATTATGGATTGGCCATATTGGTCAGGGGGGAGAACGTTCATCAAGCAATAGAGCCATTCGCCAAACTGCTTTCGAAGGTGCCAGAATGGGTGCTGGAGGTATTGATAATAGGCGTGTTCCTATCATCCATGGTATACTTAGTGCCGGCCCCCCTCCAAATAGTGGGCGTTCCAGGCTTCTCCTTCCCCTCCTTCTTCAGGATACTGGGCAATAACGTATATGCCTTGTTGACAGTTAAGACATCGTCACCTACCTCGCTGGTCACGCATAAATTCGTCCCACTGGCTCCCCTGATACCCGGTGTTACGATAGACCTCTATACCTTCATGTATGTATTGATAGCGATAGGCATCGGCATACTGGTACATGAATTCAGCCACGGCGCATTGGCGATAAGATTCAAATCAAGGGTCAAGTCGGGCGGCGCCTTCCTATCCCTTTTCCTGCTTTACGGCGGATTCGTCGAGCTGGACGAGAAGGAAATGAAGGAAAAACTATCCCTGCCGCAATTATTGACGGTTTATGGCGGCGGCGTTTTCGCCAACCTACTACTTGCCTACTTAGCGGTTGGGCTGCTTCTGATCGCTAACCTTCCCGGCTTGATAAACTACATCGGGGGAGTCGTGATAGCGGGCGTGATAAAGGGCTACCCAGCCTATCAAGCCGGAATAGTGAACGGCAGCGTCCTTCTATACGCCAATGGAACGGCAGTTCAATCCACCTACTCCCTCCTTTACTTGCTTGAAGGAGCCAAGCCGGGAGAGCACTTGATATTGACCACGCTGAGCAATGGGGTTATATCGAATCATTTAATTACGTTGGCAAGCGACCCGAATGCGCCGGGCTTTCCCTTCATTGGAGTAATGGTTCAAAACAGGGAGTTCTATAACTTCCTATACTGGTTCTGGACGTTGAACGTCACGTTGGTGCTGCTGAATTCAATGCCGGCGTTTCCATTGGATGGCGGTCAATTCATATACTCGCTGCTGGCCAGATTCGCTGGGGAGAGGAGAGCGATGCTGGTGACCGAGGTGTTGAGCATCGTTGTGTGGGGCTTGATAATCCTTACCATATATATAAGTATATCCACGGGGTTATGGCAGCTCGTCGCTCCATGAAAATGAGCATAAATTACTAGAAAAATTTAAATTTAAGGCGATTGAAATAGAAGCGATGCAAGGCTCCTTCAGCGGCAGCATAAAGAATTACATTGATGAATTGATGAATAACGTAAGCGATATTGAGCTAGTGGGGCTGGCCACATCCAATGGCTTTCCAATAGCTATTCAAGGAAGGGGGTCTATGGATAACATCAATAGCAAGATGGTGAGCGCATTCATAGCATCGATAATAAGCGACGTAAATAAGAATTTGAAGGCAGCAAATATGGGCGGCGACGTCGAATCGCTAACCATACTAACATCTAACTCCCAAATACTTCTGCGTAGGAAAGGTGACCTCATCATAATAATAAAGGCAGCGGTAGATGCGGATACCAATCTACTTCTATATTTGATAAATCAAGATCCATTTTGATATGATTCAATACAATAATTTGAGATTAATGATTTGAGATGATTCACTTTATTTGGCTTAGATCTATTCCCTTGGTCTCTGGTCCTATCGCGGCGGCTATGCCGTAAAGTATTCCAGCCAATATCAAGAAGAAGGCCGCTGTGAACCATATATTGCTTCCCTCTATTGGCTTAAAGACGGAGTATAGCGGTATTGAGTATAGGGGCATCCATGCTGTTATGAATAGGCCAGAGCTATATCCGAAGCCCACTCCGCTCGCCCTTCTCGCGGTTCCGAAGCGCTCTGATAGGTATACGGGAACGAGTCCCCATGGCCATTGAGTGAACCATCCGGCGAATAGGGAACCCAGGTATAGGAGGCCGGAGCTGTGGGTGGCGGCGCCCAAGTACCATATATAGAAGGATGGAACCGCCATTATTACAGATACTATTGCGCTGATCAGGAATGCCTTCTTTCTACCCATGAAATCGGCTGATAGGCCCCATAATGTGGCAGCTATGGCTGCGAAGACACCAGATATGGCGTAATAATACGATGCAGCGCCCTCGCTTAATCCAGCGCCGGTAAGTATGCCCGTGGCGTAGTCGAATAGGGAGTACGAGCTGAAGAATAGCCCAGTCATCAACACGAACACTTGCAGGAAGGTCCACAGGGTGGGTGGCTTAAATATGCTGAAGAACGGTATCCTCTCCAATTGATTCTTCTGCTTGGCCTCTACGAATATGGGGGAGTCCTTCATTGTCAGCCTTATTATCACCGCCACGGCTGCCGGTATCAATCCTGTGAGGAACACGTATCTCCAGCCGTATGCCTTCATTGCTGGTATGCCCAGGGCATCGACGAACAGCGCAACTACGAAGCCGCCCAACGCGACTCCCCACGAGAAGGCTCCCTGAGCTATGCCGCTGGCCAGCCCCCTCCATTTGGTTGGCGCGTATTCTATTGCGAATGGATGGCCAGCTGCATACTCTCCTCCTATGAAGGTGCCTTGCACGAACCTGAGGACTAGGAATATTATGAATGCAGCTATCCCTATTTCTGCATACGTGGGCAGGGCAGCCGTCAACGCGCTCATTATTGAGAAGCCGGTTATAGTTATTAGGAGGGTATCCCTGCGTCCCAACCTATCGCCTAGGTTTCCGAAGATAGCGCTGCCCAGCGGCCTTCCAATCAATGTGAAGGCATATCCAAACAGCGTATAGTAATACTTCAAAATGCCGCTTAAGTGGGGTGGGAGCAGGACGCCGGCCAGTATGGTGGTCATTGCAGTGACGAACAGCAAATCGTATGCATCGAGCATGAAGCCGAAGAATTGGCTAACCAAGGCTTCCTTGGCTTCCCTCGTCCATTTCTGGGAGTATATGGATTTATCCATTAAAAAACATTTATATTTCCAATTTTTTAAACAATATTTATTTATTTTTACGTATGTGGTCGAACCATAGTTATCGAAATGCTATTTTGATATATATGGAATATTGTAACGATATTAGTAAAAATATACTTGACTTATATTAAATGAACGTTTTACTTTTATCCATATAAACCTAGATATAAATTGATCATAATTATATCGAAGTGAATGGTGATAATGCCATGTTGTACCCATCAATTCCTTCTATTACATTTGAACAGTGCCTTGAACGTGGTGAGGGGGTCGTGGGGGGTTGTAGCCGCTATGAGGTAGCCACCATCATTTACTGTGGGTCGCAATGGGGCAGCGCCCGTGAGGGGGCGAAGCCCTAGGCCTCGGGAGAACCCCTTAAGGGAGGGGAGGAGGTTGGAATCAATAATCATTATTAAGGCAATATACTTAAACCGGTCAATTCCCGGTCCAATAAGGTAGGGATGAAGGGCTTTCGAGTCGCCTCAGTCTACTTCAGCGGGAATGTGGGCGTCATGTTGTTATCGTGGCTGCTTTACGGGATTGGATCGGCGATAACCAATCCATACCTATCCATTTACATGAAGATGCTGGGAGCAAGCTCCGTGATGATTGGTGCGATATATTCCCTCGGTATGCTGGCTCAGTTAATAACCATAATTCCAGGAAGCCTTCTTACCGATACCATAGGGCGGCGTCAATCCATAATAATAGGCACGTGGGGCATAGCTGCAACTACATCGCTCTACGTGATTGCGCCTAATTGGCAGACATTGCTGGCGGTTTATGTGATAAACTCGGCAATGGCGTTCTACCAGCCAGCCCTTATGTCCACAGTGTTGGATTCCCTGCCCTCCAATAAGAGGGCAAGCGGCGTGTTAATGGTATCCGTGCTGCCCCAGCTCCCCGTGGTGGTATTGCCGCCAATCGGCGGGGCATTGATCGGGAGATACGGGTTGCTGGGCATTAGAATGGCTTACTTGGCGTCGACCGCCGTCTCATTTGTGGTGGGAATAATAAGGCAGCGATACCTGAAGGAGACGTTGACCGCTATAAAGCCGTCCCCGCCCTCTCCTAGGGAGTTATTGCGGTCATATGATTTAAGGACGTCAACATCCAGGTTACCCAGCGAGGCCAAGTTCCTCCTGGTCGTGATGTTCTTGGCATCGATCGCCTCGGCTCCTGCCAGCACGTTGGTTCCAGTGTATGTGATCTACAGGCTGAACTTGAGCACGGTGGCTTGGGGAACCATGGTGGCTGCCGCCAATGCGGCTTACTTGGTGGTGGGCTTAATAATGACACTGTACGTCGATAGAATTAGGCGCATTCTCCTTATCGTTGGCGCGGCGGTCATGGCTGTAGCCAACATCTTCGGCTTGATCCCGAATGGCTTGATAATCTCGTTATACTTGGTGGTTTTCCAGGTGGGGCTTCAGCTCCTAACCACGTCGATTCAAAGCGATGTGGGGGACGTGGTGAAGGCCGAGGGCAGGGGTAATGCGGTGGGGCTATTGATAATATTTCAATTAATTGGCCAATCCATTGGCAGTTACTTGGCGGGAATCACGTATAAATTAAATGCGTTAAATCTATTCATTATGCCAGCCATAATTATGGTGATGGCCACGGCCATTATAGTCATGAAGAGACACGGGCTGGCGATCCCCAGTAAGTCTATCTGACCTTCATCCTGAGGGGCTGGGTTTATTTTCATCATAATGCGATCGACAAGCCTCCTTGTGATGGGTTGACCATCCCCTCCTCCAATTTTTTGAGCGATTATCTACGGTAATGCCTAGCGGGGTTAGGAGGAGCTGTTTCTTTCTTTCTGTCTAGCTTGCATTGTTTTCCTTGACTTGGCGTAGTATTGAAGAGGGTTCCTGGTTCCGCATCCCAGGTTTGTTGGGCATAGGCCGAGGGAGTTCATTTCTTGGCATGATGGTGGCAAGTACTTATTTCTACCTCCCCTGGCCCCCGCTATGTGCTCCACTTGGTACCTAGTTATCCTCTCATTGAAGTCCGCCACTGGCTTGAAGTCATCCACTACCCGCTCCACCGCTTCTTCAATGCTTAAACCTTCGTAATCGGTTAATGCATTTATCATAAATGCGGCATACGCGAATCTGGCCATGTGGCTGGGATTCCCGCCTCCCTTCATCTCCTTCATGATGCTATCAATGCAGGGTGGGTACAGCGTTGTTACCTTCACGTTGGCCGGCTCGTATTTTATGTTGGTCCGCTCTTGTAGATTGGCCAGCGCGTCCTTGGCCGGCTCTATTATCTTGGCTATTATATCCTTCTCCTCGCTGAATGACTTGATGATATTCATGACTCGCGCCTCCACCGCCTCCTCCACGAGCCTAACCAAATCCCCCCTTCTCACCAGCACGTATCCCTTGACTAAAGGCCTCGATCCAAGCGACCAATACGGGTCGTTTCTAGGCATGGTTCTTAGATAATCCCACACGTTGATCCCGAAGTCGAATAGGCGGGCCAAGTTGCCGTAAACAACGTTACCTGTGGGTTTCACCTGCAAGTTGAATTCCCTGGCGATGTACATTATGCACGCCGGCTCCTCCCTGCTCAATTTGCTGGAGAACAGCTTGCTCTCCGCATCGGCTATCCTACGCCAAGCCCGTGGGTTCAAATGAGCGGCAGCGGCCATTGCTATTAAGTGGAGCAACACGGCATTGACGGCATCACTCGTAGCCGGTTCCCTCGCCCGCTCTCCCCTCGATAATAGATCGCCCAGAAACTGTACCGCTCCATCCACCAAGTCCTTCGCATCCGGCTTGGTTAAGTCCTCTATTTTAATTCCTACCTTATCCAGCCTACGTATTGCCTCCTCCGTGAAGGGGTACTTGGCTATGAATGCATCTAAGTCCTCCGAAACGCATGCGGGCAACACGTTGTATAAACTACGGCCGGAATTATTAAGCGTTAGACGTGAGTTCAACAATATTATTGCTATATCGTGAATGGATCCATGTTAGGGGCCTTCAATGATGCAAAAGGTATTAAAATGCCCCGGGCAGCGATGGTGTATGCTCAGCGATTACTTGAAGGGAGGCATTAATGTGCTCGTTGACGAGATGCCGCCCCAAGATCTGGAGAGGGTGCTGGCTGAATCCCATAGAGTAATCATTAAGCGCGGCGATGGTTTTATCACTCTGCTGCCGCAAGAGGGGGCTACGTTCGATGACGTCATGATATCTAAGAGGATGGTCGAGGCCGTTGCCGCGGGATTCTCCGTGGACGATGCGTTGATGTTGGAGGATAGGGATTACTTGATGGATCAAGTGAATATATTGGATTATGCCGACAAGGGAAAGCCGAGCAGGATGAATCAGTTGAGGGGATTGATAATAGGAGAGAATGGGAAGGCGAAGAGGAATATTGAGGAATTGACTGAAACCAAGATAAGCGTGAAGAGCTCCATGATATATATAATCGGCAGGTTCGAAAACGTGGAGGCTGCCAGGACGGCGATAGATATGCTGCTGGCGGGCCGCCAGCACTCCACAGTCTATAAGTGGCTCCAGTCCTGGAGAGCCGAGCGGCAGAGGAGCAAGTTCATAAACGAGATAGATGAGGAGGGATACCTCCGTTGATCTGGGTCTCAAGGCCTAAGGCATATTAATCCCTACTGTGCTTGGACCAGCATGTTTAGGCCGTATGGGATGGATGAGGGAAAGTACTTGGTAAGATTGGCTAGATTAGCCGTGGAGGAATTCATAAAAACCAGGAAAGTAATTGAAGTGCCCAGCGACGTGCCGCAGAGACTCTTACAGGACAATTACGGCGTGTTCACCACGATAGATTCATTTATAGATGGAGAAAGGGAATTGAGGGGATGCATAGGCTATCCAAGGGGTAAGGTGAACACCGCTAAGGCAACAATAGATAGCGCATTGGCAGCCGCGTTCGATGATCCCAGGTTCACGCCGTTAAGGCAGGAGGAGTTAAATGGAGTGACATTCGAGGTAAGCGTGTTGAGCCCCCTAGAGCGGATAGATGTTCATCCCAGGGACCTGCCAAGCCATATAGAGGTGGGGAGGCATGGCTTAGTGATACAGCACGGATTCAGCGGCGGTCTTCTACTTCCACAAGTGCCGGTGGAGTATTGTTGGGACTCCATGACCTTCTTAAATGAGGCATGCGTTAAGGCATCCATGCCGCCCGATTGCTGGATAGAGGATGGGGTAGAGATATATTTGTACGAGGCCCAGATATTCAGGGAGACAATTCCACGGGGAGATGTTGAGGAGCGCGATTTGATACGTGAATTGAGGAGGTGCGGTAGTAAATAGAATGAAGTGAATTCGCTGCGAGATCCATTACGCGGCTGAGGGGCTTTAAGGACAGCTTTAAAAACCCGCATATTGATTGATCAATGCTATGTTCGACGTCAAACAGATACGGCTGGGCCTAGAGGAGTGGCGTAAACTCAGCGATGAATTGAGGAGAATAGGTCAGAACGATGATCTGGAGGTACTTATGAATATAGCCGTGGCTCCCAGCGAGGAGGAGGGGGATGCGGCTCAGAAGCTGACCAACGAGATGAACGACATTGGAAAGGAACTGGAGAGCGAGGTGGGAGCCGCCGTCCACGTGCACGCGCATGAAGATCATTTTGCAATGTATTTATCCATGAAGAAGAAGGGAGGCGATATATCCAGCGCAATAAGAACGGTGGCGTCCCTGATAAAGAGCTGCGAGTTCTGCTCGGTTCACGGCATAGATGGGGAGATACATTTGGGCGATGATGTCTCCGCCATCTTCTTCGGCGATCCGTATAAGATGACATTCATATTGCCAGGCCAAGATGGGCGTCGATTGATAGTTATGGAGATGAATACATAACTAGTAATCCTGCCCAGTCCAAGCCGGCCAGTTGCGGTCGACCCGCCTCATCCGAACAGCTTGGCGGACTGGATAATATTAGCCTTGGTAAAGGCTGCGTGCGGACAGATTTATATTGTGACCCGGAGCTATAATCAGTTAATGAAGACTCTGTTCATGGAGGTATTGAAGACGATGGTATACCTCAAAGGCTTCGAGGAGGAGGCCAGCTACATGCTTAGCCGCGGCCTGGGCATAAAGGCTGATCTAACAGCTGAGTTCAGGAGTAAATGGGAAGCTATGTACGGCGAGTCTATAAGCAAGGGAACGTATAGGTCACTGCGGCAATTTGCCAAGGACGTGGTCGCGTCCATGTTGAGGAATCGATCTATAAGCATAGGTCCTCGCGAGCTGAGCTATTGGAGCAACTCAGTGGTCAATTCAATGATGGATGCCGCCAACATCTATGATGATGTGAGGAGCGCATTGGATGCATTGATGGATAGAGGAGTTCAGCTATACATATTGACTAACCTGGATAATGATATTGCGAAGAAGATATTGTTGAAGCACGGCTTGTTGAGGTACTTCAAGGGGGTGATCAGCCCGGATCTGACGGGGGTGGGTAAGCCCAGCATGAAGATATTCCAAGTCGCCTTAGCGAAGGCAGGAGCTGATTTGGAAAGCTCCCTAATAGTAAGCGGTCTTCCAGAGGATGCTGTTGGAAGCAAGCTGAGCCGGATTAGGATGGCTTTCGTCAATAGGGACCGCGCAGTGCCGGTTCCTCAACCCGATTATGTGGTGAACGACTTGGGCGAGCTGGTGGAGTTAATGGATTCCATCTGGGGTTCATGAGCGATACCGATTTTAACCGATCCATCTCTACCGTGATGTGGACGGCACTTATGGATTGGTCATAGATACTATTTCGGTGGCGGTTCAATTGATAGCAGTGATAGATCCTATAGGAGCCGTTCCCCTGTTATTCAATGTGCCTGATTACGATAAGCGAGTGAGAAGCATCAGTAGATTAATAGGAATAGCTGTCCCGGTGATTCTGTTAATATTTGCATTGCTGGGTCCCTACATATTGTCGGCCTTCGGCATAAACATAAATGACTTCAAGATAGCGGGCGGCATAATTCTGCTCGTCGTTGCAATAGATATACTGAGGGGAGGGACGTCCAGCACGGTTCCCATAAACCCCGATGATTACATCCTAGTTCCAATAGTGACTCCTCTCCTGGTGGGGCCAGGCGCGATAACCGCTGCAATGATATACATGACGTATTATTCCGCGGCTGTGGTAATATTGGGAATAGCGATCGCCTCCGCTATCACGTACATGACCGTCAGGTACTCAACCATACTGGTCAAGATAATGGGTCAAAGCATGTTGAAGATGGTGGGGAGATTCTTCAGCTTAATAATAGCGTCCTGGGCAATTCAATTAATAGTGGAAGGCGTAACACACGTGATTTGATGGTTAAGCGACTCTTCAAGGTTTGAGGGAGGGCATCGACGTTTCTTAAATAATGGATATGAAGCTGTAAAGAACTAGGGGAGCGGTTTATTCCTGAGCGGTGGAGGACCCGCTCCTCCCAAGGAACGCGAAGAATACGCACCAAGCCCCCCGTTTAGACTTAATGCCCACAGTCTGCGCGGCAGACCAAGTACACTGCTTAAATAGAAGACCCCCCACCAAGCCCGGCATGCCCCCATCAAACTCACGCCGGCGAGGCCCCTCCACAACCCCAACCACGTTGGCGGCGCTCGCCGCCACGCTGATAATCGCATCCCTCCTCACCCCCCAACCCAAGCCCCTAGCCCAAATCTCCGGGAGGGGCTACCAAATAAATTACTACAACGCGGTGGGAACCCCCGTGCTCACTGTAAGGGGCTACGTGGACTCACGCCCAGTCCCCCTCATAGTCAGCCTATTCGCCTACACGCCCACAAGCATATACCCAGCCGGGTATTACCGCGGCTACGGCGCGGCGACGGCTAGATTAACGGCGACCCCCATAGAGGAGGCGGCTAGGGCGTGGGGCGCAGGCGGGAGGGGGGAGCCCTCGCTCCTTGCATTCGTGACCTACGTGGATAACTCTACCGGGACCATGAGGTTCGTGGCGCTGGCCATACCCTACAGGCCGGGGTGGGTGGAGTTGGGCCGGGTCTCCATAGTGGCCGTGGTGAACCTAACCGGGGCGAGGCCCCTCCCCCTCAATCCCAGCCCCACCGCCCCCTCCCCCTCAATTAACCGCCCCCTCAATCCCACCGGCTCCGATCCGTATGGTTACTCCTACGTGGGTTCGTGCATGGGGAGCGGCGGCGTGGTGGCTAACCCGCCCGGGGTCCCTGGTGCTTGGCAGTTGGAGAGCTGTTATGAGTTTGAGGGCCCAATACCCCTAGCCTTCATCGCCTGGAGCAAAAACACATGGAATTCCGGGGTATCCCAAATAGGGATAGTAATGACTGGCGGTAGTTATGCTGAGGCTGGTAGTGGTTTTTATGCTTCTTATTCTGTTTATAATGTGAGTGGGGATTATGTTGTTTCTGTGGCGTCGAGCGGCCCTACTTGGTCCTTTCCTCAGCAGGCAAACATGGAGATCGAATCATGGCCTTGGCTTGATTGCGGTGTATTGGGTGGAGTATATGTCCATCATGGTTCTTCCATCTCCATTTCCTGCCCCGCGAGCTACCTATATTCAGTCCCTGGCTCTGGTGCGTTGTTCTTGGCTGCTCGGGGTTACGTGGCCGCGCCCACATTCTACTCATGCGTGTTCCAGCCCGGCCCCTCTGGGGAGGAGTGCGAGCCCGTATACGTGGCGAACGGCACCATGGTGCTGGACATCACCTCCTACACCCCCGGCTACCTCCACCTGTACCCATACATTGACTTGGGGAACGGCACCGTGACCAAAACCCTATCCCTGCTGAGGGGGGAGGGGTTGGCTGGAAGGGCGTTCACGGTGCTCGACGCCCAGTCCTACTACTACAACCCAGCGATTAATCAGGTAGTGGAGGTCCCCGAGTGCGGCGACGCCCCCAGCCCCAGCAGCATCTCCCCCAGCGTCGTGGCTTATAACCTCCAGGGCGCGTTGACTACCTATAAGCCCGGCGTCCCGGGCTGGGCGGTTGACGTGGGGGGAGTCCTAGCTGACTTGATGGCTGGGATGGCGGGTGCGCCGGGCGTGGTTGGCCCGTTTCTTGGCTTCGCCGCGTCCTATCTCCTGAATCACTTGGGGAGTTCCTCGTCCACCGTGTATCAGGACTACGTTATGCAGGTAGGCGCTGGCTCAAGCTCTGTTTGGGGCTTCTACGTGTCGTTCGTGGGGACCCCGGCCTTGGAGGCGTCCAGCGGCTCTGAGTATAGTTGGCCCATGGGCGTTGTGATTAACGGGAGCAATTACTACCTGTATTACTTGTTGGGGAGGCAGTGTTGGAGTTGATGGGGTTTGTGTGGTTTTCGTGGTTTGGGTTATTGTAGGGTGGGTGTTAGGTATAGGTTGGGCTTCACTCCCTGCCTTACTGTTTCCGTTAGCTTTGCCTCCTCTATCGCCTTTATCACCTCCTCATCGCTCGCCCCCTTGCCTATGTTGATCCTGTGCTGGGTGGGCTCCACGTGCTTCGCGTTCACCTTCCTCCTCTTCACCCCCGTCAACCGCCTCGGCCCCGTGATTAATAGGAAATCATCGTCTATTACATCCACCACCACGCACATCCTGCCGGCCTCCCTTCCCCGAGTCTTAACGCATATCCTCCCCACATCAAACACTCTAGCCATGAATCAAACCCCGGCCCCACCATTTAAAAACTTTATGATGACCCCACCACGCCCATCAATCAAGGAAGAACCCGGCCCTCATGGAGCAGGATAATTAATTCTTAGGGCCTTTTATATTAAGGGGTTGGGGGGAGGTGAAGTCCCCTCGGTTTGGGCAAGAATGGCTTCCTTATTCCTGAGCGGTGGAGGACCCGCCCGAAAGGACAGGGGTAGTTCAAGGAAGTGAGTTGCGGGGATCCATGCAGGTAAAGCTTTAAGTTAACCGTTAGAAATATATTTGTGAAGATAATCCTAGGAACCCCCGTAGTCGGCGCAAGGCCGCGGCCCTGGGTGGAGCTGGGTCTATCCGTTCCAATATTGATAAATTCATCCAATTTAATCAGGAGAAGGCCGCCCACCAACGGCGATGCTCCGCTTCATTCCTTGATGCAGCACGAGGGAGAAATATGGCTGGACTCGGGGGGTTATCAATTCTTGAGGCGTGGTATTGACATTGGGGTGGAGGAGGTAGCCAACATATACTCAATGTACTGGGATGCCCAGGCGTACCTAAGCCTTGATTATCCGCCGGCTCCCACTGATTCCCCTGTCGAGGCGGAGTCTAAGATGCGCAAGAGCTTGGAGAACTACGCTGAGCTGAGCAGCAAGTTGCCTGACCTAAATATAGTACCGGTAATACACTTCTATAGAGAGCCGGATATATCCATGGCCATGTTGAGAAAGGTTTTGGATTACGGCCCGCGGATCATAGCTATCGGCGCACTGGTTCCCTACGTGTTGATGACTCGCAACGTGCCGAGGAACTCCAGGAGGAAAGCAATGGAGTTCATATTGGCCGTTCGGGAGCTGCATCCCAAGGTGCACGTCCTTGGACTTGGAAGTCCAATAATAACTCCGATACTGCGGTTGTTGGGCCTTCACTCCACGGATACGGCGACGTGGAGGCTCAAGGCCGTTTACGGCAAGGTAATGATGCCTGGAGGGGGAGAGAGACACGTCACGGACAGAGGCATTAAGTTCGGCAAGAGGGAGGCCACTCTGGATGATGTAAAGGAGTTATACGAATTCCTGAAGGCCACTAACTTCCCCTTAATTGACGATTTCTGGATCAAGTTGGATAACTTCGAATACAGGGCGTTGGTTAATGCGTGGGTTATAGCGATGAGCGATAGGCCTCCCAGGCATGGAATATTCAAGTCAATGTATGGAGAATTATCGAAGCTGCTGCCCCAGCAGGGCGATCAAAGCCGAATCCCGTAGACCCCAAGCGTTAGGTTCTATTGCTGAACTTGTTGTTCTTGCGCTTGTTGCTGAAGCCATTGATCAACTATGTCGTATCCATATATGGCCTTGAACATCTCCCGTCCAACCTTGGTCATTCTGAGAGGAGTCCACGGCGGATCGAACACCACCTCCACATCCACGTCCTTGGCCTCCGGCACTATTGATTGTATGGATCCTCCCACGGAGTAGCCTAGATCCTGGGATAGAGGGCAACCCACGGCGGTCAAGGTCATCTTTATCACAACCTTATCCCCCTCCAGCATTACCTCGTATATTAAGCCAAGATCGTATACGTCTATCGGTATCTCCGGATCATATACATTCCTCAATGCATCGATTAATTTACGAACTCTCTCAGGGTCCAGATTGGTCTTGAAGTTCACCTCATCTGATGATGACTCCACCATGCCTATTCACATCAGCGTCACGTAGGCACCCCCTTAAAAACCTATTGCCGCTAACTGATCAAGAGACGAAAAGCTGGCCCTCCTAATAGCAATGCTCCTATGTTATTGCTCCCCTCATCTTATGCTCAATTGCATTTAACAACGGTAATATCTAAATAATATAGTACTGAAATACCTCCTCGCAGATGGGGCATCTCCCCACGATTGGGATTTCCCGCTTTCCCTAGGAAACTTACTATGCACCCCCTCGGAGAAGGGTATGTACAGCAGGGTCTACTGTCCACAGTCTCTAAGGGCTGTCCTTTAGGGCATGGATCGCTCGTCCCTGGCAAGAGTTAAACTTTTTATTGATCACTACGAATTGAACCTGATGAGAAAAGCAATATTATTGGCGGTGATTCTCGCTCTAGTTTCGATCGTAGCATTAGTCTTACTAATGCTAAATGGCTCTTCCGGAAAAGGAACTGATCATCATGGCGGCATCGATCTAATGCTCTCATATGATAACTTTAGCTTAATAGGAGGTTGGGGGCCATCACTTTCCTATCCTATTGCGGAAATCTACACGCCTCATAGTTCCCTCTTCGTATCGACGTTCTTATGGAATATAAAGAGTGCTAAAGGTATTGTAAACATGACTTTTCATAGTAGTTACCTAAACGTGTCAGTGAAGCTTTCCCATGTAGTTAAAATCCAAGACGATATAAACGTTGACGGTTACCCAACTTTAATGTATGGCAAGGAGGGCTGGTTTCCTTTTTACGCTTCTACCATGACGTTACCACAATTAAAACTCCCCCTCAAACTCTCCTCATTGCCAACCTTTTATTCGAAAGTAGACTTCAGAGTTTATCAAGTTAATGGTACTATAGACGATTTCTCTTATGATATTTGGCTGAGCCAAAACCCTAACGTCACGTATTTACATTATCCCTGTATAGAGATAATGGTTTGGATGTATCATGAGGAGAATATCTCCAACCCTTATTTTATTAAGGAGGGAAATATAACGGTTCAAGCGATTATTAATGGAAGTGAGACCAATGTTGCTTTTACCGTTTATGTTTTGCCTCACACCGGCTCGAGTAATGGTTGGGTCGGCGTATATTACGTATCAAGTAAGGACTTAGAGGGAGATGTGAGTTTGCCTCTTTCCTATTTCATAATCACCTCCTTCACTTTCATAGATAAAGTCTTTCCTTCGCTATCTCCTTCGCAATACTACTTAGATGCCATGCAATTGGGAATGGAATTTAATGATAAGAACGGTTATGTTAATTTAGGTTATATACTATACTATTGGTATTTATATTGTTATTAACGTATCCTCCATGCTATGCGACCTCATTGCCCTAGAAGGAGGGGGAGATCGGTTAGCTCTAAGCGAATGCTTAAATTTGCATTAATTCTGCGTTGGTGAGTGCTGAGGGTTTGCAGCGCTGATCATGATGACTCTGCTGAGACTTAGCTCTCGTTTTTGAGAGGAAAGGGATATTTTCCAGTCGATTTCAATGCAAATCTATGTACGATTTAATACGGGATGAGGCCCATGATTTGATCATGTTGAAGACGGAGCACTTGATAATAAAGCAAGCCATAGTGAAATACATGAAGACCAGGTCAACGACTGATCTCTCGCTTTTGCTGAACTTGTTGGAACGACACCTTGAAAAGGAGGCCGGCGTTGAATTTCTGAGTCTGAGTAAGGAAATGATAGATATGTTGGGGAAGGTCAAGGAATCCTTCGTGAAGGGAACCATTAGCGATGAATGTATCACGGCTTTGTTTAGGGCATTCGTGGATCATGATAATGAATTGAACAAGCTTATTTGGGAACTAGATGCCAAAATCAACGAGGAGATAAGAAGGATTATACAATAGATGACAGATGCATTCCCAAAGCGTGGCGGCCGTTATTGGGTGCAGTTCACGGCGGGAACAAGCTTCGTATGGCGGTTGTTATGGAATTAATCAAGTCGTGCAGATCATCATGTGCATTACATTTATTCGCATTTAGATCCAGGTAGAGGGGGGTCACCGCTATATTTCTCTCAACGTTGACCACGTAGACGTCGGTGCCCGGCCTCGGGTTTTTCTGCTCCCCATATAGCCAGTAGTACTTACCTCCGCGTGGATCCACTCTCTCATCCAAGTACTGCTCGTACCTGAGCCTCGCCGCCTCCGCCGTCTTGGCCACGGTATTCGGCGAAAACTCCCTGGGAAAGTTGATGCTGAGCACATCTATTCCCTTCGGCATTCCCCGCCTCATCACGTGGCTGACCACCGCTCTCGCCCCTGCCGCTATGAAATCCGCCACGGCCTCCAGCTCTCCAGCGGAGGAAACCGCGGCCGAGAAAGCTATGGCGGGCACCCCTATTAACGCTGCTTGGGCAGCAGCGCCTATAGTACCAGATGACAGAATAACTTGGATTGACGTATTGTCACCTATGTTGACGCCGCTGACCGCTACGTCTATCTTGTTGGCTATCCTCTGCGCCAGGTAGATTATATCGGAGGGAGTTCCATTGGTGGACCACATGCGCAGGCCATTTACGTTAACTTCCTCCAGCCTAAGCGGTTTATGAAGAGTTATCCCCAATCCACTGGATGACTTGGGGGTCTCAGGGGCTATTATTATGGGATTGCCCAAGGGCTTGACCGCGTCAAAGAGTATCTTCAAGCCCGGACTATATATTCCATCATCGTTGGTCACCAATATGTTGGGATTATCCATCTTGAGCCTATATATTAGGCGAGTTAAATTCTTTTACTTGCTCAAAACATCACATCGATTTAGTAAACTACCCAGCCCTAACGGGCTGGGTCTCCATAAATTGATGAAATGAATCATACATTTGAACGGGAGGGAGTAGCGTCGGCCGGCATTGTCGGGCGTCATATATTTTCTTAATGCATTGCTAGCTGGATGAACATAAAAATTTAAAAGCAATTATCGACTAGGGTGACGATATTGATATGTCCACTAGACCTGCCGAAGCGGGGGAAATAAAGGATGGATCTTATGTCATGATAGATGGCGAACCATGCAGGGTCGTCGAGGTGGAGAAGAGCAAGACGGGCAAGCATGGAAGCGCGAAGACCAGGATAGTGGGGGTTGGCATCTTCGACAATGTGAAACGAACATTGATTCTTCCGGTTGATTCCACCGTGGAGGTACCTGTGATAGAGAAATTCACTGCGCAAGTCATTGCGATGACAGGGAACTCAGTTCAATTAATGGACCTCAGGGATTATTCCACGTTCGAGTTGAACCTGGATTCCGTGGAGGAGGACATAAGAGGCAAATTGGAGTCAGGTATTCAAGTGGAGGTCTGGGATATAGCTGGCAGAAAGAAAATAACTAGGACTCGTTGAAACATAAAGCCGCCCACAACCAGCGCGCATAGGTTTCCCTATTTATGGAGGGCTAGGGGTTGGCTTGCTGGTTCAATTTCTCGAATTGCAGCAAGTCATCGCTGAACCTTATTATTCCACGTTTATGAAGCTCCCATAGATCATCTACTATGCGGGGCCTAACCTCATCCTCATCGAATTGGAGCCCGGACTCCCTCATCTGCTTCACCACTTGATTAACGAACTCCAATGTGGATACCTTGCCCCCGCCCATTTTGCTTAACTCCCGCTCCACGAACTCGCTTGGCACGAGCCTACCTCACCTCTATGCTTGTAAATCTTTTGCAGACGTGCCTAATGGGGCACTCTCCGCACATCAGCTTTGAGCAGTAATTCCGGCCTATGTCAGATGCCCCCTTCTCGTATAGCATTGGATCCCTCGCCAACCGCACTGTGTCCCTAACCAGGGGAACCACCTTGCGCATCTTGAAGGCGGCACTGCCTTGCTTTAAGGCATTCAAGACCCGCTTCGTCCTATCATCGTCGACGGCCAGGAATGCCCCACTTCGGAGAGCCACCAACGCGGTATACATATCCACAACCGGGTCGTATTTCAGGTACTCTTTTCTGAGTATTATTTTTCCGGCGAATGGTATATTGGTCTCATGACCTATTATTCTGGTGAGGAGACCCAGCATCTTGGTTCTGTGCAGCGATGCGTTGTCTGTCATGAATCCCCTCAGGAAGTCCTTTAGATTCCTGTACTTGCCGATCAACGCGATCCTCTTATAAAGAACGGGTTTGGCGAATCTAGTCGTTGAGTTAACGAAATTGCTCAATGCAGTGCCTAATTCGTCCCTCCTAGCCCCTATTCCATCGCCGAACATATTCAGCGTCTTCCTAGCCCCTCTCCACGTGGGTCGTTCCAGGAACGGCAGCAATTCATCATATGCATCGCGGATGGTAGAATATATCAAGTCGTATTTAGGCCGCTCTACGGCGGTGGCCACGGATGATGATAGGATAATGTATCGCAGCAGGATCTCCGTCTTGGGTATGTTTCCATACTCCTCCACTAAGTCTAGAAGAGAGACTTCCCTGCTCTTCCTGTACCTATTGGCGAAATTAATGAACGTGCCCCTTATTTGCGGCACTATGTAGGATAGATCGTCCGGCAAATAGGACAGTGCCACCTCTACCGTGCGCGATCCATACCTGACCGTTTCCTCCAATACATTCAACGCCTCATTTCTTGCCTCATCGATCATTTGTAAGCACGAACCATTCGAGCATGGCTTAATAAAACTTAAGCCGGACGGCGTGAAGCGCGGCGGCATGTCTTTTTGTTGTGTGGAGGGGAAGGCGGCTATTGGTGGAAATTTTATTTAGAGGATGGAGCCTGCCAAGCGTGCGAAGCGGTTTCAAGGAATTGATAAGCATAGACGAAGCGGTGGATGGGGCAGTTCGGCACATTACCCAGGTTCCCAAGACGATCAGCGTGGAGACAGGGAGCAGTTTGGGGAGGGTTCTGGCCAGCGACGTGGTTTCCAGCGTCGACGTCCCATCATTTAATAGGTCCGCCGTCGATGGATACGCCGTGAGGAGCAGCGATACATTCGGCGCATCTTACACTAACCCAATAACTCTGAGATTGGTGGGGGCCGCATTGACTGGCCACGGATGGAGAGGAAAGGTGGGGCCGGGGGAGGCCGTTGAAATATCGACAGGCGCACCGCTGCCAGAGGGAGCGGATGCGGTAGTAATGTACGAGGACGCCAGGCAGAACGGGGAGTTGATAGAGGTTCTAAAGCCCGTGGCTCCTCTAGGCAATGTGTCGAGGAAGGGAGAGGATGTAGCGGCGGGGGATGTGATCATTAAAAGGGGGACTCGCATAAGGCCATGGCATGTCGCTATACTGGCGTCGATGGGCGTGCGCAGGGTGGATGTGTTCAACATGGATATTGTGCTCTACTCAACTGGGGATGAATTGGTTGACCTGGAGTCGACGGGCTCGCTGGGCGAGGGCAGGATAATAAACAGCACTAGATTCGTGGTGGTGGGTTCCCTGGAGGAGGATGGGATAAGCGTGACGTACGGTGGCATACTGCCCGACGACGAGGATGTAATAAGGCAACGGGTCTCGGATGGCTTGAAGCAATTCGACTCAGTGATATTGACCGGGGGATCCAGCGTTGGCGCTCCTGACGCCACGATAAGGGCTATTCAATCATTGTCGCCGGAGTACTTGGTTCACGGCACGTCAATTAGGCCCGGCAGGCCAAACAGCGTGGCAGTCATTAATGGAAAGCCCGTATTCTCGCTGAGCGGGTTTCCCGTGGCCGCACTGACGGGCGTGGAGGCATTGGTGAAGCCTGTTCTATTTAAGTTGATGGGGACAGAGGCACTGCCCAAGCCCACGGTAAAGGGATTGCTGACCCGCAGAGTGGCCACGCCGATAAACACCAGATCATTCGTGAGGGTTAAGGTGTTCGAGCGGGGAGGCAATATATACGTGGAGCCATTGGCCCTCACGGGAAGCGGCGTCTTGTCCACGTTGATTAAAGGCAATGGCATATTGGTGGTTCCGGAGAACAGGGAAGGATTCGATGAAGGCGAGGTGGTGGAGGTGGAATTAATAGGGCCCCTTGTAAGGGAATACTGACCTCCTCCCCGCCCTTGAGGGGTGGGGGGTTCCCCCGGGGTCTTGGGGGTTACGCCCCCTTGGCGCTACTCCGTTTCCCCTTCTCGGTATTGCTGGGGTAGTCGGCCCCAGCCCCCCATCCTCAAAGAATTAACCGAGAGAGGGAGGGGGTGAAAACCCCAAACAAAACACTGACCTAAAAACACACCCCCCAGAGAGGCGAGGCTTGCCCACTCCTTTATCAAAGAAGTATGGCGAGTCCACCCCTCCTCCCCTTCAAGGCGAGATCAGGGTGAACTAAGAGTTGGAATGTGGCTGCGCCAAGGGGCATGCTTTTAAATTGGCTCGTTTCTTGGAAGCCATGAAGCCCATAACAACTGGGGATGCTCCGAGACCCATAGGTCCATACTCCCAAGCTATTGAATCGGGAAACCTGGTTTTCGTGAGCGGGCAAATACCGCTGGATCCCAAGACGGGCGAGTTAGTGGCTGGGGGAATAAAGGAACAAACCAAGCGGGTCATAGAGAACATAAGGGCGATACTTAGGGCGGCTGGGTTGGACTTAAACAACGTGGTCTACTCAATAGTATTCCTGAGGGATTTGAGCACGTTCAATGACTTTAATGAGGTGTACTCGACGTACTTTAATGAATCCAAGCCGGCGAGGACCACGGTTGAGGTAAGTAATTTGCCGCGGGAGGCTTTGATAGAGATGACAGTTATAGCATCGCGGATTTAATGGGAGTGGCACGCGGTTCGGTTTATTCCATGAATTGAACTGCTGCTCATTATGAATGTATATACCTACATATTATAGGAAAGGATATATATGCCGGGCATCCAGCCCCTCTCATGGTTACCGTGAACGAGGTATTCGAAATGACGCGGGATGCGTTGGAATTAATAAAATCGGCTCAGAGGCGGCGGTTGATCTATAGGACGCCCCTGGTCAAGTCCGATACCATATCAAATGCGACAGGCGCTCAAGTATTCCTGAAGCTGGAGGCGCTTCAGAAAACGGGCTCGTTTAAGGCTAGGGGTGCCTATAATGCCATAACTAGGCTGAGCAGGGAGGGCGTGAAGCACGTTGTGACGGCATCGGCGGGCAACCACGCGCAAGGAGTGGCATATGTGGCTTCCCTTTACGGCATTAAGTCCACGATAGTTATGCCGCAACTCACGCCTTGGATAAAGATAAGCAGGACGAAACGGTACGGGGCCGACATAATATTGCATGGCGAATCGTATGCGGAGGCGGAGGCGAAAGCCATGGAAATATCCAAGGAATTGAACGCGACTTACGTCCATGCATATAACGATCCCCTAATAGTGGCTGGGCAAGGGACGATAGGTTGGGAGATATTGGAGGACCTGGATGAGGTAGATGCAGTGGTGGTCCCCATAGGTGGGGGCGGCTTGATCTCTGGCATAGCTACCGTAATAAAGAAGAAGAGGCCCGGCGTCAAGGTAATAGGGGTGCAAAGCGAGGGGGCACCCAGCGCGTACCTCTCGTTGAGGGAGGGGAAGATCATGGGAGTGACGAGCGTGGATACCATAGCGGAGGGAATAGCAGTTAAAAGAATAGGGGATCTGACTTTCAACATAATGAGGGAGGTGGTGGATGACGTGGTGCTGGTCAGCGATAACGACATAGTTAATGCCATATTGATGATAGGAGAGGCCACCAAGGTTATAGCGGAGGGAGCTGGAGCTGCGTCGGTGGCCGCATTGCTGAGCGGCAAAGTCAACGTTAAGGGCAACGTGGTTGCGCTGGTGAGCGGTGGTAACATAGATATGCCGATGCTTACCAAGGTGATCTACAAGGCATTAGCCAAGGCCAACAGGATAATAAAGATAAGGGGCTTAATACCGGACAGGCCCGGCACTCTATCCATAGTGACGGGAAAGATGGGGGAGCTGGGCATAAACATAATAGACGTGTTCCACGAGAGGTTCAACCCGGAGATAAAGCCCAACTACGTGGAGGTCAGCTTCGTGATAGAGGTGCCTCCCGACGCCAAGGCAGTGGACGATGTATTGACGGAGCTGGGGAAATTGGGCTATAAATTCTGGACCGAGAGATTCTAGGCTGCCAGTGAAATCCCCCATAACCACCCGCTCAATTCACTAAGTTTCACATCACTTTATTTTCCCCAACGCAAGCATTGCGGCGACGAATGCTACCGCCGCGATTGCGGATATTACGTATTCATAGGATTGGGATATCGGTAATACCCCGCCAAGCCGAAGGCCGCTGATAAGCATCCTGGTGGCTAGGTATGCGAACACCGAGATGAGGATTGCCTTTAATGTGGAGCCCCTTACCTTAGGGAGAAGAGACGCTCCTGCCTGCGCGCCCATGACGGTGCCCAACACTGCTAGGAACGCTATGAATGGCTGAACGTAGCCGAACACCCAGTACAAGGAACCACTGGTGGCGGCCGTGACGCCCACTATGAAATTGCTTGTGGCCGTGGCTGCGCTGAGGGAGAGTCCAAGCGACCAATAAAGGGCTACCAGATTAATCGGTCCCCCGCCTATCCCGAGCAGGCCAGAAAGGAGCCCGCCCATCAACATTATGCCCATGGATGTTAATCTGCTGGAGAGCGACTGGACCAGGCTGGCACTGGATCTACTATTGACTAGGTAAATCGATGAGAACATCACGGCGCTGAGCGCTATATGGAGTATGTATTCCAATCCATGGCTTAGCACGTAATAACAGGATATGGATCCCATTATTGCGCCTAGCGTGGACGCCGCCGACAGCTCTATGGCTAATCGTTGATTGACGAGGCTCCTCCGCATTAGGCGGCTACATGCCGTGCAAGACGTGGCCAGCGCGGAGAATAAGCCCACCCCCGACGCGTAATTAATTGGTATTCCATATATGACCAGAATGGGGATCAATATGGTTGCACCGCCGAGCCCAAGCAATGCCCCTATCAATCCAGCGGCTATCCCGCAGAGTATCAGTGTTATCGAAATGATCCATATTAACATGGGTCCTGCCAGTAGCCATGGAATAAATCCATTGCTGACGATGTCAAATCCTTGCCAGAAATGATAATAATTATTTTAATAAATTCAGCATTAATGAATGCGGGTCCCTCCATTTATGGGCTGAGATGCCACAGATGTAGCGACGTAAATTCACATAATGCATATAAAACAATAGAATATGATATCTCGCCAATGCTTGGTGATTTCCTATATCTGAAGAAACAACGCATCAATAGTATGCAAAGACATCCGTTAAGGCGATTAGGATATAATTCGCCTGGCAAACTTGATTCATTGTTTTAACAAGAAAGAGAGAGGAGGGGCACTGCGCGCCTCCAGACCACTACGTCAATGAGGAACCAAGCCGGGCACCACTAGCAGCGCTATTAATAGGTTCACCAGCGTTATCACGGCAAATAGGGTGTACCACTTATCTCGCTCCAATGAGAATCTAACAACATTTATCAGGACCATTGCTATGGGCATTATTATCAATAAAACCAAGCCCAGCAACATAAATGAGATTCCATCCCACTCCTGCAAGCCAGCAATTATGGTCTTGATGCTTATTGAGGCCGTGTTTACCCTGGATGATGGATCAGCTACATCCATCAACGAATGGCCCAGCCCACCGCCGTGAAGCACAACTAATGCCAGGCCCAACCCCATTACGGCCACGCTCAAAAATATTCCAATGCGGAGCAGATTCGACGTGATCCCCTCGAATCTCTCCTCAATGCTGCTGCCCTTCGTTAATTGAGCCGTATATATGGGAGGCAGTTCCTCATCGACCGGTCTCCTCGCCATTAAGTAGTACAGCGATGATATCATGACTGCCGAGAACATTAGGGAAATGAACGTCTTGTCAAGGGATGAGATCGGCATCAACCCCTCCCTTCCAAGCCCGCGGAGAAGCATCCTGAAGCCCAGGTAGGACAGTATTGCAACGAACACCCACCTTATCTGCTTGTTGGTTATCCTCATCAATATACGAGTCCCGGCTTGCGCCCCTATTAGTACTCCTATTGCTGTTGCTGCTGCTATGAATGGTTGTATGTATCCGAAGTACCAGTATATGCTGCTTCCAGTCGCCGCCGTGACGCCTATCATGAAGTTGCTCGTCGTCGTGCTCACCTTCATGGGGAGGTTCATGGCCCAATCAAGCCCCAACACCTTAAGCGCCCCACTACCAATACCCAACAAACCACTAATAACACCGGCGAAAAACATGATAAACTCACCAAGCCACCAACGAACACCCCAGTAGCGTATCCATCCCAGGTTGGGATCAAAGCATGTTCCATACAAGTTAAGCAATTTGGTGGTTAGATCTGGCTTACGCGGTCGGGGCAATTCGCAGGTGCTTCGCTGTACCGTGGGCACTATCGATACTAACAGAACAATGCCGAACACGGTGTAAATCACGTAAGTAATGCCGTGAACATATACGTAGTTGGCCATTATGGATCCAAGTATTGCCCCAGCGGTGGTCGCCGTGGTCAAGCTTATTCCTATCCTATCGTTGGCTATCTTCTTCTTGACGTACACGCTGGCGGAGCCGGCAGACGTGGCTATGGTGGATATCAAGGCGGATCCCGATGCGTAAGCCATGGGGATTCCCAGGAATAGGGTGAGTATCGGGGAAATGACGGTTCCACCGCCCAGGCCAGCCAATGCCCCTATTATTCCTGCAACTGCCCCCGCTGCCAGTATTACGAGGAACTCCTCAATGAAGGCCCAAATCATGGGTTGGGATAAACGGTTTCATATGAAAGTTAAACCCACATCCAATGGCTGATCACGGAAGAATTGGGAAAATTATATAGAGATGGGAATTACTTGCTAATAAATAGCACAAGCATTGCTTGCCTATCGCGTTTTCACATGAGCACGGATATATATTAATAATTGAATATCAAAATGCATTTGCCTATCGCGTTCCCCCGTCATTCGCCAACGGCATCAGCAGGTGAATCATTTGCTTGGATACCTTGCCTCGGCCATGCCTTGGAGGAGTTTGCCAATGCTGCGGCAGCTGTCATAGCTGCTATGAAGTATATCGATAAGGCATGAACGGCGAACGCGGTTCCTATGAATATCAAGGCGGCCAGCGCGTAGAACCCAATTATTGGTTCCCCCGATAAGGACCTGGCCAGCATTACCACAAAGGAGAACACGTATATCCCCATAACTATCGATAACATGGGTAGATATGATGGAGGAGCCAGTATTCCCAGCCCCATCGCCACGACCTCTCCCATTATGGATTGCATGAATCTATTATAGGCAAGCAATTGATACATGGGCACCGCCACCAATGCGCCGAATATCGCACCTATTGCGTACCCTATCAAGACGCTCCGCCTGGGCTTCACCCATATCGACATGGCCAGCAGCGATAAGGCTCCTATTATTAATAGGTACATCATTGGATACACCAAGTAACTGGATGGGTTTGGATATGGGATCAGCATGTATTCGGTGGCCACATTCACGGCATATTGGTACATAGCTATCAATTGAAGCAATATTAACGGGAGTAGGGCTAGGGACTTGATGCCTCCATAAATCAATGCTTGAATAAGCGATACGGCGGTTACCGCGCAGAGAATTAGGCTGGCTACTACCCACGGCGTTGATAGATAGTATTGAGGATATACCAAGCTGAAGGCAATGCCGCCCCACCCCATTATCACGGCGGCCGCGAAGTAGACCAGCCTCAACCTGAGCCTCTTGGATTCCCAGATAACCATGGGAGCCACCACCGTCATCGCCATTACCGCGAAGGTGCCCACGAGTCCCAAGGCCGTCATATTGGAGGAGCTGCTGGGCATGAATGGAAAGACAGGAAGCAAGAACTCCCTAAACGCGTATTGCAGAAGGAAGAATATGCCGAAGGCGGTTGAATAAATCGAGAAATCGCTCTTATTAATTCGCATCATACCCCTATGCCTGGGTTCCCCTCCTCATGTAATAGAATGCAATGCCTATCGCCATCAACGCTATTATGATGCCTATCACGGCAACAATCAATACCACGTACGGAATGGGCGAGGGCGCTGCCGGCGACTTCGGAACAAGGGTTAGAGGCACGAAGTTGGCGGTTATCGATTTATCGAAACTCGTCTCGCCGGACTTGCCGTACCACACGCCGAACGCTATGTCGTACGTGCTTCCCACGGTTATATTAACGGTATTGGGCATGGGTGCCTTCAATTGCCTGACGAACTCGAGCACCCAATAACCATTCTCATACTTGGCGCCCGTGTACCCGCTGAAGTAACCGGGCACGGGCCCCGTCGCATTTGGATACCATATGCCGCCATCTCCTATATCATAAAGTCCGGTTTGGTTTGTGAGCAGGTTAAGGAAGAAGCCGTGAGGAGCGGCGGCGAAATTGCTTGCCGCTGTGGGATTTATCCCGTTCTCCGCGTCCCAAGTCGCGTTCGTGAAGTAATTGAAGTCGGCTCCTTGGGGATAGGTGACGCCGGCTATCCACTCCCATATATTAGCCGCCCCTGAGCTAAGCGAGCCCCCGGTGTTGGGTATAGCTCCGACCACGGTGCCCAATTGCCCGCTCACCTTATACCCTGGATGTGGTCCTCCAATGTTCATGCAGTCGCTCGGGTTCTGCTGCGTCCCCATGTACCACATTATGGCAAACCTATCCGGATAGTAATGGGTGGCATTGACGTAATAACCGTAGAAGTACACCCCGTTGGCTGGCCCGTAATAATACAATACGTATTCCATTGGCCTGGGGCTTCCGAATATTATGGCGTAGCTGCTGTTCAATACCTTGTAGTGCTTATGGAACGTGCTTGTCAATAATTGGAGGAAAGTCATGTTCAGGGGACCCTTGGGATTATACACGACCGGCCAATGGCCCGGTCCGGCCACTGCACTTGCCCCTATTGTGCTTGGGTTCTCGTCGGGCCACTTTACTAAGATGAATATGTAATCGCCGTTGTATGCAGCCTTGGCTTCAACGTAGGGAACCAAGCCCGACGTGGGCACTCCGGACAGCGTGGGGGCTAGGCTCACGTTGAACCAGGGTATGTTATTCCAGAACGATTCGCTGCCTGGATTAGCTAGGTTCGCGGCGCCCACCACCTTATAGGCCACCAAACCGGATGGGGTTTGGGCTAGGGGCACCGAGTGGAAAACCGCTATTAAACCGAGCAGAGCAGCAGCGGATAGTATAATAAGGACTGGGCGTATTCCTATTCTACCCATGGATGATTCGAACACCGGGCATTATTAAGCATTACTATGGTATAAATATGGCCTAATATTTGTAAAAATTGGAAATGATGCTGGTATAAATTTGGTAAAAAACTTTTAAAACAATTAGCATGAATGTGGATCCATGGGCGATGTCAATCAGTCCAGGAGAACATTCCTCAAGTCCCTCGCCATAATTGCCGGCGCCAGCATGGTGGTCGGACTGCTCCGCGGGCTGGAGGTGCTGGTTCCGCCATCGGTGGGCTTGACTTCTTTTCCAACCCTTCAATTAGTTGATGAGAACGGGAACCCAATAAAGGCATCCGATGTTCCAGTCAATGGGCAGAAAATGGCCATGTTCAACTACCCCCTGAGCAACGAGCCCAATTACTTGCTGAACCTCGGCAATGACTCCAACCAACCAGTGGAGATCCCGGCTACCACGGTGACTATACCCGCCACGGGGAAAACATATGAGTTTCCCGGCGGCGTGGGGCCGAGTAAATCCATAGTGGCCTACAGCGCCATATGCGAGCACTTGGGCTGCACATATCCGGAGCTCACATTCTATCCCCCGGGAGTGAAGGCACTCACGTTTAATGGACCCATGGATAAGGTGATACATTGCAGCTGCCATGGAAGCACATATGATCCCTACAGGGGAGCGGCTGTGGTGACTGGGCCCACAACGAAGCCCCTTCCCACAGTTCAGCTTAAGTGGGATCCATCAACTGACTACTTATATGCTGTGACCATGATAGGTCCAACAATATATGGCCATACAGATGACCTGAGCGGCGGTTCCCCAATCAGCGGCAACTCGACCAGCGTCACAATGCTGAGCAATCCGGCTTTAGGGTGATGGAAATGGCTAGAAGGAGCATAGGCGATTGGTTTGCAGATGTCTTCCACTTGAGGGACATACCGTTCATGGGAGTGCCGTCCTACATGTTTAGCATAGAGTATTGGCTCGGCGGCGTCGCGTCTGCCGCGTTGGTTTGGCAAGTATTGACGGGCCTCTTGATGCTGCTCTATTACCAGCCCAGCGATGCCTACGATTCCACCATGGCCATTATACATTCAATCCCATTCGGTGCCATACTCTCGTCGTCCCACCTCTACGGCGCCTACGTGATGATACTGGCCGTCTACATACACGGGCTTCACGTCTATTTCAAGGGCGCCTATAAGAGACCGAGGCAGTTCCAGTGGGTGCTCGGCGTCTTGATGTTCGCCATGGTTATGATAACCTCGTTCGTGGGCTACTCCATGACTGGAGACGTGCTGGGCGTCGACGCCGTGGACGTCGGGAAGGGAATACTGGCCGGCCTCCACTTATCCGCTTTGACTCCCATATTCTTCGGGAACGGGACGGACCTGGATCTATTCACGAGACTGTTGGGATGGCACATAATACTGGCAGCGCTCATTGCACTGTTCTTCGCGCTTCACTTCTATCTAGCAGAGCAGAACGGTTTTATGCCTGACCTGAAGGAGGCCAAGTACAAGGCACCCGCGCTGCTGGACAAGAGCGATCCACGCATAAAGCCTTGGTGGCCGAGGAACTTCGTATTCATGCTGGGAATAATAGCGCTGACTTGGGGAGTGATATTGGTAATTCCATCCATATTGGCGATACCGCAAGTATTGGATAAGATACCAATACTGTTCTCCCCATATCCCGGTCCATCCCCCACCAGCCCGCAGGCCAGCTTGGTTCCCGCGTACCCACCGTGGTTCTTCCTCTTCATGTACAAGATGGCCGACATGCCGTTCCCGCTGGCAGTGGACGTATCAATGGGAGGACTGATACCTGTCGTGGTTCTCCTAATAGTGCCGTTCGTGGATAGAAATGAAGATCTACATCCATTGGATAGGCCATTCCTTACCGCCCTCTTCATAACGGGGTTGACGTGGTTAGTTGAGTTGAGCATCTGGGGTGCGGGCCAGCCGGGCATCCCCGTAAAGCCCCTTTGGCTGCTGCTCGTTGTAGTGCCCCCCTTCGTTATATCGTTCGCCGGCATATATGCCCTCCACTTCGTCTGGAGAGGGGTCAAGCATAAGATCATCAACAAGCCGGTCAGTAATGCTAAGCCAGCTACCCTAAACGATAAATTGCTCATAGCTATGGGTGCATTAGTGACGGCTATGGCGGTCATAATAATGCTGCTCACGTTCACTTTGAACCCAGTGACCCAGGCACCGTTTATAGGCCTGTCCTGGGGCTCATTGATGCTGCTGTTCGCTGCTGATGTGTTCATATACTTCAATTACGAGTTGAGGCAATAATGAGCGGGCAATTCGACAGGATAGCAGTGTGGAATGAGGATGGAATAGGAGTCATTGTGATAAATAACGGCAAGCTGAATCTAATAGATGGAGATTTGCTCAATCAATTATCATCTGCGCTAACCATAGCCTCCAGCGACTCCAACCTGAAGTGGATAGCTTTGAGCGGTGCAGGTGATGAATTCTTCTCAGCCGGAGTCAATTGGAGCAACGTGGGAAGCGACTACGACTCGGTCAGCGAGTTGGTGAACTCCATAAAAACGCTCGCGTCGATAATGGTGACAGTGGACAAGCCGGTGATAACCATCTTGAATGGATCGGCGGCTGGGCTGGGACTGGAGTTGGCTTTATTGAGCGATTTACTGATAGCTCCAACTGATGCGAAGCTGTGCAACCCGGAGGGCGGGCTAGGCATACCGATGATGCTTGGAGCCCCCATAATACTCAAGTCGATGCCCAGGTTGAGGGCAATTCAATTAATAGGAGGAGGGGAAATCGATGCGGCGGAAGCCGGTCAATTGGGCCTGGTCCACGCTGTCCTGCCCCGAGGCAACTTGTTCGGGGATGCTAAGTCCATAATATTGAATACTAGAATTGATAGATACACCAAATCCCTAATTCACAGGGACATGGATCAAATAATAAGGGGAATGAATCCAAGCCTAATGGAGCCGCTGTTATCCAAGTGCAGGGGAGTGGGCAGGGATGAAATGATCTCAAAACTGAACGCGGCTAGATCGAGGTGCGCCCCCAGGCGCGGCTCCCAATGAGCGGGGGAATTAACAAAGGTTTATTGAACATTATAATATTAAAGATATACAGCGGGCGTTGCCCTATTTTAGGTGCTGCCCCCTGCCTCCAGGGGCAGTGCCGTTAATCCCAGCTAATGCCCTACGCGGTATGCTATCATTTTGTCAACCAGGATTATCGCATTATAACGCTTAGCGGAGGTGCCTCATTTTGCTGGGAATTCTATACGCCTCAAATAGCATCAACGTCTTCCATCCATTGCTCGCCAGCCGTCTCGTCATCTTCGATATTAATCCCCTCCTCAGCGATACTAGCAATATCTTCCTAACCATATAGTCCCTCACATATAGCCTGGCCAGCAATATGCTGGGCTTTGAGCTGGGCACAGTTGCTTCTAGTGCCTTATCTATTTTCGTCAAATCATCATCGCGCAGGTATGCGGAGAACTCGTTCTCTACTATGTCCAGGTACTCGTAGTAATCGCTGGTAAGGGTGACTGGGTTCAAGCCCACATGGCTGAGGATTAATTCGGTAACTCCCAGGTCCTTATCCACCTGCAATATTGCGACTCCGCGCACCGTTTCCATCTATCTCCATTGCGGTGATCAGGGGCTGTTAAATAAAGTTTTTGCATCTTGGTTTGGCCACCTCTTCGACCAAATGAAACTAAACTAAGACGAAACTTATTTAACTATTTAATCAAATAAGCGGTAGATGGTAGTTGGTTATACCAAGATCGCAAGAATTAACTTGAGTGATGGATCGATCAAAATCGAGGACACCCCGGAATGGTTAATAAGGCTATTCATTGGAGGGAAGGGATTCGTATACGGCATACTGGGCAGGGAGGTCGAGCCTGGAACCGACGCGTTATCTCCGTCGAATAAGATAGTGATAGCCGCGGGGGCATTGGCAGGCTTAGCCCCGGCCAGCGCGAAAACAATAGTTGGAGCAAAGAGTCCGCTTAGCAACGTGATACACGACACCAGCGTGGGCGAGTGGTTCTCGTATATGATGAGGGGGGCCGGCTTCGATGCATTAATAATAGAGGGCGCATCCCCCGTTCCAGTATATCTATGGGTGAATAATGGAACGGTTGAGATAAGGAACGGAGAGAAGCTGTGGGGATCCACCACGAGGGACACGGTCAAGGCTGTTAGGGCAGCCACCAGCCCGGCCGCGTCCGTTATGGCTATAGGGCCTGGCGGCGAGAACATGGCCAGGATAGCGAATATAATAGTTGATGGGGAGAGGGCGGGCGGCAGGGGCGGCTTGGGCGCCGTTTTCGGCTCCAAGAAGTTGAAGGCGGTGGCAGCGTACGGCACCCCGCGCATACGCATCTCTCACGAGGAGGAGTTCGGGCGGTACTCACTCGACATATACAAGAAGTTCCAGAGCGCCACGGAGACCATGGAGACCAGGGAGTACGGCACGACTAACTCATTGATGTACAGCGGATCGCTTGGCGTATCTCCAGCTTTCAATTACTCCCGCCCCTCGCTTGATGAGGAGACCGCCAAGAAGATAAGCGGGGTAACCTTTAAGGAGTGGGAGATAAGCTTCCCCGCCAAACCGATTAAGATAATTGGGGCGCTGTGCCCAGTCAAGTGCAGCAGGTGGATCCCGATACCGGGCTCCGAGGACGTGGTGAAGCCGGAGTACGAGAACATAGGGCTACTGGGCTCCGCAACGGGGGTGTTCGATCCAGTCATTGTGCTCAAGGCACAGAGGCTGGCCAACGATCTCGGCATAGACTCCATAGGTGCTGGAAACGCAATAGCGTGGTCCATGGATTTATTCGAGAAGGGATTGCTGAGCCGCGAGGAGACCGGGGGCTTGGATCTCAGGTTCGGCAATGGAGAGGCCCTGTTAAAGCTAATACACGACATAGCGTATAGGGAGGGACTCGGCAAGGTTCTTGCTGAGGGAAGCGGTAGGGCGGCTAAGATATTGAACAAGGGAGCTGAGTACGCGGTTCACTTCAAGCAACTCGCCCTCCCGGCCTGGTACCCAAACGGCCCATTGAGGGGGCTAGTTCTGAGCTATCTGACGGCAGACGTGGGCGGGTCCCACTTGAGGGGGTGGCCTAAAATGCATGACCCAGAAACGCCGCTAAGGGATACCGTGGAATCTATGCTGGAGGACAGGGATCACAAGGCTGTCATGGATGCAATGGGGCTCTGCATATTCAATCCATACACGTGGGAGGACATGGCTAAGCTATATTCATGGGCCACCGGGGTGAGCATTGATGAGAACGGGTTGAGGCGGGTCAGCGAGAGGATAGAGGCCATTGCCAGGATATATCATGTATTGGAGGGTTACGTGAATGAGTGGGAGCAAGTTCCGTGGAAGATGATTCACGATCCAAATGGTCCCAAGTATAACTTGGATGAGATAAAGGATGCGTTGAGGCAGTACTATAAGTTGAGGCGTTGGGATGAGGAGTTGGGCCTGCCCACCAAGGAATTATTACAGGAATTGGGGCTGGAGTGGATGGAGCCCCTCCGGTCCAGGGCGGAGCAGGTGGCTAGGGCAAAGAGAGCTTGGTAAATGGGGTCTTCAATAACCATCCCTAATTTGTATTGAAGGATTACCGCCTCCGTCTCAATGCGATTACAATCGCGGCTGCCGCTACTATTATTGCCGCCGCTATCGCAGTAATTATAATTGATGCTTCATTGCCGGCGGCCTTAGATGTCGTGGATGGTGAAGTGGGCAGAGGCGGCTTGCTGGAGCTTGATTGAGTCATTGATGACGCAGATGTCGGTGGCAGCGTGACGTATTGAATGCAATTCATGCCTGGCGGGAGAACCATGCTCACCGAATTACCCTCTATGCTATAACTCATTGGGGAGGGAAATTCTATCGGTATCACGTTGGCGGCGTATTTAATATTGATGGGCTCATCGAAATTATAGCAGGTCGTGAACGTTGAGTTCGAGGTTATGGTGAAGTTCGCGGAGAAGGTTATGTTAAGCACGCCGCTTCCAAATGCAAATACCGCTATTGATCCATTGCGGAGCAGCACGAACGGCACAGGCTGGGTACCGTTCATTACTAGCACTGTGCCATTAATGGGTCTCAACGGTTCATTTATTACAACTATGGTGGCGTTTGTGACGTTCACGGAGTTCACTACCTGGGGCACTCCATATTGATTAACGTATACCTGCTGTGCGATCGCCATCCCAGTCCAGCAAAGCAAGAGAAGGGCAAATGAAAGGAATAGCCTCATTGTTAAACTAATCTCACTGGTTTAAATATAAATATTGCCGTTCATGGCGGGAACTAGATTGGCTGGCCCGCCGTCATTGCCCCTCGTCTTCCGAATCCTCCGGGTACTCATCCTGGGGCTGGGGTTGCTGAGGCGGTAGCGATTGGGAGGGAGGCGCTTGCTGCGGCTGATATTGAGGCGGTGGGGGTGGTGGCGGTGGGTACTGCCTAGGCGGTGCTAACGGCGGTGGGTACTGCCTAGGCGGTGCTAACGGCGGTGGCGGCGGTCTCTGCTGTACGGGTCTCTTTGCTGCACTGTTTATCGCTTTCCCCAATTGATTAAAAGCATCATCTAGTCTCTTCACAACTAGGAGGTTAATCGAGAAGAGGACTATTATGGCGGCGGCTACCATTATGTTAACCAACGACGATAATAGTTCGAAGTACCTGGACACCACGGCGGAACCGGATGCCGCTATGACGAAGACGGATACCACAATGGCCATTGCCAACAGCGGGATCCCTACGTAAAGCGATATGCGGTTTATCTTAATCAACGAGCCATCCTTCTGCGCCAGCAGGGGGACTTGCTGGGAGGGAGGCGGCGGTGGAGTTGATGCAGCGGGCATTGTTGGTGGTGGGGGTGGTGGCGGTGGGTACTGCCTAGGCGGTGCTAACGGCGGTGGGTACTGCCTAGGCGGCGTGCTCGGCATTGTTGGTGGTGGGGGTGGTGGCGGTGGGTACTGCCTAGGCGGTTGCTGCGGTTTGTCCTCCGGCTTCCTTTCGGGTTGATTGGACATTCACATCACTCTATGTACGCCCTAAATGCGTGAAACCTTATTAAATGTTTCCAAGAGGGAAGACTCAAATGGGAAGTGGAGGTAAATTGGTAATAGCGGAGAAGAACAGCGTAGCCAAGGCGTTGGCGTACTACCTGGCGGAGTCCAAGGTATCCGTGAAGAACGTATACAACGTGCCCTCCTATTGGTTCAGGAGGGACGGTGATGCGTGGATATCCATAGGGCTTCGGGGCCACATAATGGAGTTCGACTTCGATAAGAGGTATAATAAGTGGACCACGGCCAAGATAAGCGAGTTGTTTGATGAGGAGCCCATATTGACGATAAAGCAGGACTCCGCCAAGTACGTCAGGGCCATTTCGTACCTATCCAAGAGGGTCGACCACGTCATCCTCGCGCTGGACTCCGACGTGGAGGGGGAAGCAATAGCGTTTGAAGCAATGATGGTGATAAGCAATGCCAACCCATCGGTTAGATTCAGCAGGGCATTATTCTCCGCCGTTACCAGGGATGATATAATTAAAGCATTTAATGAATTGACGACTCCCAACCCCAACTATGCCAGGAAGGTATTCACGCGGATGAAGCTTGACCTCAAGCTGGGCGCTGCCTTCACCAGATTCCTAACGCTCAGCGCGAAAGACGGCGGCGCTGAGGTGCAGGGAAGGAAGGGGGTGCTGAGCTACGGGCCATGCCAAACCCCGGTCCTTGGCTTAGTCGTGCAGAGGGCGCTGGAGAGGGAGAACTTCAAGCCAACTCCATATTACGTCGTTGAGGTGACCGTTGATGTTGATGGAGAGCAATTGAAGCTTAGCACCGATAGGATAGATGAAGAGGCAAGGGCTAGGGAGATAGTTGAGGCGGTGAAGTCGGCGGGGGCCCTGAAGGTGATTGAATCCGTTGGAGAGAAGGTTAGGATGCAGCCGCCGAAGCCGTTGGACACGGTGGAGCTGGAGAGGAGGGCCAGCAGGTTCCTCAACGTGAGGGCTAAGAATGCATTAGATGTGGCCGAGGATCTATACAGGTACGGCCTAATATCATACCCAAGAACGGAGACCACGATATACCCAAAAACGCTTGACTTAAGGCGAATAGTGAGGGACCTAGCTAAGGTGAAGGATTATGGGGATTATGTAAGGGCCAACCTAGCCGGCGAGCTTAGGCCCACGTCGGGCGGGTCCAGCGACAACGCGCACCCCCCAATACATCCAACCAAGGGAGCCAGTGCTTGGGATGTGACCAGGATTTTCGGAAAGGAAACTCACTGGAGGATTTACGACTTGATAGCCCGTCACTTCCTTGCCACGCTGAGCAAGCCGGCCATAGTGGAAAGGCAAAGGATAGTGGCTGGGATTGATGGCGTGGAGTTCAGGGCAACGGGCCTTGTCGTTCTAAGCAGGGGGTACTTGGAGATCTATCCATTCGAATCACCCAGGGAGGTGGGATTGCCCATATCCAAGGTGAGCGCGGGCGACGAGTTGAGGGTATTGGCTGCGGAGGCCGTGAGAAAGAAGACGCAGCCGCCGCCCTACCTTAGTGAGGCTGAATTGCTTAGGTTGATGAAGCAGTACGGCATAGGCACCGACGCTACCATGCAGGACCACATACACACCAACATAGAGCGGAACTACTTCACTGTGATCAAGAAGCAGTGCATACCCACTAAGCTTGGGAAGGCCGTGGTATCAATACTCAACGAGAACGCGAGCGCGTTGGTGGATCCCCTATTTAGGTCCCAAATGGAGCGTAGGTTGGCGTTAATAGGAGAGGGAACGGCGAGGCCTGAGACGGTTCACGACGAGATAATAAAGGAGGCCAGCGAGGTTTATGATAAGATAAGGCCCAAGTACCAGGACATAGGGATTCAGTTGGCGTCCGCGTTGAGGGAGAGAGCCAAGAATAGAAGGGGCCTCCGCTGATTCTCCAAGCCTCCGCCGTTCCTTTGGGTTAGGCGATCCCAAGCCGGCGTTATTGAGCATCACTGTGAATTGCCGCACCTTATTCTGCCCAGCATGTCCTTTACCGCGGCGGATACGTCGTACTGCTCCAGACCCCGCGCCTCGGCGCCGTGGATCAATCGCAGCAGCTCATCAGTGAGCGAGTCCTGGGCGGGCTGGGGAAAATCTCCGATGATTCTCCCGACCACAGCGTAGGCCGCCAGGTAAGCCTTGAATAGCTCCGAGTTAAGGCCTAGGTCCCCCATGTCTATGAGCAAGTCCTGCAATTCATTGAACAATTCATCCATTAATGCCCTCAATTTTTCCTTATTGCCGCAGTGCTCGTTTATGTCGTTCACGACGCGTGAGACCAAATTGATTGGATCATTCATCATGGGGAATACTTGAGGATCAGTTAATTAAATTTTAAGGAAAGGATTCCTTGCATTGTGATTTCCGTGAGACGCGGCCCCGCTCACAGAGCGTTTATGTAATCCTCAACCTTCGGCATCTCCTTCGGCAATCCCTTCCTCTCCCTGACCTTCATTACTAGATCCGTTAAAATGCTCTCCGGCACCGGGGCCCACCTGCTGAACTGGAGACTCCAGAACACTCTCCCCGACGCAGCGCTTCTCAGTTCATCGCTTAAGTTGAAGGACTCTATGACGGGTATCTCGCCCTTCACGGTAACCATGTACTCGCTCTGCGATACATCTATTATCCTTCCCCTGTGCCTGGTTATCACGCTGGTCACGGGTCCTATGTTTTCGCTGGTTGTCTTGGCCTCCAATAGGAGGAGCGGTTCCAGCAATGTGGGCTTCGCCGATATCATGGCAGCAAACATGGCGTTCTTGGCGGCAGGCATTATTTGTGCAGGTCCCCTATGCGCTGGGTCCTCGTGTATAGTGGCGTCGTGGAGGACCACCTTAACTCCCCTAACCGGCTCCTGCGCTAATGGACCGGCCCCGGTCGACCACCTGAATCCCTGGACTATGTAGTCCTTTATCTCCCTGAGATGCTGTATTCCGGAGGTCTTGTCTATCAATATATTGACGTAGGTCTCATCAATGGCCCAAATACCCCTGGCTTCATCCGCATCCCAGCCCGCCTTGTCGCGAAGTATCCTGGCCCTCTCCTTGGCATCCATATCCTCCGTGACATCCCCCATCTGGACCAGCCCTATGGTCGTCTCATCCAAGGGCTCCACGCTTATGTACAGCTTATTGTGCTTGTTGGGGGACTTCCCCTCGAATACTTGGGACTTTACCCTAACGGTCTCCCTGAACCTGACTAATGGCTGGGACACCACGAAGTCCAGCTTCGTCCTTTCCTTCAACATCCACGTGGCTATCTCTAAGTGAAGCGTGCCCACTCCGCTGAGCAGCACTTGCCCCGTCTCTTCATCTATCTTCAGGCTTAGGGTGGGGTCCTCTATCACTAGGTCTCGGAGCGCCTCCACTATCTTGGCCAAGTCGTTGGGGTTCTTGGGCTCTATTGCGACTGTCACCACGGGCTCGCTTATGTACCTCAGCTTCTCGAATGGGGGTATCTCCCTTATCTGTGGCGCGACTATCGTGTCGCCGGCCCTGGCCTCATCTATCCCCAGCAATGCCACTATGTTGCCCGCGCTGACTGCCGGCACTATGACCCTATTGGGGCCCATGTAGAGGTACGTCTGCAGTATCCTCTTCTGCACCTTGGTTCCCAGCACGAATAACTCATCGCCTTCATGAATGGTGCCGCTGAACACCCTTCCCGTCGCTATGAGGCCGGCGTGCGGGTCCTTGTTTACCTTGCTGACCGCTATAACGGTTGGCCCGTTTGGATCGGCCTCCAGCAGCGCCTTGCCTATATCCGAGTTCAGGTCGCCCTTCCATATCTTTGGTATCCTATACCTCTGGGCCACGTTGGGAGGCGGCGTGTGCTCTATCAGCATTGTGAGCAGCGTCACGTGCAGCGGGAATTCCTGGGCCAGCTCGCCAACGGCGTCCTTCTCGTACGCGTCTATTATGTTGCTGAACTTTATCCCGGCCTTGGCAGCCATGGGTATCGTTATTCCCCACTTCGCCAGAGCAGAGCCCAAGGCGACCTGCCCCTTGTCCACGCTTATCTTCCATTTATCCTTGAATTCAGGCGGAGCATACATGTCTATTAAGCCGTTGAAGTCCTTCACTATGGATACTATCCTCTGCATTATCTCGTTCGGGGAAAGCCTAAGCTCTTTGATCAATCGATCTATTTTATTAATGAATAGTACTGGCCTAACCAATTCCTCCATGGCTTGCCTAACCACGGTCTCCGTCTGAGTCATCACTCCCTCCACCGAATCCACTACCACCAGTGCCCCATCCATTACCCTCAAGGACCTGGTGACGTGGCCCGTGAAGTCCACGTGGCCCGGCGTGTCTATGAAGTTTATCAGGTAGGGCTTCCCACCGTACTCGAAGTACAGGCTTATATTGGCGGCCTTAACCGTCATTTGCCTCAATTGCTCTATCTCCACGTAATCCAGCGCGAGCGCCTTTCCCGCCACCTTGGGGCTGAGGAGGCCCGCCCCCATCAATAGGGAGTCCGACGTCGTTGTTTTGCCGTGGTCGACATGCGCCAGGGTCCCCACGTTCCTTACTTGATCGGGGTGGCGCATTATCTCCATTACATCCTCCATTTTCTTTTCTATTACACGAACTGACATTTGTAAATCCTGAAATCCAATTAAAACATCCACTTTAAATAATTTTAGGTTTGTTTTTTCTTTTTAAAACTGAAAATAACTACAGCCATCATCGATTCACGACGCCGGCGAGTTGATGAAGGAGAACGGCGAGCCCGGTCCCTTATGGCGGGAGGAGGGGGAGGATCAGCGACCCGATAAGTTCTTAAACATAGCCTGGATTAAACGGGCGGCGATGTTTAGTGTCATATAATGCACAGCAGGGCGTTAATCTATATTACGACTTAGTGCCCACTGGGATACCTGGGCTTGATGAGGCCCTTAACGGCGGCTTCATAAGGGGCAGGACGTATCTGGTGACCGGCGAGACGGGCGTCGGCAAGACCTTGATGGCGTTGTCGTTCATATTGAACGGAATAATGAGATACGGCGAGCCAGCGATATACGTATCCGTTGATGAAACCTATGAGCAATTCATTAATGGAACCAAGAGGTTCGGCTGGGATTTGGAGCCCTTGATGCAGCAAGGCTATTTCCAGATATTGGTGCCGGAGATGGATTTGATAGAGACGATAAGGGAGAAGGATCCGGTTACCGTGGCTAAATCCATGGTTCAAGCCATAACTGATTACGCGGCCTCCGTGGAGGCCCAGAGGATAGTGATAGATCCAATAGCCCCGCTGGTCACGCTGGACAAGGATGTGCAGGTACTGAGGGAGTACATAAGGACCTTGGTGATGGGCATAGAGAGGGACGTCGGCGCCACAACTATAATAACCACGGAGGTGCCCACGGGCTCGCAGGCGATTTCCAGGTACGGCGTGGAGGAGTTCCTGGCGGCCGGCGTGTTCGTGTTGGGCATAGCTAAGTCCAATGATGGATCGTTCAAGCGATACCTGTTCATCAGGAAAATGAGGTGGCAGGGAGTTCAGCCTACCATTTATGAAATGGAGATACAGCCTAAGGTAGGGGTGGTGGTCAAGGATAAATTGAATAACCTGTACCTGCCTTACTTATCATCTTACACCCCCTAGCCCCGCGATCCCCTCCCGCGAATTAGATGGAAATGTTTATACCCCTCCTCGGCTATCAATCCCGCGTGGAGGACTTCGAGGAGGTGATGCTGAATGGATCTATCCCCGTCCGGTAGGATAGTGTTGAGTTACTTGGAGTATGAGCACTTAATAAACGGCAAACAATACGTAACGTTCAAGGACATAGTCCGCAACACGGGGCTGAGCCAGAGATCGGCTAGGAATGCCATAATGGAGCTGAGGGCCAAGGAGTTGGTGGAGGCCGTTCTAGAGCTTGAGGAGGGTAGGTACCACAAGTATAGGCTGCTGTTCAAGAACTTAATAGACGTGCTGCCGGAAGCCCCGGTGAAGAAGGGCGTCTACATCATTGATATAGGCATAGGCACGCTCTCCAACATGACGTTCAAGATGTACCGCATAATAAGGGGCTCCACGGTGGTCCTCTACACCCCCAGCGTTCCGCGGGAGTTGCTGGAGTACACGAAATGCACGTGCGCCTTGGACCTGCTAACCAATTACCCAGTGGACAAGTTCTCGAGGCTGGTGGACGGCATATACAACGCCAACGGCGCGCTATCCATAGTGGCCGACCTAACCATGGATAACGACTTGGTGAAGCCCTACATAGATATCGCTAAATCCAAGATGCAATTGATAAATGTGTCCACAATAAATCCAATAACCATTGGAATAAACATGTTGTACATGGGCAAGAGCGATAAATTCCTGGTGCGAAGGGGAGGCATTGATATAAGGATAATCGGATCTAGCGAGCCTGTGCAGGTCAAGGATCCGCTGAAGGTGATCTCCATTTATAGAAGGGGCAACGAGGTGGTAATAGGGCCCCCGGGGAGTGGGGATGGCTTCGCGGTCTATATAATATATGAAAAGACGCGCGAGTCGGAGGATAGGATCAGGGTGCCAAGCCAAGCCGGGGATTCCCAGTTGATCTAGACCTCCCTGGCCCAAGCCTTAATCCCGGTACTGGGCGCGCCCCCTCCGCATCTCCTTATCCCAGCGGCTTCACGTAATTAACACGCAGAAGCATAGCCTCTCCATGCATAAATTATTTGTCAGGTCGTCGTGAGGTCATCACATTCAGGTTTGATACCCATCATCACTTGAATCACGGATCACCCGAGCGAATTTAAGCATTAGGATTTGATGCGGAGGCCGGGATTTGAACCCGGGGCTTCTCCCGCGCATTTGCGCATCGGTTATGAGCCGATCGCTCCACCAGGCTGAGCTACCTCCGCCTCGAGCGAGAAAATGGGGAATGCGGTTTTTAATTTTTTCCTTAAATAATAGATTCCTCAGCCTTACGCCGATCACCCCCCAGGATCGCTTGGGCCCCCTCCCCGATCACGTGGCGGGGATTAAGCCTTACGTCGATTGCCCATTGGCTTGCCTTGATGGGCCGCGCCGTCCCCTGGTCGCCAATAAGGCCCCAATTACTGCCGAATACGTCGCCAGCAACGTGATTGATGCCAATCCAACCTTAGGTAGCCCAAGCATGAAGGCGGCCAGTATCCACGTCGCGTAGTATGAGATGTAGAACAGCAAGCCGGCTGCGCTGGGCTTGGGTCGGTAACGCGTCGATGCCTTGAATAATAGATAAATGATTAAGGATACCACAAGCCAGCCGGCGAAGTTGGTTAGCGGAACGCCGAAGTACTGACCCCCTCCCCTCCACTTCCACAGGCCCAGCGGGCCGGAGAGCAGGGGATCGAATCCCGCGTCCAGCGCCACCATGCCCACGGCCGCCGCGTAGTAATTCCCGGAGGCCATCAGGGAGAAGTAACCCAGCGATGCCCATAGTAGTGGAATGAAAAATGGCACCCCCAGCAGCTCAGGCCCCATAGCCGCAGTGTACCTATAGGACCCGAAGGGTACCCCGTAGTGGACGCCGACGAACTCGAAGAGGAATGAGACCGATGAAGATATTGCCAGGAAAACAATGCTGCGACGCGCGCCCATAACCGTGATTGAGTTGAGCAGGTAAGCTGCTATTAAGTAGATTGGGGATCCAAGCAACCCAATGACGCTGCCCACTGCCCTCGGCAAATGGATGTAGCTCAATAAAAGAAATGGAACGTATAAAAATGTCGCCGTCCAAACCACTGTTAGCTTATCCATCAGCGGCAATAGATAAGGCCATTTAAAGCAGTATCGCCACAACCCAGGACCAGCCAAAGCCCACGCGCGGCGCTTGAATGGGCCCGGCGTTGGCTGGAGAGGCTGGAAAGAAATCGAAATAGATCTCCATTCAGTGGATTCCAGTCGACAGGAAAGGTTTAAATAAACATGCGTGCTCCAGTCCCATGAGATTCCCCCTGGGTAGGATAACGGTCGAGATATTGAGAGGAGACGTGACGGAGGCCAATGCGGATGCAATAGTTAACGCGGCTAATTCCTACCTGGAGCACGGAGGGGGAGTCGCCGCTGCGATAGTTAGGAAGGGAGGGCCGGAGATACAGGAGGAGAGCAGGAAATACGTTAGGCAGCACGGACCTGTTCCCGTGGGCGGCGCTGCGGTGACTGGAGCGGGGAGGCTGAGGGCTAGGTACGTCATACACGCGGTCGGTCCTCGATGGAACATAGATCCGCCCGAGAAGCTGGGGGACGCCGTTAAGAACGCCCTGAGGCTAGCCGATGATCTTGGCCTCAAAAGCATAGCGTTTCCCGCCATTTCGACGGGCGTATACGGGTGGCCCTACGAGGCGGCGGCGAGGGAGATGTTGAGGGCAATGAGGGAGGAGGCCAATTCGTTAAGGAGCGTGGCCCGCATTATGATATACTTATACGATGATCGCGCATACAATTCATTCATTGATGTATTCAGGAGGGAACTGGGCAACGGCTTCTCTGCAATGGATTTAGGAAGCAGCGTTTCCTAGCTGATGGGCGTGGAATGCAATGGGATGAGGTCATCCATACCTCTTATCGCTTGAGTATAGCCCAAGCGCCTTATCGGTGGCCATTATGGACTCCCACTTCGGTGTCCCCATCATGGCCCTCACTGCATCTATGTTCTCCGGCACAACGATGGATTCCTGGTGGACTCCCTGCATTAGGTACACCTCGTTTCCCTGGATCGAGATTGAGTCGCCGAACACGGCATTCTCCATGAAGTCGCCCCGCTCCCGCCCCAAGTCCCTGGCATACTCAATGACTTGGGCCAGGCTGTTGAATCCCATCTTGGAGTATAGAATCGATATCCTCGGGGTGCTGGCCAGCGCTTCAATTATGGAATCCCTGCTGGGCCTGTCCTCGAACTCCACATTAACCATGTGTAAGTGCATTACCGTCACGGGAACCGCCACGGCGACCGTGACTATGTCAACGGGTATCACTGTACGCACGTCGGGGCCGTGGTGGCTGGGAATAGTGACGGGATTAGGCACCACGTCGTTTATGGGCCCCTTCTTATGCTCTCGCGGATCCGCGCCTCTCCTCACCAGGAAGGCCCGTACCTTACGGATGGAGTGGCCGCTGGAGGCCAGCGCTGATATCAACCTTGAGAGGGCTGTCGTATTGCAGCTCACCACCCTAACATAACTCTTTCCCTTAGCCTCATCGTAATTGGCCAACGCGTTGAAGCTTACCTCGGCCACGTAAGCCTCCTCTCCCCCCTGGAATACCGCCCGCCGTCCAACGTAGTACTTGCCCTTATTCTCCTCCCCCACCCCGTCCGGGGTGGCATCTATCACTACGTCGGACTTACTGACCAAGTCGCTAATGGTGCCCCTCACTTCAATGCCGGACGACCTGAATGCCTCCTCCCTGCCGGGCACGGCATACAGGGGAATGCCTCTCCTCATCGCGATAGCAGCCTCGTAGTCTGGAGATGTCTTCGCCACCCCGGTTAACTGCATGTCGCTTGTCCTTAACACGGCGTCGGCGACTCTCTTGCCTATCGTGCCGTAACCAACCACGCCGACCCTCATTTCCAGAATCGCCTCTTGGACTCCGCCAGCGCCTGCAGCGCGGGCAGCTCCTCGCCGACCAGGAATTGCAGGAATGCCCTTCCCCCCGTGGATACGTGCTTTATCTTCTCTATGTAGCCCAGCTTGCGGGCCGACATTATGGTGTGGCCCCCTCCTATTATTGTGAACTTGGCGTCGTCTACCATGGCCTTAAACACGGCCTCCGTGCCCTCGGCGAATTGTTTCTTCTCCGTAACCCCCATGGGCCCGGTCAACACGGCCACCTCCGCGCCCCTCACGTAGCTTGAGTAGGCATCCATGGTAGCCGGCCCTATGTCCATGACGGGGGCATCGATTTTCCGCGCATCTACGTCAACCCTATCCCCGTGCACCTCGACCCCCACGTCGGTGGGCACTGCCACGGAATCGCCGTATTTGTCCAGCAGTAGGCGGGCATCATTGACTAAACCACCGAAGCCGCTCTCCTCCAAGTACTTCCTCAGCCAACCGTTGGCTCCGTACTTCGCCGCTATGAATATGACCCCAACCAATCCCCCCACCAATATCTTGCCGGCGGCTTCGTTGGCCAGCAATTTGCTTATGGCCTTTATAGTGTCAGGCACCTTGGCTCCCCCAGCAAGCACGATGGATTCCCTCCTGGATGAGGAGAAGACATTCATTGCATTCAACTCTTTCTCCAGCACTAGCCCTGCGCAGCTGGGGAGGACCAGCGGGAATCCAACTATGCTGGGCTGGGATCTATGCGCGGTGGCGAACGCATCCATCACGAAGACATCGAAGAGAGGCGCCAGCCTGCGGACTAGGAAAGTATTGGACTGTAGCTGTGGCGACCTCTCTATTACCTCCTCGCTGACGAACCTCACGTTATCCAACAGCAGTACCTCACCGGGGCCGAGGTTCCTTATCGCGCCTTGGGCCGCCGGCCCCATTACGTCCTCTATGAAGCTTACCCGCATCCCGGCGTACTTCTCCAGGTACCGCCAATGAATGCCGAGCGACGTGAATTCATCATCTCCAGGCCTGCCTTGGTGCGCGATCACTACCACTGACATGCCTGACTTGGCTAACTTGCTTATGGTGGCTGCATGTGCTTCTATCCTATAATCATCCAATATCACTCCCTCCTTTACGTTGATGGGCACGTTTATGTCTATCCTAACCAGAACCTTTAGGTTCGGGTCAATGCATTCCCTAAAAGATTGAAAGGGAACGCCTACTTGCATGCAGAACCAATTGCTATGTAATTTTTAAATCTTTTCACTCATTATACTCAAGTTATTAAAGAACAAATAATATATAACATATAACCCAGTAATACCCAATAACACCAAACCAATGCGCCGCCTTCCATGCCTGACGATCCATTGATGATGCATCTAGGCCCTCATTCATTGTTGCTGAAGATGGATGGGTTTGAGTTCGTCTGGGCTCGATAATGGAAAGAAGCGACAATTCCCGCCGTTACCGATGTGATGGGTGGGTAAGACGCCAAAATTGTGAGCTGAGTGGGTTATCAATATGAAGCTCGCCCACAGCCTTGGTGAAGCCGACCGTTCAGGTAACTGATGTTTCCCTTATGGTTTCCACGACTTTGCCATCCCTTATCTTGGATGTGGCCGTGCAATACTTCGTCAGCTCCATGTTGTGGGTAACCATCACTATGGTTATTCCCTCATCCTTATTGAGCTTCATGAATAGATCCATCACCTTCTCCGTGTTCTCCGTGTCTAGATTGCCGGTTGGTTCATCTGCCAACAATAGTTGCGGTTCATGAACTATGGCCCTGGCAATGGCCACGCGCTGCTGCTCGCCGCCGCTTAACTGATTTATCCTCTGGTGTAGTTTATTTCCCAAGCCCACGGCCTCCAATGCCTTGATCGCCATCTCCCTCCTAACGTGCCTCGGCACTCCCCTTGCCACGAGGGGCAGCTCCACGTTCTCCACTATGCTGATTCTAGGTATTAAGTAGAACATTTGAAACACGAATCCCAACATCTCGTTTCTGTAACGGGTCAATTCGGGGTCCCTCATCTCGTGAAGCAGGTGATTGCCCACGCGGAGGTATCCTTTGGTGGGCTTCTCTAAGCCGCCTATCAAGCTTAGGAGCGTTGTCTTCCCGCTTCCGCTGGGCCCTATTATGCATCGGAATTCCCCCCTCTCCACGGCAATGGAGGCCCCCCTCAATGCCGCGCTCTCCACGCCGTCTATGTTGTATATCTTCCATAAATCCCTGGCCTCTATAAACATGGATGCCACGTGGATCGCTACCGATAACGGTTTTTATACTTATCCACCCTCATTGATTTCGTTATCGACACCGAAAAGTATAAAAACGATATCGGTCCAGATGGTTCATGAATGTCAACCTCAAATACGTGCTTGCGATCATATTGGCTATAGCCGCATCGCCCTTGGTAATTCATGCATCATATGTGGCAACGGTGATAATAAACCAACAAAGCCAGGAATCGCTGTTGTTCAGCGTTTCCCAGGTTCAGCCCGTGACAATGCCGAGCGGGAGCAGCGGCGTGGTAACGTTCCAAATACCGCTAACGTACGCGGGTCCGTACTATTTGGGCGGCGTCTCCGTTGGGCTGTCAACGTGCAGTGGAAGCGTGGTGTCCCAAAACCCCATCAATATGGGTTGGTTATCCCCTGGTCAAACCGTTGACTTGGAGTTCCAGGTTAACTCCAGCGTTCCGTTGAACTGCGTCGGTTCAATCTCCATCTCCTGGACCGGGCTCTTTAAGTTCAACTCATCGTCTCAATCATATGTGCAAGAAGGCGGCTCGGGCTCCACCTCAATAAAGATAAGTGAGTATGCCCAAGGCGCTCCGCTTCTATCGGTGTCGATAAATTCAACCCAGATGCCCTTACTGGTGAACACCCCGGTGGAGATAGTGGTGAAGAACAACGGCAGTGGCCCCATATATAACCTACTGGTTCAAACGCAGGCCAGCGGCGCCTTCATAAACGGTTCCTTCTCCGGCTCCATTTACCGCGCGGATCTGCCCTCCGGCGGTTCATTGTCGTTCATGGAGCTCGTTAGCCCCACGTCAAGCCAAGCCGAGATATCCGTAACGATCAGCGGCGTAAACGCCGCCGGCCAGCCCTACTCCTCCTCCTACCAGCAAGCCTTAACCATAACTCCGCTGCCCTCCAATCTCCAATCCACGGTTTCCCTGGGAGTTAATGAGACCGAATTGGTGCTGGGGGAGAATAGCCCGGTCTCCTTGGCTGTGGCGGAGGCGGGCGGCGCGATGAGGGACTTTGAATTGATGATCACCCCCATTAACATGTACGTGAACGGTTCATCTCTTCCGGTGGTAGTTAATATCGGCAACCTAAGCGGCTCTGCCTTCATTCATCTAATGCTCACCCCCATCTCATCCAACGCGGAGCTTAGCATATCGTACAGCGGCGTCAATGTAGCGGGCCAGACAGTGACCGGGACGGGAACAGCCGCGTTCATTGTGAGGCAGCAACCGCTGGCCATATCGGCTTCACTTATTCCCAGCATTGCTTACGCGGGGAACCCAACTCGCTTCGATCTAATCATAACTAATAACTCCACGCTTCCCATAAGCAACGTCACTATAACCGTCGCCAGCTCAATCCCCCTAATCAACTCCACGTACCCGCCCAAGCTGGTTATTGGCAAAATGGCGCCGGGGGAGAGCGATGACGTAGTGTTAACCGCCGTTCCAATCCAGGGTGCGCAATTCACTGTTCAGTACAGTTATGTGCAGGGAAGCAATTACGTGCAGGGAACGCTGTCGCTATCCCCGCTCGTAAAGCAGCCCCAAGCGCCTCTCGTGTGGGTTGGAAACAACACGCTGGGCATAGGTGATAATAAAATAGTAATTACCGTGGAGAATCCAAGCCCAATCCCAATAAGCGACGTGGTTTTAACAATTGATCAATACTCCGGCTTCACCCTGATCGGACCCACCGCCTACGAGCTGGGGTACCTGGGCCCCGGCCAATCAGCGACCGCCGACATACCGATACTGGTGCCGGTCTCCAGCACGTCCGCCGGCCTGAGTTACTCCTTGAGCTATGTTACGGGTAACGGGCAATCCGCCGAGCAGGGCAGCTTGACTTTCAGCGTGATTTCCCCCTCCAATGTCGTGATATCGAGCGTCGTGATATCCCCAACGCCGCCCGGCATTGATTCGCCCATCACATTATCGTTGACATTCATAAACACGGGAATAGATTCCATATACGACGTAAATGCATCGGTGAAGTCCGACATGGCCTACATAAGCCAGCCATCCACTTTCTACGGCGAGATATCGCCGCAGACCCCCACCGCGGGGGCGTTCACTTTCCAGACGAGCAAGCCCGGCGTTCACTTCATTAACTTAACCATAACTTACATGGATCAGTACGGCCACGAGATGAGCGTGAGCAAGTACATCAGAGTGTACGTGACCAACTCCACTTACAGCATAGCCTCCACCGCCACCGGCAGCAGAAGGTCGTTTGGAGGAGGGGGAGGCGGGTTTGGAGGCTTCGGGGCTGCAGCGGTGGTGACCGCCGTAGCGGCGATAATAGTGGTCTCCACTCTATTGGTGATTAGGAGAAGGGTGGGTCACCGGTGAGGGGTTGGGACTACGTCAACCTGGCCTGGTCATCATTGAAGGCAAGCAAGGGACGGAGCGTAGGAGCCATAATTGGCATTATAATAGCTGTTGGCGCGTTGGGCGCGGCTCTGGGCATAGGCTTCGGCTTTCAACACACGTTTGAGACCTCGTTCGCCCGACTATTCGGTGCCACCGAGGTGTACTTGACCGGAACGACGCTGACGGCGGCTGACCTGAACACGGTGGAGCACTTGCCCTACGTTGCCAACGTGATTCCCCTCGCCGCCACGACCGGCGTGGTCAATATAGGGGGGCAGAGGGTGAGGGTGACCATAGTTGGAGCGACGGAGTTCACCCTGCCGCTCCTCATAGGCGCGACGTCCCTCAGCAGCGCTGTGGAGTATGGCGCGCCCACGCTTGTGGCGGGCTCCGCCATAATAGGGAATGGAATAGCGTTCCAGAACGGGGCTCAATTGATTAGCCCGGGCCAGTTGATCACGGTGACGGCTGGGGGCAAGACGATACCGATGATAGTGACGGGCATATTGGTGCCCTCGGTCAGCATAGGGGCCATAAATCCGGACTCCTCCATATTCATAGATCAGAGCTCCTTCTTCCAGTACTTCGACCCAGCCCAAACCTACAGCGCATTCATAGTTTACGCTGACTTGCCGAAGGAGGTGCAGTCGGTGGCCAATGAATTGCAGGCCGTTTACCCCACCGCCACCATAATAAACCCATCATCCATAACGTCATCCTTCAATCAATTCATGGGGGAGCTGGAGCTATTCCTGGGCGCGATAGCCAGCATTGGCTTCCTCATAACGGGTCTCTGGATATTTGATTCAATGACGATAAGCGTGATGCAGAGGACCAGGGAGTTCGGCGTCATGAAGGCAATGGGGTTCGGGAACAGGGAGATATTCCTGATGCTGGTGGTGGAGATAGCTATGCTGAGCTTGATGGGAGCCGCCGGGGGCTTGGCGGCGCTTGTGGGATTGATGCACGTGGTGTCCCTCTCCATACCGGGAGGCAGCTTCAGGATAACGCCGGTGCTATCCCCCACGGTGATAGTTATAATTGTTCTCCTGCCCGTCGCCATAAACATATTGGCTGCATTGGTGCCGGCGTACAGGGCGGCCAGGATACCGCCCGCCCAGACGCTTAGGTATGAGTGAGGAACTCCGCCATTAACTTTATTCCCCTGATCAACCTGTCCGGGCTCTCCTTAGCGAAGTTTATCCTCACGTGGTTCCTCCCCGCGTCGCCGAACGCGGAGCCGGGCACCACGCCGACGTGCTTCTCCCTCAGCAGCCGCTGCGCGAAGGATTCATCGTTTAGCCCGAGCCTGCCCAGGTACTTATCGAGGTTGGGGAAAATGAATAATCCGGCCTTCGGCTTCATGACGGAGGCGTCGGGGAGGTAGCTTCTTATCGCCTCATAGACGCTGTTGAGTCTCTCCTTGTACACGGGGAGGACCTCCTTTATGTATTGGTCCTTGTACTTCCTCAAGTAAAGCACCGCTAGGTACTGCGCCGGGGTTGGGGGGTTTATGTTGATGTACTGCTTGACCTTGGAGAAGGTGGCGGCGAATTCCTTCGGCATCAACACGTAGCCCAACCTCCAGCCGGGCATTGCGGGATCCTTGGAGAAGGTGTCCATGGCAATCACGTGCTCCGCGTCGTACTTGAGGGCGTACACGTGCTGGCCCTCGTAGTATAAGTGCTTATAGGCCTCGTCGTAAATAAGGAATATATCGTTATCCACAGCTAAATCAACTGCAGTCTTTATCACCTCCTCCCTCAACACTGCGCCCGTGGGATTATCCGGGCTGACCAGTATTATGGCCCTCGTGTCTCTATTCACGGCCATCTTCAAATCCTCCTCGCTTGGATTGAAGCCATTCTCTATGCCAACCCTCACCTCATTCACCTTAGCGCCGAAGAACTCGTACGTCGGCTTGTAGAGCAGGTAGGTCGGGTTAACCATTACCACGTTGGTTCCGGGCTCCACCAAAGTCATGGCTAGCCCTATTATGGCCTCCGAGGAGCCGGTGGTCACCACGACGTTATCGGGCTCCAGCTTTATGCCTGAGTACTTCCTGTAATCCTCCACTATGGCCTCCCTGAGCTGGCGTATGCCGGGGGTGGGCGTGTATGAGCTCATATCGAACGAATCGCGAATCAACTGCTCCGAGAATTCCTTCAGCATCGATTGCGCAGGGGGCAGTCCAGGCTGCCCTATATGCATTTCTATCACATCGACGCCGCGCGACTTCAATTCATCGACGGCGCCCAGGGTCTCCCTTATCCTGGACCCGGGCAGAATACCGACGCGACTCGAGATCTTCATATGTTCATTGTCAAAAGCTCCCAGTTTATAAGCATGTTCCCAAGCCGCTTTCATGCAATTATGAATAGAACTAATCGCTGGGTTAACAGTCCCTTCACAAGGTCATTTGTGCCATTCATGGATTAATCATTGATTGAAATATCAGGTGGGTGAAGCCGCAGTAAGGATTGGCTGGGCGCGGTTTTAGCACGCGCTCGATCAATTGTCATTAGCAAGCCATGTTGAAATTGCCGTGTTGTAATATAATTGAATTGCTTCCCTCATCCCCCCATGCATTGCCTAGATTGGTTTCCCAGTAAATGGATTCGCCTCACCGTGCTTGATTGGCTATGGAGAATCCCAGGGTAGTGGCCATAACCCTCGTCGTTACTCCCCTTCGCTCCAACCAGATCAAGCCCATCGATTTGGCAATGCTCACCGCGTGAGTGGGCACCCCGCTAAGCGATAGTAAATCCACAAGGGAAGCCAGGGGAGCGGAGCCTCCCAACTTATTCACCAAGATGTCTATCATCTTCAGCACGTCTGGATCCACGCCGGAGCCCGCTCCTCCATACACCTCAACGCCTACCTTGCCTGGATCCATCAATTTATACTCATTTCTATTTATGAACTGCATCTTGGCCTTAAATCTGCCGTTGAATTCATGAATAGATGGGATGCCCACGTTGGGTATGTAAGCCTCGTCCACCCAGTACAGAGACTCCTCGTGGAACGCGTTGGTGAATATCCTCAAGTCTCCTGTCCTGCTCAGCCGGAGCGCGTTTATCACGTCCAAGTAATCCATGTATAGATCACTGTAGATCTCCACCTCGACGTCCCTGAACGCCGCGGCCAAGGCCATGCCAACCACCGTGGCGGCCGGCTCTATCGGCGTGAGCGAGTATGAGGAACAGCGGTCAATGGATGCTTCCGACCCCGAATCCACGGCCAGCCTCAACTGGAGGCAGCCATCCCCGACGCAGTTATCTATGAAATCCCTGAAGTCCACATCCAGCGATACGTGGCCCTGCGGCGACCCCATTGCCTCGCCCAGCCTATACAGCACGGCTCGCTCCAAGTCGTTTAGGGGATGATTGACGCCCACCCCGGTGCATCCCGGCCCCCGCCTCCAAGTCAATCCCCGGGGCTCCGGGAAGTGGGGGGAGCCCACTATTAGCGTTATCATACTAGGACGCTACGTAGCTCGTGAACTCTCCCTGGGATGTGCTTATTATCACTGAGCTCACTTGGTAGCAGCCGGGTCCATTGTATATTATTGAAATGGTATCCCCGGGCTGTATCTGCGTTGATCCTTTTAAGTTAGTTGGGTTCCCGTTAATAGATGTGGACGCTGGGCTGCAGCTGGTGGCGTTCAGGCCCGACTGCTGGACTAGGAGCGGGAGACCCATTATGGACACTGGACTGACGCCTATGTCCTTCACGTTCACCACCAACATGTTGCTCCCCGCCGTGCTGGCGGACACGGCAACCATGCTTGACCCAACCAGTGATTTATTTATGGCAGGCCATAGGACGGCCAGCAATATCACCATTACGGTAATCGATATGGCCACCCACACGACCTGGCTGAGGCCCTTCCTTTGTCTTGCTTGTTTCATGGTCGATCAGCGTCTTCATGCTTAAATAATTGACGCATGAAGGGAACCAATGTCATCTAGGTTTAAAAGGCGATAATTGACGGCGGCAAATGGCGAGGGGATTATCATCGCTGGGGGTCCTCGTGGCCATAATGGGGATAATAGTGCTGCTGGTCTCATCGATTCAATACTTTACGTATCAATACGAGGCCAACTCGGCCGTGCAGAATTACTACGACTTGCTCAGCCTATATCAATACGAGTGCCTACACCTAAACGCGAATTCGAGCATTGTAATGCCGCTTTGCATTTCAATTAATGGAACCACCATGATGATGAGTCACGCCCAGCCCGGCAGTTGATCGGCGTTGGTAGGATCAATGATGGCGTTGATCGGGATGAGCAAGCCACGGAAACAAGTATTTAATCCATTTCATGGAGATTACTTCGTGGCTGAGGCCAACTTCTGCGGCACGGTGGAGGGCGCGGTGTATGTTGACTCCATGCTGGGCTGGTTGGCTAGGTGGATCAGGATGCTGGGTAGGCATGCTTATTATGATTCCAATTACAGCGATGGATTTCTATCCGGGGTGGATGGCTTGGTGATAACCCGCGATGTTGGGCTGCATAGGTCAAGGAGGAGCGCCTCCCTTCTCTTGCTCACCGATGATCATGCCGCCTGGCTCGCCGTGGCAAGCAGGGTTCTCGGGCTGGGCCTGAGCATAGACATGAGGTCCACATTATGCCCGGAGTGCGGGGGCAGGCTGGCCAGGGTGGGTAGGGACGAAGTGGCTGGCCGCGTGCCCGTGGGGGTTGCGGCTAGGCATACCGACTTCTTTAAGTGCGTTGATTGCGGCAAGATATACTGGGTTGGCAGTCATCGCATTAAGATTGATGCAATGTTGAATAAGGCAATGGATATAAGTAAAAGAATCAATTCCATATGTATTGCTGGCGGCACAATATTTAAAATCGATTGACGTGGCCGAAAAAGAATTAATGGAGCATTTTAAGCCATTATCGTTGGAGGAAGGAGTTGCGGCCGTGCGGTTCGCGCGGTCCGTCATCGAGAGCAGATTGGGCTTGACGCGATCCATAGGGCAATTGCCGCCAAGCCTAAGCAGCCTCCGTCTCGGGGTTTGGGTTACCCTGGAGAAGATAGTTAATGATAGGGGTATCATCAAGAGGGTGGTCAAGGGCAGCATGGGGTCCCCGTACCCCATAAATAGGTTCCCAATGGATCTGGCCCTGGCCGCCGAGTATGCCGCATTCAATGATAGAAGGCATGGTCCGCTGATGGAGGCGGAGGTGGATAGGTGCGTGCTGGAGATCACGTTGGCGGGCAATATAAGGGAGATGGATTTGAAGAGCTTGGATGGCTTCATACCCGGCTTCCACGGCTTGCTCGTGAGATCTGGACGAAGTTTGAAGGCCGTGCTCCCCCAGAGATTGATAGAGGAGAAGCTGGCCGAGAGGGAGGGGTATCAAGGCATTCCGCCATTTAAGGACAAGAACGAATTGCTCAGCTTCATCTGTAATAAGCTTGTCGTTAACGAGTGCGGCAAGAACTGCGAGCGATGCAATGGGCCGGTTTACATGTACGATACCCAAATATTCTATGAATTGGAGCCCAGGGGCGCCGTGGTGGAGCGAATGCTGTATAGAAACAAACTATTCTCCAATATTAACCAAAAGAGTTAAAAAGCCATTATTTAGAATATGAAACAGTGAGAATGTAATGTATATTAAGTTTTATACGATATCGGAGAGGTACGATGAGTACGAGAAGTCCATTAGGTCCCTAGTGGAGAACTTGCGGGCTCAGTTGAGCAAGATAGGGGAGAACCCGGACAGGGTTAAGCTTACCATAGTTAAGGTGAAGCCGGACACCGCTAATGAGACGGCCAAGTACATAAATGAGAAGGAGGAGAAGAAGATACCCCCCCAGCTGCGGTACTTGATATCGGCCCTCAAGCAGGACGGCATAATGATGTTGCCCGCAATGGTTATGAATAATAAAAAGATATTCGAGGGAGAGCCCCTCAGCATAGATCAGATAACCTCCACGATATTGAACGAAGCAAAAGCTGAGTTCAACATGGACATACAAATGCAGTCGCAGCAACAGCAGCAGAAGCAACAGCCCCCGCCTCCCCAGCCTCCATCTCCGCCGCAGTTGCCTCAATTGCCTCCACCATCCCCTCCCCCGCCTCAGCTCCCCCAGCTTCCACTGATACCGCTTCCGCCTCCCCAGCCTCCATCTCCGCCGCAGTTGCCTCAATTGCCTCCACCATCCCCTCCCCCGCCTAGCCCGCCTAGGCAGGTAGAGGTGGAGGGCGCCTTCCGTGGCGCCGTGGTTACTGGGTTTAAGTTGGTGATGGGTAGACCGGATGACTGCAATGATTGCATTTATTACGGGGCAAACCGCGGGCTCTGCTTGTTATTTGGATTTAAGGTAAAGGATCCAACCCATCCACCATGTAAGGCCCCGGGCCTGAACTAGGGAAGATAGATGTTTGAGGTTGAGATAAAATACAAGGTATCCTCGCTCGCGGATCTCAGGAAGGTGGTGTCGGGGATCGCGAACCCCCTCGGCGTGAGCGAGGAGGAGGATCATTATTTCAATCACCCCTGCAGGGACTTCGCGGCCACTGATGAGGCGGTGAGGATCAGGCTCCATGGGGATGGGGAGGTCATAATAACCTATAAGGGACCGAGGCTGGGGTCTGTGGGCAAGACAAGGGTGGAAATCAACATTAAGGTCGACGGCTTCAACAACGCCGTCGATTTTTTAAGGCGGCTCGGCTTCTCCGAGGTGGCCTCCATAAGAAAGCGTAGGGAGATATACACCGTCGATAAGTATACCATTTATTTAGATGATGCCGGCGACCTAGGCTCGTTCGTGGAGGTGGAAACCATGGTTAGCAGCGAGCAGTTGACCGACGCGATGGCCAAGGATATATTGCGCTTCTCCGAGGAGAAGCTGGGGCTGTCTCCATCTCAAATAGAGCCCCGCACCTACTTGGAGCTAGCCATGGAGAATAGACGCTAGGGATCCCGCATCGCCTGATGCATGGATGAATCTATGGATTTTCAACCCGCACCTCTTGCAAACAAGCACCTGCTCCCTCGACTCCTCCCCCTCATCCATCACGTGGTTATCGAATACCACCCTCATGGGTTCGCCGCATGATGGGCACTGCCCATCAGCCTCATCGGAGTTGCCGACCTTATCGTAATTATTTGCAAGCATTATTCCCATGGTCACGTTCAGCTGCCCATCGATGTCCCCAGCGTACACGGGATAAACCCTCGCCCCAATGGTTCTTCCAGATAGGTTTGCCCTCTCTATTGCCGAGTTCAACTCATCAGATAAGTAGTAGGGCCTCTCGGACACGACCACTATGGAATCCGCCTTGTCCAGCATGAATTCCTTTATCACGTCGTCAATCGATGATAATTGCAAGTAATCCCTGAGCGGGTATATCACCAACGCCCTCATCCTCCTCAGCTCCATCAATGCAAAATTGCTTCCAGTCTCCACGGTCTTGAATCCCCTCTTCTCCATCAACTCCACGGCCCTCCTCAGCTCCCACGGTGAGTCCCGCGGCATGCGATCCCCGCGCCCCCGCGTTTTAAAGGGTAGCCGCGCCCCTAATTTTTAAGCCTGGAATTGCCGGCTCAAGCCGATGCATTTTAGGGACTTCGTGGATGAATTGAGGAGGAGGAATCAATTAATTGACGTTGACGACCCCGTCAGCTTGGATCTGGAGCTTCCGGCCATTGCTAGGTCGCTCATGTATAGAAACGGGCCCGCCGCGGTCTTTAAGAAAACCAAGGAAGGGACCCTGCCGCCCGTCACAAACCTATTCGGGTCGTGGGAGAGGGTGTCTTTAGCCATGGGGGATGCATCCATTAACTCGCTGGATAGGAGTTTATCCCTAATGTTAAAGCCGAGATTCGCGTCACTTCAAGGCGTCTTGAAGTCGATAGGGGATGTTGCTGAGATGGGGAGGTTCTTGCCGAGGACGGTGGGACGGGCGCCTGTTCACGAGGTTGAGTGGAGCGACGTGGATTTGAGGAGGGTGCCGGCAATAAGGCAGTGGATTGGGGAGCCCGGGTTCTTCTATACAATGGGCATCACATTCATAGAGCGGGACGGCATAATAAATTATGGATATTATAGGATACAGGTGTTGGGGAGGGATAGGATGATAATGCATTGGATGCCCTACAGGAGGAGCGCGGATTACTCCTCCGCCTCTAAGGAGGTGGCGGTGGTCTTCGGCCCGGATCCCTTGATAATGCTGATGGCAGCCACGCCAATACCGCATCCCCTGGATAAGGTGTTGGTGGCCGGCATGCTGGGCGGGCGAGGCATAGAGTTAACGGAGGGGCGTTCAGTGGGTGTTCACTACCCAGCCCACGCCGAGGCCGTGATAGAGGCGGAGTTGACGGGGGAGTACGCGGAGGAGGGTCCCTTTGGGGATCACGTCGGGGTCTACAGCATACGGAAGCCCTACCCGGTGGCCCGCGTGAAGGCCATTTACTCGAGGAGCGATGCAATCATCCCCGTCACTGTCACGGGCAAGCCTGTGCTGGAGGACGGCAATATGATACTGTTCGCCAACGACGTGATAAAGCCAATGCTCAAGCTCATGATGACGGAAATGGTGGATATATACATGCCGCCCAGCGGCCTTGGCTATATATACATCGTCTCCATTAGGAAGAACATGCCGGGGCAGGCCAGGAAGGTCATGACCATGCTATGGTCCCTCTCGCCGCTCTACGGCAAATTGATAATAGTTGTGGATCATGACGTCGACGTGCGGAACATGAATCAAGTCCTATACGCGGTCTCGGCCCACGTTAATCCGGCCAGGGACGTGCTGGTGCTCAGCGATTACCCAACTGAGGAGTTGGATCCATCCACGCCCATACCCAACCTGGGAAGCAAGGTGGGGATAGACGCCACCAGGAAGCTGCCGGAAGAGTACGGTGGGAAGCAGTACCCCGAAGACGCGGCCACCGACCCAGCTGTTGAGGGGAGGGCGGCGGCAATGGTTGAGGAAATACTGAGGAGGTGGAGGCAGTGAAGTGCAAGGTACAGTTGAGCAGCGATTACTACGCGAGGGGCGAGGTTATATTCATAGTGATCAGCAACGTAGGAGACAGCTCAATACAAGTCAGCAAGTGCGTGATAGAGGGCGGCGGGGCAAGCGTAGAGAAGCAAGTGAATCAATTATTGAGGCCGGGGGAGAGCACCACTGTGATGTGGGATCAATATGGGGATGGAGACATGGTTCCCCCAGGCCAGTACGTGGTTCGCTGCATTGCTGGGGAGACTTCCTGCTCCTCGTCCTTCTCCATAAGTCCCTAATACGGTCCCCAGCGGACCCTATACGTCCTCCTATACACTAATTTCCTGCTCCAGTAAAAGCCGAGAGCCAGGCCCACCGCGAACCCCAGCAGGTGGCCCAGGTAGGCTATGCCGTAGCCCGCCGCCAAGGGGCTTAACAAGAATATTATGGATATTATATTGATGGGATTGGATAGGATGGCCCACCTATATGGACTCGCTATCATGAACCCCACGATCCCGAAGAGCGCCCCGCTTGCGCCGGCTATGGCGGTGAGCGGGGGATAGATGTAGACGGATAAGGCAGCTACCACCCCGCTCACGGCGTACACCTCCCAGAAAAGCCTTGCTCCGAACCTGGACTCAAAGAAGGGACCTATGAACCAGAGAGTCAACATGTTGAAGAAGTAATCCAGGAAGGTGGGGTCGTAGAACATGGACATGAAGATCCCCAACACGTTTGGGACGAGAGGATTTGAGGAGATGAGGAACCAGGGCCGGTACACGGCGAAGAGGGACGTGAATAGGTTGCCTATGGAGGCGCTGGCAAGGGCCGGTATAGAGATGACGCTGTTTATGATGAATAATTGGAGCGTGACGCCCCATCTATCCATGAATGATCGTGAACGCATCATTGCGCTGCCGCGCAATCATGTCGTTAATAAGCCTAGTGCTGGCGATTAGTGCAGGGGGAAACATTCAATAATCGGCACGGGCTCCTCCCGTCATGTGGAGACTACCCGATGTGGAGTACAGGGATAGGCTGGAGAGGGTGAGGCGGAGGTTATCGCTTGATGGAATTGACGCGCTCTACTTAACCAGCGCTCCAAACATCTTCTACTTGACGGGCTACTTCATGATACAGACGGAGCGCCCCCTCGCGGTCTTGATATCAGGGAAGGGGAACGACGTGTTGTTTCTAGGGCCCATGGTGGAGAAGGGGCACGTGGGGTTCAGGAGCAGGGTGATAACGGAGGAGCATTACTACTTCGATTACCCAGGCGAGGAGGAGCCCATGGTTTTCTTCAGGAAGGTAATCGCGGAGGCGGCCGGCAGGCTTGGGTTGAAGGTGATTGGAATGGATAATCCAGCAGGCGCGTCTGGTTTCTGGGGGTATAAGGGAACTGATCTCTCCTCTCTCTTGAAGAGGGATGGATTGGAGACGAGGAAGGTGGAGGGATTGGTGGAGGAGATGAGGCTCATCAAGTCGAGCGCTGAGGTGGAGTTGATAAGGGAGAGCGGCAGGTGGGCTGCCCGGGCCCACGAGATACTGCTGGGAAAGATACGGCCAGGCGCGTATGATTGGGAGGTATCCCTCGAGGCCAGCCTGGAGGCCAGTAGGGAGATGAAGAAGGCCCTCGGCGACGACTACATGCCCCTCACCGACAGCGTGCCCAACTTCATAGGGTTCAGGGGACAGGTTGGGGAGTACTCGGCATTCCCCCACGCGCTGGCCGCTCCCAGGCCCATAAGGGAGGATGACGTGCTTGGAAGCGGAGCGGGCCCCGACGTGGGTGGGTATCGCTCCGAGCTTGAGAGAACGATAATAGTGGGCAACCCAGCGGAGGCCGAGAAGCGATTCAACGCGATGATGAAGCTGAGGGAGGCCGCGTTGAACGCGATGGGGCCGGGCGTAAAGGTGAGGGACATAGATGCGGCGGTCAGGAGAACGGCGAGGGAATTGGGGTTGATGGATTACTTGAGGCATCACGTGGGGCATGGGTTGGGCATAGAGGGGCATGAAGCCCCCTTCCTGGATATAGGCTATGAGGGGGAGCTTAGGCCTGGAATGGTTGTGTCATGCGAGCCTGGCCTTTACTATCCAGGCCACGGCGGTTACAGGCACTCGGACACGGTCTTGGTGACGAGCAATGGCATTGAGATTCTGACGAGGTTCCCGACGGAATTCGATGAATTGAGGGTATTCAAGCGGTGATGTATCGTTAATGTGTTGGTTATGAGGATTTACTGGGTGGCTGGCGATAATTGCGTGTCCAATTTTTGGTAACGCTAGAATCATGGTGATGTTGAAATGAAGTTCCGGAGATGAATTCTATTCAATCTGGTTGGTCGTCTGGCAACTGTTTATTAATAGTGGCTTCAACATAGGGCCATGCAGGTAAAGGCGGAGCTTAAGATAGATAAAAACGATAGATGCGGCTCCGTGCATCCGGTCTACAGCGTTATAGAGGAGCTGACTAGGCTGGGGGAGGGCGAGGCAATCGCTGTGTCCGTTAATGATGAGGATTGGATAAGGACCCTTAAGTCCGTGGCTGATCTACGCGGGGTTTCGGTTATTGAGGCTGGGGAGGAGAGGGGGTATTGGAGGTTTATCTTGGTGAATCGCTCCGGGAAGCGATCCTCCTAGCCGCTGGGTAAAACACGTCTATGCCCACGGGTATTTTGCCTGACCTGCCCAGCGTCATTCCATGAATTATGCTGGAGCCCAGGAGAACCCCCATTGCAGCTGACTTAAAGCTCTCTGCCCTGTCTATCCTGCTTATTATTGTTATGTCGCTCCTATGCGGGGTGATGGACTTCACGGCGGCCATGAAGCCCGGCGAGTGGTATATCCTGTAATCGCTGGACGCGTAGTCATCCAACGCGTGCGGCCTGATCAATCCATCTATTATGGATGAGTCTATGGTTAGCTTCGCCGACATTATCACCACGGGGGTCGGCGTGTCCAGGTACCTATCTATTAATGCGTCAAGCATGTACTCTAAGTATCGCGATGCTGGGCCGCCCATCACTAATCCCCTAGCCAATTCCTCGTTGGCCTCATCCCTGAATTGCTCCACCTTGCCCTGCTTGCTTATGGTTATGTCGTTGACGAACGCGTTTCCCCTGTAAACAGTGTACACGGTGATATAGAAGCCGCCCCTTCCAATTAATGGCCTCTCCACGGCGTCGGTGCTCTCGACGGACTTGAACGGCTTTATCCTCAAATGCCTCCCCCTGCATCTATGGGTGAAGCTTATCCTGCCCTTGCTATCCATGACTATGGCGATGATCTCCTTGCCCATCCTCACGTTAATGCATGGATGCCCTATCGTCAGCACGTATCTCCACAGCACGTTTTCCCTAAAGGCGGGCCGCGTTTTTTTAAATATCAATTAAATTAACGGGACGTGGCGGCGGCAATACACGTCGCTCCTAAACTAATCAATTGGTTTTTATCCCATCGCGGCGCTAGGCCAATAGATGGATGAGGTGAGCCTGGCGTTCCTCGTCGGGGTACTGCTGGGGGATTCCGATGGGGATGCCGTATACGCCCCGTATAAGCAATACATGGAGGTGCTGGGGAAGTGGGTGGGGAGACCGGATGAATTGATAAAGGAGTTGAGCGTTAAGGGCAAGATAGGCGTTCAGAGGCACGGCGCTGGCTATAGGGTGGCCTTGATGGACGCGGAGGAGGTGGGGAGGGTGAGGGCCATGCTATCGCCGCCCAAGCGGGAGGACGCGGTCAAGGCGATCGACGATGCCATAAGGCAGGCATCGAACCCCATCACAGGGTACGCCGACATAGGGCAGGTGATAAAGCTGGTGGCGGGGAGGCTTGGCATAAGCCAGGGGGACGCCGAGGCAATCCTAGTCAAGTCCATGCTTGGCTCAAAGTCCTATATCCTGGCTTATGGGGGGACCCATAAGATAAAGATAGGCTCGTCGTATTACGGCTTGGTGAAGAAGGTGAGTTGAATGCAAAGATCGCTCGTGACTGGCAGGCACAATAAGGTCAGGCTGCTGGGCTCCTCATGGATCAAGGCCAGGGACTCCATTGTGCAGCACGTGAGGGATGGGAATCAATTGATAACAGTGATTGGCCGGGCGGGCTCCGGCAAGACAACTCTCCTGTTGAGCCTCTGCGACTACGTGCAGTGCCTCTATACTGACATGGCCGGGGCCGGCGATAGGGACCTATCAGCGGTGACCGCCTCAATAGCGATGGATAACATGGATAAGATAGTGGAGCTCCAGGGAGAGCTCAGGAGGGAGAAGGGGGACTTAAGGGCGTTCTCCAGGCTGGGCGCGTACGACTTAATGGAACTGGCCCGCTCCAAGCCATTGACTTTCCTGAGGATGCTGAACGAGGCCGCCTCCAGGAGGGGGTGGAGAGTAGTGATGGAGGTGGATGAGGGATTGCTGTCCCAAGACGATCCACGGGCCTTCAGATTCATAGAGGCCATGCACGGCTTCAGAAACAACATGAGGCTGCTGGACTCCATTTACTTAGTGGTTACGATGCTGCCCGACGTGGTGGATTTAATAGCTAAGGTAGACATGCCGCTCTTCGAGGTGATGAGGCTGGCCACGGTCATGTTGCCGGACTACGTGGGGCCCGACGACCTACAGGAAGTCGCGAGCGCGTTATCGCTCACGCCGGAGATGATCGAGAAGATAAGCAGGCTGGGTCCCTTAACCATGAGGCAATTAATGTGCGTCGCCCTAAATCCAAGCGACGTCTCCAAGTGCGGCATAGACGAGATAGTGATGAATCCAATGGAGGAGGCAGAGGTAGAGGTCCAACAGCAGTGATTATTAGCAATATTTATATATGCGTTACCAAAAATTGGACACGCAGTTCAACAGAGCTTAAACGAAAGGAATAAATCGACACGCTAATCCTGAATTGGAATGAGTGGGATGCACTGCCTCTTCGCTGAGGATTCTGCCCGGGGTGGGTAGATTGAAGCTGCTCACGCATTACGTGTTCTCGACGGGCTTATTGGCGTTGGCCGCCACGTCCATGGGCGCCGCCTTCCCAAGCGCGTTGTTTATTTCCTTGATCACGTCCGTGATGGGCAACTCCATAATAGATGGGCTGGGCCACGAGGAGAGGGGGGGTTACGTGAGGAGGACTCCGTTAACTCACACCGTTCCGAGGAGCATTGCTTGGGGCGCGGTTCCCGGCATCATCATATCCCTGCTTCTAGCCTACGGGTCTCAGTGGAGGGTGACTCCGTTGGCGGTGATAGTTCTGCTCTCCAATCTCCTGCTGGGGCCGAGCCACATGTTTCTGGACGCGTTCACGGAGAGGGGCATATACGTGAAGAGGAGGGGCAGGTGGGTTAGGTTCGCGATAGCCCACATCTCTTACGGCAACTCATTGGCGAACGGCGCCGCCATGATAGTGGGCTCGCTGATGCTTTTCGCCGCGTTCTCCGTTCATTGATTGAGGCTTAGAGGACGGTGGGCACTCTCTCCTTCTCGGGCTGCTTGAAGTACTCCTCCAAGTTCTTCTCAATTAGAAAGGCGTATTTCTTGGCGTGCTCCTCCAGGTTATCCATTGATACGTTGATGCCGGTGAGCAGCGATATGCCTCTTATCAGCTTTATGGCTGCGGACACGTCGGGGCCGAACCTGCCGACGGTCTGGTTCAATATGAACAGCACGTCTTGGGATGACGCTATTCTCCCGGTCTTGACCAGGTTATTTATAGATGTCAACAGCTTGGACTCCGCCAAGAGGAGCGCGCCCGTCAGGGTTCCCCTGGAGAGCACGGCGTCCAGGAACTCCGCCTCCAGCCCCGTCAGGGTGGCCTCGCTGAGCGGCACTAATCCAAGCGATTTGAACTCCTGCACGTGGCTCTCCTCGGTTACGAAGTATATGTTATCGGTCTCAGCGTCGCCGAGGGCCGGTATTGAGGTGAGGCACACGACCTTGGTTATGCCGTTTTCGTCCGCCCAGTCAAGTATCTTCTCTATGAAGAGCTTATACGCGTTTGGGGGTATAGGGACGTGCTGCCTAATGGTGACCAAGTTGCTGTCCCTCTTATAGAACAGCCTGTAGGGGAGCTTCGCCACGCCCTCTATTACCGTTATCACCGGCGATATGCTTCCTATCTTTATCGCGCCTATCTCCTCCATCTTCAACGCGTCTATCACGTACTCTATGGACACCACGGACGCCAAGCTGGGCTCGGGGCACGATAGCACCAACATATTGCGTGGGTCCCTGGGTATGGACTTTAACTTAACCTCCAGAAGGGATGCTTGGGACTCCATGGGTTATCTTCTGTCAATTCCCTTAAAAACTTTATCCGATCAATAATGCAGGGGCAGCGGATCGTGGACCTGGCCCCTCATGAGTGGGCAAACCATTGCTTTAAAGCCATTAAGCACGGAACTAGGGGAACCGACGGTTGGATAATGCTTGGGCGGGAATCCCATGTAACGGGTTTAAGCTCAGCGGGGTTGGTTGAGGAGGGGTCCCCATTGATTTTCCCCTTCAGGGAAGCAAGTGAGGGCGATGAAGTGAATAAACGTCAAGTTTAAAAGAGCATGACTTGAAATAACGGCATGGCTATAAACGAGGGCGACGTAATAGTGGCCACTGCGCCATACGTCCCGGGCTTCAAAATAACCAAGGTGGTGGGGATAGCGTTGGGGATAACGGTCAGGTCCAGGGGGATAGGCGGGAGGTTCCTGGCCGGTCTGCGGTCCCTCGCGGGCGGCGAGATAGTGGAGTTCACCGAGATGGCTGAGCAGGCCAGGAAGCAGGCAATAGATAGAATGGTGCAGCACGCGAAGGCGTTGGGGGCCAACGCCGTGGTTAGCTTCAGGCTGGACAGCAACGAGGTTGGGGAGTACATGGATGAGATAATAGCTTACGGCACCGCCGTGGTAATGGAACCGGGAAGCCAAGTCGTGATGGAGTAAAGAGACTGATTATTATTTTGGCTCGCTCAATACTTCATTGCCCTCATTATTCCCCCCTTTATCCTGGCCGGATTAGGCATGTAGAGGTCCTCCAGCGATATGGGGGCCGTTGGGACGTCGGGCCCAGTGACCCTCACCACGGGGGCCGCCAGGTACTCCACCGCCTTCTCCGCCACCAATGCGCTTATCTCAGCGCCCAGCCCAAGCGTTCTCGGGGCTTCATGCACCACCACCAACCTGCCCGTCTTCTTCACGGACGACAGTACTAGATTGATGTCGAGCGGCCATAGAGTCATTAAGTCTATAACCTCGACGCTGATGTCACCCGCCACCTCATCGGCGGCCTTCAATGCGTCCCACACGGACGCGCCGTACGTGATCACGGTGACGTCCCTCCCCTCCCTAGCCACTCTCCCCCTGCCGAGCTCCACCACGTAATCCTCCTCCGGCACCTCCTCCTTCGGCGACCAGTATATCCGCTTCGGCTCGAGGAACACTACTGGGTCCTCCCCCCTCACCGCTGCCTTCAGGAGGCCCTTCGCATTGTATGGGCTGGAGGGCGTCACCACGATCAGGCCAGGCGTGTGTATGAAGTACGTCTCCGGGGATTGCGAGTGGTAGAGACCAACCCTCACGCCGGGCCCGTAGGGCGCCCTCACTACTAGGGGAGACGCGAACTCGTTTCCAGACCTATACCTGAGCTTGGCCACGTGGTTTATCAATTCCTCAAATCCTTGATAAATGAAGTCCACGAATTGAATCTCCGCTACAGGCCGTAATCCAGCCATGGCCAGCCCCATGGCGAAGCCTATTATGCCGGACTCGCTGAGGGGGGTATCCATAACCCTCTCGGGGCCGAACTCGTCCAGCAACCCCTCCGTGACCAGGAAGACTCCCCCCTTCTTCCCGACGTCCTCACCCAGCACCACGACGTCCTCGCTGCGCCTCATTTCCTCCCTCAACGCTTGGTTAATCGCGCGGGCCATGGGTAGCTGCGGCACTCCTCCTCACCTCTCCCCCATTATCTCCCCGAACTCCTCCTCCAGGTTCCATGGAATGAAGGAGTACACGTCCCTCACTAACTCTTCCGCCGGCGGCGGTGGGTTTGCCTCTGCCGCCTTTATTGCAGCCTTTATCCTCTCCTCGGCCTCGTCCTCCATCGCCTTGAAATCCCCCTCGTTGGCCGCCCCGCTCCTCAATAGGTAGGCCTTTACCCTCGCTATTGGATCCAGTTGCCTCCACCTATCCACCTCCTCCTTGGGCCTATACTTTGTCTGCGGGTCATCCGAGGTGGTGTGAGGCCCTATCCTGTATGTAACGGCCTCCAACAGGAAAGGCGCCCCCCCGCTCCTCACGCGCTCCACGGCGTACTTGCTTACCTTATACATGGCGAGCAAGTCATTTCCATCCACCGATACTCCCATCAATCCATACGCCGCCGCCTTGATGGATAGCCTGGCCACGGCAGTCTGCCTCGATACGGGCACGGATATGGCGTATTGATTGTTTATGATCACGAATACGTTGGGCGTCTTGAAGACGCCGGCGAAGTTTAGGGCGGAGTGGAAGCCGTTGGTGGACGTCCCGCCGTCCCCCGTGAACGCCATCACCACGCCGTCCTTTTTCTTATACCTGAGCGCGTGGGCGAACCCGACTGCATAAATCAAGTGAGGCCCTATTGGGGCCCCAATGGATAATATGCCCCTCGCCTTGCTTCCCCACTCCACCGGGAGATTGCGTCCCTTCTCCGGGTCGCCGGAGTTGGCGAAGAACTTGGAGAAGACCTCCTCCAGCGTTATTCCCCTCATTATTAGGCCGCCCAGTATCCTATAAGACGGCGCTATCCAGTCCTCCCCGCGGAGCGCGTAGATGGATCCTATGTCCACTGCCTCCTGGCCCTCGTAGCTGCCATAAGTGCCCTTCACGCGTCCCTGGCGGTGAAGCATCCAGGCCCACTTATCCACGGCCCTGCCGAGTATCATGTGGTTCAGCAGCGACATGACTTCCTTGTCCGATATGCTTGGCCCCCACTTGTACAGTTCCTCGTTTACGCTGCCGTCCGGGTTAAGGACGCGCATTACATCGGGTTCCTTGTATTGAGCCACGAAGTTGGGCGGTATATCAACCTCCTCCGCCACTTGCATGTTAGCCGTCATTGATCCTCCATGATTATGTAGCCTTATTAAACCTTATTTGTTAGTCAACGGGAAATTGTATATAATGCAAAGGATTTTATATTTACTCTAACTATTATTTCTTTAATCATATATAATAACTCACGCGATTCAACGAAAAACGATTTTTAACCCAGGAGCCACGCCGAGCTCGATGGCTTACCTGCTGGACCTTGGCTTCATGAGGTACGGGGAGGCGTGGGCAGTGATGAGGGCCGTCCACGAGGCGCGCGCCAGGGATGAATTGCCGGACACGTTGATAACAGTAATACACGATCACGTATATACCACTGGGAGGAAGGGAAACGCCGCCAACCTGTTAAAGCCGGTCCTCCCCCTATATTGGGTGGAGAGGGGAGGGGACATAACATACCACGGGCCGGGGCAGTTGGTCTACTACTTCGTATTCAAGCTGAAGTCGCCAATAGGGGACTTCATCACGTTGATGGAGGACGCCGTGATAAGCGCATTATCGACGTACGGGATAGAGGCCAGGCACAATCCAAGCCATAGAGGCGTGTGGGTCGGAGATAGGAAGATATGCTCCATAGGGGTGGCGGTGAGCGAGGGGGTCACGTACCACGGCTTCGCGCTCAACGTGAACACCGATCTATCCTTTTTCTCGTACATAAACCCATGCGGCTTGGATTCAAGCAAGATAACATCCATGAAGGAGGTGTTGGGGGTGGATGTGCCGATCGATGAGGTGAAGGCAAGGGTCACGGAGGGCGTGGCGCGCTCGTTTGGGGTTGAGTTCAAGGAGGTGCGGTTAAGGGATTTGGAGGGCTTGATAGACCCGGCCAAGTACGGGGAGCCCGTTAGATTAGTATGACGCGGCAGGCCTTAATAATTTAAAGAAAACTAGCCGGGCTAACCGCCTGAAGCTCATTGGGGCGGGGTCATTTCTGGAATATGTGGACCGACCTCTTCCTGGCGGCCTCCACTGCCTCCATCAATGCCTCGCTCAGGGTTGGGTGGGGATGTATGACCGCCTCCACGTCCTCCAGAGTGGCCATGAACTCCATCGACATGGCGGCCTCCGCCGCTAGCTCGGACACGCCGTACCCAACCATGTGTATGCCCAGTATCCTGCCGTCCGCGGCGTCGGCTATTACCTTGACGAACCCCTCGGTTTCATCCATTGTCCTAGCGCGGCCCGATGCGCTGAGGGGGAACCTCCCCACCACCACCTGACCCCTCGCCCTCGCCTCCTCCTCCGTTAACCCAACGAACGCTATCTCTGGGTCACTGTATATCACGGACGGCACTAGGGAGTCGAACTCGCTCCTCAACCCAGCGACGTTCTCCGCAGCCACCTTTCCCTGCTTCATGGCCTTGTGGGCCAAGTACGGGGGACCCACCAAATCGCCCACGGCGTACACGCCGGGCACGTTAGTCCTCATGCCGGCATCCACCTTAACGTGGCCCCGCTCATCCATTTCCAGGCCGATAAGGGCCAAGCCCTCCGAGGAGGGCCTCCTGCCAACCGCGACCAGCACCTCATCAGCCTCCACCGTAGTGCTTCCCCCCTGAGTCACCACCGTCGCCACGGCAGCGCCGCTCCTCTTCTCTAGCTTATCCAGCTTGGAGTTGGTCATTATCTTGACGCCGCGCTGCTTGAGGGTTCTCTCGATGTACCTGGCCACCTCCTGATCAGCGCCGGGCAGCAGTTGAGGCATCATCTCCACGATAGTCACCTCGGACCCCAGCCTCGAGTAGAGGGTGGCCGCCTCCAGCCCAACCACGCCTCCGCCTATTATCAATAAACGGCCAGGTATCCTCCTTAACTGCATTGCCTCTCGGCTGCCCACGACCAACTCCCCATCCTGCTCGATCCCCCTCAACTGGATTGGAGTGGATCCCGTCGCCAGTATCACGCTGCTCGCCCTTAGCTGCTTGGAATCGCCTCCGCTGCTCCTCACCTCGACCTCCCTTCCTCCCCTTAGGCGCGCCTCGCCCTGCAGCACCTCGACGCCGTAGTTATCGCATAGGTACTTTATGCCCCCGCTCAGGGAGTTGACGACGCCGTCCCTCCACTTCCTCAACGCATCCACGTCTATCGACTCAACCCTCATTCGAAGCCCATACTTAGCGGCGCGCTCTGCGTAATCGATTATCTTCGCCACGTGGAGGAGGGCCTTGGATGGAATGCATGCGTAGTTGGTGCACTCCCCGCCCAGCCTGTCGCGCTCCACTAGAGCGGTTCTCCTCCCCAGCTGGGCCAGCCTCAGGGCCGCCACGTAGCCGCCCGGCCCGCTTCCCACCACGACCGCGTCGTATCCCTGCACGCCGCTCACCTCAACCTGGCCAGCAATAGGTATGGATTCTCCAGGAGCTCCTTCACCCTATTCATGAATCTGGCAGCGTACGCGCCGTCCGTTATCCTGTGATCGAAGCTGAGCGTCGCCATCATCATCTGCCTAACCCGTATCTCATCCCCCTCCCCAACCACTGGTCTCTTGACTATCCTGCCCATCGCCATTATGGCCCCCTCCGGCGCGTTTATGATGGACAGCCCACCCACGCCGCCTATTGCCCCTATGTTGCTGATGGTGAACGTGCTCCCCATGACGTCCCCGAGCTCCAGCTTGCCTGCCCTGGCCTTCTCCGCCAGCCTAGCCGTCTCGCCCGCGATCTCGGCCAGGCTCTTCCCATCCGCGTTCTTCACTACCACCACCACAAGGCCTTGATCGGTGTCGACTGCCACCCCCAGGTTCACGTAGTGCTTCACCACTATCTCGTTCCTCTCCTCGTCGAAGGAGGCGTTCAGCAGCGGGTACTCGCCCAGCGCCGTGGCGACGGCCTTCATGACGAAGTGCAGGAACGTTATCTTGACGTCGGTCACGTTTCTCTTCAATTCCTCCCTTATCCTAGCCACCTCGGTCATATCTATCTCCTCCATGTGATACGCGTGAGGTATGGATCCCTTCGACTTACTCATCTTCTCAGCTATTGTTTTCCTTATGCCCTTCACGGGCAACCTCTCCTCTCTCCCCTCCTCGGCCTTGACCTCCGCCGTCCTAGCCTCCCCCTTCCCCACCTGCCTCTCTTCCTGGGCTTTCTTCACGTCGCTCACGGTTATGACGCCGCCCGGCCCGCTTCCCCTGATCTTACCGAGATCTATCCCCGCCTCCTTGGCAAGCCGCCGCGCCGCCGGCATGGCCCTAACCCCCGCGGGGGTTCCCGCTGGAACTGCCTGCCGCGCCTGCTGGGGCGGCGGTGCAGCTTGCTGTGTGACCTCTATTGGCTTTCTTAATTGAAGCGTCGCCTCTCCCCCGGTCTCTATGACGAGGACCACGTCGCCCACGTGGATAGTGTCGCCTGCCTTAAACCTTATCTCAGCCACCGTGCCGCTGACCGGGCTCGGTATCTCAACGTTAGCCTTAGCGGTTTGAACCTCCATCAACGTATCCCCCTCCTTAACTTGATCGCCTACCTTAACGTGGAGATTTATCAATTCAGCCTCGCTCAGCCCCTCCCCTAGATCCGGGAACTTGAACTCGTACCTAGCCATTGCGATCGCCTAAAGCCTCATCTTAAATATATTGATGCCTTTACCCACTGTTTTTGACAGTTATATTTGAACTATGTAGCCCGCTCATCGATTAATTAAGCGAGGGATGATTCAATATATTATAGTTATAACCGGCATACCCATTTTAACAGCTACGAATCGAACAACTCCAATGCCCTGTACGAGCTCCTCACCAATGGCCCTGCAGCCACCGCCCTGAACCCCATCCTTAACCCCAATTCCTTCAGTTCCTGGAACTCATTGGGGGGCACGTATCTAGCGACAGGCAAGTGCCTGGCCCCACCCGTGGGCCTCAAGTACTGCCCTATGGTCAATATGTCGACCCCCGCATCCCTCAGGTCGCGCATTGCCTTGATGACCTCGCCCCGCTCCTCCCCGAGCCCCAGCATTATGCTGGACTTGGTGACTTGACCGCCCCTAAGCTCCTTCACAATCCTCAACGCCTCCAGCGATTTGCCGTACCCACCCCTCCTATCCCTCACCAACGGCGTCAGCCGCTCCACGGTTTCCAGGTTATGCGCTACCACGTCGGGCCCCGCCTCCACCACCGCCCTCAATGAGTCTCGATTCAGGTTGAAGTCCGGTATCAACGCCTCGACCCTGGTGCCCGGATTAACTCGCTTTATCTGCCTCACGGTGGATGCATAGATGGATGCCCCGCCGTCGGCCAAATCATCCCTGTCAACCGACGTTATGACGACGTACTTGAGACCCAAGTCGCGCACTGCCAGCGCGACCCTGATCGGCTCGAACCAATCCACCGCGCCCGGCTTGCCCGTCTTCACTGCGCAGAACCGGCACGCCCTGGTGCACGTGTCGCCGAGTATCATTATCGTAGCTGTGCCCAAGCCCCAGCACTCAAACGCGTTGGGGCACTTAGCGTCCTCGCACACCGTGTTCAACCTATACTTGCCCAGCACTCGCCTTACCTCGTCGTGCCTGGAGCGCGCCGGCATCGTGACCCTTATCCACGCGGGCAATCTCTCCTCAGCCATCCCCACCCGCCCAGTCACCGTTCGCCGGTATATAACCTATCTATCGATTAACCAAACCAATCATGAACCCCGGTGAATCATTATGGGATAAGGAGCTTAGGGCCTCAACACCACCCGCCCAATCACGTCGCCCCTCTTGACTCTCAGCAACGCCTCGTTGGCCTCCTCCAACGGCATGGGCTCCACCGGGATGGGCCTCAATGCCCCGCTTCCCGCCAATCCAAGCAGCTCCTTGAGCTCCTGCCTGCCTCCAACGCTCACACTCCTCACGCATCGCTCGGATGCAAGGGTCGACCTGTAGGGCATGTTAGGCACCTCATCCAGGTTGGCCGCCACGATCATGGAACCCCCCTTCCTCAACAGTCTCATGCCTACCTCCACTAATTTGGGGAATGGAGCTAGGAGCACCACGGAGTCGAATTCCCCGGCCATCTTGCTCGCCTCATCCTCCGGAACAGTCTCGTCCGCCCCCAGTCTCCTCGCCATCTCCAGCTTCACGCTGGACCTGCTGATGGCGGTGACGCGCGCCCCCCTCAGCTTCGCTATTTGAATCGCAAACGAGCCGAGGCCCCCCACTCCGATCACGCCTATCCTGCGGCCCGGCTCGGCCCCGCTTAACTTAATCGATCTATAGGCGGTGAGGCCCGCGCACATGAATGGAGCTGCCTCCTCAGGACTTAACCCGCTTGGTATCTTCACCGCATACCTGGCATCTACAACCATTTGCTCGGCGTAGCACCCATCGTTATCCAGTCCATTCACTCTCCTCTCCAGACATAACTGCTCCCTGCCGGTCAAGCAGTAATCACATGACCCGCACGACGAATGGACCCAGTAGGCGCCGATTAAGTCCCCCTCCCTTACCAGCCCACTCGCGTCCTCGCCCACGGCGAGGACCCTTCCAATTGCCTCGTGTCCAGGCACTATGGGAAGGCGAGGCGGTTTGAACCGGCCCTCGACTATACTTAAATCAGTGCCGCACACCCCGCATGCCTTCACCTCCATCAATGCATCGAACCGACCCATTCTAGGCGGCTCTACCTCCCTCAACTTGAGGGGTTGATTCTCTATTGGCCCTGCCCGCTCCAGAACCATCGCCTTCATTGTGGTGGAGGCATTGACTACTGATTATAATTTTTGCCGCCGGGGCTGATCTATCACTGCGGAGTAACTCAATTAAACCGGTCCCCATTCATTTGTTGATGGGCAGCGTTAGCGTGGTGTTGCCGACGTTGAATGAGGCGGGCAACGTGGGCCCCCTCCTGGAGGGGTTGGCGGCCGCCCTTGGAGGCGGGGTTGAGGTCGTGCTGGTAGATGATGGATCCACCGACGGCACCGTGGATGAGGCGGTGAGGGAAGCGGGTAGGCTGGGCCTGGCGTTGAAGGTGTTGGAGAGGGGCAGGAGGCTCGGCTTAAGCAGCGCCGTCGTGGATGGGATCAAGGCCGCCGGCGGCGACGTGGTGGTGGTGATGGACGCGGACCTACAGCACCCACCGGAGGTCGTGCCTCGATTGGTGGCGGCCGTGGAGGCTGGGTGGGACGCGGCTGTGGCCAGCCGCTACGTGGAGGGGGGCGGGGTCGGGGATTGGCCGTTGATTAGGAGGGCGGTGAGCAGGGGAGCCACCTTCCTAGCCCACCTCCTCCTGCCATCAACTAGGGGAGTGCGGGATCCAATGTCGGGCTTCTTCGCCGTGAGGCGGTCCAAGGTGGTGAACTGCCTGAGGGCGAGGGGGGAGTACAAGGTCCTGCTGGACGTCCTGCTGTGCGTCGAGAAAGTGAGGGAGGTCCCCTACGTCTTCGGGAGGAGGAGGGCGGGGGAGAGCAAGCTGGGCCTGGCCCAGGTTCTGGACTACGTGAGGCAGGTAACGGCCACGTCGCTGGCCCTGCTCTCCCTCAGCGGGTATAGGCCCCTCAAGTTCGCCGCGGTGGGCGTTTTAGGCGTCTTGGTGTCGGAGGCCGTGCTGCACGTGGCTTGGCGGCTCATCGGGATACCGTACTTCGCGTCCCTAATCCCAGCAATAGAGGCCGGCATAATTAATAATTACTCAATTAACAGGGCGTGGACTTTCAGGGACAGGCCGACGCCCTACGCGGCTGGGCTGGCTAGGTACCACGTGGCGGGGCTCGGGGGCACGCTGGTGAACTACGCCGCGAGCGATGCGCTTCACTACGTGCTGGGACTCAACGGGTACCTGGCCTACATAGTGGGGGTCTTGCTGGGGTTCCTAGTCAACTACGTCCTGGCAGAGTCGTACGTGTTCAAGAACAGCCAAACCGCTCCTGCCCAGCAGTCCCTCGGCCCCCCGCCTCACCGCCTAACCGCGCTTTGGGATCGACTGGAGTCAACGTTTTAATAGCGGGCGGAGCCCCGGAGCAATGGGTGTCAGGAGCGCCTTAACGCTGCTGCCGCTGGCCGCAATCGTGGCGTTGTTCTGCTTATACGCGTACGCCATGCAGCCCCACATGAATGGGTACGTGAGCGACGAGATCTGGTACGTATCGGCCGCCAGGAACTTCATAAACGAGGTGGGGCTTGGGCGCGATTTGGCTGGGTTCGGGGTGACTGTCTCGCCGTACCCCGGCTGCGCCCCGCCAATGCATCCCCGGCCGTGTATTACGGGGATTACGGCATGGCTTGGTTCAATAAATCGGTTCCCGCAGTGTATGAATTCGCCTCGACTAGCCCGGGCTGCACTATTAGGTTCGGCTATTACTACCCGGATGAATCCGGGATACTCACTTACATTAACTTGGAGCATCCATGGTTTGCCAAGTACTTCATGGTGGCGGCCATGTTATGGTTGGGGGATCGCCCGCCGTACTGGAGGGTACCGAGCATCGTGCTCTCCGCCGCTTCCCTGGTGCTCACGTACCTGGCGGCGCTAATGCTCACCAAGAACGCGAGGTACGCCTCCCTGGCCTCCGCGCTCCTATTAATGGATGCCACGTTCAGGGATGAGGGCATACTGGCCATGCTGGATGCGTACGTGGGCTTCTTCACAGTCCTCTCCGTCTACCTATACCTGCGGAACAAGCCCTTATCATCGGCCGTGGCCGGGGGGCTTGGGATAGCCAGCAAGTATCCCGGCGCGTTTCCCGTGCTCGCCATGACGTACGCGGAGCTTTACGGGCGGGGGGCCAGGCGGGCGGCGATTTACCTGGGCTTGGCCCTCCTCCTCTACGCACTGCCGCAGATCCCAATAATATACCTGGTGGGCGGCATTCATAATTACGTGACCGACACGATTTTCTATCTCAAGTGGTTCACGGAGTCCCGGCCCCCCGGCCCCGTGGCCTCCAACCCGTTTGACTGGCTAATCGGGACCGACAGCTTCGTGAGCGATTACTCCCCGCCCCTATACGCGTCCGGCCTGCCCGGCGCCTACTTAGTGGCGATAGCCTTGTCAATACTCATGCTGGAGCCCCACTTGCGGGCCCGCCTCTTTAGGGAAATGAATTGGAGGGAACTGGCGGTTCCCGCATCGCTCTTGGCCAGTTGGTTGGGTTACTGGGCGGTTTATGCCGCGGGGAATCACACGCTCTATAGTTACTACACCATACAATTCGCCGCCCTCGTTCCCCTTACCCTGGTGCTGGCCATGCAGAGAGCCAATGAGCGGAGCAGGGCGTGGATGATCATTGCGGCGGCCGCCGGGATAGGGTACGGCGTGGGAGTTCAGTGGAGGCAACTATACTCAATTATTCAGTACTTAGCTTAATCCAATTTATTAAAAATAATAATGATTTTTCATAAAAAGTAAATATTTTTAAACTAGTTGAACTAAGCATAATGGCGACTAAAATCAACAAAAACATTACGGAATTGGCGCTGTTGGCGGCAGTGATGATCCTGCCCCTTCATGCATTGGCCCTCACAATCCTCGCGTCCACCATAAGCGTGCCGGTGGGCGTTAATCCAACATCCATGGCCTACGATCCCCTCAACGGCTACATATACGTAGGCAACTCCGGCACGACCGTGACCGTGATAAATCCAGCCACCGATAAGGTGGTTACCAATATACCGGTCGGGAATCCTTGCCAACGCCCCGGTCTGCCAGAGCTACCCAATCAAACGCTCCCGGTCTCCTGCAACGCATCAGCGGGGCGACCCACCGCCATCCTATATGATCCGGGGAACGGGTACATGTACGTAGCAACATCAACGGGCCTCGTATCCATAATTAGCTCAATCAATAATACGGTGCTGCTCAACGTGCCGGTGGGGGCAGACCCGGTGGCTCTCCTCTATGACCCGGGGAATGGATACGTCTATGTGGCTAACAGCGCCTCCGGCACGGTCACGGGCATCAGTCCCAACGTGACTGAGGTGCTCAGCATTGCTTCTAATCACAATATAACAAATATAATATCCAAGCTAAACACGACGAATATAACCGCTCCGCCCAACGTGACGCTACCATCATTCAACGCGAGGAGGGCGTTTGACAGCTCCATCCCAGCCATTAACTCCACGATCAGGGCCAGGGCGCTTCAATTAATTGGGAAGTACCTGGTTAACATCACTGTGGGCCTGAACCCCGACGCCTTGACATACGACCCCGCCAATAACCGCATCTACGTGTCCAATTGGGGGTCAAACGATGTGTCCGTGATAGATGCCTCGGATAATCAAGTAATTCAGGTAATAGAGGGCTTACCGGGCCCCGGCTCGCTTCTATACGATCCGGGAAACGGCTACATATACGTAATAGACGCTGGACTGGTTTCGCCCAGCGTGGTGGATGTGAGGTATGCCGGCGTGTCGATAATTGACCCGGCCGCGGGCTCCGTTATTGGCAGCATAATGAACGGCGTGGCAAGCGGCCTAGCGTATGACCCCAGCAATGGATACATCTATGAATCGATATACATCGGCAGCTTGATCAACGCCTCCTCCGGCACGTCTAGAAACCCGTTCACGGGCGCCAACGCGACCACGTGGATGGAGGTGCCGCAGGCAAATACGACAGCCGTGATAGGAAACGGGGACGCGATCGTGGCTAACATAACCACGTGGCCCAACCCCACCTCGCTTCTCTATGATCCCATGAACGGCTATATATACGTCGCGACGGAGGAGACGGGCTTCCTGGGCCTGGGCAGCGGGGGAGTTACCGTGATAAATGGTAGGAACGACACGGTGCTTTGGGACGTGATCACGGGCTACGATCCTGTCTCGCTCATATATGACCCAAGCAGCGGGTATGTTTACGCCCTGAACGCCGGGCTCCCCGGCTCCCTGGGCTCATTATCCCAGGTCTATCCAGCCGGCCCCCTCAAAATGAATAACGTCACGTTCATGGAGGAGGGGCTGCCCGTGGGGGCTCGGTGGAGCGTGAAATTGGCCCGCGTCATCGGCAGCCTATCCCTCCCCACCGTTGAGTCAACTAATGGCAGCCTCATCCGCTTCACCGTGATGAACGGCACATACGACTTTGAGTCCTCATCCATGAATCAATACCAAGCCTCCCCGGCGCAGGGAACAGTGACGATCAATGGGAGGAACTTGACGATAACGGTGAGGTTCACACCCCTCTATATAAACTTCATCGAGGAGGGACTGGCGCCCGGCACGTCTTGGGCGGCGGCAGTGGATGGGGAATCGCTTAACTCCACGTCTTCCTTGATCAGCTTCATTGTCCATAATGGAACGTATGATTACTTCATACAGACGCCGCCTGGGTATGCCGTGGTCAATTCATCGATGGTCGGAACAATCAATGCGAGCCGCGGCAATGCGACTATCACCGTTAGGTTCGAGAGGATCAAGGTGAACGCCACCCTCGTCTCCCAGTACTCCGGCTACTTCTATTCTGGGATAAACCTGGAGAACACGTTCGGCTTCTACAGCAATGAGACGCCCACGGCGGTTTACGGCTACTTAAATGGAGAGGAGCTGGCGTTTAATCCGCCGAGCGGCCCCAACGAGCCCTGGACGCTGCAGGTCAACATGGGTTCACTAAGTCCAGGAAAGAACACGCTGCTGGTGATCGCCAAGTACTCGCTGAATGGCGCGGCGACGGAATTGACCGAGTCGTACTCCTTCTACGTGATTAACGACCCATCGTGGCTACTCAACATCATGAGCTACTCTAACCTCGAGGGGGTGCAGGTTAAGAGCGTCACGGGGGAGGCCTGGGGAAACGAGTTCGAGGTTATCTCGACGACTAACCTGGACCTGGGCTCCATACTCAGCACGCAGGTAACGCTGCCTCAATTCGCGGGGGGCGGAACCTATGACTTGATGCCGACCATTTACTTGGAGATAGATATGTACTCCACCGGCGTGATCAAATTGACGGGTCGCTTGACCATGACCACCGGCAATCTCCTCGGATCGAATGGGACCGGGGATGAGGAGGTGGACGTGGGGCCGGCCTCATTCACCATAGGCGTGACCGTGGGCGCCACGGGGGACCTCCAGGTGAGCAACGGCACGGTGAATTGGGTGTCGGCCGACGCATTGCTTCAGATACGGGGAACCGCCTCGCTCACAATGCCCGTCGCGGGCTACTCGTTCGACGTGCCGGGCTACGGCACGGTAGACATAGGCATAACGCTGACCATAAGCATAGCGCCAAGCACTGCGCTCGATCTAACGCTGGCCCCCACCGAGGACCAGGGCCAGGAATTCCTCCAGGGACTGGACCTAATGATAACCCGGGTGAGGGGGGTGGTCGAGGTCCCCATGACCCTCGCCGCTAACGAGGGAATCGGCGTGGCGACCATCACGGAGGGAGGCAGCTTGATATTCACCATGAGCGTTGGCCCCGGCAGCCCCGCGTTGAAGAGCGCGTCGGTGACGGGCGTTGTGTTCGTTCAATGGCAGGCGCTCCTCTGGAGCGGCACAATTTGGAGCGAGGAGGGAGTCCTGTACAGCTGGGGCCAGGCGGGGAGCCCGGACCCGTCCCAGCCGTCCCTGATCACCAGGTACTACGTGGGGCCCAACTATGACTCGCTGCGTTGGGTTAATGGATCGTGGAGCGGGGCGGCGATCGCGGATATATATCCATACACCACCGTATCCATCGCCGGGGAAGTCGGTGGGGTCCTCATCCTCTACTCCAACGATAACTCCACGCTCCCGTTGAGGATGGGACTGCAAGTGGGTGGCCTATTCATGAATGCATCGAGGTTCCTCACCGCCACGCGGCCCCCCGCTGTCGGGGATGCATTGAGGCCAGCCGCCGCAGCGATGAGTAATGGCTCGGTTATGGCGGCCTGGCTCTACATGCCCTACGGCGAGGCGGCCCTCGAAGGCCCGTTCAACGTAAGCTTCATAGGGGCCCAGTACGCCGTGTACACGCCCGGGAGGGGGTGGGGCCCTCCCCATAACGTTACCAACTCCGGGGTCGCGGGCTCGATAGTCGTTGAGGGGGGCTCCAATCCCTTAATAGCCGTCCTGGTCTCGAGGGGATTAATGCCGATAAATGCATCAGTGTTCATCTACTCGCCGCTTCACAATGATGCTCGCCGTTTTCAGGTAGGCGATGTGGGGGAACTGGAGGCGCTGGCGGGGAGCGTGTTATTATATAGATTAATTAATGGAAGCATTGAGGCAATGAATATAAGCAATGGGGTGCGCCTCCCGCTGCCCATCAACTGCTCCACGCCCATCGTGGGGATCAACGTGGCTAACTCCAGCGACCTGCTTGCGGTTCTATGTTATAATGCATCGGGCGATAGGCTCGTCGTGGTGAACGCATCAACGCTTGCCTCAACCTATGTAGGTAACCTAAGCAGTGGCGTGGAGGGGGTTGCGGTCGATTACAGGCCGCCCTACATGGTGATCACGGCCTATAATTCCACTTGGCTGGGCACCTACCTCAATGAAACGCCGCTGCAGGGCTTCCACGCCATTAACGTCACTATGATAGGCAGCGCGGCGCTTGGGTCCTCACTGCTTATATACTCGTTGAGCGGGGGCGGGCCCGCGGCTCAACAGATCCGCAACTTATCCCTCTACGTTGTTCCCCTCTCGCCCCCACCCCCTCTCAAGCTCCGGGCCACGGTTATCAATGCAACGCTTCAATTAGCGTGGAGGGAACAGGATGCTGAGCAGTATGGGGTCCGGGCTTACCTTGTCTACGTTAACGGAACGCTGATGGCCGAATTAAGCAACTCCACCATGAATTACTCGACGAGGGTTAAGCCGGGCGATTACGTGGCCTCGGTGGCAGCAGTAAATGCCTTCGGCGTCGGCGAACCATCGGTGATTAACGTTTCGCTGCCGCTCTATAGCGTTAACTTCACCGCCTCCGGGATTCCCCTCGGCGCGCGGTGGGGGGTGCACGTCCAGGGGTCCTCTGATATGGGCTCGATTAACGTGACCCTAAGCTCCTCGCTGCTGTCAATAACAATTCAATTACCGAGGGGCAACTATACGTATATAGCCACGCCGCCTCCAGGCTTTAAGCCCATCACGGGCTCCATAAACATAACGAGGAGCTCAACAATCCTCCTAGCAATGCAAATGAACGGCACCACAACCACGGCTCCGACGATTACAACAATCACGCCAATCAAGCCCAATCAAGGTAGGGATTACGAGTACTCCGCCGCAATCATCGCAATAATCGCGATAATAATTCTAGCAATCGTAGTAAAGCATAGGCGCAGGTAAGCTTCTTCCCAACGCGTGGAAGGACGTGGTGGAGGTCCTCGTCGGGAAGGTGGAGTAATGGCTTGATATTGTGGTTTATTGTGGGTGTAACTGCGTGTCCAATTATTGGTAACGCATATATAAATATTACGCTAATGCTCGACAATCAACACCGCGGTGATCCATAGGCTAGTCGGGGCCTAAAGTGGACTGCAGTCCATTGTCCCATGGCTTAAATGATTTGATTCTGGCCGATAGCCTAGCCTTTATTGATTCGACCCCAACGCGCTCCATCAATTCCCCCGCATCATCCGCATCCGCCTCGTCCATCATGTCGAGCAATGCATCCACTACCGCCTCCGCATCGCTTAGCTCCACAACGCCCACCGCCTCCCCCACCCTCCTTGCCCCGCCTCCAATAGTCACGATAATCCTCGCGTTGAAGCCAAACGGTTCCAGCCCTATATCGGAGGTTCTCGACATGGCGCAGTCATGGGTGCACCCGCTCACCCCCACCTTGACTGGCCTCCTCAGGTGAACGTGTATTCTACGTCCCAGGGAGGTGGTATCTATGAGACCTGGGGGGCAGAGTTCCTTGCCTAGGCACGCCACGGTGGCGGCCTTTCCCCCGCGGTACGGGCCGAGCCGCTCTCCCTTCATCTCCATGGTGCTCCCCGCTAATGGGACGTAGATGGTTTGATCATTGAAGAGGACCACGTACCCCACCCCCCGCTCCTCCGCCAGCCTGGCTACGCTCTCCAACTCACTCGATGAGACCCACCCCGCTGGGTAGTGGAGCCTAACCATTAGATTGCCCAGGAAAACTGGCCCCGAGGGTGGTGGTGAAGGAACGCCTTGCCGCTTCACCTCCTCCGCCGCCTTAATAACCTCGCTTCTCACGGCATCTAGCCCCCTGTTCTTCACCACCCACTTGAAGCCCTTCCTCTCCCCCTCCCTCTTCAACACCTGCGCCACCCCTATGCATATGGGCAGCAAATCATCCGCGGCCACCCCAGTGAATGCAGGTTTGGCGGTGAAGGCGTGCTCCCCAACGCCTCCCCCCAGGTACACGTCGAATCCCCCATCCCCCCTCGCGATTATCCCCACGTCCTGGGACGCGGGCACTGCGCACGCCTCCCCGCACCCCGACACGGAGATCTTCAACCTGTGAGGCATGTTAACGCCCTCGTACTCCGCCCGCCCCCTGAAGTAATCCCCGATGAATGTGGAGAGGGCCTCGGCGTTGGCAAGGGCGAGGGGGCAGTGATTGCTTGGGCAGGGAATTGGGTTTCTCACGCTGCTGCCGCAGGAGTCCCTGGGCTCCAGTCCAGCCATCCTTAACTGGGCCACCACCTCGTCGAACATCCTATAATCCACGGCCACCACCTCCACGTCCCCCCTGGTGCCCAGCATGATCCTCCCATCGCCGTACCTATCGGCCACGTGGGTCACCGTCCTCAACTGGCTTGAGTACCACTTGCTGGGGTCTCTCCCCGGTCCTTGCCGTATCCTCACGGAGACCCAGGCATTATCGCCGCGGTTCTTGTAAATGCCCTCGTGCTTCCTGGGGTAGACTACCTTATATACATCCGAGTACTTAACCGCCTCCCCTCCCACTGCGGTCACTGGCTCATGGCGGGCTTCCCCGTGACTCCATACTTCTTAGCCCACTCCTCGAATACTTTCTGCTCCTCCGGCGACAAGTCCCTGCTGAACCTGTACCAATTATCCTTGTGCTTGGTCTCCTCCGGCGTCTCCCCGCTCTTCCATATGCAGTTCACGGGGCAGACAGGCACGCAGGAGAAGTCATCGATGCACCAATCCCATATCAGCCTCGCCTTCCCGTTCTCATCCAGCTCCCACGCGTTGGTGGGGCAGACGGACACGCATGCACCGCAT